>JAVJQD010000025.1:0-283889 GCA_040218025.1 Hoeflea sp. | reverse complement strand
TCGTATCATTCCTCGACTATGATCTGGGCTTCTTCGACAACAAGGAGGACCGCGTCGAACCAGCCGAAAACCCATTCGCTCCGGAAGCAGTGTAAACCATCTCTCCGGTATCAAATGTAAACCATGTGACAAGAATGGACCGGGATGAAATGGCGCGCCCGAAAGGATTCGAACCTCTGACCCCCAGATTCGTAGTCTGGTGCTCTATCCAGCTGAGCTACGGGCGCGCGCCGTGCAAGCGGCATTTGCTTGCGAGGCGTTCTCCTAAAACGGACGGCGGGGGATTGCAAGCGGGTTTGGCGAAAAAAGAGCGCGCCTGAAAGTACGCGGGTCCGTTTCAGGCGCGGGCGCGGTAATTGTCGATCGGCAGCGGCTGATCGGGCAATTCGATCAGGAACGCAGTGCCCTGCGTCACCTCCTCGTCGAGCATGATGGACCCGCCATGCGCCAGCACCAGCTCCCGGGCGATGGCGAGGCCCAGGCCCGTGCCGCCCGAGCGTGCAGATCCGCGGAAAGGCTTGAAAAGGTTCTCGCGCGCCTTGACAGGCAGGCCCGGTCCCGTGTCGATCACCCTTACCTGCACCACCGAACCGGAACGTTGCGCCTGCAGGGTGATGCGCCGCACCAGTGCCGCGTCCTCATTGGGATCCTGCGATAAGGCCTGTGCGGCATTGCGGGCCAGATTGTAGATCACCCGGAACATCTGCTCGCTGTCGGCCTCGACTTCGAGGTCGGGGCTCACATCGAGCACGAAACCGATGGCGGGATCGGATTCCTCGGCCACGATATCGCGCACCTCCTCGGCGAGCGTCATCAGACTGATGAAACGGCGCCGGGGAATCGCCTCGCGCGCCTTGCCATAGGCGAGCACTTCGCTCGAGTAGCCCACCGCGCGATCGATGGTGCGCAGGAGCTTTGGCGCGAACCGCTTGACAAGCGGGTCGTCGACCATGGACAGCCGGTCGGACATGAGTTGCGCGGAGGTCAGGATGTTGCGCATGTCGTGGTTGATCTTCGACACCGCAAGCCCGAGATCGGCGAGGTGGCGCTGTTCCTTCAACGTCTGCTGCAGCCGTCCCTGCATGTCGGCGAGATGGCCTTCGGCCAGGCCCAGCTCATCACCCACCGGCCGCGGCTTGATGATCCGGTTGGGGTTCTCCGGGTCTTCCGAGAACGCCTGCATGTTGTCCGTCATCCGCCGGACCGGGCGGATCATGATGCGGTCGATGGCGAAGAACACCAGGCCCGCGGTGATCACCGAGATCAGAACCGACAGGAAGAAGACGTTGCGCCCGTAGATCAGCATGGCATGGCGCAGCGGCCCGTCCTCAAGCACAAGGTCGATGCTCATGTCGGTGCTGCCGCCGACCGGCCCATAGACCCGGATCACGCGGTCTCCTCCGAACAGGATCGTGTCGAACGCATCGACGATCGCCTGGACCGGCGTGACGGCGGAAAGATCATACTGATGGGTGACCATCGGCAGATTGTCCGCGGTGGCGATCATCCGGGACATGCCGTCCTTGCTCAGCGCTATCGCCTTGGTGCCCGTCGCCATCAGCGTGTCGTTCTGGATGACCTGCGGGAGCTCCATCTCGTTCAGCCCCTCGATCACCACCGCCGCCGCGGCTGCGGTATTGAGACGGTCCTCGAGCCAGCGCACCCGGGTGTTGGCGACGGAGGGCACGAAGATCAGCACCTCGGCAATCATCACGAAGAGGATCGTCAGCCACAGCAGCTTGGAGGAAAGGCTGGACGCGCCGGACCGGAGCTCCGTCCCGTTGCCGGGCTGCCCCTCAGCGATCTGATCATCCGAGCCGTTTTCGGCCATTGTCTGCCCTCTCGACACGCCCTCAGCCGAAGCGCCTGAGGAACCCAATGATCCATCGAACGATCGGCTTGCGCGTTATCGGCGAATAATAGGTGATCGCCGCCCGTTTTCCAATCTCGGCCATGGTGGGATAGGGCGGCACATAGCCGCGCACATCGCCGAGTTTGAGGCCGTTGGTCACCGCCAGGGCCCACATGTTGATCATCTCGCCCGCTCCGGCGCCGGCAATCGAGACGCCGAGGATCTTCGCCTTGCGGTCGACCACCATCTTGATCAGGCCTTGCGTCCTGCGCTCGGCCTGCGCGCGGTCGTTCTCGGCATAGGGCCAGCGCAGGACCTGGATCTTGCCACCGTGACGCGCGGCCGCCTGCTCCTCGGTCAGGCCGACATGGGCGAGTTCGGGGTCTGTGAAGGTCGCCCAGGGAATGATGCCGCGGTTCTCCTTCGCGGGGGCGCGGAACAGGATCTGCTGAACCACGAGACCGGCATGGTAACCCGCGACATGGGTGAACTGCAGTCCGCCGGCGACATCGCCTATGGCGTAAACCTTCGAATTGGAGGTGCGCAGGTTCGCACCGACCTTGATGCCCCGCCGGTCATGCTTGATGCCGGCCTCATCCAGCCCCAGCCCCTCGACATTGGCAAGGCGGCCCACGGCCACGAGCACGTCGGAACCATCCACCCGGCCTTCGCCGTTTTCGCTCTCGTAATGGACCCGAACCCCGGTCTTGCCGCGTTTTTCGACCGAAGTGACCTTCGAGCCCTCCAGAACCGTCACGCCCTCGGCGCGGATGTTGTCGAGCACGATGGCCGCAAGCTCCGGGTCGTCCTTGCCGAGCGCCTTCGCCCCCTCGATCACCGTGACGTCGGCGCCGAGCCGGCGATGGGCCTGCGCCATCTCCATGCCGATGGGGCCACCGCCGATGATCAGCAGATGTTTCGGCGCACGGGTGCGCTCGAACAGCGTCTCGTTGGTAAGGTAGTCAACGTCCTCCAGACCGGGAATCGGCGGCACGAATGGCGACGAGCCGGTGGCGACCACGAAGCGCCGGGCCCGGATTTCGGTGTCTCCCGCCATTACCGTGGTCTTTCCGGTGAAGCGCGCTTCCGCCTCGATGACGGTGACACCCATGGCGCGGAACCGCTCGACCGAATCATTCGGCGCGATCGATGCGATCACCGAATGAACGTGTTCGTGAACCTTGCCGAAATTCACCTTGGCCTCTCCGGCCGTGACGCCGTATCGCGGCGCCTCGGAAATGGCGTGGGCATGCTTGCCCGCGGCGATCATGGCCTTGGAGGGCACGCAGCCATAGTTCAGGCAGTCGCCGCCCATCCGGCCTTTTTCGATCAGCACCACCTCGACGCCGAATGCAGCGGCGGCAGCCGCTACGGACAGGCCGCCGGAACCGGCGCCGATGACGCAAATGTCGGGTGTGAGTCGGGTGGTCATGAACTTGTTACCTCTGAATATGGTCTCCGACTCCGGACCGGGCTGGCGCCGCCGCCCCCGGAAGCCGTCAGGCTCCGTTCTTGCGGACCCTGAGCTTGCGGATGATGGTGGGGATTGCGGCGACAATTGCAAGTCCCGCAAAGGCGATGGTGATCTGCGGCGTGACCAGATCGGCGATCGAGACTTCCCGGCCCGCTTCGGCTGCCGAAACAATAACGCTGTCGAGGCCCTGCCCGAGCCAGGCATAGGCGAAGGTACCGGGCAGGATCCCCAGGAATGTCGCCGACACATACGTCCTGAGTCTGATGTCGAAGAATGCGGGCGCGATGTTCATGATGAAGAACGGGAACACCGGCGCCAGCCGGAGGACGAAGAGGTATCCGAAGGCATCCCTGGCGAAGCCATCTGCAAGCTTTGCCGCAAACGGTCCGGCGCGTTTGCGCAAGACATCGCCGAACGCGGATTTCGCAGCGAGAAAGATTGCCGTGGCGCCGAGCGTCGCCGCAATGGCGGTGAGCGCGCCGCCAAGCAGCCAACCGAACAGAAATCCCGAGAAGATCGTCAGGATTGACGCCGCGGGAAAGGAGAACGCGACGGCGAGCGCATAGAGCACGACAAACCCCAGAGCGGAACCGATACGATGATCGGCCACGAAGGACTTGAGTGTGTCGCGCTGTTCCGAAAGGGCTGAAAGCGACAGATAGTCCTGCAGGCCGGCCGCGTAACCTGCACCAAGGCCCAAGGCGACGATGGCAATCGGGGCGAACTTCTTCCACGCCGGTCTGGCCGTGCCCTGATGCATCTGGTGATCGCCCGTCATTGCGTGGTCCATCCGGCTGGAGGAGGAGTGCGTGGTCATGATCTTGCTCCGGTTTCAACCCGTCAGCGACCCTCAAACCGGGTGCTGTGTTATTGAAACCTGCCTACAGGCTTGCGCTTTAAGGCGCCAATGACAATCCCTCGCGGCATCCCAAACCCGCGTGACCTCAATCACCCGTTCGCTCACATCGGCGTGAAGCGAAAGCCGGCCGGGGTCCGATGACCTCAAAGCGCGTTGATGCTCCAGTCATATTCGTAGCCCGAAATCCGCGCATCCCTGATCAGCGCTGCCTTCTGTGGCGCGGCAAGAGCGGTCCAGTGGGCCTTGAGATTTCCCCTGCCGCCGAAATCTCCGGCATACCATGAATAGATTTTCGAAGCCGTGATCCGATTGTTGTTCACACTGACGCCGCGCGGGTGATTGACGTAGTCAATCCCGGTCTGGCGCAAAAGCGCATTGATGTTCGCGCCGGTATAGGCGCGGGTGGCAAGGTTCGGACAGGAGTATGAAGCGCAGTTGAGTCCGTAATGGGACATCGGATCGTTGAACAGCGCGCGGACGATCTCGTGCTCGACATCATCCAGCGAAAGCTCGACGCCGTTGACACGCATCAGCTTCGCCTTCCACGGACCGGAGCCGAACAGAAACGAACCGCCAAGATTGATCGACTTGATCGACTTGACCGGATAGGCGTCGGCGACAACTTCGAGGGTCCGGGCATTGTACAGATTGATCCAGTAGGCGTGGGCCTCGTCAGCCGACAGGGCCACCGGATCGACCGACTGAAGGTCCACGATGTAGGCCCTGAGCGCAGCGATCTGCGCCTTGACCCCGCGGTAGTCGACACGGTTATAGCCCTGCGCATCGGGTTTGACATGGGCGCGCAACAGGGAATCATAGGCCGAATGATCGACGCTGCCCTGGCCACGGGGCCGGAAGCCGGCGAGCGCGGCCAATCCGGGAATGGGCGCAAGGGCGGAGACAGCGCCGAGGCTGGCGAGACCGAAAACGAACAGGCGGCGATCTGATTGCATGGCGATGGAAATCCTTTCTCAATGCGACGCCCTGACCGAGCAGGAGTCGCATTGCGAGATTGCGCTCCGGCACGGGCCGGGACCTGTGCCCTGCACCGCTCCCCCATGGAAGTCTCATGAGAGTCTGGGCAAGGCGCTGGAGCTCGACCTCGCGAACACTTGGCGCGGCAGCGCTTGGAGAGCAAGCAAATAGAGCTCAGTGTCACTGGCTTGTGAACGGAAGTGACCCGGAGGCGGGATGCGGCGCTCTTGAGCACCGGAAAGGCCGCTCATTGACTTTTGCGGCAGATCGCGCCTATACACCCCCGTCCGCGGACGCCATCCGGTTTCCGGGCTCGTTATTTTGCGGACCCAACACCCAAACGCCTACGTACCAAGAAGGGCCGCACACCGCGGTATCAAAATAAATGCCAAAGCGTACTTACCAACCCTCCAAGCTTGTTCGCAAGCGGCGTCACGGCTTTCGTGCACGCATGGCCACCAAGGGCGGCCGCAAGGTCATCCAGGCTCGCCGCGCCCGCGGGCGCAGTCGTCTGTCGGCCTGAGCGCTGACGACGGCCCGCGAAGAAAGTCTGTCGCGTGGCACAAGACGACCCTGCCATCAAGAAACCCGGGCGGCTTATAAACCGGCCGGATTTCCTCGCAGTGCAGAAGGGCAACCGGCTGCGCGGTCCCTATTTCCTGCTCGAGACACTTGATCGCGGCATGACCGCGGAAGCGCCCCGGATCGGCTACACCGTTACCCGCAAACAGGGCAACGCGGTGGAACGGAACCGGATGCGCCGCCGGCTCCGGGAAGCCGTGCGTCATTTGGCAGGGGTTCCATTCAAGCCCGGACATGACTATGTGATTGTCGCGCGGCGCGATACGCTGGCAGCACCCTTCGACAGGCTGGTTCAAGCCTTGCGCGAGAGGGTTCACGACAGCACAAGACCGCCGCGTCCGGGCCAGCGCTCAGCCGCAGGGCCGAAAACGCAAGGCAACACCAGAAAGCCGGGCACCCGATTGCCGGCCATCAGGAATGAGTGATGGAAAACAACCGCAACTATTTCGTCGCAATTCTCTTGTCGGTGCTTGTCCTGATTGCCTGGCAATTTCTCTACGTATCCCCGAAAATCGAGCGCGAACGCGAAGCGGCTGAAATGCTGCGGGAGCAGCAGGCAGCAACGCAGCCGAATGCGACCGGTACGGATACCGTGACGCCGGGCACGGTCGACGGCTCCGCCCCGGGCGGTGAAACAGCCCTTCCGGGAGTGGTGGCGCCCCAGGCGGGCCTGTCGCTCGAAGATGCCCTTGCCCAGTCCGAACGCATTGTCATCGAAACGCCCTCGCTCAGCGGATCGATCAACCTGACCGGCGCGCGGATCGACGATCTGCTGCTGAAGGATTACCATGTCGACGTCGATCCCGAGAGCCCGCGGATCCAGCTGTTCAGCCCTGCCCAGCAGGACAATGGCTACTTCGCCGAGGTCGGCTTCATTGCCGATGCACAGTCCGGTCCGGCGCCAGGTCCCGATACCGTCTGGAGCGCAGATCCGGGGCAGCAACTCACGCCGAACTCGCCAGTCACCCTGACCTATGACAACGGTGCGGGCCTCGTCTTCACACGAACAATCTCGGTGGACGAACACTACCTGTTCGAGTTCGAGGACACGATCGCCAATTCCTCCGAGCAAACAGCTTCGGTGGCGGGATACGGCCGCGTGACCCGGTTCTACCGTCCCGACACCGAAGGAATCTATGTTCTTCATGAAGGTCTGATCGGCGTGATCGGCGAAGACGGCCTGAGGGAAATCGACTATTCCGACGTCGAGGAAACGCCGATCATCCCGCAACCCAAGGCGACCGCGGGCTGGATGGGAATCACCGACAAATACTGGGCGGCCGCGCTGGTGCCGCCGCAGGGTGCGGGCTTCGACACCCGCTTTGCCTATTTCACCGACGGTCGGACGCGCTATCAGGCCGACTTCAAGACCGATGCCCAGGCCATCACCTCGGGAAGCAGCGCCACCACCACGACGCTGGTGTTCGCCGGCGCGAAGGAAGTTCCCGTCATTGACGGCTATCAGGACCAGTTCAACATCCTCAATTTCGACCTGATGATCGACTGGGGCTGGTTCTATTTCATCACCAAGCCGATGTTCTGGCTGATCGACTACCTGTTCCGGCTGTTCGGCAATTTCGGCGTGGCCATTCTCGCCACCACGGTTGTGGTGAAACTGATCTTCTTCCCGCTTGCCAACAAGTCCTATGTGTCGATGGCCAACATGAAGAAGGTTCAGCCGAAGCTTGAGGAACTCAAGGCCAAGCATGGCGACGACCGGATGGCGCTGCAGCAGGGCATGATGGAACTGTACAAGAAGGAAAAGATCAATCCGGTGGCGGGCTGCTGGCCGGTCCTGCTCCAGATTCCGGTGTTCTTCGCACTTTACAAGGTGCTCTATGTCACCATCGAGATGCGCCATGCACCCTTCTTCGGATGGATCCAGGATCTGTCCGCGCCGGATCCGACATCGCTTTTCAACCTGTTCGGGTTGCTGCCCTACGATGTCCCGGCGTTCCTGTTGATCGGGATCTGGCCACTGATCATGGGCATCACCATGTTCCTGCAGATGCGCATGAACCCGACGCCTCCGGACCCTACCCAGGCAATGATCTTCACCTGGATGCCGGTGGTGTTCACCTTCATGCTCGCCACCTTCCCGGCCGGTCTGGTGATCTACTGGGCATGGAACAACACATTGTCGATCATCCAGCAGGGCTTCATCATGAAGCGTCAGGGCGCCAAGATCGAACTGTGGGACAATCTCGCGGCCATGTTCAAGCGCAAAGACAAACAGACATAGGGCGGGCGCGGAGGCCGGAGCGATGACCAAACTGTCCGCCGACCCGGCCATGCAGGCGGCCCGTGAGCTTTCCGCCTCGCTGTTCGCCCGGCCATGGGTTTTCATCCGCGGCGTGCCGTCGCTCAAGTTCCTGCCGCCGGAAGGCCCGCCGGAGATCGCCTTCGCCGGACGTTCGAATGTCGGAAAGTCGTCGCTGATCAACGCGCTTGTCGGCGCAAAGGGCCTGGCGCGCACCTCGAACACGCCGGGGCGGACCCAGGAACTCAACTATTTCGTGCCGGGTGGATATTCGGGCGCGGAAGACGATCTTCCGCCGATGGCGCTTGTCGACATGCCGGGCTACGGCTACGCCAAGGCGCCCAAGGAGCAGGTCGATCAGTGGACCAAGCTGGTGTTCGACTACATGCGCGGCCGTTCGACCCTCAAGAGGGTCTACCTGCTGATCGATTCGCGCCACGGCATCAAAAAGAACGACGAGGAGGTGATGGACCTGCTCGACAAGGCGGCAATGTCCTACCAGATCGTTCTGACCAAGACCGACAAGATCAAGGCGGCCGGTGTCCCAAGGCTTATGGGCGAGACGCTCGACAAGCTGAAACGACGGCCTGCAGCCTATCCGGAGGTGATTGCCACTTCCTCGGAGAAAGCCGAGGGACTGGACGACCTCCGGGTCGCAATTGCGCTCGCCGTAACCCTGTAGGGCAAATCCGGACACAAAGACCGGTCCGAATTTTGCTGGAACACTTCCGGCCGACCCTCGGGCCTCAATCACGGGCCGATGCTTGTCAGCTGTTCTTGCCGGAGGCCGGCTTGAAGGTCAGTGCGAAGCCGTTGATGCAATGGCGCTTGCCTGTGGGCGGCGGACCATCATCGAAAATGTGGCCGAAGTGCCCGCCACAGCGCCGGCAATGCACCTCGGTGCGAACACCGAACAAGGACCAGTCGTCCTTGGTGCGCACGGCGTTGTCTTCGGCCTTCCAGAAGCTCGGCCAGCCGGTGCCGCTGTCGTATTTGGTTTCCGACGAATAAACCGGCAGATCACAGCCTGCACAATGGTACATGCCCTCGCGTTTCTCGTTGTTGAGCGCGCTCGTGCCGGGTCGTTCGGTGTCCTCCTCGCGCAGGATCGAAAACTGCTTCGGCGTCAGCCGGGCACGCCACTCTTCCTCGCTGAGGGACACTTCAAAGTCGCCCTCGGATGCGTTGGCCGGTGTTCCGCGCGAGAAGATCGAAAGCGCCAGTCCGGCAACACCTGCGGTCAAAAGGGCACGACGGCCCATTTCCGTGTTGGTTTTCATGGTCATTCTCCTCATCATGGTCTTTAGCTAGTTCATACCGTCGGCGTTTTCCAAGCACGTGTTCTCACTTGACCGTGAAATGCCTCCCGCCCTGTCGCTTGCAGGGGAGCGGGCGGGAGGCTGTCCAAACGGCGCGCCTTCAGTGCACAAGGGGAGTCGTGGCGCGCCGGGACCCGGTCGGATCGGGCTCAGCCCTGGGGCAGGAGCACCTTGTCGATGACGTGGATGACGCCATTGGACTGATCGACATCGGCGATGGTGACATTGGCCACGCCGCCGGTTTCATCCTCGATCATGATCTTGTCGCCCTGGTAGGTGACATTGAGCGTGCAGCCGCCCACGGTTTCGACCGGATGGCTGCCGCCATCATCGTCGACCATTTTCATGATGGCCATGGACATCGCGTCGGCGGCAACGACGTGGCAGGTGAGCACCTTGGTCAACTGATCCTTGTTTTCAGGCTTCAGAAGGGTGTCGACGGTGCCGTCGGGGAGTGCTGCAAAGGCATCGTTGACCGGTGCGAAGACGGTAAACGGGCCCTCACCCATCAGCGTGTCGACGAGACCTGCGGCCTTCACGGCAGCCACAAGCGTGGTGTGATCGGCCGAGTTGACGGCATTTTCGACGATGTTCTTGTCGGCATACATGGCGGCGCCGCCGACCATCGGGTTTTCTGCGTGGGCCAGGCTCACGCCCGAAAGAAGAATTGCGGTGGCAGCAATGGAGCGAAGTGTGGTTTTCATGTTCTGACAACCTCTTGTCTGGTGTTTCCGGCCCCGGAGCATCCGGGACCGCGATCACCCGCCGTTTTTTTGTGTTTGGCGGTTACAAGAGGAAAGACGGAGGTTTCGCCGAACAAGTTTCACTTCGGCAAACTTTAATTTTCGGCCAGCGCACCAGACAGGACAACGGGGCCTGTGGGGGCACCGGTAGGGGAACCACCCTCGGGCTCAACACTCACCGCAAGCAGGGCGCCGGCTGAAAGTCGGTTGCGGATGCTCTCGTCGAGCACCAGTTGGCCGCCATCGCCGGGAACAAGGCCGAGCGACACGGGAGCGCCTTCTCCGGGAACCAGCCACAGCTCAAGCGCCCGGGCATCCTCGGGGGAAAAGGCCGCGGGCGTGACCTGCAACGCGCCGCTTGCAGGATCGAGCGCGGCAACCAGGCCAACCGAACTGCCCGGCGCGCCGAGCTCGGCGACCAGAGCGGGCGCAGCCGCAGGATCCGACGGACGTTCACTGACGACGAAGGTAAAGGCCGCGAGCCCGAGGGATGTGGCGATTGCGGCGGCGGTCAGCCCGCGCCAGAAAGCAAGCGAGGCCCACAGCCCGCCCGCAGGCTGGGCAGCGCCAGGAGCGCCGGCAAACAATTGCGCCTCGATGCGGGCCTTGACGCCACGCGGCGGCGTTTCGGGCGTGTAGGCTTCATCCAGGGCGGAAAGATCGGATTGCCACGAGCCGACCAGGGCTGCGAAATCGGGGTCGACCGCAATGCGCTGCTCGACCTGGCGACGCATGTCGGCGGGCAGGACACCAAGCACATATTCGCCTGCAAGGGCGTTGTCGTCATTGCTGTGTGCGCCGGCACTCATCGGTTCAGACACTCTCTCAGTTTTATCAGGCTGCGTCGCAGCCAGGTTCGCATTGTGTTGAGCGGCACACCGTTCCGGTCCGCCAGCTCCTGATAGCTTGAGCCCTCGACATAGGCTCCGACAACAGCGGCCGCCCGGTCGGCGTCCAATTCCTTCAGACAGGCGTCGATCCGTCGCCCTTCGGCACTCAGCGCCGCCTGAGCTTCCGGATCCGGCGCCTCGTCGGCAATTTCGGGCGCGTCATCGAATTCGATCGATGCGGGTTGCTTCGACCGGATCATGTCGATGGACTGGTTGCGGGCAATGGTCACAAGCCAGGCCATGGCAGAAGCCTGACCTGCACGAAAGCTGCCCGCCCGTCGCCAGATCCGGACATAGACTTCCTGCATCGCGTCCTCTGCCTGTGCCCTGTCCTTGAGAATACGGAGACAGACGCCGAAAAGTTTCGCGCTGGTTTCATCATAAAGGGACGCAAACGCCGCGCGGTCTCCCAGCGCGGTCTTTCCGATCAGCCCTTGCAGGGTTTGTTCACTCATAACGTCTGCAACCACTCCAACCTCAGGCCCATGACCATAGTGATTTTGCGCTCCGGCGATAGCCCCGGCCAACGGGTCAATGACCAACGCATCGCGGAAAATGTCCGCCTTGCCGCTGTCCAGATTGAAGAACCCCGTGTTTGCGGCTAAACAGCGCCCGGGATTACACATCACGGGCGAGCCGCCCAGGCAAACCGAAACCGGTTGCAGCGGCGCTCATCCGCAAAAGGACGGCACGCCGATGTCAGAGACGACCAGCGAATCCGCTGCCACGCAGGCCAGGCTCCTTGCCGAGGCACTGCCTTTCATGCAGCGCTATGAGAACAAGACCGTCGTGGTCAAATATGGTGGCCACGCCATGGGCGACGCGAGCCTTGGAAAGGCGTTCGCGCAGGACATCGCGTTGCTCAAGCAATCCGGCGTCAATCCGATCGTGGTGCATGGCGGCGGTCCGCAGATCGCGGCAATGCTGGCCAAGATGGGCATAGAATCGAAATTCGAGGGCGGGCTTCGCGTCACCGACGAGAAAACCGTCGAGATCGTCGAAATGGTGCTGGCGGGATCGATCAACAAGGAGATCGTTGCACTGATCAACGCGGAGGGCGAATGGGCCATCGGGCTGTGCGGCAAGGACGGTAACATGGTCTATGCCGAAAAGGCCCACAAGACGATGACAGATCCGGACTCCAATATCGAACGGGTTCTCGATCTCGGCTTTGTGGGAGAGCCCGTGGAGGTGGACCGGACACTGCTCGATCTTCTGGCGAAGTCCGAGATGATCCCGGTTCTGGCGCCGGTGGCGCCGGGGCGCGACGGCCATACCTACAACATAAATGCCGATACCTTTGCCGGCGCCATTGCCGGTGCGGTGGAGGCCTCGCGGCTCCTCTTCCTGACCGACGTCCCCGGTGTTCTTGACAAGAACGGAAAGCTGATCGACGAACTGACCGTCAGGCAGGCGCGTGCGCTGATTGCCGACGGGACGATTTCCGGCGGCATGATTCCCAAGGTTGAAACCTGCATCGAAGCCATCGACCGCGGCGTCAAGGGCGTGGTGATCGTCAACGGCAAGACCCCGCATGCAGTTCTTCTGGAACTGTTCACCTCGCACGGCGCGGGAACCCTGCTCATACCGTAACCGGACGACCGGCCCGACCGTGCGCGGGGCCTATCTGCAATTTGCGCTGTCGGGTCCGCACATCCGCTGATTGGACTGCCCGTCCGACAGCCCCAGGGTCAAGCCGGTCGCAACACCGTCAATCGTCTCGCCAAGACCCCTGCCGAACCGCCGGGATTGGGCATCGAACGTATCGCGCGCCTTCGGATCGACAATTGCGATCGGCGCAGAGATTGCCATCCCCGCGGCAGATCCCACCGTGTTGGAGACCGACAATGCGGTGGCGCCCAGTTCTGTGCCGAGCCCGAGATCCTGATCGGTGACGGCCTGACCGTCGATCAGACGCTGTCCAAGAAGCTTCACCACCTCCGGACTTTCGGCAAACTTCGAATGGTTCAGGCGGTCTCCAACCTGCAGAGCGGAGAGATCGAGGATCGTGATCCCGCCGCGCTCGAACTCTTCGCGGTAGATCGGATCGGAGATGTCGATCTGACCGAGACGGTCGACATTGCCGGATATCCGGCGCGAAAGAGTAAGCGCACGGTCGTCCTTTGAGACAAACACTGTGAATTGCGGCCGCTTCGGCCCCATGTCCGCCAGTTGCTGACGGAACACATCGACATCGAGATCCGGGGACGCAAGGATGACATTGCCGATCTTGTCGGGAATGCCGTCATTCCGGATCGCCATCTGACGCAGCGATTCCATGGTCAGCCAGGTGCCCATGGAGTGCGCCAGAATCGTGATGTCCTTGACTTCCGACGCATCGGCGGCGCCGGCCAGAAGCGCCTCCAGCGCGGACCGCGAGTAATTGGTGCTTTCCTTGTCATAGCCGTAGTCGAACACGGAACCGCGCGACGGCCATGTGAACATCACCGGCGTCGCATCGGTGTTGCTGTCGTGGGCTATCTGGGCAAAGCGGTACACCGCGCTTTCATAGCGCGTGTTGAACCCGTGCACGAAAATCAGCAGCCGGCCGCTCGGTGACCGGTTCTGCCGATACCATTCCTCGACCTCGTTGACCGTGGTGAACTGGCTCGCCGAGAGAGTGGCGAACTCACGCGAGGGATTGGGCGGAAGCTTTCTGGGCCACTGCACCTCGCCGACCTTGCGATTGTCCTCGGGTGGAATCGACACCACCAGCTCATTGAAATCGATCGTGGTGCCGCGCTCTCCGGAATAGAGAAGACCCGGGTTCTCGGACGGCGCGCGCGTGGTTGCCACCATGATCGAGACCGCGGTCGCGTCGGGCGCGCTCTGGGCAACCGGAGTGAGAACGCCCTCGGGCGGGCTGGCGCAGGCCGCGAGCGAGCCGGCAAGCAGCACCATTCCAAGGCGGATGCGAAGTCTTCGGGCATAGGGCCGGATAGGGGGCATTCGCCGTTCAGGCATGAGGTGTCCGTTCATGGAGCCAAGAATACACGGGAATCACGGCAGCAGAACCCGCACAACCCAATCATGTATGGCGCTGCGCCGGTCAGGCCAGCAACAACACGAGTATTCCGGCAACAATGAGAACGCAGCCGGCAATTTCCATCCTGTTCACATGTTCGCGGAAAATCAGCACCGTCGATGCAAAGGTGAAGATCATCTCGATCTGGGCCAGGGCCTTGACGACGGCCGCCGATTGCAGCGTCATCGCCATGAACCATCCGAACGATGCCGTGGCCCCCACGAACCCGACCAGTGCCGAGACCTTCCAGGCAGCGCGAATGCGCGTGATCTCGCCGGGCGCGCGCCACCGCATCCAGACGAGCATCACCATGGTCTGCAGGAGAATCGCAGCGAGCAGCGTCACTGCAGCCTGCATGATGAAATTGGGCCCGCCAAGGGAGAGCGAGGCGGCACGGTATCCCACCGCCGCCAGGCCGAAGAATGCACCTGACGCGAGGCCCAGCGCTGCCGTTCGCGAGAAGACCGAACGCACAAGCGCATGTGCGCCGGCCGCCGAGCGGGCGACCGAAATCAGCACAACACCGACAAGGCTGATGGCAATGGCCGCAAGCGTGGCTGAACTCACCCGGTCGCCGACAAACACCAGCCCGAACAGGGCTGCCTGAGCCGGTTCGGTGCGCGAATAGGCGGTGCCGACGGCAAAATTGCGATGACTGAACATTTGGATGAGCAGCGCCTGCGCGGTAATCTGGGCCAGCGCGGCGACCACCACCCAGCCGGCAAAGGCGGGCGAAGGCCGCGGCAACGGATACTCCATTGCAAAGGCCAAAAAGACAACGAAGGCAAGGGCGAAGGGCAATCCGAAGCCAAAGCGGACGAAGGTCGCTCCGGTGGTTCCCATCGCACTCTTGAGATGTTTTTGAAGCACTGACCGGATGTTCTGCAAAAATGCAGCAGAAACGGTAATGAGGATCCAGGTTTCCATCGGGACTCGCAGAACGGGTTGTCGCCAGGGGCCGGGACAACGACTTCGCCGGCACCCGCGCCGCGCAGCGACAGTCCAGGGAACCGCTATCAACCCTTAAGCGGTTTGGACCGGATATGGCAATCGTGACAGGGAGTTTTCAGCCGCCGGAACCTCGCAGGCAGCAGGGGCAGGCAGCAGGGCAGGCAGCAGGGGCAGGCAGGAAAGTGAAGCGGCCGGAAGCTGCTGGTCGTCAGGCGGCGACCTGAGCCGGCACACGAACGGCGGCAACGTCGACCGCACCGGTCACCGCACCGCGATCCGCCACGAGATCGAGCGATTCGGATTGCGACGACGCCAGTTCGATTTCCTGCCGGATAATGGAAAGCTCACGGCGCACCGCCACCAGATCGTCATTGGCCAATTCGCATTTCTCGATCTGTGCGAGAATCAGCGCAACCACCGGCACGGTGACAAGCGCGCTGCAAAGCGAGGCCAGTGCAGTAAGCAGGAAGGAGACCTCGCCATCAATCCTCAGGGACAGACCAGCCACCGCAATGGCTGTAAAAATCATGGCGCCCGCGGCCGGCATGGCCACTCTTGCCGTCTTCGATTTCCGGTTGCCGCTCAAGGACATGGTGCTTCTCCAGGTCGGGTTCGGAACACTTGATCCCTCTCTGGGCAAGCCTATCTGGAAAGACTTGCCAATCGGTTTAGCGTCAACTTGAATATTGTGTTAATTCGCGGGCAACAGAGCATGGAATCCCCGCCATGCGACATTTTTGCGCTCTCTCATCCAGGTACAGTTCATGACAGCTCCCGCCCCCGATTTCGCCCATGTCACCGAGTGGATCTTCGACCTCGACAACACGCTGTACCCCCGGCATACGGATCTGTTTTCCCAGATCGACAAGAAAATGACCCACTTCGTGCGGGAGCTTCTCGACGTCGACCACGATTCCGCGCGATCGGTGCAGAAGAAGTATTACAGGGAACACGGGACGACATTGCAGGGCTTGATGCTGCACCACAACGTCGACCCGAACGACTTTCTGGAGAAGGTCCACGACATCGATTACTCCTGGGTCAAGCCCGATCCGGCACTCGGCGCCGCGATCAAGGCGCTGCCCGGGCGCAAGTTCATCTTCACCAATGGCGACACGCCGCACGCCGAGCGCACCGCGGCGGCCCTCGGAATACTGGATCACTTCGACGAGATCTTCGACATCATCGCCGCCGACCTCAAACCCAAGCCCGCACCCGAAACCTATCACCGGTTTCTTTCCCTTCACGGCGTCCATGCCGAACGCGCGGCGATGTTCGAGGACCTGCCGCGCAACTTGCTGGCGCCGCACGAACTCGGCATGCGGACGGTGCTGATCGTGCCGCGAAACATGGACAAGGTCCTGGACGACGTCTGGGAACATGAGGGCAAGGATGGCGACCACGTGCACCATGTCACGGACGACCTTGCCGCTTTCCTCAAGGCATTGCTGGCAGGAAACACTGCGGCCTGAGCACGCCCCGGTTCGGTGAGATGTCTAACCTTTCCAAGATTTAATGCAGGTTACAGGTCTTTAAGTGGCGCGTGGGGCTGCGGGCGCTCACATTGTTGATGCAAAATATATCTTCACTGAAGGAAAACCGAGATGAATAAGACCGTAATTGCAGCCTTCGCCGCCATCATCGCCGCTTCCGTCGCACTGCCCGCGCTTGCCGCCCAGGACCGTGGCCAGAACCGCGGCCAGCATCACGGACCACGCGCCGAACGCATGATCGAACGTTTCGACGCCAACAAGGACGGCGCAATCGAGCGCGATGAACTCGAAGCGCAGCGCCTCGATGTTTTCACCCGCGCCGACACCGACCAGTCCGGCTCGCTGAGCGAGGCCGAAATCAAGGCGATGGCCGAGGCGCATCGTGCGGAACGCAGGGAGATGCATCAGGCGATGCGCGCCGAGCGCCAGCAGCAACGCGAAGAACGGCGCGCGGAGCGTGGCGGCGAAAACATGGAAAGGCATGCCGGCAAGCGCCATGGCGACAAAGGTGAAGGGCGCGGCATGGGCCGTCACGGCGGACCTCGAATCGAGCGGATGGACACCGACGGCAATGGCGAGATCAGCGCCGAGGAGTTTGCGGCGATGGAAGGCCGGATGTTCGAGCGCTTCGACCGCAACGGCGACAACAAGATCGACATTACCGATTTCTACCGCAACGCGTCGGCCAACAACTGAACCGGGCTCAGCAAGCCCAAGACTTTGAGAGAACAGCGAAACGGGCCGGATCATGGATCCGGCCCGTTGCCGCGTCTCGGTCGGCAACGATGGTGTCAGGCAAGCGCATAGTGGCGCGCTATGATCGCCCAGGCTTCGTCGGCGGTGTCGACGAATTCGATCAGATCCAGATCTTCAGGCGATATCGTTCCGAAATCGGCCAGCGCCTGGAAATTGACAATCGAGTGCCAGAATTCCGAGCCGAACAGGATCAGCGGAACATGCTCCATCCGCTGGGTCTGGATGAGCGTCAGCGATTCGAAGAGTTCGTCGAGCGTTCCGAAGCCGCCGGGAAAGATGGTGATGGCCTTCGCCCGCATCAGGAAGTGCATCTTGCGAATGGCGAAGTAGTGGAAGTTCAGGCTGAATTCCGGCGTGACATAGGCGTTGGGCGCCTGCTCGTGCGGCAGCACGACGTTGAGGCCGATAGATTTCGCACCGACATCATGTGCGCCGCGGTTCCCGGCTTCCATCACGCCGGGACCGCCGCCCGTCACCACCACGAATTCGCGTCCGCCGGTCTCCTGAGAATGGGTCGAACACAGCCGCGCAAAGTTGCGCGCCTCGTCGTAGTAGCGTGACGCCTCCGTCAGATTCCTCTCCTGGGTCTCGTTCTTCGCAGCCCAGGGCGCCTTGCCCGGTTCGGGAATGCGGGCGCCGCCGAACATGACCACCGTCGAACGGATCCCCGCCTCGGCGAGAATCATCTCCGGCTTGAGAAGCTCCAGCTGCAGGCGAACGGGCCTGAGTTCGTCGCGGCACAGAAAGTCCTCGTCCGCATAGGCCAGTCGATAGGATGGCGAAGCCGACTGCGGCGTGCGCGGCTGCCGCTCGGCGCGGCGCTTGTCTTCGCTGCTGTCGGCCAGCGGATCCCAGGTGTCGTTGTTTCTGTCTGCATTCATGTCGCGTTTCCGGTTTCCACCCCTGCGGCCGCGCCGGAATTGACCCCGGAGCCTGGCTCGCATAGGAAAAGTGCCATCGCGGAGGCGATCTGGTTCCCCCGCGCCTTGTTCAGCAGAGACTAGATGTCGAACCTTAAGGAATCGCCACGATGAAGCATGATTTGGCAGCGCTTGCCTCCATTATCGAAACCGCATTTGACAACCGGGATGAAATCTCCGTTTCCACTCGCGGCGAGGTGCGCGAAGCGGTCGAGGAAGCGCTCAATCTGCTCGACAGCGGCGAAGCGCGCGTGGCCGAGCGCGGCGAGGACGGAAACTGGACGGTCAACCAGTGGCTCAAGAAAGCCGTCCTGCTGTCGTTCCGCCTGAACCCGATGGAAATCATCAAGGGCGGACCCGGAGACGCGGTATGGTGGGACAAGGTGCCCTCGAAATTCGATGGCTGGAGCGCCAACGAATTCGAACGCGGCGGTTTTCGCGCCGTCCCCGGCTCGATCGTCCGGCGCGGCTCCTTCATCGGCAGAAACGTCGTTCTGATGCCGTCCTTCGTCAATCTCGGCGCCTATGTCGACGAGGGTTCGATGGTGGATGGCTGGGCCACGGTCGGCTCCTGCGCGCAGATCGGCAAGAACGTGCACCTTTCGGGCGGAGTGGGCATCGGCGGCGTCCTTGAGCCGCTTCAGGCCGGCCCGACCATCATCGAAGACAACTGCTTCATCGGCGCGCGCTCCGAGGTGGTCGAAGGCTGCATCGTCCGCGAGGGCTCGGTGCTTGGAATGGGCGTCTATATCGGCAAGTCGACCAGGATCGTCAACCGGATGACGGGCGAGATCAGCTACGGCGAGGTTCCGCCCTATTCGGTCGTCGTCGCCGGCTCCATGCCAGGTGCGGGGACGATGGGCAACGGGGCGGCCGCGCCAAATCTCTATTGCGCCGTGATCGTCAAGATCGTCGACGCCCAGACCCGTTCGAAGACCGGCATCAACGAACTGCTCCGAGCCTGATCCGCCATGACTGCGCGACCCGGATCCGGAATGCGCTGGCTCCTGTTCAGCGTTTCGGGACGCATGTCGCGCAAGTCCTACGCAATGGCGCTCGCGTTCTGGGCGCTTGCGCTCGGCGTGACTGTGTCAGGTGCGGTCAATGCGGAACCGGACAGTTCCGCGATGGCGCTGGCCGGCCTGGGATTTCTTCTTGTCGCTGTTGCGGGTGGCTGGTCGATCGCGGTCATGTCGATCAAGCGGCTGCACGACGCCGGGCTTCCCGGCATGCTCGTCATCGGCCTTGTGGTGCCGGCGGCCTCGTTCCTTGTCCTGCTGGTCATCATGCTCTGGCGATCGAACAAGGGCCCGAACCGCCACGGCCCGGCGCCGGACATGCCCGGCTACTGAAAGCTATAAAGAAGCCGGAATATTTCCTTTTCAGCCGGGTTCAAAACGAAATAGGCTGACGCCCATTCGCTGTATCCCGCGGACACAGACCGACCGGATGGACCCGACGAAGAATGCCGTTTCGCAAACTCGATCCCGCACGCATCATCGCAACCGCCGAGACGCTTGCATCCCGCGTCATCGAACGGTTTCCTGAATCCGGATTGAGCCGCATCGCGGTCGAGATGGTCAGCCTTGCCCGTGACACCGAGAAAACGGCATCCGATCTCGAGCGGCCTATCTGGTGGCTTCGCATTCTGATCGTGGCCCTGATCCTTTCAGGGATGTTGGTTTTCATTTTTGTCGGCACCTTCTTGTCCTTCGACAGGATGAGCAGCGCCGCCTTCGATTTCGTCCAGGGGGTCGAGGCTGTCATCAACATGCTTGTCCTGACCGGCATCGGGTTGTTCACGCTTGTCAGTATCGAGGAACGCTTCAAGCGGCGGCGGGTGCTCAGGAGCCTGCATGAACTCAGATCGATCATCCATGTCGTCGACATGCACCAATTGACCAAGGATCCGGTGGTTTTCACCCCCGATTTCGTTCCGACGCCGAGTTCACCCAAGCGTCTGATGAGCGCACCGGACCTCAAGCGCTACCTCGACTACTGTTCCGAACTGCTTTCACTGAGCGGCAAACTCGCTGCGTTGCACGCCCAATCCGTCAATGATAGGGACGTGGTCGAGGCGGTGAATGACATCGAGAATCTGGCTGCCAACCTGTCCCGCAAGGTCTGGCAGAAGATCGCCATGATCGATCCCGGCACATCCCGGCGGACCATCGACAATACCGGAAACACCGCATGACGCTCACAGATCCCGCCCAGACACTTGCCGCCCTGATCCGTTGTCCTTCGGTGACGCCCGAGGAAGGCGGTGCGCTGACGACGCTCTCCGGCATGCTTTCCGAACTCGGTTTCACGAACGACCGGGTGACCTTTTCGGACGAAGACACGCCGGATGTCGAGAACCTCTATTCGCGGCTCGGATCTTCCGGGCCGCATCTGATGTTTGCGGGCCATACAGACGTCGTTCCGGTCGGCGATGCGGGTGCCTGGACACAGGATCCGTTTTCGGGGGCGATCTTCGATGGCGAGATGTATGGGCGCGGCGCCGTCGACATGAAGGGCGGCATTGCCTGTTTTGTCTCGGCGCTGGCCCGGCTGATCAAGAAGAAGGGCCCGCCCAAGGGGTCCGTATCGCTGCTGATAACCGGCGACGAGGAAGGCCCTTCGATCAACGGAACCGAAAAGCTCCTGTCCCATGCCGCCGCCAAGGGCGAAAAATGGGATGCGGCGGTGGTCGGCGAACCCACCAATCCGGATCGGATGGGGGACATGATCAAGATCGGTCGCCGCGGCTCGCTCTCGGGCACACTCACTGTTGAAGGCACGCAAGGGCACGTCGCCTATCCGCATCTGGCAGACAATCCGCTGCCCGGCATGATGGCACTCGCAGGCGCATTGCTCGATCCCCCGCTTGATGGCGGCAACGAGCGGTTTCCGCCCACAAATCTGGAAATCACCTCGGTCGATACCGGCAATCCCGCAACCAACGTCATCCCGGCCCGCTGCACAGCGAAGTTCAATGTGCGTTTCAACGACCAGTGGACGCCGGACAGCCTCACGGACGAGTTGCGCAGACGGCTCGACCAGGCAGCCGCCGACGCGGCGTCGCAAGGCCAGCGCAGCCCGGTGCGCTTTACAGTCAGTTTCGCGGAAAGGGCGTCACCTTCGTTCCTGACGCGGGACGATGCGCTTATCGAAGCTCTCTCGGCCGCCGTGGAAGAGGCGACCGGCCGCATGCCGGCGCTTTCGACAACCGGCGGAACATCCGACGCCCGCTTCATCAAGGATTACTGCCCGGTGGTGGAATTCGGTCTCGTCGGCAAGACCATGCACATGGTCGACGAACGGGTTGCAGTGTCCGACCTTGAAACGCTTACCGGTATCTACGAGTTGTTTCTCGAGCGCTGGTTCGAAAGCGCGGTGGCGCGATGAGCGCCAATACGGGGTTCATCCCCTCACGCTTCGAGGCCGGGCGCTCGCTGGCGGGGTTGTTCTACCTCACGCTGAAACGGCCCGAGGGTCTGAAGCTTCTCGATGTCTCGGTCGAAGGCTTCTGGCGGTCGTTCGGCGCATTCGCATGGGCCTGGCCGGTGCAGTGCTTCCTGTGGACCGGAATGTGGCGTGCGGCTCCCGAAACCCGGCCCATGGGGGGTGGCGAGTATCTGGGGTTCTTTGTCGTCTCCACAGCCTTCGACATCGCCGCCTGGGTTCTGCCGGCGATCCTGCTTTTTGTCGCGGCGCAGGTTTTCGGACTGGCTGACAAATTCACCCGTCTGGTCGTGGTGAGCAACTGGTTCGGCCTGCTCTCGGCCTATATCGGCTTCCTCCCCGCCGCGCTGCGCTATCTTCTGCCGCTGTCGGACGGGGTGAGCGCACTCATCACGCTGGTGAGCTACGTAATGGTGATCGGCCTGTACTACCGGATCATGCGGATTGCGACCGGCGGAGAAAACCTCATCGCAGTCTTCATCACCGTGATGATGGTCATGACCGGCCTGACCATCTCCGAACTGGCTTACGCAACGCTTTCGGGCTGAAACCAGTGTGTTCCGCGTTCGGCGGTCTCAAGTTGAGCGCCAACGGCATGCGCAAGATCCGGCTTTTGCGGCTACGGTTGCGCACCCCGTCGGATGTGCTCCGCCAGCGTGCTGATCGCATGACTGCGCGCCCGACGCCTGCGGACTGGACACGCGCAATGCCGTCATCGACGAGTGAGACTCAGGCGGCCTCGTCCAGAGCGTCCGCAAACAGCGCGTCGAGATCGAGATAGCAGATCATCAGTTTGTCGACCGGGATGATCGCCTTTGTCAGGGCGCGTTCGGCGGCCGGCAGAACATCGGGAGCCGGCTGCAGATCGGCTTCGTTGACGGTGATCATGTCGGAGACGTTTTCGACCAGAAGGCCCACGAGCTTGCCGGCAATATGGGTGACGATGATCGCCGAGCGCTCGGTCGGTTCGATCGGCTTCAGGCCGAGACGGATCGCCATGTCGATGACCGGAATCACCGAGCCGCGAAGATTGATCACGCCAAGGACGTGCGGGGGCGTGTGCGGCAGCGTCGTGGAGGGCGCCCAGCCCCGGATCTCGCGAACCGCCATGATGTTGACGCAGAACACCTGCTCGCCGAGATGAAACGAAATGATTTCCAGATAGCCGGATTGCGCAGTGTTGTTGCCGTTTTCTTGCATCCAAATCCCTCCCAGGCGCCCTGAGATGTTGTGTCGATCCGTCCGGACGTTTCGCATCACGCGTACGCCCGATCCGGGATCATCCTGCCGCCGTTGCCTTGAGCGGACCTTTTGCGGCCGGAAAAGAACGCATCGATCTACCTGGCGGCGGGATCAGCTTTCCGATGTTCCGGTTATTTTTTGGTTAAGGTGCGCCGATCAATCGGCATCGACGCCATCTTTTTCATCCGCCGACATCGCGTCGTCGCGATTTCCGTAGTCAACGCGCAGGAAATACAGCCCTTCGGGCGCAGCGACAGGCCCGCAGGCCTTGCGCGATCTGGCCTCAAGCGCAGCCTGAACATCATCGGCGTTCCATTTGCCTTCCCCGACAAGGCGAAGGGTTCCGGCAAAGGAGCGGATCTGGTTGTGCAGGAAACTGCGCGCCGTGGCGTGGATCTCGATCAGGCCGTCCTGTGCGCCCCGCAGCACGTCAAGGCGGTCGAGCGAGCGAACCGGTGACTTGGCCTGGCATTGCGCCGAGCGGAATGTCGTGAAGTCATGCCGTCCGACCAGACGCTGCGCGGCCGCATGCATTGCTTCCACATCAAGCTGACGAGGCGACCACAGGGCGCGGTTCTTCTCGAGCACGAGCGGGGCCCGGCGGCAGATGATGCGATAAACATAGTGCCGCCGCGTTGCCGAAAAGCGCGCATCAAAGTCTCCCGCAACCTCTTGCGCCGCCAGAATGACGATCCGCTCACGCGCCATCTGCAAATGGGCGTTGACCGCATCTCGCACGGTATCGTCCGGCCATGTCTTTTCAACATCGAAATGCGCCACCTGTCTCAGCGCGTGAACGCCCGCATCGGTGCGTCCGGCGCCGCGAACGGATACGGTCTCGCCGCAAAACCCGTAAATGGCGGTCTCGATGGCCTGCTGAATCGAGGGATAATCATCCTGGCGCTGCCAGCCGGCGTAGCCGGTGCCGTCATATTCGATGTCGAGGCGATAGCGCGGCATCAGGAGAATACCGTTCCGGGCGCCACTGGCGTTCCACGCAGAAACTCCTGTGCGGCAAGCGGTTTGCCGCCGGCCTTCTGGAGCCGTTTGAGCCGGACCGTACCCTCTCCGCACGCAACCAGAAGGTTTTCGTCAAGCACGGTCCCGGGTGCAGCCCGGCTTGCGTCGGATTGAACAAGCTCGGTCTGAAGCAGCCTGACCCGCTCGGTGCGTCCGCTTGCGTCCGCGAGTTCGAACCAGGCGCCGGGCGACGGCGCCAATCCCCTCGCATGATTGTGCACCTCTTCCGCGGAGCGGGAAAAATCCACCCGGGTCTCGGCCTTCAGGATCTTTGGCGCGTAGCTCACCCTCTCGTCCGCCTGCGGTCGGACCGGAAGGTCGCCGCGCTCGAGGCGGGCCATGGCATCGACCATCAGGCGCGCCGTCACTTCGGCAAGCCGGTCGTGAAGCTCTCCCGTGCTCATGGTTTCGGGAATAGAGACCGATTCGGTCAGCGCCACCGGGCCGGTGTCGAGGCCCGCATCCATCTTCATGATCATCACACCGGTTTCGGCGTCACCGGCCATGATGGCGCGCTGGATCGGCGCCGCCCCACGCCAACGCGGCAGCAGCGACGCATGACCGTTCCAGGCGCCCAGGCGCGGTGCGTCAAGCACCGCCCGGGGCAGCAACAACCCGTAGGCAACCACCACCGCCGCATCGGCCTTGAACGCGCGCAACGCAGCCTGCTCATCCCCGCCTTTCAGGCTTGTGGGCGTGAACACCGAAAGCCCCAGACGTTCAGCCGCCTCGTGCACAGGGGAAGGCTTGAGTTCCAGCCCCCGCCGCCCGGCCGGACGCGGCGGCTGCGAGTAGACGGCAACGATCTCGTGTCCCGCCTCGCTCAACGCTTGAAGCGTCGGCACGGCATAGGCTGGCGTTCCCATGAAGATGATGCGCAAGGGCAAGGATATAGGTCCCCGGTCGGGTGTTTATCATTGCCGGTGTTCAAAAGGGTTTTCGAGCGTCAGGTCAAGCCCGGCGAAATCCCGCGTGTTGCGGGTTGCCAGGGTTGCTCCATGG
The DNA here is from genome assembly GCA_040218025.1 of Hoeflea sp. Classification (GTDB taxonomy): domain Bacteria; phylum Pseudomonadota; class Alphaproteobacteria; order Rhizobiales; family Rhizobiaceae; genus Hoeflea. The sequence continues at coordinate 259,079 of JAVJQD010000025.1, read as the reverse complement.
TTGAGACAAATCGCCGCGATCCACAGATCACCAATCGCGACGGGCCTTCCTTCGGCCTCGCGCCGAGCCTGAAGGCGTCCAGCCAATTCTGCGGCCAAGCCGTCAAATTGCAAAACTCGTCCGGCAAATGTCCGGTCAATGATACGACGCAAGCCTGTCAACAGACGGTCACTGCCAGTTCTCACCAGCATGCGGTGCGCGCCAAAAGACAACTCCGCGATGACTGGTGCACATAGATAAAGATCATTCAACTGCTGGATTCGCATCCAGTACTGGACATTCTTGTCGGGCGCCTGCTTAGCAGCTTCGGAAACAATGTTGGTATCAAGAACAATCATTCAAATTCAGTCGTTTTCCGAATGGCGGCCTTTCGGACAAAACCTGCAGCAGCAAGAAAATCTTCATGCTCTGCGTCTGCCAGTTGGGCTTCGCCAAGGGCATTGCGAATCTCGTCCCAGGCTGAATTCCCATGCTCGGGCCCTTCCGGCGACGCGGACAGGCCTTTGCGAATCAGATGCTTGGCTTCCTCCGATAAACTACGGCCAGATGTGGCAGCCGCTTTGCGGATTTCGCCGCGCAAAGGCTCCGGGAGATTTCGAATGAGCAAGTCTGGCATGGCTACACCTCGAGAAATTTGATATCACTGATATCTCGCCTGAAGCGCTCGAATTCAAGGGCTCACGCTATTTCTTTGCTGCTAGATAACGTTCTGTTAACCTAATCAGACTATCTTATCGGTCACGCAAGGAGTCGTGATCATGAGGAAAACGAAGCCCCCATCTTTTGGAAAACGAGATCCTGTAGTCCATGAATCCATAGACTACCAGACTTATAAACAGCCAGGAAAACTGAATACAGAGATCAAATCTCACCGTATAATTCGTCTACCATTTACGCTTGTTTGTCTAATTATGGCGAGCATGCTTCTTCTGCCGGAAGAAAGCCGTGCATTTATTGGCATCGCCTCAGATCATTTGCTCGAGGCGGCAAAAAACTGGATTACACGCCCTAAACTCGACTGATCTCAGGCCGTCACCCGCTGCCTGGCGAGTTTGGTGAATTTTCGCACCACCATGTCGCGCTTGAGCTTGGAGATGTGGTCGATGAACAAGACACCGTTCAAATGATCGATCTCGTGCTGCAGACAGGTCGCCAGAAGTCCGTCGGCATCGATGGTCTGCTGATCGCCCTGCCGATCGAGATAGCGCACCGTGATGGAGGCCGGCCTTTCGACATCGGCGTAATAGTCCGGAATGGACAGGCATCCCTCTTCGTAAACACTGACATCATCGCCGGTGGCCATCACCTCCGGGTTGATGAAGACCTGAGGGTTCTTCGGATCGTCTTTGCCCGCGATGTCGATCACCAGAAGCCTGCGCGGGACGCCGACCTGAATTGCCGCAAGGCCGATCCCCGGCGCGTCATACATGGTTTCGAGCATGTCCTCGACAAACCCGTCGAGTTCCGCGTCAACGCGCTCCACCGGCTGGCTTTTCTGGCGCAGTACGGGATCGGGCAGGAGGATGAGGGGCTTGATGGTCATGAGTGCTGAAATAATGACTGTCCGGGCCCACGTCAATTGCGGGAAGCGCTGAAACGCGGTCTGATCCGGCCCCGAATGTTCCTGTTTTGATCTGGCGTTCGACACAGTTTCTGATAGGGTTGCGCCATGGATTTCGCCGCCAACCCGTTTCTCACCCCCGTTTTCAACCTCAACGGCCAGACGATCACGCTGGGCCAGTCTCTGGTCGTGCTCGGGACCGGCGCGCTTCTCATTCTGGCGTGGCTGGGGCTGATCCTCATCAGGTCCAACCGCGCGCACCGGGGCGCGGATGCCGAAGCCTTGGCCCGCGCTGCGCAGGCCGAGGCCCGGCTTGCGGACATTCTCAAGGCGCAATCGGAAATGCAGGGTCGGATGGGAACGATGGCCGAGCTTTTCGGCGCGCGCCAGGCCGAACTCAACCAGGCCATCGGTCAGCGGCTTGACGGCATGACCCAGCGCATCGGCTCGACCCTCACGGACCAGACCCGCGCAACGCACGAAAATCTTGCGCGGCTGCAGGAGCGTCTGGCGGCCATCGACACCGCACAATCCAATATCCAGTCGCTGGCCCGCGACGTCGTCGGGCTGCAGGCGATCCTGTCGAACAAGCAGACCCGCGGCGCATTCGGCCAGTCGCGCATGGAAACCATCATCAAGGACGGATTGCCCTTCGGCGCTTTCAGCTTTCAACCGACACTTTCCAACGGCATGCGTCCCGATTGCACGGTGAAGATGCCCAACGGATCGCCCGACCTGGTGATTGACGCCAAATTTCCGCTTGAGGCGTGGAATGCGATGCGCGAGGCCCAGGCCGGCGCGCAGGGCGATCAGGCGCTGCAAAGCGCCCAGCAGCGGTTTAGACGCGATATGGATGTGCACATCAAGGACATATCCGAGAAATACCTGATCGCGGGCGAAACCCAGGACACCGCCTTTCTCTTCGTTCCCTCCGAATCGATATTCGCCGAAATCCACGAATCCTTCGAGACGGTCGTCCAGCGGGCGCACCGGGCGCGGGTGGTGATCGTTTCGCCATCGCTGCTGATGCTGTCGATCCAGGTGATCCAGGCGATCCTGAAGGATGCGCGCATGCGGGAGCAGGCGCATCTCATCCAGGGCGAAGTGGTGCGGCTGATGGAAGATCTTTCGCGACTCGATGATCGCACCCGCAAACTCCAGGCGCATTTCTCGATGGCGCAGAAGGATGTCGATCTGATCCTGACGTCGTCGGAAAAACTCGCCAAGCGCGGCTCGCGGATTGAAGCGCTGGAATTCACGCAACTGCCGGAAAAGCCCGGAAACGCCTCGGACGGCAAGACCGCTCACGGGAGAACGACCGGCGACAGCGCGGAGACCGCCGGCGGCGAGTCCCCTCCCTTCGAGCCGCGCACGGGCGCGCTGAAGCTGAGCGTGGTGGACGAGGACGAGTGAGCGGCTTTTCGCAGCCTTCAAGCTGTGCCAAACAGAAGGGACCGGGACACGGGGCGGAGACCCCGCCCGGCTGTGAGGCGGCAGAGGAGGACACGCGATGATCGTCGTCATCGGTTCGATCAACATGGATCTGATCGGGACCACGGAGCGGCTGCCCGCACCGGGAGAAACCGTATCCGGATCGGATTTCACCACGGCGCCCGGCGGCAAGGGCGCCAACCAGGCGCTCGCGGCGCGACGGGCCGGGGCCGCTGTCAAAATGGTGGGCGCGACGGGAACCGACGCCTTTGCCGAGGATGCGCTGGCCCTTCTCAAAGACGCCGGAGCAAATCTTGAAAGCGTTCAGCGATGCGAGGGCGCAACAGGGATCGCCCTCATTCTGGTGGATCCGGATGGCGAGAACGTGATTGCGGTCATTCCGGGCGCCAACGGCAAGGTAAGCGCAGCCAATGCAAGCGACGCCATCGCCGCGATGAATCCGGGCGACACGCTCTTGCTGCAACTGGAAATCCCCGAAACCTCGGTGCGCGCAGCGCTCGAAGCCGCGCGCGAAAAAGGCGTGACCAGTATCCTCAACATCGCGCCTCTGACCGAAGCCGTGGGTCGTCTGGCGCCTCTGGCGGACATCGTAATTGCCAACGAAACCGAGTTTGCACGGCTTTCAGGCCAGCCCGTCGAAACCCTGGACCAGGTCCGGACGGAACTCGAAACCCTGCATGCGAAGACAGGACAATGCGTGATCGTCACGCTTGGCGGGGATGGCGTACTCTATGCGCGGGACGGAAACATCGACCATGTGCCAGCACTGAGCATCAAGCCGGTGGACACAGTGGGGGCCGGCGACACCTTCTGCGGCTATCTGGCCGAGGGGCTCGACTCGGGCCTCGAATTCTCCGAAGCGGTCCGTCGCGCTGCCACCGCAGGCGCACTTGCCTGTCTCAAGCCGGGTGCTCAGCCATCGATACCGCTTTCAGCGGATGTCGATAAGCGGCTGTGAAACCACCGCCGGCCTTTCCCGGAATTGAACCCTGCCGACACAATTCCGGACGGAAAACAGGTGCCCGCTTTTCCTGGAATTGCTTAGAGCCTGCCGAGCCGTTCAATCAGCAGATCGAAAAACCGGTCCGAATCGACATCCCCGATGACGAGCGCATTTTCCCGCCTTCCGGTGACTTTCCACCAGTCGACCACCGTGGCCCCAAGGGTAAGCTCGGAGCCGGTTTCAATTTCAACGTTGCAGCGACGTCCGGTGAACATGTCCGGGTCAATAAGCCATGCGATCACGGTCGGATCGTGGAGAGGGCCGCCGTCGGTGCCGTATTTTTCCTCGTCGAAGCGCTCGAAGAATTCGAGCATGCTCGCCATTTCGGTGGAGGCGCGATTGCCATTGGCGCGGAGCCGGGCGACGCGTGAGCGGGTGGTGAGCACCTTGTGGGTGACATCGAGCGGCATCATCGTCAGGGGCACGCCAGAAGCAAAGACGATCTGTGCGGCCTCAGGGTCCACATAGATGTTGAACTCTGCCGACGGTGTAATGTTGCCGCCCTCGAAATAGCCGCCCCCCATCAGAACGATCTGTTCCACGCGGGGGACAATCTGCGGTGCGCGCTCGAACGCCATGGCAATGTTGGTCAGCGGACCGAGGGCACACAGGGTAATCGTCTTCTCAGGCTCGCTCAGAAGCGTGTCGATGATGAATTCCACGGCATGAGCCTGTTCCAGCGGCCGCACCGGCTCGAAAATATCCACCCCGTCCAGCCCGGTCTTGCCATGGACATGCTCGGCGGTGACCAGCTTGCGCTTGAGCGGCGCCTCCGCACCGGCAAAGACGGGGACCCCGGAGCGCCCGCAGATCTCGGTCACAATCCGCGCATTGAGCGAGGTCAGTTTCAACGGCACGTTGCCGGCCACCGCAGTGATCGCCAGCACCTCGATCTCCGGGCTCGCCAGCGCGAGCATGATGGCTGCGGCGTCGTCCTGGCCCGGGTCGGTGTCGATGATGATCTTGCGCGGCGTCATTTCAGGCTCCAGGGCTTGGGGATATTCGATTCGGCGAGACACTACCGCATGCGGATCTCAAATGGATCCGCTTGAGGTCAGCCATCTACCGTTTCTTTCAGGCCGGCGCCAGTATCGGATGACGCGTGCGGCGCAGCGGCGAAGGTTCTTGCGCAGACGGAATCCAGTTCCCATATTGACATCATGCCGGATGCCGCAACGGGTCCGGCGCCTGTCGCTTGAAAACGAGGACAAGCCATGTCGCGTATGACCCCTTTTTCCAGCCCGCTGCTGCTGGGCTTCGACACCATGGAAAAAACCCTTGAGCGGATCGCAAAGGGTTCGGAAGGCTACCCACCCTACAACATAGAGCGCATCCAAGCCTCGGAAGACGGCCAGAAGGCCGAGCGGCTAAGGATCACGCTGGCAGTTGCAGGCTTTGCCGAAGACGATCTCGACGTTTCCACGGAAGAGAACCAACTGGTGATCCGTGGCAAGCAGAGCGATGCGGAAGGCCGGGAGTACCTGCATCGCGGCATTGCAGCGCGACAGTTCCAGCGGATGTTTGTGCTGGCTGACGGAATGCATGTGATCGGGGCGGAGCTCAAGAACGGCCTTCTTTCGGTCGATCTCGTTCGCCCGGAACCCGAACGAATGGTGCGAAAAATTAACATTTCGGTTCGAGACTGATGATTACGGTTCGACCCTACAGGATATTTCCTGCCAACCACCGGAGGAAATCGACATGATTGCCAAATCTGGAAAACCCCAATTGTCCGCCCAGGACCTGGCCCTGCTCGGCGCCGGCAAGATCGCCTATATCCGCAAGATGCGCTCGGAAGACGTAACCGCCCGGTTCCCTGAAGCGCCCGACCTGGATCCCGGCGTTGAACTGTGGGCCCTGTTCGGCGCCGATGGCACGCCGATCCTTCTGACGGACAACCGGTCAAGCACCTTCTACCGGGCTGCCGAAGACGAGTTGAAAACCGTCTGCCTGCACTGAATGTGGGTGCCGGCCGATGGCAAACGCCGCCTCAGGCGGCGTTTGCATCCGGTTCTTCGGCCAGAAACGCGTAGAGCGACGCGGCATTGTCGGTGGCGCGAAGCTTGGCAACCATCTCGCTGTCGCGCATGACGCGGGCGATGCGCGAAAGCGCCTTGAGATGATCGGCGCCGGCCCCCTCGGGCGCAAGCAGCAGGAACACCAGATCAACCGGCTGGTCGTCGAGCGCCTCGAAATCGACGGGGTGCGCCAACCGGGCAAACACGCCCACGATGCGATCCAGACTCGGCAGCTTGCCATGCGGGATGGCGATGCCGTTGCCCACGCCGGTCGAGCCCAGACGTTCACGCTGCAGGATTACGTCAAACACCTCGCGCTCGGCCAGACCCGTGACTTCCGACGCCTTCGCCGCCAGTTCCTGCAACAACTGCTTCTTGGAGTTTGCCTTGAGCGCAGGCAGAACAGCATTCTGCCCAATCAGATCAGCAAGCGCCATGTCACATTCCTTGTTTCGAGCCTTTTTCAGGCGTTGTTCCTGGCTTTGTAACGGTTGGCCGGTCGCCGGGGTTCCCTACCCCGGATCGACCGGAACCTGCCTCTTGACGGCCAGCGCCGTCAGGATTTTACGCCGCCGGCGTCGATCCACCCGATATTGCCGTCATTCCGGCGGTAGACCACGTTCAGGGCATCATTGCCCGCATTGCGGAACATCAGGATCCGCTCATCCGTCATATCCAGAGCCATGACCGCATTGGCCACACTCATGGTCACAAGTTGCTTCGTGCTCTCGGCGATGATCGCCGGTGCGTAGTCCTCCGGCACCTCATCCGCGCCGTCATCGGTGGAGTCGACCACGGCATAGGCCAGTTCCGCGTGGGACTGCTGACCGTTTGCGTGGTGATCCTTCAGGCGGCGCTTGTAGCGCCGCAGGCGTTTCTCAATCCGTTCCGCGGCGGCGTCGAAGGCGGGTTGCGGGTCCTGAGCCTGACCGGTGGCGTGAAGCACGACGCCGGTGTCGAGGTGTATCTTGCAGTCGGCCTCGAACCGCGATCCTGATTTCTCCACGATCACCTGGCTCGAAAAGCCGCCATCGAAATACTTCTGAACCGCACCCGATACGTGGTCTTCGATCCGGGTCCTGAAGGACTCGCCGATTTCCATGTGTTTTCCCGACACTCGAACGCTCATGGGGTATCCCTTCTTATTGTAACTTGGGGATTCATTCTAGGCCAAGCGCAGCGCTCATCCAAGCACCCTCGGGCGGACATTTTGATGCTGCAAAGTCAATTTCACCCTTGACAGGAGCAGCTCGCCGGACAGGCGCTTTTTCGCCCGTTCGATGCGGGGCGGCTTCTACGCTCCGGGGCCTCCGCTGTCAAGCTTTGCGGGGTTTTGCGGCAATCCAGGCGCGATTTCAAGCGCTTGGAGAATGCCTGCTGGACGTTGTCCACACCCGCCTGGAAGCACAAATCATACCATAACTGCCTGAAACCACGGACAAGTATCATCGGACACCTGAATCCGCTGAGGCGCCGGCAAGCGTTACACTGCCGCCGCACGCGCCCTTGCGCGCTTCTCTCGGCGGCGCTGCACCGAAGAGGGTATGGACATCGCCTCACGGTATTTGGCCACGGTCCGCCGGGCGATCTCCACACCCGATTGCTTGAGCAAGGCGACCAGATCGTCGTCCGACAGCACCGAGGCCGGCTCCTCCTGATCGATCAGAACCCTGATCCGGTGGCGCACCGATTCGGCGGAATGGGCGTCACCGCCCGCTTGTGCGGAGGCGATGGAAACGGTGAAGAAGTATTTCAGCTCGAACACGCCGCGCGGCGTGATCATGTACTTGTTTGATGTCACCCGGCTGACAGTGGATTCGTGCATGCCGATGGCATCCGCAACGGCCTTCAGGTTGAGGGGCCGGAGGTGATCGACCCCGTGCAGCAGAAACGCGTCCTGCTGGCGAACGATCTCACTGGCCACCTTGGTGATCGTGCGAGCCCGCTGGTCGAGCGACCTCACCAGCCAATTGGCAGTCTGCATGCATTCGGAGATGAATTCCTGTCCGGCCGCATTCTTCCCAAGCTTGCTGTTGACCGTGGCGAAGTAGGCCTGGTTGACCAGCACCCGCGGCAACGTCTCGGGGTTGAGTTCGACCACCCAGCCGCCATCCGCGCCCGGCCTTACGGAAACATCCGGGACGATCAGTTCGCTCACGCCGGTTTCAAACCGGGTGCCCGGCTTGGGATCGAGCGCCCGGATCTCGGCCAGCATTTCCAGAAGATCCTCTTCATCGACGCCGCACAGGCGTGTGAGGGTCGCGAAATCCCGGCGCGCAAGGAGTTCGAGGTTGTTGACAAGCGCCGCCATCGCCGGATCGAGCCGGTTCCGGCGCGCAAGCTGCAATTCAAGGCATTCAGACAATGAGCGTGCGAACAGCCCCGCCGGCTCGAATTCCTGAAGCCTGCAAAGAACCGCATCGAGCTGTTCAGGGCGGATCGCGAGCCGTTCGGCGGTTTCGGCGAGATCGCCCGCGATGTAGCCCGCCGCATCCAGCTGGTCGGCGATGTCGGTGGCGATCAGACGCTCGGAGGGGTCGGCGAAGGTGAAGGCAATCTGTTCGGCAACGTGATCGCGCAAGGTGGGCGCGCGGGCAGAAAAATCATCGAGATCATAGCCGTCGCCGCCCGAACCGCCGTCATTGCCGGGCATCGATTTCCAATTGTCGACGAATTCCGGCGCGGCAGCACGCTCCATCACATGGTCGTCCGGAAACACGTTCTCATAGCGGCCATCCAGTTCGTCTTTCAGCCGCTCAGACGAAGCCGGCGAAGACGTTGCCCAATCGTTGTCGTCGGACGCGTTCGTCTCCACACCTGCTCGGTTGCCTTGCTCGTCCCCGAATGTCTCGTTGCGTGCGGGATCCGGGCCATCCCCTTCGGTTCCGCCGTTGTGCTCGCTGTCTGGCGTGACCAGTTCCAGCAGCGGATTGCGCTCGGCCTCCTGCTCGATGAAACGGGTCAGTTCAACATGCGAAAACTGCAGCAGCCGGATCGACTGCATCAGTTGCGGAGTCATGACCAGCGACTGGCTTTGACGCAAATGAAGACTGGCTGACAAGGCCATGCGACGCAATACCCCCGGTTGGGCCGTTCCAAAAACGGAAGGCGCGGCAATTGCGGCGAGCTTTACCGCCGCATCGCCTTCAGGCGCGCCTCTCCCAGCTGGCCCGAAAATTGCTTTTTATTTCTTTCCGGTCAAGTCCGCCGTTGGAACTAGGTAAAAATCACAAGGAATCAGGCCCCGGGAAGCCGAGAAAGAGCATCCGACGCCGCAGTCGCGGGTTCCTGGCGGCTTGGGTGCGGGATTCAGAGCGAAAACTGCTCGCCGAGGTAGAGACGCCGGACATCGGGATGGGCGACAATCTCCGACGGCCGGCCATGGGTCAGCAGAACACCCGCATTCATGATGTAGGCCCGGTCGATCAGCCCCAGCGTCTCGCGCACATTGTGATCGGTGATCAGAACGCCGATGCCGCGCCGTGTCAGATGCCTGACAAGATCCTGGATATCGGACACCGCGATCGGATCAACGCCGGCAAAGGGTTCGTCCAGCAGCATGAAGGTAGGATCGGAGGCCAGCGCCCGGGCAATTTCCAGCCGCCGGCGCTCCCCTCCCGAAAGGGAAATCGATGCCGATTTGCGCAGGTGCGAGATGTGAAACTCCGACAGGAGGCTGTCGAGTTTCTCCTCGCGGGCGGCGCGGTCCTTCTCGACGACCTCGAGAACCGCGCGAATGTTGGCTTCGACGCTCAGTCCGCGAAAGATGGACGCCTCCTGTGGCAGGTAGCCGACTCCAAGCCTTGCCCTGCGATACATCGGCAGGCTGGAAACGTCATGGCCATCGATTTCGATGGTGCCTGAATCGACCGGCACCAGGCCCGTGATCATGTAGAAACAGGTCGTCTTGCCGGCGCCATTGGGACCGAGCAGCCCCACGGCCTCGCCGCGACGCACCCCGAGCGAGACGCCGTCCACCACCCTGCGCGACTTGTAGGCCTTGGTCAGGTTCCGGGCAATCAGCGTGCCGTCGTAGCGCGTGGTGACGCCCCCGGGCGCCTGATCCGCATCGCCTTCGCCGCCCCGCCTGCCCAGGGATGAAAAGAGGGCACGGATCACTGTTCGGGTCGCGACTTCGGGTCGATCTGGATCATCACGCGGCGCCCGCAACTGTCGAGCTTGGCCTGGCCGCTCTGCATCTCGACCGTAAGCTTGCAACCGATGAAGACATTTTCCGCGTCGGTCAGCACCACCTTTTCCCCGGAGAGCACAAGGGTTTCGCTGGCCATGTTGAAATTGCCCGTATCCGCGGTGGCGGTCTGGGTGCCAGAGCGGATCAGCACCTTCTTGAACAGATCGATCTCGCGAATGTCGGCGCCGCCCGAGGCAATCGAACCGCCATTCTTGGCGTAGTGGACGATCATTTCGCCCGCCTGGAGCACGGTATCGCCCTGCAGCACCCTGACATTGCCGGAAAATGTCGCCCGGCTCGTTTCCTCGTTGATCTGGAGCAGATCGCTCTCGATCTGGATCGGTTCGTCGCTGGAAAGCGCCAGACCGGTCATACGGCTTTCGCTGGTTTGCGCCTGAACGGGGGCAGGGCCGGAAACGGCGCCGAAACCGACAAGCACGGCTAGGCTGACTTGGAGCAGGGATATCTTGGCCATGTCAGTTGGTCTCTCTGTTCGGCGACCTGATCGCCGACGGGTTGATGGTCATCCTGACCTGATCCTCAAGAACGATGAGGCGGCCCTTATCCTGCATCTTCATGGATTTCGCAACCACGGAAGCATCCCCCGCCCGGATCGTCACCGGGTCGGATGTGGTCATTTCGTTCGTCGCCATATCGATGTCGGCCGACTGCATTTCGGCGGAGAAACCGCCATCGCTCGAGACCTTGAACGGTTCGCTGAAGACGAGCGTCTCACCGTCCCGATCATAGGTGGCGCTGCCGGCCCTGAGGACAGCCGTCTCGCCGGCTGACACAGTAAGGTCTGCCTGGATCTCCTCCAGCACGATGACGTTCGGCGTCGCCAGATCCTGAACCGCCCTTAGCGCCTCAAGGCGATAGGGACGGGCGTCGGATGTCTGGCCGCTCAGGACCGGGTTCTGCATGACCAGCTTGTTGTTGCGCACCGCAACCGAATCGATCTCCACGCCCTCGGGCACGAGCGTGCCGACAAAAGAGACGGCAACAAAGCCGATCACGACAAGGACGGAGGCCAGCGGCAGCAGGATCTTGAGCGCCCTGACGCGGCGCGAATGTGCCTGCGCACGCCGGTATTCGCTGTGCGAGCGGCCGGAATAGGCCCCGGTTTGCGGCATCTCTGAAACCGACGATGTGTTCATGAACCCCGTGCCTCTCAATGCTCCGCGACCGGGTCCGATGCCGGTCGCCAAAGCCCCGACGGACCTGTTGTTTACGGCTTCGCCGCGACAACAGCGCTGTTGCGACGGCAATGCCATGCCAATATGGTGACATTGCGAAGCAGTTGCGCGAGATTGCCATGCCTCGCGCCCGTTGGCAAAGCATGTTCGCTGGATGCCAGCGCCGCCGGCGACAGATGATTGGAGACATGCTTGTGACCGACCCGAACCTTCTTGCCGACCGTCGTCGCCTCCGGCGCAAACTCGGCTTCTGGCGCATCGCCGCGGTGGTCGCGGCGATTGCTGTCGTGGGTGCGCTCGCGCTCAATCTCGACGGCCCCGACACGCGCTCGGATCACATCGCCCGGATCGACATCAGCGGCGTTGTGACCGATGACGATGCGCTTCTCGACATGATCGAAGAAGTCGCGGAAAGCCCGTCAGCCAAAGCCCTTGTGGTCAGCATCTCGTCGCCGGGAGGCACGACCTATGGCGGCGAACGGCTCTACAAGGCGCTGCGTGAGGTCGGCGTGTCGAAGCCGGTCGTTGCCGATGTGCGCACCCTGGCGGCATCGGCCGGATACATGGTCGCCGCCTCTGCCGATCACATCGTGGCCGGGGAGAACTCCATCGTCGGTTCGATCGGCGTGATCTTCCAGTATGCGCAGGCCCGGGACCTGCTGGACAAGATCGGCTTGAGCATAGAGGAGATCAAGTCCGCGCCGCTCAAGGCGGAGCCATCGCCCTTCCACGAAGCGAGCGACGAAGCCCGGGCGATGATCCGGTCAATGGTGCTCGACAGCTATGACTGGTTCGTCGATCTGGTCGCCGAGCGTCGGGGGATGGATCGCAGCACCGCACTGCGGCTGGCGGACGGATCGATATTCACCGGGCGGCAGGGTTTCGAGAACGGACTGGTCGACGCGATCGGCGGCGAGACCGACATCCGCGCCTACCTCGAAGGACGCGGCGTGGACGATACGCTGGAAATCATCGAGTGGGAACCGGAGAACGATCCGGCCCGGCAACTGATCGGCGCGCGCGTCATGGATCTGGCCGCCGGCTTTTTCGGCGCTCCCGCGCGGATCTCGGATGAAATCAACCGTTTGACCGGCGGCAAGTTGTTTCTTGACGGTCTGGTGTCGGTTTGGCAGGTTGGGAAAAAAGAGGCGGCGGAGAACTAGGGGAACAAGATGATCAAGTCGGAACTGGTTCAGGCGGTTGCCGCGCGCAACCCGCATCTCTACCACCGTGATGTCGAAAACATCGTCAATGCGGTCCTTGACGAGATCACCGATGCCCTCTCCGAAGGCAACCGGGTCGAATTGCGCGGCTTCGGAGCCTTCTCCGTCAAGAACCGTCCGCCGCGTTCGGGCCGGAACCCGCGCACCGGGGAGCCAGTCTTCGTCGAGGAAAAGTGGGTGCCGTTCTTCAAGACCGGCAAGGAGTTGCGCGAACGGCTCAACCCCAACGGCAAGGACTGAAGCACCGGTCCAGAGCGGCCGGGCTTCGCCGGGCACGACGAACGCGGATTGACCCCGGGGCTCGACAGATGGCAAATTGGCCGTCTGACAAATTCAAATTTCATCTACGCCCGGAAAGAGCACGGCCCCGTCATGGTAAAACGCATCGTCGCACTGGTGATCCTGGTACCGCTGGCCATTGTGCTGGTCATGCTTTCGGTGGCCAACCGCACCGCCGTGACGCTGGCGCTGAACCCGTTCCAGCCACAGGATCAAGCGCTTTCGGTGACCGCGCCCTTCTTCGTCTTCCTGTTCGCAGCGCTGATGCTCGGCATGATCATCGGGTCGCTCGCCACCTGGTTCAAGCAGGGCAAGCACCGCAAGCGGGCACGCAAGGAGGCAAGCGAGGCGGTCAAATGGCATACGGAGGCCGATCGCCAGAAGGCCAAGGCGAAAGAGATCGCCGCCGCCCTGCCGGCACCGGAGAACCGGGACGCGGCCTGACCCTTCGCATGAACCCTGCACGCCACGTGTCAGCCGGATCGCCATCCTCGCTTCCGAACCCGCCCACCCGTTTGCGCCAAAGCCGGTTCCGGCCACCGGCTGCCGGTCGGCGAGCACGTCCCTCCGCTGTCTGTCGCGGCCGTCGCGTCCGACCAAAGTCCTGAAGGTCCCTTGCAATGCGCATTCTCGATATCCGTGAAGTCACCAAACCGATCGCCTCGCCTATCCGCAATGCCTATATCGATTTCTCGAAGATGACGGCGAGCCTTGTCGCGGTGGTGACCGATGTGGTGCGCGACGGGCAGAGGGTGGTGGGCTACGGTTTCAACTCCAACGGCCGCTATGGCCAGGGCGGCCTGATCCGCGAGCGGTTCCGCGACCGAATTCTCGAGGCGAAGCCCGAAAGCCTTGTGAATGACGCGGGCTCCAACCTCGATCCGCACCGCATCTGGGCCGCGATGATGTCGAACGAAAAGCCCGGCGGCCATGGCGAACGCTCGGTCGCTGTCGGCACCATCGACATGGCCGTCTGGGACGCCGTCGCGAAGATCGGGGGCAAGCCGCTGTTCCGGCATCTCGCCGACATGAAAGGCCGCGAGGCGGATCCGCGCGTGTTTGTTTACGCAGCCGGGGGCTATTACTATCCCGGAAAGGACAACACCCAGCTGCGCGCCGAGATGCGCTCCTATATCGACCGCGGCTACACCGTGGTGAAGATGAAGATAGGCGGGGCTTCGCTGTCGGAGGATCAGGCCCGCATCGAATCCGTGCTCGAAGAGATCGGCTCGCAAGCCCGGCTTGCCGTTGACGCCAATGGCCGGTTCGATCTGGAAACCGCGATCGCCTATGCGAAGATGCTCGGCGGCTATCCCATCTTCTGGTACGAGGAGATCGGCGATCCGCTGGATTACGCGCTTCAGGCTGCCATGTCCGAGTTCTACGATGCCCCGATGGCCACTGGAGAGAACCTGTTTTCGCACCAGGACGCCCGCAATCTGCTTCGCTATGGCGGGATGCGCCCCGACCGGGACTATCTGCAGTTCGATTGCGCCTTGTCCTACGGCCTGGTCGAGTATCTCAGAACGCTCGATGTGCTGCGCCAGTTCGGCTGGTCGACGTCGCGCTGCATCCCGCATGGCGGCCACCAGATGTCGCTCAACATCGCCGCGGGCCTCGGGCTCGGCGGCAATGAAAGCTACCCGGACCTGTTCCAGCCCTATGGCGGGTTCCCCGACGGGGTTGAAGTCGAGGACGGCCACATCACCATGCCCGACCTGCCCGGCATCGGTTTCGAGGGCAAGTCGGACCTGATCAAGGTCATGCGCGACCTCGCGGAGTGACGGCAGGCCTTCGGGGACGCCGGGCCGGGCGCGCCGGCGAATGGTCCTGCGGGCCGCTCAGGCATGATCATGACCGTGACGGACCAGCGCGCCAAGATCGTCGCCGGAACGGTATTCCTTCCATGCCTGCGCGAGAATGAGTTGCGCCGATCTCAAGAACAGTCCCGCCATCAACAGCGCCACGACAAGGTCGGGCCAGGCCGATGCGGTGAACCAGACCGCCACACTTGCCGCCATCACCGCGACATTGCCGATGGCGTCGTTGCGCGAGCACAGCCACACCGAACGGACATTCGCGTCACCGTCCTTGTAGCGCATCAGCAGCGCCACGCTCGCCAGATTGGCCGCCAGCGCAAGCAGACCGATCACACCCATGATCTGAGCGCTCGGCATTCCAAGAACGAAAACCTGGTAGACGGTGGAGCCGAACACCCACAACCCCATCAGCAGCAGGCTCACACCCTTGAGCAACGCCGCCATCGAGCGGACCTTCAGGCTCATTCCGATGACCGCGAGACTCAATCCGTAGGTGAGCGCATCGCCGAGAAAATCGAGCGCATCGGCCTGAAGCGCTTGTGAACCGGCCAGCCTGCCCGCCGACATCTCGACGACAAACATAGCGGCATTGATGGCGATCACAGCCCAGAGGACCCGCTTGTAGGTGGGGTCGACGCCATCGAAGCGGGGATTGCCGGAACAGCCGCAAGCGGAGCCGGCGACTTCGTCGGCGTGTGCGGATGGGGTGTATTCTCGGGACATTTCAGGATCCTTGCCTTGCTACCGGCACCAAATATAATCTCTTTAGCGACTATAGGTTCAAGAGGCAAAATGCATGTTTTCGATCGGCGAATTGTCCAGACGCTGCGGCGTCAAAATTCCCACCATCCGCTATTATGAGCAAATGGGCCTTATCGCAGCGCCCGAACGTTCGGAAGGCAATCAGCGCCGGTATTCGAGTGACGGCCTCAAGCGGTTGTCTTTCATCCGCCATTCCCGCGAACTCGGCTTTTCCATCGATGACATCAGGGGACTGCTTGAGCTGAGCCGGCATCCGGAGCAGCCTTGCCGTGACGCACACAAACTGGCGGCACAACGGCTTGCCGACGTCCGCGCGAGGATCGCCCGGCTCAAACGCCTCGAACAGGAGCTCCAGCGCATATCGGATTGTGGCGCGGACAGAATCGCACATTGCGCGGTGATCGAGACCCTGGCCGACCACAGCCTGTGCGATACGGAGCATTGACAGCGGCAGCCGAAAACGCAAGGCACGGCAGTTTCGCGCTGAGACGAACTTGGATCCGGGGATCACCGGGTATTGCAGATTTCAGGACCTGGCGGCCCTTTCGCTCACGATCTCGTTGAACCGTGCAAAGAACTGCCCTGCGAGCTTCTTCGAGGTCGAGTCGATCAGCCGTGAGCCGAGCTGCGCCAGCTTGCCGCCGACCTGGGCCTTCACATCATAGGTCAGAAGGGTTTCATCGCCCTCGTCTGCGAGCCTCACATCGGCGCCGCCCTTGGCGAAACCGGCGATGCCGCCCTTGCCCTCGCCGGAAATCGTGTAGCTTTCCGGCGCATTGATGTTTTCGAGCGCGACCTCACCGGAAAATTTTGCCGAAACCGGGCCGATCTTGATCTTGACGGTCGCCGCCATCTCGTTGTCCGAGGTCTTATCGAGATCCTGGCAACCCGGAATGCACTCGCGCAGCACATCGGGATCGTTCAGCGCTTCCCAGACCACCTGACGCGGGGCCACGATACGCTCTTCGCCATGCATTTCCATAGTTTCTTGTCCTCCCCGGTATGCGGCCTCACTTATGGCCGGTCGCAATGCATCTAAGCAAACGGAAATCGGCTTTGCCAAGTGGATTTCTGGTTGCTATGTCCTGCGATCAGGCAACCCCCTTGATCCGGAGGCGTCAGTCGCCGCCCGAACCGTGACAGATTGGACCATTCAGACTTGGCGGACAAACGCTCCCAGCAAGCCCGACGCGGCAACCGGCCCGCAGCCAATCCTGCCCGCAAGAGGTCCGGCCCCGGTTCGGCAAAGCCGGGCGGGATGGCCGAGGGGTCGTCCGGTCAGGCAGCCGCCGCAGGGGGCAAGCGGTCGCGCGGAAAACCATCAGCAAGCGCCGCGACGGCGGTTCCGGTTCGCGAACTGACGGCCCGCACCGGCGCGCTTCCGCCCGGCAAAGCTCCGCTGATCCTCGAGGTTGGCGACGAGGATGGCTACCGGCTGATCGACAGCGGCCGCAACGCGCAGGGCGCCGGAGAAAAGCTCGAGCTCTACGGCAACCTTCGCATCATCCGGCCGGAAGCCCAGGCGCTGTGGCCACGATCGCTGCCCGAGGCCGAATGGAGCAAGGCGGATGCGCTTTTTACCGGCGACACCGACGAGGACGGCATCGGCCGCTGGGCCTTTCCGCACTCGCCCCTGGGCGAAACCTGGCCGATGCAATTGCTCGGTGTGGATTTTCACGGCCGGCTGACATCGTTCCGTCATGTCGGGGTGTTTCCCGAGCAAATCGCCCACTGGCGCTGGATGACCGAACGCATTGCCCGAGCCGACCGCCCGCTCAGGGTTCTCAATCTCTTCGGCTACACAGGCGTTGCCTCGCTCGTTGCGGCAAAGGCCGGGGCGGAGGTGACGCATGTAGATGCGTCGAAGAAGGCGATTGGATGGGCGCGGGAAAACCAGGCGCTTGCGGGGCTGGAAAACCGGCCGGTGCGCTGGATCTGCGAGGATGCGATGAAGTTCGTCGCGCGCGAGGAGCGCCGGGGGAACCGCTACGACATCATTCTCACCGACCCCCCGAAATTCGGCCGGGGTCCGAACGGGGAGGTGTGGCAGCTGTTCGATCACCTGCCGCTGATGCTCGACATCTGCCGGGAACTCTTGAGCCCCAAACCGCTGGGGCTGGTGCTGACCGCCTATTCGATCCGGGCTTCGTTTTATGCCATCCACGAACTGATGCGCGAGACCATGCGCGGCGCGGGCGGCGTGGTGGAGTCGGGTGAACTCATTCTGCGCGAGAGCGGGGAGGCAGGGGCCGGACGGGCGCTTTCGACATCACTGTATTCGAGGTGGCTGCCACAATGACCGAAACGCCCTCAAGACCTTCCGCTCCGACCGGTGCAGGCCGCGTCGGACTGGTCAAGGAAATCACGAGCCTGTCCAATCCGGTGATCAAGGACATCCGCGCGCTGTCGATGAAGAAGCAGCGCGACGCGACCGGAACCTTTCTTGCCGAGGGGTTGAAGCTGGTGATCGACGCGATCGACCAGGGCTGGACCCTGCGCACGTTGATCTACGCAAAGAACCAGCGCGGCAAGGAACAGGTCGAAACCATCGCAGCGCGCACCGTGGCGCGCGGCGGACTCGTGCTCGAAGTCAGCGAGAAGGTGCTGACTGCAATCACCCGGCGCGATAACCCGCAGGCCGTGATCGCCGTGTTCGAGCAAAAGACGCAGCCGCTCGACAGCGTTCGTCCTCAACCGGACGAAACCTGGATTGCTCTCGACCGCGTGCGCGACCCCGGCAATCTCGGCACCATCATCCGTACGGCGGATGCTGCGGGCGCTTCAGGCGTCATCATGATCGGCGACACGGTCGATCCGTTTTCGACCGAGACCGTTCGCGCCACCATGGGGTCCGTGTTCTCGGTATCGCTGGTGCGCGCCTCACAGGCGGAGTTCATGGCCTGGTCGAGACAAACCGGAGCCTTCGTGGTGGGCAGCCACCTTCAGGGCAGCGTCGACTACCGCAGCATCGACTACAGGCAAAAGCCGGTCGTGCTTCTGATGGGCAATGAGCAGGCCGGACTGACCGATGCGCTTGCTGAGCAATGCGGCAGGCTTGCGCGCATTCCGCAGGCCGGACGCGCGGATTCTCTCAACCTTGCGATCGCCACAGGCGTCATGCTGTTCGAGGCCCGTCGGCATCTTCTGACTCTCGAAGGCGCCGCATCATGAGCGCGTCGATCCTTGGACGGCCGGGCCCGATGCTTGCCACGGTCGCGGGGGCCGTCGCTCTCGATCAGGCCATCAAGTATCTGGTCGAATCGAGGCTTCCGTTTCACGAGGTCGTGCCGGTCCTGCCGATGCTGTCGCTCTACCGGACATGGAACGAAGGCATCGCCTTCTCCCTGCTCAAGGACCTGCCAGACAGCGGCCTCTCGATCCTGACCCTGGCTGTGATCGCGTTCGTGCTCTACCTGTGGCGGCGCACGCCCGCGGAGCGGACGCTGGCGCACCTGGGCTTCGCGCTCATCATCGGCGGAGCCCTCGGCAATCTGATCGACCGCGCGGTCTACGGGCATGTGGTCGACTATATCCTGTTTCACACGCAGACCTGGTCCTTCGCGGTATTCAATCTTGCCGACAGCTTCATCAGCGTGGGGGCCGCTCTCATCGTGCTGGATGAACTGATCGCCGCCTTGCGCGAGCGCAAGTCGAAAAACCGCTCCGAGTAGTGCGCGACACGCGCTCTTGATCTTCCCTCCCCGGCGCGCCAGTCTGCCGGGCAGCAATAAATGAGGAGTTCTTATGGAAAACCGCTTCAAGGGTATCCAGCTCACCCGCAACGAAGACAAGGTGATGTCGGTCAATGTCGCCGAACT
Source organism: Hoeflea sp. (assembly GCA_040218025.1). Taxonomy (GTDB): domain Bacteria; phylum Pseudomonadota; class Alphaproteobacteria; order Rhizobiales; family Rhizobiaceae; genus Hoeflea. The sequence goes on along the minus strand of JAVJQD010000025.1, from coordinate 239,755 downwards.
TGGTCTCGATGACCTGATGGAGGGCGATGTCGTTGTCGAGGTGGAATGGACCACGGTCAACTACAAGGACGGACTGGCGATCACCGGAAAGGGGCCGGTCGTCCGGCGCTGGCCGATGATCCCCGGGATCGACTGCGCCGGAACGGTCGTGAGCTCCGAAAACGACCGCTTCCGGCCGGGTGACAAGGTGGTTCTCAATGGTTTTGGCGTTGGAGAGGTGCATACCGGCGCATTTGCGGCCTATGCCCGACTTAGGGGGGACTGGCTCATCCCGATGCCCAAGGGCATGGATGGCCGCTCCGCCATGGCAATCGGCACTGCGGGCTACACGGCGATGCTGTCGGTGATGGCGCTGGAACGCCACGGGATCATGCCGGAACGCGGTCCGATTGTGGTCACGGGCGCCAATGGCGGCGTGGGCACAGTGGCGATCGCGGTGCTCGGCAAGCTCGGTTACGAGGTCATCGCCTCTACCGGTCGCACCGATGAAGCCGATTTCCTGAAGCAACTCGGCGCCTCGGAGGTGATCGACCGCGCGGAGCTCTCCGAACCGGCGAAACCGCTCAACAAGGAACGCTGGGCCGGCGGCATCGACGCGGTCGGCAGCCATACGCTGGCCAATGTGCTGTCGATGATCTCCTATGGCGGTGCGGTCGCCGCCTGTGGTCTGGCACAGGGAATGGACCTGCCTTCCTCGGTGGCCCCCTTCATCCTGCGCGGCGTGTCGCTGCTCGGCATCGATTCGGTGATGGCCCCGCTGGCCTTGCGGCAGGAGGCCTGGGCCCGCCTTGTCGAGGATCTCGATCTGGGCAAGCTTGAGGCGCTCTCGACAGAAATCGGATTTGACGGCATCACAGATGCTGCGCACGCCATCATCGACGGCAAGATCCGCGGACGCGTCGTGGTCAATATGAAACAGTGAATCCCGGAACCGCTAAAATACGATCCTTTTGCTGAAAACTTTGCTCACCGGGCCCGTGCTACACAGGGTACATGAGCACAGATCCCTACCGACTGCAGAAAACCATTTCGCTGGCCCTGAGCCAGACGGAGTCTTCTTCGAACGAGGTTCCGCCGGTCCTGCCGGTGGCAGCCCATCGCCGGCACGACGCTGCCGCAGACGCACCGGGGGCGGATGCGCCCGGCCGCCGGTTTTCCGCATCCGGCCCGTTGTTTGCCATCTCCGCCGCACTCGGCGCCGCAGGCATATCGATCGCATACGAGGCTCCGGCGGCGCTTCTGGCATCCGTGGCCGGGGTGGTTGTTCTCGCGGCCATGCCTCTCTTCCGCCGCCTATCGCAGGCCGGTCGGGGCGCTGCGCACGGTGCGGCAATGACGAATCCGTCAGAGGGCGACCGGACCGCAACGCCGGCGGTCGAAACCGAAGCGGAGAGCGACCGCAAATGGGAATTGGGCGAATTCACTGACCAGCTCGGTTCCGTGTTCGACGCGCTCGGCGACATGATCGCCGCCTGTGACGGGGAAGGTCGGATCGTCTTCGCAAACGAGACCTTCAGCCAGGCAACCGGTTGCTCAAACCCCGTCGGCGCCAGTCTGGCCGAAGCCGGAGTGGAGCCGAGGGCCGGCGAGAAAGGAGAGGCCCACGAAGTGGTTCTGGAAACCGGAAGGACCCGAACCATCTGGACCTGGCGCGAGACGACCGTGCGCGATCCGGCGACGGGAAAGCTGCTGACCCATTGCATCGGCCGCAATGTAACGGCAGCCCGGAACGCCGCGGCGGAACTTGTCGATGCGCGGGAAAAGGCCGAAGCCGCCAGCCACGCCAAGACCCGGCTGCTTGCAGCCGTGAGCCACGAGATCCGCACCCCGCTCAACGGCATTCTGGGCATGACGCATCTTCTCGGCCAAACCGGCACGACGCCGGAACAGGCCAGCTACATCAAGAATGCGCGCGAATCCGGACAATCGCTGCTGGCGCTGATCGAGGACCTTCTCGACGTCACCTCAATCGAGGCAGGCCGTCTTAACCTGCGCCGAGAACAGGGCGAACTCGACGAGATGGTTCACGGCGTCTGCGAACTGATGGCGCCACGGGCTCATGACAAGAACATCGAAATCGCGGTTCACATTGCCGCCGATGCGCCTCGGACCATCACATCCGACATCGGGCGCGTTCGGCAGGTTCTGTTCAATCTTGTCGGCAACGCCATCAAGTTCACGGAGACCGGAGGCGTGCTGGTCGAGGTCTCGCTGCAAGACAAGGCCCTCACATTTACCGTGACCGATACAGGCCCGGGGCTGAAGGAGGCCGACAAGGCGAAGATCTTCGAGGAGTTCGAACGCGCCGACAACGGCCCCACCCGCAAGCATGGCGGCGCCGGGCTCGGCCTGTCGATTTCGTCGCGGATCGTGGAAGCGCTCGGTGGTGAAATCGGGGTCGTCTCGGCGCCTGGAAAAGGCAGCACGTTCCATTTCACGATCCCGCTGGAGGAGCTGGAGCAGGAGGAGCAGCCGCCAGCACGCCTGCGCGGCCCGCTGAGCGAGCGCGCGGTGCTGGTCATCGGGCCCTGCGGACCCGTGTCGGCGGCCATGCTCTGGAGCATCCGCGATCTGGGTGGTTACGCCGAGGCCGCCAGCGACGCCGAAAGCATGATTGCCGCCCTCGCCCGGCTCAACCGCGCCGGCTCGGTGCTCACCGACATCGTCGTCGATCGCCGCATGGCTGATCAGGCCGAGGGCCTTCTGGCCGCCGCCCCGTCCGAACTGACCGACTCCGTGGCGCGGACGCTGGTGATCGCGCCCGAAGACAGCCGCGACCTCGAAGGCCATGGCGACCACGGCGCGGATGCCTGGCTGGTGCGCCCGGTGCGGCGGACATCGCTGATCAATGTCCTGACCCGGCGCGACGACCGCGACGACCGCAACAGACTGGCCACCAAGCCGCGCCCGCCTGTGCTGGAACGCAGCTCCGAAAATCCGACGCTCGACATCCTTCTCGCCGAAGACGACCCGGTCAACGCGCTGATGGTGCGAACCGTGCTCGCCCGCCAGGGCCATCGCGTCACCGTGGTGGAGAACGGACGTGCGCTGCTCGATGAGGCGATGAACCGGCCCGGCGGAGCGCTGAACTACGACATTGCGATCACGGATCTCTCAATGCCCGAACTCGACGGACGCAGCGCCATCACCCGCATCCGCAGCGAGGAGGAGGTCAACCAGTTCGAACACCTGCCGATTATCGTCCTGTCGGCAGACGGTCAGGCCTCGACCCGCGACGATCTGCTTGCCGCCGGCGCCGACGGACACGCCGAGAAGCCGGTTGATCCCGAGTGGCTGGTCTCGCTGGTGACAATGACGGCGCGTGGCAGGACCCGCGGCGCGGCCTGAAGCGGCAGCGTCGGAACGGCGGGCGACCGCGGCGTTCCTGGAGCCCTTCCCGGTACGCAGGATCCACCCCTTAGATTTGGGGTGGTCAATGTCACCAGTCTGTCGCAGAATCATGGTTGATAGCCGCCAGTATCAGGCGGGAGATGACCCATGGAAACGCAAGTGCAGCAGCCATCCTACCAGTCGGTTCCCCCAGCTTTTGCGCCGGTGCTCGAGAAGCCCCGTCTGCTTGGCCGGATCGGCACACTCGATGTCAGGCTTGCGGCGACAAGAGCCGAAATCCAGGCGGCCCAGATGTTGCGCTACAAGGTGTTTGTCGAGGAAATGGGGGCAAGCCTGCCGCTCGACGCCATGCAGCAGAAGCGCGACTTTGACACCATCGACCGCTATTGCGACCATCTTCTGGTGCTCGACACGGCGCTCGGCGGCGATCCGGAATCCCAGATCGTGGGAACCTACCGGCTGCTGCGCCAGGATGTGGCCGAACGTCACAACGGCTTTTATTCGCAAAGCGAGTTCGACGTGGCCGATCTCGTCGGGCGTCACCGCAACCAGCGCTTTCTGGAACTCGGCCGCTCCTGCGTGCTGCCTGCCTACCGCACGCGCCGCACGCTGGAAGCCCTCTGGCAGGGCAACTGGGCCTATGCGATCGAGCACCGGATTGACGTGATGTTCGGCTGCGCCTCGTTTTCGGGCGACAAGGCCTATGCGCATGCCCTGGCGCTGTCCTTCCTCAACCAGTCCGCCGGAGCACGAGACGAGTGGACCGTGCGCGCAATTCCCGGGCGCGGTGTCTCGATGGACATGATGCCGGTCGAGGCGATCACGCCCCGCGCTGCCCTGGCCGCCATGCCGCCCCTGGTCAAGGGATATCTGCGGCTCGGTGCGCTTGTCTCGCAGGAAGCCGTGGTCGATCCGGCATTCCGGACCACCGATATTCTGGTGATCCTGCCGGTCAAGCAGATCAGCGGGCGCTACATCAACCACTACGGAGCCGACGCCTCGCGCTTCGTCGCCTGAATTCGCGCCCGCAAATCCCGTGATCAGCTCGCCGCGTTGTAGGCCGCGATTGCCGCCATGTTGACGATGTCGGAATCCTTGGCGCCCATCGGGACGATCTGCACCGACTTGTTGAGACCCACCAGCAAGGGGCCGATCACGGTCGAGCCGCCGAGCTCCTCGAGCATCTTGGTGGAGATCGAGGCCGAGTGAAAGGCCGGCATCACCAGGACATTGGCGGTGCCCGAAAGCCGGCAGAACGGATACTGCTCCATCACCTTAGCATTGAGGGCAACGTCGGCGGCCATTTCACCGTCATACTCGAAATCGACCCGGCGCTTGTCGAGGATTTTCACCGCCTCGCGCACCCGGTCGGAACGCTCGCCCGTGGGGTGACCGAAAGTGGAATAGGCGAGCATCGCCACGCGCGGCTCGTAACCCAGCCGACGGGCCATGCCGGCCACTTCCTCGGCGATGTCCGCGAGCTCTTCGGAATTGGGCATGTCGATCACGGCGGTGTCGGCGACAAAGACGGTGCGACCGCGGCACAAGGCCAGCGACACACCGATCATCCGGTGGCCGGGCCTGACGTCGATGCATCTCTTGATGTCTTCGAGCGCGGTGGAATAGTTTCGCGTCGTGCCGGTCACCATCGCGTCGGCATCGCCGAGCGCGACCATGCAGGCGGCAAAATGGTTGCGATCGGTGTTGATCAGCCGCTGGCAGTCCCGGTGCAGGTAGCCCTGGCGCTGCAGGCGGGCATAAAGATAGTCGGTGTAGGCCTCCACGCGCCTCGAGACCCGCGCATTGACCAGTTCGATGCCGGGGCGGTCCAGATCGATGCCGGCAAGGCGCGCCGTCTCGCGCATCTGTTCCTCCCGGCCAAGCAGGCAGGCGGTGCCGAGCCGCTGGTTCACATAGGAGACGGCAGCGCGCATCACCTGTTCCTCCTCGCCCTCGGCGAAGACGACACGGCGGGGATGGCGGCGGACGCGCTCGTAGAGCCGCTGCAGCGTCGAGGCGATCGGATCGCGCCGGGCGGAGAGTTCCTGCTGGTAGATGTCCATGTTGAGGATCGGCTTGCGGGCGACGCCCGAATTCATCGCGGCGCGAGCGACGGCAGCGGGAATGGCCGAAATCAGCCGCGGATCGAAGGGAACCGGAATGATGTATTGCGGCCCGAAGCGCGGCCGCACGCCCTGATAGGCGGCGGCGACATCGTCCGGAACGTCCTCGCGCGCGAGATGGGCCAGGGCCTCGGCTGCGGCGATCTTCATCTCTTCGTTGATCGTGGTGGCCCGCACATCGAGCGCGCCGCGGAAGATGTAGGGAAAGCCCAGAACGTTGTTGACCTGATTGGGATAATCCGAGCGGCCTGTCGCCATGATCGCATCGTCGCGGATGCGGGCCACTTCCTCGGGCAGGATCTCCGGGTCGGGATTGGCCATGGCGAAGATGATCGGATTGGGCGCCATCGAGCGGACCATGTCCTCGGTCAGGGAACCCTTCACCGAAAGGCCGAAGACGACGTCGGCGCCTTCGATGGCGTCGGCCAGCGTACGGGCTTCGGTTTCCACCGCATGGGCGGATTTCCACTGGTTCATGCCCTCGGTGCGACCCTTGAAAATCACGCCCTTGGTGTCGCAAAGCGTTATGTTGCGCGGCTCGAAGCCCATCGCCTTGACCAGTTCGATGCAGGCGATCGCCGCGGCTCCCGCACCGTTGCAGACCAGTTTCGTGGTTTTCAGGTCGCGTCCGGTGAGATGCAGGGCATTGATCAGGCCCGCCACGGCGATAATCGCGGTGCCGTGCTGATCATCATGGAACACCGGGATGTCCATGATTTCGCGAAGGCGCTGCTCGATGATGAAACAGTCGGGCGCCCTGATGTCCTCGAGATTGATTCCACCGAAGCTGGGTCCCAGAAACCGCACGGAGTTGATGAATTCATCGACATTCTCGGTGTCGACCTCAAGATCGATGGAATCGACGTCCGCGAAGCGCTTGAACAGCACCGATTTGCCTTCCATCACGGGTTTTGAGGCCAGCGCGCCCAGATTGCCCAGTCCGAGAATCGCGGTGCCATTGGAAATGACCGCCACGAGATTGCCTTTCGCCGTGTAGTCGAAGGCGCGGCTGGCGTCCTCAGCGATTGCCTTGACCGGCACCGCCACGCCCGGCGAGTAGGCCAGCGACAGGTCGCGCTGCGTCGCCATCGGCTTGGTGGGGTTGATCTCAAGCTTGCCGGGGCGGCCGCGGGCATGAAAATCCAGCGCCTCCTGGTCCGTCACCTGTGATATCGAGCGATCTGACTTGTCCGTCCCCGGCATGTTTTTCCATCCCTTGTGGGCGACCCTTGAGCGGCGCCTCGTAAGTGTTGTGTTTGATGCATTGCCACCGTTAGGGTGGTTGCAAGTGGCTGTAAAGCCAGCCCCCCGGGCGAGCTTACACCGCGAATGTTCCGAAAACCAAGATTGGCAGGCCGCCTTTGAACGCCGAAACCGCGCACGTCTCATCCACGCTGTCGACTGCCCAACTGGCGACCCCCGAAAGCCGCGCCTCGGCAACGCCGATGATGGAGCAATTCATCGAGATCAAGGCCGCGAACCCGGACTCGCTGCTGTTTTACCGGATGGGCGATTTCTACGAGTTGTTTTTCGAGGACGCGATCGATGCCTCGCGCGCGCTCGGGATCACGCTTACGAAGCGCGGTCAGCACCTGGGTCAGGACATTCCGATGTGCGGCGTGCCGGTTCACGCCGCCGATGACTACCTTCAGAAGCTGATCGGGCTTGGCTTCCGCGTCGCTGTCTGCGAGCAGACCGAGGATCCGGCGGAAGCCAAGAAACGCGGTTCGAAATCGGTCGTCCGCCGCGACGTGACAAGGCTCGTCACGCCGGGAACGCTGACCGAGGAAAAGCTTCTCGACCCGGCGCAATCCAACTTCCTGATGGCGCTGGCGCGTGTTCGCGGATCCGGCGAGGCGCAATACGGGCTTGCCTGGATCGATATTTCCACAGGGGCGTTTCATGTCGCCGAAAGCAGGCTTGCGCGATTGCTCGCAGACATTGCCCGGGTCGAGCCGCGCGAACTGATTCTGGCGGAGAACGTGTTTCACGATCCGGAAATCAGGCCGCTGGTCGACCAGCTTGGCCGGGTGGCGACGCCGCAACCGGGGGTGCTGTTTGACAGCGCAACGGCGGAAGGGCGGATCGCGCGGTTCTTCGAGGTGGGGTCGCTCGACGGGTTCGGCGATTTCTCCCGTGCCGAACTGGCGGCAGCGGCGGCTGTCATCGCCTATGTGGAAAAAACCCAGATCTCCGAGCGGCCGCCGCTCGGCCGCCCGGAACGCGAACGCGACGGCGCGCGGCTGTTCATCGACCCGGCAACGCGGTCAAACCTCGAACTGGTGCGCACGCTTTCGGGATCTCGGCAAGGCAGCCTGATAAAGGCCATCGACCGCACCGTGACGGCAGGCGGCGGGCGCAGGCTTGCCGAATGGCTGATGGCTCCGCTGACCGATCCGGCGGCGATCAACGCCCGGCTCGACGGGGTTTCGAGCCTGATCGCGAACGGAGCACTTTGCGACGGGTTGAGGCAGTCGCTTCGCGGTGTGCCCGACATGCCGCGGGCGCTCTCCAGGCTGGCGCTCAACCGCGGCGGCCCTCGCGATCTCGGCGCCATTCTGGCGGGCGTGAAAGCTGCGGGCGAGATCGCGGCGCTGCTCGACGGCGCGGATCTGCCCGCTCACCTGACAGTTGCATCGGCCAGCCTGAACGCCCTGCCAGAGGAGATCTCCGACAGGCTGTCGGCGACCCTCGATGACGAACTTCCATTGCTCAAGCGCGACGGCGGGTTCGTGCGGTCGGGCGCATCGGCGGAACTCGACGAGCTTCGCGCGCTCAGGGACCAGTCGCGACGGGTGATAGCCGGGCTGCAGCTCTCCTATGCTGAGGAGACCGGTGTTCGCTCGCTCAAGATCAAGCACAACAACGTGTTGGGCTATTTCATCGAGGTGACCGCGCAGAATGCCGGTCCGCTGACACAGGGCGACGAGGCGAAGGCGAAATACATCCACCGCCAGACCATGGCCAACGCCATGCGGTTCACCACCACGGAACTGTCGGATCTTGAAACCCGCATCGCCAATGCCGCGGGCGAGGCGCTGGCGATCGAACTCGCCGCATTCGACGAACTGGTGCTGCTGACGGTCTCGCATGCCGATGCGATCAAGGCGGCCGCCGATGCGCTGGCGGTGATCGATGTCACCGCATCGCTCGCCTGCCTTGCCGAGGAGCAGGGCTATGCCCGGCCGAAGGTGGACGAAAGCCTCGCCTTTGAAATCACCGCCGGCCGACACCCGGTGGTCGAACAGGCGCTCAGGCGGCAGGCCGAACAGCCCTTCGTTGCCAATGACTGCGATCTTTCGCCGCCGACGGACGCGGACAAGAGCGGAGCGATCTGGCTTCTCACCGGTCCGAACATGGGCGGCAAATCGACCTTCCTGAGGCAGAATGCGCTGATTGCTGTCATGGCGCAGATGGGCTCCTTCGTGCCCGCCGGCTCGGCCCATATCGGTGTGGTCGACCGGCTGTTCTCGCGCGTCGGCGCTTCCGATGACCTGGTGCGCGGGCGCTCGACCTTCATGGTCGAGATGGTCGAGACCGCGGCCATACTCAATCAGGCAAGCGAGCGGTCGCTGGTCATCCTCGACGAGATCGGCCGAGGGACCGCAACCTTCGACGGGCTTTCGATCGCATGGGCCGCGGTCGAACACCTGCATGCCGAAAACCGCTGCCGCGCCCTGTTCGCCACCCACTTTCACGAACTGACAGCGCTGTCGGAAAAGCTGCCGCGGCTGTCGAACGCGACCATGAAGGTCAAGGAATGGCAGGGCGACGTCGTCTTCCTGCACGAGGTCGGGCCAGGTGCAGCCGACCGGTCCTACGGAATTCAGGTGGCGCGGCTCGCGGGCCTGCCCGACGCGGTCGTTGCCCGGGCACGCGAAGTCCTCGACCTGCTTGAATCCACCGAGCGGGAGAACCCGGCGACGCGGCTGATCGACGATCTGCCCCTGTTCGCGGTCCCCGTGCAAGCGCCGAAGCCCAAAGCTGAAAAGGGACCCTCGCCAAGCGACGCCTTTCTCGAGCAACTCAACCCCGACGACATGACCCCGCGTGACGCGCTCGAGGCGCTCTACGAACTCAAGCGCGTATCTTCGGAAAGCCGGAAGGCCTAGCGCCGGGCCATCAGGCCAAATGCACATGGCAGGCGTGACGGGCCGTGAATGCGGAGAATCTTGGACAGGGACAGTCAGCAAATGCCGAAACTTGCGATTACCGGCGCTTCCGGCGGCGGCAAGTCGACACTCGTTGCAGCGTTGGCGGCACAGGGCCACCACACCGTTGCGGAAGTCGGACGCCAACTCGTTGCCGATGAGCTTGAGGCAAAGGGCTCCGCCTTGCCCTGGGAAGACCGGGAGGCCTTTGCAAGGCTTCTGTTTGAGCGCTCGATATCGGCCTTCGATCAAGCACCGGCCGACGGATGGGTTTTCTTTGACCGGAGTTTCATCGAGGCGATCGCCTATTGCGCGGTGATCGGCATGGCGGTCCCGGAGCGGTGGGGCGAACAGGCAGCGGCGCGGCGGTTCGACACACCGGTCCTCGTCTGTCCGCCGTGGGCGGAAATCTTCACCCGGGACAGCGAGCGGCGGCATGATTTCGAACAAGCCTGCCTGGATCACGCCGCCAATGTCACCGCCTATGAAGCGGCAGGCTATGAACTGATCGAGATCCCCCGCGCGCCTTTGGCCGACAGGGTTGCGTTCGTGCTGGATACGCTTGCCACATTGAACGGCCGCCAGCCTTCCAATCCGCGTGAAAAACGCTAAGAAGGACGTCAATCCCGATACCGCCAACCAAAAGAGCCCTCATGAGCAAGTTTGACGTCCTGTGCATCGGCAACGCCATTGTCGATATCATCGCCCGTTGCGACGAGTCCTTTCTCACCGACAACAACATCATCAAGGGCGCGATGAACCTGATCGATGCCGAGCGCGCGGAGCTTCTCTATTCACGCATGGGCCCTGCCATCGAGGCTTCGGGAGGCAGTGCAGGCAACACGGCGGCGGGAATCGCGAGCTTCGGCAGCCGCGCGGCCTATTTCGGGAAGGTGTCCGAAGACCAACTCGGCGAGATCTTCACCCACGACATCCGCGCACTCGGCGTGCACTTCGATACCAGGCCGCTCGGCGGAACCCCGCCCACCGCCCGCTCGATGATCTTTGTCACGCCCGACGGCGAGCGATCCATGAACACTTATCTCGGCGCCTGCGTCGAGCTCGGCCCGGAAGATATCGAGGCCGACGTCGTTGCCGAGGCGAAAGTCACCTATTTCGAGGGGTATCTGTGGGACCCGCCGCGCGCCAAGGACGCGATCCGGCTTTGCGCCGATATTGCGCACAGGAACGGTCGCGAGATGTCCATGACGTTGTCCGATCCGTTCTGCGTCGACCGCTATCGCGGCGAATTCCTCGATCTCATGCGCTCGGGTACGATCGATATCGTTTTCGCCAATGCCGAGGAAGCCAAGTCGCTCTACCAGACGAACAATTTCGAGCATGCCGTGGCGCAGATCCGCAAGGACTGCAAGCTGGCCGCGATCACCCGCTCGGAGCACGGTTCGGTGCTGATCCGCGGCGAAGAGCGGGTCGACATCGACGCGATCGATATCCACGAAGTGGTGGACACGACCGGCGCCGGGGATCTTTACGCCGCAGGGTTCTTGCACGGCTATGCCAACGAGCTCCCGCTCGAAACATGCGGAAAGCTCGGCAGCCTTGCCGCCGGTCTCGTCATCAAGCAGGTCGGGCCGCGTCCCCAATTGTCGCTGAAGGACGCCGCAAGGCAAGCGGGTCTCACCTGACCCTTCTACAATCCGGAAAAGCTACATCACGTCCTCGGGCGGACGGCCGGCGCGCGACCGGTAAGGCGAAAACGCCCAGCCGTAGCGGATAGCGCAGCCGCGCAATCCGAAGGCCGAAATGACGCCCAGGACCGAGCCAAGGAGCAGCGGCGCTCCGAACAGGCTCGCGACCACAAACACGCCGGCGCCAAGCAATGCCGCGGAGACGTAGATTTCCGGCCGCATCAGCACCGAAGGCTCGCCCGAGAGCAGGTCGCGCAGGATGCCTCCCAGCGTCGCTGTCATCATGCCGGTGACGATTGCCACAACCGGCGAACCGGTGAGCGCCAGCCCCTTGGCCGCGCCCATGACCGAGAACGCCGCAAGCCCGGCCGCATCGAGCCAGATCAGCAGCCTATAGCGCGATTCCACAAGATGCGCGGTGAAATAGACCAGGACCGCGACGGCCACGCAGACCACCGCATAGGCCGGGTTGATCACCCAGAAGACCGGGGTGTCTCCGAGGATGAGGTCGCGAAACGTGCCGCCTCCGATCCCGGTGACGGCTGCCAGGAACCCGAACCCGATCATGTCGAGCTGCTTGCGCGAGGCTGCAAGCGCGCCGGTGGCGGCAAACACCGCCACACCTGCATAGTCGAGCGTTTCAAGGGGGGTCATGTCAGCCTTCCGCCCGCCCGCCCGGCGGCGCTTGCGGACCCTGGCGCCGCACATCCAATCTCATGCGCAAAGGACGCTGTACCACTCCGGCATGAAGCATGTAGGTCATCGCTCAATCGACTCCAATCGAGCGCGACACGCATCAGGCGTCCTTGATATCCTGCGGATGCGGCGGGCCCGGTTCCGGCGCCGGCTCCTTGGGGCCGCCCTTGGCGACGCCGACCATCGCGGGTCTGAGCATCCGGTCGGCAATGACATAGCCCGGCTGAACCACCTCGATCACGGTGTTGTTGGGGACGTCTTTGTTGGGCACCTCGAACATCGCCTGATGGAAGTTCGGATCGAACTTCTGGCCTTTGGGATCGAGCTTGCGCACGCCGTGGCGCTCAAGCGCCGAGAGCATAGACTTGCCGGTGAGTTCGACACCCTCGATCAGGGTCTTGAGACCATTGTCGGCTGAGCTTTCGGCCTGCTCGGGCACTGCCGCCAGCGCACGATCGAGATTGTCGGAAACCTGCAGCATATCGCGGGCAAAGCCGGAAATGGCGTAGCTCTTGGCGTCCTTGACATCGCGAGCGGTGCGACGGCGAAGGTTTTCCATTTCGGCCGCCATGCGCAGGCGCTGATCACGAAGCTCCTCGATTTCGGCTTTGAGCACGGCAATCGGATCGAACTCCTCGGCATCCGCCTCGCCCGGCTTGACGTCCGCAGCCTCGGGTGCGGCGTCGGCTTCCGGCTTGTCGTTTTCGCGGCCTTGGCTTTCATCGCTCATGGTATGGATGTCCTGTCTATTGCTTGAAATGTCGAAGAAGGTTGCATCGCATATCGCGGTTCAGGCCTCAAAAATCAAGGCCCGGCACCCCGGCCACATCGTTCCGGGCGTCATTTGCGCACCAGCTTCGACACCAGTTGCGCGGTGTAATCGACCATGGGAACGATGCGCGCGTAATTGAGACGCGTCGGACCGATAATGCCCACGGCGCCGACCACGCGATCGGCGTCATCTCGCCATGGCGCGACGATGACCGAAGATCCGGAGAGCGAAAACAGCTTGTTCTCGGACCCGATGAAAATGCGGACACCGGAGCCCTCCTCGGCAAGCGTCATCAGCTCAACAAGGCTTTCCTTGCGCTCGAGTTCGTCGAAGAGCATGCGCAGGCGGTCAAGTTCCTCGCCTTCGCTCACGCCCTCGAGCAGGTTGGCGCGCCCGCGCACGATCAGCCGCGCGGCCCCCGCCCCGCCCTGGCTGCCCGCCCAGGCCGCAAGGCCGCGCTGCACCAGATCGTGCGAAAGCGCATCGAGCTCGTTACGCACCTCGTCGGTGATCCGTTCGAGCTCGGAGCGGACTTCGGAGAGCGTCCGGCCGGCCAGGTGCGCATTGAGAAAGTTCGCCGCCTCGACCAGCTGGCCGGCTGTCACGCCCTCGGGCAATTCCATGATGCGGTTTTCAACCTGGTCATTGCCACCGACGAGAACCACCAGCGCGCGCGACTGGTCGAGCCTGATGAACTCGATGTGACGGACCACGGAATCCTGTTTCGCCGCAATCACAAGGCCGGCGCCCCGGGTCATGCCCGAAAGCATCTGGCTGGCCTCGGTGAGCAGGGTATCCACCGGCTGGCTCTGATCCTCGGATCGGACCTGGCGCTCGATGCTCTCGCGCATTTCCGGTTGAAGGTCGCCGACCTGCATGAAGGCGTCAACGAAAAACCGCAACCCCTTCTGGGTCGGCAGCCGTCCGGCGCTGACATGCGGCGAATAGATCAGCCCGAGATCCTCGAGATCGCTCATCACGTTGCGGATCGACGCCGGCGAGAGCGACATCGGCAGCATCCGCGACAGGCTGCGCGAGCCGAGCGGATCGCCCGACTCCATGTAGCTTTCCACCAGCGCCCGGAAGATCTCCCGGGACCGTTCATCAAGAGTGCCTGCAAGATCGGCCGGCAGCGGTCTTCCATCCATGCTCATACTGTATCCTCGGGCCGTCACACACCCGCCCCGTTCACGCCGAATATAGGGATTTGGCCCGGCGCAAGGAAGGGGCTTTACCATGGCGGACCCGGCGCACCCGGGGGCTGAGGGAAATGCGACGGTTTTGCTTTGCATATTCCACGCCTGACCGATAGAAGGCGGCTCAATTGAACTGAGGAGTAGCACCATGCGCCCATCCGGCCGAAAGACAGATCAGATGCGGAAGGTAAGCTTTGAGCGCGGCGTCTCCAAGCATGCCGAAGGTTCCTGCCTGGTGAAATTCGGCGACACGCACGTGCTGTGCACGGCGAGCCTCGAAGAGCGGGTCCCGCCGTGGCTCAGAAATGGCGGCAAGGGCTGGGTCACCGCCGAATACGGGATGCTGCCACGATCGACCGGGGACAGGATGCGCCGTGAGGCCAGTTCAGGAAAGCAGGGCGGACGGACGCTCGAGATCCAGCGCCTGATCGGCCGCTCGCTTCGCGCCGTTGTCGATCTTCCGGCCCTGGGCGAACGCCAGATCACGGTGGACTGCGATGTGATCCAGGCCGATGGCGGAACCCGGACCGCGGCGATCACCGGCGCCTGGGTGGCGTTGCACGACTGCCTGAAATGGATGGAAGAGCGCTCCATGGCGAAGGTGGAGCGTGTCCTGAAAGACAATGTCGCGGCGATCTCCTGCGGCATCTTTGCCGGCCAGGCGGTGACCGATCTCGATTATCTTGAAGACTCATCGGCCGAGACCGATGCCAATTTCGTCATGACAGGATCGGGCGGCATTGTCGAAATCCAGGGAACCGCGGAAGGTGAACCCTTCACCGAAGAACAACTCGGGCAGTTGATGGCGCTGGCCAGAGCCGGGATCGCGGATCTGGTGGCCTTGCAGAAAGAGACCGTTGCCTGACGGACGGGGGACCTCCATGACGCAGCTTACCGAAATCCTTGTCGCAAGCCACAATGCCGGCAAGATCGCGGAAATCCGCGACCTGTTCGAACCGCTCGGCGTGTCGGTCACGTCAGCGGCAGAGCTCGATCTTGCCGAGCCCGAGGAAACCGGCGACACCTTCGAGGCCAATGCCGCAACCAAGGCCCTGGCGGCCGCGAAGGCGTCCGGCAAGATTGCGCTGTCCGATGATTCCGGTCTTGTCGTCGACGCGCTGGATGGCGCGCCCGGGGTCTACACGGCGGACTGGGCGACACTGCCCGACGGCGCACGGGATTTCGCGGTCGCCATGCAGAAAGTCGAAGACGCGCTTCAGGCGCGGGGGGTTACGGATGAATCCCGGCGCACCGGCCGTTTCGTCAGTGTGCTCTGCCTTGCGACCCCGGAAGGCGAGACCAGCTTCTACCGCGGCGAGGCCGATGGGGTTCTCGTCTGGCCGCCGCGCGGCACCTCCGGCTTTGGCTACGATCCGGTGTTCAGGCCCGACGGGCATGATCGGACATTCGGCGAAATGACCGCCGAGGAGAAGCACGGATGGCGGCCGGGCCAGGCAACCGCCCTGTCGCATCGCGCGCGGGCGTTCAAGCTTTTCGCCGAACAGTGCCTCGGTGTAGCGGCGACGTGAGTACCCCCGTCAACCCGACAGACCTGACAGCATCCCTGGCTGCGCTCGCAAAAGCGCGCGGCAACGCATCCGGTGACGGGCTCGCGCCGGACACCGGCGAGCCGGGTTTTGGCGTCTACCTGCACTGGCCGTTCTGCGCGGCCAAATGCCCCTATTGCGATTTCAACAGCCATGTGCGCCATGCCCGCATCGATCAGCAGGCCTATGTGACGGCGTTCCGCAGGGAAATCGAGGCCATGCGCGCGCTGTCCGGTCCGCAGGTGGTCACCAGCATTTTCTTCGGCGGCGGCACGCCCTCGCTCATGAAGCCGGACACGGTGGCGGCGATCCTGGATGCGGTTCGCGAAGCATGGGTGGCGCCGGACGGCATCGAGATCACGCTCGAGGCCAATCCCTCGAGCGTCGAGGCGGAGCGCTTTCGCGGTTACCGGGATGCCGGTGTGAACCGGGTGTCGATGGGAGTGCAGGCGCTCAATGACGCCGATCTCAAGCGCCTGGGCCGGCTGCATGACCGGTCCGACGCGCTCAAGGCCATCGGTCTTGCCCGCGAAATCTTTCCGCGCATGTCCTTCGATCTGATCTACGCCCGGCCGGATCAGACGCCCCGGGCCTGGGCGGAGGAGCTTACGGAGGCCATATCGCTGGCCGCAGACCACCTGTCGCTCTATCAGCTCACCATAGAGGAAGGCACTCCGTTCTACGGTCTGCACAAGGCGGGCAAGCTCATCGTTCCGGATGGCGAACTTTCGGCCGAGCTCTATGAGCTGACGCAGAACATCTGCGAGGATCACGGTCTGCCCGCCTACGAAGTGTCGAACCACGCGCGGCCGGGCGCCGAGAGCCGGCACAATCTGACCTATTGGCGCTACGGCGACTATGCGGGCATCGGACCCGGCGCCCATGGCCGCCTGACGACTACGGCCGGGAAGGTCGCAACGGCGACCGAGCGGATGCCGGAGACCTGGCTTTCCAATGTCGCGAACCAGGGCCACGGCATGAGCGAAAGCGAGGTCCTCGGCATCGCGGAGCAGGCGGACGAATTGCTGCTTATGGGGCTGCGGCTGCGCGAGGGGATCGATCTTGCCCGCTGGCGCAATCTCTCCGGCCGCGGGCTCGATCCGGAACGGATCGAATTTCTGGTCGGTCACGGCATGATCGAGAAAATGTCCGGCGACAGGATTCGCTGCACGCCCCAGGGAATGCTTGTCCTGGACGCGGTGGTGGCCGATCTGGCGACCTGATCGCCGCGCAGGGCCGCAGTGCAAACCTACACAGAGTCTCCGGTTACAATTCACAGGTTGGATTCAAGTGTTATGAAACCAATCCGCGCCATCCTAAAATTGGTGGAGAGCGATTGGAGCACCGACAGATGCCGAAAATTGGACTTCTTCCCCGCGGCGTAACAGGGCGCGTTACCGCGAGTCTGGTGGTCCTCGTATCCCTGTCGATCCTGATCGCGGCGGGACTTGGCTACATCAAGCTTTACGAAGTGACCGAGGACAATTCCTCGGTTCGGATCGATCGCGCGGCCCGGGCGGCCGTTGCGTTGTTCACCCATGAACTCTCGAGCGAGTTCGAGGCCGTGCGCGGCACGGACGGCCGGCCGCTCGCCATTCGGCTGAAGGCCGACACCGCGGAAACGTCGCTCTCGTTTCGCGATCAGCACGATGCGTTGCTCAAGGAAATCGGCGGCATCAACCAGGGTGCGGCCAATCTGTTCCGGTTCAATCCGGAGACCGCCGGTTTTGACCGCTTTGCCACCACCTTCCGCAAACCCGACGGATCGATGCCGCCGCCGATGTCGATCACGCCGGGGCATCCGGCCTATGCGCGGCTCTCGAAGGGCGAAGTTCACCTGGGCGAAGTGCCGGTGATGGGGCGGATGCGGCTGGCATATCTGACACCGATTGTCGGGCCGGATGACGCGGTCAAGGGGGCACTCGCGGTTGACGTGGGCTGGGCGGACGATCTCATCCTTGCGCGCACGGAACTGCGCAGCGAGATCGGTCTTGCAACCTTGGTCATCCTGCTGCTGGTCACATCCTTCGGAGCGATCTTCATGGGGCGTCAACTGCGGCCTGTCCGGGTGCTGGCGCGCTATGCCGATGATCTTGCGACCCACCCGAAGGACAGCGACGTTCCGTTCCGGTCCAACAGGGACGAATTCGGTACACTTGCCCTGGCGCTCGAGCGCCTCGTGGCGCTCAAGCGCCGGCTGGCCCGGCTCGCCTACACGGACGAAATCACCGGATTTGGCAATCGCAGCCGCTATCTTGCCGACCTCGAGACAGCGGTGGCGGAAAGCCAATCCGGGTCGGCGAACTGGGTGCTGCTTCATCTCGATCTCGACAATTTCCTGCAGATCACTGAAGCCTATGGACAAATCAACGGCGACAAGCTGCTTGCCGAGATCGCAAACCAGATCAGCCGCGTAACGGGCCCCGGGGCGCGCCTTGCCCGGCGGGCGGGCGATGAATTCACCATTCTTGTCGATGACCGGAACACGGCCGATGAAGTGGGCTGGCTTGCCGATAACCTGCTCGACACCCTGCGGCAACCTGTACAACTCGGCTGCGGTGTGGTGCACACCACCGCCTCGATCGGCATCGTCGAGCTCAGCAGCCATGAGGCCGGAGCGGAGAAGGCACATCTGAATGCAGAGCTTGCCCGCCGCAAGGCCCGGAGGGAGGGAGGCAATCGGGCAGTCGTCTTCACAAGCCAGCTGAATGCCGAGGAACAGCACCGGTTCGAACTGGAGGACCTCTTGCGGTCGGCCATCGCCGATCAGGATCTCGACATCCATTTCCAGCCCCAGATCGATCCGAAGACGCATGAACTGCGCGGTCTGGAAGCTCTGGTCCGCTGGACGGACCCAACGAGAGGGCCGATCCCACCGGGTGAATTCATCCCGGTTGCCGAGGCAAGCGGGCAGATCGTGGAGCTTGGAACAGTCGTGCTCGAACTGGCTTGCGCGCAAGCGGCGAAGTGGCGCCGGAGCGGTTTTGATTTCAACCATATCTCCGTCAATGTCTCGCCGATCCAGCTTTGGCAGTGCAACTTCCTCGAAATCGTTCGTGACACCCTGAAACGGCATGAACTGCCCGGCGCGGACATCTGCATCGAAATCACCGAAAGCGTGTTCGTCGACAATGGCGAGGAGCGCATCGGGGCAGTGCTCGCGGGCCTTCGCGCCCTCGGCGTGCGGATCTCGCTGGATGATTTCGGTTCGGGGTATTCCTCGCTCGGATATCTCAACCAGTTGCCGTTCGATCAATTAAAGGTCGACAGGTGCTTCATCACCGATATCGACCGGGATGTCCGCAAGCAGAAGGTGCTGCACGGCATTGTCGGACTTGCCCGCGGTCTCGGCTTCCAGATCGTGGTTGAAGGCGCCGAGACGCCGGAAGAGGTGACCATCGCCGAACAGATGGGGTG
The DNA here is from genome assembly GCA_040218025.1 of Hoeflea sp. GTDB lineage: Bacteria > Pseudomonadota > Alphaproteobacteria > Rhizobiales > Rhizobiaceae > Hoeflea. The sequence goes on along the minus strand of JAVJQD010000025.1, from coordinate 220,853 downwards.
CGACGCCGTGCAAGGCTACTATTTCGCAAGACCGGCGCCTGCCCTGCTTATCCCGGACATGGTCGCAGGAATTTCGCGGGCAGCGCCCGCGCCGCCCGCCTTGAAGACGCGATCGGCCCGCACGACCTGATCCGGTTCAGAGCAGTCTGTTGGGTTCCGGGAAGAAGTTCTGCCAACCAATACGGATAAGCCTGCCCGGCCCCGCCGAACTGCGCCGCCAGCACTGCCGGCCCGCATTTCTTCGGGCCGGTGTCAGGCCGCGCGCCCCGGAACCCCCGATTTTCCGCCCTGCGGCGAGGTGTCCGGCTCAAGATCGGTCCGAACCAGCGAAATCCGGTCGTGAATGTGCAGGCATATGCAGTCCCGGCCCTTGGCCTTTGCTTCATAGAGCGCCTTGTCGCAGCGGCTGTAGATCGTTTCGGTCGTGTCGCCGGCCCTGATATCGGTCAGTCCGGCAGACATGGTCAGCGTCATTTCCGGACATCCTTCCATCAGCGAAATGTTGCCGATGCGGTCCATGAGCCGGCTCACCTGCTTCTGCGCCGACTTGATCGAACAATCCTTGAGGATCAGAAGAAACTCCTCGCCCCCGACACGACCGAAACCATCCTTGAGCCGAATGCCCGAACGCACCGATCTGGCCAGTTTTTCGAGCACGGCGTCACCCGCCTGATGGCCCCACGTGTCGTTGATCGACTTGAAATGATCGATGTCCATCAGGCAGGCGCAAATATGTGCATCCTGCTGCGTGTTCTTGTCCTGACAGGCCTGATGGAGAAGTTCGAAAATATGCCGGCGATTGGATATCCCTGTCAGTTCATCGGTTTGCGCCGCCTTGAGCGCGATGTCACGATCAATCCGCAATTCCCTGTCGGTCGAACTGATTTCGGTGATGTCCGATGCGAAGAGCAGCATCCAGCCATCGTTTTGGACGGTCTCGGTGACCCAGAGCCACTTTCCGCCGATGATGTCGGATTCGAAGCTGCGTTGGCGGGTCTTGCCGCGACGGGAGGAAACCGAGGCGATCCACGCATCGATGCTGTTTGCCTTGATCACGGGGCCACGTCCTGCCGCGTGGTTGCGCCGGAATATCTCTTCCCAGGTCGGGCTTTCGTCGGGGCCGACAAAGAAGACGGCCCGGAAGGCCTCATTGGCGAATCTCAACCGGTCTTCCGGATCGAAGACGGCGACAAGGGCACAGGTCGCGCCAACAAGTCTGTGAAGCTGCTCCTGAATGTCCGATCCTGCCTGCATGCTCCCCCGACCTCTCATTGTTGCGGCAACTGGCCGTCCCGCGTAAACGGCGCCGCCCCGCCAACCGGTCTGCGTTTTGCCTGGGCTTTCTGACACAGGTCCGGTTAACCGGCGCGTAAACGATGCGGAAAGGTTTGCAAAATGCACACAAACCCGCATGAAGGGTTAAGCGGCGTTTGCCCCAATGTCCGGCATTTGAAACGACGGTCTTGAAAAGCGACGTGCGCTTGCCGAAACTGAACAAAACCAGCGGAGCGGGCATGGCGCGCAAGACGGCGAAGGCACTGGATGATGCCGCAGGCAGGACCCCGGGAGAGGGCGAGGCCTCGCGTGGAAGCTTCCGCATCGGCGCGCACACAGTCGAGGCGCGGCCGCTGCAGCCCGGCCTCCACCTTGTGGCGACGCCGATCGGCAATCTGGGCGACATCACGATTCGTGCACTGGAGACCCTGGCGGGCGCCGACATCATCGCCTGCGAGGACACGCGCGTCAGCCGGGTGCTTTTGAATCGCTACGGCATCTCGACCCGGCCCTACGCCTACCACGAGCACAACGCGGACCGTGTCGGACCGAAGCTGATTGAAGCGCTCGAGGCAGGCCGGAGCGTGGCGCTGATCTCGGACGCCGGCACGCCGCTGGTTTCAGACCCGGGATACAGGCTGGCTCAAAGCGCGATCGAGGCTGGTCTGCACGTGGTCCCGGTCCCGGGCGCCTCCGCCCCCATGGCTGCACTTGTGGCATCGGGCCTGCCCAGCGACGCCTTTCTGTTCGCCGGCTTCCTGCCCGGCAAGGACAAGGCGCGGCGGGAACGGCTCGGTCAGTTTGCGGCCACCGAAGCGACGCTGATGTTTTTTGAAAGCCCCAACCGCATCGCCGCAACGCTCAGGTCGGCCGCCGAGGTGCTCGGGGCCGATCGCCCTGCCGCCGTCTGCCGGGAACTGACAAAGGCTTATGAAGAGGTTCGACGCGGCGCGCTCGGAACCCTTGCCGAACACTACTGCGAGGGGAATGTCCGCGGCGAAATCGTGCTGGTGATCGGCCCCGGTTCGGCGCCGCCGCCATCGGGAGAGGATGTCGACGGGCTTCTGGCGCGGCTCGTAACCGAGCTTCCCGCAGGAAAGGCCGCGACCGAAGCCGCGCGGCTGACCGGACTGCCCCGCAAGGATCTCTATCAGCGGCTTCTCTCGCTCAAGGATGAGCCGACGGAAGCTCCCGCTATGGAAGGCAAGCCGTGAGCGCCGACGGCGGGATAGACAGGAAGCGGCGGCTGGAACGCAAGGGACGGCGCGCGGAATGGCTGGCGGCGCTTGCCCTGACGCTCCGCGGCTACCGCATCGCGGCCCTTCGCTACAAGACGCGGGCGGGCGAGATCGACATCGTTGCACGAAAGGGCGATCTCATCGCCTTTGTCGAGGTCAAGGCGCGGCGGGATCTCGCATCCGGCATTGATGCGGTAAGCTGTTCGGCCCAGCGCCGGATCCGGGACGCCGGCCGGTCGTTCATCAGTAAACAGCGCGATTCCGCGCGGCTCTCGTGGCGGTTCGATATCGTGGTCGTCCGTCCCAGGCGCTGGCCGGTGCATCTGAAGGATGCGTTCTGACCGGCCGGGCGCAGTCCTGACCGGCTTGCCGCTTGCGGACGCCGGCATCCCTGGTGCCCAAAGCGACAAAGACGGCCTCGATCAGGCAGACCACCCGGTAGATCGTTCTCGGGCCGACTCCGCCATGAAGCCGCATGAATTCATCCTCTTCGCGCTCGGCCCTGGTCTTGTCGCCATGCAGGAACGGCCGTTCATTCATTCGGTTTCGATGCCCACTGCCTTGCATCCGCATATCCCTTTCCTGGTTGGGTCGGTCTTTTCGGGCCGGCTTGACCTGCCCCCAACTTAGTGGCTGTTTAGATCGTCTGGAATGAAACGAATTGAAAGGTTCATTTCATGAATGATAAGGAGACGAGCTGGGAAGACCTGCATCTCTTCCTTGCGGTGGCACGATCAGGCGGCCTTTCACCCGCGGCGCGGATCACCGGGCGGAGCGCGGCAACGCTGGGTCGCAGGATGCTTGCGCTTGAGCGTGCGATGGGACGGGAACTTTTCGTCCGGCACGAGCGCGGCTACGAGCTGACTGCGGAGGCGCGCGACCTGGAGCGGGAACTGGGCGAGATCGAAAACCGCATTGCCCGGATCAACCGGCCAGACGGCCGGTCCGCCCTTCCTCTGGTGAAGATCTCGGCAGGCACGTGGACCACGCTGATTCTTCTCGACCGGCTCGAAGAGATCGCCGGCGATCCCGGCGATGTCAGGCTACGGTTCGTTTCCGCCGAGGCGACGCTGGACATCCCGCGCCGCGAGGTCGTCATCGGTGTCCGCAATCGCCGCCCCGAGGACCCTTCGCTCGCCGGCCGCAAGCTCGCGAAGGTGGAGTTCGCGGCCTTTGCGCGGCCCGACGCTCCCGACCGCTGGATCAAGGTCGTGGCCGAAACACCCTCGGCGCGCTGGCTCGACCGGCGGATCGGCGCAGACGCGGTCTGCGAGGTGGCCTCGCCGCGCAATGCCCTCGATCTTGCGCTGGCCGGCAGGGGCGTTGCGCTGTTGCCGACCTTTGTCGGGAGCAGGAATGCAGACCTTGTCCAGCGCGGCGGCACGATCGGCGAACTCGCGCATGAGCAATGGCTGGTTACCCACCAGGACGACCGCCATCTGCCCGAGGTCCGCCGTACCATCGACAGACTTGTCAGGGTGTTCGACCGGCGGCTCTGACACGGCGCGATGCGCGGATCCGGAAGGCCGTTCACGGCGCCGGCCATGGCTGCGTGCAATGTTTTCAGAAAGACAGGGTTGCCGAGTTGCGTGACCGGAAACATCCGCTATGTTTCAACCTCATCCGGCAGAAGGCACGACCCAATTCGGGGTGCCGCACAACCCAGCAAGGAGCAAACAGGATGCCAATCACGAACCAGATCACCCGGCGGGACACCCGGACGTCAGGCTTTGCCGCCTGCAAGACCCCCACTGCCCGGGCGGCACTTGTTGCACTGGCTGCAGCACTGCTCACCGCCTCGCCGGCGCTCGCGCATACCGGCGAAGGGATGACCGGCGGCTTTCTCAGCGGGTTGATGCATCCGATCTTCGGCTGGGACCACGTCGTTGCGATGGTGGCTGTGGGGCTTTGGGGCGCAGTGCTCGGAAGTCCGGCGATCTGGATCCTGCCGATTACATTCCCGCTGGTCATGGCGCTCGGCGCGGCGCTCGGAATTGTCGGCATCACGGTGCCCTTCATCGAGGCGGGCATTGCACTTTCAGGCGTGGTGCTCGGGCTGCTGGTTTTGTTTCTGGTTCGAGCGCCGGTGGCGCTGGCGGGCGTGATCGTGGCTTTTTTCGCCGTCTTCCACGGCTACGCGCACGGTACGGAACTGCCTGCCGCTGCAAACCCCTATGCCTATGCGGTCGGCTTCGTGATCGCCACGGGAATTCTTCATGCGGTGGGTATCGCCTTCGGCGCCCTCAACGGCCAGAGCTGGGGCAAGATGGCAATCCGGGCGGGCGGCGCGGTCATCGCGCTGGTCGGCGGCGCCTTCCTGGCCGGGTTCGCCTGACCGGAGCGGCCTGACCGGCTTGGACCGACCGCACCCCATGCACAATCGCACTTGCCTGAATCGGGTCCGGGCCCCGGGCGTCTGGCGCCCGGGCGTTTCCGGCCTCATCGTTGCGTTCGTGCCTCTGAGCGCCAGGGCCCATGAATTCGAGCTCGGCGGCGACGCCTATGACGATTTCCTGGCGGGCGGGGCTGCCGTGCTCAACGACCTGCCGGTGCTGCTCGCCTTGATGAGCACCGGTATCCTCGTCTCGCTGTGGAACAGGCAGGGGCTTCCGCTGGTCTGGCCGGCCTTTCTCGTCTCCGTCATCGCCGGCTTCGTGCTGGCAGGGCTTGTTCCGGTCGATCCGGTGCCGGTGCTTTACGGTGCGGCCATCATCACCGGACTGCTGGCTGTCGCCGCGGTGCGGCGGACGAGGCCGGTCATGGCGGGAATCGTCTTCGGCGCCGGCCTTATGACCGGTTGGGGCATTCTTGCCAGCCACGACCTGGGCGCGTTGCCGCCCGGCGTTTATGCCGGCCTGTTCGCCCTGTTCAATCTCGTGCTCGCGGCAAGCGCCGCTTTCGCCTCGGTCCTGCTGACGCGTCTTCCAAACCGCTGGACCGAAATCGCCTTGCGGGCGCTCGCCTCCTGGCTGACCGCCATCGCCATCATGAGCCTGGCCTTCGTGCTGGGGCAGCCGGGGTGAAGAAAGCCGTCATTTCTTCACCATCGACCGAAGATTGATTGCAATCCGCCCCCGTGAACGCCTATGTGGGACGCATCAACCCGGCGGAGACACCTGACCCATGAGCAAGATCCGGAATGTGGCGGTCCAGATGGACCATGTGAGCTCGATCTCGATTGCCGGCGATTCCACATTCGCCATGTCGCTGGAGGCGCAAACGCGCGGCTACAGGCTGTTTCACTATACGCCGGACCGGCTCTCCATGCGCGACGGACGGATCGAGGCCGTGGCCGAACCGATGCTGCTCAGGGACGTTCAGGGCGATCATTTCGAACTCGGTCCGAAGGAAAAGATCGATCTTGCGGACATGGATGTGGTGCTGCTCAGGCAGGATCCGCCTTTCGACATGTCCTACATCACATCGACCCATCTTCTCGAGAGGGTTCACCCGAAGACGCTGGTGGTGAACGACCCGGCCTGGGTCCGCAATTCGCCGGAAAAGATCTTCGTGACCGAGTTTGCCGACCTGATGCCCAAGACGCTGATTTCCCGGGATCCGGAGACGATCAAGTCCTTCCGCGCGGAAGTGGGCGACATGATCCTCAAGCCGCTTTACGGCAATGGCGGCGCAGGCGTTTTCCACGTCAAGCCCGATGACCGCAACCTGACCTCGCTCCTTGAAATGTTCGCGCAGATGTATCGCGAGCCGTTCATAGCACAGGAATACCTGTCCGACGTTCGCGCAGGCGACAAGCGCATCATCCTGATCGAGGGCGAGCCGGTGGGCGCGATCAACCGGGTGCCCGCGGAGCACGATTCGCGGTCCAACATGCATGTCGGCGGCCGCGCCGAACACTCGGAACTGACATCCCGCGAGGAAGAGATCTGCGCCCGTATCGGCCCCGCCCTCAGAGAGCGCGGCTTTGTCCTGGTGGGCATCGACATCATCGGCGACAGGATGACCGAGATCAACGTGACCTCGCCAACGGGCCTGCGCGAGATCCGCAATTTCGGCGGGGCCGATGTCGCGGCCCTGTTCTGGGATGCGGTCGAAGCGCGCCGCGGCTGAGGCGCCTTCGGTCTCCGGCCCGATCGATCCCCGCAAGCTCAGCACCAGGCGGGTGGATTTGAGCGCCATCCGGCCGCCATTCCGCCACACCCCTGCGGCTTGAGGGGCGCCAGGCTCATTATGCGAAACCTTTCTTGACCGCTGCGCGAGGGAGCCCTGCGCTCTTGGGCCAGTGCGCGGTGCGCAACCGGTGTTCCCTGAAATTCCGTTGGTTTTGCTCGCAAGGTTTGCTTGGCGCACGGATAGGATGCACGACGCGATGTTCCCCGCCTGCAACCCGACGCAACCTGAAATCGCAGAAAAATCGCTTTTGTTTTACACTTGTTCTTGTTTCATTCCCGTTTCTATGCTTAGCTTTCCCCTATATCGTGTACGGCATGCGGGATGCCCTCCGAAACCCGATCTGGAAGGAATGGACGGAATGGTTGCACGGGTCAGCACTGTCGCATTCGAGGGCATCGAGGCCGTGCCGGTGGATGTTCAGGTGATGGTGGCGCCCGGCAAGGTGGGAATGCACATTGTCGGTCTGCCGGACAAGGCAGTGGCCGAAAGCCGGGAACGGGTGCAGGCGGCCCTGCATGCCTCGGGCCTGGCGCTCCCCGCCAAGAAGGTGACGATCAATCTCGCGCCTGCGGACCTGCCAAAGGAAGGCAGCCATTTCGACCTGCCCATTGCACTGGGACTGATGGCGGCGCTCGGCGCGATCCCCGGCGACGCGCTCAACGGCTACGCGGTGCTCGGTGAACTCTCGCTCGACGGGACCATCGCCACCGTCGCCGGCGCGCTGCCGGCTGCGATCGGCGCCAATGCGCTGGGCAAGGGTCTCATCTGCCCCGCGGGCTCCGGCGCGGAGGCCGCCTGGGCGGGTGACGACATCGACATCATCGCACCGCGCTCGCTGATCGCCATGGCCAATCATTTTCGCGGCACCCAGGTGCTTACCCGGCCGAAGCCGGCTATGCGGGCCGCTCCGGCCAACATTCCGGACCTTTCGGAGATCAGGGGGCAGGAAACCGCCAAGAGGGCGCTGGAGGTGGCCGCTGCCGGAGGGCACAACCTGATCATGGTGGGGCCGCCCGGCTCGGGCAAGTCGATGCTCGCCGCGCGGCTGCCGTCGATCTTGCCGCCGCTTTCGCCGGCAGAGCTTCTCGAGGTTTCGATGATCCATTCCATCGCCGGGCACCTGGCCGGCGGCAAGCTCTCGGACCGGCGGCCATTTCGCGCACCGCACCATTCCGCCTCGATGGCGGCTATGGTGGGCGGCGGACTGAAGGCGCGGCCCGGAGAGGTCTCTCTGGCCCATCACGGGGTTCTGTTTCTCGACGAATTTCCGGAATTCACGCCGCAGGTCCTGGATTCGCTGCGGCAGCCGCTGGAAAACGGGGAAAGCGTGATCGCGCGCGCCAACCACCGGGTCAGCTACCCGGCCAACATCCAGCTGATCGCGGCGATGAACCCATGCAGGTGCGGCATGGCCGGCGAGCCGGGGCATGTCTGCGCGCGCGGCCCGCGATGCCAGTCCGATTATCAGGGACGGATATCGGGGCCGCTGATGGACCGCATCGACATCCGCATCGACGTGCCGGCGGTCACCGCGCAGGACCTCATCCGTCCGCAGGCGGCTGAAGGGAGCGTGGATGTGGCAAGCCGCGTGGCGATGGCGCGGACACTGCAGCGGGACCGATACCGGGAGCTCGGACGCCCGGACATTCGCACCAATTCGCAATGCACCACGGCGCTTGTCGAGCAGGTGGCCCAACCCGATGCAGGCGGCCAAAGCCTGTTGTCGGATGCTGCGGAGAAGATGCGGTTTTCCGCCCGCGCCTACCACCGCATTCTCAAGGTGGCGCGAACGCTGGCCGATCTCGACGGCGCCGAGACCGTCGGCAGGATCCATCTCGCCGAAGCGATTTCCTACAGAATCGGCACGGAACGCTCGACGCAGGCGGCGTGACGCAGCCGACGCGCCGGGGTTTGCTTACCAGGTTCCGGAGCGACACGTGCCAGTTCAAAGTGTACCGCGCGGACGCCAACCTGTTCATCCCGCACGGACGCAGGCGCGAGATGTCCTTGAGCCGCAGGCTTTGCGCCTCAGCTTCTTGGACCGAAGGGTTTTCAGCCTGGAGATTGCTGCTCTGTCCGCCGCACCGCCGGTCGGAAACCGGCGGTGCGGGAACGGGCGAGGCTCAAGGCCGGTCGGGATCAGGCGCCGAGGCCTTCAAAAAGTGCGGTGGAGAGGTAGCGTTCCGCAAAGGACGGAATGATGACGACGATCTGCTTTCCGGCGTTTTCCTCGAGACTGCCGGCGCGGATCGCGGCGACGAGCGCGGCGCCCGAAGAAATGCCGACTGGCAGGCCTTCGAGCCTTGCCACTTCGCGGGCCATGGCAAAGGCGTCGTCGTTGCTCACCTTGGCGACTTCGTCATAGACGCCGGTGTCGAGAATCGCGGGAGCGAAACCCGCGCCGATGCCCTGGATCTTGTGCGGGCCCGGATCGCCACCCGAAAGGACGGGCGAATCCTCGGGCTCAACGGCAACGATCCTGATCTCGGGCTTGCGCGACTTCAACACCTGGCCGACGCCGGTAATCGTGCCGCCTGTCCCTATTCCTGAGACCAGGATATCGATGCCGCCACCGGTGTCATTCCAGATCTCCTCGGCGGTCGTCTTGCGGTGGATTTCGGGATTGGCGGGGTTCTCGAACTGCTGCGGCATAACCGAGTCCGACACTTCGCCGAGCAGTTCCTCGGCTTTCGCGATCGCGCCCTTCATGCCCTTCGGACCTTCGGTCAGAACCAGTTCGGCGCCCAGAAGGGCCAGCATCTTGCGCCGTTCGACCGACATGGTTTCAGGCATGGTCAGGATCAGGCGGTAGCCCTTGGCGGCGGCGGCGAACGCCAGCGCAATGCCGGTGTTGCCCGAGGTCGGTTCGATCAGCGTGGTCTTGCCCGGCTTGATCTTGCCGAGCGATTCCAGGCTTTCGATCATGGCCACGCCGATACGGTCCTTGACCGAGGCGATCGGGTTGAAGAACTCGAGCTTGGCCAGGAGGTGGGCCTTGACGCCCTTTTCTTTCGCAAGCTTGTCGAGTCTGACGATCGGGGTATCGCCGATCGTATCGACGATCGAGTCGTAGATGCGACCGCGACCGGGCTTGTCTGGGGAATATGCGGACATGAAAATGCTCCTTTTTCTCTGATTGAAGTCTAAGCCAGTACAGGTTGCCGTGCGAGTCATTGGGGATGGTTACGGCGTCGTGTGTGCGCGAAATTATTCCGAAGAATGGCTGATTAACGAACTATTATTCCGCAAATTGGCGCTCAGGACAGCTTTTTCAAGGTACACGTACCAAGGGTCCAACTCCGCCAAAATGCCTGACTAGCCGCGATCCAGCCCCGGAACCCAGTCCATGGCCCAGTCGCCCAAAGGCTCTAGATGTCGGAACAACTCACGCCCGCTTTCAGTCAACGCGTAACCACCCGGCGTGTTCTCAATGAGATTGACGCTGCGAAGTTCCTTGATGCGGGTATTGAGGACACTCGGCGAAGCGGAATCGCACCGCTCCCGCAGGTCGCGAAATGTTCGCGGCCCGTCCGCCAGATTCCACAGGATCCCCATCGCCCAACGACGGCTCAACAGATCAAACAGCACCATGATCGGCTGACCGCTGCGTGAACCGCGGACGGGATCACCCAATCTTGCAACGGGCCTGTCCCGCGCACTCATCGCCTGCTCTCCATTCAAGACGCCACTCTACGATTGCTACTGTTTTCGTAGCGTGCTATCGCTACTGATACCGTAGCACCCTACAGGAAGATTTCAGATGGGCAAGGCCGCACCGATTGACGTCATTCTTTGGCTCCTGCTCGCAGCGATGTGGAGCTCCTCCTACGCCGTCATCAAGATCGGCGTGACCACGCTTTCGCCGGCGGCGCTTGTGTTCGGCCGGCTGCTGATCGGAGCCGCCGTCATCCTTGCCGTGATGCGCTGGCGGGGACACCGGCTGTCGCGAACCCTGTCGGGCTGGTTCAGCTATGCCGTCACCGGCACCCTGGGAAGTGCGGCGCCATTTCTTCTGATCACCCATGGCGAGCAATCGGTGGACAGCGCGCTTGCCTCCATCCTGATGGGGGCCTCACCGGTCATCACCCTGTTGCTCGCCGCCTGGCTGATTCCGGATGAACGGCTGACCGTCAGGACAGCTCTCGGCATCACAGGCGGTCTCTCCGGTGTCGCGGTGCTTGTGGGGCCGTCTGCACTGGCCGGTCTGGGTGCAGATCTCGGCGGGCAACTGGCGATCCTCGGCGCCACAGTCTGTTATGCCGTCTCGACCATCTACATCCGCCGCTTCGTCACACGGCCGCCGCTGGAAATGGCGGCGGGCTCCATGCTGGTCGCCACCATCATCATGGGATCCGTTGTCGTGCTTTCCGGGGGAGTGCCCGACCGCGCCGGCATGGACCTGTCATCCCTTGGCGCGGTGATCTATCTCGGATTGTTTTCAACCGCCTGCGCCAATCTGATCTATTTTCACCTGGTTCCCCGGCTTGGCGCAACGCGCATGTCCCAGGTCAATTTCGCCGTGCCGGTCGGCGGGGCGGTTCTGGGTTTCCTGTTGCTCGGAGAGGCCCTGACCCCACAGCGCCTGACCGCGCTCGCCATCATCATCGTCTCGATCTATCTGGGCACAAGCCGGGCCAAGAAGCCTCTCAACGCACCAGGAACCCCGAAGCCAGCGGGTCCTCATCCTCGACAATGAATTCGGACCGACCGGAATAGAAGGCCCGGCCCGACACGCGGGCGGTGATGGCCGGGTGCGGCCCGCAGTCTGTCTCGGTCGCGACAGCGCCCTCGAAGCGGCTGCCGATGACGCTTTCGAAAATCCGGACCTGCCCTTTGCCAATCTGGCCGCGGGCATGCATGGCGGCGAGCCGTGCGGTTACGCCCGAGCCGGTGGGCGAGCGGTCCACCTGACGGTCGGCAAAGACACAGATGTTGCGGGTTGGCTGGTCGGAAAATGCGTCACGGCCGTCGGTGAGGATCGAGCCGTAGAGAAAGGCAAGGTCCTCGGCGTCGGGATGGCTGAGCGGGATTTCCGCCTGCGCCGCGCGGGTCAGCAGGTCAGCCGCCTCGACAAAGGCCGACACCGGATCGCGGCCGAATTCGAGCCCGAACTGCTTCGCGTCAGCCAGCGCGTAAAAGGCGCCGCCATAGGCGATGTCAAAATTCATCTCGCCCCGGTCACCGACAGCAAGGACAAGGTCGCGGGCAAACAGGAACGACGGTACGCTTTCGAAGCTCACATCGGCGGCCTTGCCGTTGCGCATCAGGACCTCGGCGCGAACGAGGCCGCACGGACATTCGATGTTGACCGTGGCGCGGTCGCCGGCGGGGCTCACCAGCCCCTCGTCCACCGCGTAGCGCCCGAGCGCGATGATGGCGTGGCCGCACATGGTGGAATAGCCCTCGTTGTGCATGAACAGCACGGCGAGATCGGCGCCGGGCAGATCCGGTTCGACCAGTAGCGCGCCGTACTGGTCGGCATGGCCGCGCGGCTCGAACATGAGGATCTTGCGCAAGTGATCAAGATGATCGCGGACATGGGCGCGCTTTTGCAGGATCGTTCCCCGGGGCAGCTCAGGATAGCCGCCGGTGACGATCCTGAGCGGCTCGCCCGCGGTGTGCATGTCGATGACGGTGAGGGGCGCGCTCATGAGTTTCCCGTGGAGCCGAAACCACCCGCTCCCCGTCCGGTCTCACTGAGCGTTTCGGCAAGGACGACCCGCGCCTGCACAACAGGGGCGATGACGAGCTGGGCTATGCGCATGCCGCGTGTAACCGTGAAGGGGTCAGCTCCGAGATTGGCCAGGATCACCTTGACCTCGCCGCGATAGTCCGCGTCGATGGTGCCTGGCGCATTGAGGCAGGTGATGCCGGATTTAAGCGCCAGGCCCGAGCGGGGCCGGACCTGGCCCTCGAAGCCTGCCGGTATTTCCATCGCCAGACCGGTGGGGACGGCCCAGCGTCCGCCCGGGGCGATCTCCAACGGTTGCTCTTCCGGGACAGCGGCGCGCAGGTCCATGCCGGCGGAGCCGGGAGTTTCATAAGCGGGAAGCGGGAGTTCCTCGCCATGCGCAAGACGCCGGATGCGAAGTTCCGGACGGTCGGCAAAAGGGGCTTCGAGTCCGGTCTCTGACAGGGGAGCGGGCGCTTTCATGGCGCAAGCTTTTACGCTTGGGGTCTCCGGGTCAATTGCATGGCGGGCGGCAAGCGGCTAGAAGGCAGCGCAATCAACAGGAATTGACGAGCAATGCCAGACGCACTTGCCGAGGAAGTCGGCCGCCGCCGCACTTTCGCGATCATATCGCACCCCGACGCGGGCAAGACCACGCTGACCGAGAAGCTTCTGCTTTTCGGCGGCGCGATCCAGCTTGCCGGCGAGGTGAAGGCTAAGAAGGACCGGATCCAGACCCGTTCGGACTGGATGAAGATCGAGCGCGAGCGCGGCATCTCGGTGGTCACCTCGGTGATGACCTTCGAATATGACAACCACGTCTTCAACCTGCTCGACACGCCGGGCCACGAGGACTTTGCCGACGACACCTACCGCACGCTGACGGCGGTGGACGCGGCGGTGATGGTGATCGACGCGGCCAAGGGCATCGAGCCGCGCACGCTGAAACTGTTCGAGGTCTGCCGGCTCCGGGACATCCCGATCATCACCTTCGTCAACAAGATGGACCGCGAGGCGCGCAACCCGTTCGAGATCCTCGACGAGGTGGAGGAGAAGCTGGCGCTCGACTGCGCGCCGATGACCTGGCCGATCGGCCAGGGCAAGAGCTTTTCGGGCACCTACCACCTGGCGCAATCGGCGATTCGGCATTCCGACAAGGAAACGGAGCTGACGCCTGTGAACGGCCCGCAATCGGACAAGGTGGCGGGGCTGCTGCCCGAAAACGAGCGCGAGACCTTCATCGAGGAAACCTCGCTGGCCGCCGAAGCCTGCAAGCCGTTTGACCTGGAGGCCTTCCGCGAGGGGCATCTGACGCCGGTCTATTTCGGCTCGGCGCTGAGAAACTACGGGGTCCGCGACCTGATCAACGCGCTCGGCGCCCATGCGCCCCAGCCGCGGGCGCAAGTTGCCGACACCCGCACGGTGGAGGCGACCGACCCGAAGATGACCGCCTTCGTGTTCAAGATCCAGGCCAACATGGACCCCAACCATCGCGACCGCATCGCCTTCGTCCGCGTCTGCTCGGGCCGTCTCGAACGCGGCATGAAGGCCCGCCTCTCGCGCACCGGCAAGCCGATGGGGCTTTCCGCGCCGCAGTTCTTTTTCGCCTCGCAGCGCCAGATCGCCGACACCGCATTTGCCGGCGACGTGGTGGGCATCCCCAATCACGGAACGCTGCGCATCGGCGACACATTGACCGAGGGCGAGGCGCTTGTGTTCCAGGGCGTGCCGAACTTCGCGCCTGAAATCCTGCGCCGGGTCCGGCTCGAGGATGCGATGAAGGCCAAGAAGCTGAAGGAAGCGCTGCAGCAAATGGCCGAGGAAGGCGTGGTGCAGCTGTTTTTGCCGGAGGACGGTTCGCCCGCGATCGTCGGCGTGGTCGGCGCGCTGCAGCTCGACGTGCTCAAGGAGCGGCTTAAGGCGGAATACGGCCTGCCGGTGAGCTTCGAAATGGCCCGTTTTTCGGTCTGCCGCTGGATTTCGGCGCCGGAGAAACCGGAGCTGGAACGCTTCATTGACCGGCATCGCGGCGATGTCGCCCGCGATCTCGACGGTGACCCGGTGTTCCTGGCCGCCGACCAGTTCTCGCTCAATTACGAGGCCGAACGCTACCCCGACATCAAGATGGTGGCGATCAAGGAATATCACGTCGCCAAAGCTGCGTAAGTTTAGACTTACGATGCGATTTGGAGGACCGGGCACGCCAGAACGCCGCGCGCGAAACACTTCGCCGGCGGGATAGGGCATTGTCCGGGTCTCCGGGTGAGAACCGGAGTGCGGGGCGCACGGGCAGCCGGCCCGTGAGGAAAGATATGGCTTGGCTTTGGCACGATTGCCCGCGCCCCGCCAGTGGGGGAGGCCTGCACTTTCCGGGTGCGGGCCACGGTGTCCTTCCCGCGGACCGGATGTCACGCGTCCCTGGCGGTGTCGTCGCGTTCGGATGAACCGCCACCCGAACCCGCCTCATGCCCGATCGGCTCCCGGCCTCGATACCGTCCAGCCTGACCGGGCCCTTTTCGGGACCGGCGTTCCTTTCGAAAACGCCGCCGGCGCCGGTGCGGACCGGCAGGCTCCGGCTTGCGGCTTGCGCCGCCGTGATCCGGTCGCGGGCTTTTGGCGTTGCGGATGCGGCCCCCGCGCACCAAAACCCACCGCCTTCCGCCGGCCGGGACTCCGTGGGCCCAGACCCTCCGATGACGGAAGATGAGACAAGTATCGCACAGGGCGGGAAAGTGTGGATGAAATGGCGGGGATTTCAGGCGGCACTGGGGGCGCGGCCCCAATAACGGGTGTTGACGATCCTGGATCCAACCCCCGAAAGCAGCCGTTCGCTGCACTCCCAACCAAGGTCCTGAGAGGGCGGCAAGCGGACTTTTACTGCGTCGGAACCATTGCCGGCAATGCGAACGTGGCCGACATTGGCTCAGCCACTCATCAACTTCTTGATGCCGCCGATGAAGGTTCCGTCATCCTGGCTTTTTCGCTCGTCCAACAACCTTATGGCATCCTCTCCGGCGCGGAAGCGCAAGCGGTCTCCGTCCTCATGCGCGGCTTCCCAAATGACCTCCGCCACCGTTTCAGGCGCGGAAGGATTTGATGCCAGCTTGCCGAACAGGCGGCCCATCGCCTCGGCGGTCGGTGCATAGTCCGAAAGGCCTTCATCCATCGCGAAATCGAAGGACCTGCCGCCGAAGTTGGTCTTGATCATTCCGGGTTCGACAATGCGCACCCGAATGCCAAGCGGTTCAAGTTCGTAGTGCAGGGCCTCTGACAGGCCTTCGACCGCAAACTTGGTGCCGTGGTACAAGGTGCCGAGGGGGAAGGTGATCTGGCCGCCGATGGAAGAGATATTGATGACCGTGCCCGAACGATTCTGGCGCATATGGGGCAGAACAGCCTTGGTTACTTCCAGCAGCCCGATCACGTTGGTATCGAACTGTCGCCGGATACGCTCCATCGTGAACGCCTCAAGCGCGCCATATGCTCCGTAGCCCGCGTTGTTGAGCAGCACATCGATTTTACCGAAACGGTCGATGCCCGCCGCCACTGCCGCCGGGATCGAGGCGGCATCGGTGACATCCAGCCGCGTGACCAGCACATTTTCCAGATCGGCAAGCGCGCTGTCATCGGACGGAGCACGCATGGTGGCGATCACGTTCCAGCCGTTTGCCTGAAAGTGCCGCGCCGTTGCTTCGCCGATACCCGATGAGGCTCCTGTGATCAGTATGGTTTTCATGTAAGCCGCCTCAAGCGTTCAGATCGAGCATCTGTTCGATGCCGAAATTGGTGAAGATATTGCGGGTGACGTCGTGGAACATGTCATTGTAGCGCTCGATCTCAGGGCCGACGCCGACATAGTCGACCACGGTGCGAAACGGTTTTTCGCCGAAGGGCTTGTCCAAGAGCGCGACGACCGCTTCCGCAATGCGTTCAGGCCGCTGATCGGGCGTTGCGTCGAGCATCTGGGCCAGCCCGGCGCTGGACATCGCGGGCACTGCGGCGAAGTCGCCGTACTCGGCATCGCGTGCAGGATCGTTCGGGGTTACCATGCCATCAAAGAAAGCGGTGGGCATGGCACCGGGTTCAATGAGGCAGGACTCGATGCCAAACCCCGAAAGCTCGGTACGGTAGCATTCGACGATGGCTTCCAGCGCCCATTTCGATGCCGAATAGGTGCCGTAGAACGGGGTCGCAATCCGCCCGATCAAACTGGAGGTATAGAGCACGGTGCCCCGCCCCTGCGCCCGCAGATGCGGCAACGCTGCCCGCATGACCCGTTGAACGCCCATGACATTCACGTCGAAAACCCGTTTCATGTCCTCTGGAGACATCAGTTCCTGGATGCCATAGGAGCCAATGCCCGCATTGTTGAACAAGATATCTAGCCCGCCGAGCTGCGATATGGCATCAGAGACACCGCGCTCGGTGCTCGCCGTATCGGTCACGTCCATCTCGACAATTTTTGCGCCGGCCGCTTCGAGTTCGGCAACAGTCGCGGCATTCTTCCCGCTGCGGCTGCGGACACTTCCGGCGACGACGTAGCCCCTTGCCAAGAGAGCCAGTGCCGTGGGCTTGCCGAAGCCACCTGCGATACCGGTTATGAGAATATTCTTCATATCTGCGATCCCTTCGTGTTGATGATGACACGATATTCGAGACCACCGTGGCAATCTTTATGATTAGTCCAGTTTTCTTGCACGATCCTCCACTCATGGGATTTTTCTGTAAATTCGCTCGCC
This sequence comes from Hoeflea sp., assembly GCA_040218025.1. Lineage (GTDB taxonomy): Bacteria > Pseudomonadota > Alphaproteobacteria > Rhizobiales > Rhizobiaceae > Hoeflea. Next base: position 203,796 of record JAVJQD010000025.1, on the reverse strand, counting down.
TTACAATGTTATGGCTCGCGGCAGAGCAAGGGAGACATGCATGACACATCAAGCACTGCTGAACCGCGTGTCGTCGCTGCTGGATCAATCGGGGTTGCGTCAGGGGGCGTTGTTTCATGAGGACAGCGGCACACATCTGCTGCGCCACGAGGCCCCCACAGGCCAGAACGCAACCGTCTACCGCCCATTGCTCTGCCTTATCCTGCAAGGTGCCAAGGATGTTGGGACCAATGCAAAAACAATAACCGTGCGCGCCGGCCAGTCGCTGATCGTCAGCCACGCCTTGCCGGTTCTCTCACGGATTACCGAAGCAGCGCCTGATCTGCCCTATGTCGCGCTTGTCTTCCCGCTTGATCTGGACCTGCTCCGCTCGTTGGCCCCGGCAGTGTTGCCTTCGTCAGTCTCGCGGGCTTCGGAACCGTTTTCAATTCACCTGTGCGATACGGATGAAGAGATCGAAGACGCGTTGCGACGCTATTTCAGCCAATGCGAAACCGACGCGGCGCGCCGACTTTTGGCCCCGATCACCGCCCGGGAAATCCACGCCCGATTGTTGATGGGGCCGCACGGCGAGACGCTTCACAGACTGCTCTGGCATGAGAGCACGGCCAGTCGCATTTTTCAGGCCACGAGGGACATCCAAACCCATCTCGCCAAGACCATCGTCGTCAAGGAACTGGCCCGGGATGTCGGCATGAGCAGTTCGGCCTTTTTCGAGCAATTCAAGGCTGTGACCGGTACGTCTCCGCTGCAATATCAAAAGGATTTGCGCCTGCTCAGGGCGCGAGATGCGCTTCAGACCTCCAGCGCGAAAGTGTCGGAGATCGCATTCGGTGTTGGATATGAAAGCTCGGCACAATTTTCGAGGGAGTATTCCCGAAAATTTGGACGATCGCCGCGACAAGATCGTCAACTCGTGGCACTTGAGTGAACCAGTTGTCGGCCCTGCTCTGATCAGTTTGCAGTCGAAGGCATGTCATCCGATTGTTAGCATACTTCGATCGCGTTCTCGGTAGGTATGGGCTCTAACTGAGCCTGGGCTGCCTAAAAACGTAGGTCGGCTTTGGGCCGAAAGCGCCACAACACTCAATTCAAATGGACGTCAGCTTCGCTTGTTGCCACGGCAAGAACTGGTGCTCCGCGCCCGGCCCCGGATCCTGCTGGTCGGTTGCCCCGCATTGCCGCGAACACCGGTCCGGAGCCCGCGCCATAGTGTGTTGCGATGCAGTGGGGCGGCACCGACCAGGGCCGGGAACCGCTCTCCCCTTACCTCAACACATGCACGGAGCATTTTGCGTGGCGGACGACGCGGCTTGCGGTGGAGCCGAGGACATAATCCGCCAGACCGGGGCGGTGCGAGGCGATGATGATGCAGTCGATTTCGTGCTGGGCGGCATATTCGACGATTCTCGCGCCCGGATTGCCCTGGACCACCACGGGCCGGACATCGGTCACGCCGCCCAGGTCGGCCTTGAGCCGGGCCAGAGCCTCGGCGCGGCCGGCTTCTGCCTGCTCCACGGGAATGTAATGGGCGACATGGACGGGGATATCCTCCAGAACATGGAGCGCCGTGATGACCGCGCCTTCGTCAGCAAGCGTGCGTGCGACATCAAAGGCTGCGGCCCGGTCACGGGTCTCATCGTAAGCGACGGCGACTAGAATGTTGTTGTACATGGCCTTGTCCTCCTTCGACCCAAGTCTCGCGCAGGCGGGCGCCGCGCGAAATGACATACGTCAATGCTCAGGAAATTGGCATGGGGCCGCGGAGGCGACCCGGGCATTTGCATGGGGCGGAAACGGCGATGCAAAAACATGAGTAGAATACTCTTGATTCCCTACGGCGCTGCGGATAGGGGAAACATGACAATTCGGGTCAGATAATCAGGAACATCGTGATGTTGAAGAAAAGCCTCTTGATCATGGCTGCCGCCGCCGCAACGCTTGCCTGCTCCGGGCTTGCCTGCTCCGGGCTTGCCTCGACGGCGCTTGCCTCCCCTGCATCGGGCGCCGAGCGCACTGCCTACCCGCTGACGATCGAGAATTGCGGGCTGGACGTGACATTCGACAAGCCCCCCGAAAACGCGGTGGCGCTGGGGCAGAACAGCGCCGAGATCCTGCTGCTCCTGGGCCTTGAGGACCGGATGGGGGCGACGGCTTTCTGGCCCAACGCCGTGCTCGACGAGGTCAAGGACGCCAACAACAGGGTCGAGGTGCTGACAGTCGAATTTCCGACGCTCGAATCCGTGCTTTCCAAGCAGCCCGACTTCGTGGCGGCGATGCTGGTGACGCTGCTTGGCCCCGACAGCAAGGTGGCCAAGCGCGAGGATTTCCACGCGCTCGGCATCCCCACCTATCTTTCGCCAAGCGCCTGCTCGACCGCCGGCAACGCCACCGATGCCTATGGCGACCGGGCGGAACTGTGGAGCATGGACCTGCTCTACAAGGAGATCGAGGATCTTTCGCGCATTTTCGACGTGGCCGAGCGCGGCGAGGCGCTTATTGCGGATTTCAGGGCGCGCGAGGCGGCGCTGAGGGCGCAGTTCAGCGCCAACGCGGATCTGACGTTCCTGTTCTGGTTCTCAAGTCCTTCGCCCGCCGACGACGCCTATCTGGGCGGCGGCAACGGACCCTCGGGCTACATTGCCGACGTGCTCGGCGGGCGGAATGCGATCGCCACCGATGCCGAATGGCCGACGTTGGGCTGGGAGGGGATCATGGCCGCCGATCCGAAGGTGATGGTGGTTGCCCAGGTGGACCGCAACCGCTGGGATCTCGACAAGGCCGAAAACAAGATCTCGTTTCTGAAATCCGATCCTACGGTCAGCCAGATGCCGGCCGTTGAGAACGGGCGCATCGTGACCATGAGCGGAGCCGCGATGAACCCGAGTATCCGCACGCTCTACGGCGCCGAGCAGGTGGCCGAACAGCTCAAGGCGCTCGACCTTTCAAAATGATCGATGCGGGCCAGCGAGACGGCGGAGCCTTCGGCCTTGCGCTGCTTCTGACGCTCTCGGCCGTCACCCTGGCGCTGGCGGTCGCCGTGGCGGCGGCGATCGGCGACTATTCGATCAGCCTGCGCACGGTGTTTCTCGCCGTGACCAACCGGCTGGGACTGAGCACGGCGGAGATTCCGCGGATCGAAGAAAGCGTGGTTTGGGACCTGCGGCTGAGCCGGGCGCTCGTGGCGGCGCTCGCCGGCGCAGGCCTTGCGATCTCGGGGGCGATCCTGCAGGCGTTGTTGCGCAATGCGCTGGCCGAGCCGTTCGTGCTCGGCGTCTCCGCCGGCGCGTCAACCGGCGCGGTCGCAGTGATCGTGCTGGGCCTGGGCGGGGGTGCGCTGTCGCTGCCACTGGGCGCATTCGGCGGGGCTTTCGCAGCATTCGCGCTGGTTGCATTATTGTCGAACGGCGCAACCAGCGGCCCCAACCACACGATCCTGGCGGGCGTCGCCGCCTCACAGCTTTTCAACGCGCTCACCTCCTATATCGTCACCACATCCGGCAATGCGCAGCAGGCGCGCGACGTCATGTTCTGGCTGCTCGGCAGTTTCGGCGGCGTGCGCTGGCCGGATTTCCAGTTGCTGCTTGTGGTAATCATCGTCTGTTTCGGGATCTGCATCTACATGGCGCGCGCGCTCGATGCGTTCACCTTCGGCGATGAGGATGCCGCGGCACTCGGCATTCCGGTGGCGCGGATCCGGCTGGTGATGTTCGCGGTGACGGCGCTGCTGACGGCTACGATCGTCAGCATGGTGGGCGCCATCGGTTTCGTCGGGCTGGTGGTCCCGCATGCCGCGCGTTACGTGATCGGCCCGTTGCACCTCAGGCTCATCCCGGCCTGCGCGGTGACGGGTGCGGTGTTCATGGTTTCGGCCGACATCGTCTCCCGGGTAATCGTGGCGCAGCAGACCATCCCGATCGGCGTGGTGACCGCGCTGGTGGGCGTGCCGTTCTTCGCCATCATCCTGTACCGCGCGAGACCGCAATCATGAGCATCGTTGCCGAGAACCTGGTTTGGGGCGTCAGGCGCAGAGCCATCGTGTCGGACGTGTCGCTGGCGGTGGCGCCGGGGGAAACACTGGGGCTGATCGGTCCGAACGGATCGGGCAAATCCTCACTGCTGCGACTGCTGGCGGGGCTCAGGCGCCCGGATTCGGGACAGGTAAGCGTGCTCGGTCAGGATGTCTCCAAGGTGTCGCGCCGGGCGCTGTCGCGACAGGTGGCTTTTGTGCAACAGAACGCCGCGACCGACACCAATGTGAGCGTGCTGGATGTGGTGCGGCTCGGACGCACACCGCACCGTTCGGCGCTGTCGGGGTGGACCGCCGAAGATCAGGCCGCCGTGACGACGGCGCTCGACCGGGTCGACATGTCCGCCCGGAAGGCCCAGGCCTGGCAAACGCTTTCGGGCGGCGAGCGGCAGCGCGTGCACATCGCGCGGGCGCTTGCACAGACGCCCCGGGTTCTGTTTCTCGACGAGCCGACAAACCATCTCGACATTCACCACCAGATCGAGATCCTGCGGCTGGTGCGCGATCTCGACCTGACCAGCGTGGTGGCGCTGCACGATCTCAATCTTGCGGCGATGTTCTGCGACCGGATCGTGGTGCTGAACGGCGGCCGGGTGATTGCGAGCGGCGCGCCGGCGGACGTGATCACCGTACCGCTGCTGCGCGAGGTGTTCCGGATTGAGGCCGGGATCAGCACCTCGCCGTTTCACAGCCGCCCGCACATCCACTTCATGACCGGCTAGGTCGGGTCCGGCCATTCAGGCTCCGGATTCAAATTCCCCCCTCCCCGTTTCGATGATCCGGGTGTAGTTCCCGGGCCGAAATGTTTCTTCTCGCGCCGGATCGAGCCCGGCGCCACCGGCGTGTGCCGTAGCGACCGGCATGGCTTAACGGGACACGGCCCGGACATCCGTCCGCATGTGCCGGAGCGCCAACCGGCGGGCACGGTGGCCGCAGTGGGGCGCGAGGTCACACTGGAGCAGTCGAGGCACTTTCCCACCGGGATGGACAGGTTTACGGGGCCCGGAGGCACGGTCGTGGCCCGTCATTGGGAGTGCGCCAGCAGGTAAGTCTTGACTGACCATACAGGGCAAGCTCCGCGTCAGGCTGCGGCGACTTCTGCGTTGAGCCGGGCGAGGCCCTGCTTGAGGGCTTCGATGCATGCCGGATCGAAGGCGGTTCCGGCGTCGGAATCGAGGATGGCGAGCGCCTTTGAGATCGGCATGGCTGCACGGTAGGGCCGGTCGGCGGAGAGCGCATCGAAGACGTCGGCGACGGTGAGGATGCGCGCCTCGAGGCAGATTTCGTCCCCCTTCAGGCCGTAGGGATAGCCCTTGCCGTCAAGGCGCTCGTGATGGGCGGCGGCGACCGGGGCTATGTCGTTGAAAGCCCCGACACGGGCGAGAATGGCCTCGCTCTGGGCGGGATGGCGGCGGATCGCGGCCCACTCGTCATCGTCGGGCTTGCCGGGCTTGTCGAGAACCTGGTTGGACACGCCGAGTTTGCCGAGATCGTGCAGCAATGCCGCGCGGCGGAGCCAACGGCGATGGGCGTCACCGAGCCCCATCTCTTCGGCGATCATGTCCGTGTAGAGCGTGACACGATTGGAATGGTCGGCGGTGAAAGGGCTCTTGGCGTCGACCACATCGGAGAAGGCTGCGGCGATGTCGTCGAGATAGTCCTCGTCGACCGGTTCGGCGCCCTGCGCCGGGGCCATGGCGAAGACCGAGGACTCAAGGTCGTCCGAGGCGAGCGTCTCCCAGAAACCGGGGGCTGCCTGGGCCGCGATGAAGGCGTCGACCAGGGCTGGATCGAACCAGCCGCCGGCGCGGGCCTTCGCTTCGGCCAGGGCCGCATCGGCCCCGTTTTCAATGTGGAAGATGTCGATAACCTGCGAAAGCAGCGCGATGCCGGAGGTCCGCGGGATGGCGGGCCCCTTCAGGCCCTCGGGCTTGCCGGACCCGTCCCAGTGCTCGTCGAGCGAGAGAATGCCCTGCTGCACCGCCTGCGAGAAGCGCATCCGGCCGGCGATGTCGGCGCCGCGATGGCAGCGGGTCTCGATCAGGCTGCGGGAAATCTCGCCGCCGTTCTGCAGGATGTTGACGATTGCGCGAATGCGCTCGCTGAGGCCGGATTCGAGGCCGGTCTTTTTGAAGACGAAGCGCAGCGCGGAGGAAAGGCTTCCGTCAATGGTCTTGAAATCGCGTTTGAAGCTGATGTCGTCGGCCAGGTACAATTCACAGATGCGTGCGGCATTGCTGGAACAACCGAGATCCTTGAGCAGCAGCGTGTAGAACAGGTCCGAGAGCTCCTCTCCCTCCATGCCAAGCGCCTCGCCGATATGCGTGCCGATGTAGCAGCAGCGCATGCAGTGACCCGCGGGCTGGCCTTCCGTGAGGTCGAGCGCGTAGCTCAGCGCGCCAAGCAGTTCGGCGAGGCGGAAGGTGCGCGGGCGATCATTGACCGGGCGGGCGAGGTACAGGCTTTGGGGCATAAGCCGGGTCTCCAGTTTCACCATGAAGCAATAGCGGCCAGGGCTTAAGGTTCTGTGAGCAAAGCGTTCGGCCTGGCAACAATCGGGACACGGGCACGACCGGCGAGCCAAAACCCGGAACAGGTCGATCGATTTGGCGGGGCCGGCCCGGGAGGCAACTCTTGACGGATCTTTTATTTCGATATAACTAGTTTTACAGAATTGTTAGAGGTGCGACCATGAATGGGATTGAAGCGGCGCAGGGATTTTCGGCCATGGGTTCGGAATCGCGGCTGTCGGTGCTGCAGACGCTTGTGCGGGCCGGAGAGAGGGGGTTGAGCGTCGGCGACATTCAGGCTCGGACAGGAATCGCCGCTTCGACGCTGGCGCATCACCTCAAGTTTCTCGCCGCCGCCAATCTCATTGTTCAGCGCAAGGAGGGGCGCTCGATCGTCTCGACAGCGAATTACGGGCATCTCAATGCACTGGCCGGATTCATTCTGGAAAACTGCTGCAGCGACCAGGGAGAGACGTCATGAGCGTTGCGACCGAAACCGGCCGCCGGGCCGGCCGGGACATCAAGGAATGGATCGCCACTCCCTGGGCGGCGATGGTGTTGGCGCTTGCCCTCGTGGCCCTGATGGATCCGGAGAAGCTTGCCGAGGTCTTCGCCTTTGCGGTCTCGGCGCTTGCCGGCACCCTGCCCTATATCGTTTTTGCCGTGGCGCTGATCGCCGGCCTGAAGGCCGCTGGCGCGGAGGCGGCGATTGCGGCGGCTTTCAAGGGGCGCGAAACGCGGATGATCGTGATGGCGGCGCTGTTCGGCGGGCTCGCTCCGTTCTGCTCCTGCGAGGTGATCCCGTTCATCGCAGGACTTCTGGCGCTGGGCGCGCCGCTTTCGGCTGTGATGGCATTCTGGCTGTCGTCGCCCCTGATCGATCCGCCGACGCTGCTGATCACCGCGGCCGCGCTCGGCTGGCCGTTCGCAATCGGCAAGGCGGTGGCCGCCGTCGCGCTCGGCCTGTTCGGCGGCTTTGCGATCAAGTCGGCGATGGGGGCCGGCGCATTCGGCAACCCGCTCAGGACCTACACGCGGAAGGGATGCGGCTGCGGGCCGGATCCGTTCTCGGGCAAGCCGGTGTGGCGGTTCTGGCAGGACGCTAGCCGCCGTGCGATCTTCCGCCAGGAGGCAATCGTCAATGGCGTCTTCCTGATCAAGTGGCTGGCGCTGGCCTATGTGCTGGAAGCGTTGCTGGTCACCTATGTGCCTGCGTCGGCCATCGCCGGGCTGGTGGGCGGCGAAGGGCTGGCGCCGATCGCCATTGCCGCACTCGCGGGCATGCCGGCCTACCTCAATTCCTATGTGGCTCCGCCGCTGCTGGCAGGGCTGATCGAACAGGGCATGAGCAACGGCGCCGCAATGGCCTTCATGATCTCCGGCGCGGTCAGTTCGATCCCGGCGATGGCGGCAGTGTGGTCTTTGGTCAGGAAACAGGTGTTCGCCGCCTATATCGGACTGGGCGTATCCGGGGCTATCTTTGCCGGCGCGCTGTTCCAGATGCTGGCCTGAAACCGGGCACAGCCCGGCGACATGGCGCTTGACGAAGCGTGAGATTCAAGCATATTCCGTATCTGGGAATTTTTCTCATATTCGGAATAATTGAATGAACGACCTCAACGCACGGCTGGCTGAACGCCTCAAGCAGGTGCGCGGGACGCGCGGCTGGTCGCTTCAGGACCTGGCCGAGCGGAGCGGCATCAGCCGCTCCACCCTTTCGCGCATCGAGACCGGCGAAGTGAGCCCGACGGCGGAGACGCTGGGCAGTCTTTCGAGTGCCTACCGGATGACGATCTCGCAATTGCTTGCGCCGGTGGAAACACCGTTCCAGGCGCTTGTGTACGCGCACGAGCAAAGCGAATGGCACGACCCGGAGAACGGCTTCCGGCGCCGCGTCGTTTCGCCGCCGGGTGGCGCGCTGTCGGCCGAGGTGATCCGCTGCGAGATCGAGCCCTACCAGATCATCGCCTACGCAGCCCCCTCCAAACCGTGGCACGAGCATCATCTGGTGATGATCGAGGGCGCGCTGACGGTCACCGTGGACGGCGCCACGCATGAACTCGGCCCCGGGGACTGTCTGCGGTACCAGCTTTACGGGGCCTCGCGGTTCCAGACCGGCGTCGATGGCGCCTCCTACATGCTCTTGCTCCTGTGAGGACCCCATGACCGAAGTTTCCGTGGCAGTGCTTTCCGGCGCAGTCCTTGATAGTCAGCTCGACCGCCTCGGTTCGATCATGGCTGCAACCGTGAGCGGCGGGGCCACGATCGGCTACATGCAGCCCTTCGATGAGGCCGACGGGCGGGGGTTTTTCGAAACCCAGGTGTTTCCCGAAGTGCGGGCCGGACGGCGATTGCTGCTTTCGGCGTCGCTCGACGGTAGACCCGTCGGCACGGTGCAACTCATCACCGCGCTGCCGCCCAACCAGCCTCACCGCTCGGAGGTGGCGAAGATGATGGTGGCGCCCGAAGCACGGCGGAGGGGCGTGGGCCGGGCCCTGCTTGCAGCCGTCGAAACCCACGCGAGAGCCGCGGGCAAGACGCTGATCACCCTCGACACGAGGACGGGCGATGCGGCCGAGCCGCTGTATCGCGCCGCGGGCTACCGGACCGCCGGCGTGATTCCGGGCTTTGCGCTCGATGCCGATGGCGGGGGCCTGCACGCCACGACCTACATGTACAAGACGTTGTGAGGCCGGAGATGACAAGCGGGCTTCTCGCCGGTTTCGCGGTTGTGCTGGGCGGCGTGCTGGTGGCTGCCCAGGGGCCGATCTATGCGCGGCTTTCGGCGCTGGTCGGCGGCAACCCGCTGGCCCCGGCATTCCTTGCCTTTGCCACGGCAACGCTGGTGCTGGGGGCGGCGCTGCTGGCCGGGCAGGTGCGGCTCCCGGATGCGCGGCAGCTCGCGACCCTGCCCTGGTGGGTCTGGCTCGGCGGGCTGTTTGGCGCCTACCAGGTGATGGTCTCGATGCAGGCGGTGCCGGTTCTGGGCGTCACGCTGTTCCTGATGCTGGTGATCCTGGGCAACATGGCGGGTGCTGCGCTGTTCGATCACTACGGCTGGTTCGGTCTGTCCCGGCGACCAATCGACCTGAAAGCCATCCTCGGCATCGCGCTAATCTTCGCCGGGGTGCTGCTCACCGCCAGCCGGCGTTGAAGCGCGGACCGGGGGCCGGCATGGCCGAGACGATACCGGCCGATGGGCCTATGCCATCGCCAAGTGCGTTCACGCGTTCGTTCTGGTATCACGCCAGTCAGCCCTGCCAGCCGGCAGGGCCGCAGAACTGGAGGGTCGTGCCCGTGACCGGCATCCCGGCATCCGATCGCACCCGCGATCTCATCAATCTCGCAGGCCGGATGCTGCTGGCGTTTCTGTTTCTCGCCGGAGCTGCGCAGAAGATGATCGATCCCGGACCGTCGAGCGAGATGCTGGGCTGGCTCGGGCTGCCGGGCTGGCTGATCTGGCCGGTCGCAGCCTTCGATGCCGCCGCCGCGGTGGGCCTCGTGCTTGGCCCGGGCGTAGCGTTCTGGGCGCTTGCGATGGCCGGCTACTGCATTCTCACCAGCTGGTTTCACTGGAAGCTCGGCGCCGACCCGTGGCAGCTTACGATCGTCGTGAAGAACTGGTCGATCGCCGGCGGCCTGCTCGTCCTCGCCGCCACCGGGCCGGGGCGCTACGCGCTCGGCAGAGGATAGGGCCGGATCTGCTTCAAGAGCAAAAGGGTCGGCGCGACCATGTTGCGCGCCCAAACCGATTGTCGGGAAAGCCCATGACCAGTCTGAACGCCAACACAGTCAACGGCTGAACGGCTTCCTCCGGAAAGTCCCGAGGATGGTCTTTCAGATCCTCCCGGGTCCAGTCCTCTCTCCCGCAACATCGACGACCCCGGCGCCAACGACCAGCAAGGTTCCGATGATCTCCACGAGCCCAAACGGCTCGTCAGTCAGCACGGCAGCGCTGCCGATACCGACGACCGCCTCCATTTGCAGAAGAATGCCCAACCGACCTGCATCGATATGCTTTGACCCCCATAAAAGCCCCCACATGACGGGTATCAGGAATCCGACCGTCGCCAGGGCCAGCCAGGGCAAGAGACCGACGAGCTCCGCCCAGCCGGGCGGGTGATTGTTTACCCCGATTGGCAGACGCGCGATGACGAAGGCCACCAGGCCGCCATAGAGAAAAAACGAGAAGACCGTCTCGAATATCCCGACTGCGGGGTTTGCCCGAACCTGCATCGAACCGTATGCCCAGACCATTCCGGCAAGAAGTGCGAGTGCATCTCCCGCGTTCTGCGGAACCGGAACACCTGTTCTCCCGCCAAGTATCGTTATCAGGCCACCCAGGCCGAGAACCAGTGCCGTCGTGCGCGATGCTGTCAAGCGTCGCTTCAGAAGGGTGACTTCGAGGATCGTGCTCCAGACCGGTGTGACGTAAAAAAGAATAAGGGCACGCGCAACGTCCGTGTGCAGGACGCTTTCAGAATAGAGTGCGACCGCTCCTCCGACCAGAAGCCCTGTTGTCGCGTTTCCAACGCCTGTGGGCAGGTTTCGGGCGAAGCGCAGCACTGCCAACGGCAACATCAAGACCGCCGGTGTGACAAAGATCGCAAGCGTTGCCCAACCGGCGGCCAGACCGTGTGCTTCGAATGCGCGCAACGGGAGCCAGAACAAACCCCATGCGGAAGCCGCAACAATTGTAACGATGATGGGCAGCCGTTGAGATGTCACTGTTGCGCTCTTTGTCTGGGCAACTCCTGAAGAATTCCGGCATCATGTCAAGAGCCGGGTGACCAGGGGCCCAATACAGCCAAACAGCAGACGTCCGCTTTGCAAGCATGCAGATGACCGCAAAGGGACGCGCGCCTGGCCGACGGCCTGATGACGGCGGCTTGATGACGGCGGCTTGATGACGGCGGCTGGCGAAAACCCAAGCTCGATCGCGCAGCCGGCGTTGTGTGTCCCGGTCCATATCCGTCGCCACGTTGGGCCTTCGAGGCAGCATTTCTGTTCCGACCCGCGCTCCGATGAGCGGCAATCCGAGAGGTCTGGCCATCTCACCCTGGCCAAGCTTTTTTTCACCACCTGAAACTTTCTGTCCCGGGCTGCCGTCTATCCGGTTGTTCAACTGAAAAACCGGGAGAGAAACTCATGACACTCGCACGCAAGACTGCATTCGCCAGCCTCTTCACCATCGTCTCCGCCTTCGGCGTCACTTCTGCTGTTGCGCAGAACCCCATGGTCGGCGGCGCCGCCATGTTTGCTGACAAGAACATTGTCGAGAACGCCGTCAACTCGAAGGACCACACGACGCTCGTTGCTGCCGTGAAGGCTGCGGGTCTGGTCGATACGCTCCAGACCGCCGGTCCCTTCACCGTATTCGCGCCCGTCAATGCCGGGTTCGAGATGCTGCCCGACGGCACGGTCGAAACGTTGCTGAAACCCGAGAACAAGGACACGCTGACCAAGGTGCTGACTGCCCATGTGGTGAGCGGCGACCTGTCGAGCGCCGACCTTGTCCGCAGGGCGAAGGCCAATGGTGGCCGCTACAACATGCAGACCGTTTCCGGCGATGCGCTGACTGCCGTCATCAAGGGGAAGAACCTTTATATCTTCGATGAAAGCGGCGGCGCCGCAAAGGTCACCATTGCCGATGTCAACCAGTCCAACGGCGTCATTCACGTGATCAACAAGGTGCTTCTGCCGAAATAGCGGACGCTTCGGCCGAGGTCGAAACCGATCGCCGCTTTCTCGAAAGAGAAGGCGGCGATTCGAATTTCTTCCATGAGACATGTGACTGCAGAAGCCGGGAACCGAGTGCGGCCAGCAGCACGAAACCCGTTTTGACGACGCAGGGGATCACTCGACGGAAAGGCCCATTCCGATTGATCCTGGCCGCATCTGAGCCCGCGAATGTGTCGCAACGGGATGCCAGCCTTGGTCGGTCGGCGCGCACAATCGGACATTTTTCCGCCTGCTCCCATCACGGAAGCTCTCTCATTCGCCCGGATCGCGGTTTTCGTCGAGCAGCTTGCGGATCTCGACAAGGGCGGGAATGCATTCCCGCATGGTTTGAAGTTCCGGTTCCCCGACGATGCGGCCGAAAGCGCGGTTGGCGCCGGCGATGGCCTCGGCGTGGAAGGACCGGCCTGCTACAGTGAGGTAGACGAGCTTTGAACGGGCATCCTCGGCGCTCGGGCGGGTCTCGATCAGGCCGCGCCTTTCCAGAACGGCGAGCGAATGGGTCATGGTGGCCTTGGTCACCTGCATGGCGGAGGCGATGCGCACCGGCGGCTTGCCGTCGCCCAGGCGCACCAGATGGTTCATGATGGCGAAGTGCGAGGGGTGCACGCCATCGGGCAGAACCTTGCCGAGCAGCGCCTGGGAGAGCTGCGCGATGATGCCGATCTCGTTGAAGAAGGCGAAGACGGTCCCGCGTTCGGGGCCGGCGCCGGCGCCGGTGTCGGGATCGGCAGTCATCGGGGTTACGCCTCCATGAGTTTGGCCTCCAGCGGCCAGCGCGGGCTGACGGCAACCTCGGGACCATAACCGAGCCTGACCAGCATTTGAACCGTCCCGCCATCGGGCGCAAGGCGGGTGTGGACATCCTCGTAAAGCGCGGCCATCTCCGGATATTCCTGCAGCGCCTGGCTCAGCGGCTGGAAGCCCAGGCCCTCGCCGGTGGCGGCGAGATTGGCGCGCAGCCAGTCGCGTCCGGCAGCGATCTGGTCGGCGCGGCTGTTGCCGGGTGTGACCATCCAGACATGGGCCATGGCGGTGCGGGTGTTCTCGATGACAGCGGCCTCGCCCTGCTTGAAGCCCATGGAAGTGCGGTCGAGCGCCACTTCGCGGCTGAACTGGCCGATCAGCGCCAGGCCTTCGAACATCGGACCCGAGAAATCGATGCCGTCGGGATTGGCGTTGACCTCGGCCTTGCCGATGCGGAACAGGTCGACGCTCTCCTTGTAGGTGCGGGGCGTGTCGATCTCGATCTGCAGCGCTTGCTCGGTGAGCGCGCGCCAGGAAGCGACCTCGGCGGGATCATTGGCGCCGCCGAGCCGGCCGCCATGCCGCGCCGAAGCAAGCACGGCGGAAAGTGCCGCGTCCGGTACGGGGCGGGCAGTATCATAAGGTTCCTTGTTGGATCTGCGCGCCATGACATGGGCGAACAGCGGATCGGGCCGGACCGAAGGATCGGAGACGAAGCGGGCGATGGCGACGGGCGCGGCGGTCAGGCGCTCGGGATCGGAGCCTCCCGGGAAGAGCTCCAGATCGACCCGGTGGCCGGTCTCGGCGGCGGCCATGGTCATGAGTTCGAGGAAGCAGCCCAGACCGATGGTGATCTGGCGGCTGAAGGGATCGGTGTGCGGGAGGAGCCGATCGAGATCGACGGTGAGGACCACGGTGTCCTCGCCGCGAAGTTCGACCTGCCAGGGCTGCCGGTTGTGCGGGTTGGGCGCCAGGATTGCATAGGACAGGGCCCGCATCCGCGGCTCGGAATAGGGGCTTGCGCCTGCAAGGCTCCATGGCTCGAGGGCTTTTGCGGGGGTGCGGGTAAGGGCGAAACCCGTGCCGGCAGCGGCCGCAAGGACGACGCCGCCACCGAGGATCGAGAGAAACTGCCTGCGTTGCATGATCATCTCCTATGGTTAGATGTCTTACTATTATCGTTCGATATCTAACTTGTCAAGCGCAACAAAGGCCCGGTGCGCGAAACACCGGGCCATGTCAGTCAAGCAATCTGATCGCATGGCCGGCCCACCAATGGGCCCGCAAAGCGAGACCGTGGATGTTGGTTTATCCCAAGGCCTTCTCAAGACAGTCGAGGATGGCGGTCCAGCCTTTGACGTGACCGTCGCGCGCGTCTTCGCTGCGGAACTTTACCTGGTGCAGCGTGATTTCGGTGACGCCCGGTTCGGGCTCGGCGAAATCGAGGGTGACGACGCTATCCTCGAGCGAATGCGGGGATTCCCATGTGAAGGACAGCCGCGAGTGCGGATCGATTTCCAGATAGGTGCCCGTGTGCGGGATCTCCTTTTCCGGCGTCGTCATGATGATGGAGAAGCGGCCGCCCTTGACCGGGTCGCTGGTGGCCCTCGACGGCATGTCACTGCCGGGCGGACGCATGAATTTTTCCAGCATGCCTGGCGAAAGCCAGGCGTCGAAGACCTTCGTGCGCGGCGCGGGAATCCTGCGCCTTACGGTCAGTTCGAGGTCCCGGATCGTGTCAGTCATTGTCGTCATCCTTTGAAACGAGTGCATCTTCAAGCGCCGCAAGGCGCAACTCCCAGATGGACTTGAGTTGCCCGAACCAGCCCTCAGTCAGCCTCAGCGGTTCGAGCTCGGCGGCAATGAAATGCTCCCGGCCCAAAGTCCTGCGGGTGACGAGCCCCGCTTCCTCCAGCACCTTGATGTGCTTGGAAACGGAGTTCAGCGACATGTCGAAATGGGCGGCGAGCGCTGTCACCCTCAACGCGCCCTCCTGAACAAGGAGCGTCAGAATCTTTCGCCGGTTGGTGTCACCGGCGGCCTTGAGAATGCGCGACAGAGCTTCGTCATCCATTATTCACCCTACTGGTTGAATATATACTGTTCGCAAAATAGTCAACCCTTTGGGTGAATGATATGCAATCGAGGTCGGCCGCGGATCCACAACCAAGTGAACAGCAAGGGGCCGCGAAACAAAAATGCCGGACCCAAGCCCGGCATTCATTGTTCGGTCCGGCAGTGCGCCAGCGCGTCAGACGGTCCGGCGCTCAGGCAGTCGGGCGGATGAAGGTTCCGTTCTGCAGCTCGGTGACGGCCTGGATGAGTTCCTGGCGGGTGTTCATGACGATCGGGCCGTGCCAGGCCACCGGCTCCTGGATCGGCTTGCCTGAGACCAGCAGGAAGCGGATGCCTTCGTCGCCGGCCTGAACCGTGATCTCGTCGCCGGTATCGAAGACCACGAGCGTGCGGTCGCCCGACATGTCGCGGATCTGGATCTCCTCGCCCTCGACTTCCTTCTCGACCAGCACGCCGAAGGGCTTCGATGCATCGCGGAAAGTGCCGGAGCCTGCGAAGATGTAGGCGAAGGCGGACCGGTAGGCATCGACCTTGAAGGTTTTCCGCTTGCCGGGCGGCACCGAGATGTCGACATAGGACGGATCGGCGGCGATGCCGTCGACCGGGCCGCGCTTGCCCCAGAACTCGCCGCAGATGATGCGGGCGGCGGTGCCGTCGTCATCGACCTCGACCGGGATGTCGTTGGAGGTGACGTCCTGGTAGCGCGGCTCGGTCATCTTCATCGACGAGGGCAGGTTGGCCCAGAGCTGAAAGCCGTGCATGCGGCCGTTGGCGTCGCCCTTTGGCATTTCCTGGTGCATGATGCCGCGGCCGGCCGTCATCCACTGCACGTCACCCGCGCCGAGCGAGCCGGTGTTGCCGAGGCTGTCGCCGTGATCGACGGTGCCAGCCAGCACATAGGTAATCGTCTCGATGCCGCGATGCGGGTGCCAAGGGAACCCCTTGATGTAGTTCTCCGGCCGCTCGTTGCGGAAATCGTCAAACAGAAGGAAGGGATCGGTCAGCGACGGATCGTCAAAACCGAAGGCACGCCTGAGCTGCACGCCCGCGCCTTCAAGATGCGGGACTGCGGGGGCTTCGTGGCGAACTGGCCTGATGGACATGGCAATCTCCTTGAGGTGGAGCCGGTGACTGTGTCCGAGAGTTCGAACAGGGACCGGCAAGCTTTGTGTTGCCCTATACGTAGCCAAGCCGGGTCCGGTTTTTAAGCCGCGATCCGGAGACGGATTGTTCAATCGCAGGCACCTTTCGCACCCCACGCGGACCGCCGGCTGTGCACATGCGAAGGGATGGACGGCCAAAGCCGGACGGGAACCACGCCGCGCGCCACTCGTTACTCCTGTATCGCCTGATGGATACCGCCACGAAAGGAGATACCGATGACCAACAAACCCGACCTGATGACCGAGAAGGATTTTACGCCCGAGACCATCGCCGAGCACGGCTCGTTCTCGCGGCAGGAGAAGCTCGACCGGCTCAACGAGATGAAGTTCGATCTGGAGCGCCAGACCGGCCGCGGCGCCACCGACCTCGAGCAGGTGGAACAGCGCATGGCCTCGCTCAACATCGCGATTTCAAAGGTCAAGCGCGAAAGCGCCGATGGCGGCGGCAGCGCCGCACTGGGACGCACGCCCAGCGCGTGACAGAAACGCGCCGGCTTCCGAGCCGGTCCGGACCGAGCACGTGCCTTTCGCCCAAACCTGCGGTTTGAGCGGGACATGCGATCCTTGGTGGCGCATGTGCCTTTCGCCCAAACCTTCGGTTTGAGCGGGACATGCGCTAGCGCCCGAGCGCCGAGAGCGGGATTGCAGTGGTCTCCTTGATTTCCTCCATCACGAAGGAGGCGGAGACGTCGGCCAGCCGCACCCTGGCGATCAGCCGCTGATAGAGCCTGTCATAGGCCTTCACATCCGAGACCCGGGCGCGCAGCACGTAATCGAGATCACCGGAGGTGCGGTAGACGCCGACGATCTCAGGAAAGGCCCCCACCGCCTCCCGGAATTTCGCGAGCCACTCCGCATCGTGGCTCGCCGCACGCACGAAGATGAACACCGAGAGGCCGCAGCCGGCGGCCTCGGCATCGAGAATGGCGACACGGTCACGGATCAGCCCGCGCTCCTCAAGCTGCCTGACCCGGCGCCAGCAGGCGTTGCGCGACAGGTGGACGCGCTCCGACAGCGCTTCGACAGACAGGGTGCCATCGCGCTGAAGATGGCTGAGAATTCGCACGTCGATATCGTCAATCTGATGCATGATGGGATGTTTATCCCATATTTTCTCATATTCAAAGGACATTCGGGACACTTCTCCCGCTCGCCCCGGCTATTCTGTCACCACAATGGCCCCGGGACGCAGCAGCGGGGCGGACAAGTAGAGGGACATCCCATGAGCAACCAGATCGCACGCCTTTTCACAGATCACCCCAGGTCGGTCGACGAGACCTATTTCGAGCACCTCGTGTTTGCCGGAAAGTTCTCGGGCAGGCTTTTCGCCGCCGGCTTCTGCGCGCTCGTTCATGCGATCCTGCCGTTCACCTTTGAGAAAACTGCAAGCCGTATGATCAACGACATGCATCACCGGATGCACAACCGGAGCAAATAGACCGTCATGTGCCGCTGGGCCGCCTACCGAGGAACGCCGATCCCGCTCGAACAGCTCGTTTCGGCGCCGGGACATTCCCTGATCGAGCAGTCCCAGCAGGCCACACAGGCCAAGACCGCCACCAATGGCGACGGCTTCGGCATCGCCTGGTATGGCGAACACACGGAACCAGGGCTTTACCGCGACGTGCTGCCCGCCTGGTCGGACTGCAATTTGAGATCGCTGGCGCGGCAGATCCGTTCGCCGCTGTTTCTCGCCCATGTGCGCGCCTCGACCGGCGGAGCGACGAGCCGGGACAATTGCCATCCCTTCGTTCACGGACGCTGGTCCTTCATGCACAACGGGCAGATCGCCGGCTTCGAGCGGATTCGCCGGCCGATGGAGGCCGCCCTGTCCGATCCGCTCTACAGCGCCCGGCACGGCACGACGGATTCGGAGCTTCTGTTCCTGCTGGCGCTGGAATTCGGCCTCGAGACCGATCCGGCCGCGGCCTTCGCCGAGACAATCCGCTTCACGCTCGCAGAGGCCGGACGTGCAGGCCTGAGCCCACTCGTCAGGTTCACCTCGGCCTTCAGCGACGGCGAGACGCTCCATGCCATCCGCTACGCCACCGACGCCTACGCCCCGACGCTCTATTCGGCGCCGATGTGCGGCAATGGCGGGCACTGCCTGGTCTCCGAACCGTTCCACGACCCCGACACCAAATGGCACGAAATCCCCGCCGGCAGCTTCGTGACACTGACGTCCTCGGGCATGCGTTCCATGCGGTTTGAGCCTATGCAGGTGGAAGCGATGAAGGTAGCCGAGGTGGCATAAACACCGGCGCGTCGAGCCAAGATGGGACGCCCGCCGGCATTCAGGCGGCGGGCGTTCTATTCGGATTAAGCTTGGCGGCACCTATTGCGCAAGCGCGACATCCCGGGGGCCGGAGAAAGCAAGCAGGCCGATGCAAGGGGCAGCGTCATCGCATTTGTCGGCGTGAACATCACCACCACGCACCAAGGAGTAGTCGCCGGGTCCTGTCGGAGTCTCCGAGCCGTCCTCGTGTACATGAACCCAGTTGCCCTGAATGGTCAGACCCCAGTAATCATGGGTGTGAATGTGCATGGGCAGTTCCACGCCGGGGTCGATCTTGAACAGCCATGCGGCTCCCGTCGCATCTTCGCCCCACGCAAGGGCAAGCTGTACACCGGGGATCGGAGCATCGAACCATTCGACGTCGCCCAGTGCCACATGGGGCGAAGCGTGGCCCGCGTCATCCGCAAAGGCGCCGGTGGCAAGGGCGAGAATCGCGGCGGTGGCAAGAAGAAGCTTTCTCATCGGATCTATCCTTTTTGGGGTATGACCCACGCATCCAGGCGCAGGGGTTCTCGTTTCACCCGGTACGATCGCCACAACGACAACCGACCCAGGCAGACTTCTGGAGCTGAGCCTTGATATGACTGTGCCAAAGCGAGACGGAATCATTGCCGTTCTGCTCGTGGCGTTCATCGCCGGAAGCTCCTGATTGCTTATTTACGTACCGATTGGTACAAATAAAGTCATCAGCCTGTCAACAATTAAATACCATATGGTACATTAATGCCTGAAGCACCATCCAAACCCGGCCGGGGCCGCCCGCCGAAAATGAGCAAGGAAGACGTTCTCGATGTGGCCATGAACGCTTATTGGGAAGATGGACCGACCGCGGTTTCGCTCAACTCCATCTGTCAGCGGGCCGTTGTATCCAAGCCGTCAGTCTACAACGCGTTCGGAAGTGAAGATGGACTGACCTGCGCGGCGCTTGAACACTACGGGCAGTTTGTCATGGTGAAGATGCTGGAAATTCTTCACAGCAAGGACCGTTTTCCGAACATAATCAAGCGCGTAGCCCATCTTGCGGCCCAGGACGCGCAGCATCAAAAGGGGTGCCTCTTCGTCAAGATGCGGAGTGAGAAAAGCCAGATGGGCGAAAAGACCCAGACACTGATCGCGCATCTGGAGAGCATGAGCCGCGATGCCTTTGCAACGGTGCTGGCTGAAGGCAAGGCAAACGGGGAGTGGGCCGGGAACATTCCGGTGGAACTGGCCGCGCACTACCTGCATGCGCAAATCGGCCTGGCCCTGGATCAGCGTGCGCGCGGAGAGGATCCGACGGAAGTGCTCGCCATGGCGCTTTCCGTTTTCGAGTTCACAGAAACCTAATTGTATCGACGAACCCGCCGACACCGCGCGCCGGCTTGGTTGCGGTTGGTTCTGTTCCAGTCTTTGACCTATCTACTGATCGAAACGCTCCGCGATCCTTGCCGCAAGCCTTTCCGCCACTTCGTCCTTGCTCAGGTCCGGCCAGTCCTCGACGCCGTCGTTGGAGACGATGCGGACGCGGTTGCGGTCGCCGCCCATGATGCCGGTTTCGGGGGAGACGTCGTTGGCGACGATGAAATCGGCGCCCTTGCGGGCAAGCTTGGCTTCAGCGTTGGAAATCACGTCGGCGGTTTCGGCGGCGAAGCCGACCACAAGCTTCGGCCGGTTGTCGTGATGGCCGATGGTGCGGAGGATATCGGGGTTTTCGGTGAGTTCGAGCGGCGCGGGGCCCTGGCCTTCCTTCTTCTTGATCTTGTTGTCCGCCGAGGACGCCACGCGCCAGTCGGCCACGGCGGCGACGAAAACGCCGATGTCGGCGGGCAGCGCGCCCGTGACCGCGTCGAGCATCTCTCGCGCGCTCTCGACGCGGACGACGTTGACTCCGGCCGGATCGGGGATGGCGACGGGACCCGAGACCAACGTGACATCAGCGCCGAGCCGGGCGAGATGGGCGGCAATGGCGTGGCCCTGCTTGCCCGACGAACGGTTGGCGATGTAGCGCACCGGGTCTATCGGCTCATGCGTGGGGCCGGAGGTGACGATGGCGCGCCGGCCCGCAAGCGGCTTTGGAGTATCGTCGACCAGCGCCTCGATGGCGGCGACGATGGCGAGCGGCTCGGACATGCGGCCGACGCCCGCCTCTCCCGATTCCGCCATCTCGCCCCTGCCCGGGCCGACGAAGCCCAGGCCGTCGCGCCGGAGCGTTTCGACGTTGCGGCGGGTTGCGGGATGGGACCACATCGCCGGGTTCATGGCGGGCGCCATCAGCACCGGACGGTTGGTGGCAAGAAGCACGGTGGAGGCCAGGTCGTCGGCGAGGCCGTTCGCAAGCCGCGCCATCAGATTGGCGGTGGCGGGCGCGACGCAGACGAGATCGCAGTCGCGCGCCAGCCTTATGTGGCCGACATCCTGCTCGTCCTCGCGGGAAAACAGATCGGTGTAGACATGATCGGCGGCAAGCGCACCGACCGTGAGCGGCGTGACGAACTCCTGCGCGCCGGCGGTCATGACGGGCCGGACATGGGCGCCGCGCTCACGCAGTCGGCGGATGAGATCGAGCGACTTGTAGGCGGCGATGCCGCCCGAAACGATCAGCAGGATGCGTTTGCCTGACAGACTCTGGCGCTCCACGGCGCTCGGGGCTGTTACTGGCGGCACTTTAGTTGAGACCGCGGCCTGAGTCGGGGCCTGGACCTCAGCGATGCCTTCCAGACCGGTGAGGATCGAGCGCATCTCCTCTTCCATGGAACGGCCGTTCCTCGCGGCGCGCTCGCGCAAGGCCTGCTTGGCCGATTCATCAAGATTTCGGATGGTCAAGGTTGCCATGCGACGTCTCCCCCGGCGTCAACGCCGACTGTGATCGCCGCAATGTAGGCATTGCATGCATTGCAGTCAAAGCGAACCGGTCAGGCTTTTGCAGAGAGGCGTTCCGAAGGACAAGTTGCCTGGCCGGAGCGCCACGAGGGACACTCCGAATGGTCAGTTTTCTGCCATGACGGCAACGCGGCAGCGCTTCCGCCGCACCGGCTATCCTGATGCGGCGGTCGACAATCGGCGCGAAATGGAACCGACAGGCGCCCGGTTGCGAGCATCCGCCATTCCGCTTCTTCAAGCGCAGCGGCGATCCCGGGCGTTTATCCGGGATCGCCCTGTTTCAGTCCGGCGCTCAGGCCGCCTTGACGATGTCGACCATCTCGATGTCGAACACGAGGTCCTTGCCCGCCAGCGGGTGGTTCGCGTCGACAGTGACTTCCTGCTCGCCCACCGAAGTGACGATCAGCGCGACGGGGCCCTGCGGGGTGCGGGCCTGCAACTGCATGCCTTCCTGCGGCTCGACTTCTGCAGGCAGCGCCGAACGCGGCACCTGCTGAACCTTGGCGGCGTCGTGCGCGCCATAGGCCTCTTCGGCCGGAACGGTAATGGTCTGCTTGTCGCCGACCTTCATGCCCTGCACCTCGCGGTCAAGACCGCTGATGATCTGGCCCGAGCCGATTTCGAATTCCAGAGGCTCGCGCCCCTCGGAACTGTCGAACTGGGTGCCGTCGGTGAGTTTTCCGGTATAGTTGATCCGCACGATATCGCCGGATTTGGCCTCGCTCATATATCTATCCAATGCTTGTGACTGTCCCGGCGCAAACATCAAGTCCGGACGCTAAAAAGCGTCCCGCTGCCGGGTTTCTTGTCCTGGCGGCGCCCTGCGCCGCCGGCGAATGCTGGCCCGGTCTTATGCCGGGGCACGACACAAATTAGCGCGATCCGGGCAAAAAATGCAAATCACGCCGTGTTTCAGCGTTTGAACCGGCAAGTCCGGCGCCTCAGTAGAGCCGCACCGCGATGGCGACGAGGGCGATCGCAATCACCCACAGCGCGATCCGTCCGGACCGTGTGTGGCGCGCCTCGGCCTTGCCGATGGCCTCGGAGGTGACATCGTCGAACCGCAGGCCGTTTTCGGCCATTTCGCCCACTTCGGCGGCAAGCCGTTCGGTGCGCGTGGCGAGATCCGGCAACTGTTCCGCAAGCCTGAGCGCGGCCATGGCGCCGGCCTTGACATCGGTGGCGATGCGTTTGGGGCCGAGATTGTCGCGGATCCAGCTCTCCACCACCGGCTCGGCCGCCTTCCACATGTTGAACTTCGGATTGAGCGTGCGCGCAACGCCCTCGACCACGACCATGGTCTTCTGCAGCATGACCAGTTCGGGCCGGGTCTCCATGTCGAACAGTTCCGTGACCTCGAACAGCAGCGTCAGCAACCGCGCCATCGAGATGGTTTCGGCCGGCTGGCCGTGGATCGGTTCGCCGATGGCGCGGATCGCCTGGGCGAAACTCGCCGGATCGTGCCGGGCAGGCACATAACCTGCCTCGAAATGCACATCGGCCACCCGGCGGTAATCGCGGGTGATGAAGCCGTAGAGGATCTCGGCCAGAAAGCGGCGCTCCTTGCGGTGCAGACGGCTGACGATGCCCATGTCGACGGCGACGATCATGCCCCTGGAATCGACGAAGAGATTGCCCTGGTGCATGTCCGCGTGAAAGAAGCCGTCGCGCAGGGTATGGCGCAGGAAGGACTGGATGAGAGTGTCGGCAAGCGCATGAAGATCATGTCCTGCCGCGCGCAGGCCCTCGACATTGCTCATCTTGGTGCCGTCGATCCACTCCATCGTGACGACATCGCGGCCGGTGCGTTCCCAGTCGACAGCGGGCACGCGGAAACCCGGATCGCCACGGGTGTTTTCGGCCATCTCCGACAGGGCGGCAGCCTCAAGCCTGAGATCCATCTCGATACGCGTGGTCTGCTCAAGCGTCTTGGTGATTTCGACCGGACGCAGTCGGCGCGAGGACGGGATGAAGCGTTCCTGCATCCGGGAGACCAGATAGAATGCCTCGAGATCGCGCCGGAAACGCTGCCTGACGCCAGGGCGGACAACCTTGACCGCAACCTTGCGTGTCCCCTCGCCTTCGCTGATTTCAGCCGGGTGAACCTGGGCGATGGAGGCGGCGGCGATCGGAGGATCGAAACGCGAGAACAGCTCCGGGACCTCGCGGCCAAGCGACTCCTCGATCGCCCGGCGCGCGACGGTTTCGGGGAAGGTGGTCATCCGGTCCTGAAGACCGGCGAGATCATTGGCGATGTCGACGCCGACCACATCCGGCCGGGTGGCGAGGAACTGGCCGAGCTTGACCCAGGAGGGGCCAAGGCGCTCGACGGCGCGGGCGAGCCTGTCGGAACGCTCCGCACTTTTTGCGCGGCGTCTGGCCAGCAGGCCCGCGACCGAATGGGCGAAGCGCGCCGGCGCCGGCAGATCATCGGCGGGCAGCGAGGAGACGACGCCCTCGCGCACCATGATGAAACCCGCGCGCACAAGGCGCAGATAGGTGCCTAGACTTGCCATGCCGTTCAGATCTTCCAGGCTGAATGAAGGGCGGCGACGCCGCCGGTGTAATTGGTGTAGTTCACCCGCGAAAACCCGGCACGGGAGATCATCGCCGCGAAATCGGCCTGACGGGGAAACTTGCGGATCGATTCGACGAGATACCGGTAGGGCTCGGCGTCGCCGGCAATCGCCTTTCCAACCGCCGGAATCCCGTTGAACGACCAGGCATCGTAGACACGGTCAAGGATCGGCATCTCGACCTCGGAAAACTCGAGACACAAAAACCGGCCGCCGCGCTTGAGAACGCGGAAGGCTTCCCGCAGCGCCTTGTCGATGTCGGGCACGTTGCGGATGCCGAAGGCGATCGTGTAGGCGTCGAAGCTTGCATCCTCGAAGGGCAGGTCCTCCGCATTGGCCTCGACAAAGTCGAGATTGTCCGCATAGCCCTTCTTTGCCGCGCGCTCGGCGCCCACGCCGAGCATGGAGGCGTTGATGTCCAGCACCGTGCCACGAACCTGGCGGCCGGAGGCGGCGACGATGCGAAAGGCGATGTCGCCGGTGCCGCCCGCCACGTCGAGAAACCGGAAGGCCGGCCGGCGCGGCGGGTTGAGATGAGCGACCATCGCGTCCTTCCAGACGCGGTGAAGGCCGCCGGACATCACGTCGTTCATGATGTCGTAGCGCTTGGCGACCTTGTGAAAGACGTCATTGACCAGGGGCTGCTTCTCACCGTCACTGACGGTGCGGAAGCCGTAGGAGGTTTGCATTCCGCCCGTGGCGGAGACGCGCTGATCAGACATGTCCGGTTCCTGTTTCTCATTCCGGGTTCACAGCCGGGACCGTTGCCGGCTTCGTAGCGGCCGCAGCTCCCCGCGGGTCCGCGTGACCATAGCCGATCGGAGCACGGCATGCCATCGAAGCGGCAACGGACTTGCTGCGGCATAGCGCGCGACTTATAGGGCAGTCTGTACACGAACGCCACGGCGTAAGGCACGGCTTGCATGGCGCACAGGCCGGCGCGGTTGAAACCGGGGCGGACAAGCATGGATGAAGGCCGCTCGGCCCGGTCGCAAAGGATCGACAATGCGGCCGAGAACCGAACGCGCCTACCCGCAAGGAGACGGATTTGCCCGAACTGCCCGAAGTCGAAACCGTGCGCCGCGGATTGCAGCCGGTCATGGAGGGCGCGCTGATTGTCCGCCTCGATCAGCGCCGGGCCGACCTCAGATTTCCGTTTCCGCCGGAATTCGCCGCACGCCTGACAGGCCGGCGGATCAGGGCGATGGGCCGGCGGGCGAAATACCTGCTCGCCGATCTCGACGACGGCATGGTGCTCGCCTGCCATCTGGGCATGTCAGGTTCCTTCCGCATCGAGCCCGAGGGCGACGGGATGCCGGGCCCGGGCGTGTTTCACCACCCGCGCTCCAAGGATGACCGCCACGACCACGTGGTCTTTCATCTCGAGGGTCCGGCCGGACGGGCGCGCGTGATCTACAACGACCCCCGCCGCTTTGGCTACATGGACCTCATGCCGCGCAGCGCGCTCGCCGATCATCCCTGGTTCAGCAGCCTCGGCATCGAACCGACCGGCAACAGCCTGGACGCCGACGAACTTGCGCGGCGGCTTGCGGGCAAAACCGCGCCGCTCAAGGCGGCGCTGCTGGATCAGCGGATCATCGCGGGGCTTGGCAATATCTATGTCTGCGAGGCGATGTGGCGCGCGCAACTGTCGCCGCTCAAGCCGGCGGGCCGGCTGGTGACGAAATCCGGCCAGGCCCGGGCGCCGCTCCGGCGCCTCGCAGCGGATGTCCGCACGGTCATCAGCGAAGCGATCGCGGCAGGCGGATCCTCGTTGCGCGACCACATCCAGACAGACGGGACACTGGGATATTTCCAGCACGGCTTTTCGGTCTATGACCGCGAGGGAAAGACTTGCCCACGGTCGGGCTGTGGCGATACGGTTCGCCGGATTGTGCAAAGCGGGCGCTCGACCTTCCTGTGTCCGCGTTGCCAGAAAGCATGAGGCCTTTCGGGGCGCCTCGCCGGGGCGGCCCCGAGGCAAACAAGGAGACTGGGAATGGCGCTCAAGACGCTGAAGACCGAAACCCGCGGCCGCGTGGCCATCATCACGCTCAACCGGCCGGACGCGCTCAATGCGCTCAATTCCGAGCTTCTGGGCGAGTTGCGCGACACGCTGGCCAAATTCGGCGCTGACGACAAGATCGGCGCCATCGTCTTGACCGGGTCGGACAAGGCTTTTGCGGCCGGGGCCGATATCAAGGAAATGGAGCCGCTCGACTATGTCGGCGCCTATCTCGACGATTTTTTCGAGGGCTGGAGCGCGGTCGCCAACACGCGCAAGCCGGTGATCGCCGCAGTCTCCGGCTATGCGCTGGGCGGCGGTTGCGAACTGGCGATGATGTGCGACTTCATCATCGCATCGGAAACCGCCAAGTTCGGACAGCCCGAAATTACGCTCGGAGTGATCCCGGGCATGGGCGGTACGCAGCGGCTGGCCCGTGCCGTGGGCAAGGCCAAAGCCATGGATCTGTGCCTGACCGGCCGCTTCATGGAAGCCGAGGAAGCCGAACGCTCCGGACTGGTGGCCCGCGTCGTCCCCGCGGATGAACTGATGGCGACCGCACTCAAGGCGGCGGAAAAGATCGCCGGATTCTCGCTGCCGGTCGCAATGATGGTGAAGGAATCGGTCAACCGGAGCGACGAGGTGCCGCTTGCCGAAGGGTTGAGGTTCGAACGGCGGCTGTTTCACTCGCTGTTTGCGACCGAAGACCAGAAGGAAGGCATGGGCGCCTTCGTCGAGAAGCGCAAGGCGCAGTTCAAGCATCGCTGAACCGAAACGCGAGGGCGGGACCTCAAGGCGGCGAAAGCGGCACGAAACGCGGATTTTCGCGTTGACGACAGCCCGGATACCGGCTATAGGCCCGCCATCGAATGGCAGCTTCCGGGCTTGCCGTGGTATTTCCGCTTTCCGGACATCTAGGCGCGAAGCTCCGCTGAGGGGCACCGCTTTTTGCCGGGCCGGCGTTTTTGACAACTGAGAGGCATTCATGGCCAATACACCTTCGGCGAAAAAGGCGACCCGCAAGATCGCTCGCCGCACCGAGATCAACAAAGCCCGCCGCTCGCGGGTCCGCGGCTTCATTCGCAAGGTCGAGGAAGCCATCAGCTCCGGCGACAAGGACGCAGCGGCTGCCGCTCTGAAGGCCGCGCAGCCTGAACTGATGCGCGCCGCGGGCAAGGGCGTCGTGCACGCCAATACGGCCTCGCGGAAGATTTCGCGGCTTTCCAACCGGGTCAAGGCGATCTCCGCTTAACCGGCAAAAACTATTTAGTCGACGAAAGGCCCGGCTTGTCCGGGCCTTTTTCGTTTATGCTCCAACAGCTTGCGGGGAATGCTGTTTTCGCGGCGAAGGAAAATGTCACGGTTCCGTCACGTTCGCAGCAAAAGTTACTATATTTCAGTATCTTGCCGGAGGTGCGGCTGAGACGAGCGATGCGGGAAGCCGGTTTGAGCCGGACTCCTGTCAAGCCCCGAAATTTTGTATGCGGGGCTGACCGGAGAGTGCAAAAAATCCCGAAGCCGCGAAAAAGCAATGAATCCAATCGACTGCTCAACGGCGGGCTGACGGGCTCTTTTTCACCTTTTTGAGTCAAGCCCCAAAGTGCTAATTATTCGTAAATAAGCAGCTTGATCTGGGTCTCTCATCCTGCCTAAATAAGCCCAACAGAGAGCGCGGGGCCGGGGGTTCCGAGAGGGTCTGGACGCGTTTTGCGGCTGACTTTTGCCCGCTCACTGTTGCCCGGCGATCCTGTCAGGCTAACCCAGAATAATCTCCTCCGTGAGCATCGGCAAGGGCCTTGCCGAGCGAGGGAGCTTTGACTGCCGGAACCGAATGGGGCCGGCGGCGCGGAGGAACTGTGCCCTGCGGGCGGTACGAGGCCGTCCAGGGGCTGAACATAGGAGACCGAAAGGCGGGGGACGACCGCCAATTGACGTGAGTACGGGAATTGGACGGGATCGGATCATATCCGGCCCGGAAGAATGACCGGAATGATTCCGGTTAGATGCGGCAACAGGGAATACGGCGGCGATGCAAGCACAGATACAGGCAGCGGCACGGTGGGGCAAAACAACAACCGGAGCCCGGCCGCACAGTGACGATGTTTGCCCGACGACTGACAAGGGGGCGGACATGAGCATGAGCAATGAGGTTTTCGACCGGGTCATGACGCGGTTGAAGGCGCAGGTCGGGCAGGAGGTCTTCACAAGCTGGTTCGGGCGACTGAAACTTCAATCCGCCTCCAAGAGCGTGGTCCGGCTGTCGGTTCCGACGACGTTCTTGAAATCGTGGATCAACAACAAATACCTGGACCAGATCAGCGCCCTCTACCGGGAGGAGGAGCCCGGGCTTCTCAAGATCGAGATCCTGGTGCGGACCGCGACGCGTGCGACCCCACAGACCGGCGTTTCGGAAGCGGCAAGCCAGGCCGTTGCGGAACCGTCGCCAGCTTCTCCGGCAGGCAACCGCAAGGAAAGCCAGGTGACGCTCAAGGGCGCGGGCGCCGGGGCCAAGTTCGGATCGCATCAGCGCGGTCCGCAGGCCGCCAATGCCGTGATCGGCTCGCCGCTCGATCCGCAATGCACGTTCGAGAGTTATGTGGAAGGTTCGTCCAACCGGGTGGCGCTGGCGGCGGCGCGGACCATCGCCGAGGCGGGAACGGGATCGGTGCGGTTCAATCCGCTGTTCATTCATTCCAATGTCGGGCTTGGCAAGACCCACCTGCTGCAGGCGATCGCGGCATCGGCCAGCACCCATGCCCGCAACCCGAGGGTCGTATACCTGACGGCGGAATACTTCATGTGGCGCTTTGCCACCGCCATTCGCGACAATGATGCGCTGTCGTTCAAGGAATCGCTGCGCAACATCGACCTTCTGGTCATCGACGACATGCAGTTCCTGCAGGGCAAGTCGATCCAGCACGAATTCTGTCATCTGCTCAACATGCTGCTCGATTCCGCCCGGCAGGTGGTGGTGGCCGCCGACCGCGCGCCGTGGGAGCTCGAATCCCTTGATCCGCGGGTCCGCTCGCGGCTTCAGGGCGGGGTGGCGATCGAGATCGAGGCCCCCGACTACGAAATGAGACTGGAAATGCTGCGCAGGCGCCTTGCGATTGCGCAGATGGAGGATGCCACGCTTGACATCGACGAGACCATTCTCGCCCATGTCGCCCAGAACATCACCTCAAGCGGGCGGGAGCTTGAGGGGGCGTTCAACCAGTTGCTGTTCCGGCGCAGCTTCGAGCCCAATCTCACGATCGAGCGGGTGGACCAGTTGCTCGGCCATCTCGTCAATGCGGGCGAGCCAAAGCGGGTGCGTATCGAGGACATTCAGCGGGTGGTCTCGCGCCACTACAATGTCACCCGGCAGGAACTGGTGTCGGACCGGCGGACCCGGGTGATCGTCAAGCCCAGGCAGATCGCGATGTATCTGGCCAAGACCATGACGCCGCGCTCGTTTCCGGAAATCGGCCGCCGTTTCGGCGGTCGCGACCACACGACGGTGCTGCACGCGGTTCGAAAAATAGAAGAACTGATCAATTCGGACACCAAGCTCGGTCACGAGATCGAATTGCTCAAACGGCTTATCGTCGAATAATCCGCAACCCAGGACAATTATCCCCAGAATCCCGGTTCGGGCGGCAACGCCCGGGCCGGTTTTAGTTGCATTGACGTCCCATTATCTGCCATTTTGCCCGCCCGGGCCCGGCGAAATGCGCATTCCACAGAGCGCCCTCCTGCCGGCCCTTCCAAGGCTCAAGCCTTACACGACAGAATTCGAACGGCCAGCGCGGCCCACGCGCCGGCCCCCAAGCCAAGCGGTAGCCAGATCATGCGTGTCACCCTCGAGCGTTCCAACCTCCTGAAATCGCTGAACCATGTGCATCGCGTGGTCGAGCGCCGCAACACAATCCCGATCCTGTCCAACGTGCTGCTCAAGGCCGAGGGCGCGACGCTTGACATGAAGGCGACCGATCTGGACCTAGAGATCACGGAAGCGACACCGGCGATGGTGGAGCAGGCCGGCTCGACCACCGTTCCCGCCCACCTGCTCTACGATATCGTCCGCAAGCTCTCCGATGGCTCGGAGGTGCTGCTGGCGACCGATCCGGACGGCGCGACGATGACGGTGGCGTCCGGGCGCTCGAAGTTTTCGCTGCAGTGCCTTCCCGAATCGGATTTCCCGGATCTGACCGCGGGCGCTTTCACCCACACATTCCGGCTGCCGTCGACGCAGCTCAAGATGCTGATCGACCGGACCCAATTCGCGATCTCCACGGAGGAGACGCGCTACTACCTCAACGGCATCTTCGTCCACACGATCGAGAATGAAGGCGCGCTTAAGCTGCGCGCGGTGGCGACCGACGGTCACCGGCTGGCGCGCGCCGATGTGGACGCGCCTTCAGGCTCGGAAGGCATGCCGGGCATCATCATTCCGCGCAAGACGGTCGGCGAATTGCAGAAGCTGGTCGACAATCCCGACGTGAGCGTTACGGTCGAGGTTTCCGACGCCAAGATCCGTTTCACCATCGGCTCGGTGGTGATGACCTCGAAACTGATTGACGGCACCTTCCCGGATTACCAGCGGGTGATCCCGACCGGGAACGACAAGGAACTCACCGTGGACTGCCACAGTTTTGCACAGGCGGTCGACCGGGTGTCGACGATCTCCTCGGAGCGCGGCCGCGCGGTCAAGCTCGCGATTGCGGAAGGCCAGTTGACGCTGACGGTGAACAACCCGGATTCGGGCAGCGCGACCGAAGAACTTGCCGTCGGCTACGACCGCGATCCGCTGGAAATCGGCTTCAACGCCAAGTATCTTCTCGACATCACGAACCAGCTCTCGGGCACGGATGCGGTGTTCATGCTTGCCGATCCGGGCTCCCCGACGCTCGTGCGCGACACGGCCGGCGACGACGCGCTTTACGTTCTCATGCCGATGCGCGTCTAGACGCGCGGCTTGCGGGTTTGATTTCCGGACCAGATTCGAAGGGACGGCTTCCGCGCCGTTCCCGGCCCGGCAGTTTCCGGGCTGCCGGAGGCGCCGATCTTTCCCTTGAACTCCAGGGACTGCCCTGACATGGCCGCAAAGGTTTATATCGAGCGCCTCAAGCTGACGGGATTCCGAAATTACGCCAGCCAGTCGCTGACGCTCGATGAACGCCACGTGGTGCTGGTCGGCGACAATGGCGCGGGCAAGACCAATCTCATGGAAGCGGTGTCGCTGCTGACGCCCGGACGCGGGATGCGGCGCGCGCCCTATGGCGACCTGATCAAGACCGGTTCGGATGCCGCGGCCGGGTTCGCGGTGTTCGCGAGCCTTCACGGCATGGCGGGGTCTGTCGACATCGGCACCGGCGTGGATGGCATCGAGGAAAACGGATCCCGCAGGATCCGCATCAACGGTTCGCCCGTGCGCACCGCCGACGATCTTCTCGATCACCTCAGGCTTTTGTGGCTGACGCCGGCGATGGACGGGCTGTTTACCGGACCGGCCGGCGACCGGCGCCGCTTTCTCGACCGGCTTGTGCTTTCGGTCGACCCGGCCCATGGCAGCCGGGCCTTGAGCTACGAGCGGGCGATGCGCAGCCGCAACCGCCTGCTTTCCGAGGGACGGCCGGATCCCGCCTGGCTCGACGGGCTGGAGACCCAGATGAGCGAGCTCGGCGTTGCCATGGCGCTGGCGCGCAACGAAGTGGTGAAGCTCTTGTCGACGCTGATCGATGACGGACAGGCCCGAAGCCCCTTCCCCGCGGCCGATCTGCGACTTGAGGGATTTCTCGACGAGCACACTCTTGCCTCGGCGAGCGAGATGGAAATCGCCTTCTCCGAGATGATGCGGCAAGGCAGGGCGCGCGATGCCGCCGCAGGGCGAACATTGTCGGGCCCGCACCGGATGGATCTGGTGGTTCACCACCGGGCCAAGACGATGCCCGCGGCCCTGTCATCAACCGGGGAGCAAAAGGCCCTGCTGATCGGCATCGTGCTGGGACACGCGCAGCTTGTTCGGCGGCTGACCGGCCACGCGCCGATGTTGCTGCTTGACGAGGTGGCGGCGCATCTCGACGAAGGACGGCGCGCGGCGCTGTTCGATCTGATCGAGACTCTGGATTGCCAGGCCTTCATGACCGGGACAGATGCGGCGATGTTCGAGAGCCTGGAATCGCGGGGCCAGATGTTCGATGTTCAGGACGGCAGGGTCGTCGCGCGCGGTTGACCGATTGCGGGCGATGATGTGTTTGCATGGTCGGGTCCGGACGGTAACGTGGTCCGGCCAGTTCCGAGGACCGCCGCAGGAGAGTGGACGACGCGATGGACGACAGCCAGCTCAATCCCGACGAGATTGCCCGGTATGCGCGCCATATCGTGCTTGCCGAGATCGGCGGGGCCGGCCAGCAGAAACTCAAGGCGACGCGTGTGCTGGTGCTCGGAGCGGGCGGACTTGGCTCCCCGGTGCTGAGCTATCTGGCTGCCGCCGGGGTGGGCACGCTCGGCGTGGTCGACGACGATGTGGTTTCGCTGTCCAATCTTCAGCGCCAGATCCTGCATGACACCGGTCATGTGGACATGGCCAAGACCGATAGTGCGGCGCGTTCGATCCGAAGGCTCAATCCGCATGTGCGCGTGGTCACGCATCCCGTGCGGCTGACATCCGACAATGCGGTCGACATCATCACCGCCTACGACATGGTGGTGGACGGCTCGGACAGTTTCGATACACGCTATTTGCTGGCGGACAGTTGCGAGGCGCTCGGAATTCCGCTGGTGACCGCAGCTGTGGGGCGTTTCGACGGCTCTGTGACCGTGGTCGCACCTCACATGACCGATGCGGCCGGAAAGCCCTGCCCCCGGTTTCGCGACCTGTTTCCGGAACCGCCGCCGCCGGGCATGGTGCCCGCATGCGCCGAGGCAGGCGTGGTGGGAGCGCTGACCGGGGTGATCGGGACGCTTCAGGCGATGGAGGTGATCAAGCTGATTACCGGCGCGGGCGAGCCGCTGATCGGCAGGCTGCTGCTCTATGACGGGCTGGCGGCAAGTTTCCGGACCATCCGCTACAGGCGAAAGGATTGAACCAACAAGACCCGGGCCGCAGGCGCGAGGCGCACAGCGCCCACTCAGTCCCTGAGTGGCAGCACCCGATCTGGCGGACGATGACCGTCGAAGAAGGTGCGGATGTTGATGATCACCTTGTCGCCCATGTCGATGCGGCCTTCGATGGTGGCCGAGCCCATATGCGGCAGGAGCACGACCTTGCCTTCGGTGGCCAGCTTGACCAGCCGCTTGTCGACGGCAGGCTCGTGTTCGAAGACGTCGAGACCGGCGCCCGAAAGACGGCCCTCGCGCAGCGCCTTGACGAGCGCGTCCTCGTCGATGATGCCGCCTCTGGCGGTGTTGACGATGTAGGCGCCGGGCTTCATCAGCTCCAACCTGCGGGCCGAAAGCAAATGAAACGTCGCCGGCGTCGACGGGCAATTGACCGAGACGATGTCGACCCGGGCAAGCATCTGGTCGAGGCTGTCCCAATAGGTGGCCTCGACAAGGTCCTCGGTCCTGGGATCGACCCGGCGCCGGTTGTGGTAATGAATGGACAGTCCGAAAGCCTTGGCCCGGCGTGCGACGGCCGTGCCGATGCGGCCCATGCCGACGATGCCCAGCCTCTTGCCACCGAGGCGGTTGCCGAGCATCCAGGTTGGCGACCACCCCTTCCAGCTTCCGCCATTGCCCACGAGTACATTGGCGCCCTCGGTCAACCGCCGCGGCACTGCCAGCATCAGGGCCATGGTCATGTCCGCCGTATCTTCGGACAGGACGTTGGGCGTGTTGGTGACGGTGATGCCCTTCTTCTGCGCCGCCTCGACGTCGATATTGTCGACACCGTTTCCGAAATTGGCGATCAGCTTCATCTGGGGCCCCGCCTGCTCTATCAGGGCAGAGTCGATCCTGTCGGTCACCGTGGGCACAAGGACGTCGGCGGACCGCATCGCGGACACAAGCTCGGGCTGGGTGCGGGCTTCATCGGTGACGTTGAGTTCCGCATCGAAAAGCTCCCGCATGCGCGTTTCCACTGCGTCAGGCAGACGGCGGGTGATGTAGACCTTCGGCTTTTTTCGATTTGGCATGATAGGCAGGTCCGGCGTTGAGAGCTCTTTAACCAAACTCGGCGACAATGTTGCTTGCGTACCGCTTTTTCTAACAGACCCTCCGGGGATGACAATCCGACCGACCCGGATTGCGGGCGAAAAAGCATTGCGTTAAGTGCGCCTTACCAAGGCGGCACGGACGACGAGAGCGCAAATAGCCCGGCCGGCAGCGCATCACGCGAACGGCGGCGAGGCCTCAGAAACAC
This sequence comes from Hoeflea sp., assembly GCA_040218025.1. Classification (GTDB taxonomy): domain Bacteria; phylum Pseudomonadota; class Alphaproteobacteria; order Rhizobiales; family Rhizobiaceae; genus Hoeflea. Next base: position 169,451 of record JAVJQD010000025.1, on the reverse strand, counting down.
GGCGGCGCCGGATAAGGCGCGCCACAGAAAAAGGTGTAAGTCATGCGTCGCCTTTCCCTTCTCGTTGCAAGTTGCCTCGTGATGGCAGCCGCCACGGTTTCCCCGCTCGCCCTGTCCGGCCTCGATGCCGCCCATGCGCAAACCGCCGGCAAGGGGCCGAGCGGATTGCCGCTGCCACGGTTCGTGAGCCTGAAAGCCACGCGGGTGAACCTGAGGATCGGTCCGGGACGGGATTACGCCGTGGCGTGGCTCTACACGCGGCCTGGCGTTCCGATGGAGGTAATCCAGGAATACGACAACTGGCGGCGCGTGCGCGATGCCGAGGGGACGGAGGGTTGGGTCTATCAGTCGCTCCTGTCGGGCGAGCGCACCGCCATGGCGGCCCCCTGGAAGAGTGCGGCCGGCGAGGAGCAGTTCATCAACATGCATCGCGAAGCCCGGTCCAATGCACGGATCGTCGCGCGCCTCGAACCCGGCGTCGTTGTGGAGATCAAGGCATGTGACGGAGACTGGTGCGAGGCCAGGGCAGATGGCGCCGAGGGTTTCGTGGCGCAGAACGAGATCTGGGGCGCCTATCCGGGCGAGGCCTTCAAGTAACCGCGAGCCGGCGCCTTCCAGAAACCGCAGCGCGCAGTTTTCAGCTCTCTCATCGGTTCGGACAGGCCCCTACGGGCCTGCCCGGACCGATTGCGTTCAGACGATGCGCACCGCGCCTCTGGCCGCCGAACTGGTCATGGCCGCATAGGCCTTGAGCGCCGTGGTGACCTTGCGCTTGCGCTTTTCGGTCGGCTTCCATGCATCGGCGCCGCGGGCTTCCATCGCCGCGCGCCGCTCGGCCAGCACGCTGTCGGGCAGATCGACCTTCATGACCCGGTTCGGAATGTCGATGACGATCGTGTCGCCCTCTTCCACCAGACCGATGGCACCGCCCTCGGCCGCTTCCGGAGAGATGTGACCGATGGACAGGCCCGACGAGCCGCCCGAGAAGCGGCCATCGGTGATCAAGGCGCAGTCCTTGCCCAATCCCTTGGATTTCAGGTAGCTGGTCGGGTAGAGCATTTCCTGCATGCCGGGGCCGCCGCGCGGGCCTTCGTAACGGATCAGGACCACCTGGCCGGGCTTGACCTTGCCGGTGAGGATCGCCGAGACGGCCGAATCCTGGCTTTCAAAGATGCGCGCGGGGCCGGTAAACTTGAGGATCGATTCATCGACGCCAGCGGTTTTGACGATGCAGCCGTCCAGCGCGATGTTGCCGAACAGCACGGCCAGTCCGCCGTCCTGCGAATAGGCGTTCTCTTTTGAGCGGATGACGCCGGATTTGCGATCCAGGTCAACGCCTTCCTCATAGCGGCGATCCTGGGAGAAGGCGGTCTGTGTCGGAACCCCGCCGGGGGCCGCCGAATAGAACGTGTGCACGGCTTCCGAGTTGGTCTGGGCGATGTCCCAGCGCGCCAGCGCCTCCTTCATGGTGGCGGCGTGGATGGTGGGAAGCGAACTGTCGATCAACCCGGCGCGGTCCAGTTCGCCGAGAATTCCAAAGATGCCGCCGGCGCGGTGCACGTCTTCCATGTGGATGTTCTCGACAGCGGGAGCGACCTTGCACAGCACCGGAACCCTGCGCGACAGCCGGTCGATATCGTCCATGGTGAAACCGACTTCGCCCTCATGGGACGCGGCAAGCAGATGCAGCACCGTGTTGGTAGAGCCGCCCATGGAGATATCCAGCGTCATGGCGTTCTCGAAGGCGGCAAAGCTTGCGATCGAGCGCGGAAGCGCGGTCTCGTCATCCTGCTCATAATAGCGCCGGGCCAGATCGACGATCAGGTGGCCGGCCTCGACGAAGAGGCGCTCGCGGTCCTTGTGGGTAGCGAGCGTCGAGCCGTTGCCCGGCAGCGCCAGGCCGAGCGCTTCGGTGAGGCAGTTCATGGAGTTGGCCGTGAACATTCCGGAGCACGAGCCGCAGGTCGGGCAGGCGTTCTGCTCCATGGTCATCACATCGGTATCGGACGCGCTGTCATCGGCGGCAAGGACCATCGCGTCGACGAGATCGACGGACTTGGCGACGCCGTTCTCCAGCACCACCTTGCCCGCTTCCATCGGGCCGCCGGAGACGAATACCGCCGGAATGTTGAGCCGCATGGCGGCGTTGAGCATGCCCGGGGTGATCTTGTCACAGTTGGAGATGCAGACCATGGCGTCGGCGCAATGGCCGTTGACCATGTATTCGACACTGTCGGCGATGACTTCGCGCGAGGGCAACGAATAAAGCATGCCGTCATGGCCCATGGCGATGCCGTCATCGACTGCAATGGTGTTGAACTCCTTGGCGATGCCGCCCGCCTTCTCGATCTCGCGGGCGACGAGCTGGCCGAGATCCTTCAGGTGCACGTGGCCGGGCACGAACTGGGTGAAGGAATTGACCACCGCGATGATCGGCTTGCCGAAATCTCCGTCCTTCATTCCGGTGGCGCGCCAGAGACTGCGCGCACCAGCCATGTTGCGGCCATGGGTGGAGGTTCTCGAACGATAGGGCGGCATGCAACTCTCCTCTTGGACTCCCGAAACAAAACCGTCAGGCGCGCATTCATCCGCGCCTGACGGTGTCACAAAGTTCTTAGCGGGAAAACGCCAGCATTTCCAGAGCGGCCGGGACACGGCCTTGCGAGCTTCGACACCGCCCTGCCAGGCCTCGGAGGCGAGCTACGCTGTAAAGCCGGAAACAATGCCGCGGGTCCGCTGCCCTGAACCGGATTCCGGGGCGCACCGGCGCCGGAAACGCAGAATGACCGGCAAAAGACGGGATTTCCCGGGCAGCAGGATCAGCGCTTGGGGCGGACCCGGATCACAACGTCGACATGGGTGATTTCCATGCCCTCGGGGGCTTCGGGCAGATCGGAAATCGAGATGTTGCCGACCGGGATGTCGAGCACATCGTTGGAGCCGTCGACCACGAAATGGTGATGATCGGAGACATTGGTGTCGAAATAGGTCTTCGCGGTTTCCAGTGACAGAACCCTGAGCATGCCGGCTTCCGTGAACTGATGCAGCGTGTTGTAGACAGTGGCCAGCGAGCACGGCACGCCAACGCTCACGGCCTCCTCATGCAGATCCTCGGCGGTGAGATGACGATCGCCCTTGGCAAACAGCAGATCCGCAAGCGCAACGCGCTGCCTGGTGGGGCGAAGGCCCGCATCGCGCAAGCGCAGGGCCGAATCGCGTGCGGCGTTTTTGTGTCTCGTCGCGGAGTGCATTGTCGAAACTGTCCAGACGTTCGGTTTCCTTGCCCATGATATAACTTTTGTGGGCATTGCTTTCAATAGAGCGCCCGCGACTGTGACTTTCCGTAGCGTCGCCTCTTTCGTTCACAGGCAGCATCCGGTATTCGACATGGCTCGCGAGGCCGGTTTCACCGGACGCTGCTGGTATGTTAGCGTGAATTGATAATTCGGCTGACATTGGGATCGATGACAAGGGCCGCACGGAGAGACGGCGAACCGGGAGACGCATTTTACATGGTCGACAGGCAATCAAGCTTCACCTACGACGAAATCATCAAATGTGCCGAGGGCGAATTGTTCGGCCCGGGAAATGCGCAATTGCCGCTGCCTCCAATGCTGATGGTGCACAGGATCACCGACATATCGGAAACCGGCGGCGAATTCGACAAGGGCTATCTGCGGGCCGAGTTCGACATTACCCCCGACCTCTGGTTCTTTCCCTGCCACTTCAAGGGCAACCCGGTGATGCCCGGCTGCCTGGGACTGGACGGAATGTGGCAGCTGACCGGGTTCTACCTGGGCTGGCTGGGCGAACAGGGTCGCGGAATGGCGCTTTCGACCGGCGAGGTGAAGTTCAAGGGCATGGTGACGCCGGACGTCAAGCTGCTCGAGTACGGCATCGATTTCAAGCGCGTGATGCGCGGCCGGCTGGTGCTCGGTATCGCCAATGGCTGGCTCAAGGCGGATGGCGAAACCATCTACAACGCCACTGATTTGCGCGTCGGCCTTGCTAAGGACAAAACCGGCTGACACATCCCGGCTGAACCCAGCAACCAGGACCCGCCACTCGAAAGGGCAATCACATGAGACGAGTCGTCGTCACGGGCATGGGGATCGTATCCTCCATCGGCAACAATGCGGCAGAGGTGACCGAATCGCTGCGCAACGCCAAATCCGGCATCAGCTTCAGCCAGGACTTCGCCGATCACGGCTTCCGCAGCCATGTCTGGGGTTCGCCGTCACTCGATCCCACCGAACTGGTGGACCGGCGCGCCATGCGGTTTCTGTCGCGCGGCGGGGCGTGGAACCATGTTGCCATGCAGCAGGCCATCGAGGATGCCGGACTTGGAGAGGACGAGATCACCCACGAGCGTACGGGCATCGTGATGGGCTCAGGCGGCCCTTCGACACGGACCCTTATCGATGCTGCGGACACGACCCGCAAGAACGGCAGCCCGAAGCGCATCGGCCCCTTCGCGGTTCCGAAATCGATGTCGTCAACGGCTTCGGCGACGCTTGCGACCTGGTTCAAGATCCACGGCGTGAACTACTCGATCTCTTCGGCCTGCTCGACCTCGGCACATTGCATCGGCAATGCCGCGGAACTGATCCAGTGGGGCAAGCAGGACATGATGTTCGCCGGCGGACACGAGGATCTCGACTGGACCATGTCGAACCTGTTCGATGCGATGGGCGCGATGTCATCGAAATACAATGAAGAGTCGCCCGAAACAGCATCGCGCGCCTATGACACGAGCCGCGACGGTTTCGTCATCGCCGGCGGTGCGGGCGTTCTCGTGCTCGAGGAGCTTGAGCATGCCAAGGCGCGCGGCGCCAAGATTTACGCCGAACTGACCGGCTATGGCGCGACTTCGGACGGCTATGACATGGTGGCGCCATCGGGCGAGGGCGCGGTGCGCTGCATGCGTCAGGCCTTGGCCACCGTCGAGGGTCAGGTCGACTACATCAACACCCACGGCACATCCACGCCGGTGGGCGATTCAAAGGAAATCGGCGCGATCCGCGAAATCTTCGGTCAGGACATGCCGCATATCCAGTCGACAAAATCGCTGACCGGCCATTCGCTCGGCGCCGCCGGGGCGCAGGAAGCGATCTACTCGCTTCTGATGATGAAGGAGGGCTTTATCGGGGAGAGCGCCCACATCACCGATCTCGACCCTGAATTCAACGGTGTTCCGATCGTGCGCGAGCGGATCAACGACGCCAGGATCGACACCGCGCTGTCGAACTCCTTCGGATTTGGCGGCACCAACTCGACGCTGGTCTTCCAGCGGCATGACCGTTGAACGGGATCGGGGGATAAAGATGATCGGGGGACAGAGATGGAAGCGCTGATGAAGGGCAAACGCGGCCTCATTATGGGGGTCGCCAATGATCACTCGATCGCCTGGGGGATCGCGAAGCAGCTGGCCGACGCCGGAGCCGAACTGGCGTTCACCTATCAGGGCGAGGGCTTCGGCCGCCGGGTGAAGCCGCTTGCGGAAGGCCTCGGCTCGAAACTGGTGCTGCCTTGCGATGTGGAGGACATAGCAACCGTCGACGCGGTATTCGAAACGCTGAAAGCCGAATGGGGCAAAATCGACTTTGTGGTGCATGCCATCGGTTTTTCCGACAAGAGCGAGCTCAAGGGCCGCTACGCCGATGTGACCACACGGGCAAATTTCTCCCGTACGATGGTGATCTCCGCCTATTCGTTTACGGAAGTGGCGCAGCGCGCGGCACCGCTGATGAGTGACGGCGGCTCGATCCTGACGCTGACCTATGGCGGCTCGGTGCGGGTCATGCCCAACTACAACGTCATGGGCGTCGCCAAGGCCGCGCTCGAGGCCATGGTGCGCTATCTCGCAGCCGATTACGGACAGGACGGCATTCGGGTCAACGCCATCTCGGCAGGGCCGGTCCGGACACTCGCAGGCGCCGGCATCGGCGATGCGCGCGCCATGTTCAACTTCCAGAAGAAGAACGCACCGCTCAGGCGCACCGTCGACATCGGCGATGTGGGCAAGTCGGCGCTCTACCTGCTTTCGGATCTCAGTTCGGGTGTGACCGGAGAGATCCATTACGTCGATTCGGGCTTCAACATCACCTCGATGCCGATCGTCTCGGAACTGAACAAGGCAGACGAGGGATAGTGGCAGCATTCCCGGCCTCGAAAAGCTGAAAACCCCGGATCGGCCGATCCGGGGTTTTTCGTGTGCCGGCACTTCTCGTTTCGGCGCGCAAACAAAGTCGGCTTGAGCGGACCGCTCCGGCCTTCGCTTTGGTTCCGGGCGTTCGTCGCTGAAATCAGTCCACTGGACTGATTTCTCCGCTTGAGCGGACCGCTCCTCACTCCTCGAACACGAGGCCATCGGGGTCGGCGCCCAATTCCTCGAGTGCACTGTTTATGCTCTCAACCATCTCGTCGGGACCACAAACGTAGAATTTTTCGGAAGCGCTGCCGACCAGGCGCTCAAGCATCTGCTTGTCGATGCGCCCGTGCTCGAACCCGTCCTTGTCTTCCTCGCTCAGAACATAGATCACCTCGAGGCCCGGCATGGCGTCGAACTCTTCGCGAAGGATAATGTCGGCCTCGCGCTTGTTGGCAAAGATCAGCCGGTGCCCGGAAAGTTCGCCACGATCCCGCAGCATTCTGAGGATGGCGATGAAGGGCGTGACGCCGGCGCCGCCGGCGATAAAGGTGCCCTTCCCCTTGTACTCGATCGTGCCCCAAGGATCGCCGACGATGAAGCTGTCGCCTTGCTTGAGCGTGCCGATCTGCTCGGTCAGCCCATCGTGCTCGGGATAGATCTTGATGGTGAACTGGAGGTGATCCCAGTCCGGCAGCGAAGTGAAGGTGAAGGGGTGACCCGCGTCGCGCCAACCGTCCCGGTCAATGCCGACCTCCGCCGCCTGCCCGGGGGTGAATTCAAAACCCTCCGGCTTCTCGAAGGTGAACTGGCAAACGTCGTGGGTGACGTTGGCGATCCTCGAAATGGCAAGCGTGTGGCCCATGTATATGCTCCCTGTTTGTTGAGGGCCAATGCGCAAGCGCGGCGATTGTTCCGGACTCCGCCGAGGTCACCGCGTCAGACGGCCAAGACGAACCGGCATCCGGTCCCGAAGGGGCGATGCAAAGCTTCGGGCGCCGGAGCCGGTGTGCTCACCTACAGGCCAAGCGCGTCGGCGATCGCCGCAACGAGCCTGTCGTGGATCTCCTTCCGGTCAGCGCCATCGGGATCGGTGCAGATCGGATCCTCGCCCTCCTCGGCAAGGAGCTCGGCGGCCCGCGGCTTGCAGACACCCAGGAAGGTGAAATGGTTCGCGGGCCCGATCTCCAGATATTCCGCGACGCCGAGACGGGTGACGAGATCGTTACCCTTCGGCGAAACATCCGCCGCCTCAAGCCGGTTCTCGTAACCGAGGTTGATCAGGGTGATGCGCGAATTCACGTCGCTGAGGCTTGCCTCGGTGACGGCGGCACCGAAGCCCGGATCGATGGCGACGCTCTGAACGATGCGATCGTCGGAGCTATCGGCCTCAAAAGCCGGATAGTCAGCGAAGGACACGCCACCCTTGTGGAAAAAGACGCAATCGCCCGCCTCGCGGCTATCCTCACATCTGGCATCCTGGACTTCGCCGTCGAAGCGCAGGCCAGCGAGCCCCAAGGCCGTGGCGCCGCCGAGTGAAAAGCCGACAACACTGATCTCCTGGCTGTCGACACGGGCAGAGAATGCAGGGTCTGCCAGGATGCTGTCGAGCGCGGCCGAAAGATCTGCGGCCCTTGCCTCAAGATCGACGGAACGGCGCGGCGAGCTGTCTCCGCTTGTTGAACCGGGATGATTGACAGCGAGGACGATCGCATTCCTTTCCACGAGACCGCTCGCAAGCCATCCCAGCGTCTGGGCATTCCCGCCCGAACCATGGGAAAGCAGGACCAGGGGATGACGGCCGGATTCGACTGCAGGTCCTATATGAGCCTTCGTCGGTTCGAAGATCGGCCCATCGCCGACCGGCGCAAGATAGGTCGGGTTCATGGCCGGATACCAGATCGATGCAGCAACCGGGCGGGAGCGGTGGGCCGCAACGAGATCGAAGCTGTCATACCCCAGCAGCATTTCGGCGGATGCCGGCACGGCCAGCGCCAGTGTGAGTGCAGGGACGATTACGAGACGTTTCACGGGAGAACCTCCTTGTACGTGTTCAAGAGGTCACCAGGAGACGACAAAGATGATCGCGGCGCGTCCTTTATCCGGGATTCAGGTCGCCACAATCCGTATTTGAGACGATAGTGCCCCCATGCTGATGTTTCCCGTCCCCGTCTTTGTCGCTCTCGTGATCGGCTATCTTGCACTCCGGACCTTTCTGGCGGGCGGGCGGCCGCTGTTGCTTGCACTCTTGTGCCTTTGTGCTGCGCAGTCACTGATGGTTGCGCTCGTCGTCTTTTACAGTGTCGAGGTTCTGCGTCCGGCGCTGCCGGTGACGGCCACACTGGTGCCGCCGCTGGCCTGGGTTACCTTTCGGGATGCGCTGCTTGCCCATCAGCGGATCCGCGACGACTGGCTTCATCTTTCCGCACCTGCGTTTACGCTGTTCTGCACGATCTTCGCGCCGCTAACCCTCGATATCGTCGTGCCGGGGATCTTCCTCGCCTATGGGGTGTCACTGCTCTTGTTTATCCGCCGCGCGCCGGCAATGCCGCTCGCCCGTCTCGAAGCCGGCGACTATCCGGCATTGATCTGGAAAGCGCTCGCCTGGGCGCTGATCGGCTCGGCGGCGAGCGATGTCCTGATTGCGCTTACCTATTTGAGCGGCCGGGCGGATTGGGCGCTTGTGCTGATCAGCGTCTCTTCCTCGCTGGCGCTCCTGTTCGTCGGGCTCCTGAGCGTGTCGCCCGATGCGTCCGGCCCGAGCGACGATCCGGTGGAATCGCCGCAAGACCCTGCCCCCGACAAACATGCCGCCGAGTATCCGGCCATCGTCGGCAAGCTCAATGCCCTGCTCGAGCAGCAAGGCGCACATCTCGACCCCGACCTGACGCTGTCACGGCTGGGGCGGCGCCTGCATGTGCCGGAGAAGAGATTGTCGGCGGCGGTCAATCGCGTGACCGGCGAGAATGTCTCGCGCTACGTCAACCGCTGGCGCATCCGGCACGCTTCAAAGCTGATCGCCACGGGAACGCCGATCACCGAGGCAATGCTTTCGAGCGGCTTCAACACCAAATCGAACTTCAATCGCGAGTTCCAGCGTGTCACCGGAGTCTCGCCGAGCCAGTGGCGGGATCATGAGGAAACCCGTGTGGTACTGAATCTGTCGGAGAACCTCCCGGCCCTGCCTCGACCGAAACGGGCCCGCCAGACCTCGTGACGCGTCCGGTCTCGGGCTTCGTAGGCTGCCAGTGCGGCATTCGCATCCGGAACCCCGGAAGAGGCCGGAATCGGGAAGCCGGGCAGCGGCGCTCCGCCGAGTGCCGCGAGCCGAAGGGTGTACCACGCGGTGACCGCGCCTTCGCGCGGGCTCTCGAAGCGAGGGAACTCGGGATCAATCCCGGCGTCGGTCGTCCATACCCCCGGCAGATCGGGATCCAAAACCAGCGCCCGCGCCAGACCTACCATGTCGAGCGTTCCATCCTCAACCGCCCCGGCGGCCTGCCGGTATGTCCTGAAGCCACCGACGGCGGCCAGCGGCTTTCTTGTCAGTTCACGAACCCTGCGGGCGAAATCGAGAAAATACGGTTCCCCCGGACGACCGCCGCCGGAGGAGCTGGCGCCCGGAAAGTAAGTGCCGCCCGAGATCTCGATCAGATCCACGGACGTCTCATCCAGCATCGTGATCACGACTGCCGCTTCCTGCTCCGAAAAGCCGCCATCAATGCGATCGGTGGCATTGAGCTTGACCGCGACCGGGAAGGTGTTTCCCACCGCTGCGCGCACGGCATCAATCGTCTCGATCAGAAGCCGGGCTCTGTTGCCAAGGCTGCCGCCCCAGCGATCGGAGCGGCGGTTGAAGAGCGGCGACAGAAATTGCGACAGCAAGAATCCGTGGGCGGCATGGACCTGCACGCCAGTGAAACCCAAAGCCTTTGCCTTTTTGGCCGTGTCCGCAAGAAGAACCGGCACCTGATCAATCTCGTCCGCCGACAATTCCGCACAGATCAGGCCGTCGAGTTCGAGCGCGGAAGGACCGCGTGGCCTGCCGAGCGGCGCATAGCTCAGCGCGCCGGCATGGCCGAGTTGAGCCCAAAGCCCTGCGCCGTTTGCGGTGCCTGCCTTCGTGAGACGGGCGAACAATGCCGTGTCGGAGTCATCCGCAAGGACGAGGTTGCCCGGCTTCTCAAGCGCATGGGGATCGCCTTGAACTTCGCCGATGATGGACACTGCAGCCCCGCCCTCGGCCCAGCGGCGGTAAAGCGCGACCTGCGCTGCAGAGGGGTTGCCCGCGCCGTCGCCAAGCGAATCCGACATGGCGGACTTGAGAATGCGATTCTTCAGCACGACCCCACAGGGAAGCACCAGCGGCGCGCCCAAATGATGTCCGGGCCTTGTGCGTGTCGCGGCATCGGTCAAACGTGGCTCCCCGTAGTCCGGAAGCCAGTGTCGGGCAACCCCCCTTCGGGATCAAGCCGTGGCGGGAAAATAAGAACCCCGCAGGTTCGCACCGTACGGGGTTCAACAAGACACAGTTGTGTGTGTGTCAGGTCATTCAGCCGGAGCTTATTCGCCGGTGATTTCCTGACCGGTTTCCTGGTCAACGACCTTCATCGACAGGCGCACCTTGCCGCGTTCGTCGAAGCCCAGGAGCTTGACCCAGACCTTCTGGCCTTCCTTGACCACGTCTGAGGTCTTGGCGACGCGTTCGGAAGCGAGTTGCGAGATGTGGACCAGACCGTCCTTGGGGCCGAAGAAGTTCACGAAGGCGCCGAAATCGGCGACCTTGACGACCGTGCCTTCGTAGATCACGCCGACTTCCGGCTCGGCGACGATCGAGTGGATCCACTTCTTGGCGGCCTCGATTTCCTTGCCCGAGGACGAAGCGATCTTGATGGTGCCGTCGTCGTCGATGTTGATCTTGGCGCCGGTCTTCTCAACGATCTCGCGGATGATCTTGCCGCCGGTGCCGATGACGTCGCGGATCTTGTCGACCGGGATGTTCATGACCTCGATGCGCGGAGCGAATTCGCCCAGCTGACCGCGGCTTTCCGACAGGGCGTTGCCCATTTCGCCGAGAATGTGCAGGCGGCCGCCCTTGGCCTGGCCAAGCGCGATCTGCATGATTTCCTCGGTGATGCCATCGATCTTGATGTCCATCTGCAGGGCGGTGATGCCGTCGGCGGTACCGGCGACCTTGAAGTCCATGTCGCCCAGGTGATCCTCGTCGCCGAGAATGTCGGAGAGAACCGCGAACTGCTCGCCCTCCTTGATCAGGCCCATGGCGATACCGGCGACCGGCTTGGCGAGCGGCACGCCCGCATCCATCAGCGCCAGCGAGGTGCCGCAGACGGTGGCCATTGAGGACGAACCGTTCGACTCGGTGATCTCCGAGACGACGCGCAGCGTGTAGGGGAACTGCTCGGCGGACGGCATCATCGGGTGGATGGCGCGCCATGCGAGCTTGCCGTGGCCGATCTCGCGGCGACCGGGGGAACCGGTGCGGCCGGTCTCGCCGACCGAATAGGGCGGGAAGTTGTAGTGCAGCATGAAGGTGGCCTTGTAGGTCCCCGTCAGGCTGTCGACATACTGCTCGTCCTCGCCTGTGCCGAGCGTGGCAACGACAATGGCCTGGGTCTCGCCGCGGGTGAACAGCGCCGAGCCGTGGGTGCGCGGCAGCAGGCCGACTTCGGAGACAATCGGGCGCACGGTCTCGAGATCGCGGCCGTCGATGCGGCTCTTGGTCTCGAGGATGGCGCCGCGGACGACCTTGGCCTGCAGCGACTTGAAGACGGCGCCGATGACTTCGGACGGATAGCGGGGCTCTTCGCCCTCGGCCGGCGCGAAGTGCTCCTTGACCTTGTCCTTGACCGCGTCGATGGCGTTGTAGCGGGCCGCCTTGTCGGTGTTCTCATAGGCCTTGCGCAGATCGCCTTCGCACATCGACAGCATCTCGGCCTCAAGCACCGAGTAATCGGGGGCTTCGAATTCGCGCGGTTCCTTGGCGGCCGCTTCGGCAAGCTTGATGATCGCGTCGATGACCGGCTGGAAGGCCTTGTGGCCGAACATCACGGCGCCGAGCATCACATCCTCGGCCAGTTCCTTCGCTTCGGATTCAACCATCAGCACGGCATCGGATGTGCCGGCGACGACCAGATCGAGCGCGCTTTCGGGCATCTCGTCAACATGCGGATTGAGCACGTATTCGCCGTTGATGTAACCGACGCGGGCGCCGGCGATCGGGCCCATGAACGGAATGCCGGAGATGGTCAGGGCAGCGGAGGCAGCGACCATGGCGAGCACGTCGGGATTGTTCTCGAGGTCATGCTGCAGAACGGTGATGATGATCTGGGTGTCGTTCTTGTAGCCCTCGGGGAAGAGCGGGCGCAGCGGACGGTCGATAAGACGCGAGGTCAGCGTCTCGTTTTCGCTCGGACGGCCTTCGCGCTTGAAATAGCCGCCGGGGATTTTGCCGGCTGCGTAGGTCTTTTCCTGGTAGTTGACGGTAAGGGGAAAGAAGTCCTGGCCGGGCTTGGGCGATTTTGCCGAAACGACGGTGGCGAGCACGGTGGTCTCGCCATAGGAGGCGATGACGGCGCCATCGGCCTGACGGGCAACCTTGCCGGTTTCCAGGGTGAGCGGACGGCCGCCCCATTCAATCTCGACCTTGTGGGTATCGAACATGTCTTGTCCTTCGTATGCGAAGTGCAGTGCAGTGCCGGCTGCTTCGGGCAGCCGCGCGGCGCACACTCCATTTGTTTTGGCGCATCACGGGCAAGACAGCGGGAGGCTTTGTGGCTCTGGCGATCCGCGCGGCGCGCGGCCAAAACATCCGGCAATCCTGCCCCATGACGGGCTCTTGTGTGTGTCCGTGACCCATTTCCAGGTCCGGCGGACGGTTATGGCGCTTTGGCCGGCTGTCGCCGGATTGCGTGCGCCTCGACGCCAAGGTCCTGCATCAGGGCCTTGAATGGCGATCCGGCGGCCAAGGCTTACGCCCTGCCCGCCGGTTCAATGCTTAGCGGCGAATGCCCAGACGGGCGATCAGCTCGGCATAGCGCTCGTGGTTCTTGCCCTTGACATAGTCAAGCAGCGAACGGCGCGTGGACACCATCTTCAACAGCCCGCGCCGTGAATGGTTGTCCTTCTTGTTGCCCTTGAAGTGTTCGGTCAGGTTGTTGATCCGTTCGGTCAGGATCGCAACCTGGACTTCCGGCGAACCCGTGTCGCCAGGCTTGGTGGCGTATTCTTCGATCAGCGCAGCCTTGCGCTCGGCAGTAATCGACATCGTCATATCCTTTCGTGTCGGATGGGAATGGCGCCCGCTGCCGGGATGTCGTCCAGCAGGGGCCTCGAAATGCCGCACCGGCCCACTCTGAGGGCCAAGGCAGTGCGACGGCCGGGCTATAGGCCAAAATCGCCCGAAATGAAAGGAAAATATGCTGCAGCGCCGGAAGCGACCCGGCATGCGCCGGAAACAGAAGGCGGATCAGCCTGGAAAATCAGCAGCCGCGCTTCACGTAGGCGTCGGGCACAGCCTCCCGCCACGCGACCGAACCCGCATCCGCCTCGCTGAGATAGGGTCCGTCGGCAACGCAGTAGAACCCGTTGCGAAAGCCCTCGACACCGGTGGTGTTGAGGATGCGCGAACCGGCCCCGCCACCGACCATGATGCCGCCAAGATCATTCAGCGTTGCCGCGGCAGCCGAACGGTTCGTCGAACAGCCGAGGATGATGTACCAGCCGCAGCCATTGCGGTCATAGCCAGGGCTTTGCGCCAGCGCCGGAATGACGGTGATGTTTGAAACAAAGGCCATCAGGGCCAACGCGCCGATTGTGCAAAATCTCTTCATGACTGGTTTCCCCCATCCCGGAAGACCAGTTTGGCCGCTTGGACGGTCAAAGGCAAGTCATGCCGGCTCGGGAGGATCAGACCTTGAAGACGCGCCGGGGGCGGAATTCGCCGCCGGCCACCTCGCCGATCGCCACGAGTTCTCCGGACGCGAAAGCGCAGGCGTCATCGGTGGCGACGGGAGCGTCACGGCCCCTCAGGATGATCGGATTGCCCATCCTAAGCCGATGAGCCTGGTCGCCGGAGATGTCGATGCGCGGGAGTGCAGCAAGCGCCTCGCCGGTAGGCATCAGGAAGGCGTCCAGTGCCGACAGCCGTTCGGCCTCATCCTCGACCCCTTCAAGTGCGGTCAGATCGGCAAGAGGCACCATCTGGGCTTCATCGAAGGGCGCCACCATCGTGCGCCTGAGCGCCGAGATGTGACCGAAGCAGCCGAGGTCCCGGCCGAAATCGCGCGCCAGCGCACGGACATAGGTTCCCTTGCCGCATTCGACCTCGAAAACCGCGTGGTCGGGATCGGGGCAACCCAGCAATGTCAGCCGATGGATCTCGACTTCGCGGGAGGGGATCTCAACCGCCTCGCCGTCGCGGGCCATGTCATAGGCGCGCTCGCCGGCAATCTTGACGGCGGAGAAGGCGGGCGGAACCTGTTCGATCACGCCGGTGTAGTTCGGCAAAATCGCCTCGATTGCAGCCCGGTCCGGGCGGACGCCGGAGCTTTCCGTCACCTGCCCCTCGAGATCGTCGGTGTTGCGCTGCTCGCCCCATGCGACGGTGAACTCGTAGACCTTCCGGCCGTCCATGACATAGGGAACCGTCTTCGTGGCTTCCCCGAGCGCAATCGGGAGCATGCCAGAAGCCAGCGGATCGAGCGTTCCGGCATGGCCGGCCTTGTCGGCCTTGAACAGCCACTTGATCTTGGAGACAGCCTCGGTGGACCCAAAGTCCCACGGCTTGTCCAGCACCAGCCAGCCCGAAACCGGCCGGCCCTTCTTCTTGCCGCGACGGCCCATATCAGCCGTTCTCCGCGCCGTCGTCGCGACGCCGGTCGCCGCCGTCTTCATCGTCAGCATCGAGATCGCGGGCGACCTCGGGGGAACGCAGCAGTGCATCGATCTTCGAGTAATTGTCGAAGCTGGTGTCATCGCGGAAGCGGAGTTCAGGCATGTATTTCATCTGCCTGATCAATGGCGAAATCCGGCCACGGAGATAACGCGCATGCTTGTTCAGCGCCGCGATGGTCTCCGCATGATCGGTCTGGCCGAGCGGGGTGACGTAGGCCGTCGCGATCTTCAGATCGGGCGACATGCGCACTTCCGAGACAGAAATGACGGTTTTCTCGATCAGCGGATCGCGGACATCGCCGCGCTGCAGCACCTGCGTGATGGCGGCGCGCACCTGTTCGCCGACACGAAGCATGCGCTGCGACGGGGCGGAGGATGTGGGTTTGGGCATGGAAATCCACCCTGTGTTGCGGACAAGCCTGTCCGGGAAGGCGGCAAAGGAAACCAGCCCGGCACTTCACGCGCCGGGCAAACTTCCGATCAAAGCGTGCGTGTGACGTGCTCCACGCGGAAGCACTCGATGACGTCGCCTGCGCGGATGTCCTCGTAGTTCTCGAAGGCCATGCCGCATTCCTGGCCGCCGTTGACCTCGGCCACTTCGTCCTTGAAACGCTTGAGGGTCTTGAGCTTGCCTTCGTGAATGACCACGCTGTCGCGGATCAGGCGGACGCCCGCGCCACGTTCGACCTTGCCTTCGGTGACGCGGCAACCGGCCACCTTGCCGACCTTGGTGATGTTGAACACCTCCAGGATCTCGGCGTTGCCGAGGAAGGTTTCGCGGCGCTCCGGCGAGAGCATGCCCGACATCGCCGCCTTCACGTCATCCACGAGATCGTAGATGATGTTGTAGTAGCGGATTTCGACGCCCTCGCGCTCGGCCGCATCGCGGGCCTGCTTGTTGGCGCGGACATTGAAGCCGATGATCGCCGCACCGGAAGCTTCCGCGAGCGAGATGTCGGATTCGGTAATGGCGCCGGCGGCCGAATGGATGATGCGCGCGCGCACCTCGTCGGTGCCGAGCTTCTCGATCGCACCGGCAATGGCCTCGATCGATCCCTGAACGTCGCCCTTGACCAGCAGCGGGAATTCCTGGCTGCCGGTGTCCTGCAACTGGGTCATCATCTGCTCGAGCGAACCGCGCGAGCCGCTCTGGCGCGCCGCCGCCTTGTCGCGGGCAAGCCGCTGACGGTATTCGGCGATTTCGCGGGCACGGGATTCGTTCTCGACGACTGCGAAGCGGTCGCCGGCCTGCGGCGTACCCTGAAGCCCGAGAATCTCCACCGGAGAGGCAGGACCCGCTTGCTTGACCTGCTCGCCACGGTCGTTGACCAGAGCACGCACACGGCCCCACTGATCGCCCGCCACGAGGATTTCGCCGGGATGCAGCGTACCGGTCTGGACCAGCACGGTGGCGACCGAACCGCGGCCGCGATCGAGCTTGGCCTCGACGACAACGCCCTCGGCGGTGCGGTCCGGATTGGCCTTCAGGTCGAGCAGTTCGGCCTGGAGCAGGATCGCGTCGAGCAGTTTGTCGAGATTGAGTTGCTTGAGCGCCGACACCTCGACGTCCAGCACTTCACCACCCATGGATTCGACGAAGACCTCGTGCTGCAGAAGATCCGTGCGCACCTTGTTGGCATCGGCAGAAGGCTTGTCCATCTTGTTGATGGCGACAATGATCGGCACATTGGCCGCCTTGGCGTGATTGATCGATTCGATCGTCTGCGGCATCACGGCGTCGTCTGCCGCGACCACGAGGATCGCGATGTCGGTCGCCTGGGCGCCACGTGCGCGCATCGCGGTAAAGGCGGCGTGACCCGGCGTGTCGATGAAGGTGATCAGCTGACCGTTTTTCTCGACCTGATAGGCGCCGATATGCTGGGTGATGCCGCCGGCCTCGCCGGAGACCACGTTCGCATCGCGAATGGCGTCAAGAAGCGAGGTCTTGCCGTGGTCGACATGGCCCATGATGGTGACGACCGGAGGACGCGGAACGGTCTCGCCGCCCTCGTCCTCGACGTTGAAAATGCCAAGCTCGACATCGGACTCCGAAACGCGCCGGACCGTGTGTCCGAATTCTCCGGCGATGATTTCGGCCAGGTCGGCGTCAATGACGTCGCCGGGCTTCATCATCTGGCCTTCCTTCATCAGATACTTGATCACGTCGACCGACCGTTCGGCCATACGCTGGGACAGTTCCTGAATGGTAATGGTCTCGGGCAGCGTGACTTCACGCATCACCTTTTCGCGCGGCTCCTGCGACATCGAGCGGCGCATTTTCTCCTGACGGCGGCGCATGGCCGAAAGCGAGCGACCGCGGGAATTTCCGTCATCATTGAGAGCAGCGGTCAGCGTCAGCTTCCCGCGACGGCGATCGTCCTCGCCCTTGGTACGGCTCGGCTTGGGCGTTTCGGGCCGGGCAACCTTGGAGCCGGGACGGGCCGGACCGCCGGAGCGCGGCGACGCGTCGGCTTCGGGTTCGCGGCGGCGGCCCCGTGCAGCGGCATCTTCGGGAGAGGGAGGGGCCGCAGCCTCAAGGCCGGCAACGTCCGGAACCTGTTCAGGCTCGGGCTCGCTTTTCTTGTTTTCCTCGGCTTCCCTGGCAAGGCGCGCCTCTTCCTCGGCGCGGCGCTTTGCCTCTTCGGCCTCTTCAGCCTTGCGACGGGCCTCCTCCTCGGCGCGACGCGCGGCTTCCTCTTCGGCGCGCTTGCGCTCCTCGATGTCGCGCACGCGGCTGTCCTGAAGCGCGCGGCGGCGGGCCTCGACCTCGCTGGCCGACAGTTCATTGAGCACGACGCCGCCACGGGCGGGGGCCGCCGGTGCGGCAGGCGCCGGTGCGGGCTTTTCCGCAGCCTTCTCGGGCTCAGGGGCCTTGCGCGGCTTGAGGGTTATCGGCTGCGCCGGCTTTTCGTCTTCCGGACGGTTGATGCGCCGCTTGCGCGTTTCCACCACCACCGCCTTGGTCCGGCCGCGGCCCATCTCCTGACGCACCATCCCCTGTTCGACGGAGGGCCGCTTCAGCGAGAAGGTCTTCTTGCCGGTAACACTGATTGTCTTGTCGTCTTTGCTGTCGCTCATTCCGTATCCGTTTCCGCGGAAGCCTCGCTGCACGCCTGGGCGCAGCGGCTTCGTAATCGATCGCCTCCGGGCGGTCGTGCCCGTTAGCCCGCTTTCAATCGGCGCCCTTCTCGGGCCCGTATCTATAGCGCGCAAGTCCTATTGCGCGTTTCACTACACCCTCACCGGCCTGCCCCGCAAGCGCAGCGGCATGGATAAACGCGCCTTCGCCCATGGCAGCCGACAATTCTCCGGCAGAAAACAGCCTGAAGACCGGAATCTCGGCCTGCCTGTCACCCCTGGCCTGCGCCGTATTGGCCTGCCGCAGCTTGCGTACGCCGTCCTCGGCCGCGTCCGTTGCATGCATCAGCGCAATGGCGGCGCCCGATCGAACGGCCTCTTCGACCTTTCCGGACCCGGTTATGAACTGGCCCGATTTCCGCGCCATGTTCATCATACCCAAAAGACCGGCACAAAGCAGCCCCTCTACGGCATCGGCAAGATCGGGCGCGACGCTCACCCTGGCTTTCAGCGCCCGACCGAAAAGATTGCGCTTGACCGCAAGCTCCAGCTTTTCGCGCTCCGCTGTCACCCAGCATCCCCGACCGGGGAGATTCAGGCGCAAATCCGGGACAACCTGCCCGTCGGGGGCCGCCACGAAACGCAACAGGCCGTCTGGCTGTCCGCGCTCACGGGTGACGATGCACATCCGGTCGTTCACGGGCTCGATCCTGACCTTCACTGACGGCACACCCCCGGGGACGCCGAGGCGCCTCAGGCGGTCTCGCCGCCGGTTTCCACTGGCGCCCGGGCGTCTTCTCCCGCCTCGGCTTCGTCCTCACCGGCTTCTTCCGCCTGCAGCTCCTCCTCGGTAATCCAGCCGACCGCGAGGCGGGCGGTCAGGATCATTGTTTCGGCCTCTGCACGGCTGATCTCCGTGCCGCTGAACAGTCCGTCGAAACGCTTGGTTTCACCGTCCTTGCGTTCGGACCAGCCGGTCAGATCGTCAACCGCGCAGCCGGCAAAGTCCTCAACCGTCTTGATGCCGTCCTCGCCAAGCGCAACCATCATCGCGGTGGTCATGCCCGGGATCGAGCGCAAGTCGTCCTCGACGCCCAGTTCCTTGCGCCTGGCGTCCAGTTCGGTCTCGACCCGGTCGAGATACTCGCGCGCCCGGGTCTGCAACTCTTCGGCGGTCTCGTCGTCGAAACCCTCGATCGCGGTGATTTCGCCGAGATCGACATAGGCCACTTCCTCAACCTGGCTGAAGCCCTCGGAGGCGAGCACCTGGCCGACCATCTCGTCGACATCAAGCGCTTCCATGAACAGCTGCGTGCGGTCGTTGAATTCCTTCTGACGGCGCTGGCTTTCCTCCTCCTCGGTCAGGATGTCGATGTCCCAGCCGGTGAGCTGCGAGGCAAGGCGCACGTTCTGGCCGCGACGGCCGATGGCCAGCGACAGCTGCTCGTCGGGCACCACGACCTCGATCCGTTCGGCATCCTCGTCCAGCACCACCTTGGCGACTTCGGCCGGCTGCAACGCGTTGACGATGAAGCTTGCGGGCGACGGCGACCAGGGAATGATGTCGATCTTCTCGCCCTGAAGCTCGCCGACGACCGCCTGAACACGGGATCCTCGCATGCCGACGCAGGCGCCTACCGGATCGATCGAGGAATCGTTGGAAATCACGGCGATCTTGGCGCGCGAGCCCGGGTCGCGGGCGACCGAACGGATCTCGATGATGCCGTCATAGATTTCCGGCACTTCCATCGTGAAAAGCTTGACCATGAACTGCGGATGGGTGCGCGAGAGAAAGATCTGCGGACCGCGCTGCTCGCGACGGACGTCATAGACATAGGCGCGGATGCGGTCACCGTAGCGGAAGGCTTCGCGCGGGATGGTCTCGTCGCGACGGACGATGCCTTCGCCACGGCCCAGATCGACGATGACATTGCCGTATTCGACGCGCTTGACGGTGCCGTTGACGACTTCGCCGATGCGATCCTTGTATTCGTCATACTGGCGGTCACGTTCCGCCTCGCGGACCTTCTGAACGATGACCTGCTTGGCCGACTGGGCAGCGATACGGCCAAAATCCATCGGCGGCAGCGGATCGGCAATGAAATCGCCGAGCTGGGCGTCGGGATTGCGGTCGCGCGCCAGCATCAGCGGGATCTGGGTGGAATAGTCCTCGGCGTGCTCGACAACCTCGAGCAGACGCTGCAGCCGGATCTCGCCGGTCTTGGCATTGATGTCGGCGCGGATGTTGGATTCCGATCCGTAGCGCGAGCGCGCCGCCTTCTGGATCGCATCGGCCATCGCGGCGATGACGATCTCGCGGTCGATGGATTTTTCCCGCGCAACCGCGTCGGCGATCTGAAGAAGCTCAAGCCTGTTTGCACTGACTGCCATGTCTGTCTCCATTTGTCGGACCATTGTTCCGGTCCGCTGAGGTTTGGGTCCAAAGATGCGGACCCGATTGAATGCCGGCGCCATCACGGCGCGGCGAATTTCCGGCTCAGGCGGGGTCTTCGCCCTCACGCGCAGCCGCGCCATCGTCATTGGCCGCATTCCGCAAGGCCTTCGCAGCCTTATCGGCGCGCAGCGATTCGCGGATCAAGTCGTCGGTCAGCACCAGCTTGGCTTCGGCCAACGCCGAGAACGGGATGCTGGCCCGGTTTTCCTCGCCGTAAACCGGCTGGTCACGCTCAACGGTAAAGCCCTCATCGGTTACGTCGCGTATGAACCCGCGAAAGCGCTTGCGCCCGTTGATCAGAACAGATGCGTCGCAGCGCACGAGATGCCCTTCCCAGCGCACGAAATCCGACTTGCGCACCAGCGGCCTGTCGATTCCAGGCGAGGACATCTCCAGATGATAGGCCTTTTCCACCGGATCCTCGACATCGAGCACAGGTGAAATCGCGCGTGAGGCGGCCTCACAGTCCTCGACAGTCATGGTTCCGTCGTTGCGCTCGGCCATGATCTGCAGCGTCAGGCCGTTCTGGCCAGACAGCCGCACCCGCACCAGCCGCATGTCGATGGTCGCCAGAACCGGCTCGACGATCTCCGCAATGCGGGCATCGACACCGGTCTCGGTGACCAGTCTTGGTTCTTCGATAGGTTCGGCGCTGTCGTTCATCGGACGGTGTTCCGGTCTCTGGGTCTGGTTCGTCTGATCCGAGGCAACAAAAAAGAGCGGGTCCTCGCGGGCCCACTCTTGCTCGTACGATCAAGAATTTGGATGTGATATAGCGCGATTTGGCCATGCGGGCAAGTTGTTTAACCATTGCGCACGGCCGGTCGGCTCATACCGCAGTCCGGGAGGGCCGGATCAGGTGCGGCGGACAAAGCCCAGGTATGCGGGTGTGCGGCCTTCGCGAATGGCCTTCGCCTCATAGCGGGTGCCGGGCCAGCCCTCCCATGGCATTCGCCAATCATCGGCACGTTCGGCCGTCCATTCGAAATCCTGATGAGCGGCGATGTGGGCGAGCGTCCAGTTCACATAAGTGTCGATGTCGGACGCGAAGCAGAAACGGCCGCCAGGCTTGAGGACTCGAGCGAAGCGGTCGAGATTGACCGGCGAAACGAAGCGGCGCTTCCAGTGCCTTTTCTTGGGCCAGGGATCGGGATAGAGCAGATCGATGTGATCTATGGACCCCCCGGGCAACCAGTCGAGCAGTTGCGTGGCGTCGTCATCGTGAACACGAATGTTGGTCAGGCCCTCGGCGTCAAGGCCCGAAACCATCTTGGCCATCGAGTTGACGAAGGGTTCGACCCCGATGAAACCTGTTGCGGGCGCGGCGCGTGCACGGTGCAGGAGATGCTCGCCGCCGCCAAAGCCGATCTCGAGCCTTACGCTCTCAACCGGCCCGGGCCACAACACGGCGAGATCCGCCGGCGCCGGCTGGGCGAGGTCGAGCTTCAGTTCGGGCAGGCGCTTCTCATGGACCACGGCCTGGGCGCCCTTGAGCGGCTTTCCCTTGCGGCGGCCATAGAACGCCTCGGTGGCGCGGCTGCGCCGGGCTGGTCCTGTCATCGCGCGACTGTCCCCGGCCCGGTCCGCATATCAGGCCTTGATAGCGGCCTTGAGAGGCTTGACCAGATCCAGCTTCTCCCAGGAGAACGATCCGTCCCGGCCGGCCTTGCGGCCGAAGTGGCCGTAGGCGGCCGTGCGCGCATAGATCGGCTTGTTGAGATCGAGATGCTTGCGAATGCCGCGCGGCGTCAGGTCCATGACTTTCGGCAGAACCTCCTCGAGCGCGTTTTCCGGCACCTTACCAGTGTCGTGGAAATTGACGTTGATCGAAAGCGGCTGGGCCACGCCGATGGCGTAGGACAGCTGGATTGTGCAGCGTTCCGCGAAGCCGGCGGCAATGGCGTTCTTGGCAAGGTAGCGGGCGGCATAGGCGGCGGACCGGTCCACCTTGGTGGTGTCCTTGCCCGAGAACGCGCCGCCGCCATGGGGGGCGGCCCCGCCATAGGTGTCGACAATGATCTTGCGGCCGGTCAGTCCTGCATCGCCGTCAGGTCCGCCAATGACGAACTTGCCGGTCGGGTTGATGTACCATTTGCAATCGCCAGCGATCGGCAGATCGCCGAGTGCTTCACGGATATAGGGCTCGACCACCTGACGAACCTTCGCCGAATCCCAGCTTCCGTCGAGATGCTGGGTCGACAAAACGATCGAGGCAACCTCGGAAGGCCTGCCGTCGACATAACGCACGGTGACCTGGCTCTTTGCGTCCGGGCCGAGCCTGCCGGCGTCGCCTTCGCCTGCATGGCGGGCGGCGGCGAGCAATTCGAGAATCTTGTGGCTGTAGTAGATCGGCGCCGGCATCAGTTCGGGCGTCTCGTTGCAGGCGTAGCCGAACATGATGCCCTGATCGCCCGCGCCTTCCGAACCCTGCTGGTCGGACGCGTTGTCGACGCCCTGCGCAATGTCGGCCGACTGGCTGTGCAGCAGCATGTCGATCTTGGCGGTCTTCCAGTGAAAGCCGTCCTGCTCATATCCGATCGACCTGATGGCCTTGCGGGCGGCGGACTTGAACTTCGACGGATTGACCACCGGTTCGCCACGGGCGTTCTTGAGGATGCTGCCATCCTTGTCCTTCTTGAGAAGCGTTTCCGGGACGCGCACCTCGCCGGCGATGACCACGCGATTGGTGGTGGTCAGGGTTTCGCAGGCCACCCGGACGCTCCAGGGGTCGACGCCCGCCTTCTTGGCCTCGCGATAGACCAGATCGACGATTTCATCGGAAATCCGGTCGCACACCTTGTCGGGATGGCCCTCAGAAACGGATTCACTTGTGAACAGGAAAGTCGAACGCTCCATTGCGGGCTCCATCATCAGAATCGTGCCGCCTGTTTAGTGCCAACGCACATTGCTGACAAGGTCACAATGACATAAATATATCTTGATATGATAGAACCGCCGGCCAAGTCTGGTCCCGGCGGTTCCGCCAGTCCGTTCAATGTAGCGAATGGGAAGCGTTCGAAAGCTCCCCCGCGATCACTCGGTCTCGGGTTCGGCAGCCAGCGCCTTGACCAGGTCGACCAGCTTCCGTCGGACCTTCGGATCGGAAATCTTTATGAAGGCGCGGTTGAGCTGCAACCCTTCCGAGGACGACAGGAAGTCGACGACGTAGTTCGAGCTGCTGGCCTCGGCCATGCCCGCCTGTCCGCCGGTCTGCGGGTCGCCCGGCGCGTCCTCGAAAAAAAAGCTCACTGGGACATTCAAAATTGTGGATATGTTCTGAAGTCGGCTCGCGCCGACCCGGTTTGTGCCCTTCTCGTACTTCTGGATCTGCTGGAACGTAATGCCTAACGCTTCACCCAGCTTTTCCTGGCTCATACCGAGCATGGTACGGCGCAACCGGATCCGACTGCCGACATGAATGTCTATCGGATTCGGCTTTTTCTTGTTTTCAATCATGATTTTGTCCTGACAAGAGCCTTCGGCCCTCTGGTTGGTTTATCCCGTCTCACTTGCAGTCAAAATACGAGATTGCACCGGATCGATGTGTATCGATCCCATGGCGGGAAGTGGGTTGACCAGAACAACTACGCAATTTTATGGTTTTTCGTCAATCGGACACAAACTTTTTGCTCCTGCGAGCAAACGTGGCAACAAATACCATTATTACGATAGTCAATCCGAAGTTAATGTCGCGATCGGCATTGTTCCAGAAAGAACCGCCAGCGGGCGGAAGCTCGACATCGAAGACACCTTTTTCCCCCAGAGGAAGACTTCCCGCGATACGTCCGGCAGAGTCGGTTACAACCGAGATTCCGTTGTTTGCCGCCCGAACCAGCGGCAATCGCGTTTCAACGGCGCGCAGTTGCGCCTGCCGGAGATGCTGGTAAGGACCTGGCGTCAACCCGTACCAGGCGTCGTTGGTCAGATTGAGCAGGAGATCGCCGCGAGCATCGCCGATTTCCGAAAATCGCTGGAATATTGCCTCGTAGCATATTAGCGGAACCGCATTCAATCCGCCCGGCAGACTCAGCAGGGCGCGACGATCCGCCGCCGAAAAACCGCCGAAACTATCGGCCACCGGCTTCAGGCCGTACTCCCTAAGCAGTTGCTCGAAGGGCAGGTATTCGCCAAACGGAACCAGATGCGCCTTGTCCGCAGAGCCGATGATCTGGCCTTCGTCATCAATGGCATAAATCGTATTGTAGAATCTCCGGGTCTTGCCGCCGACCCCGTCCTCCTGCCGGACCGCACCGGTGATCAGCGTCTGTCCGACCTGAAGCATCTCGGCCATGCGCGACAAGGCGCCGGGATTCTCGGTCAACAGAAACGGAAGCGCCGTCTCCGGCCAGATGATATGGCTGGGACGCGGAGCACCCTCGCGTGGCGGCAGAGCGCTCAGCTCCAGCAGTTGCGCGAAGATCCGCTCACGTTCGGAAATGTCCCACTTGGCGGACTGGTCAATGGCGGGTTGAACGATGCGGACGACCGCAGCGCGCGATGTATCCCGGGGGCCGGCGCCATCCGCCAGCATCATCCAGCCATAGCCGACATGGGCGCAAAAAAGCGCCAGCGCCAGCGCAATGCCTGGCACCGCGCCGCGCCGGGTGCCGACCAGAGCCGGGGCGGAAAACACGAAGACCGTCAGCGCTGACATGCCGTAAAGACCAACGATTTCAGATGACTGCATCATCAGCGGCGCGGGCATCGCGCCGTATCCGATCGCGTTCCACGGAAATCCGGTGAAGAGGTACGCACGCACGAACTCGGCCAGCCCGAAGGCTGCCGACAGGGACGCGATGCGGCCGATACCGTCTGACCAGAGCGCTCTCGCGGCAGCGGCGGCTAAGCCGTAGAACAGAGCAAGGAAGGCCGGCAGCCCCAGCACCGCGATCGGCAGCGCCCAGGCAAAACTCTCGGCTTCCATCAGCAATGCATTGCCGAGCCACCACAGCCCGGCAACAAAATATCCGAAGCCGAACCACCAGCCGGTGGCAAACGCGGGACGAAGCCGCCCCAGGAAACCGGCTTCCGCCGGCCCGCTGGCGCCATCGAGCAGCCAGACAAGGACCGGGAAGGAGACAAACAACACGGCAAAGAAATTGAAGGGTGGCAACGCCAGCACGGCAAGCGCCCCAGCCAGCAGAGCCAGCGCTCTGCGCTTGGCGCCCCAGCTCAACATGATCGTCTCGGCAATCCGTTCCAAACCCTGGTCACTCCGCCCCTTTGGCCGCTCCATCCGCCGCCGACGCCGGCGGCGAATCAGATGCCCGCATCCTTTCAAAAAACCGGCATGCTGTCCGCTGCGTCGCCTTGCAGCGACCGGCATTTTTCAAAGAAGATCGGCAGAAACCCGCGCTCCCCGCGGAACCGGGGTCCAGACAGCCACGTGTCAGGCGTGCGCTCAGGCCACACTCGCGTCGCTTTTGCCGTCGCTCTCGGCGGTCTTGCGAGTCGAGGCCGACTTCTTGGATGCCGTTTCGGAACGTCCGGTCCTCCTGCGAGCGCCCAGACGTTTGCGGACGATGCGCACGCGCTTGACGCGCCGCGGGTCGGCATCGGTGACATGAAACTCGAAGCCCGCCAGCGCCTGGACGACCTCGCCGCGGGCCGGAACACGGCCCAGTTCGGAGAAGATCAGGCCGCCGATCGTATCCACGTCCTCGCTTTGCTCGCGCACATCGAAATCGGGACCTATTTCGCGGGCTATGTCATCAAGCTCGGCCTTGGCGTCGACAAT
Source organism: Hoeflea sp. (assembly GCA_040218025.1). Lineage (GTDB taxonomy): Bacteria > Pseudomonadota > Alphaproteobacteria > Rhizobiales > Rhizobiaceae > Hoeflea. The sequence continues at coordinate 143,120 of JAVJQD010000025.1, read as the reverse complement.
CCAGATATCGTCCCCGGTCTTGCTGATGAGCGTTTCCTCTTCGTCGTCATGCTCATCGGCGATATCGCCGACGACCATCTCGACAATGTCCTCGAGCGAGACGAGACCGTCGGTGCCACCGTACTCATCGATAACCAGCGCCATCTGTGTGCGGTTGGCCTGCATGCGCTGCATCAGGTCATTGGCAAGCATGGAGGCGGGGACGAAAAGAACCTTGCGGGTGATGCCCGATTCCTGCAGCGTCTTGCTCAAATCCACGCGCGACAGGTCGAGCGCGTTGAGCGCGGTGCGCTTCTGCGTCGCCGAGTTGCCGTTCTTGGAGGGGGATCTGCGCTTTGCCCGGGCCTGTTTGGTGATCCATGCGAGCAAATCGCGAATATGAACCATGCCGCGCGGATCATCGAGATGCTCGGCATAAACCGGCATGCGGGAGCGACCGGATTCCTCGAAGATTTCGAGCAGATGACCGAGCGTCGTGGCCTGGTCGACGGCCTCGACATCGGCGCGTGGCACCATGACGTCTTCGACCCGAACCTCCCGCAGACGGAGGATGTTGTGCAGCATGGCGCGTTCGTCGGCCGAGAAAGCCTCGTGCAATTCGCCGCCTGACTGCAGTGCGTCGGTCAGATCCTCGCGGATGGTTTCACGGTCGGAAGGGGGGAAAAGGGCACGGACAAGCCGCTGCCAAAGCCCCATGCCGTTGCGTTCGTCAGCCGCTGCCTCGGTGGGCACCGGCACGGGAAGGTAACTGTCCGCGTCTTCGGTTGAAGAAGCGCCTGAAGCGCTTTTCGGGTCGCCGGCTGAGTTCGGGGCCGGGGCCGTGGCATTGCTGTCGGTCATCATCTCTTCGGTGTCAAACCGGCTCTGTATCGCCGTAAGGATCAGATAAGTTAAGCGAGGCCAAAATGCGAGTCTCCATCGCTTCCATTTTTTCCGCATCTTCAGCCCGGATATGATCATAACCGAAAAGGTGAAGAAACCCGTGCACGATCAGGTGCGCGAGATGCTCGTCCACGGGCTTGTCAAGGTCGCGGGCCTCGCGCTCGACGGTCTCGCGCGCCAGAATGATGTCACCGAGCATCGGACCCGGCATCTTGCCCGGGGTCAGCGGAAACGCGGGGAAGGACAACACGTTTGTAGGCTTTGGCTGTTGCCGCCATTGGGCGTTGATGGCGGCCATCGTCGCATCGTCTGCCAGAACGAGGGAGACTTCAGGCGGTTCGTCGGGGAAAGGCTGGGCTTCATTCACAAACAGGTCCATTGCCGCCGCCCGTAGCGCGGCAGCGGCGAGGGATTCGAACGATTCCTTGTCGCCCCACTCTCCCGCCTCGACGCTGGTTTCAAGACAAAACAAGGGCCTGGCGCTCATGGAGCAGGATCAGTCCGGGGGTGCTCCTTGCGGCCATAGGCCTCGACAATACGCTGAACGAGAGGATGGCGCACCACATCGACTTCCCGGAAACGGCAGGTGACGACGCCATCGACGCCGTCGAGGATGGAAAGCGCCTCGACCAGGCCGGAAGTTACTCCGCGCGGCAGATCGACCTGGGTCGGATCGCCGGTGATGATCATTCGCGAATTCTCGCCGAGCCGGGTGAGGAACATCTTCATCTGCATCTGTGTCGTGTTCTGGGCCTCGTCGAGAATGACCGCCGCATTGGCCAATGTCCGCCCGCGCATGAAGGCCAGAGGCGCGATCTCTATGACGCCGGCCGTGATCGCCCGCTCGACCTTGTCTCCGGGCATCATGTCGTAAAGCGCATCGTAGAGCGGGCGGAGATAGGGATCGACCTTCTCCTTCATGTCACCGGGCAGAAATCCCAGGCGTTCGCCCGCCTCAACCGCCGGGCGGGACAGGATGATCCGCTCGACCGAGCCGCGCTCCAGAAGTTGAGCGGCATAGGCCACAGCCAGATAGGTCTTGCCGGTGCCCGCAGGGCCCGTGCCAAACACCAGTTCGGCGCGCTCCATGGCCCGGATATAGGCGTCCTGGGTCGGCGTGCGCGCCATGATCGTTTTCTTGCGGGTCGAAATCTGCGCCAGCGCCAGCTTGCCCTTGCGCTCCAGCGTGGGCAGAACAAGCTGATCGTCGGCGGCGAGCGCCATGCGAATGGCGCCTTCGACATCCGAGGTCTCGACACTCGCGCCCTTCAAGAGCCGGTCATAGAGGTGATCAAGCGCGCGCCGGGCCTGGTTGGTGGCGATTTCCTCGCCGCGCAGGCTCACGGTGTTGCCACGCGAGCGTGCATCCACTTTCAGTTTCTGTTCAATCAGGGCAAGGTTTTGGTCGAACTGACCGAAAAGCTCGCTCGCAAGCCGGTTGTTTTCGAATGTGAGCGCGAGGTGTGTCGCGTCGGAAGCGCCCGATGCGGGGGCTTCCATGTCCGTTTTGGACAAGTGCTCAGCTGTCAAACGATCTTGCTCCCTGATTGCCGCTTTGAGGCCCGACCGGCTCGGCGAAGAGGCTGTTCGGGCCCGTCTCAATGATTCGCACCGTGACAATGTCACCGATTTCACCGGCCTTTGCATCAACAATCACAGGCTGGAGCCATGGAGACCGGCCAACAAGCTGGCCAGTGTTGCGTCCGGGTTTATCCAACAGCAGCTCAACTGTCCTGCCGACGCACTTGCGGCCGAATTCCCGGGTCTGGCGCGAGATCAAGGCCTGCAGCCGGGCAAGGCGCTCGGACTTGACCGCCTCATCGACCTGTCCGTCCATGTCAGCGCCCGGGGTGCCCGGACGAATCGAGTACTTGAAAGAAAAGGCAGCGGCATATTCAACCTCTTCGATAAGCCGCATCGTCGCCTCAAAATCCTCGTCCGTTTCGCCCGGAAAGCCGACAATGAAATCGCCGGAGAGCGCGATGTCGGGACGGGCCGACCGAATCCGCTCGACAAGCCTGAGATAGTCGGCGGCCGTGTGGCGCCTGTTCATGGCCTTGAGAATGCGGTCCGAACCGGATTGGACAGGCAGATGCAGATAGGGCATGAGCTCCGGCAGGTCGCGATGGGCATTGATCAACGCATCATCCATGTCGCGGGGATGGCTTGTGGTGTATCGGATGCGATCAAGGCCCTCAATGCCGGCAAGACGCCGCACCAATTCGCCCAGTCCCCATTCGCGGCCGTCGCTTCCCTGGCCGTGCCAGGCATTCACGTTCTGCCCCAGAAGCGTGACCTCGCGGACACCTGCCGCGGCAAGCCGCTCGGCTTCCCCGACAATCCGCTCGACCGGGCGGGACACCTCCGCGCCTCGCGTGTACGGCACGACACAGAAGGTGCAGAACTTGTCGCATCCTTCCTGCACGGTCAGAAATGCGCTCACGCCGCGGGTTCTGATGGTTCCCGCCGAGGCCGCGGGAAGTCGGTCGAACTTGTCTTCGGAGGGGAACTCGGTTTCCACCACGCGTTCGCCATTGCGGGCCCGCGCCAGGGCGACAGGCAGGCGATGATAGGTCTGCGGCCCGATCACGACATCGACGACAGGGGCGCGCCGGATGATCTCGTCGCCCTCGGCCTGGGCAACGCACCCGGCCACCGCGACCATCAGGTTCTCGCCGCGCGCCTTGCGCTGCTGCTTCAGTTGAGCGAGGCGCCCGAGCTGGGAATAGACCTTCTCGGCGGCCTTCTCGCGGATGTGGCAGGTGTTGATCAGGACAAGATCGGCCGCCTCGACGGAATCGACCGCCTGATAGCCGTCATTGCTGAGCGCATCGCCCATGCGCTCACTGTCGTAGACATTCATCTGGCAGCCATAAGTCTTGACGAAAACCTTCTTCGTCGGCTTCGGCGCTTCCGTCGCGGCGCCGGAACTGGCCGGCAAAATGGGAGTATCCTGGGTCATGGGAGGGCTTTTAACCGTAAAGCTGTGACTTGAAAATGGCCATTCAGCGCGGAAGCTTTCCGCGCAAGGCGGCAGCCAGGGCGGTCCGGATCCGGGTTTCGACCTCTCGGGCAACCTGCTTGCGGTTGGCGGCAACTGCGAACGGCACCGGATCGCTGATCACCACGTCGACCTCGAGCGCGCCTTCCCGCAGGACGCGCAGGAGATGCGGCCCCAGCGCGACATCGCCCGGCCATGCGGCAACCGGCCTGTGGAACCGGCCCATCGGCAGACCGTGGATGCCGGTATAGGCGATGGTCACCGGCTGGATATGAACGGTCTTGTCCGGCGAGAATGGCAGCGCGGCGCTTGCAGCCCCGAACAGCGAGGATTTGAACGGAAGAATCCGGTTGCCGTCCGAAGTGGTCCCCTCGGCGAACAGGACCACGATCTCACCTGCAATCAGGCGACGCGACACCTCTGAAATCTGCTTGCCAGTGGTTCGCGGTTCGGTGCGATTGACGAAAACCGAGCGCTGGAGCCGCGCGAGCCATCCGAATACCGGCCATTGCCGGACCTCGGACTTTGCAATGAAGACGACATCCGCAACGGAACCGAGCACCAGGATGTCCTTCCAGGAGATGTGGTTTGAGACCATGAGCAGCGGGCGCCTTTCCGAGATCTCGCCGTGGACAACGACCTTGAGACCTATCACCCGGCACATCATCCGGTGCCACCATCGCGGAAGCCGACGCATCAGGCCGTGGCCGGAGGCGATGGCGGCCAGTTGAACCGGAAGCAAGGCGAGGCTTACCGCCAGGAAGGCTGCGGCCACAAAGAGAATACGCAGGTTGGCGATCATGCGGCGCCATCGCCGTGACGGCTCAAATAGGCCATGACGGCTCTCTCATTGCTTGTCGCGCTTGAGCGGAACGCCGTAAAGTTCGAGCCGGTGATCGACGAGCCGGAATCCGTGCTCGCGGGCGATGCGTTCCTGCAGCGCCTCTATTTCGGCGGAATGGAACTCGATCACCTCTCCTGTTTTCAGATTGATCAGGTGGTCGTGATGTTCCTCCGGCACGGTTTCATAGCGCGAACGCCCGTCGCGGAAATCGTGGCGCTCGATGATACCGATATCCTCGAACAGCTTGACGGTGCGGTAGACCGTGGACATGGAGATCCGCGGATCAACGATGACGGCCCGCCGATGCAATTCCTCGACATCCGGGTGGTCATCCGCGCCATCAAGCACCCGGGCGATAATGCGTCGCTGCTCGGTCATGCGCATGCCGCGCTCGGCGCATCGGTCTTCCAGGGATTTTTGCTCGTCCATCGCCTGCCCCGCCGGTTCGGTGGTGAGGATCCCCACCGGCGACCCTGACGGAGATTTATCCGTCGGGCCGTGAAGCGCAAATACTTTCGGCGGGACTAGCGAAGATCGCGGCGCATGACAAGCGCCGTGGTGCGCCCGGTATCGCCGTTGGCATAGTAGCCGCGTCTTTCTCCGACTTTGACAAAATCGAGCCGCGTGTAGAGCGCCACCGCCGCGACGTTGGTTTCGTCGACCTCCAGGAACATCTCCTCGGCTCCACGACGGACGGCTTCCTGGATGGCGCTGCGCATCAACCGCCACCCGAGTCCTGTGCGACGGCTTCTCGCTGAAATGGCAATTGAAAGAATTTCGGCTTCACCGGCGGCTTCCCGGCACAGCACAAATCCTGCCGCCTTGTCCCGAGCCCGCCCCTCGGGGCAGGCGATGTAGCCGAAGACCGACGCCTGAGAGACAAGGCTTGCAAACTCGCCATCCCCCCATTGCCTGGCAAAGGCTTCGCCGTGAATGCGCGAGAGCGTGGCGGCGTCCTTCATCTCGATCTCGAGTATGAGACATTCCGGAGAGCGGGCGAACAGGCCGAACATGACAGCCGCTACGCCTCGTGCGGCAGCGCAAAGCCGCTCTGCGGCCTGGCGTCGGCCTCGCGCAGATACAAGGGTTCGGGCGGGCTTGCATCAGCATCGAGACGCGCGGCCAGTCGGGCGACATCGCCGATTTCCGGGGCAACACCATCGCCGATCACGGATGAACAGAGCTCCGGCCTGATCGCCGCCAGGATGGCGCCGCCGCTGCCGAGGATGTCGCAGCCGACGTCTGCGGCAAGATCCGCCGCAGCTTCCGGCGTCAGTTCCGCGCCGGGATGAAGAACCTGCCCGTCAGCGGCGGCGACCAGTGTCCAGAGCCTGTCGCGCCTGGCGTCGAGTGCGGCCATGACTGTCCGTCCCCGGCTTCGCGCAGCCGGAACCGCCAGGGCATCGAGCGAGCCTACCCCAACGGCCCGGGAGCCGAGGGTAAGGGCAAGGCCGCGGGCAAAGGCCACACCGACCCTTATTCCCGCGAAGGACCCCGGGCCGATGGTTACGCCAATCCTGTCGATATCCTGCAATTGCAGTCCGGCGGCCTGCATCACCGTGCCGACCACACCGGGCAGACGCTCGGCATGGCCTCGGCCGATCGCGGGGCTCTGATCAGCCAGCACGCGATCCTCTGTGCTTTCATGCACGGCCGCAGCGCAAAGGGCCGCCGAACAGTCGATAGCGAGTGTGAGCACGTGGAGGTTCCGCCCGATCCGGTACGCCATCGGCGTGAGATTGTATTGCCAGAAAATTTTAGCGCAGTTGTACGCGGACGGAAAGTCAATCCGTCAGGGTTCGCTGGCGGCGGCCGGCCTTGAAGGTACGGTCCCGGCCAAGCCGCGCGGCGAACCTCTCAGACAGCCTCGACTTCACGCACTTCCGGCACGAAGTGACGCAGCAGGTTCTGGATGCCGTGCTTGAGCGTTGCGGTGGAGGACGGGCACCCGGCACAGGCGCCCTTCATGTGCAGAAACACCTTGCCGTCGCGGAACCCGCGGAAGGTGATGTCTCCGCCGTCCTGCGCCACGGCGGGACGAACCCGGCTTTCAAGCAGTTCCTTGATGGTTGCGACGATGGTCTCGTCACCGTCCTCGAAGAACTCCTCGTCGCCCGCAGCCACTTCCTGGGTCTGACCGGACATGACCGGCGCGCCGGACATGAAATGCTCCATGATGGTGCCGAGAATGGCCGGCTTGAGATGCTGCCAGTCGGCGCCATCCTTGGTGATCGTGATAAAATCATAGCCGTAGAAGACACCAATCACACCGGGGATGCCGAACAGCTTGGCCGCCAGCGGCGACGTGGCGCCAGCTTCGTCAGCATCCCGGAAATCGGCAGTTCCGCTGTCCATGACGACCTTCCCCGGCAGGAATTTCAAAGTCGCCGGATTGGGCGTGGATTCGGTCTGAATAAACATTTCGCGTCTCCCGCGGGGTCTTTGCCCCACCAGTTTAGAATTCTTCAAAACAAGATAGGCGTCCGAGCCACGACGATCAAGGGCGGATCTTGCGTCGATCGCCCTCACCGGAGCAGTTTGTTCTAACTCAGCGCGTCGATCTCATCATCGGTCAGCGCATCCGGGATGACTGTCACCGGGATGGGAAACGCCGCGCCCCTGCCGGCGATGGAGGCCACCAGCGGTCCGGGTCCGTCCTTGGCGGAGCCCGCCGCCAACACCAGAATGGCAATGTCCTGGTCCTCTTCGATCACGGCATGAATTTCTTCCGTAGTCTTGCCCTGTCGGATGACCTCCTCGGGATCAATGCCTATGAGCTGACGCATTTTCTCGCTCGCCTTGGCAAGCGTTGCTTCGGCTTCTTCCATCGCCTCGGCGCGCATGATTTCCTCGACGCCGAGCCAATGCTGAAAATCTCCCGGCTCGATCACGTAGACCAGGACGAGCCCGCCGCCGGAATTGTGAGCACGCATGCCGGCATAGCGCATCGCGCGCTCGCATTCGGGCGTATCGTCAATGACCGCCAGAAACTTGCGCCGGTGACCGGCTTCGCGAGACCGCCTGAGTGATACCATGGCCGGACCATGCCATCACAGCCGGCCATGCGGCAAGGCCGATTTTTCGATCCTCACAGGAAGCCGATGATCTCGCGGACATCGGCCATGGTCTTGTGAGCGATCGCGTTGGCCCGCTCCGAACCGTCCCTGAGAATGGCGTCGATATGGCTCGGGTCATCCATCAGGCGCTGCATCTCGGTTGTGATCGGGGCCAGAACGGTAACTGCGAGCTCCGCCAGCGCCGGCTTGAAGACCGAGAATTGCTGCCCGCCATATTCACCGAGCACATCCTCGCGGGTGCGGTCGCTCAAAGCGGCATAGATTCCGACCAGATTGTCGGCTTCCGGGCGTGTCCTGAGGTCCTCGAGCGTCTCGGGAAGCGGAGCGGGATCGGTCTTGGCCTTGCGGATCTTTTTGACGATGGTGTCGGCATCATCGGTCATGTTGATCCGCGAGAGGTCGGAGGGTTCGGACTTCGACATCTTGCGCGAACCGTCGCGAAGGCTCATCACCCGTGGTGCGGGGCCGTCAATCAGCGGCTCGGTCATCGGGAAGTATCCGGTGACCTTTTCCTCGCCCACCATCATGTCGACGCCGAGCCCGGCAGACTTGATGCGATCCGAGAAATCGATGTTGAATTTCTGCGCGATGTCACGGGTCAACTCGAGATGCTGCTTCTGATCGTCGCCGACCGGCACGTGGGTTGCGCGGTACACGAGAATATCGGCCGCCATCAGGCTCGGATAGGCAAGAAGTCCGAGCGAGGCGTTTTCGCGATCCTTTCCCGCCTTGTCCTTGAACTGGGTCATCCGGTTCATCCAGCCGATGCGGGCAACGCAGTTGAAGACCCAGGCCAGTTCGGCATGACCGGAGACGGCTGACTGGTTGAACACGATGTGCTTGACCGGATCGATACCCGAGGCGATGAAGGCCGCCGCGATGGAGCGGGTCTGGGCCTTGAGATCCTCATGCACCAACTGGGCCGTGATCGAGTGCAGGTCGACGACGCAGAAGATGCAGTCGTGCTCGTTCTGCAATGCCACGAACTTGCGGATCGCACCCAGATAGTTGCCGAGATGCAGGTTGCCCGTCGGCTGGACACCCGAGAAGACCTGGGGTTTGAATGTAGCGGTCATGATGCGCTCCTGACGGGCTGGTGGAGGGCCCGAATGCCTCGTTGAAATCGGGCGGGGTTATGCGGTCGGTCCCGGCCCGCGTCAAGATGTCATCGGCGCCGCATTGCGCTTCATGCCTTTTTGCGGCGCCTGAACAGCCGCGCGAATTCCGCGCGGTCGAGCCCTCCGGTCATGAACGCAAAGCCGAAATAGACGACGGCGGCGGCAAGAACCGTGAGCAGCACGACCGACAGACGCAAAGGCAAAGCGGCATCCAGCAGGAAGGCGGAGAAATTCGCCTCCACCCACCAGAGCACGCCTCCCATCAAGGCGGAGGCGATCAGGATAAGTCCGATACGCTTCAGTGTGACAGCCGTGAGCCGGAACAGGCCGCCGGACACAAGACGCCGGCCGAGAAACAGGACCGAAATCCATCCCGCAAGACTTGTTGCAAGCGCAATGCCGCTTACACCCAGGCGAGGGAACAGGACCAGGCTGCCGGCAATGTTGATGGCCACGGAGATGAGGGAGGCCCACAGCGGCGTGCGCATGTCCTCTCGGGCGTAGAACGCGGGGGTGAAGATCTTGGTGAGCACAAAGGCGGGAAGCCCGAGCGCGAAGGCCGCCAGCACAGAGGCGGTGACGAGGGTCGTCTCGCGCGTGAACGCGCCGCGTTCGAACACCAGCGCGATGATCGGTTCGGGAATCATAGCGAGACCAACGGCTGCAGGCACCGTTATCGCCAGACCGAATTCGAGGCTGCGGTTCTGCAGGTGCTGGGCATCCTTCATGTCCCCGGCCCTAAGCGCGCGCGACAGTTCCGGCAAAAGCACAACACCGATCGCAATGCCGATCACGCCAAGCGGCAACTGATTGAGCCGGTCGGCATAGTTCATCACTGCGATGGCGCCTTCCTGCGCGGATGCTATGATCTGTCCGACCAGAAGGTTGATCTGGGTAATGCCGCCGGTGAGGGCGGCAGGCAGGGCAAGCCAAAGCAGCCGTCTGACCGCCGGGGTGAGACGGGGCCGGACGAACCCCATCGAGAACCCCTCACGTCGCAGCGCCCAGGCCAGCAGCCCAAGTTGCAGCGCTCCCGATATGATGACCGACCAGCCGAGGACCATGCCGATATCCGGCGCCGAGTACTCCAGATAACCCGCGACAATCAGTCCGGAAACGAGAACGACATTGAGCAGCACCGGCGCGAGAGCGGGCAGAAAGTAGCGCCTGAGCGAATTGAGGATGCCCGCCAGCATTGCGACGAGGCTCATGGCTGCGAGATAGGGAAACATGATCCGCCCGAGCACCACGGTCAGTTCGAACTTGTCCGGGTCCTCGATGAATTTCGGGGCGATGACAGTGCTGACCAGAAACGGCATGAAAATCATCGCCAGCGCGCTCAGGACAAACAGCGACAACAGCAGGACAGCCAGCACCTGTTCGGCGAATTTTCGCGCAGCCTCCGGTCCGCCGCCCTCGATTTCCCTGGCGAACAGGGGAATGAAGGCGGCATTGAACGCGCCCTCTGCGAACAAGCGCCGGAACAGGTTGGGAAAGCGAAAAGCCGCATAGAACGCGTCTGCGACCGGACCGGCGCCCAGAAACGCGGCGATCATCGCCTCGCGTACGAAGCCGAGCACGCGGCTGGCCATTGTGGCGCCGCCAACGGATGCGAACTTTCCGATGAGGCTCATTTGCCGGCATCCGCCCGGGCGTTCGCGCGAGCGGATGCCCGGGGACGCCGGTTGGAGCCTTGCGGCGCGATCATGCCCGAAGGCATCCTGTCACGCAATTCGTCATCTTCCTTGGCAAGCACCGCCTTGAGACGCGCAGCAATGTTGATCTGCCGGGTCTCGTTGGTGATCTTCATCCCGACAAGGTCGCGGACATAGAAGGTGTCCACCACCTTTTCGCCGAAGGTGGTGATATGCGCCGAGGCGATATCGAGCGACAGGTCCGACAGAACGGAGGTCACTTCCGACAACAGTCCCGGGCGATCAAGACACTCGATCTCGATGACGGTGAACTTGTTGGAGAGCGTGTTGGAGATGGCCACCTGCGGCTTGACCGTGAACGGCCGGTTTTTGCGCTTGCCACGGTTCTTGCGGGCGATGACTTCGGGAATGTGCGCTTCACCGGCCAGCACCTCCTCGATCATCCGGCCGATGGAGGCTGCACGACGCAATTCGTCCTCGTCATCCGGCAGCTCACGGTTGATAAGGATCGTGTCGAGTGCACGGCCGTCCGAGGTGGTGAAGACCTGGGCATCGGCGATGTTGGCGCCTGCAGCGGCACAGGCGCCGGTGACGATCGACAGCAGGCGCGGATGGTCGGGCGACAGCAGGGTGATTTCGGTAATGGCATGGAAAGCGTTGGTCCGCACCGTGCTGGCAAACCGCTTTCCGGCCTTGTCGGCCTCCCGGATGAAGCTGGCATGCAGCACCTGCTCTTCAAGCGGAACCGCGAGAAGGTAGGGTTCATAATGCAGTTTGAGATAGGCCTTGCGATCCTTGGCGGGCCAGTCCGAGAGCGCCTGATCCAGCGCCTCCAGCGCATGGGCTGTGCGTACCTTGCGCGACACCTCCGAGAACCCGCCCGAGAGCATCAGTTCCGTCTCGTAGTAAAGCGTGCGCAGCAACTGGCCCTTCCAGCCATTCCACACGCCCGGGCCGACGGCCCTGATATCGCACACCGACAACACCAGCAGCATCTTCAGCCGCTCCAGTGACCGGACATTGTCGGCAAAATCGGAGATCGTCTTGCGGTCGTTGAGATCCCGCGACTGCGCGACCATCGACATGGTGAGATGTTCCTCGACCAGCCATGCGACCAGTTCGGTCTGATGCGGCGAGAGCCCGAACCGAGGGCAGAGCTTGCGGGCAACCCTTGCTCCGGCGACGGAATGATCCTCGGGCCGGCCCTTGGCGATGTCGTGAAGGAAGACCGCGACATAGAGGGCTTCCCGCTCTTCGATGCCCGGGATCAGCTTGGACGCAAGCGGATGTTCCTGGGTCTCCTGCCCCTTGTCGATTCCCGAAAGCACCGAGACCGTTCGGATCAGGTGCTCGTCGACCGTGTAGTGATGGTACATGTTGAACTGCATCATCGACACGATCTTGCCGAACTCCGGGATGAAACGGCCAAGAACTCCGGCCTCGTTCATGCGCCTGAGGATGATTGCGGGCCGCCGCTTCGATGTAAGGATCGAAAGGAACAACCGGTTGGCTTCCTCGTCATTGCGCAATTCGGCATTGACCAGCCTGAGCGATCGCGTAACGCGCTTGAGCGCGTCGGGGTGGAACTCAAGTTCGCGGATATCCGCGAGATGGAACAAGCGGATGATATTGACCGGGTCGCGCTTGAACACGTCGGGATCGGCCAGATTGATCCGGCCCTTGTCCTCGATGAAGTCCAGCGTTCCGGGGATCTTGCGGGCGCGACTGGCGAAGCGGCTGATGACACCCGAAATCCCCGGCGCCTGCTTGGCCTGCTGATCCTCGAGACCGGCGCAGAAAATCCGGGTCAGGTCTCCCACATCCTTGGCGACAAGAAAATAGTGCTTCATGAAGCGTTCGACCGCAGAGAGACCCGGGTGGTCCTGGTATCCCAGTCCCGCGGCAATATCGCGCTGAATGTCGAAGGATAGCCGCTCCTCGGCCTTGTTCGTGAGGAAATGCATGTGGCAGCGCACGGCCCAGAGAAAGTCCTCGGCCTTTTCGAACAGTTTCAATTCGCGGCGCGACAGGACGCTCAGGCCGACCAGTTCGGCGGTGTCACGGATGTGGTAGAAATACTTTGCAATCCAGAACAACGTGTTGAGATCGCGCAAGCCCCCCTTGCCCTCCTTGACGTTGGGCTCGACCAGGTAGCGGGTATCGCCGGCCTTCTTGTGGCGCGCATCGCGCTCGGCGAGTTTGGCGCTGATGAACTCAGGGCCGCTGTCCTCCACGACTTCGCGATCAAACCTTTCGCCGAGATTGGCGAACAACGTCCACTCGCCGCAAATGAAGCGAGCCTCGAGAATGGCGGTGCGGATGGTCATGTCGGACCGGGAGAGCCGGATGCACTCATCGACATTGCGCGTGGCGTGACCGACCTTGAGGCCCATGTCCCAAAGCATGTAGAGGATCCATTCGACCACCTGCTCCGACCAGGGTGTCTTTCTGTAGGGAAGCACGAACAGCAGATCGATGTCGGACCCGGGTGCAAGGGTTCCGCGGCCGTAGCCGCCAACCGCGGTGACTGTCATGCGTTCGGAGGTCGAAGGATTCTCGACACGGTATACATGGGCGCTGGCATAATCGTAGAGCGCTTCCGTGATGACATCCTGCAGATGGCAGATTCGACGCGCGCACAGCGTGCCGCCGCCATCATCAAAGAGCATCTCGCGGGCGCGCTCCCTGCCCTCGGCATTGACGCGCTTGACCTCGGCCAGGATCGCCTGGCGCGCCTGAGTCGTTGCACCCCCATGTTCGGCCGCAATCGCGTCGAAACTTGCGCGCAGCACCGCCGGGTCGACGATTTCCTTGAGGCGAAGGGTCTTGTCTGGGGAGTCTGGCATTTCGTAGTAAGTCCTGATCGCGGAAGTGACTTGGCGCAGCGAGCCCGAAGATCGGGGGCGTCGATGCTCCCGGCGCGTTTGCTCCGGCCCGTCCCGGCAACGACCTCACCGCGCCCGTCCCTGGTTCATGTGCATCGGCCCCTGTGTCCGTAGGCGCGGCTGCTATAGCGTGTTTCGCCGTTCAGCAACAGTGTCGGGCTGCGCGAAGTCAGCCATCAATTCGCTCGATGAACCAATTGGTCAGCCGGGTCCAGACCTCGTCCTTCTCCGCGGCATCCTCTACTCCGTGCTCAAGATTTGGATTGTCGTTGACCTCGATGACGAAAACACCGTCATCGGTTTCCTTCAGGTCGACGCCGTAGAACCCGTCGCCGACCGAGCGCGCGGCGCGCAAGCCCGTATCGAGAACCAGCGGCGGGACCTGCGCCAGCGTGAAGGGTTTGAAGCCACCTTCAAGCGGTTTGCCGCCGGTATCGTGCTTGACGATCTGCCAATGCTTCTTGGCCATGAGATACTGGACCGCAAAGAGCGGCTTGCCGCCGAGGACGCCGATGCGCCAGTCGAAGCTCGTCGGCATGTAGGCTTGTGCGATCAGGACCTCGGAATCGGTCAGCCATGCATTGGCAAGGGTCTTGAGTTCCTGCATCGAGCCCACTTTCGAGACCCCGCGAGAGAATGACGAATCCGGGATCTTCAGAACCATCGGGAAGCCGAGCCGGTCGGCGGCCCGCGCAAAATCCTCCGGCCCGATCAGCATTACCGTGGGCGGCACCGGAATGCCGTTCGATGCCATAAGTTCGTCCAGATAAACCTTGTTGGTGCAGCGGATCATCGAGACCGGGTCGTCGATGACCGGCATGCCCTCCTGCTGGGCACGTCGGGCAAAACGGTAGGTGTGGTTGGAAATCGATGTCGTCTCGCGAATGAAGAGCGCATCGAAGTTGGCCAGCCGCGGCAGGTCCTTTCGGGTGATCGGCTCGACCGCGACGCCCATGCGGGCTGCGATGCGCGCCCAGTGCTTGAGGCTTTCGATGGTCGACGGCGGCAGCGCCTCGTCGGGATCGACCAGCGTGGCGAAGGAGTAGCGCGCCGGCGCGCGGGCCTTCGCGTCCTTCCATTGGCGCGCGGTGTGGCGCGCCATCGCCTTGTAAAACAGCTCCTTGTCATTGTCGTCGAGCTTGGCGAAGGGCAAAAGCGCGATGCGCGGGATTGCACACCATGATCCGGGCTTGAGTGTGACCTCGAGCACAGGTGCGCGGAACCAGTCGAACAGAAGCCGGCAGAACCTTTCGAGGCGCGGGTCGGCGCTGGTTCCGAAGAACACGCGCAGGCGCGCTGGCGCAGGCTCATCCATAGCCGCCGCCAGGCCCTTGTTGAGCGCGTCCTCGAGTTCGGGAATCGCGTTCTCGTAGAGCTTGCGCGCCGAAAGATCGATGATGGTCTCGACCGACGGGATCACGCGCTGGCCGCGGGCCGCTGCAAGCAACGACGCGTAATAGCCTCGGCTCTGGTAGCTGTAGGAGCGCGAAAGATTGATGATGTTGGGCCGGGCGCCGCGGAACAATTCGGGCCGGGCGAGATAATCGCGTGTCGTCAGCACCTTGTGGGCGGTGGCCGCATGATCGAAGCCGGCTAGGGCTGTGGAAAGGATAACCCAGTCAGACATCGGGCAGTTTTCCCTTTATGAGCACGGCGGCGCGCAGGCCGGAGCGGCCGAAGCAGGCGATGCGGTCGAAGATGGCATATGGAAGAGGAATGTTGGAGGCGTCGGCGGCGGTTTCGCCCTGTTCGTCCTCGACCCAGGGATCGTGAACGAAGATATGCCGGCCATCATCGCCATGGGCGAGCACCCAATGCGGCACTTTCCTGCCCATCATCAGATAGCCACTGACCAGCACAATGGCGACATTTCCCTCGGCAAGCCTTGCGCGCAACCAGTCGAGCGTGAACGGCTCGTACCGGACCGGAATGCCTTTCTCGGTCACGCGGGCGCGGAAATCGGTCTGCGCCAGTTCCATGACCCGCCGCTTTTCCGGATCGCGGACAGTTTCGAGAAACAGGAACTCATCGGTCGAGCACGAGACCTCGGGATCGAGGCCGTGCTCGCGCGCCACAACCGCAAGGCCGAACGGTTCGCAACCGCCGGGACCGGACAACATGAACACGGTGGTGGCTTCGCGCCACAGCCGGATTTCCCAAACCGGATCTAGGAACTCCGGGGAGCGAAAGCGGGCAAGGGTCATCAGCAGGCAGGCGGAGCCGCAGGTAAAATCGGCCGTCTGCTCGTAGAACGGCGTGAACATCGCCGGCGCCTCGGGTCCGCGCAGCAGTTTTTCGAACCTGAGCGCCGCCATCCCGTCGGCATAATAGGCGGGCACGCGGCCGATGTGCCGATAGCCCGCATTGCGATAGAGCGCAATGGCGCCGGTGTTGTCCTCGCGAACCTCCAGCCTGAGCAGAATGCGGTCGTGATCCATCGCAGCCTGTTCGGCCGCTGAAAGCAGGGCCTTTCCGTAACCGTTTCCCGCGTGGTCGGGCGCGACAGCGAGCGAGTAGAGCCGGGCCAGCGCGGCGCCCGCGCGAAACAGGATCATGGCATAGCCGCAGACGATCCCATCGACCTCGATGACAAGCGTTTCGGCGGTGGGGCGGTCAATCAGCTTGCGAAAAGACCGCCGCGAGATGCGGTCGCTGGAAAACACGGCCTGCTCGATTGCGTCGAGGTCTGCAATGTCGGATTGAACTGCGGGACGTAGTCGGGGAACGGACATGAAAGATCCGGAAAAGAGCGATCGCAGCCTGCTGAGTCGGCTCGTGTTGAAGCACCCGAATCATGGCTGATTTGTGTCGGTTTGTCAGCGCGGATCGTGCGGAACGCGTTCGGTTTCAGTCCAGGTCCCGACATGCTTGCCGTTGAACCTCAGGCATTCCGTCACCACATGACTTCGGCCCGTCGAAAGGCGTGCCACCCGCGGCGTGACGCAGGCGCGTGGTGAAAAGGGAAAGGCCGGACAATGATCATTGAAGCTGCCCGGATGGGCGGAGGCAACCTTCTGGCGCCGGCCTCGCGGTCCGTGCTGTTTAAATCGCTGGGACTGACCATACTGCTGCTTGCGGGATTGTGGTTCGGGCTCGGCGAAGCCTTCTCGGCACTGGCCATGCCGTGGCTGGGGGAACTCCTCCCGGGCCTGCCCGACTGGGCCGGCTGGCTCGGCACCGTTGCCGCCATCGTCGCCGGCATCGGCCTGGCGCTGGTGCTCGCGCTCCTGATCGCACCGGTGACGGCGGTTATGGCCGGGTTGTTTCTCGATGATATCGCCGAAGTCATCGAAGCACGGGACTACCCGCGAGACCCGCCGGGCCGGGCGATGCCGCTTGGCCAGTCGATCCGCCAGTCACTGGGATTTCTTCTGGTGGTCGGACTCGGCAACCTGATTGCACTGTTTCTGCTCCTGGTGCCCGGGATCAACCTTGCCGCCTTTTTCCTGGTCAATGGCTATCTTCTGGGGCGCGAATATTTCGAGTTCGCAGCGATGCGTTTCATGAGCCCTTCCGACGCCAAAAGGCTCAGGGCGCGCAATTCAACGACGATCTTCTTCGCGGGCCTGATCATCGCCGCGTTCCTGTCCGTGCCCATTCTCAACCTGCTAACCCCGATGTTTGCAGCCGGGATGATGGTGCATCTGTACAAGATGATTGCAGCGACGTCGGGTGACGCCTGATCCGGACCCGCGACCGGGGCCGGATTTAGACGAATGACAGTTCACACCGGCAACGCCGATTGCGCATATTGCGCCGCATATTCTTCGGTCGGCGGGATCGGCCGGATGATGTCGATCAACACGCCGTTGGGGTCGGCGGTGATGAAGTGCCGCTGGCCGAAATCCTCGTCGCAGATATCCTTGAGAATGGGCAGACCGGCGCCGCGCAGCTGATCGTAAACACCATCGACATCCTCCACCTCGAAATTGAGAATCAAACCGGCAGCCGTGCCGCGCGCCACAGGCGGGATCGTTTCATGCTCTCCGTCGAGCACGGCAATCGCTACCTTTTCGTCTTCCTTCGATTGCAGATGAACGTACCAGTCGCTCTCAAACAACATCTCGAACCGGAAATGCGTCTGATAGAACGCGGCTGTGGCGGCGACGTCCCTGGTCATGACGACCGGGTAGTAGCTGGTGGTTTTCATGTTTTCAGGCTCCTCTGTTTAACATACAGTCTGTCTGTATCTGTTAACTACAAACATACTGTATGTATGTAAAGAGGCAAAATGCGAAGAACCAACAAGGACCGTTCCGAAAGCATGCGGCAGGCGCTGATCGAAGCCGGACGTGCGCTGTTCATCGAAAAGGGCTATGCCGACACCTCCACGCCCGAGATCGTCAATCGGGCCGGCGTCACGAGAGGCGCGCTCTATCACCACTTCGAGGACAAGAAGGACCTGTTCCGGGCAGTCGTCGAACGCGAGGCAGGCGAGATCGCGAATGACATCGATGCGGCGGCACCGGCCGACGACGGTCCGCGCCAAGCCATCCTTGAAGGGACGAAAGCATACTTCGACGCAATGGCGCGACCGGGCCGCACGCGGCTCCTGCTTCTCGACGGGCCTGCCGTTCTGGGAAAAGATATAATGCGGGCCATCGATAGGGAGACATCCGAAGCGACGCTGAAGCATGGTCTTCAGGCCCTGCTTTCCAAATCGGACAACAAGGACAATGCGGAGACGCTGGCCATATTGCTGTCAGCCGCATTCGACCGTGCGGCGCTGGCAATCGAAACGGGAGCCGAACGCCAACGATACGAAGACGCCATTGCCTCGCTGATCGACGGGCTGACCGACTGAGAAGCCGTACAGATGCGTACAATCGCGCAATCTGCGTCACTCGGCGGCAATCAGGCCGCTGCGCGGACTTCCCGCCTTTTCAGCGTTATCCCCGTGATATCTTCCCCGACAACCAAGCGGGAAATATAAGCACTTCCTTAAGGGTGCGACGCTAGCGTCAGGCTCTGATGTTGAAGCCCGACCACACCGATCACCGGATCCGCAGCCAGCGCACCTACAAGGAAGCGCTGACGCTTGCAATGTCGGACCGTGTCCTGCTGCCTGATCATTTGCTGACGGTCGAAAGCCGGCTTCCAGAGATGCCGCATGCGGTTCGCGCAATCTACAACAGCTATTACTGGGCAGCGCATTCGCTCAAGGCCCGCGCCTGGCTTCAGGCCGTCATCATCCTGAACCTTGCGCTGATCGGATTCGACGCCTTTCTGGATCCGTCCCTGCTGGCGCCCTCACTGATCATCCGCGGCGGCATCGTAACCACCATCCTTGTTGCGCTTTGGATCCTTTGGGCCCGGGAGCAAAATCACGCTGTCCAGGGAGCAAGCCTGATTGCCGTTTCCGCAACCATCATGATCGAAGCCGCAGCCTTGGGGTTGCTGGGCGGCGAAGCCCTATTTGAGCGCTATCTGACCGGAGGGCTGTTCACAGTTGCGACGGCAATCCTGTTTTTCCCGATTGCGTTCTCCTGGACCATCTGTGCCGTTACCCTGGCAACCTTTCTTTACGTGGTCATGCTTGCGGCCGGCCCGGTGGCCGATCCCCTGATTGCCGTCTTTACCGGCTGCTTCTACTGCAGCGCAATGATCACTTTCGCGAGCACGCGCAAGGCGGCACTCAGGAGCCATTGGAAGAGTTTCAAATCGAAGGTCCGGGAACTGCGGGACCAGGAGACGCTGGAGCAGCTCAATGTGGAATTGCGCCTTGCCGCAGACCTCGACCCTTTGACCGGCGTTCGGAACCGGCGCGCCGCGCAGGAGGAAATCAGCCGTATCTGCGAGGGTGGAGCACAGGATGTTGCCTTCCTGATGCTCGATATCGATGATTTCAAAATCCTCAATGACAGATACGGTCACGCGATCGGCGATGACTGCATTCGCCAGGTCGCACGGAGCATCGCCGACAATCTGCGCAGTCGCGACCTTGTTTCACGCTACGGCGGCGAAGAGTTTCTCGTGGTGCTGAGAGCCGCAGACCGGGACTGTGCCTCTGCCGCTGCCGAGCGAATCCGAAAATCCATCGAACAGTTGCACATCGGGGAACCGGGGAACTTCATCGACCGGACGGTCACCGTAAGTATCGGCGTGGCGCTGAGGCATGGCGACGAGGCGCCGGAGAAGACCATAGACCGTGCCGACGAGGCCCTCTACGCCGCCAAGCGCGCAGGCAAGAACCGGACGGTCATTGCCCCGTCGCCTGCAGATGGGCCCGCCCCTTCACCGCGACGGAGCGACCATCAGCGGCGCGAGGTTGCCTGAACTGCGTCCGGCGGCGCGGCTAAATCAACTGCTCCGGAAGCTCCACCAGCGGCGCGGGCACATCAGTGGTCTTTTCCTTCGACTTGCAGATGTCGGCGATGACGCAGCGCTCGCATTCGGGCTTTCGCGCCTTGCAGCAGTATCGGCCATGCAGGATCAGCCAGTGATGGGCGTGGAAGAGGTAGTCTTCGGGGATAATGCGCAGGAAGGCTTGTTCGACCTGGTCGGGGGTCTTGCCCGGCGCGATCCGCAGGCGGTTGCCGATGCGGAAGACGTGGGTGTCGACCGCAAGCGTAGGAATCCCGAAAGCCATCGACATGACCACATTGGCGGTCTTGCGGCCGACGCCCGGAAGCGTGACCAGCTCCTCGCGGGTCATCGGCACCTTGCCGCCGAAGTCATCGACCAGCTTCCGGCTCAGCGCGATCACGTTCTTCGCCTTGTTGCGGTAGAGGCCGATGGTCTTGATGTAGTCCCGCACCCGCTCCTCGCCGAGCGCCAGCATCTTCTCGGGCGTGTCGGCGACTGCAAAGAGCGCGCGCGTGGCCTTGTTGACGCCGGCATCGGTCGCCTGGGCGGAAAGCGCCACGGCGACCACCAGCGTGAATGGATTGACGTGTTCGAGTTCCCCTTTCGGCTCGGGCCGCTGGACAGAGAAGCGGCGGAAGATCTCGCGGATTTCGTCCCGGGAGTAGGGAATCCGCGGGCGGCGGGTGGCGCGTTTTGCCTTGACAGGCGTGCCGGAAAGCGCCGACGCCGCAGCGGCTTTTGACGTTCCGGCGGAAGCGCGCGGCGTTTTCGCCGGATTGGGGCTCTTGGGGTTTTCCATTCCCTGCCTATAATCACGATGTGGAGGCATTGGCAAATCCAGCGCTGGAGACCGGCAAGACGATGAACGAGGAACCTGTTTTCGAGGCCGTCCTGAGCCCTCACCGCTCGTTGGGACGCACCGGCTTCGTGGTGCTGATGGTGATCGCCACGGCGCTCACGCTGGTGCATGTGATCATGTTCGCCGCGGTCAATGCCTGGCCGGTAATCGGCTTTTTCGGGGTCGACCTTGCGCTCCTGTTCGGCGCATTCTGGCTCAGCTACCGCTCGGGTCGGGCGCGTGAGTTCGTCAGTGTCTCGCGCACCGATCTGAAGGTCCGCAAGGTTGCGCCGTCCGGCCGGGCGGAGGAGCACCTGTACAATCCGTTCTGGGCGCGCTTCAACGTGTCCCGTCATGACGAGATCGGCATCACCAACATGCAGATCAGCGGCGAGGGCCGCCGCACCGATGTCGGGGCTTTTCTCAATCCCGACGACAAGGAGAGCTTTGCGTCGGCCTTCCAGACAGCGCTGGCAACGGTCAAGCGCTGAAGCGTGTTTTGAAACGCGGCGCGTTTCGGGTGGCGAGGCACAGCGGCACATGCTTGAGTGGGGTCAAGGAGACTTGCCATGACCGTGACCGCACAGCTTGACCGTGAGATTACACCGCAGAACGAGGACTACGAGCTGGTTCGGCAGACCATCGAGCGAATATCGCTCGACTACCGGGCACAACCTTCGCTCGAGGCAATCGCGGCCGATCTGGACGTCGCGCCGGGCAGGCTGCAAAAGACGTTCAGCCGCTGGGCCGGGCTGACGCCAAAAGCATTCCTGCAGGCGGTGACACTCGACCATGCACGCCGGCTGCTCGGAGACGAAGGGCTGCCGCTGCTCGACGCCAGCTATGAACTGGGCCTCTCCGGGCCGGGCCGGTTGCACGATCTGTTCGTCACCCACGAGGCGATGAGCCCGGGGGACTTCAAGACCGGCGGTGCGGGGCTTGAGATCCGCTACGGCTACCACCCCTCGCCGTTCGGCATGGCGTTGGTGATGGCAACGGATCGGGGATTGTGCGGTCTTGCCTTCGCGGATGACGGCGAGGAAGCTGCAGCACTTGAGGACATGGCCCGGCGCTGGCCGGGCGCCCGTCTGGTTGCGGACCAGGAGGCAACCGCAGGCTATGTCGGCCGGGTGTTCTCACCCGAAAAATGGCGCTCGGACCAGCCGCTCAGGATCGTCATGATCGGCACAGACTTTCAGGTCAGGGTCTGGGAGGCGCTGCTGAGAATTCCGCTCGGTCGGGCCTCAACCTATTCCGACGTGGCCCGCGCCATCGGCAAGCCCTCGGCCTCCCGCGCAGTGGGCGCCGCGGTCGGGCGCAACCCGATCTCCTTCGTGGTGCCGTGCCATCGGGCGCTGGGCAAATCCGGACAGCTCACCGGCTACCACTGGGGCATCACCCGCAAGCGGGCCATGCTCGGCTGGGAAAGCGGCTGCATACAGTCCGCCGCCGGATGACACGGCCATGACCGGCACTTGTGGGGATCACGCTCCGCGTCATGTCGGCAGACCATGAAGCTGCCGGCCCGGGCTCCGGGGTCAGTGCGCCTTTGACATGTCGCCCAGCACCTCTTTCGAGGCAACCGTGGAATCGGCGTTGAGCTTGTAGACCATGGGTACGCCGGTGGCGAGATTGAGCTTGACGATCTCCTCGCACGACATGCGGTCGAGGATCATCACCAGCGACCTGAGGGAATTCCCGTGCGCTGCGACCAGAACGGTCTCGCCACGCAGCACGCGCGGGAGGATCTCGGTCATGTAATAAGGCCAGACACGGGCGCCGGTATCCTTGAGGCTCTCGCCGCCCGGCGGCGGCACATCGTAGGAACGGCGCCAAATATGGACCTGCTCCTCGCCCCATTTCTCGCGCGCGTCGTCCTTGTTGAGCCCTGCGAGATCGCCGTAGTCGCGCTCGTTGAGCGCCTCGTCGCGAATGACGGTGAGGCCGGTCTGGCCGATGCCCTCCATGATGAGATCAAGTGTCCGCTGGGCACGCTTGAGATCGGAGGTGTAGGCTATGTCGAAGACGAGCCCGGTGTCCTTGATTGCCTGTGCGCCGGTCTTTGCTTCCTCGACGCCCTTTTCGGTCAGATCGGGATCCCTCCAGCCGGTGAACAGGTTCTTGAGATTCCATTCGCTCTGGCCGTGGCGGACAAGCACAAGTGTTCCGGACATGGTGATTTCCCTTTCTCAGGCGGTTGGGGTTCTGGCGCTCGATCAGCGATCGGCGAGACCGAGCACGTCAAGCATCGAATAGTAGCCGGGTTTCTGGTTGCGGGCCCACAACGCGGCGCGCACGGCGCCGCGGGCAAAGATCGACCGGTCCGTGGCCTTGTGGGAGATCTCGATGGTCTCGCCTTCACCGGCAAGCAGGACCGAGTGTTCGCCAACGACCGAACCGCCGCGCAGGGTGGCGAAACCGATGCTGCCGGCTTCGCGCGCGCCGGTGTGACCGTCGCGCACCCGGACCGAATTCTCCTTCAGGGAGATCCCGCGCCCCTCGGCCGCAGCTTCGCCCAGCAGCAGCGCGGTCCCCGACGGCGCGTCCACCTTGTGGCGGTGATGCATCTCCAGCACCTCGATGTCCCAATCGCCGGCGTCGAGCGCCTTTGCGGCCTGACGCACAAGAACCGACAGAAGATTGACGCCGAGGCTCATGTTGCCGGACTTGACGATGCGGGAGTGACGCGAAGCCGCATGCAGCTTCGCCTCGTCGCTCTCGCCCATCCCGGTGGTTCCGATCACATGGACAATGCGCGCCTGGGCCGCGAGTTCGGCAAACTCCAGTGTCGCGGCGGGCGTGGTGAAATCCAGCACGCCGTCGGCGCGCGCGAAGACCGGCAGCGCATCGGCGGTAATCGCCACATCGTTCGCACCCAGACCCGCGATCTCGCCCGCATCGCCGCCGACCGCATCGGAGCCCTCACGCTCGATGGCGCCGGCAAGATGCACACCGTCAACTTCTGCGATCGCGCGGATCAGCGACTTGCCCATCCGCCCGGCAGCGCCCACCACGACCAGGCCCATGCTGGAAGGCATCTTGCTCATCGCCTGTTTCCCTTCTTGTCTTCCGAAAAATGCGGCTCGGCGTCGTTGACCTCGGTCTCGCTGAACGCCTGCAGCCGGGCATAAAGGCCATCCTTGCTGCCGCTGAGATCGGCGTGGCTGCCGCTTTCCACCACGCGACCGGCCTGCATGACAATGATCCTGTCAGCCTTGGCAATGGTCGACAGCCGATGGGCAATCACCAACACGGTGCGGTGCTGCATGGCGCTTTCCAGCGCTTTCTGCACCGCTGCTTCGGACTCATTGTCGAGCGCCGAAGTCGCCTCGTCGAGCAACAGGATCGGCGCGTTCCTGACCAGTGCGCGGGCAATGGAGATGCGCTGACGCTGCCCGCCGGAAAGATTGGCTCCGTTTTCGCCGAGCGGCGTATCGTAGCCGCGGGGCTGGGCCAGAATGAAATCATGGGCGTAGGCCAGGCGCGCCGCCTCCTCGATCTCTGCATCTGTGGCGTCGGGTCGGGCATAGCGAAGATTGTCCCGGATGGACCCTTCGAACAACCATGGCTGCTGCGAGACATAGGCGATCTGGTGCCTGAGCGAGCCAGTGGTGACGGTGGCAATGTCGACACCGTCGATAAGCACCTGTCCGGAGACCGGATCGTAAAAGCGCGGAACCATGCTGATCAGCGTCGACTTACCGGCGCCGGACGGCCCCACGATTGCAGTGGTCTTCCCCGCCTCGGCCGTAAAGCTAACGCCATCGAGAACCTTTTCGCCGTTGCCATAGGCAAAGCTCACATCCCGGAACTCGATTTCACCGCGCGCAGCATCAAGTTCCGCCGCGCCGGGCCTGTCACCCTGGGTCGGCTCTTCATCAAGGATGTCATAGATCATTCGCGCATTGACCACGGCGCGTTCCAGATTGATCTGAAGCCGCGACAGCCGCCGTATCGGATCATAGGCCAGGAGCAAGGCGGTGATGAAGGAGAAAAACGCGCCGGGTAGAACATCGCCATAGATGGAGCGGTAGGCGGCATAGGCGATCACGCCCGATATCGCCAAACCCGCGACAGTTTCCGTCAGCGGCGATGTCCGTTCGGTCAGCTTTGCGATGCGATTGGCGCGCTCTTCGGCGGACCTGATCAGTTGAGATGTGCGCTGGCTGATCTGGCCTTCCATGGTAAAGGCCTTGACGATGGTGATGCCCTGCACGGTTTCCTGGATGGAGCCGAGAACACGACTGTTGATGTGGATCGATTCGCGGGTGGCGCTGCGCAGGCGCTTTGAAATATAGCGCAGCGCAATCAGCACCGGCGGGGCGCCGATGAAGACGATCAAACTCAAAACGGGATCCTTTACGACCATGACCCCGACAAGTGCGATCAGCGTAAGAAGGTCGCGCGCAAAGGATGTGATCGTCAGGTTCATGACGTCGCGGATACCAGCCACATTCTGGCTGATCTGGGCTGCGATCTGGGCCGAACGGGTGTCACCGAAATAGCCTACACCAAGCCGCATGAGATGATCGATGAGACGTTGCTGATAGCGGGCCACCAGATTGTTGCCGACCTGGGCCAGCGCCACAGCCTGGCCATAGGATGAAGCTCCACGGATGACGAAGGCTGCAAGCACCGAGCCGCAGATAAGCCAGACCACATCGCCGTTCTTCTTGGCGAATGCCTCATTGATGACCGATTCCATGATCCATGCCATGAACGCGGTGGAGGCTGCGACGAGAACGAGACAGAAAGCCGCAAAAATGTAAGTGCGAACATACTCGCGGCCGTTCTCCCTTATGATCCGGCGGATCACCATCGTCAGGGAGTCGACATCGGTCTTGATTTTATTGCCGCGCGCCACGTTGCGTCGTCCTATCCGGCCGCCGGTCATTGCCGGGGCATTGCCGCCATCGGGCAAACACCCGTATGCCCGGTCCACAGCGGCTCTATAACGGGTTGAAACCGGTTTGCCTATGCCTTCCAGCGACGGCCCTGGGTGGACACGCCAAACCGGATCGGTGTGCGCGCATAGGCCGCAAGCCCATAAAGGGCGGCGAGCGGATGAGTGATGACGAATGTCGGGATCCGCTTCATGATCCCCGAATGCGGGGCCTTGTCCTCGAATGCCTCCCGGAATCTGGAATGCTCGAGTGCCGGAATGATCCTTTGAACGATGCCCCCGGCAAGATAGACGCCGCCGCGCGCCATGAAGATCAGGGCCAGATCCCCGGCCACCCGTCCGAGATAGGCGACGAAAAGCTCGATCGCCTCGACAGCAGCCGGATCGGTGCCAGCCGACCATCCCGACGTGACCTCGGCAGGGGTCTTCGCCTGAGGAGCGCTGTCCCCGGCCTTGCAGACGCCATGGTAGATGTTCATCAGCCCGCGTCCGCACAGAAGTTGCTCGGCGGAAACACGGCCTTCGATCGTCTGGTAGAGGGGAAACAGTTCGAAATCCCGCGGTGTGCGCGGTCCGATGTCAATGTGACCGCCCTCTCCGGGAACCGGAAACCAGGTGTGGCGGGCGTGGACGAGGCCGGAAACCCCCAAACCGGTCCCGGGACCGACCACCACCCGTGAGGTGGAAGGCTGGATCTCGCCGCCACCGATCTTTTCCAGATGCTCAGGGCCGAGTGCGGCGGCTGCGAGCGCCTGCGCCTCGAAGTCATTGATGACCACAACATCCTCGAAGCCCAGATCACGGATCATGTCCTCGGGCCGGATAACCCAGTCGCAATTCGTCAGATCAATTTCGCTTTCCTTGATCGGCCCTGCCACGGCGAGAATGGCCGAGCGCGGCTGCAGGGACGTCTTGTCGAGAACTCCTGTCTGGATCGCGAGGTCGATTGTCTCGTAATCGGCGGTGGCCAGAACCGGAAATTCCTTCGGCTCGGCATAGGCGTCAACCAGAATGGCGAAGCGCGCATTGGTCCCGCCGATATCGCCGATCAGGATCGGAAAGGCGATGTTGCGGTCGGTGTCGCTGGAGATTGGCATCGGTTTTGTCCCCGTCAGGCCGGATATTGCATGGGTACGGCCACTCCGGCCGATTGATCGGTTGCCGCCGCTCAACCGAGCGTCGACAGAAGGCGTTCAGCCGTGGCGCGGTTGAGCGCCATCGGAATATCATAAACGATAGCGAGCCGCATCAATGCCTTGACGTCGACATCGTGAGGCATGGCCGTCAGCGGATCGACGAAGAAGATCACCAGAGCCACCTCGCCGGTTGCGATCAGTGCACCAATCTGCTGGTCTCCGCCAAGCGGCCCGCTCTTGAGCCGCCTTACATCGAGATCCGGGCAGGCTTCCACGATGCGGCCGCCGGTGGTGCCCGTGGCGACGATCGGATAGCGCGACAGGACGTTGCTGTGCGAACGGGCAAAATCGGCCAGATCGTCTTTCTTCTGATCATGCGCAATGAGGGCAATGGCTTTGGTCGAGGTCATGACGATCCAATGTCAGCAAAGCGGGGGCTTGGCATTTCAATCGATTTGATACCACATCCTATAGCGGTTTCATTCCCGCCGGGAAAGCCACCGCCCACATGATTATCGCTGCCGGACCTGAGCGGTGGCCAGCATTGCCGGACAAATGGCTTCGAGCTAGTCGCGCGGGCGCCATGCGGGCAAGGGAACCACGCGGGGCAGCGGCGCGAAACCCTTGACCGTAGAGGATTCGGAGCCGGAGTTGCGCACCGGATTGCCGACTGGATCGACCCTGAACGTCGCTTCGGCTTCCGACGCTGGTCCCGGCGCATCCGCCACACGTGCACAGGCCGCCGGCAGGTCGGACAGCCGGATCTCACGCTTGGCCGGTTTGGGCTTGTCGTCCGTCTCCGGCTCGGCAGGCGCCCAGGGCTCGTCGGTAAACCACCACGCCAAGGACGCATCGCAGCCCGGACCGGCCGGAGGCGGGTTCTGGCTGCGACAGCCGCTTGCGCCCGGCGGGCACTTGATCCGGATATGGAAATGATAGTGATGACCATAATAGGGCCTGATCTTGCCCATTGAAGACCGATCCCCTTTCCACGTGTCGCAGAGCTTTTTCTTGATGCCCGGATGAACGAAAATGCGCTCCACCTCGGCGTAACTGGCGGCCCGGATCAACAACCGTGCGTGAGCGGGGGTCCAGATATCGGGATCGACATAAAGGGTCCCCTTGTCGAGCATGGAGGTCGCGGAAAGCTCCTCCCTTTCGCGTGCGTTCAGTCTTCGGTCGGGCATCGGCGTCAGCCATACATCGGCATCGAGACCGACCTGATGCGAAGCGTGACCGGACAGCATGGGACCGCCCCTGGGCTGGGCGATATCGCCAACCAGCAGTCCTGGCCAGCCATCATGCGCAGCAGCCTCGCGCGAGAGCCTTTCGACGAGGGCAATGAGGTCGGGATGTCCCCAGCGCCGGTTGCGCGAAAGGCGCATCGCCTGCCAGGTCTCGCCATCTGCGGGAATGGCAACACCCCCGGCGAGACAGCCCTTCGAGTAAAAACCGATGGCGCGGGCGGGCAAGGCCGCCGGCAGCTTGGCGGCGCCGAAGATCTGCTTGGCGGGAGGGCCGGTTTCCGCGGCCTGCGCACCTGTTGGCGATCCGCTTGCGCCAGAGCCCAGCAGGGCCAGGCCAAGGATCGCCATCATGGAATTTCGGGCGAACCATCTGCGAGCAATGGCGTTCATGATCGGACCCCGTTTCAAGAGCTGGTGCGCTTGATGCGCAAATCACCCGGCCAGCCTATCGCGATGACGGTGAAAGAGGAACCGGGGCGGGTCAGCGGTCAGGATCGCCCGGCAGCACGCGATAGAGCTGCAGCGGCTTGTCCTGCGTACGGGCCAGCGGTTCGAGCCAGTCAGGCACGCGACCTTCCGCCAGTTGCGCATAAAGCCCCTGCGGGGCAACGGCGATGACGTTGCCGGTCTGCGGATCGGTGCGGCAATAGGCCAGAACCGTCACTCCGGCGCCGCGAAGAAACTTGACCGCGTCATCAGGGACGGCCATTGCGGCATGAAGCTCTGTCAGCATGCCACCCTGGTTCCGGTGGTAGGGAGCGGACAGGGCCCGGTGCGAAGTGAAGCGCAGGATATGCGCGCCAAGATTTGAAGGGCCTGCCACAACGCCGGCCGGCTCGCTTGCCAGTGGGGCCATGGCCGCCTCGTCCCTGCAGGAGTTCTGCTCCCGGACCGGCAGCGGATCGATGTCCCGTCCCATTGCCTTGTCGACGCCCATGGAAACGAGCGCGCCGGCAAACGCCCAGATGAAGGGAACCGATATGAAAGCCGTTCCGGCAAAGGCAAGGCCCTTGCGCAGGTTCTTCGGATCGGCATTGGCGCGGGTACGCAGGTCTGCAATGAGAGCTGCGAGCGGAATCGCCGACAGCAGGTTGGAGAACACCGCTCCGCGCACCTGGACCAGCGCGATCGCCCAGGAGACAAGGATCATCGCCAAAAGAACGCCGTGCGCCTGGACGTTGCGCCCCTGGCGAATGCGCATCACGCACAGGGCCATGGCGAGGACCGGCACGGCATAGAAGCCGCCGATGGTCCACGGCTCTGCGCGTAGCTGCGCCAGCACCGATTGCGCCTCGGTGACATTGTTGAGCCACATGGTCGCAAGCAACGGATCCAGCGTTGACAGCGGATTGCCGAGACATTGGGGCGCGATCAGCAAGGTGAACCCGGCGGTGGCAACCCCGGCGAGACCGAGCCCGACAAGACGGACGGCGAACCCGAAGCTCGAGGTGAAAGCGGCGGCCAGAAAGAATGAACCCGCACCGACCACGCCAAGCGCGTAGAATCCGGTCGACAGTGCGTCGCAGGCCACCAGGCCATACTGGCCGGGGGGCGTGGTGGCGAAGAAGCATGCGGTCAGTGTCGTCGCCATCGAGAGCGCGAAGGCCGTGGATGCTGAACGCGCCTCCTCCCCGAGCCAGAGCCACTGCAGCGCGACAATCAGTGCGATGACCGCAATATGCGGCGTTGTTTCCGCGCCGATTGCAATCGCCAGCGCGGCCGCAATGCCGGCAATCGAATGAGCCGGCGCCGGGCGTCCCGGCATGATCAGGCAGGCGGCGATGACGGCGATCAGGCCCAGTTGCACATTGTGATGGTCAATCGATCCGGGTTGGAAACGGTTGACGCTAAGCACGAACAGGAACGCCAAAGCCAGCGAAATCAACCGGCCGGACGCGCCTGCCAGAGTCTCCCCGGCCAGCGCCAGGGCATAGAAGATCGGAACAACTGTGATCAGCGGCCAGACAAACAACGCCGCAGCCTCGGCGTATGACGGCTCCAGAAATTGCGAAAAGGCCAGAATGAGAGCCGCGATGGGCAGGTCGACTAGCCGCGACCAGTGCATGAGGGTTCCGCCCTCCAGCCCGAGCCTGGTCTGGGTCAGATCGAACCAGCCCTGGCCCGACAAGAGGTCGCGGACCTGCACGAGCCGCATCACGTCATCATTGTCAGCGCCGACATAGTCGACATAGGAGGAAAAATGCATGATCGCGGTCAGCAGCGCCAGGACCGCCATGGCCAGCAGAACCGGGCGGTGCAAGGCGGCAAGTGTGCCGGGGACGGACGGTTCCGGCGCGGTTTCTGCAAGCGGCAGACGCGCCGCAGCCGAATTGCTCTTGCTCAAGGGGGCTACTCCCAACCACTTTATGCCTCAGGCTCAACCTAGCCTTAACCTTCTCAAGAAATAGTAAAGCGGAAGCGGAGTGTGGTCCGCGATCAACAGGATTTCCCCATGTCAGACGGTGTTTTCGAAGGTCTTGAGATCGCGGTGGTGCTGCCGTGCTACAATGAAGCCGAGACGATCGGCGATGTCGTCGCCGGGTTTCGCGCGGCGTTGCCGACCGCGCGGATCTACGTCTACGACAACAATTCCAGGGACCAGACCGCGATGCGGGCTGCACTGGCGGGCGCGACCGTCGTGCGGGAAACCCGACAGGGCAAGGGACATGTTGTGCGGCGCATGTTCTCCGACATCGAAGCAGACATCTTCCTGATGGCCGATGGCGACGGCACCTACGCGCCCGCCGACGGTCCGGAACTGGTGCAGACTCTGCTCAGCGGCGGTTACGACATGGTGGTCGGCACAAGACGCGGCGTCACCGACGACGCCGGCCGCCGCGGTCACGCTTTCGGAAACTCGATCTTCAACCGGCTCTACACGGCGATCTTCGGCACCGATTTTACCGATATCTTTTCAGGTTACCGGGCCTTCTCGAGGAGATTTGCCAAAAGCTTTCCGGCGATATCCGGCGGATTCGAGATCGAGACGGAAATGAGCGTTCATGCCTCCATGCTCAAGATGCCGGTGTCGGAACTGGCGCTCGACTACGGCCGCAGGCCCGAGGGTTCGCATTCGAAACTCTCGACCTTCAAGGACGGCGCAAAAATCCTCTGGATGTTCGCCATGCTGATGAAGGAAACGCGGCCTTTCATGTTCTTCGGCTATCTCAGCGTCTTCACACTGGCGTTGTCGATGATGTTCATGGTGCCGGTCCTCAACGAGTATTTTCTCACCGGACTGGTGACCCGCATGCCAACATGGATTCTTGCCACGGCACTGATGATGATGGCGCTGATGATCTTCTCGGGAGGGGTAATTCTCGATTCTCTTGCCAGATCACGGTTTGAACAGAAGCGATTTCATTATATGTCGATCTCGCCGTCCCGTGGCGAACGGCGCGCATTCACCGGTGCAGGCCGGCGTGTTTCGGACCCTTCGGGCGCCGAAATGCCCTCCATCCCAGCCACAAAGGCCAGGAGCCGCAAAGCGGTCTGATGAGACGAATACAGTTTTTCCTTTTTGCCGGCGCAGTTGGGTTTGCCGTCGACGTCGGCGTGCTTTGGCTGTTGCTGCGCTTCGAGCTGCTGGATCCGTTCAGCGCACGGGTGCTGGCGATCGCCTCGGCCATGCTGTGCACCTACCTGATCAATCGCACCTTCACCTTCGGCGCCTCGCACCGCAGGGTCAGCGTCGAGGGCGCGCGCTATGGCGGCGTCGGGATCGCATCGGCGCTGATCAACTATGTGGTCTATTCCGCCTGCCTGATTGTGCTGAAGGACTTCTCGCCCTATCTCGCTGTGGTGCTGGGGTCGGGATCGGCGACCGTCTTTTCCTATCTGGGTTATTCGCGGTTCGTGTTCGGGCCGCGGCCCTGAACGGGACGCGGCCGGGCCGTCAGACCTTTTCCCAGCCGTCGTGTTCAGCCGCCCGGTAGACGGCGTCGATCACCTTCTGATTGAGCACGGAATGTTCGAGAGTGAAAATCTCCTCGTCACCGCCCTTTACCTTGCGGACGAAGGCCTCGGCCTCCAGACGATATTGCCGGACGCCGGGAAAGCGGAAGGTTTCGGCGCCATCGTGGCCCGCATTGTGCAGCGTGACTGTCGCGTGGCCATAATCACCGGCGTTGAAAGGTGCGGTGACTTCGATGTAGCCCTTCTCGCCGTGAAAGACCATCAACTGCCGGAGCGCCATCTGCGTGGAGCAGTAGAAACTCATTTCGAAATCACCGAAATCCGCCTTCACGCTGGCATAGCGGTCGGTCCCGAATTCGGGATCGCGCTCGACGGTCGCCTGAACGCGCTCAGGTTCACGACCGGTGGAAAAGCGTGTCGAAACAGTGGGGTAGACGCCGATATCGGGCAATCCGCCGCCGCCGAGTTCGGCATTGTTGCGCATGTCGTCGGGATTGGTGTTGAAATAGGAGAATGCACCCTGCACATGCCGCAGCCGGCCAACGGCGCCATCCCTGATGAGCGAGCGCACCTTGTGCCATTGCGGATGGTAGGTGACCATGAAGGCCTCGCTGACCAGGACGCCGTTCCTGTCGCGCGCCTCGATAACCGGGGCAATGTCGGCAGCATTGAGCGCCAGCGGTTTCTCGCAGAGCACGTGCTTGCCTGCATCGGCTGCCTTGATGGCCCATTCGACGTGCTGGGACGTGGGAAGCGGGATATAGACGCCGTCAACCTCGTTGGAGGCGAGCAAGTCTTCGTAGCTTGAGTACGCATGCGGCACTCCGAACCGGTCGGCGAGCGCGCGAGCGCGCGAGTGGTCGCGGCTTGCGATGGCGGTCACAACGCCGTTTTCCGAATCCTGCAATTGCGGAATAACCTGCTCGCGGCCGATCTTGGCCGTCGACATGATGCCCCACTTGAACATGGTCTTTCCTCCCCGGGTATGGCGGTTCCCGCCGTCGCCGGCCGGTCCGCGCTTTTGAATGTGCTGAGGACCGGCCCGACCGGACCCGTCCATCTGATTGGTTTCAGGCGCGCAACAGACCCAAAACCGGTTGCAAATGCAAGCCCGAGCGCCGCAGGGTGGTTGCGGGGACACGCATTCCCGTACCCGGTCGTGTCGAGACTACCGGGTTTCGGCCGCCCGCTCGCGAATTTCCGCAAAGGTCCAGTCAACCAGCAACCGGCCGTCCTGCCAGACCGGGCGCATCAGGTTTTCCCGGTCGCCGAGATCCTTCAGCGCCACGCCCACGGCCTGGCCGTCTTCCATGACGACGGCCTGCCGGTACCGCTTCGAGGCCTTGCCGGGATCTGTCTTGGGGTTCTTGTTGATGCCGTGCCAGACGCCGTCCTGGTCCTGCCGCGCATTGGCCTTCATGGCGAAACGCAGCGTGTCGCGGTTGACCTTCTGAAGCAGGCCCGCGCCCATGCCGAAGGCAATATTTTCGGCCGACCAGCCCCGGTCCTCGAGGCGGCCCAGAAGGATCCGGATCGTCTCCGGCGTGATGCCGTCGCCCTGGATCACCCGGACCGCCGGGTTGAGCACCTTGTAGCCCTTGCTGTTGAGCGAGAAGCCAAAGATCTCGCCCAGCATTTCCACAGTGTCGACGGGAACGCGGGTGGCGTCGCCCGAATCGGGGCGCACCACGAGCGTGCCGCCCGACGCCTCGACCTCGGCCTTCAGTTCCTCGCCCCAGATGGTCTTGACCGCGCGATAAAGATCATAGGAATCAGACACCACCGCGACGAGCTTGCCCGGGCCGGCAAACTGCTTGAGCATGTTGCGATAGGCTTCGGTCTCGCGCTCTTCGCCCCAACTGGTCATGGTCGAGTGTTCGGCGGCGGGGATCGAGAAGCCCGCCATTGGCTCATGATAAAAGCGCCGCGCATAGACGAGTGCGCTGACCGTGTCGGTACCCATGAAACTCACCAGATGGGCAACGCCCCCGATGCCGGCCTGTTCGAGCGACGTAGCTCCGCGGGCGCCGAAATCATGCAGACGGAACGGCAACACCTCATCGGGCGTATCGCAGGTGCGCTCGAGCGAAGCGGAAATGATCTGGCGCGCGCCATGCGATACGGTGGCGACGGTGGATGGATACCAGACCGCGCGCAGCAGCGCCGTCTCGATGAAGGTCGGCAGCCAGAAGAAGTCGGGGTCGGTGTTGCGGACCTGCACCAGCGGCGTGCCTGTGGGCGCGATCATGCCCTCGGGCAGCGCCTCGATCAGCAACGGAAAGTGGCCGTCATGACGCGTGACAATCTTCTCGAAGCCTTCACGATGGAACGGAAGTCCGTGGGCGGTGATCACCTCCTCCGCCTCGTCGACATCGGCCATGGTGATCTTGCGGGAGAGATAGTCCTTCAGGAACATCTGCAGCCCGAAGAACAGCACCTCATCGTGCTTGCCGCCGGGCCTCGCCTCGACATAGGCCGAGATCGCGGCTGTTTCGGGCGGGTACTGCGCGAAATGCGAGTACTTGTAGCTGTCCGAATTGAGAATGAGATTCATTGTACGCACTACGCTCCGCCACCCTGCTCGATTGGGGTGCAGCATGCAACCGGCAGCACCCTTCCCGCAAGTCTGCAGAAGTTACAGAATTGGCTTAACGCAGGGTTTTTTGCTGCCTTGAGGCGATCGACGCAAAAATTCGGTTCCCATTGCGCCGCCGGCCCCGGAATGAGCGGTGGAGCGGCCCCCTTCCAAAGAGCCGCTCGCGCCGGATCATCCCCTGAGCACTCCGCCGGTGGATTTTTCGACATTGGCGATGACCGATTTCATCAGCCGGTCGAGATCCTCCTCGGTCAGCGTGCGGTCGCGCGGCTGGATGGTGATTTCCAGCGCCAGCGACTTCTTGCCTTCGCCGAGCGACGGGCCCTCGAACAGGTCGAAGACGTTCACGCCGGTGATCAGCTGCTTGTCAGCACCCTGTGCGGCGCGCTCCAGCGTGGCGGCGGGCACTTCCCTGTCGACGACGAAGGCGAAATCGCGCCGCACGGCCTGGAAGGTCGAGAGTTCCAGCACCGGCTTGGTGCGGGTGGCCTTGCGTTTGGGTTCGGGAATGCCATCCACAAACACCTCGAAGCCCGCCAGCGGTCCCGTGACATCAAGCGCATCAAGCGTTTTGGGGTGGAATTCGCCGAAATGTCCGAGCACGGTCTTTGGACCGAGCTTGATCAGTCCCGAGCGGCCCGGGTGATACCAGTCCGGCGCGCCACGCTCGAAAGACAACCGGTCGACCGGCGCGCCGCAGGCTTCGAGAACGGCAATCGCGTCAGCCTTGGCGTCGAACACGCCGACCGGCTTTGCCGCGCCGTCCCAATGACGGCCCGACCCCGTGAGACCGGCCGTGCCGCGCCTTACGCCGCCGGCAACCCGGCGCTGGCCTTCCGGCCTGTCATTCTCATAGGTTCCTGAAACCTCGAAGAGCGCCACATCGCCATAACCGCGGTCGGCATTGCGCTGAGCAGCGGTGAGGAGACCCGGAAGCAGCGACGGCCGCATGTCGGACATGTCGGCGGCGATCGGATTGGCGAGCTTCAACTCGGCCTTGCCACCGCCGAAAAGCCGTGCGTGACGCTCCGGAATGAAGGACCAGGTGACAGCTTCGAGCATGCCGCGCGAGGCAAGCGCGCGCTTTGCCGACCGGGTGCGGATCTGCAGCGTGGTCAGGATCTTTCCGTTGACTGACCCTATGGAAGGCAGCGCCTCGGGCCTGATCTTGTCGACGCCGTGAATGCGCATGACTTCCTCGACCAGATCTGCCTTTCCGTCGATGTCGGGACGCCAGGAAGGCACCGCCACCGATACCTTTTCCCCGGCTCCGGAAACCTCGAAACCGAGACGGGTCAGGATTTCGGCGGACTCCCCGTCGGAGACCGACAAACCGGTCAGGCGCCCGACCTCCGAACAGGGGAACTCTACAAGTTTCTTCTCGTGCCCGTCGTAACCCGTCACCCTGGCTTCGGCAGCGACGCCACCACACATGTCGAGCACCAGCTCGGTCGTGCGTTCAAGGCCGGGGACCATGTATTCGGGGTCGACACCGCGTTCGAAACGATAGCGCGCATCGGTGATGATGCCATGAGACCGGCCGGTCTTGGCGATGTTGATCGGATCCCAGAGCGCCGATTCGATGAGCACATTGGTGGTGTTCTCGTCACAGCCGGAATGTTCCCCGCCCATGATGCCGCCGATCGACTCGGGCCCGTTATCATCGGCGATGATAACGTTGGAGGGGTCGAGTTCGTAGGTCCGTGTATCGAGCGCCAGAATTTCCTCACCGTCACGGGCGCGCCGCACCACCAAATCGCCCTTGACCTTGTCGGCGTCGAAGACGTGCATCGGCCGGCCCTGGTCGAAGGTCATGTAGTTGGTGACGTCGACCAGCGCCGAAATCGGGCGGAGGCCGATGGCAAGCAGACGCTTCTGCATCCATTTCGGACTCGGCCCGTTCTTAACGCCGCGGACAAGGCGCCAGGCAAAGCCGGGGCAGAGGCTCGCGTCGTCAAGCTCGATCCGGACGTTCTGAGCCGTCTCGCCCTCAACCTTGAAACCGGGCTTCGGCTGGTCCTTCAGACGGCCGAGACCGGAGGCCGCCAGATCACGGGCGATGCCGCGGATCGACGTGCAATCGGGCCGGTTGGGTGTCAGGTTGATTTCGATGACCGGATCGTCAAGCCCGGCATAGGCTGCGAATGACGTACCGATCGGCGCATCCTCCGGAAGGTCGATGATGCCATCATGATCATCGGACATGTCGAGTTCCTTTTCGGAACACATCATGCCGTGGCTTTCGACGCCGCGGATCTTGCCCACCGACAGCGTCACGTCGATGCCCGGCACATAGGTGCCCGGGCGCGCCAGCGCGCCGACCAGGCCTTGCCGTGCATTGGGCGCGCCGCAGACGATCTGCACCGGATGACCGTCACCCGCATCGACCATCAGAACCTTGAGACGATCGGCTTCGGGATGCTTCTCCGCAGAGAGGACCCGGGCGATGGTGAAGGGCTGGTAGGCCTTCTTGTCGTCGACGTCCTCGACCTCAAGCCCGATCGCGGTCAGGCGCTCGCAAATCTCGTCAAGCGTGGCGTCGGTCTCAAGATGATCCTTGAGCCATGAGAGGGTGAACTTCATCGGTCTGTTCCAGTCATCGTGTCATCAGCGTTCAACCGACTGCTCCTGATAGCGCGGCAAGCCGTCGTTGATGTGCAAAAAGGGCAGTCTACGTTTTTCGAAAGCATGCAGATTCGGCGGAAAGTCCTCGGGCGAATCCATGAAGCCGATGGCCAGATAGACCTCGCCGGGCAGCCTTTCATCGCGATACCCGATCTGGCTACCGCAATGATCGCAGAAGGAACGGGTCAGACCACCGGCGCTTCGCCAGGTCTTCGGCTGACCGAACCAGGAAAGATCCGCCTCGCGAAAGCCGACAAAAGCCATGACCGGCGCACCGGTCTGCTTCCGGCAGTCCCGGCAATGGCAGTAGGATTGCCAGATCGGCTCGGCCGATGCTTCGACCGAGATCAGACCGCACCGGCATGAGCCATGATGGAGCGCAGATGCCGTCATCACGCACCCTCCGGTTTGCGCGCATCGCGGAGCCTGCCAAAAAGCGTCGCCAGCAAACAGGCGTAGCCGCGGGCATCATCGATGGCACGATGGGTGTGTGGGTAATGCCCCATCCATTCCGCAGGCAGGACGGTATCGAGCGTCTGCATTTTCGTGAGACCAAGCACGGCACACATATAGGTACCGATATCGAGCGCACCGGCGGTGAAAATGTTGCGGCCCCAATAGGGAATGTCGAGAAGACAGGCGCTTGCGAAGTCGCGCAGGTAACGATCTATCCACAGGCCGTCGAACGCGACGGGCCGCGCCGCAAAGGATCTGACCTGAGGGTACGTCTCTACCCAGCTGGCAAAGCGCTGCATCGCGTCGGCTGGTTCGGCGGGATCCGAGGTCGCGGCCTCCCACGCTTCCGGTTGGCCAGCCCACCATTTCATGGTTTGCGGGTCAGGAGAACGGTCAGGGCGCGGCTTCAACACGGCCTCGAATTCGCCGCACATCTGCCCGTCTTCGCGAACCACAACGGTCGCGAAGCTGAGCATCGAGTGCCGCGCCGGATCGGGTCCGTCGCATTCGATGTCGGTGACGAAATAGTGCGCCAATTGGCTCACCCGCTCAGTCCTCCGAACAGTGTCGGCACGTCGAGCGGGCGGAAGCCGTAGTGGCTCGTCCAGCGGACATCGGCGTTGAAGAAGTCACGCAGGTCCGGCATGCCGTATTTGAGCATCGCGATGCGGTCGAGTCCCATGCCCCAGGCAAAGCCCTGGTACTGATCCGGGTCAAGCCCGCCGGCGCGCAACACATTCGGATGCACCATCCCGCAGCCGAGGATCTCCATCCAGTCGCTGCCTTCGCCGAACTTCACAATCGGGCCGGATGTGCGGTCACACTGGATGTCAACCTCGAACGACGGCTCCGTGAACGGGAAGAAGGACGGGCGGAATCGCATGGTCACGTTTTCGACTTCGAAGAACGCCTTGCAGAATTCCTCCAGCACCCAGCGCAGATGGCCCACATTCGCCGTCTTGTCGATCACAAGGCCCTCGACCTGATGAAACATAGGCGAGTGGGTGGCGTCGGAATCCTGGCGGTAGGTCTTGCCCGGAATGACGATGCGGATCGGCGGCTGCTGCGCCTCCATGGTCCGGATCTGCACCGGAGAGGTATGCGTTCGGAGAACCTTGCGCTCGCCGTTCTGGTCGGGTTCAAGGAAGAAGGTGTCATGCATTTCACGCGCCGGATGG
The DNA here is from genome assembly GCA_040218025.1 of Hoeflea sp. Classification (GTDB taxonomy): domain Bacteria; phylum Pseudomonadota; class Alphaproteobacteria; order Rhizobiales; family Rhizobiaceae; genus Hoeflea. The sequence goes on along the minus strand of JAVJQD010000025.1, from coordinate 104,458 downwards.
CCTTCGGGAAAGTTGAGCGCGGTGAAGTTGTAGTAGTCCGTTTCGATATCCGGGCCTTCGGCGATCGAAAACCCCATGTCGGCGAAGATGGCGGTGATTTCGTCGATCACCTGGCTGATCGGGTGAAACCGACCGCGTTCAGCGGGCGACGAACGCACCGGCAGGCTGACATCGACGGTTTCACGCGACAATCGATCGGCGATGGCCGCATCCCTGAGTTCGGTCTTGCGCGCCGCAATGGCATCGGTGACCCGGACCTTGAGACCGTTGATCTCCGGGCCGGCCTGCTGGCGCTCCTCGGGCGTCATCTTGCCGAGGCCCTTGAGTAGTTCGGAAACCGACCCTTTCTTGCCCAGGGCCGCAACCCTGACGGCTTCGATCGAAGCCTCGTCGGAGGCTCCCGAAATCTCCGCCATGATCGAGGTTTCGAGTGTCTGATACTGGCTCATAACCTTACCTGTTGTGATGCTTTGCGCTGCCCGCTTTCGGCAATTGCGCTGTCCATATCCGAAATTGCTCCCGCGAGGAACCTTGCCGCGGCAAGAAACCGCCGGAGATCGCCGCCCTGTACGGACTGCGGCAGCAGCCGCGCCGGCACGAGCAGCGGGCGCATGAAACCGGTGAAGCGCGCGAGGGCGACAAACGGCAACATGACAAGCCAGAGGTCGCGGGCCTGGGCATCGGCCAGCGGCATGGCGCTTTCCAGCGCCTCCTCGAAGTCGAAAGCGCCAAGGCAAGATTCTCCGGCGGGAGCACCTCATCGATGTTCGTCTCGTCGTTCATGCTTCATCCGGATACAAAAGATCCCGCGCCAGCCCAAGCCAGCGCGGGATCCCAATTGGTCAATTCAGACTTTGTTCGGGGAAAACGCTGGCTTAGGCGACAGCGCTTTCAAATTCGTTCGGGGTCTTGTCCTTGAGGTATTCGAGCGCCTTCTTCGACTCGCCAACCAGCACGCCGAATGCTTCCGCGTCATGGATGGCCATGTCGGAAAGAACCTTGCGGTCGACCTCGATGCCGGCCTTGGTCAGGCCGTCGATAAAGCGACCGTAGGTGAGGCCGTGCTCGCGGACAGCGGCATTGATACGCTGAATCCACAGCGCACGGAAGTTGCGCTTGCGAACCTTGCGGTCGCGGTAGGCGTACTGCATCGACTTGTCGACAGCGGCTTTCGCGGCGCGGATGGTATTCTTGCGGCGTCCGTAGAAGCCCTTGGCTTTCTTCAGAACCTTCTTGTGTTTTGCGTGGGCGGTAACGCCCCGTTTCACGCGTGCCATATCATGATCTCCTTAAAAACTGGTCCCGGCGCTCTTACAGGCCGTTGGGAAGAAACTTCTTGACGATCTTGGCGTCAGGCTCGGACAGAACCATGGTGCCGCGTGCGTCGCGAATGAACTTGTTGGACCGCTTGATCATGCCATGGCGCTTGCCTGCGGCAGCCGCGAGGACCTTGCCGCTCGCGGTGATCTTGAACCGCTTCTTGGCGGAGGCTTTGGTCTTCATCTTGGGCATTTCGCTACTCCTTCTCAGGCCTTCGGGCGTCACGGTGACGCCGGCGCAGCCATCTTCTTGTTGGGTGAGACGCCGGCGGGCAGAGAACCCGATGGCATCAAGCGTTTGAAACCGCCTCGGCATGCCCTGCCGGCCGGTTTGAACGCGCGCCTTATAGACCCAGCCGCACGAAAGCGCAACGGGCGGACGTGGAAATTGCTTCCTGGCAGCAAAAAACCGGTCCCGCTCAGGACAGGACCGGCTCGAAAGACTACAAAAAGGGCGTCACTTCGGCGCGAGCACCATCATCATCTGCCGGCCTTCAAGCTTGGGCTCGGCCTCCACCTTGGCAATCTCGATGGTGTCGTCCTTGACCTGCTGCAACAGCTTCATGCCGAGTTCCATGTGCGCCATCTCGCGTCCCCGGAAACGCAGGGTCACCTTCACCTTGTCGCCATCATCGAAGAAGCGGTTCATGGCTCTCATCTTCACCTGATAGTCATGGGTGTCGATGTTCGGGCGCATCTTGATTTCCTTGACCTCAACGGTCTTCTGCTTCTTGCGCGCCTCGGAGGCCTTCTTCTGCGACTGGTACTTCAATTTGCCCAGGTCGACGATCTTGCAAACCGGCGTCTCGCCGTTCGAATTGATCTCCACAAGGTCGAGGCCGGCTTCTTCAGCCATGGCAAGAGCCTGCTCTGTCGGCAGGACGCCGTGGTTCTTGCCTTCGGCATCAATGAGCTGGACCTGTGCGGCCCTGATATTCTGGTTAGCGCGGGGGCCGTCATTGGTGGTCGGCGGCGCTCTAAAAGGTCTGCGAATGGCTTTGGTCTCCTGAATAATTGCCGGGTTCCACCGATTGCGGAGCGCGCGCAAATGCGTTTGCGCGCAATCTCGTGATCGGCAGGCGGATGTCAATAGCATGACTTTTCGAAAAAATCACCACACCTGACGCAGGCGCGCGCCGAATCTTGTAAGACACCGAAAACCGCAGCAAAAACGGGGAGTGGCAATGGATCCGATCGCAAAAGAACTGACTGTAGGCGGAGCGGGCGATGAAAGACAAATCGCGGCGCTCGTTCGCGGAGCAACCAATCCGCGCGACGTTCTGCCGGGGTTCGTCTGGCTTGGCGGCTATCGTTCCGACATGACCGGCTCAAAGGCCGAGGCCCTGTGCCGCCATGCGGGCGAGCAGGGGCGTGCATCGCTCCGGTTCGACTATTCAGGACATGGCGCCTCCGGGGGAGACTTTCGCGATGGCACCATTTCACGATGGCTGGAGGAGAGCCTTGCGGTGTTCACGCAACTCAGTTCCGGTCCGCAGATCCTTGTTGGCTCCTCGATGGGGGCGTGGATCGCATTGAGACTGGTGCAGGAGCTGCGAAAAACGGGTGACGGCGGGCGTGTGGCCGGACTGGTGCTCATCGCTCCGGCGCCCGATTTCACACATGAGCTTATGGAGCCGGAGCTGACCGAAGCGCAAAGGCAGGCGCTCGCACGGGACGGCTTTTACGAGGAGCCGACACCCTATGGCCCCGATCCGAACGTCTTCACGAGAGCCCTGTTCGAGGACGGGCGCAAGAACCGCGTTCTCGATGGCCTGATCGAGACGGGCGCGCCCGTCCATATCATCCAGGGCATGGCAGATCCCGATGTGCCCTGGCAGCACGCGCTCAAACTGATCGAGCACCTGCCCTCCGACAATGTGACCCTGACCCTGATCAGGGACGGAGACCACCGGCTGTCGCGTGACGAAGACATCTCACGGATCCTTGCTGCGGTGGACAGCATTCCACCCTCAGCCTGAGGCGCTGCTCAGTCGAGCCAAGCACCGGTAACCATACCTGCAGAACCCGACAGTCCCGGAATTGACTCTTCACGCCAAGCATTCTTAACTCTTTGTTAAGGAATTGGGATGGCATGGAGCGCTCCGGACATGTTCTGCGGACGGGCAAGTATCAAAGCTGTTTTGGTCGCTTGCGCGGCGTTTCTGGCCTGTTCGGGCATCGGCTGGGCTTCCGGATTGTCGATGCAAACAGGCCGGATCACATCCCAGCCCATCGGGCATTACGAGTTTTGCAAGCAATTTGCCTCCGAATGCGGGCCGGTGGAGGGATCGGGCGCGGCGCCCAGGGTGACCGACTATGGATGGGACGTCGTCCGGGACGTCAATCAGACCGTCAACCTTTCGATCATGCCGAAGACCGATCTCGAAATCTTCGGCAAGGAGGAGGTCTGGGCCTATCCCGAGATTTCGGGGGATTGCGAAGACTACGTGCTGCTCAAGCGGCATCTGCTGATCGAACGCGGGTTTTCGGCCGCCGACCTTCTGATAACAGTTGTCCGCAAGCCCGATGGAGAGGGTCACGCGGTGCTGACGCTCAGGACGTCTGAGGGCGATTATGTGCTCGACAACCTCAAGGACGAGATCAAGCTCTGGCGCGACACGCCCTACAGTTTCCTCAAGCGGCAGGCATCGAGCAATTCGGGCCGCTGGGTCACCATCGAAAACGGTTCCGAGGTCATGGTCGGCGCCCTGCGCTGAAAACCGCCAACCGGTTCCGCAGGCAGGCATTCAACCGGGCTACGGACTGCGGCTCCGTCAGGCATTTCCGATCAGAGTACCGGCCGCAAAGACCAGGGCGCCACCCAAAACCACCTGAAGGATCGCCCGCCCCCACGGGGTTTCCATCCAGTGGTTCTGAATCCAGGCAATCACCCAAAGCTCGACGAACACGACCGCGATGGCGACCGTCGTGGCGACGGCAAAGTCCGGAATGAGATAGGGAAGCGCATGCCCCAGTCCGCCAATGGTTGTCATGATGCCGGAAGCAAGCCCGCGTTTGACCGGTGATCCGCGACCGGAAATGACTCCGTCATCATGGGCGGCTTCGGTGAACCCCATCGATATTCCCGCCCCCACGGAGGCCGACAAGCCGACGAGAAACGTGGTCCAGGTGTCTCCGGTCGCAAAGGCTGTGGCGAATATCGGCGCAAGGGTCGAGACCGAGCCATCCATCAACCCGGCCAGTCCCGGCTGGACATAGGTCAGGATGAACTTGCGGCGCGCGGTCTGGTCTTCCTCGGCCCGGGTGTCGGCGGGTGTATGCTCGAGGCCAAGCCGTCTTGCCAGCGATTCATGGCTTTTCTCGGCCAATGCGAGATCGCCGAGCAACTTCCGGGTGTCGGCGTCGGAGGTGCGCTGCGCGGCCGCGGCATAGAATTCGTGTGCCTGCGCTTCCATGGCCTCGGCGGCCTCGCGAATCTTGTCGATCGTTAGGTTCTTCATCAGCCAGTCGGGTTTGCGCTCGTAGTACCCCCGGACATGCTCCCGCCTGATCAGCGGAACCCGGTCGCCGAAACGCGCCTTGTGACGCTCGATCAGGCGGGCCCGGTGGGTTGCCTCCTCATCCGCCATATCCTCGAAGACCTTTGCCGACTGAGGGTATTCGGGTCGCAGATGATCGGCATAGGCGAGATAGATGCGGGCGTCGTCCTCCTCCGAGGAGATCGCCAAGGCCAGCACTTCCTGCTCGCTCAGCGAACTGAAAGGCCGTCGGTTGAAGCCAAGAAAACGGGTCAGCATGATCGCCTCTCTTTAGAATTATTCTAAACTATGCCCCGTCTGCCGAATTTTCAAGCATGTTCAACACAAAGTTGACGCCTGGCGGGTTGATCCTGTCAGCCGCACCGTTCAAGTGTTCCACAATGACCGAAGCGCGCGAGATGACCGAGACCTTCATGGACCGGCTGGGACGTTTCCTGGCAAGGCGGCTGAACTCGCCGAACGCCGGATACGAACCCTACACGCCGTCCGACCCGGAAACTCTCAGCCGCACTCTTGAGCCCGGGGACGTGCTTCTGGTCGAGGGCAATCAGAAGGTATCGGCGGCGATCAAGTACCTCACCCAGTCGACATGGTCGCATGCAGCCCTCTACGTGGGAGATGCACTTGAGAACGATCCGCTCGACGGACAGGGATCGTCCCCAGGGCCGGCGGAACCGCCGCGGCTCGTCGAGGTCAATCTCGGCGAGGGCTGCGTCGCCGCTCCGCTTTCGAAATATGCACGCTTCAACACCAGGATCTGCCGTCCGGTCGGCCTGACGCCGGAAGACCGAAACACCATTGTGGCCTATATGGTGGACAGGCTGGGTGTGCGCTATGACATGAAGAATATCTTCGACCTGATGCGCTATTTCTTTCCGGCTCCGCCTGTTCCGGTCCGGTGGCGTCGAAGGATGCTCGCTTTCGGATCGGGCGATCCCACTCGCGCGATCTGCTCCTCGATGATCGCCCAGGCCTATCAATCGGTGAAGTATCCCATCCTGCCGGAGGTTGCCCGGGCGCCGGGGAGACAATGTGCCGATTCCGAGTATTCCCGCGAGGAGATCCTCCACATCCGGCATCATTCCCTTTTCGCCCCCCGTGATTTTGATCTCTCTCCCTATTTCCAGGTTGTCAAACCGACATTGGTCTATGGATTTGACTACAAGCAGCTGCAGTGGGGCCAGCGCGACAGGAACGGGAAGGAAGGCACCGACCTTTCACAATCAACTGATTGACACCTTTGCGTTTTGGGAGTGACGTAGTCTTCGGAACCGACCTCCCCCTGGGGCGCCGCCCTGACCTATGAGGATCCTCAAATGCACAGGCGTGACATGGTTTTCCGACCGAAACTGCTCACGACCCTGCGCGGATACGACAAGGAGAACCTTTTCGCGGATCTGGGCGCCGGCCTGACGGTTGCGATGGTGGCGCTTCCCCTGGCCATGGCAATCGCGATTGCATCCGGAGCCAGCCCGGGCGCGGGGCTTGTCACGGCCATTGTCGCAGGTCTTGCAATCTCGGCTTTCGGCGGCAGCCGGGTACAGATCGGCGGACCGACAGGGGCATTCATCGTCGTGGTCTACGCCGTGATCGCCGATCACGGCTATGACGGGCTGGTGATCGCCACGCTGATGGCCGGCGTTATTCTGATCTGCGCAGGGCTTTTGCGCGCCGGCCGCCTGATCCGCCATGTTCCCGAACCGGTCATCAACGGGTTCACCATGGGCATTGCCGTCATCATCGCTGCCAGCCAGATCGCCGATTTCCTTGGCCTTGATCCCCAGAGCAAGCTGCCGGCCGACTTCCTGCCAAAACTGTCCGCCCTGTGGGCCGCAAGGGAAACAGTCTCCCCGACAAGTGCACTGGTGGCGCTTGTGACCCTTGTGCTGATCGTGCTTTTCCGCCGGGCCGCGCCAAAACTGCCCGGCCTGGTTTTCGCGGTCGGGCTCACCTCGGCAGCGGTGGCGATGTTCAATCTCGATGTCGAAACGGTCGCAAGCCGTTTCGGCTCGATCTCGCCCTATCTGCCTTTTCCCGCACTCCCCGAGATAGCGCTCGATCGCCTCGTCGAGCTTTTCCCTTCAGCCCTGATCATTGCGTTTCTGGCCGGAGTCGAATCGCTCCTGTCAGCGCTGGTTGCGGACCGGCTGGCCGGAACCGCCCACCGCTCCAACACCGAAGTCGTGGCGCAGGGAATTGCCAATTGCACATCCGCCCTGTTCGGCGGCTTGCCCGCCACCGGCGCTATCGCCCGGACCGCAACCAATATCCGCGCGGGCGCCAGAACCCCGGTTGCCGGCCTTGCCCATGCGCTCTTCCTGCTGGCATTCATGCTTTTCGCCGCACCGCTTGCGGACAGGCTGGCGCTGCCCGCGCTTGCCGCGGTCCTGGTGCTCACGGCATGGAACATGGCAGAACCGCAGCATTTCTCCGCGCGTTTGAAGGGATCACGTTCTGACAGTCTGCTGTTCTTGATGACACTCGCCCTGACGGTCATCACCGACCTTGCCGTGGCCATCGGCGCGGGCGTTGCGGTGGGGCTGATGCTGCGGCTTCACCGCCGCGGCGCGCCGGAGCCGGATTGGCAGCCGCCCGACCGATAACCGCGGAACTTTGGTGTTTCGGCTCGCCGCCCGCCCTGTACATGCGCAGACCAACGAGATGAGGCCGATGGAGACCCGGATGCCACACGTGATTCCGGTGACGCTTGCGGCGATGGGCCGCCGGGACCGCAAACCCCGGATTTGCAGGGCCTGATCACTTTACATGATTGTTTTTTTCTCCGGTCCTGCTACATCGCCGCTATGACCCACACGCCACTCTCCCATATCCGCAACTTTTCGATCGTCGCCCATATCGACCACGGCAAGTCCACGCTGGCCGACAGGCTCATCCAAACCTGCGGCGGCCTCGCCGACCGGGAGATGAGCCAGCAGGTTCTCGATTCGATGGATATCGAGAAGGAGCGCGGCATCACCATCAAGGCCCAGACCGTGCGGCTGCACTACACTGCCAGGGATGGCGAGATGTATGTGCTCAACCTCATCGACACGCCGGGCCATGTGGATTTTGCCTACGAGGTTTCCCGGTCGCTTTCGGCCTGCGAGGGGTCATTGCTCGTCGTCGATGCGTCACAGGGCGTGGAGGCGCAGACGCTGGCCAATGTCTATTCCGCGCTCGACGCCGACCACGAGATCGTTCCCGTTCTCAACAAGATCGACCTGCCCGCAGCGGAGCCGGACCGCATAAAGGAACAGATCGAGGAGGTGATCGGACTTGATGCTTCGGACGCCGTGATGATCTCGGCCAAGACCGGCCTCGGCATTCCCGATGTGCTCGAAGCCATCGTCAAGCGGCTTCCGCCCCCCCAGGGCGGAGACCGCAGAGATCCGCTGAAGGCATTGCTTGTCGACAGCTGGTACGACACCTATCTCGGCGTGATCGTGCTTGTGCGCATTCTCGACGGCGAAATGAAGAAAGGGCAGCAGATCCGGCTGATGGGAACCGATGCCCGCTACACCGTCGAGCGGATCGGGGTGATCACGCCAAAGCTGCTTGCCACGGAATCGCTGGGCCCGGGCGAGATCGGCTTCATCACGGCCTCGATCAAGGAAGTGGCCGACACGCGCGTTGGCGATACCATCACCGAGGACAGACGCCCGACAGCCAAGGCACTCCCCGGATTCAAGCCGGCTCAGCCGGTTGTGTTCTGCGGCCTGTTTCCGGTCGATGCAGCCGATTTCGAGGACCTTCGCGCAGCCATGGGCAAGCTGAGGCTCAACGATGCCTCGTTCTCCTTCGAAATGGAAACCTCGGCCGCTCTCGGGTTCGGTTTCCGCTGCGGCTTCCTCGGACTGCTGCATCTGGAGATCATCCAGGAACGGCTGGAGCGCGAGTTCAACCTCGATCTGATCGCCACCGCGCCTTCCGTGGTCTACCGGATGAACATGACCAATGGCGATGTGATCGAGCTGCACAATCCCGCCGACATGCCGGAGGTGGTCAAGATCGCCAGCGTCGAGGAACCATGGATCAAGGCGACGATCCTGACGCCCGATGACTATCTCGGTCCGATCCTGAAGCTGTGCCAGGACCGGCGCGGCATCCAGACCGATCTCAGCTATGTCGGAAAACGTGCGATGGTGACCTATCAGTTGCCGCTCAACGAGGTTGTCTTCGATTTCTACGACCGCTTGAAGTCGATCACGAAGGGCTATGCCAGTTTCGACTACCAGATCACCGGCTACGAGGCTGGCGACCTGGTGCGGATGTCGATCCTCGTCAATGACGAGCCGGTGGATGCGCTGTCGATGCTGGTGCACCGTTCGGCGGCGGAGAAGCGCGGCAGGGCCATGTGCGAAAAGCTCAAGGACCTGATCCCGCGGCACATGTTCAAGATCCCGATTCAGGCGGCAATCGGCGGCAAGGTGGTTGCGCGCGAGACGATTTCGGCCATGCGCAAGGATGTCACCGCGAAGTGCTATGGCGGCGACGCCACCCGAAAGCGCAAGCTTCTGGACAAGCAGAAGGCCGGCAAGAAACGGATGCGCCAGTTCGGCAAGGTCGACATTCCGCAGGAAGCCTTCATCGAGGCGCTCAAGATCGGGGACTGATCAACCGTTTTCGGGAAACGTCTCCCCGGACCGTTCAGTTGGGCAGCGGCAGCGCCATCCGGCGGCTCTTGCGCCATTGCCAGAGGATGTGGCCGATCAACGCCGCGAAGACCAGCGCGCCGCCCGCAAGCGTCCGCGGGGCCGGGACCTCGGCATGGATGAGCCAGACCCAGACAGGACCCAATACCGGTTCGGTGGTCGAGATCAGTGCCGCGAGCGCCGATGGTATGAGCCTTGCGCCGGTGACGAAGAGCGCCATGCCGAGCCCGAGATTGAGAGCGCCGAACAGCAGGAGAAGCACCAGATCCGGGCCTGAAACCGCAAGGGACTCCGAAAGGGTCAGCCCCACCACCGCGCCAATCAGAACTCCCGTGCACACAGCCGGAGTCATGCGCACACCCGCATTGCGGCGCGTGATCACTGTTGCAGCCGCGAACACCACGGCAATCAGTAGCGCCAGTCCGTCGCCCATAAAGGAAACGCTGGCGGCAAAGGAGTCGGACACCATCACGGCGATTCCCGAAATCACAGCGAAGATCGCCGCCCAGGTCACGCGGTCGACATTTTCGCTCAAAAAGACAACGCCCAGCAATGCTGCGATCAGCGGCACGCCTGCCTGCATGAGCAGGATGTTGGCGACACTTGTGTGGCCGAGCGCGACAACGAACGAGATCGAAGCCGTGGCGAAACAGCAGGCAACCGCGACACCCGGCAACCCCATCGTCCTGAAAAGCCGGAGAGTGCCCGCCGGACCATCGCGCCAGAGCATGAAGCCCAACAGGAACAGCGCTGCAAAGACCGAGCGCCAGGCCACGACAGTCCATGGATCCGACGTTTCGAGACCGCGCGCGATCGCCCCGCCGAAACTCCAGGCGAGCGCCGCGCCGAAGACAAGCCACGCGCCCTGTGCTGTCTCCGTCCCTCCGGTCGACGGGGCGTGCGCCGGTGGCGCTATCGGTGATGCCGGTTCCTGTCTCATGACGATTTGTACTTCGCAATCCGGTCGTGCGAACAGACCTGAACGCGACACCGATTGCCGCGATCGGACTGCGGGACAAGGTCATCTGTCCTGCGCGCAGGCCGGACTTTTTTCGCGGAACGCGGCTCCCGTCACAACTGCGGGAAAACCTGCGGAAAAAAGCGTGATCCGTTCGAATTAATTGCTGTCTCAGGCCTCGGTCGTCATTGACATGGCCGCGCGCAGGGCATAAATCGGCGCGCATGCCCAGATGGCGGAATTGGTAGACGCGCCAGCTTCAGGTGCTGGTACTGGCAACGGTGTGGAGGTTCGAGTCCTCTTCTGGGCACCATTCCCTTAGGTTAACCCCTTGATATCCAATCGGTTTCTGTCAGATTCCGAGCGGAGGGTAGACCATGTGGGTGACCAAAGATGCCCCTTTCCTTTATACCAAGCGGGGCGTGTATTATTTCTCACGACGCGTCCCAGAGGACCTCAAGGGCCACTACAAGAGCCCTCGGATAGCGATTTCACTCCGAACGAAGTCAAAAAAGGTTGCGCGAGCTAGGGCGATCTCCCTCGAGGCGAAGCTGGATGAAGACTGGCTGACGCTTCGATGGAAGAACACGGGCAATCCGCTGCAACGTTTCCTCCATCAACACATCTCCGGCGAAGCCACGAGAGCGAGCGACGGGACAACGCTCAGTGACGCCAGAGAACTCTATGTCGGCGCGAAGCAAGAGGGCCGTTCGTCCACCTTCAACCGCGCCACAGAGCGTTGCACGGAATACCTGATCGGTTGCCACGGCGGTAAGCCGATCGACGCCTATACCCGTGTAGAAGTCAATCAGTTCCGAGATGCCCTGTTCGATCGGGGACTGTCCAAAGCGAGCGTCAAACGCACCTTCAACACAATCCGGGCTATCGTGAACTTCGCAGCCCGGGAGACCGGCTTGCCCGAGACAAAGGCGTTTGGTGCGTCCGATACGTCGGGGAACTGGCCCTTCTTTAAAAGGCTTGCGGCCGTGCGATGGGTTTTGAGATGGGTCGCATCAATCATCACCTGATCAGGCGTCCCGGCCATGTCGGCAAGCTCAGCGAGTATCCTGTTGAACACGCCAAGCCGGCTCCAACGGATGAACCGGTTGTAGATCGTCTTGTGCGGGCCGTAATCCGATGGGGCGTCACCCCAGCGCAACCCGTTGCGGATCACAAAGATGATGCCACTGAGAACCCGCCGGTCATCAACCCGCGCAATCCCGTGAGATAGCGGCGGGTAAACGGCTCAATCCGCTTCATTTGCCTGTCAGTAAGCCAAATCAATTCACTCATTCCAGTCTCCTCCTGGTATCAGTGAATCAGTCCGTAATCCGTTCAGCAAGAAATTTAATGGGTCCTGAGCCTAGAGCTGTTTCTCATGTGCTTTGGCGAAAAACGCATTCATGCGATCGACCGCCTCGGAACTTGTTTGTGTCAGTGCGGCGGCCAGGGATTCGGTAAAAAGACCTGATGCGGGCGGCATCTCTCCGATCTGTGCCAGCGCGAGCAAGATCATGCGGTTGGACAGAGGCGCATTGGTGCTGACCTCGCGTGCATACTCCATCGCCTCCTCCTGGACGCGGCCAGGTTTCGACAGTCTTTGGCACAGGCCGATCGATATGGCTTCCGCGCAATCGACCTCTCTTCCCGACAGCATCATCTCCGTCAGGCGGCTTACACCGATCAGCCGCGAGACCCGCACCGATGCGCCGCCTCCAACGAAAATGCCCCGGCGTCCCTCCGGGAGACAAAACCTTGATGCCGGATCCGCAAATCTGACATGTGCTGCGGACGCCAGCTCGAGGCCTGCCCCGATCACATAGCCCTGAAGCGCGCAAATCACCGGGATCCGGCTGTCGCTTACGGATTGGGTCGCCCGATGCCAGTGCGAAGAGATATCCATCACTTCTTCAGGAGAGCGGGTTCGGTGTTCCGACAGATCCAGGCCCGCGCTAAAATGGTCTCCTTCCGCCTTGATCAGGACGGCTTTCCATTCTTTCGGCGGGGCAGCGAAAACCTCCCCGACCACGGTAATCATCTCCTCGTTCATGGCATTGCGCTTTTCGGGCCGATTCAACGTGATGACACCGATGTTCTCGGAGGTTTCGACACAGATAAGGGCGGAATTGGGAAAGCCGGAATGGTTCACGATTTCACACTTGTGTTTTGCGGGCGTGCATCGCCGATTGAAGAAACCCCTGGCTGTATCGCGGGATGTTTCGGGTCGCGATAACTGCCGGAGGTGCTGATAGCCTGCTTGACAAGGTGCCAACCATGTGACCAGATTTTACGGTACTGTAAAAGAAGGTGCGTTGTGAAGCAAGACGTTGAAATTCCCTACGGAGCCTATTGGAGCACCCCTTTCGTCCGCTGGCAGGGAGCGTTTGCCAATCAGCACAGTCTTAAACTCGCCGCCGAAGTGGCGCGTCGCGAACTGGACAGGCGCCGCATCGATCCGACCCGGATCGACTATGGTGTGCTGGGCATGACGGTGCCGCAACGGGGAAGCTTCTACGGCCTGCCATGGCTGATGGGCATGATCGGCGCGGAATCGGTTGCCGGCCCGACGATCAGCCAGGCCTGTGCGACGGGCGTGCGGATTCTGGCTACGTCGTATGACGACATCCTGGCCGGTCGCTCCGATTGTGCCTTGGCAATCGCTGCGGACCGCGTCTCCAACGGGCCACACATTGTGTATCCGCGTCCCGAGGCACCCGGTGGCGCCGGTGACTACGAGAACTGGATTCTCGACAATTTCGGTTCCGACCCCTACGCCGGATGCGCAATGGTCGAGACCGCTGAAAACGTGGCCAGGCGTTTCGGCATCACCAGGGAAGCCCAGCACGACCTGGTTCTCACCCGGTACGAGCAATACCAGCAGGCGCTGAAATCCGACCGGGCGTTCCAGAAGCGATTCATGACCCTGCCGTTCGAAGTTCCCGGTGGCGGTCGCAAACGCTCGGCGGAAGTTCTCGAAGGCGATCAGGGAATCTACCCGACTTCCGTTGAAAAACTGGCCGACCTTGCGCCGGTGATCGAAGGCGGCACTGTGACTTATGCCGCGCAAACCCATCCGGCGGACGGAAACGCAGCAATCATTCTGGCAAATGAATCGCGCTCTTTGGAACTGTCGGCTGACCCGAAGATCCGGATCACCCCGGTTGCGTTCGGCCAGAACCGCGATGAAATAGGCTACATGCCCTCCGCCCCCATCGGCGCGACGGAGGCTGCACTCAAGGCTGCGGGAGTTGGGATTGCCGAGATCGCGGCGATCAAGTCCCACAACCCTTTTGCGGTCAACGACCTGGCTTTTGCCAAGGCGTTCGACATCGATGCGGCCTCGATGAACAATTACGGCTGCTCGCTCATCTGGGGGCATCCGCAGGGGCCGACCGGTGTGCGTGGCATGATAGAACTCATTGAGGAACTGGTGCTGAGGGGCGGGGGTTACGGCCTTTTCCAGGGTTGCGCGGCGGGGGACAGCGCGATGGCGGTGGTTCTCAAGGTGGAGGAACGCGGCAAATGAGCGATCTTCCGGTAGTGTACCCGTCCGTGGTCCATATGTTGTCTGAAGCGGCGGCTACACATCCGGACAAGGAGGCCCTGGTATGCGAGAACGAGCGCCTGAACTATGGGCAGTATGCCGCAGCGGTTGCAGAACTCGCGGATGAACTTGAGGGTCTCGGCGTCCACGGAGACCGTATCGCGATCATCATGCCCAATTCTGCGGACTTCGCGATCGCCCTGTTTGCGGGCCTTGCCGCCGGTGCGCAGACCTCGGCGCTGAACCCGCTCTACACGGAACACGAGCTGAAGGAAATCCTGTCAGACTGCCGTCCCGCTGCGATCATTGCCGCTTCCGATGTCATGGACAAGGTTGCCGCTGCAATCGACGGACTCGGGCTCGCTCAACCGATGGCCGTGGGTCCGGGCGCGAGGCGGCTTACCGATCCAAAGGCAACCCGGGTAGCAGACGGGGCGTCCCGGTTGGCGTTGCCTGATCCGGAGTCGCTCGGCATTCTTCAGTATACCGGAGGAACCACCGGTAATCCCAAGGGAGTGGACATTACCCATCGCTCGACCGCGATCAACGTCTCTCAGCGCCAGGCGCTCGTCCCGATCACCGGAAACGACAGGATCCTGGTCATGACGCCGCTCTACCATGTCTATGCCAGCTCCATGGGGCTGTTCGCTTCCGTCTACGCGGGAGCGACACTGGTCATCCTGCCCAAATACACTCCGGAAGCCGCCCTGCGCGCGATCCACCGCGAGCGGATCACCTTTTTTGCCGGCAGCCCGACGATCTACCACGGCCTGCTCGCATCCTCCCGAATGCAGGAGACCGACTTTTCGCAACTCAGCCTTTGCTTTTCCGGCGCCTCCGCACTTCCGGCCGAAACCCTTGCCGAATGGGAACGCCGAACCGGATCAGTCATCTGTGAGGGCTTCGGGCAAACTGAGACGGGACCGGTGATTGCGGCCAATCCCCGGGACGGCATACGGAAGGCCGGTTCGGTGGGGCAGATACTGCCACGAACCGAGGTTCAGATCGTTGACGCCAAGGAAGGAAACAACGTTCTTTCCCCCGGCGAAATCGGCGAGATAAGGGCACGCGGTCCGCAGATGATGTGCGGCTACCGCAACCGCCGGGAGGAAACCGCTGAAACGCTCCGCGACGGCTGGGTCTACACCGGTGACATCGGTTTCATCGACAATGAAGGATACCTCAACATTCGCGATCGCAAGAAGGACATGGTCATCGTCAGCGGGTTCAACGTCTATCCCCGCGAAATTGAAGAGGCCCTCTTCGGTTTGAGCGGTGTCGTGGAGGCGGCGGTCTTCGGTGTCCCTCACCAACGCAAGGGGGAAGCTCTGCATGCCCACGTCGTGGCTCCCGGACTGACGGTCGAAAAAATCACCACGCATCTTTGCGAGCGACTGACTCGGTACAAGCTGCCGAGCCATGTCGAGATTGTCGACATGCTTCCAAAAACCACGATCGGAAAGGTGGACAAGGTTGTCCTGCGCAAAGCCGCGTTGGCAGCCAGAAATGAATAGGAACAGCTGAACAGGGAAGGAACCAGCTATGAGAATACTGAAATACATGTTGTGTGCCGTTGCCGGACTGGCGATGATCGGACCAGGAAGCGCTTCGGCGGAGACCGTGCTAAGGGTCGGCACATTTCTCGCACCTCAGGGCGTATGGCACGGTCCGCTCGAACACTTCATTGAGACGGTCAACGCCAAGGATGGCGATGTCAGGCTCGAACTTGTTGCAGACCCGTCTTCAATCAGCCCGTTCCAGCTCGGCGACGCGGTCTCGGGCGGCGTCGTCGACATCGCCTATCTCTCCGGTGCCTTCTACACCAATCTGGTTCCGGAAGCCGATGCGAACAAGCTCTTCAACGTCCCGGTCGCCGAACTGCGCAGCAATGGCGCCATGGACCTTGTAGACCAGATTCACCGGGAGAAGATGGGAGCGGTTTTCCTCGGCAAGCTGGGTGACGGCATCAAGTATCACGTCTATACCAACAGGGAGAGCAGCCAGCCCCGCTTTGACGGCTGGAACATGCGCGGAACTCCGCTCTACCGTCCGTTCATGGAAGAGCTTGGCGTCAATGTGATCCAGATGCAGGGATCGGAAGTCTACTCCGCGATGGAGGGTGGTGTCGTTGATGGGTACGCTTGGCCACTGTGGGGCATCGGTGACCTCGGTCTTCTCGAAGTGACCAAGTACCGCGTCGAGCCGGGTTTCTACAACGCGGAAATCAGCCTGCTGGTCAACGAGGACTCCTGGAACGGCTTAACCGAAGATCAGCGCGCGATGCTGCAGGAAGCGACCATCGAGACCGAAGAATGGTTCATCGACTATCGCAACAACATCGATGAGGAGCAGCGCCAGATCCAGGAGGATGCCGGGATCGAAGCGTTGACTTTTTCAGATGATGAAAACGAAGCCTTCGTCGCCACGGCGGACGAGGCAGGATGGGCAGTGGTCCTTGAAAATTCACCCGAGAACGGGCCGAAGATCAAGGAACTGACCTACCGCAAAGAGCAGTAAGACCAGACATGATGCAACTGATCGACAGCGCAATGGGGCGCATTTGCGATGCTTTCGGAATCGCTGCGAGCCTGGTGATCGCGTTTCTGGCGTTGTCGGTCGGCGCGGAAGTGGTTGTTCGCAATCTCGGGCTGCCAGCCTTCGGCTGGACGCTCGAGATGTGCGAATACGGCCTGCTTCTGGTCAGCTTTCTCGGGGCGCCATGGGTGCTTCGCAGACAATCGCACATAAGTGTCGACGTTGTGATACGGCAGGTTTCGCCCGGGACGCGGCGTGCGCTCCTGACGATCGCCGACATTATCGCCGGGACCGCTTGTCTCGTACTCGCCTACTACGCGGCGATGGCGGCATTCGATGCCTTCGAAAAGGGATCGCTTCTTTTCAAGTATCTGGTTGTGCCTCAGTGGATCATCTTGACGGTGCTGCCGGTCGGCATGGCGATGCTTGTGATCGAGTTCCTGCTGCGCCTTTGGCGGCGCTTTTCCGGAGACGAAGATGTTTCTTTAGGGGCGGAAAACGCATGAGCGGCCTTGGTTGGGAAGTGATGCTGTCCATCATGGGAGGCTTGCTGGTTGCGCTGATGGGGATCGGCGTTCCGGTTGCCTTCGCGTTTCTAGCGCTCAACCTGCTGGGCGCCTTCTTCATTCTTGGCGGGGAATCAGGGCTCAGGTTGCTCGCCCTGAGCACGACCGAGGCGGTGACCTCGTTCGCTCTGGTGCCGATCCCACTTTTCATATTGATGGGTGAGATCCTCTTGCACACCGGGCTCGCCACGCGTGCCATTCATGCCATCGAGCGTCTCATTACCGGTGTGCCCGGGCGCCTGTCGCTTGTGGCCGTGGTGAGCGGAGGCGTGTTCGCCTCCCTGTCGGGATCTAGTATTGCCAACACCGCCGTGCTTGGCCGGGTGCTGCTGCCCGATATGCTCCGGCTGGGGTATCATCCGCTGTTGAGCGTCGGGCCAATTCTTGCAATCGGCGGCGTCGCCATGCTGATACCGCCCTCGGCGCTGGCTGTGCTCTTCGGAAGCCTCGCCGGGATCTCGATATCGCGGCTGCTGCTGGCCGGTATCGTGCCCGGGCTGCTCCTGGCAATGCTGTTCTTTCTCTTCATCGTCGCCGTGTCGCGCCTGAGACCGGATATGGCACCGGCCCAGTCCGAGGAAGCAGAACCTTTCGCATCGCGTTTCCGCCCCTTTCTGATCTATGTGATGCCTCTGATGGTGATCGTTGTCGTGGTGGTCGGAAGCATTCTCGGCGGCATCGCCACGCCAACCGAATCAGCGGCGCTTGGGAGCATCGCAACCGTGATCGTGGCTGCCTGCTATCGATCCCTGTCATGGGATGCGCTCCTGAAGGCTCTCTCCGGAACCGCCGCAACGACCGCCATGATCTTCATCATCATCAGCGGATCGATCGCGTTCTCGCAAATTCTCTCGTTTTCGGGAGCCACGCGACAACTCGTCCAGGTCGTTACCTCCATGGATATCCATGTCGGAACCCTGGTGATCATGATGTTGCTCCTGGCGCTGCTGCTGGGCATGTTGATGGACCAGATCAGCATCATGCTGATCACGTTGCCGTTCTTCATGCCGCTGATCAATCTCGGTGGCGTGGATCCGGTCTGGTTCGGTGTGATGATGCTCATCGCGCTGGAGGTGGGGCTTATCACGCCACCCTTCGGCCTGCTCCTTTTCATAATGAAATCGGTCGCGCCGGAAGAGGTTACGATGCGGCATATCCTCGCCAGCATCTCTCCTTACATCGGCATCGAAGTGCTTGGGCTGTTGCTGGTTTTCATGTTTCCGGTTCTCGCACTCTGGCTCCCGGGATTGATGTAGATGCTCACTGGTCTTGAATCCAAATCTGCTTCGCCGATCGAGGAGCGGTTCACGCTCGAGACCGGGAAGGTTCACCTTACCGGAACGCAGGCGCTGGTCCGCGTTCTCGTTGATCAGCGCCGCCGCGACATCGCCGCGGGCATCGCGACCGGCGGTTTCGTTTCCGGTTACAGAGGCTCGCCCCTGGGTGGCCTTGATCACCAGTTGTGGCGCTCCTCCGGCATCCTTGATGAACACGGCATCGTCTTCGAACCGGGATTGAACGAAGATCTCGCCGCAACATCGGTTTGGGGATCGCAACTGACGGCGCTGAATCCGGAACGTACCGTCGAGGGGGTGTTCGGCCTCTGGTACGGCAAGGGCCCGGGCGTTGACCGTTCCATGGACGCGATCAAGCATGGCAATGCGGCTGGCACCAGCAGATGGGGCGGTGTCTTGGCCGTGGCCGGAGACGATCATGGCGCATCGTCGTCGACTCTCGCGCACCAGTCCGACCATGCCTTCATCGCGGCACAGATGCCTGTTCTTTCGCCGGCGGATGTCAGCGATGTCTACCGGTTCGGCCTGCTCGGCTATGAACTGTCGCGCCATTCCGGCCTGTGGGTCGGGATGACCGCACTGACGGAGGTCATAGAAGGCTCCGCCTCGATCGACATTTCGCCCGATTCCATCTCGTTTCCGCAACTCGATGATCCCGGTGATGTTCACATCCGCTGGCCCGACTCGCCGATTGCGATGGAAACTCGGCTTTCCGGACATCGGATGGAGGCCGTCGCCAGATTCGCTGCAGGCGGAGCGTTCGACAAGGTTGTCTCAAGGGCCCAGCATCCACGGCTCGGCATCGTCGCGCCCGGCAAGGCGGCACTTGATGTGGTGGACGCACTTCGTATTCTCGATCTGTCCTGTGAGGAGGCTGCAGAACTCGGCATCAGCATCTACAAACCGGGACTGACCTGGCCGCTGTGCCGCGTCGGGCTCGAGAAATTTGCGCACGATCAACCGAAACTGCTCATCATAGAGGAAAAGCGGCCGGTGGTCGAAGACCAGATTGCACGTTTTTTCTACGGAAAACCGTCGGCCCCGGTGTTGATCGGCAAGCATGATGAGGCCAACCGGCCACTGATCCCCCAGACCGGCGTTCTCGACACCGCGGCGCTGGCGGTTGTTCTGGCCGAACGTGTGCTGGAGCTGAAACCAGACCTCGAGCGGATCTCAAGCAGGCTCCAGTCGCTCAGGCACAGAGTGGCTTCGCGTCCGGCACCGGCGGCTCCGGAGAGGCCGCCCTACTTCTGCGCCGGTTGCCCACACAATACATCGACCCGTGTTCCCGAAGGAAGCAACGCCATGGCGGGCATCGGCTGTCACGGCATGGCGAGCTGGCTGCCGGACAGGAAAATCGCGTCCATGACCCACATGGGCGGAGAAGGAATGCACTGGATCGGACAGCAGCCCTTCACAAGCGAGAAACATCGCTTCCAGAACCTCGGTGATGGCACCTACGCCCATTCCGCGTCCTTGAACATCCGTGCAGCCGTTGCCGCCCAATCCAACATCACCTTCAAGATCCTCTACAACGATGCTGTAGCCATGACCGGCGGGCAGCCGGTCGAAGGCGGTCTCAGCCCGGTACAGATCATCCGGCAGGTCATGGCCGAGGGCGTCGAGAAGGTGGTGGTCGTCACCGACGACGTGGAGCGATACCGCGGAAGGGGCGATCTGCCGCGCGAGGTCGAGGTTCATGACCGCCGCGAACTGGACCATGTCCAGAAGAACCTGAGGGACATTAAGGGCGTTACCGTGCTCCTGTATGATCAGGTCTGCGCCACCGAGCTTCGCCGTCGGCGCAAAAGGGGAGACGTCGAGCGTCCGGATCTGCGCGTGGTGATTGACGAGCGGGTGTGCGAAGGATGCGGCGACTGTCACGCCCAGTCGGGCTGCATCGCGATCGAACCGCTTGAGACTGCCCTCGGCCGGAAGCGACAGATCAATCAGTCCTCCTGCAACCTCGACACATCCTGCCTGAACGGCTTTTGTCCGAGCTTCGTGACCGTGAGGGGAGCGACTGGAACGAAAAAGACAGGAAACGCCGCCGAAATTCTCTCCGGAACCGAAACCTTGCCGGAGCCCGAAATCACCACGCCGGACCGGCCCTACAACATCCTTCTTCCCGGCGTCGGCGGCACCGGGATCGTCACGATCTCGCAGATCCTTTCGATGGCTGCCCACCTCCAGGACTTTCATGCCACATCCCTCGATATGGCGGGACTGGCACAGAAAAACGGTGCGGTGACAAGTCACGTGCGGATCTCGGCCCGCAACAACATCACCGCGGCAAAAATCCCTGCAGAAAGCGCCGACGTGCTTATCGCCACCGATGTCATCGTCGCCGAGGCTCCGAATGTGCAAGCCACTCTCTCGGCGGCACGCACCAACATCATCGCCAACACCGACGTCATGCCCACCCTGTCTTTTGTCTTTGACGGTAGTTCGAAGTCAGGCGTAGATCACCGGCTGGAGCATCTGAAAAGCCTATCAGCGACGCTTCAGACGATTTCCGCCGAACATGCTGCGGTTGAGCTTTTCGGAGACGGAATTGCAAAGAACATGATCATGCTTGGCTATGCATGGCAGTGTGGCCTGATCCCGCTTGAGCGGGAGAGCATCCAGCGTGCCATCAAGATCAACGGCGCGGCCGTCAAGATGAACCTTGATGCTTTTGAGGCGGGCCGTCGCCTGGCGGTTCAACATCCCAGGCCGCGGTCGGGGGCGACGATCCGGACGTCAATCGACGAGACCAGCATGATCCGGGAACTGACGCGATACCAGAGCCAGGGCTGGTCCGAACGTTTCAGCTCGTCACTTGAGCCGCTGCGGCAGGCCGAAGCCGACATCGGCGTCAAACCCGGCCATCTGACCGGGATTGCGGCCCGTTCGTTGTTCAAGCTGATGACCTACAAGGACGAGTACGAAGTTGCCCGCCTTCATTCCGACGGTCACATGATCGATCGTCTGCGCGCCATGTTCGAAGGCGATCTGAAAATCACCTACCATCTCGCTCCTCCGATGCTCTCGAAAACGGATCCGGCGACCGGTAAACCGAAGAAGATTGCATTTGGCTCTTGGATCCGGCCGGTGTTCTCGTTGCTTGCCCGAATGCGGTTCCTCCGGGGGACACCACTCGATCCCTTCGGCTATGCCGAGGAACGCCGCGAGGAGCGCAGCCTGATTGCCGAATTCGAGACCACAATCAGGAGCGTCGCAAAACGGCTTCCGGATTTGGAACAGGAACAAGTGAAAAGGCTCCTGGCCCTGCCGCTGGAGATCAAGGGGTTCGGGCACGTGAAACGCGCGTCTGTTGTGCGTTATCGCAAGGAGCATGACCGGCTGCTGGCTTCCCTGATGCCGCAACGCGTTCGTGAGGAGACGGATGGCTAGGAGCGCAAAAACGGGAAGCCCCCGGACAACGGGGAGAAACTCCGCGCGCCGTGAACTTATCGTGCGGCGTGCGGCCGAATTGTTCGATGAACGTGGCGTGACGCATACGTCATTCGAGGAAATCGCCACTGCCATCGGTGTCAAGCGCGAGGCGCTCTACTACTATTTTTCTGACAAGATCGATATCCTTCTGGAAATAATCTATCCCGAAAGTGTGTCGCTGGACGACGGGTTTCAACGCATCATGGCTCTTGATGTCAGCGTCCGTGACAAGCTCGTTCTCGCGATCGAAAACCATCTTCACCGTTTCAATCCGAATTATCTCGAGATGGTCCTCAGTGTGCGCCGCCTCGGAGTGCTGAAACCGGATTCGCGCCTGATGCCGTTGCTCAAGATCTGGCGGCGGTATCAACGAGGCTGGATCGAACTCGTTCTGGAGGGCCAGCAGCGAGGGGAACTCCCCGCTCACCTCGATTCGAAGGTGGTGGCCTACGCGATGCTCGGCATGTGCAACTCACCATCGACCTGGTTCCGCCCCTCGACCAGTCTCTCAATCGACGATCTTGCGTCAACCTTTGTCGAATTGCTTCTCAATGGTGTTCTGGCGTCCGGCCACGGTCAGCCGGCACAGGCTTCCCGACAGGATACCTAGCTCAAGACCATCCGCATTCCGCCGGTTCTTCCGCCATCAAACCGGCCGTAAATCAGATGACCAAAAGGAACCCGACATGGATATTTCCTCTCAAATCGCGCTTGTGACAGGCGGCGGCAGCGGACTTGGTGCCGCGACCGCCAGACATCTTGCCGGCAAGGGCGTGAAAGTCGCAGTGGTGGACCTAGACAAAGCCCGCGCAGAAGGCGTCGCTGACGAGTTTGGCGGATTGGCAGTGGCCACGGACGTGACGGATCGAAATTCGGTCGAAGCGGCTTTCGGGATTGTGGCTCGTGAGTTGGGAGACGCGCCGCGCATTGTCGTCAATTGTGCCGGGATCGGCAACGCGGCTAGAATTGTCGATCGTGATGGGAACCTGTCGCTCGATCTGTTCGAACGTATCATTCAGGTCAATCTTCTGGGCACTTTCACAGTGTTGAGTTTCGCCGCACGGGCCATGGCAAAGCTCGATGTCCTTAACAAAGATGGAGAACGCGGGGTGATCATCAACACCGCGTCCGTTGCGTGGGAGGACGGCCAGATCGGTCAAACGGCTTATGCGGCATCCAAGGGAGGCATCGCATCGATGACGCTGCCGGCCGCAAGGGAACTGGCGCGTGACGGCATTCGTATCGCGACAATCGCGCCGGGTCTGTTCGAGACTGGCATGACAGCGGGGCTTCGGGACGATATTCGCGCAGCGTTGTCAGCGAGCATTCCCTTCCCACAAAGACTTGGCCTGCCGCAGGAATATGCACAGGTGGCAGAGACCATCGTGACCAATCCGATGATAAATGGCACCGTTATCCGGCTGGATGGGGCTATACGCCTTCCGCCCAAATGAGACATTCGGATGCCACCAGACGCAACCATGGTTTAATTAAACTCGTATTGAAGAAGCTTATCACTTCCCAGCAGGCGGTCTTCGGGAAACCTGATCCTTGCGTACAGAATGAACCGCCCCGGATTTACCGGAGATCCTTCGGTTTAAGTTATGCGGCCATGGCTGCTTCGTCCAGCATGGCGTAATAGCGTTGTTCGGCTTCGGCTGGCGGAATGTTTCCGATGGGTTCCAGAAGGCGGCGGTTGTTGAACCAATCCACCCATTCCAGCGTGGCGAACTCCACGGCTTCGAAGTTGCGCCACGGTCCTCGCCGGTGGATGACCTCGGCCTTGTAAAGACCGTTGATCGTTTCGGCGAGAGCATTGTCATATCTGTCGCCGACACTTCCGACCGAGAGCTCTATGCCTGCCTCCGCCAACCGCTCGGAATACTTGATCGACACGTATTGGACACCGCGATCTGAATGATGGATGAAACCGCCGCGTTTGACAGGCCGCCGATCATGAAGCGCTTGGTCGAGGGCATTGAGGACGAAACCTTCATGTGCCGTTCGGCTCGCTCGCCAACCGACGATGCGGCGGGCGAACGCATCGATCACGAAAGCGACGTATACGAAGCCCTGCCAGGTGGCCACAAATGTGAACCCGGAAAGCCACAACATGTTAGGTGCGGGCGCACAGAACTACCGGTTCACGCGGTCGAGCGGGCACGGCGCGGCCGTGTCCGCCACGGTGGTTTGGACGGGCTTGCCGCGAATGATGCCCTGAACCCGAACCCGAAGGCCAACACCATGTCCACACCGTCTTGTACCCCCTGAAGAACGGCAGGCTGAAATGGAAGGCATCAACCGGCTATGGCAAGCGAGCGAGCTTTGGCCGAAAACGAGATGGGTCGATACAAGGGTGTCATCGGGCCGCGTTTGCATGCTGGCTCATTCCTTGCTCAACAGACAGAGGCTGCAATCGGCGTGGCTATACTTAACCGAATGCTCGCCTGTGGACGCCCTAAATCCATTCGCCGCAAGGCATCGGCGGGAGCAATCAAATAAGCGAACTCATCAAAGAACGAGCTCCGCTTATTGGCTGATCCGCGCACCAACGCCTCGCGACACGAATTACAGTTTGCGATAAAACAGCGCCCCGAACACGGTTTCGTCCCAACCGGCTTTCTGCAAGGCGATCGTGGGCAGGACCGCACCCTGTTCCATCACCGGAACCACGCAGCCAAGCAGGACGTCGTCGACTTTCGCCTTATCGAGATCGTGGCGGTGCTGCATTTCCTCGAGCATCGTCGTGACAAGGTGAACCGGCTAGATTTAATGCAGCGTGCCATTTGCCTTGCCATTCGATCGGGGCGTGCGGATCGCATCAAAAATACAGGCAGCTTCTGCCATGGTCTCCTCCCCATGAACGCGCCTTA
Source organism: Hoeflea sp. (assembly GCA_040218025.1). GTDB lineage: Bacteria > Pseudomonadota > Alphaproteobacteria > Rhizobiales > Rhizobiaceae > Hoeflea. The sequence continues at coordinate 79,778 of JAVJQD010000025.1, read as the reverse complement.
CGCCGCTGCGAAAACGGCAACACTCGGCAATGGCTCAAGATCCGAATGTGCAATTTCATATGCTTCGGCGGCATCCACGCCGATGCCTCGCAAAACGACTTCCGCTGTGTCGCTCCCCGCCTGGCGCCATGTGCGCCGACCATCGAGTACGAGGCTTATGGCGCCGAAAGTGGCGCCGCCGGCAGTGGCTGTAATCGAGGTCACCTGTTCGCGGTCGAACCGGAAGCGTCCCGCAATTAGCCCTCTTCGAAGCTCCCTTGCGGGCACTTCCGACCAGAAATGTCCGAGCCTCGGCTCGAGCATTGCATAACGTGCTATAAATTTGCCCCAGGCCGCATCTTCGTGCACCCGGCGCACACACAGCCTGATCGAGGCCGAGACCTTGCGGGCCGGGTCATCAATGCCTTCGCACGCCTTGTTGATCGACTCCCTGAACTCTTTCGCAATCATGTCGCAGACCGAATCGAACAGCGCGGCTGGGTCCTGAAGGTTGTTGTAGATGGTTCCGCGCGAGAACCCCGCTTCCCGCGCGAGATCGCTCACATTTACGGTCGTACCACCGTGTTCCGCAAATATGCGTATGGCAGCCTGATGAATTCGAAGCTGTGCGCTGTTCACTGTGTCGACTTCTCGCAAACTCCTATTGACGGAAATTGAACACCTGTGTTTAATTTGTGTCAACAGTGTTTATTCTGGTGGGAGGAGTCAACAATGTTGCACTCGATCATGGTCCTGTTCGGGGCCAGGATTCGCTGATGGATTTCTTGCAACTCATCATCGGCGGATTTGCCAATGGCTGTATATACGGCCTTGTCGCCCTTGGTTTCGTGTTGATCTACAAGGCGTCGGAAGGCGTCAACTTCGCCCAGGGCGACATGATGATGTTCGGCGCGTTCATTGTGCTGGGCCTGGGAAACACTGACTGGTTGGGATTGCCCTTTCTGGTGGCGGTCGTCCTGTCCATCATGCTGATGTTCGGCATAAACTGGGGGGTCGAGCGTGTGGTGGTCCGGCGGATCTTCGGGCAACCGCAGTTCGCCCTCGTCATTCTCACCATCGCCCTGGGGTTCGTGTTCCGGTTCTTCGCCGGTTCGATCTGGGGATACACTCCCCTTGTGCTCGAAACGCCGTTTGCAGGGAAGAACCTCGAAGCAGCCGGCATCGTGATCTCCCTGGCGGACCTCGTCACGATCGCGGTCACGATCGGACTTACGCTGGCGCTTTGGACATTTTTCGCTTTCACGAAAATCGGGCTTGCGGCACAGGCCATGAGCCAGAACCAGATGGCGGCCTATATCGTCGGCGTTCCCGTCATGCGCATCAACTCGCTGATCTGGGGCATTTCCGGCGCAGTCTCGACGATTGCCGGGATTTTGTACGCGGCGCGCGGTGCCATCGACCCCAACATCGGCCTTCTGGGCATCAAGGCCTTCGCCGCCGCTGTCATCGGAGGGCTCGGTTCGCTGCCAGGCGCTTTGCTCGGCGGCCTGATCATCGGCATCGTCGAGCCGGTCGCTGGACGTTATGCGCCGGGCGAACTGGCCATCATGTCACCCTATATCGTGATGCTGATCGTGCTCGTTACGCGACCCGCCGGGCTGTTTGCGCAAATGCAGGCGAAAAAGGTCTGAGCAATGCGGATTGTCTTCAAAAAGAGCTATGACCGGGACATCGACCTGCATGAGCACAACCATAGCCGGATGCGGTTCGCTGTGCTTCTTGCTGTGATGGTGGCGCTGCCGTTTTTCGCCAGCGACTACTATCTGTCGGAAGCGACACACACGCTGATCTGGGCGCTGGCAGGCATGGGCCTCATGATTGCCGTCGGCCATACCGGTCAGGTCAGTCTGGGGCATGCGGCCTTCCTGGCGATCGGGGCTTATACCGATGCAGCGCTGATGAACGCCGGCTTCCCGTTTCTTGTCGCCTTCCCGGCCGCCGGGCTTGTCGCGGGGCTCTTCGGCGCGATCATCGCCGTTCCAGCCGTACGGATGTCGGGCATCTATCTCGCCATCGCAACGCTCGCGGTCTTCGTCATCGTGGAAGAACTGGTGATCATGCTGGAGCCGATCACCGGCGGTGTCGGCGGCATCATGGCGCCTTCGATCACAATTCTGGGTCTCAACTTCGACCGATACGCAAATTTGAGCAGCTTCTATTGGCTGGTACTGGCCGTCGTTGCGCTGGTGACTCTGGCCTACGCCAACCTGCTGAGGAGCCCCACCGGACGCTCTTTCCTTGCCGTGCGTGACAGCGAGGTTTCAGCGCGGGCCCTCGGCATCAACATCACTCGGACCAAAGCCCTGGCTTTCGGCTTGTCCTCGGGCGTGACCGGGTTGGCGGGCTCCCTCATGGGCCACTTTATCGGCTACTTCAATTATGAGCTGTTTTCGATCTTCATCTCGATCAACCTTCTGCTCGTCGTCACGATCGGCGGACTGGGTTTCATCCAGGGTGCCTTTCTCGGCGCCATCCTCATAACCGGCCTGCCACAGCTGATCGCCATTCTTCGCGATGGCCTGAATGCCAGCTACGGCATCGACCTGGGATCTATTCCCGGGTTGGACACGATGCTGTTTTCGGTGCTGCTCATCACCTTCATCATCTTCGAACCAACCGGCCTCTATGGCCGCTGGCTGAAAGTCCGCTTCTGGTTCGAGGTGTTCCCGCTCGCGCGCCGCGACATGTTCCGGCGACAGAAGTCCTACCTGAAGACGGAGCGGATGAAATGAGCTTGCTTGAAGTTACCGACCTGGCCATTCATTTCGGCGGTGTGAAGGCGGTAGATGGCATCTCGTTTACTGTCGACAAGGGCGAGGTCTTCGCCATCATCGGTCCGAACGGTGCCGGCAAGTCGACGATCTTCAACCTGATAAGTCGCCTGTACACACCGACACGTGGAACCATCCATTTTGCCGGGCAGAACATTACCGCCCTGCAAGCCCATGAGGTGGCGCGGCTCGGAATCGCGCGAACATTCCAGAATATCGAACTGTTCGATCATTCGACCGTGCTGGCAAACCTGCTCATGGGCCGGCACGCGCACAGAACCACAAACTTCGTTTCCGACATCCTGTTTCTGCCGAAAGTACGGCGCGAGGAGCGCCTCCACCGCAGTGAAGTGGAAAAGGTCATCGAGTTCCTCAAGCTTGAAGCCTACCGCAACAAGATGATTGCCGGCCTGCCATATGGAGTGCGCAAAGTGGTGGAGGTCGGCCGCGCACTCGCAATGGGACCGAAACTGATTCTTCTCGACGAGCCGGCCTCGGGACTGTCGAACGAGGAAACCCAGGATGTTGCGTTCTGGATCGAGGACATGCGTCGCGACATGGGGATGACCGTGCTCATGGTTGAGCACGACATGAGCCTCGTCGCCCAGGTTTCCGATCGTGTGCTGGCCGTCGCCAATGGCCGCAAGCTGGCGTTGGGCACGCCGCGGGACGTTCAGGCTCATCCGGATGTACAGGCAGCCTATCTGGGCACCCGCGTCGGGGAGGCCTCGGCATGAGCGTGCTTTCCGTCCGCAATCTCGAAACCTACTATGGGGCCATCGCGGCTTTGCGCGGAGTTTCTATCGACGTGGAACAGGGTGAAATCGTCACGATCCTGGGCGCCAACGGCGCCGGCAAGTCAACGCTGATGAAAACCATCATCGGTCTGATGGAACCGGAAAAAGGGCAGATCACCTTCATGGACAAGCCCATCGGCGGATTGGATCCGGACCGGGTCGTCCGGCAAGGCGTAAGCCTTGTTCCCGAAGGCCGCGAAGTCTTTCCGTATCTGACCATCGAGGAAAACCTGAAGCTTGGCGGCTTTACCCGCAAGGACAATCTCGCCAAGGACATTGACCTAGTCTACACCTACTTTCCCATTCTCAAGGAGCGTAGGAAGCAGGTTGCCGGGTACCTGTCCGGTGGGCAGCAACAGATGCTCGCCATTGGACGGGGCTTGATGTCAGAGCCCAGGTTATTGATGCTCGACGAGCCGAGTCTTGGCCTTTCGCCGCTCCTGACCCAAGAGATTTTCGGGATCATTTCGCGCCTCAACACCAAAGAAGGTGTCACCATGCTGCTGGTCGAGCAGAACGCTCACATGGCGCTTGAAACTGCTCATCGGGGCTATGTTCTGGAGATGGGGAGGATCGTGATGACCGGCAACTGCGTCGACCTGATGGCCTCCGACGACATCCAGGAATTCTATCTGGGCAAGACCGGTGACACGCAGCGGGGTCAGAAACGCTGGAAAAGGCGGAAGACATGGAGATGAGCCGAGACATTGCTGCTGGCTCCGTCCAGTTCGACGGCCACGACACGATCGTCAGTCTGTGGGCCGACAGGTGCAAGCGCTACGGGAAGCGGGTTTGCCACCGGGAGAAAAAGCTTGGCATCTGGCAGGAGTATACCTGGACGGATTACTACACCAACGCGCGGCTGATCGGCCTGGCTCTGCTCGAACTGGGCGTCGAGGAGGGCGAGCCCGTTCTGATCTTGTCGGAGGATCGCAGGGAATGGCTCTATTGCGACCTGGCCGCAGCGGCAATCGGAGCCATCCCAGCAGGGGTCTACACGACCGACAGCGCCAAGCAGCTTGCCTATCTGGCCGGGGACAGCGGGGCGCGGGTGCTCTTTGTCGAAAATGATGAGCAACTCGACAAATGGCTCGACGCGCGCGCGGAGATGCCGGGCATCAGTCGTGTCGTCGTCTTTGACAGGGATGGCCTCGCAGATTTCAACGACGATTGCGTGATGTTTCTCGATGATCTGATCGCGCTTGGCGAACAGCAGCAACAATCGAGCCGCTTCGAAGAGGCGCTGGAAGCCGTTCAGCCCGATGATCCGCGGATGCTCATTTACACCTCGGGCACCACCGGGCCTCCCAAGGGCGCCATCATAACGCACCGCAACATGATCTTCGAGCTTGCTGCCGGTATGGAGCGCCTGGATTTCCGGGAGACCGACGAGCAGCTCTGCTTCCTGCCCCTGTGCCATGTCCTTGAACGGCTCGTTTCGGTGGATGCCCCCATCGCCAACGGCTCGACTGTGAATTTCGCCGAGAGCCCGGAGACGGTTTTCGACAATCTGCGGGAAGTCAGTCCCGATACATTCGCCGGTGTGCCGCGGATCTGGGAGAAGATGTACTCGCGCGTGATGATCATGCGTGCCGAGGCAAGTCGGCTTGGCGGCTGGGCATTCGATGCAGCGCTTTTCCTGGGCCGCCGCCACGCGAGCGCGACACGGCCTTCTTTGGGCCTGCGGTTGGCCTACTGGCTGGCGCAGGCTACAGTCCTGCACAATCTGCGCAGGATGATGGGCCTTGCAAACGCACGGCGGGTGACATCGGGCGCCGCGCCGATATCACCGGAACTGATCAACTGGTTCGGTGCGGTGGGAATACCGCTTACCGCTGGTCGAGGGCTTCGGGATGACCGAAACCGCCGGAGTTGCAACGGTGAACTCGGTGGACGACAACCGTATCGGCACGGTCGGCAAGGCCCTGCCCGGATGTGAACTGAAGATCGACGAGACCGGTGAATTGCTGGTTCGCGGACCGCTTGTCTTTGCGGGTTACTGGAAAAAGCCGGAAAAGACAGCAGAGACCATCACCCCCGACGGCTGGTTGAAGACCGGCGATATAGGCCGGATAGACAATCAGGGATATCTCCAGATTACCGGCCGTATCAAGGACATCATCATCACGGCGGGCGGCAAGAACATCACGCCTGCCGAAATCGAAACCGCCCTCAAGTTCTCGCCATATGTCTCCGATGCTGTCATCATCGGCGACCGGCGGAAATATCTCACCTGCCTGGTGATGATCGACCAGGAGAACGTCGAAAAATTCGCCCAGGACCGCCAGATACCGTTCTCCGATTTCGGCTCGCTCACGCGCGCGCCGGAGGTTCGGGATCTGATCGGCGGGATTGTACAGGAGACCAACCGGCAATTCGCGAATGTCGAGCAGATCAAGGATTTCCGGCTCATCGACATACTGTTGACCGCAGAGGACGAGGAATTGACGCCGACGATGAAACTGAAGCGAAATTTCGTCAATGAACGCCATGCCGCGCTCATCGAGGAGATGTACTAAGCGAAGTCCATACTCAGGGAGGAATGATATGAGGATACTGAAATCACTTGCTCTGGCCGCGCTTTTGGCCACGCCGGCTCTCGCTGAGACGCCCGGGGTTTCCGACGACGAGATCAAGCTCGGAGGCGGCCACGACCTTTCGGGCATTTTCGCGCCGTTCTCCGTCCCGGCCGTGAATGCAGCCAAGGCCTATTTCGACGAGATCAATGCCAATGGCGGCGTCCATGGGCGCAAGATCACCTACATCGTCGAGGACCACGGCTATCAGGTGCCGAAGGCCGTTCAGGCCGCGAACAAGCTGATCAACCGTGACGAGGTTTTTGCCATGCTTCTCAGCCTGGGTACACCGCACAATCTTGCGATGTTCCAGTTGATGGAGCCCAAGGGCGTGCCGAACGTGTCGCCGCTTACGGCCGCGCGCCAGATGGTCGAACCCTTCGCGTCGTGGAAGTTCGCCGGCACATCTTCCTATTACGAAGGCACAGTGGCGGCGATCCGCTTTATGGCCGAAAGCGAGGGCACCAAGAAGGTCTGCATCATGATCCTGCCCACCGACTTCGGAAAGGAGATCGAGGCCGGCGTGAAGCAGCTTGCCGAGGAAGGCGTCGTCGAAGTCGGGATCGAGATCGGACACAAGCCCGACGAGACCGACTTTTCCGGTGCGCTTGGCAAGGTCAAGGATTCCGGCTGCGACACCGTTGCTGCGGCACTCGGCGTCAGCCAGACGATCAATGCCATCACGACAGCCCGGAAGCTCGGCATGGCCGACCTGAAGTTCTACCTCTCATCAGCGGGCTTCCACACGGTGGTCGCCAAGGGGCTCGCGGCGCAGGGCGTCATGGACGGCGTCTATGCTGGTGCGGGCTGGCAGGATCTGGAGGCCCGGGTCTCGGAACCTGCTGTTGCTGAATGGATCGCACAGTACAAGGCGGCGACCGGAGAAGACTATCCCGGCACCGGCGCCTTGCTTGGCCGCTCCGCCGCACAGTTGATGGTTGAGGCCCTGAAGGCTGCGGGCCCCGACCTCACGCGGGAAAGCTTTATCGCCGCGATGGAACAGCTCGACTACGACGATCCGATTTCGGCCAACCATGTGGATTTCTCCGCAACGGATCACGTCGGCGCAGATGAAGTTTTCGTCTCGCGCATCGAAAACGGCTCCTGGGTGCTTGTCAGCCAAACCAACTGAGCTTTCGGCTTCAATGGTTACGGAGGCCTGAAACGACTCAGGCGAGGCGCTCGGCGCCTCGCCACACCCGATCCGCAGCTTCTTTCATTCATTCTTGATCAGCTAGGGTTTTGTCACAAATTGTAATTCACGTCGCGATGGGACGCTTCGGTGCCGGCTATCAAGCGGCCAAAAATTCGAATTGGTCAGCGATTGAGGGACGCGGATTATAGGCAAACCTCGCCTGTCGCTTGCGCATCATGTGGACCATTTCGATACCGTCGAGTATGACCCGGGCCTTTGCCATCGACTTGAAGCCGAGCACGGAGACGGCGGCGGCCTGTTGCTCGTCGTCAATCCGAACGGCAGCAAGCTTTGGCGAATGGTCTAACGCTACGGCAGGAGATTTCACCAGGTCGAATAAAAGCCTGTCCACTTTATCCCGCGGATCGGCAGCCGAAGCATTGATGTTTCGGATCAAGCGTCTAGGCTGGCTTTCCAAGCAAGCGGGGAGGAGACGAATGCTCAGGGGTTTGCCGGGAATCTTCGCCACTACATTGATGTTTGCATGTCCCGCGCATGCAGCCGACGTCGAAGTCTGGAAATACCGCGGCGAAATCGCGTGGAATCATCCGGACGGTCGAACGATTGACGGCCATTACGCCGAGACACGTGTCGATGACGACGTGCTGAGGATCATCCGGGACAGTGGCACCGGTCGTTACTTCATGGAGATGAAGCTCATCGGCAGCGGACAGCTTCTGGATCGTGCGGCTCATATTTTCTTTCTCGACAAACCCGATCTGACGAATGCGCGGAAGGTTCACACGTTCGATGGTGACGTCTGGCCCGGTTCGGGGAACCTGTCAGGATCCATTGTCGCCGAGTTGAATGCTGCCGACCTTGCGGCTGTCAAAACCTACTCGGGCAACCTTATGGGAGGCACCTATGTCGCGAGGACCTCCGCCGACGGTCCGGATGGCCGGTGGAAAACCTATTACATGCTGGGTGACAACGTTGCCGAGGCAGCGGAAGTTCTCGCAAGCTTGGCTGCCCCCGCACCCCGGGAGGCATTGGAAACATCGGGGCTCACTCCAGCGCAAAAGTCGGCGATCTGGGAGGCTCCCGAAGAAGGCGTGTCGGGCAAATGGGTCATGATAGACCCGTCGGGCTTCGGGAACGGTCGACCTGCCAGCCCAACCCCAACGGAAAGCCAATCCTTCGATCAGTGGGTTTATGAGTGAGACATGACAAAAGCATCAATGACCGTGATCCTGCTGGCACTGGCCACCGCCTTGTCCTCTCCTGTCGCTGCACAAACCTATGAATTCGACATTCGTGGCAATGCAAGCACGACCGGCGATCCCGAGGTTGCATCCGAGCGGGGCGCTGCGGTGAATTTCGACTTCGAGGCCGGCATCAAGCTTGGGCTTCTTCTCGGCGAGCCGCTCGTTTCCCTGCGCATGCGTTATGAATTGACCGGTGGCATCGTGACCACTCCCACATTCGAGCCCGGCGAGGACCAATACGAGACCCGGCAACTCGATCTCCTGCCCTCTGAGGCCAAGGACCGGCTTCGTCTTTATAATGCGAAGATCCGGTTTACCTTTGATTCCGGTACGGGTGATGCGGTTGAGCTGATTGCCGACGCGGGCCATTTGAGGCCTGCGGGAGAGCTTTCCTTCAACGTACCGGGCAGTCCCGACTGGGATGAGCTGTTCATCGTGCCAGGAAGCATATTCCAGAACGGCGAGCCAACCTATTACAACGAGGCCAGTGCCCAGGCAATCTGGGCGAGCGGCCTGACACTTCGCTCATGGGATTTCGAGGACATCAGCCTGACACTGCGCGACATGCATCGCTGGTACGCTGAAAACAACGAACGCCCGCGCTTCCTCGCCCTGCAGCGAGCCATTCGCCAGGTGGAACTGGGTGTGAAGGCAAGCTATGGCTACCAGTTTCGCGGCGACAGCACGGACCCGTTGCTGGACGGGATATCCAATGTCGCGACATGGCTGGAGGTGGAGGCAGAAACCGGCGGATTTGACGGTGAGGTGGAGTACGACAAGCAACAGTGGCAGGAGGTGCTCTCCCGGGCGGAAGTGCGGTTCCTGCGCCTTTCCAGCCTTCCCGCCGAGCTCGCGATCGGAGGCAACCACCAGCCATACCAGGAAGCCGTCAGAAACGCGCGGCGGTTGCTGTTCCAGACGCATCAAGAAATTACGAACTTCGAACCCCAGGGCGTAGATGTCTCATCATTTCCGAAGGGGAGAGAGGTGGAGTTCACTGAACCGGCAACCAAGCTTGGCACGCAAACCAGTCAAGAAGGTGACGTCAAGGTTTGGACCATTCAGATCTACATTGACAAAAAGGGGAAGGGACCAAAGATTGGGGACGAATTTAAACTGGGGTCCCAAATATCCAGAAAAGGCACGGTTCTATCCCAATACCAAGTGACCCGGAAAGGACAAGGCTGCACGGTTTATACGGCGCAGTTCGTACTCTTCATGGAGGGCTATGTAAAAGAAGACAAAATTTCGGCGTATTCGAGAAACGTGGACATCTACAAAAGTCGGGCGGAGGCTGAAGAGCGCCTGAAATTTTTCAAGTCAAACCATTCCTATCCACTTGCTGATGTGACAATACCGAAAAAGAATGTCTGCGCTGACGCAGCTCTTAACGTACCGCGCCCTTAGCGGCTATGAATACGTCCCTTCCGGTGAAACATTGGAATACCTCGGTCGGGTTGACACAGGTATTGCATACCCCGTTTACCAAGGGTGGGTGCGGCGGCAAGCACGCACCTTGATACTCTTTTCCATATCGCAGACGGTGTATCCCTGAAAGACGTCGAACGCGTCCTGCAGGATTTTGTATTCGGCCACGCCGTGGTCGAAAGAAAGACTGGCCGCGTGGACGTGATTGCTCCCGACCAGAGGATAAAGTGGAGTTCCTCGGGAAGCACCCCTGAACATGTTGCCGTTCTGCCCGGCAAAATCATCGAATGCCCAAGATCTCATTCCTGCAATGTGCGTGATATCGATACCGGTGAGGTTATCGGCCAGACCAGTATTCATGTCGGCGTGGTAGGACGCGATGCAGGTGTTTTTGAGAAATCCGGGCGCTTGTATATCGGCCTTCGCCAAAACGAGGTCGAGGAAGGCGGAAGCCCAAGTGAGTTCTCGGTGTTTGACATGGATCTCAATATTGTCGAGACCGGAGCAGTCGCTGCTGATGATTACGGCCCGATAGCAAATGCAATGTGGGCGCGTGGCTATCACCCCCATGCCTTCACCTGCAGCAGGTTCGACATGGGCGGAAGCACGCAACGCCTGGTGCCGTTTATGAACGCCGAAACAGGGGAGCGGTACTATCTGCGGTGAGGTGAATGAGCGGGGCGGCGAACCACTCACGGGACAAATGCTGCGGAAACGCCTGTGCATCATAAATCTTCAGTCCTTCCGCCCATGAGCGCGCGCGCCACGATGCCGGACGGAACCTCCCTGGAAAGGCGCCAACCCCCGGAACAATTTTCCCTGCCAGCGGTTGAACTCTGTAGGCCGCAACCCGTCGGGCATTGGCGACGGCAAACCGTCGGAGGCCTAGATGGCCCGACGAGGGCGGCTGCGCACAGCAGCCGGTCAACAGGCCTCACACATCGCCATTCCGCCTCACCGGACCGGCATACAGGGAGAACATCATGCTCAACAGAACACACAGCGGGTTTACAATGACGTCAGCGGCTGTCGCCGCAACTGCGGTAATTGCGGCCACGCCGGCGCTGGCGCAGGCCGGCATGAACACCACAAGTCTTCAGCACACGGTCGTGCTCGAGGATCTCGACAGTCCGTGGGACATGGCTTTCCTTGACGACGGCACGATGTTCTTTACGGAGAAGTGCACCGGGTTGTCGGTTCGACTGCCGGACGGCAAGGTCAATGCGCTCCTGGGCATGGGCACGGACAACACCGATGTGTCCGGCTATGACACGGTTGCCGAGGACCTCTTCTGCGACGGCCAGGCCGGAATGAACGGCGTCGCGATCGATCCGGCCTTTGACGAGAACCGGCGCATCTATGTCTATTCCGCTTCCGGGAAGACCGATCCACAAACAAATCGCGTGATGCGCTTCACCGTCAACGAGGACTTCACGGCTCTGAGCGATCGTACCGACATCATCGACGACATTCCCTACAAGGTCGAGGCGACCGATCACCCGTTCGGCGGAACCGGTACGCACAATGGCGGGCGGATTCGCTTTGGCCCGCAGGACGGGTATCTCTATGTGACCACCGGCGACAACCACAACGCCGAGATCCCGCAAAGCCCCACCATCATGGGCAGCAAGGTAATCCGGATCGACACCGACGGAAATGCCGCCCAAGAGAACAACCCGCCGGAGGGATTCGATCCACGAACCTTCACCTACGGGCATCGCAACGTTCAGGGCATCGCGTTCGACCCCGCGACCGGCACTCCCGTCATTGCCGAGCACGGCCCGTGGCACTCCGATGAGATCACTGTACTCGCCAATGGCGGCAATGGCGGCTGGGACCCGCGCGACGAGATGGCGGGACGCGGCGAGTGTCCCGACGGCTACTGCGGCTACATGCCGAACCAGAACGAGGGCATGAACCGCTACGAAAGAGCGGCCTTCATGCCGATGACCGATTTCGACACCTATCCCGAGGCGATGGCGCCGATCTGGACCAACAATGGCTGGTCACAGGGCACGGCGGCCATCGATTTTCTCGAGGGAGAGCAGTGGGGCTCCTGGGATGGCGCCATGGTCGTCGGCCTGATGGGAATCGGCTTCGGCGGCACGCCGATCGGCCAACGCATCGACGTGATCGAACTGGATGATGACATGTCGGTTCTCGACGTCACCGAAATGACCCTGCCCATGGAAAGCGGCCGGTTCCGGTCCCTGGTGCTCGGCCCAGATGGCAGCCTCTATGCGGCGGTGGACGAGGGCACGATCCACAAGCTGACACCCGGAAACTGATTTGAGCCGCCGCACCGTTGCGAAAGACGGTGCGGCGTTTTCCTTTGTCACTGATGGCCTCGTGCGCGGAACCCGGACCATCCGTCAGCCATCAGAAAAGCGTGCCTGCCGCCAAACAACCGGGGGGTTTGTCTTTGTGCGACCGCCGGGGTAGTGCTTGCCTCGAGGCACATTATCGACCGGAGATGACAATGCATCCGAAGCAACCCGGCCCTGCGGCTTTTCCCGAAAAGCGGAAACGCGGCCAGGGCGTTGGCGCGGTCTATGAGGCGCTCAGGCACGAGATCCTCGACCTTACGCTGGCGCCCGGCAGCCCGATCGACGAGGTGAAGCTGGCCGAGAGGTTCGGTATTTCGCGCACCCCGATCCGCGAGGCGATGCTCAAGCTCGCCGGCGACGGTCTCGTCGTCGCGCTGCCCAACCGGTTCACCATCGTGGCGCCGATCGATTTTCCGAACCTGCCGCAGTTTTTCGATGCGCTGTCGCTGATGTACCGGGTGACGACCAGACTTGCTGCCGCCAACAGGACCGATGCGGAGCTCGAAGCGATCCGGGGGTTGCAAGCCGGCTACACCGGCGCGGTCGAGGCACGCGACGTTCCGGCGATGATCGAGATCAACCGCAACTTCCATGCCGAGATCGCGCTTGCCGGCAAGAACCGCTATTATGCCGACCTCTTCATCCGCCTGCTCGATGAGGGCCGACGTCTGCTCAGGCTGTATTACTCCTCCTACAACGACAAGCTGCCGAAGATATACCTTCAGGAACACGAGGTGATGATCACGGCCATAGCGGAACAGGACATCGAGGGCGCCGACCGCATTGCCGGGGCCCATGCCGAGCAGATCGTCCGCCAGATCCAGGCCAGCATCACCGAAGACCGGCGTCTCAACGCCGATTTGACCCTTTAGCTTTTCTGCAAGCCCGTTGCCGTTTTGAACGGTTTCCAGTCCCTCGCACGGGAGGTTTCTGCATGGACTCTGATTTTAAAATATTTCTTGTCGACAACAAAAATACATATTGCTAGAGTTCGGCTGCCTTCACAAGAAGGCCACACGCGGCGCCGCCAATGCGAGCGGAACCAGCCGCAGTCAGAACATTACCGATCCGCCACTTTGCTGCGCGGTCAGAAAACAGAGGGTTCGATGTTTCAGAAAATCAGAAAATGGGCGTTGGTCACCATGATGTCCGCCGCCGCAATGCCTGCGCTGGCTCAGGAAATCACCTGGCAGGTTCCGACCTCGGTGCCGGAAGGCTCGCCGTTCTATGTCAATTTCCTTGAGCGCTTCGCCGAGAATGTCGATACCTTGACTGATGGTCGCGTGATGATCGAGCCGTTCGGCGCGGGCGTGCTCGTTCCGGCGCTTCAAGTTTATGACGGCGTTCGCGACGGCGTGATCCAGGCTGGCCATTCCACGCCGAGCTATCTCGTCAACCAGGACCCCACCAACGCAATCTTCGCGGGTTTTCCGGGCGGCATGGGGCCGGAGGCCTATATCACGTGGATCTATGAGAAAGGCGGCAAGGAAAAGCTTGCCGAACTGCGCGCCAAGGACGGTTTCAAGAACCTGATCGTCGGCATCGGCTCTTCCGAGGTGATGGCGCACTCGAACGTGCCGATCACCAAGGCCGAAGACCTCAAGGGCATGAAGTACCGTACCTCGGGTCCATGGGCCAAGGTTATGGAAGAATATTTCGGCGCCGTGCCGACAGTCGTCCCTCCCGGCGAAATCTACACGCTGCTGCAGCGCAAGGGCGTCGATCTGATCGAATGGGGACCGCCTTCGGCCAACATGCCGGAAGGTTTTCACGAAGCGGCTGAGTACATCATCGTTCCCGGCGTTCACCAGCCGACTTTCCTTTGGGAAGTCGTGATGAAGCAGGAAACCTGGGATGGCCTCCCCGATGACCTGAAACCCCTGCTGGAAAAGGCCGCCGAGCTGACAACCATGCAGGCGCTGGTGCATTTCTACGGCGAAGACGTCGTGGCGATGGACAACTACCGCAAGGGCAAGAACCAGGTGATCACGCTGTCGCCGGAATTCATCAAGCAGCTGTCGGATGCCGGTGTCGACTGGATCAACAAGACCGCGGAAACTCAGAAAGCCGAAGGCAACGGTGAAATGGCTGACATCCTTGCCGACTACATGGCATTCAAGACATTGTGGTCGGCGGAGAGCAGCTACCTGGTCCGCAACCAGGACTAAACGGGACAACGGAACCACTGTCATGACCAGGCTATTCAATCTCGTCGACGCATTTTCGCAGGTGCTGTCCCGGATCGCCCAGTTCGTGACGGTGGTTCTGGTAATCTCCATGATCTACGAAGTGGTGGCGCGCTATGTCTTTGGCGCGCCGACCATCTGGGCCTTCGATATTTCCTACATGTGTACCGGAACCCTGTTCGTGCTGGGCGCCGCCCATGCACTCAAGCAGGATGCCCATGTGCGCATCGATTTCCTTGCGCAGAAAATGCCGGTCGGCCTGCGCCGCAAGATCGAGGGCTTCGTCTTCATCCTTCTCGTTTCCCCCATTTTTGCCGCCCTTTCGAAGTTCGCGATCGAGCGCGCATGGCGCGCCTGGGAAACCTCGGAGGTCGAAAGCGTGAGCCCCTGGGCGCCGCTGATGTGGCCGTTCTTTGCCATTCTTGCCATCGGCCTGGTGTCCCTCACCCTGCAACAGATCGTGCACGGGCTGCGGGTTCTCCGCGGCGACGAAGACCAGCCGTTCAAACTGGAAGCCTGATCCATGACCATCGCCGCTCTGATGTTCCCCGCACTGTTCGTGCTGGTGCTGGCCGGTATCCCGATCGCATTCTCGCTGGCCATCGTTTCGGCCGCGGCCGGGCTCGCGAAATTCGGGGCTTTCGCTCCCGCTCAGCTCTATGGTGCGTTCTACTCCGCTTCGACCAATTTCATTCTCGCCGCCATTCCGATGTTCGTGCTCATGGGAGCGATCCTCGAGCGGTCCGGAATCGCAGAGCGCTTGTTCCGTGTAATGCAGATCTGGATGACGCGCCTGCCGGGCGGCCTGGCAGTCGCGACGATTGCCATGGGCGCGGTGTTTGCCGCTGCCGCCGGCGTGGTCGGGGCGGTGGAAGTGATGATCGGGATGATGGCGATCCCGGCCATGCAGCGCGGAGGCTATCGCAACAGCCAGATCGCCGGCACGATCTGCGCCGGCGGATCGCTCGGGACGATGATCCCGCCCTCGGTGATTGCCGTGATGTATGCGTCGCTGGCGCAGATGTCTGTGGGCGAACTGCTCGCGGGCATGATGTTGCCGGGCCTGCTGATGGTCGGCCTGTTCATCGTCTACCTGATCATCCAGGGTGTCGTCGCCCCTCCCCAACCTTCCGCGGATGTCAGGGAACCCGAACTTCCATTGATCGAGAAACTGCACATCACGATCACCTCGCTGCTGCCTATCTGCGCGCTGATCTTCGCGGTGCTTGGCTCGTTGCTCGCGGGTATCGCATCGCCCACGGAAGCGGCTTCGGTCGGCGCAGTCGGCGCAACGCTGCTCAGCATCTTCTACCGGCGGTTCAGCCTTCCCATGCTGATCGAGTCTCTCAAGATCACGGTGCGGATCTCGGCCATGATCCTGCTGATCGTCGCCGCCGGCACCATGTTCATGGGCACTTTCGCGGCCAATGGCGGGGCGCGCATGATACGGTCCTTTGTCGAAGCCGCGGGTCTGGGCGACACCGGTATGATCATCTTCTTCCTGCTGATCGTTCTTCTCCTGGGTTTCGTGCTCGACTGGACGGCGAATGTGCTGATCGCCGTGCCGCTGTTCACGCCGTTCATCCGCTCGGCGGGGATCGATCCGGTGTGGTTCGGCACCATGATGATCATCGTGATACAGACCAGCTACCTGACGCCGCCGATGGCATCGTCGATCTTCTATCTCAAATCGATCGCCCCGCCGGACATGACCTATGGCCAGATGTGCCGTGGCGTGGTCCCGTTCATCCTGCTGCAATTGCTGACGCTGCTGGCGGTGGCGCTCTTCCCTGCCCTGTCGACATGGCTTCCAGGCCAGATCGTCGGCTTCTAGATTCCGGTTCACTGACATCAAAGGAAACATAAAGATGAATAGCTCGATCTTCTCCGGCTGCATGCCGGCCCTGATGACTCCCTGCAAGCCTGACCGGACTCCCGATTTCGACGCATTGGTTCGAAAAGGCAAGGAACTGGTCGCTGCCGGCATGTCGGCGGTGGTCTATTGCGGATCGATGGGCGACTGGCCGCTGCTGACAGACGCACAGCGCATGGAGGGCGTCGAACGGCTCGTCAAGGCGGGCGTTCCGGTGGTCGTGGGAACGGGCGCGATCAACACCGCATCGGCGGTCGCCCATGCCGCCCACGCCGCCAAGGTCGGGGCGCAGGGCTTGATGGTGATTCCGCGGGTGCTGTCGCGCGGCACCTCGTCGACTGCCCAGGCCGCTCATTTCAGGGCGATTCTGTCGGCAGCTCCCGAGCTTCCCGCAGTTATCTACAACAGCCCCTATTACGGCTTCGCCACCCGTGCCGACCTGTTCTTCGCGCTGAGAAAGGATCATCCGAACCTGATCGGCTTCAAGGAGTTTGGCGGCGCTTCCGATCTTCGCTATGCCGCCGAGCACATCACGTCGGCCGATGACAGCGTGACCCTGATGGTCGGCGTGGACACAAATGTCTTCCACGGCTTCGTCAATTGCGGCGCGACCGGCGCGATCACCGGCATCGGCAACGCCCTGCCGCGCGAAGTGCTGCATCTGGTTTCGCTGTGCGAAAAGGCTGCCAAGGGCGACACCAAGGCCCGCCTGCAGGCCAAGGAACTGGAAGAGGCGCTCGGAGTTCTGTCTTCCTTCGATGAAGGCGCCGATCTCGTTCTCTACTACAAGCATCTGATGGTCCTGAACGGCGATTCCGAATACACGCTTCATTTCAACGAAACCGACGCCCTGTCGGATTCGCAGCGAAGCTATGCCGAAAGCCAGTACCGGCTGTTCAAGGATTGGTACGCCAACTGGGCGGCTTGACACCGCATTGAACCTGGCATGATGTCCATGAATGAAACCCGGCGGCCGCCAAGATCGATGTGGCCGCCGGGTTTTCCGTTTCAGCCCCGGAATCTTGTCGCCAGCGCCCTTGCGCCCTGAATCAGGATGTTGATGTCGACATCCACTGCGGTGAACACGGTTCCAAGCTTCATGCAGCGCTCAACAAACACCGGATCGAGAGACAGGATTCCCGCCGGCTTTCCGGTCTTGCCAATGCGCTCGATGGCATTCTCGATGGCGCTGACAACCTCGGGGTGTCCGGCATTGCCGGGATGGCCCATGGAGGCGGCAAGATCCGCAGGGCCGATGAACAGGCCGTCCACTCCGTCGACCGCGGCAATCGCCTCGATCCGGTCGAGTGCCTCGGCGGTCTCCACCTGCACCAGCAGGCAGAGCTCTTCTTCCGCCCGTGTGGCATAGTTCTCGACAAGGCCGAAATGCGTCGCCCGCGTAAGTCCGGCAAAACCTCGAACGCCGCGCGGACCGTACCGCATCGCGTCCACCGCGGCCTGGGCTTCCTCCGCATTCTGAACATAGGGGATCAAAAGGGTCTGCGCTCCGGCGTCGAGCAGGCGCTTGATGATGGCGGGATCATTGTCGACGGGGCGAACCGCCGCACTGACCGGATAGGGCGCGATGGCCTGCAATTGTTCGAAGACGGTGATCGGATCCCCGAGCGCGTGCTCGGTGTCGATCAGCAGCCAGTCGAAACCGCAGGTGGCCAGTGCTTCCGCGGCAAAGCTGGAAGGCAAGTTCACGAAAAGCCCGATCTGCTGCCGTCCTTCGGCAATGGCGTGCTTGAAAGAATTGCGGGGGAGTTGCATTCGGGTGCCTTTCATGACGATGCGCTCAATCCGGAGCGTGAGTAGAAGCCGTTGGAATTGCAATTTGCGCCAGCTCCCGCAGCTCCCGGGCAGTCGCCGGAGGAAACCCGAAGAATTCGAGATAGGCGGGGATCTGTTCGAACAACATGTCGAGCCCGGGTTGAACGGTACAGCCCTTCGCCCGGGCGAGCGCGAGAAATGGCGTTTCCCGACCCGCCATCACGACGTCGCCGACATAGGCCGAGGCTTCGATCCGGTCCGGATCCACCGGAAGCGGGTCATTCGCGTTCATGCCCAGGGGCGTGGCGTTGACGATGATCTCGATGTCCGCCGGGTCCGGGGACTCGCAGGAAAGCGCGAGGCCGGGATGGTGCGCGGCAAGCCGGCCAGCCAGATGCTGCGCAGCGGCCGGGTTCACATCGAACAGGGACAATCGACCGATGCCAGCGGCCGCGAGAGAGGCTGCGATGGCCGAGCCGACACCACCTGCACCGACAACAAGCGCCGAAGCGGCTTCGGGATCGCGGCCCTGGCTTCGCATGGCGCGGACAAAGCCCTCTCCATCGAACATCGCGCCGACAAGCCGGCCTTCATCGTCGCGCCTGACGGCATTGCAGGCGCCGCAGATTTTCGCTGCCGGCGAAAGCACATCGACAAGCCCGGCCGTGGTCACTTTGTGCGGCATGGTGACGAGTGCGCCGCGAATGTTGGTCAGGTTGAAAAGGAGCCGCAGGAACCCGGGATAGTCCGCACTCCCGCAGCCCATCGGGACCACGACGGCATCGATGCCCTTGTGGTCGAACCATGGATTGTAGATCAGCGGTGCACGGAAATTTGCCGTCGGCACACCAATATGGGCGATAAGCTCAGTTGTTCCGGAAATCATGCGGCCTCTCCAACCGGTGCGTCAGTCGTCTCTGAAGAACAGGACGGCATGGTCGCAACATTCTGGCAAAACAGGCCGCTCACAGGTCCACCGCCTCCCCCGATTCCGCAGCACGCTTGATCGCGTCAATAACTTCGAGCGTCCTCAAGCCCTCCCGCGCCGGAGCCAACGGCGGTTCCTCACCTCTGATGACCCGGGCAAACTGAAGGATCTGGGCGACGAGCGGATCATCGGACCCGGCGGGATGGTATTCGACCGAGATCGGGGTCATCCACGAGCGTTCGGTGGTGTGACGCCAGATCCCGCCGGACGGCAATTCCATGGAGCCCCGGTCTCCTCCGATGGTGTAGCAGGACTGACCGGTCGCCGGGTATGCGGCATTCTCCCGCGCGGTCAGTTCCCAGCTCCAGGGCGCGACAACAGTGTCGGAAAGCGTGAAGGCTCCAAGCGCCCCGTTTTCGAATTGCATCAGAATGGCCGCCGTATCCTCGACCGGATTGCCGCGCAACCGGTTCGACTGCACTGCCCGGACCGACCGGATCTCGCCCACGAGGTGCCGCAGCAGATCGATATCGTGGATGAGGTTGATGAGGAGGGGACCGCCGCCCGGCTCACGGCGCCAGCTTGTGTCGAAATAACCGTCGGGCTTCATCACCCAGAACATACCGTTGACGATGGCAACGCGGCCAATTGCGCCATCCAGAATTCTTTGGCGAGCGTGCTGAACAAGGGCATTGTGACGGCGGTGGTGGCCAACGAGCAATGCCACGCCCGTGTTTTCACCCGCCTCCACAAGTGCGCGACCCTCGGTCAGGTCCGACGCCAGCGGCTTTTCGATCAGGGCCGGGATGCGCGCGGCCACACAGGCCCGGCCGTGCTCGACGTGGAGCGCATTGGGGGTTGCAACAATCATGCCATCCGGCGGTGCATCGGCGAGCATTTCGTCAAGCGACGGACACCACCGCACTCCAGCGTCCCCGGCCCAGGCGCGGGCCTCATTGGAAGGATCGGCGATTGCGTGCAGTTCCACACCGGGAACCGCTCCAATGGCTTTAGCGTGACGCCTGCCGATCAGGCCTGCACCCGCAATGCCTATCCTGACGGGATCGAGAATCACGGCATCAACCTCGCCGGCCAAGCAGTCGGATTCTGCTTGGGCATGGTGATGCCGCCCGGATACGTCATGTCGGGCCGGAGAACGAAGCTTGTCACCTTGGAACTTTCCGATGCATAGTCCGCGAACACGGCGGGTTGAAAAGCGCAGGATTGCCATCTTTCCAAAATCGCCTATATTTTATTATATGTCCTACATTACTGCGGACAGTCAAGGACACGGCCGGGAATGCAACATGGAGAAATGCAGGTGACCAATCCGGCTGATCAGGACACAATCGGCGACAGCGCCTACCGCTGCATCCGGAAGGACATCATTTTCGGAGAACTGAAACCGAACGAAAAGCTGCGGCTGGAGAGTTTGCGCAAGCGGTACAATGTCAGCGTCACGACACTTCGGGAAATCCTCAACCGGCTGACATCGGATGGTCTCGTGGTCGCGGAAGGCCAGCGCGGCTTTGAAGTCGCCAGCGTTTCAGATGAAAACCTCTGGGAAATTGCGGAACTGCGGCTTCTGGTTGAGTCTCACGGCATCACCCAGGCATTCGAAAAGGGCGACATCGACTGGGAATCCCAGGTGGTGGCGGCCCATCACAAGTTGCGGCGCCTGGAAGACCGGATGATCGCGGGCGATACATCGGTTCGCGAGGACTGGAAACGCGCCGACTGGGGCTTTCATCGGGCGCTGATAGCCGGTTGCGGATCGGCGACGATGCTGGAACTGCACAGCCAGATCTTCGATAAATATCTCAGATACCAGATGCTGACGCTGGCTTTTCGTGGAGAGAAGGCCGCGCGGGATCACGGTCAGTTGCTGGAGGCGGCGCTGGCGCGCGATGTGGAGAAAGCCAAGGAGGTGCTCGATGTTCACCTGCTTGGCGGGGTGGAGTACATTATCAGCTCGCGCAGCAATCCATGACAGGCAAGGAGCATTTGATAAGCCAGAACATCCTACGATTCGAATAATGTATGTTGAACTGTTCGGACTCTTGTGAGAGGTTCTTTTTCGATTTTTGCGGGGCGGCCCTCGGGGGCGCCCCTTGGTTCCAAGGGAGGAAACTATCATGACTAAACTGACACGACGGCTGATGCTTGCGGGCACAATGTCGATATGCCTTGCAGGAATGACCGCCGCCAGCCTGGCTGCCGACAAGGTCACGCTTCGGATGTCAACGCCGGCATCGGAGACCGATCAGCGCTCGATGGCGCTGGCCGAGGTGTTTGCGCCGGCAGTGGCGGACTTTGCCACCTACGAGCCGCACTACAACGCTTCGCTGATCGCGCAGGGCAGCGAGCTTGAATCGATCGCTTCTGGCGATCTGGAGATGTCGATCGCCTCTGCGCAGGAACTGGCGACCTTCTTTCCCGAATTTTCGATCTTTGCGACGGGCTACGTGCATCAGGACGCCGCCCATCAGGTGGCCGTTTTCAACGACCCGCTGATGGATCCGTTCAAGCAAAAGGTCGAAGACGAACTCGGCGTGAAGCTTCTTGCGGTGATGTATCTCGGACGCCGGCACGTCAATCTGCGCCAGAGCAAGGATGAACTGACAGTCATGACGCCCGAGGACCTCGCCGGCGTGAACCTCAGGATGCCCGGCACCGACGCCTGGCAATTCCTGGGCAAGGCTCTTGGCGCCAACCCGACACCGATGGCCTTTACCGAAATCTACACTGCGCTTTCGACCGGCTCGGTCGATGGCCAGGACAACCCGCTTCCAACCGTCGTGGATGCAAAATTCTACGAGGTAACCAATCAGGTGGCGCTGACCTCGCACCTCGTCGACCTGAACTACGTGGCCTTTTCCAAGGCGGTCTGGGACGAGTTGACGCCGGAGCAGCAGGCAACCGTGCAGAAGGCTGCTGAAGACGCCGCCGAAAGCGGCAGGCAGGCCCAGCTCAAGAAGGAAGAGGACCTGGTCTCGTTCCTGCGCGAGCAGGGGCTCGATATCTACGAGCCCGACCTCGAGGCGTTCCGCACACACGTCCAGGCCCAGTATGTTGGCTCGGACTTTGCGGCGAGCTGGCCCGACGGCGTTCTCGAAAAAATCAACGCGCTCGGCAATTGATCGACAGACGATCGCCGAACCGGACGGGGTGGGCCTGACATGTCTACAGCCATGAAGTGGCTCACCCGCAGCGCCGAATTCGTGGCGGCCATGATGATGGCCGCCATGTTTCTGACCTTCATCCTGCAAATTCTGGTGCGCTACACGGCTCCACTCGGCTGGCTTGCGGATGCCGTTCCCCTGCTCGACCCGAGCCGCTATGGCTGGACCCTGGAACTGTGCCTGGCGCTCTGGGTCTGGATCGTATTCTGGGGCGCCGCCTTCGTGGTCGGCGACCGCGACCACGTCACCTTCGACATTCTCTACACCCACGTGAACCCGAAACTTCGCACCTGGTTCGCAATCATCGGAAGCCTCGCCGTCTGCGCCGGGCTTCTTTGGTCGCTGGAGCCGACCTGGTCGAAATTCCACATCCTTCGCCTCAAAAAGACTGCGACGCTGAACGGATTGCTTGGCGACTGGGTTCGGATGCGCGACATCTACTCGGTTTACATGATCTTCCTGCTCGCCGTTTCGGCGCGCTATGCCTGGCGGGCTTTCTCCGCCTTTCGTCACGGTGCCGACGCGGAAACATCGCATATCCGCGATGAAGGAGCAGACCGGTGACGCTCGAATTCGCCTTGTGCCTGCTGACGCTGTTTGTTCTTGCCGGGATCGGAATGCCGGTCGCCTATTCCATCCTCACCGCTTCATTCGTGTACCTGGCAACCAACGGCCAGGGGGTGGGAATCGCCGGCAAGGTGCTGATGGACGGACTCTACAACAGCTTCATCCTTCTTGCCGTGCCCTTGTTCATCGTCGCCGCCAACATCATGAACGCCGGTACGATTTCCGAACGGCTCTTGAGGTTTTGCGTGGCTGCGGTCGGACGATTCCGGGGCGGGCTCGGGCACGTCAATGTCGTCGCGTCGCTGATCTTTTCGGGGATGTCCGGCTCCGCGGTGGCCGACGCCGCCGGCATCGGCAAGATCATCATCGGCATGATGACCAAGAGCGGGCAGTACAGCCGCGGCTACGCTGCTGCGATCACGGCCGCATCGGCAACCATAGGCCCGGTGATCCCGCCCTCTATCCCGATGGTTTTGTATGCGCTTGTTTCCAATTCCTCGATCGGTTTCCTGTTTCTGGGCGGGATCGTACCGGGCCTGTTCATGGGCGCCGTGCTGATGGCGATGAACAGCCTGATTTCCGCCCGTCGCGGTTTCGCGCTCGAAACTCCGGTGCCGCTGCGCGATCTGCCGGCTCATACTGTCAACGCGTTTCCGGCGCTGCTGATGCCGGCAATTCTGCTCTACGGCATCTATGGCGGGGTGACCACGCCGACCGAGGCGGCGGCCGTTGCGGCAGCCTATGCGCTGCTGCTGGCCGGCCTGTTCTACCGGGCGCTTTCGATCGGGGCGCTTTATCGCATCCTTGTCGAAAGCGCGCGGTCTTCCGCCGCAGTGGGACTGGTGATCGGCGGCGCGCTGATCCTCAACTATGTGGTGGCTTCGGAGAACATTCCAAACCTGGTTGCGCAGGCGCTGGTCGGACTGGACGTTTCCCCGCTCGTGTTCCTGCTCGGCGTCAACATCCTGTTTCTGCTGCTCGGCTGCGTTCTCGATGCCACCACGATCATACTCGTCATCATCCCGCTGTTTTTGCCGACATGCCGTGAATTGGGCATAGACCTCGTACATTTCGGGGTCGTGGCGGTCATCAACTGCATGATCGGACTGATAACACCGCCCTACGGGATACTGCTTTTTGTCATCAATGCGGTGACACAGATTCCGCTGCGCGAGATCATCAGCGAGATCTGGGCATTTCTCGGCGTGCTGATCCTGGCGCTGCTGATGCTGGTGCTGTTTCCGGACATCGTGCTCTGGCTGCCCCGCATGTTCGGCTATCCGGGTTGAGCTGCGCTACAGTATAGTCTCGAAGAAGGGCTCTCCAAGTATATGCCAAACGGGCATGATATCCGCGCTTTGACAATATCTACGCGATTTCGGTCCAACGCTTCAATCGGAACCGCAGGATCCCTGGCCCATCCTCAACCCTGATCCTCGCCAATCCGCTTGATCGTGCCGGCAATCAGGGTTCTTGCCGTGGTTTCGTCCGTGGCCTCGGCGTAGACGCGCATCTCAGGCGCATTGCCCGATGGTCTCAGATGAACGATCCGGCCACCGTCGAGCGTGACCCTGAGACCATCCGTCAGATCCGTGTGCAGCACCTCTCCCAGAACGGAGAAAAACCTCGCACACGCCACGTTGTCGATGGACAACCGGGCAACTAGTTTCTGACTTCGTGCAGTCGGGAAATTCTCGATCCTGTCACTTGCAGCGACAGGGAGCGCCAGTTCGGCGACATGGGCCGACAGGCTCTGGCCCGCCGACCGCGCTGCTCCAAACGCGCAAAGGATCGGAAGCACGCTGTCCCGCGTCGGCAGCGCGGCGAGCGTTGAGGTCCCAGCATCCATCTCGTTTCCAGTCAGCACTCCGCCATTGGCCTCGAAGCCGATGATCCGCCGTCTTCCGCCCTTCAATGCCTCTTGCATGCCTGCAATCACAAACGGCGATCCCACCCGGGTCCGGCGGACCAGCGCCCCGCACTGCCGCTCGATGCCGGAATTCGACGTCACCGGCGTCACAACGGCATCCGCCATAAGATGGCGGGCAACGATCAGCCCGAGCGCATCTCCCCGCAGCACCGTTCCGTTTTCATCTACGACGAGCGGCCGGTCACCATCGCCATCGGTAGAAACGAGGCCATCAAGGCACTGGTCTTGCACCCAGTTGGAAACCAGCGCCCGTGTCTCCTCCGTAACAGCTTCGGTATCGACCGGAATGAAATGGTCCGACGGCCCCAGCCGGACGACTTCAGCGCCGGCCTCCTTAAGGATCCGCAGCAGCGCGACGCTGGCGGCGGAGCTGTGCTCGTAAAGACCGATACACAG
This sequence comes from Hoeflea sp., assembly GCA_040218025.1. Lineage (GTDB taxonomy): Bacteria > Pseudomonadota > Alphaproteobacteria > Rhizobiales > Rhizobiaceae > Hoeflea. Next base: position 54,644 of record JAVJQD010000025.1, on the reverse strand, counting down.
GCCACCGAGCCCCTGGCCAGAGGCGAAGCCACGATAGCGGGCAACGAATTCATCAAGGACCTCTTCATGCCGGTCTTGCATCGCAACTTCGAAGGGGCTCGCCAGCCCCTTGCAGGTCGGGGCCTGCGCCGCAATAGCCTCTTCGTCGCCCTTGTCGATTTCACCGTCCGGACGGTAGAACTTCACGCCGTTCCGGTCATCGGGAATATGCGAACCGGTGATCATCAGCGCCGCGGCCTGCCGGCGCATGGCGTAAAGCGCCAGCGCGGGCGTCGGTACAAAGCCGCAATCGACCGGAACCAAGGCTTCCGCCTCGATCGCCGCTGCGCACTGTGCCGCAATCTCGGGGCTCGAAGCGCGCATGTCACGCCCAAGGAAAATCGCGTCGCCCGCAGCGGCCATGCCGTTCTGCCTGAGATGTCTGGCGAACGCGCGGGCATGGGCGGCAGCCGTTCCGTCGGTCAACTCGCCGACCAGACCGCGCAGGCCGCTGGTTCCGAATTTCGCCGCCATTGTACCCCCCTGCTTCGACGCTGCGCCTGACGTTGAAAGCCACCTGGTGCGAGCGCGCCCCAATGACGGGGCTGTCAATCCTTGCTGCCGGTCAGGTCAGCAGGTCTTCGTGGCGAAGATATTCCACCAGCGCGCAGAACACATGGTAGAATGTGCTTGCCGGCATGTCTTTCGAGATCACCCTGCCATTGGGATCGATCTGGTCGTACCAGCCACCCGGCGTGGGTGCGGTGAGATAGCGATTGAAGATCACGTCCAGCATCCGGATAAACAGGGTCTCGTCTCCCGGAAGGCCATCCGCACGCGCCTGTAGACCCGCCTTCAGGGCTTCGGTCTGGCACCAGAGCCGGGCCGTGCCGATCATCGCGGAGCCATCGGGCGCCATCGAATCGCAGACAGCATCGGTTCCGCGCGCATGACCGAAGGCATGGCTTGTGGCGTAAAGCTTGCGGCAATATTCCTTAAGTTGCGGCTGATCGGCAAAGCGCGCCTGCCTCAAAAGCAACCACACCCACTCATAATGGTGGCCGGGCTCTATGCGCGCCGGCTTGTCGGCACGGACCGACCAGTCCCGCTCGAAGTGCTCCGTCACGCTCCAGCTGTCGGTATCGAAAAAGACATTGACGAACAGATCGACCGCGGTCTGCGCGCGATCCAGAAACGACCGTTCGCCGGTAACTTCGTACCAGGCCTGCATCGCCTCGAGATAATGCATGTGCGGATTGGCGCGACGATAGTCGAGACGCAGGCTCGATTCGTAAAATCCGCCATTGGCGCGATCGACCAGATGATCATCCATATAGGCGACGGTGCGTTCCGCCCATTTGCGCGCTTCGGGCCATTTGGTTGCCCGCCAGAGCCAGGCCAGCGCCAGGAGAACGAAACACTGGTCGTAGGTGTCGCGCTGTGCGTCCCTGACCGAGCCATCGGCGTTCCACAGATGGATCCAGCCGCCATCCTTGTGCCAACCGGTTTTGATCAAAGTGTCGAAGCAGTGCTCGAGCAGGTCCGGCGGCCCGCCCTCCCAGCCGAGAATCCGGGCATAGGCGAAGCAATAGATCTGGCGGGCCAGCACCCTGAGGCGCTTGTAATCGTGGTCTGCGGGGCTGCCGTCATGATTGAGTGCTTCATGAACGCCGCCATGCGCCCGATCGAGGCCCGCGCCGGCCCACAGCGGCAGCGCGGTGTCGAACAGCCATTTACGTATCACCCGGGGCGACGGGACCGGCCGACCGGAGTGGGCTACGGCGAGCGGCGGCCATTCACCGGTCTGCTTGATCTGCTGCGCGATATCCTTGACCAGATGCGACTTGTCGCGGTGGGCGATCAGCAGCGCATCGGGTTGTGAGACCACTATGATGTTCTCAAGCCCTGCAACGGCCAGCAGCCGGTCCTCGGAGCGCAGATAGCTGTTCTTGACATCGATTGCGACCACGTCCCCGAAACGCGCATTTCCGGCCTCGTCGAGCGGCGAGCCGTCGTGCAACTGGTTCCATGATCCAAGGTCGTTCCAGTCGAAAGAGGCTGCAACGACGCCGATCACAGGCGCGTTTTCCATGACCGCATAGTCAATCGAGATCTTCGGGCTTGCCGCGAAGGCTTCGGCATTCAGGCGACAGCACTTGCCGTCGATCTCTGCACGTTCGACCGCAAGCCGCGCCTGGGCCCAGACCTCGGGCTGCTGGCGTTCGAGCTCGGCGGCCATCTCGCCGGCGCGGAACATGAAGATACCGCCGTTCCAGAAGAAGCGTCCGGAGGCAAGGAATGTCTCGGCGGTGGCGAGATCGGGCTTCTCTCGAAACCGCGTGACATCGTAGACGGGGCCGTCCCCCTCGCCACGCTCGATGTATCCGTACTGGGTTTCGGGACGGGTCGGGGCAATGCCGATGGTCATGATGCCGCCGCGTTCGGCAAGCGCGTCGGCGCCGGTTCGGATCACATCAAAAAACGCACCGGCATCGGAAATCTGGTGGTCCGACGGCAGCACCAGAACCATGCGCTGCGGATCGCTCTCAGCCAGATCGGCGATGGCGGACGCGATGGCCGCCGCGGTGTCGCGGATCAGGGGCTCGAGAATGTAACGCTCGACCTCGGTGGAGCCGGTTTCGCCCTGCTCCACCAGCAGCGATTCGAAAGCCGCGCCGCCGACGATTCGTGTGGGGAGATAGCGCAGCCGTTCGCCCTTCCAATCGACCCGTTCGAGCGTGTTGGTCAGCAGCGTCTTGTCGTTGACGAGCTTGTGGAACTGCTTGGGCATGGAATCGCGCGACATCGGCCACAGCCGCGAACCTGCGCCGCCGCACAGGACAACTGGCGTGATGGTGTGGCTCGATTTCATGTACTGACATTCTCCAAGGTGTTTTGGCCTGCGTCCGGCAGACGGTTGTGCCCATTGAACCGGCAAAGAATGAAAATTCCTTTCAAATGAGCCCGCCCGGTCGCCAATATCCGATCGAGACGGAAAAAGCCAAGCTGCCGTGTATCACCGGTCAAGACAGCGCCGTCATGAAACCATGCCCCCCGACTTTCCCGTCTCGGCCCGCACAGGGCGGGACATCAACGTTTTCCGGGCCTCTTCGGCAGACATCCGGCCGGCAAGTACTTCGCCGGCGGTATGCATGACGGGACAGTCGATCCCATGCCTGACCGCGATCCGGTTTGCAATCGAAACGGTATAGACCCCTTCGGCGAGCTTGAGACCCGACACATCACGACCGCTGCCGACAGCGATGCCATAGGCAAAATTGCGCGAAAGCTCGGACGAACAGGTCAACACCAGGTCGCCAAGGCCGGAAAGACCCATCATGGTCTCCGCCCGCGCACCCATTGCCGCGCCAAGACGGGCCAGCTCTGCATAGCCGCGGGTAATCAGCGCCGCCTCGGCGCTGGCGCCCATGCCGCCGCCACGGCAGATGCCGACCGCAATCGCCATGACGTTCTTGAGCGATCCACCGATCTGGACACCGGTGACATCATCGGAAGCATAGATGCGGACTGCATCGCCCGACATCTCGGAAGCGAAGCGCTTCGCTGCAGCAAGCTCCGGCATCGCGAGCGTCACCGCAGTTGGCAAACCACGAACCACGTCGGCGGCAAAACTCGGGCCGGAAAGCACGCCGATGGCGTGATCGGGCAGATGCTCCGCCATGACCTCGCTCTGCATCTGGCCTGTACGGCTGTCGATCCCCTTCGAGCATGCGATCAGCACGGAGCCCTGCGGAACCAGACCGGCGGCCCGAGCGGCAATTTCGCCGGTGGATTGCGCAGGCGCGGCAAACAGCACGATCTCCGCATCCTGCAGCACAGTTCCCAGGTCCGCGCTCGCCCAAAGCTCATCGGGCAACACGGCATCATCCAGATACACTGTGTTGGTGCGATCCCGATTGATCTCATCGCAGGTTTGAGCGTTGCGGCCCCAGAGCCGGACATCATGGCCCTGTCGAGTAAGGGCTGCCGCCAGTGCTGTCCCCCAGGCCCCGGCGCCGAGAATGGAAATACGGAACATGATGCATCTGACCCTTCGGATCGTGAGCCGCGTCCGGCGAGACCCGGACCGTCTCAACAGGCATTGAGGTTAACCTTGTTGCCATACTAAGCGCCAACTGGCCGCGCAAGCACCGGACCTGACCTCAGCAGGCGGCAAAGGCCCTGGCGGGCGGGCTTTCGTGATCCGACCGGTTGAGCCGCATCGCGGTGCGGCGCCAGAAATCGGACATCAGGGCCGGGTCGCGGGCAGCTTCAAGGGTTCGCCAGTTCGGGAACGAGGCGTCGAACATCGCGGCTGACATACGCTGATCCTTGTAGGGATTGATCGCGCCGCCCGCCAGCAACACGATCTTGTCCAGCGCATCAAGCATCTTTAGCGTCGAAGGGCCGGAATTGGCAAAATCAAGGGTCAGGGTGAAACCGGGCCGAGGGAATGACATCGGTCCTGGTGACGGTACATCGCCGAACCGCTTGAGCACGGTGAGAAAGGAAGCCGCGCCGTGCCGCTGGGCGCATTCGATAAGACGGATCGTCGTTTCACGGGCGGTTTCGGCGGGATAGACGCTCTGGTGCTGGAACAGTCCGCGCGGACCGTAAAGACGGTTCCAGTCGCGGATGGCATCGAGCGGATGGAAGTAGCTCCCCCACGGCACGATGGACGTCTCCGGTGTCTCCGGCGCACGCCCGAAGTAAAGGGCATTGAACGCCTTGAGGGTGACCCGGTTGAGCAGGTTGACCGGCGGGGAAAACGGGATCGACAGACGCGGCGGCGCAGGCGGTTTCGCTGGACCGCCGTCCTCCGCATGATCTCCGGCCATCAAAACTCCGCGCCCGAGACTGGATCCGCGGGCAAGCTGATCGATCCAGGAGACCGAATATTCATGACGGGCATCGAGCGCATCGATTGCTTCGAAATAGCCGTCTATCGAAGCAAAGCGAAACGCCGTCTGACGCACATTGGCGGATGGAACCCGCATCACCCTGATTGTGGCCGATTCAATGACTCCGGTCAGTCCCATTCCGCCGATCGTGGCTTGAAACAATCCGGCGTTTTGCGCGGGTGTGCAGGAAAAGCTCCTGCCGTCGCTGGTGCAAAGCACAAATGACTCCACCGAGCGGCCAAAGGTGCCGCGACGATGGTGGTTCTTGCCGTGGACATCGTTCGCGATGGCGCCGCCAAGCGTTACCTGCGCAGTCCCCGGCGTGACTTCAAGAAAAAAACCGTGCGGCATGATGAGCGCCAGGATCTCGGAAAGAAGGACGCCCGCATCCGCAGTCAGCAGTCCTGTATCCGGATCGAAGGAACGAACCGCCGCGCCCGGACGCATCGGGATCAGCCTGCCCTCATCGTTGTGACAGCTGTCGCCGTAGGAACGGCCATTGCCGAACGGAAGCAATGCACCCGCAGCGCTTCCTGTCAGGTCTTCAAAGCCGGCAATATCGCGCCGACGCCTGACAACCCGTCCCCAACTGTCAAGTCCATGGCCCATGTTCACCACACATTAAGCGTTGCGACGATGACCAGGCCGGCGCCGACGACAGTGGTCACCTGGCTGCGCCAGTCCCGCATGATGAAGACCACCGGATCGTCGTGCATCTGGGACCGCCTTGCCAGGATCCAGATCCGCAGCAGCATGTAGAGAATAAGCGGGCACAGGGGCCACAGCATCCAGGGCTGCGGATACATGGAGGCGACCTCCGCGCTGTCGACATAAAGCGCCAGAACCATCGCCGCGGAAAAGGCGGACGCGACGCCTGCCTGGCCGATCATGTCCTTGTCGAAACCCACATATCCCCGGCCCTTGAGCCAGGCTCCCTCGCCGTCGGCGATCTCGTCGAGTTCGACATAACGTTTGACCAGCGCGAGGCTCAGAAAGAAGAAGATCGAGAATGCGAGCAGCCAGAAGGACAGTTCGGTCATCGTCGCGGCCGCGCCAGCGACGATGCGAAGGGTGTAAAGCCCGGCAAGCGTGAAGACGTCCACCAAAAGCTTGCGCTTGAGCACGAAGGTGTAGGCCGTCGTGACAATGGCATAGAGCACCAGCGCCGCCCAGAACAGCGGTGGCAAAAGGCTTGCAAGGCCCACCGACGCCGCCAGCAGCGCAACGGCCACCGTACTGATCACCGGAACCGAAACCGCGCCACTTGCCAGCGGGCGCAGCCGCTTGCGCGGGTGCTGCCTGTCATTGGCGAGATCCGAGATGTCGTTGACGATATAAACCGCAGAAGCCAGAAAGCTGAAGGAGAAGAAGGCCGCCGCGACCGCCAGGACAAGCTCAATATTGGCAAATTCATGGTTGAGAACCAGCGGAACGGCGATGAGCACGTTCTTGAGCCACTGGTGCACCCGGATCGACTTGAAGACCGCCAGACGCGATGTGGGTGCGAGAGCCAGGAATTCGGCCTTGTGGCTGGCGCCCCATTTTCTGGCCGCCGAATCCGGTGCGACGATGATGGAACGACGGGCAGCGTCGAACACGGCGATGTCGTCGCGGCTGTTGCCGATATAGTCGAAACCTCCGTCACCGCAAAGGGAGACAAGGCGATCACGCTTGCGCGCCGATGTCAGGTTTTCCGTGTCGGTCGAATGAAGCACCCGGTCAAACAGGCCCAGATGCTCAGCAATCGCCCGAGCCGTGGATTCCGCCGCACCGGTCACCAGCCAGACCGGCTGACCCTCGGAACGCGCCATCCTGATGCGCGCGATGACCTCGTCCCTGTAGGGCCAGTCGGCGCCCTGATGGGCCAAACGCGCGGCCACTTCGCGCTTGAGCACGGACTTTCCGGACATTGCCCAGAGGATTGCCGCAAAGAACAGCCATGGCCGCCGGACCAGCACCGACACGAGACCTTCCCAGAGACTGTCAGTGGCGATCAGCGTTCCATCGAGATCAATGCAAAGCGGCATATGCCGTTTGTCGCTTATGGCGTCCATGAGAGTTCCCCTGCTCTGGTTCAAGCCGAGGAATGGCGCATAAACACTGCATTTTCGGTAAAATTGCCGCGATTTCAGTCAGAATCAGGGACCATACGGCAAAAATCGGGCCTTGTGGTTAGCAAATCCTTCCCGAGTTCCCCAACAAAACCGGGGTGCCGGCACGCTCGGATCAACCAGGCGCGGACCCGTAAAAAATCCCGGAGAGGGCGTGCCGCTCCGATCGCCCGATATTAGGTCAGTCGTAATGAAAGGATGGTGGAGCCAAGCGGGATCGAACCGCTGACCTCCTGCATGCCATGCAGGCGCTCTCCCAGCTGAGCTATGGCCCCGGGACGCAAGGGATTGCAGCGGAAATCCGCAGGTCCTTGCGAGTTCCAACCGCGGATCGCGGCCGGCAGGTGCGGCTTCTTACTTCCCAAGCCGCACAAGATCAAGACGAAAAATCAATCCGGCAGCAGTTTACCGGGCCGGGTCGGCCGGTGAGGCCGCCGCCAAGCATATTCTACTGGTCGTCGTCATCGTCGTTGACACCGATAATGTCGCTGACGTCGTCATCGTCCTCGTCTTCATCATCGGCGAGGAATGTGTCGTCGTCATCATCCTCGATGCCGACATCGTCGTCCTCGTCGATATCCGGGAGATCGTCGGACTTGCCGGTTTTCGTCGTATCCTCGTCCGCTTCCTCAAGCGAAACGATTTCCACGTCCGCGGTCTCCTCGTCATCGACCTCGGCCACTTCCTCCTCTTCCTCTTTCTCCAAAACGGCGGATTTCGACGTTTCCTCGAAGTAGGAGAGCGGGTAGGAGGTGCCGGTGTAGGGCGACACGATTGGATCCTTATTCAGATCGTAAAATTTGCGCCCGGTTTCGGGGCAAACGCGTTTTGTTCCAAGTTCCGGTTTTGCCACTGTCGAAGCCTCATGAACTGGCCGGAAGGCGAACGCTGGCGCGTCCGGCTTCCCGTTTCGGCGGGTCCGGTCCCCATAATCATGTTGAACGCGCCTGTCAAAGCCATTCTCACCGATATTTTGAAGGAGGCCGGATGACGTGGACCACAGGCCTGTGGTACTCAGCCAGGCACCTTGGCCGTCAACGCCACGCAGCCATGCTTCTCAGCCGGGAAACATACAATGGTCCACGCCCAAACACCTCCGAGCGCCGCATATTCCTGCAAAAGTCAGGCCCTTTCAGGTGAAATCCGGATCCCAGGCGACAAGTCGATTTCCCACAGATCCTTCATGTTCGGCGGCCTTGCGAGCGGTGAAACCCGTATTACGGGCCTGCTCGAAGGTGAGGACGTCATCAATACCGGCAAGGCGATGTCGGCCATGGGCGCCTCAATCCGCAAGGAGGGTGACGCCTGGATCATACGCGGCGTGGGCAATGGCTGTCTGCTGGCCCCGGAAATTCCGCTGGACTTCGGCAACGCCGGAACCGGCTGCCGCCTCACGATGGGGCTCGTCGGACCCTATGATTTTTCCACTACATTCGTCTGCGATGCATCTCTGTCGGGCCGTCCGATGGGCCGGGTGCTCGAGCCGCTGAGGCAGATGGGGGTTCAGGTGGAGTGCGAGGCGGGAGACCGCTTGCCGATCACGCTGCGCGGGCCACGCGCGCCTGCCCCGATCAGCTATCGCGTGCCAATGGCTTCGGCACAGGTCAAATCGGCGATTCTGCTGGCCGGGCTGGGCACACCCGGCGTTACCACCGTGATCGAACCGGTCGTGACACAGGACCATACCGAAAAGATGCTCAAGGGCTTTGGCGCCAATCTTGAAGTCGAGACGGACGCTGATGGCGGGCGGACGATCAGGCTCGAGGGCCGAGGAACCCTGGTAGGGCAGACCATCGATGTGCCGGGCGATCCCTCCTCAACCGCATTCCCGCTGGTCGCCGCGCTGATCGTTCCCGGATCGGATGTGATGATCCGCAATGTCTTGATGAACCCCACCCGCACCGGCCTGATCCTCACCTTGCAGGACATGGGCGCCGACATCGAGATCATCGATCCGCGGGAGGCCGGCGGCGAAGATGTGGCCGATCTGCGGGTCCGGTCCTCGTCTCTCAAGGGCGTGACCGTACCCGCTGACCGCGCGCCTTCGATGATCGATGAGTATCCGGTGCTGGCTGTCGCCGCGAGTTTTGCCGAGGGCGAGACGCTGATGACCGGACTCGAAGAGCTCCGGGTCAAGGAGAGCGACCGGCTTGCCGCAGTCGCGCGCGGACTGGAGACAAACGGCGTCGACTGCACCGAAGGCGAGGACTGGCTTGCGGTTCGCGGACGTCCGGACGGAAGGGGTTTGGGCGCGGGATCGCCCGATGCGGTGGTCAAGACATGGCTCGATCACCGGATCGCGATGAGCTTTCTGGTCATGGGACTGGCCAGCGAACATCCGGTTCGGGTGAACGACGCCGCCATGATCGCGACAAGCTTTCCCGAATTCATGGACATGATGACCGGCCTGGGAGCAGACATTGTCAGGTGAGAGGCGCAAACCGGTAACGCCCGGCACGATCGAATTCGTCTACGACATCCTGTCCCCCTTCGCCCATGTCGCGCTGACAAGGCTCGATGAGCTTCCGGCCGACCGGACAATCCGGCCTGTTCCCGTACTGCTCGGCGGAATCCTTAGCCATTGGGGTCAACGCGGGCCCGCGGAAATCTCCGCCAAACGCCTGCATACCTACCGACTCTCGGTGTTTCTTGGCCAGGCTCGCGGACTCGATGTGCGCTTTCCGCCGCGTCATCCGTTCAATCCGCTCCACGCACTCAGGCTGCTTGCGGGATCCAACGCCGATCTCGTGTCCGTGCGCAAGGCGTTTGATTTCGTGTTCCGGGAAGGCCGCGCCCCCGATACCGAAACCGAGCTTGCCGCCTTTGCCGAAGCAATTGGGGTCCCGGTCGAACTGGCGGGAGACGATAAGGCCAAGGCGACGCTGAGAGCAAACACAGACCGGGCGATCGAGCACGGCGTGTTCGGTGTTCCGAGTTTTGTGGTTCATGAGCCCGAAGGGTGCAAGGTGTTCTGGGGCGTTGACGCTTTCGACATGCTTCTTGCCAGCCTGGACGATCCGCACCTGTTCGAACGCGATCCGTTCCGGCATCTTGAAGACGTCACGATCGGTGTCACGCGCAAATAGCGCCGAGCGCGCGCCTTGAAGGAGTCTGCGGGATGTACCTGCCAGCACAGTTTGCGGAGACCGACGAGAACGTCATGCGGGCGCTGATTGCCGCGCATCCGCTTGGCCTTCTGATTTCGGCATCGGAAGCCGACGTTCAGGCCAGCCCCCTGCCGTTTCTGGTCTCCGTCGACAGTGGCGTCACCCGGCTGCGCGCACATCTCGCCAGAGCCAATCCGCAATGGCGGCACATCGGTGACGGAGCGTCCGTTCTGGTCGTTTTCCAGGGCGTCGACACCTACATCACCCCGTCATGGTATCAGTCGAAGAGCGAACATGGAAAAGTGGTGCCGACCTGGAACTACGCGATGGTTCAGGCGCGAGGCACCGCCACCATCATGCCCGATCCCGGCTGGCTCACCTCCCAGATTGAGGATCTGACCGAGCGTCACGAGGCCGTTCGCCCCGATCCGTGGAAGGTGGGCGACGCGCCGGAGAGATTCATCGAAACCCAGTTGCGCGGTATTGTCGGCATTGAGATTGAAGTTTCGGCGATGGCCGGCAAATGGAAGGTCAGCCAGAACCGGTCGGAGGGTGACCGGAGGGGCGTTCACGCCGGCCTTTCCGAGGACGGCGAGACACAGATGGCGGAACTTGTTCGGCGTCATGGCGGACTCTAGCAAAACACAAAGGCGGAATGGTATTTGAAAAACTCACATCTGATCATCACCATCGACGGTCCGGCTGCCGCAGGCAAAGGTACGCTGTCGCGCCGCCTCGCAGAACGCTACGGCCTTCGTCATCTCGACACGGGGTTGACCTACCGCGCGACGGCAAAGGCGCTGCTGGATCGCGGGTTGCCGCTTGACGACGAGGATCTGGCGGTCGAGGTGGCGCTGAATCTCGATCTTTCAGGGCTCGATCGCTCGGTTCTGGCGCAACATGGGGTTGGTGAAGCCGCCTCGACGGTGGCCGTGATGCCAAAGGTCCGGCGGGCGCTTGTCGAAGCCCAGCGCGCCTTCGCCAAGCGCCCGCCCGGAACAGTCCTCGATGGCCGAGATATCGGCACGGTGGTCTGCCCGGACGCGCGTGTGAAATTCTATGTCACGGCAAGCCCCGAAATCCGCGCACAGCGTCGCTACAGGGAAATCATCAACCAGGGCGGCACGGCCGAGTTGCCGGCAATCCTGGCCGATTTGGAAAAGCGCGACGCGCGGGATGCCGGGCGCGCGGATTCACCGCTCAGACCTGCCGACGACGCCCATATGATCGACACTTCCGATCAAGGAATCGAAGAGGCTTTCGAGACGGCCAAGTCGATCATAGACGCCGCCCTGGCAGCCGATTGATCGTCGGCAACGTCGGCTATGTGGCTGTGTCCTGCATGTCCAGAACGATGCGTCCCCGACGGCCTTTTCTGTCAAGACGCCCAAAGGCCTCCTGGTAGTCCTTGAGTGAAAAGCGGGAATCGATTTCCGCCTTGATGCCGCCTTCGGCGACCAGCGCCGCGGCTTGAGACAGTTTGCCTGCGCTTCCCTCATCTACCAGAAAGTATCGCGTCTTGTGCTTTCGCAGCGGGCTGGCGACAATGTCGAAAAGATTCTTCAGCGGGTCGGCCGGAATAAAAATGCCGGCCTCGGTTAGCAAATGCCGGACTTGGCGGAATTTCAGCAGGGTTGAAAAATCCAGAATGGCGTCGAACTTTCCCTGAAGGGTTTCGACGGTTTGCCGTGTGTAGTCGAAGACATCATCGGCGCCGAGGCGCGTCAGATATTCCTCCTGGCCGCGCCCTGCAATTGCGGCAACCCTCGATCCGCGCTTCTTGGCAAGTTGCAGCGCGAAGGCTCCCACGCCGCCGCTGGCGCCATTGATGAGCACATGATGGCCGGCTGAAAGCTTTGCAATATCGTCGATCAAGACCAGGCCGCTGTTGCCGGCAATGGCAATGCTTGCTGCCTGTTCGAAGGAAAGACCATCCGGTATCGCAGCAGTGTACTTCTCTTTCACATTGAGAACCTGCTGATGGGTTTTCGGCCCCTTCATCAGATTTGTATAGCCGAAGATGCGCTCGCCTTTCCTGTACCGCCCGCCTGCTTTCTCGACAATGCCGGCAAATTCCAGACCGGTTTTAAGGCGCCCGCCCGGGCCCAAAAGCTTCAGGAACAGATCATATGAACCGGTCAGCATGTCCCTGTCAGTTGGATTGACCGTGGCGGAAACGACCCTCACACGCACTTCCCCCGGCTCTGGCGCCGGCGGCTCAACGAGCTCTTCCAGCTTCAGAGTCTTGTTCTCACAAACCAGAGCCTTCATCTCACACTCCCGACAGCTTGATTAGGTCAATTGACCTATTATTTAGGTTGATTGACCTAGAATGCAAGAGCTGTATCTATGACCACTGCTTTTTCGTGAGGCCGAGAATGACAAAGGCAGAATTGAAGCGTCGGTTCATTCTGGAGCAAACGGAAGCCCTGCTCATCAATGAAGGCGGCGCCGGGCTGAGCATGCGCAAGGTGGCCGAAGCCTGCGGCATGAGCCTCGGCAATCTCCAGTATCACTATGCAACACGTGAGACGCTCTTGGAGGCGCTTCTCGCCTCCTTCATCGCGAACTATGTCGCGCTCGTTCAAGCCCGGTCATTTCAGCCCACCGGCGACATTCATCGCGATCTGACCCATATTCTCAGGACCGGTCTGGAATTGCTGGACGAAGGTGATGCGTCCCCCGTCTTCAAGGAGCTTTGGGCCGAGGCGCAGCAATCGGACAGCCTGGCTGCGGAATTGGCCAAATATTACAGCGAACTGGCCAGTTTCTACGAGACGACCCTGAAATCGCTCGATCAGACAGCCGACGTGCAAAAGATCAAACGGGCGGTATCGGTGCTCATGCCGCTTTTCGAGGGCTATTGCGTAACCCGGGGCGCGCTGCCGCATGACAGAGATGAATTGGCTGAAATATGGGCCTTCGCAATATGTGCAACGCTTCATTCCAGGCATCAAGCGCTGGACTTGATCTGATAGCCTGAAATGACTATAGAAGCGGCGTTGGAGGCGGCATACGCTCTTGTCGATGCGGCCCCGAACAGGAATACAGCCAGCGAATACTGTCACAAGCGCCATTCATGCCCCGCCGGAAAGGCCGGGCAGACAGCCATCGCCGGTCCGATCAACACCAGCCAGGCGCATCCGACCGCACCAGATTGGCGGTCGCCAGGAGAATTCATGTCACAAGCTGAAACCATGACAGAGGATTTCGCATCCCTGTTCGCCGAATCCCTTGCCACGCAGGACCTCGCCGAAGGCTATGTCGCCAAGGGCAAGATCATGGCCATCGAGAAGGACGTCGCCATCATCGACGTCGGCCTCAAGGTCGAGGGCCGCGTGCCGCTGAAGGAATTCGGCGCCAAGGCCAAGGACGGCACCCTGAACGTCGGCGATGAAGTCGAAGTCTATGTCGAGCGTATCGAGAACGCGCTTGGCGAAGCCATGCTGTCGCGCGAGAAAGCTCGCCGCGAGGAAAGCTGGGTCCGTCTCGAAGCCAAGTTCAATGCGCAGGAGCGCGTCGAAGGCGTGATCTTCAACCAGGTCAAGGGCGGCTTCACCGTCGATCTCGACGGCGCCGTGGCGTTCCTGCCGCGCAGCCAGGTCGACATCCGCCCGATCCGCGACGTCTCCCCGCTGATGCACATCCCGCAGCCGTTTGAAATCCTCAAGATGGACAAGCGCCGCGGCAACATCGTCGTCTCGCGTCGTACCGTGCTTGAAGAGAGCCGCGCCGAGCAGCGTTCGGAAATCGTGCAGAACCTCGAAGAAGGCCAGACCGTTGAAGGCATGGTCAAGAACATCACCGATTACGGTGCGTTCGTGGACCTTGGCGGCATCGACGGCCTGCTGCACGTAACCGACATGGCCTGGCGCCGCGTCAACCACCCGTCGGAAATTCTGTCGATCGGCCAGACCGTCAAGGTTCAGATCATCCGCATCAACCAGGACACGCACCGCATCTCGCTGGGCATGAAGCAGCTCGAAAGCGATCCGTGGGACGGCATCGGCGTGAAGTACCCCGCCGGAAAGCGGATCACCGGTACCGTGACCAACATCACCGACTATGGCGCGTTCGTGGAACTGGAGCCGGGCATCGAAGGCCTGATCCACGTTTCGGAAATGTCCTGGACCAAGAAGAACGTGCATCCGGGCAAGATCCTTTCGACCTCGCAGGAAGTCGATGTGGTGGTGCTCGAGGTCGACCCCAACAAGCGCCGGATCTCGCTCGGTCTCAAGCAGACGCTTGAGAACCCTTGGGAAGTGTTCGCACAGAGCCATCCCGCCGGAACCGAAGTCGAGGGCGAAGTCAAGAACAAGACCGAGTTCGGCCTGTTCATCGGTCTCGAAGGCGATGTCGACGGCATGGTTCACCTTTCCGACCTCGACTGGAACCGTCCCGGCGAGCAGGTCATCGAGGAGTTCAACAAGGGCGACATGGTCAAGGCCGTGGTGCTCGACGTCGATGTCGACAAGGAACGCATCTCGCTGGGCATCAAGCAGCTTGGCAAGGATGCGATCGGCGACGCGGCGGCCTCCGGCGAACTGCGCAAGAACGCAGTCGTTTCGGCCAAGGTGACCGCGGTGACCGACGGTGGCCTGGAAGTGGTGCTGGTGGATCACGAGGACCTGTCCTCGTTCATCCGTCGCTCGGATCTCTCGCGTGACCGTGACGAGCAGCGCCCCGAGCGCTTCTCGGTCGGCCAGACGCTGGATGCGCGCGTGACCAACTTCTCGCGCAAGGACCGGAAGGTCACGCTTTCCATCAAGGCGCTCGAAATCGCCGAAGAGAAGGAAGCCGTGGCTCAGTTCGGCTCGTCCGACTCGGGCGCTTCACTCGGCGACATTCTGGGTGCCGCGCTGAAGAAGCAGAACAGCGACGACTGATCCTTTCCGGATCGGCCCCGCAAAACGAAACCCGCCGGATTGCTCCGGCGGGTTTTTTGTCTGGCGTCGTTTCGACGAAATTACTTTGCGGTAATGACCTGCATGACGAGCTTGTCATCCACGCGAACCGGGCCATCTTCCTTGGCGCCGAGCGTGTATTCGAAAACGCCGGTCTTGGTGCCGCCTTCCTCGCTGTGGAGCATCAACATGAGCATTTCACCGCTCTCGACCGGCTCGGTCAGAATCGCCGTGACATCGTTGTTTTCTCCTGCCTTGAGCGGCGAGTAGCCGACAACCGGGCCAGGCTTCATGTCGGCATCTGTGCGGTGAACGACCAGCCAGCCATTGGCGCCGGCATTGATCTGGGACGCCGTGACGGTTCCACCGGAAACATCCTGATCCTCACCCATGACAGACATGCCCGCGTGGCCGGCAGCATGTGCCTGAGAAGCGAAGAGCCCCAGGGCAAAAACTGCAGAGGCGGTAACAAGGGTCTTTGTCATCTCTAGTTCCTTTCATGTAGAAATCCGAATGACGCACATGCGCCAACACCTGCATGGACGGGAGCCCGACGAGAAAAGTTTCATCGAATCGCGGAAAATCCTGGAAAAGCGACGACGTGGCGTCTCGCAATGCGCAAACCGGGCCTCGTCCGCGCGCCGAGGCCGCGGAAACAGATGGCGCCTTTTCAACGCCCGGGATTGACGCGCAGGGCAACCGGGACAAATCTCGGGGCATGGAACTATCCGACCGTTTGCGACTGAGCCTTAAACAGGGCAACGACACCATGGACGCCTTTGCCTATGAGGCGCGCCAGGAGGCGGCCTCGGCCCTGGGCCGGATCGGCGGGCAGCTGGAAGAAGCGCTGAGCGCACTCAAGCGTCATGACGAAACGCCAAGATCCAATCGCGACCGGGAGGAACTGCTGCAGGAAGCCGCGGACAAGGTGCAGTCGCTGATCATCCAGCGCGAGGCCTTCGGATTGTATGCATCGCGCGACGTTCAGGCCTTCTACGGCGTTCCGCGCGAAGTGATGCTGCGCATAGGGGTTGTGAAACCGAAACCTTGAGAATCCTGTCCCCGCAGGACATGGCCGGACCGGCGGAAAACCTCAACTGTGCGCAAAGATATCGGTGTCGTCCCAGCCAAGAAGGTCCAGTTCCGCGCGCGTGGGGAGAAAGTCGAAGCAGGCACGAGCATAGTCCTCGCGGCCGTCGCGGCGAAGGCGCTCGGTGAGCTTCCCGGTGAGCGCATGAAGATGCAGCACATCCGAGGCAGCATATTCAAGCTGGGCGGGCGTCAGCGTTTCGGCCGCCCAATCGGAGGATTGCTGCTGCTTGGACAAGTCGATCTCGAGCAGTTCCCTGGTCAAATCCTTGAGGCCGTGGCGGTCGGTATAGGTCCTGGCTAATCGCGAGGCGATCTTTGTGCAGAACACCGGAGCTGCTTTGACGCCGAAGGTTTGATAGAGAACGGCAATGTCGAAACGGCCATAGTGAAACAGCTTGCGCCTTGATTGGTCACGGAGAAGCGCTTCCAGGTTGGGTGCAGCGCCCTGCCCCTTCGCGATCTGAATGACATCGGCCGAGCCGTCGCCGGGAGAAAGCTGCACCACGCACAGCCGGTCGCGGCGCGGCACAAGGCCCAGCGTTTCGGTGTCGACGGCAATATCGCCTGTATAGAGCTTCATCTCCGGGCACGGGATGTCGCCCCTGTGGACGCGGATTTCGGTCATTGGCGCAGAGAATCCTGTTTGAATGCCCGGGATGCTCCTGATCCAGGCAGGTCGCTAGACAACAAAACGGCCGGGCAATTTCTCGCCCGGCCAAAGTCGAACGCGACCGGCCTTGGCCGGTCGCAGGTCAGGCACCCGCCTCAATAGGGGCAGTTGTTGTCCGACATGTAGTCATGGACGGTAATGTTTCCGGCGATAATTTCGGCCTTCGCTTCTTCAACCGCGGCCTTCATCTCATCGCTGACCAGCGACGCATTGTTCTCGTCCATGGCATAGTCGACGCCATCCTCGGCGAGGCCAAGCGAGCTGAATCCATAGGTGAACTCGTCATTCATGGCGTCGGTGAAGGCATTGTAGACAGCCACATCGACGCGCTTGACCATCGAAGTGAGAACATGGCCCGGCTGCAGACCGTTCTGGTTCGAATCCACCCCGATGCCGAGCTTGCCGGCGTCGGCGGCCGTCTGCAGGACGCCAATGCCTGTGCCGCCGGCGGCTGCATAGACAACGTCGGACCCCTGGTCAATCTGCGACTTGGCGATCTCGCCGCCCTTGACCGGATCGTTCCATGCATCCGGTGTCGTTCCGGTCATGGCCTCAAGTACGGTAGCGTCGGAATTGGTGGCCATCACACCGCCCTTGTAGCCGCAGGCGAACTTGCGGATCAACGGAATATCCATGCCGCCGATAAAGCTGACGGTGCCGGTTTCGGATGCCTTGGCGGCCATCACGCCCACCAGGTAAGAGCCTTCCTGCTCCTTGTAGACCACCGAGCGGACATTCGGCTTTTCGACGACCATGTCGATAATGGCGAAATCGATGTCGGGATACTCGTCGGCAACCTTCGTGAGCGCGCTGCCCCAGGAGAAGCCGGCCATGACGATCGGGTTGTTGCCGTCGCGGGCAAAGCGGCGAAGCGCCTGTTCGCGCTGAGCGTCGTTGCTGATCTCGAATTCACGATATTCAATTCCGGTATCAGCCTTGAACTTTTCGGCGCCGTTGTAGGCGGCTTCGTTGAAGGATTTGTCAAACTTGCCGCCAAGGTCATAGATGATGGCCGGCTTGATATCGGCGGCCAAGGCGGACGCCGACATGGCGGCGAGTGCGACAATGCTCAAAAGCGTGCGTTTCATGATGTGCAGCCCTGTAGGTTACTTGTTGATATTGTTTGGTCCTCCCGCATACCCGGTGAAAGGCAGACCTGCGGAGTTCGCCGGCAGCGTTGCGCCGGTTCACTGCATCCTTGCATGGCTTTGTGGAAAATCCAACGCGGAATTTCGCCGCACGATGCTTCGCCGCCAGCTGACGTTAGGTCAGCCGTTGTGCGGCGCCGAGCGGCAATCCAGGCGCCGCCGCGCCATTTCGGACCGGCAAATGCGAGCGCCATTGCGAGCGCCATGACGTGTCCGCATCAGATTTCTGACGAACGCGGAAACGCAACTCCGGAAGGCTTCAAACCGCTTCGGGCGGAAGGGTTCTTGAAGAGATACTGCTGGTGGTGCGCTTCAGCATAGTAAAACGCGTCGATGGTTCTGATTTCAGTGGTTATCCGGGCCTCACGACCCGCTCCAGACAAGGCAGATCCGTAGGTATCGGCCGCGGCCCTGGCGTGCGCGAGCTGGCCGTCGTCCGATGTGAAGATGGCTGAGCGGAAGAATGTGCCGATATCCGATCCCTGGCGCATGCCCTGGGAGGGATCGTGGCTCTCGAAGAACAGCGCCAGAAGATCCCTGTAATCCAGTTTGGCCGGATCAAAGACGATCTTCACCGCCTGCGCATGGCCAGTCAGCCCGGTGAGAACCTCCTGATGGGTCGGATTGGGAGTCGTACCACCCGCATATCCAACGGCGGTGATTTCAACCCCGTCGAGGTTCCAGAACAGTCTTTCCGCGCCCCAGAACTGCCCCATTGCCACAATGGCGGTTTCAAGTCTTTCGTCAAACGGCCCCTTCAGAGGCCGGGCGTTCAGCGCGTGATCCTGTGCAGTCGCGATTTCCCCGGGCCTGCCGGGGAGGATTTCCGCGGGAGCCGGCATTGTGGTCTTGCGGTTGAACATGTCGATGAGAAACATTCGGGCCACTCCTGGCGTGCGATCGGACGGAACCGGCGGCGACGGGGCTCAACGCCCGCTCTGCGGGGTGCAGGGCCCGCCGCTCCAGCCCATCATTCCAATGGCAATCACGCAGCAAAGCGTCCCGCCGGTTTTCTGCGACGATAGCCGATCAGCCAGAACAGGAGCGACAGCGCCAAAAACACGGCGAAAGCGGGCTGGGCCAGCACCCACAGCACGCCGGGATCCCATACCCATGCCGGCAAATGGTCGATGAACAGGCCGGCAACCAATTCCAGCGTCACGGGGCTTGCCAGCGTCCAGGCTTCAAGCAGCGGCGTAAGGACCGGCCTGTGGGCGGCGACCGAATGGATCGCGTCTATCACACCCGCGATAACGGCAATCGCCAGCAGAACCAGACTGAACACTCGGGCGACAAAACGCATGGATTCTCCAAACAACCAGACCGCAAACGGGATGGATTCGCGCCACCTCCGCCAGACTTTGGCCAAGACATAAAGGCCGCAAACCTTTCCTGCAATGGCCGTGGGCGGACACCTTGTTTGCATGGCGCAGAGATTGTGCAGGTCCGTGGCCAAATAGCGGTTGCCAAGAGGGGCGTCTTGGCTATAGTGCCGCGCGATCCGGACCGGGAAAACGCAGCTGATTTGCTGCTGCTTGCCGGGAACGGGCGTCCGCCTTCAGGCGGCCGGCATGGCTGGAGAAGCGCCCCGAATGCGGACCTGCGGAGAGGTGGCCGAGTGGTCGAAGGCGCACGCCTGGAAAGTGTGTAGGCGGGAAACCGTCTCGAGGGTTCGAATCCCTCTCTCTCCGCCATTATCAGGATCTATGACTATGAATAATATAGAGAAATTTTCTTGAGCGAATCTGGTGTGCACTCCTGTGTGCATTTCAGGAGCTCTTCTGAAACACCAATGCCATCAGCGCCAGATCACTTGTCGAGCTGCATCGTGTTTTCCGGGCTTGCGACAATTTAACTTCCTGCAATTGGGTCCTTTCTCATCAGCTTCTGATTCTTCGGTCATACAAGGTTTCGAGCCGAGAGGTTCCGAATAAAAGAGGCGATGCCGAATGACCATTTCTGCATGGGGGCTTTCGCTACGTCGGGAAAGGACGCGAAGATGAAGCCAAACCCTGCCTATCGACTTGATTGAAAGCCTTCGCTAGAGCGGCGTCGCGGGTCGACAGTTGTGGCGGTGTTTTCGTGCCTCAACAACCGTAAGCGTCTGATAATACGGGATCCCGTCGCCCAATATTCGCCGCCTCTGCGAAAACCCAAATGCTTAGAAAATTGCTGCATGAAGATATTTTCCATTTACCGCTTCGACATCGTCTATGGTTTCTGTATCTAGGCAGCCGCAGCTGTTGTTGCCTTGTCATTCTCAAGCAAGGCCTTCAGCTTTGCCCTCGGCATCGGCTTTCCAAACAGGAAGCCTTGAATCTGATTGCAACCCAAGGCGCGAAGGACGTTCAACTGCGCTTCGGTTTCGACACCCTCCGCGAGAACCGGAATGTCCAGACTTTCAGCCATGATGATCGTGGCCTGAACGATTGCCGCAGACTGACGGCTCTGATCAACGCCAGACACAAATTCCCGATCGATTTTGATCTTGTCGAAAGGGAAGCTCTGCAAGGTCGAAAGCGAAGAATAGCCGGTCCCGTAATCGTCCATGGCAATCTTGACGCCCAGAAGCTTCAGCCGGCGTATCACCTGAACGGCCGCCCCCATGTCCGCAATGATGCCGCTCTCGGTAATCTCCAGTTCCAACCGCGAGGGTGGCAAGCCGGTTTCGGCCAGGACATCCCTTACGCGCTCCACAAAGCCCGGCTCCTCCAATTGTGCCGCAGCGACGTTGACAGCCACATTGATCGGCTTGGCCCATCCGACAGCCTCGGCGCATGCGGTTTCCAGCACCCAATCGCCAAGCTTTGTGATCATGCCGTTTTCTTCCGCGATGGGAATGAAGACGCCGGGCGACACCATGCCGTTGACCGGGTGGCGCCAACGCAGCAGCGCTTCAACTCCGATGATCTCTCGGCTCTCGGTATCGTTCTGTAACTGGTAGTAGACTTCGAGTTCACCCTTGTCTTGCGCAAACGCCAGGTCACGCGCCAGAAGACTTCTCTCTCGGGCTCTTTGATCCATGCCCTCCTCATAGGCAACGATCCTCCCGCCGCCTTCCGATTTTGCCCGCGCAGCCGCGAGCGCCGCATGTTCCATGAGTTTGTCAGACGTCGTTCCGTCATCCGGAAAAGTCGCGGACCCTATGCTGGCGGCGATCTGGAGCGTAACGTCGTCGATCACGGTCGGCGCGTCCAAAACGGCCGCTATCCGGGCGGCAAAACTGCTTGCGGCATTGCGGGAGTAAACATCCTGCTTGATCGCGATAAAGTGGTCCCCGCCGATGCGCCCGACATGTTCTCCCTCGCCGCATGAACTGACCAGTCGTTGCGCCAGGGCTTTCAGCAGCTGATCCCCGACCCCTTGACCATAGGCGTTGTTAACCTCCCGGAAGCGGTCCAGATCGATCGCCAGAACGGCGATGCGCGACGTGTCGTCCACATGCATGTCCAGCATCTCGTCGAGGATGCACTCGGCGCCACGACGGTTCGGAATACAGGTCAGGGGATCCTGCAGCGACAGATGTTTGACATGCCGCGAACTGTGTTCTGCATTCTTCATGTCGATTGAATATGTGAGAGAGGCTACGAGCAGCAGAAGCAGCATCACGACAAAGATCGTCACGCCCAGGGATTGGCCGGATATCAGGCCTGAATCGGCCGTATCGACAATGAGGGGCTCGATGGTCATGCCTGTCATGGCGGTATAGTGAAGCGCGGCAACACAGATTATCATGCTGACGGATGCGCCGTACTTGCAAAACCGCGTAACCGGGCGTGCTATGCGGCTCATCGTCAAAGCGCCGAAGACCGCCACGAGCACCAGAGACGCGATCACGTAAGACAGGTCCCAGGCGATCAGGCCCGATACCGCCATGGCAGCGATGCCGGTGTAGTGCATGGCTGCAACCGACAATCCGAAGATGACGCCGCCGGTTTCGATGAGCAACGAGATCTTCCTTGAAGAGGCGACCACGAAGGCGGCAGACACACCCGCAACCGCAATCAGCAGGGAGGTCAGGGTCAGCGCTGGATCATAGCCGAGTATCAGATCGCTCTCGTAGGCGATCATCGCCACGAAATGGGTGCTCCACACCGTGCCGCCGCCGATGATTCCTGCCAGACAAAGCCATAGGACCTTCAGGTCGCTTTCTGTTCTGCGAACGCGGGCGAACAGGCGCATCGTCGAGACGGATCCGATGGCCAGAATGATCACCGCCAGCGCCGTGAAAGCCGGATCGTGATCAAGTGCCAGACATGAAAGTACCGATAGCAACCTGAAGCCCCAAACTACGGTTCAACGCAGACTGGTCGCAAGAGTACCGACCGATTGGTTTAATTCCGGGTAAGGGCTCAAGACCACGCTGCTTTCTGGTTAACGGCGCGATAACGAAAGTCTGGATTTCGGTCGATTTCTGCCACTCATCGAGTTCAAAGAACTATCTGTAGCGCCTTGTCGCATAACGTGCGTTCCGAAACCTGATCGAAACTCGCTGAATACAAACATACCTCTTGGGTTCACATCTTCGCGATCGGAAACCTATTTAGGTTCTGGTTTTCGGCCGCGTATCTTGCTCTTCCTGTGTTTCTGCCAGCTTATCCGGAGGACAGACTTTTCACTCGCATCGCTTCTGCTACCTACGAACGACCAACTATTTTCTGTTTCTGATCAGATCACTCGCCTTTTCCGCAACCATTGCCGTCGGGGCATTTGTGTTGGATCCGATCAGGCTCGGAAAGACGCTGCTGTCGCAGATTCGCAAGCCCTCGAACCCGCGCACTTTCAATTCCGTGTCCACAACACTGCAATCGTCCGAACCCATCCGGCAGGTTCCGACCGGGTGATAGGATGTCCGGCAATGGTTCCTCACGAACTCCTCGAGCTCAGCATCCGTCGTCAGCGTGTCTTCGGGAAGCACTAGCCGGCGCACATGCTTGGCGAGGGCCGGTTGGGCGAAAATCTCGCGGCTGATCTTCAGGCCGCGGACCGTGGTGTCCACATCCTCCGGGTGGCCCATGAAGTTCGGATCGATCAGCGGCTCCTGCAAGGGATCCGGTGATGCGAGGCGCACAGTGCCTCGCGCCTTGGGCCGCAATCCGTAACAATTGAGCGTAATCCCGGATCGCCCCGGCGCGACACCGCCGACGCCGTCCTCGGCGGCGGCGCCTGCCAGGAAGTGGAACTGCAAATCCGGTGTCGAGCGGCCCTCTCCCGAATACCAGAAGAGGCCACCTTCGACGACATTGCTGGCCACCGGCCCGGTGCGGAACAAAGCGTATTGCAATCCGGCCCACGCCGCCAAATGCGGTTTACGGTAGCGATCCAGGCTTTCATGGTCATGTAGTTCGGCCACGAGGTCGATGTTGACGTGATCGGCGAGGTTCGCACCGACTTCCGGGACATCGGCCCGCACCTCAATGCCCAAAGATCGCAAATGGTCAGCCGGGCCGATACCGGAAAGCATCATGAGCTTCGGCGATCCGATCGCGCCTGCCGTGACGATAACCTCGCAGTCCGCATTCGCGGCTTCTATCCGGCCCCGATGCAGGTAGGCGACGCCACGCGCCCGGCGCCCCTCAAAGATCAGCTTCTGGCTGAGTGCCCCGGTCACCACCTTCAGGTTGGGGCGGCGGCGTGCCGGATCGAGATAACCGCGCGCCGCCGAGCACCGCCGCCCCTCGACAACGTTGAGCTGGTAGTAACCGGCGCCGGCCTGGCGAGCACCGTTGAAATCATGATTGTAGGGAATGCCATTTTGCTGGCAAGCCATCACGAAAGCGCGCGTCATGGGTTGCGGATTGGCAATGTTGGAGACGCCAAGAGGCCCATCTGTCCCGTGCCAGGCACCTGAAAGGGCCGTGTTGCCTTCAGATCGCAGGAAGTAGGGCTTTACGTCCTCGAACGCCCAGCCCGGGCACCCTTCCTCGTTGGCCCAGCGGTCGTAATCGGAGGGAACGCCGCGGGTGAAAACTTCAGCGTTGATGGAACTGCCGCCGCCCAGAACGCGAGCCTGCGCATAGGGGATGCGGCGGTTCCCGGCGTACCGTTGTGGTTCGGTCTTGTAGCCCCAGGTCATGCCACTGCCGGTCATCTTGGCAAAACCGACCGGCATGTGGACATAGGGATGCCAGTCGCGTCCGCCGGCCTCAAGTAGCAGCACATTGTTCGCAGTTTCTTCGCTGAGCCGAGCTGCCAGCACGCACCCCGCGGTGCCACCGCCGACGATGATGTGACTGTACTCAGCCCGCGGCATTTGTCCTCACTGCTCGCAACGCGCGATTTCCTCTTTCGACATCACCGCGCGCATCACGAAGTCGACGATGAAGGCACGGCGCTTTGAAAGCGCCTTTTGGGTCATATGGTCGAAGTTGTAGATTTGCGAGTTCGTGAAGCGGTTGTTCAGATAATAGAATCCGAGCCCCGCGACCGAATGGTTGAGCTGCAGCGGGTCGATGCCGGGGCGAATTCTGCCCTGCTCGACACCCTTGGCAAGGATCGCCTTGACCCTCTTCAAGAGCACGCTCGTGCGACGTTTTACGATACCGGATTTTTTCAGGTAGACGGCGCCAAGCAGGTTCTCCTGGTTGACCAGTGCTATGAATTCAGGATTTGCGACATAGTAATCCCATGTCGACTCCACAAGCTTCCTGATCGCTTCCAGCGGCTCGAGGTCCTCCAGGGGAAGCGCCTCTTCCATTCTGCGTATGCCCATATAGGCTTGTTCCAGAACGGCCACGTAGAGATCTTCCTTCGACCCGAAGTAGTGATAGATCATCTTTTTGTTGAGGCCGGTGGGTTCGGCAATCCCCTCGATTCCTGCCAAAGCGAGGCCTTTGGTTGCAAACTCACGCTTGGCCGAGTGCAACAAGTCCGCCTTCGCCTGATCAGCGTTTCGCCCAGTTCGACGCACTCTCGGCTTGTTGATCGTTGCCGTGCTCATCTCGATTACCTCCATCATGTCTGTTCGCAACTCAGCCCTTGCTAGCGCCAAGTGTCAGGCCGGCAATGAAATGCCGCTGCATCGCGAAAAACATCATGACCGGCGGGAGGGCGGCGATCAACGACCCGGCCGCAAGAAGGTTGAAAGAAGAGATGTATTGCCCTTTGAGCGTTGTCAGTCCGAGTGTGATCGGCCGCAACTCGTCGGACTGGATGAGGATGAGCGGCCAGAAGAAGTCATTCCAGATGAAGGTAAATTCAAGAACCGCCAGGGCGGCAAGCGCAGGACGCACAAGCGGCACGATGACATGGATCAGGATGTTCCATTCGCTGACGCCCTCAGCACGTGCGGCCTCGACAAGCTCGAAGGGTAGATCAGCAATGAAGTTGCGCATGAAGAACGTGCAGAAGCCGGTCTGAAAGGCGATCTGGAACAGGATGACGCCCCAATAGGTGTCATAGACCCCAAGATCGAGGGTCAGTTGACGGACCGGGATCATCAGGATCTGGAAGGGTACGAAATTTCCGGCGATAAAGAGCGCCAGGATCAGAAAGCGGCCGCGGAACTTGTAGAGCGCAAGCCCGGCGCCGGCGAGGGTCGACAGGAACAGGGCACCGACGATCGAGGGCAGCGTGATGATCACGCTGTTGAGCAGATAGACCCCGATCGAGGACGATCCGAAAACCGCTGAGAAGTTCTCGACAAAGGCCCATTCGCTCGGAATCCCCCAGTAATTGCCGTAGTTGAGGTCTGACAATGACCGGCCTGCCGTCGCAACGATGGCGATCATCGGAAGGAGCCAAATGACCAGCGAGATCGGCAATGCGACCTTGTACATCAGCTGCCGGCTCCGGCTTGAATCCTGTATCGGGCGCGGGAACATCAGCGTGCTCCTTTTTCGTTCTTGAGGAGCCGCATCAGGAACCAGGCGATGTAGACGTCCATGATCAGGAAAAGGATCGTCGCGATGGCCGACGCATAGCCCATGCGGTACCGGAAGATGGCGTTGTCGTACATGTAATAGGCGAGCACGTTGGACGAGTTGTAAGGACCACCTTCCGTCATGACGGCGACGAGATCGAACGAACGCAACGCGCCGATAACGGTGACGACCAGCGCAATGAAGGTCGCCGCCCGCAATTGCGGCAGGACGATCTTGACGAGCAGCCGCCAGCCTTTGGCGCCATCGAGGCGGGCTGCCTCAATCATTTCCGGGTTCACACTGTTGAGCCCGGTCAAATAGAGAATCATGCAATAGGCTGTCTGCGGCCAGAGCCCAGCGATGATGATCCCGAATGTGGCCCAATCCTCATTGGCGAGGATTGCGGGAATCTTTATTCCGAGCGGCTCAAGCATGGTGGCCAGCAGCCCGAAAGCCGGATCGTAGAACCAGGCGAAGATCAGGCCCACGACGATCTGGGATACTACGAAGGGAAAGAAGAAGAGCGATTTGACGAGCCGGATGCCGAAGACGTTCTGGTTGAGGAAAAGCGCGACGAACAGGCCCAGAACCGGCGCCAAAAGAAATAGGACGAGCCAGTAGACATTGTTGACCAGCGAGGTCCAGAAGACCGGGTCACCGAACAAAAGTCGGTAATTGTCCAAACCTACCCATTTCTTCGGCCCGATGCCCTGCCATTCGGTGAAGGACAGGGCGATCGACTGGATGATCGGGTAGATGACGAACAGCGAGAACATGGCGAAAGCGGGCGCGATGAAGACCATCGGCATGATGACCAGCTTGTTCTTGCGAAAGAAGTTCGTGTCTCTTCTAAGCCGGTTGCCGGACAGTGTCTGAATATCAGCCATCGGAACGCCCAAATCTGGAAGGGGGACCGGCACCCGAAGTGCCGGTCCGTTGCTTTGGTGATCAGAGTGCGCCGTAGATACGGGCGCGCTCGGCTTCGATCCGCTCGAGGATCTGGTCGATGCGGTCGGGGTTCTGCAGGAACTCCTGGAAGCCCTGCATACCGACCTTCGCCAGCGCCGGATCGGTGTCACGGTCATAGAACTGCATGATGCCGTTGGCCTTGCTCAGTTGTTCGAAGCCGCCCTTGGCGAAACGGTCATCCTTGACCGAGGCGTTCACGTTCGGCGGCAGCATATCGAGCGTTCCGGCGGTTTTGGTCTGGACGTCCGCCTTTGCAGCGAAGGCCAGGAACAGTCGCGCGTCTTCCTTGTTCTTAGCGTTGACAGGAATGTGGAAGCTGTCGGTGGGTGCGTCCTCGTAGATACCGACCTCGGGATCGATGATCGGGAACGGGAACCATTCCACCTTCTCGCGCACATCCTCGGGGAACATCGACACGATGAACGGCGCGAGCAGATACATCGCCGCGTTGCCCTGGTTCATGAACGGCAAAGCTTCCTGGAAGGAATAGGCTGGATGGTTCTCGACAAAGAAATCGGCCTTCACCAGCTCGGCCCAGCTTTCGAAAACCTTCTTCACCCGGTCATCGGTATAGGCAACCTTGCCGTCCATCAGGTCAGCATGAAACTCCACGCCATTGATCCTGAGGTTCATGAAGTCAAACCAGCCTGCCGCCGGCCAGAGGTTCTTGGTCCCGATGGTGACCGGAGTGATGCCGGCGGCATTGAGCTTGGCGCCCACCTCCTTGAACTCTTCCCAGGTGGTCGGGGTCTCGGTGATCCCGGCCTTCTCGAAGAGATCCTTGCGGTAATAGAAGCCCCAGGCATAGTAGGCGTAGGGAACGCCATACTGCTTGCCGTCGACGGACGATGCGCCGACGACCGCGGGCATCTTGTCATAGAGCCCTTCCGCTTCCCAGACGTCGCTCACGTCTTCAAAGAGCCCGAGATCGACGAAGACTTTCATCCGGTTGCCGGCATTCCAGGTGATAAGATCCGGCGCATCGGAAACGAGAAAATTGCGCATGGCGACCTTGAACGCTTCGTGGTCGTACAGATTGAACTTCACATCGATCTCGGGATAGGCAGCTTCAAAATCGGCGATCAGATCCTCCATCGCCTGTTTCTGTGCCGGATCCGACGTGTTGGCGTTCATCACCAGATCGCGCGCAGAGACCGAAGATGCGAAAAGCGCGATCATGCCCGCGCAAATGGCTGTCTTGAAGTGTTTCATGTTCCTCCCTTTCTTTCGTTTCGGCCGCAACTTGCGGACCGGGTTTCAGCGGCCAAAAGCCTTGGCCAGTCGTCTGCCCAAACGGTTGGGCTGTCAGTTCCCTGGGCTAGTACTCACCAGTGAGTTACGCTTTGCCACAAGGCCCTACTCCTTAATCCTTCTGCGCATGAGCAGCGCGTTGCGTCCCGACTGGACGATCACGCCATTCTGATTGGCGACCTCGAAGCCCAGATGAACGATGCCGCGCTCACCGGATGAGGTCAGGCGCATCTCCTCGACCGCTATGATGGCCCCGATGCTGTCGCCGGCCATGATCGGGGCCTTGAAGGACCAGTCCTTCCATCCCAGCGACGCGACAGCCTGCAATTGGGCTTCGGCGCGGTTCTTCAGCCCATCGACCAGGCAAAGGCCGAGAAGTCCGTGCGCGATACGGCCAGGAAAGCCTTGATCCCGCGCGAACTCATCGTCCATGTGCACATCGAAGAAGTCACCGGACATGCCCGCGAAGGTAATGATGTGGGTTTCCGTCACCGTGATGCGGCCGGTCCGGAAGAAGGCGCCGACAAAGAGATCGTCGTAGAAATGCTTGCCGGCCGGCAGAGCGGATTTGTGCGTGCCGCTCATGCCGCTGCGTCCTGCATCCGGACAACGCCACCTGCCGCACTGAGAGCAATGCCATTGCCATCGAAAAGATGACAATACGCATCCTTGATCGACGCTGTGACCGTCATCCCGGATTGCGGCGGCGTTTCGCTTTCAGCCTTTATGATCACATCCTGGCCCGCATTGGTCTTGCCATAGGCAAAGGCGATTCCGCCCAGGTTCTCCACGACATCGATCCGGACCTCGAGGCCAGGGCCTTCGGGTGTTCCAAGAAAATGCTCGGGCCGGATACCGATGGTGACGTCCTGTCCCGGGGTGACCGAAGCGGCTTCGCGCAGCGGTATCCGCAACGTATGATCGGGCGCGTCGAAAACCGTGACATGCGCCTCCCCTTCGGCGCTGCCGACAATCTGCGCCTTCAGGAAGTTCATCCGTGGCGACCCGATGAAACCGGCCACAAAGCGGTTCACGGGTGCGGTGTAGAGAGCCAACGGAGAGCCGATCTGCTCGATCAACCCGTCACGCAGCACGACGATCTTGTCAGCCATCGTCATGGCCTCGACCTGGTCGTGGGTGACGTAGATCATGGTCGCGCCGATCTCGAGATGGAGCTTCGACAGTTCGACACGCATCTGTACCCGCAGTTCGGCATCGAGATTGGAGAGCGGTTCATCGAACAGAAAAACCTTCGGTTCGCGCACAATGGCGCGGCCGATCGCCACCCGCTGGCGCTGGCCCCCGGACATGTCCCGGGGCTTACGATCCAGAAGATGGGTGATCTGAAGGATTTCGGCGGCCCGCTTCACGCGCCTGTCGATCTCATCCCGCGCGGTCTTTGCCATGCGCAGGGCGAAGCTCATGTTTTCGGCGACCGTCATGTGCGGATAGAGCGCGTAGGACTGGAAGACCATCGCCGTCCCCCGATCCGAAGCTTCGACGTCACTCATGTCTTCGTCGCCGATGAGCAACTGACCGGAAGTGATCTTCTCGAGCCCGCAGATCATGCGCAGCAATGTGGACTTGCCGCAGCCGGAAGGGCCGACGAAGACGACGAATTCGCCGTGCTTTGCCTCAAGATCGACGCCCTTGATGACATCGACCACACCGAACGACTTGCGCACGTTTTTCAATACGACGTCAGCCATGGAACGGCCTCGCCACCATCGTCGCCCTCTTGTTTCGCCTTGTGCCGTTCATGCGCCTTCCACCCATCGTTCCGTTTGTGGTCCGACCTGCAGATGGACGGACTTCAGTTCCGTGTATTCCTCAACGCCGTATCGGCCGGTCTCGCGGCCATTGCCGGACTGCTTGAAACCGCCGAGCGGCATTTCAGGAAACCCCGCCAGCGCCGAATTGACCCAGACGCGGCCCGCCCTGATCCGTCGCGAACAGCTGAGCGCTGTGGACAGGTCGTTTGTCCAGACGTAGGCGGCCAGTCCGTATTCCGTGTCGTTGGCAAGATTGATCGCCTCGTCCAGGCTCTCGAACTGCATCACCGAGACCACCGGACCGAAGATTTCCTCCCTGGCAACAGCCATTCCGGGCTTCACATCGGCGAGAACCGTCGGCGGATAGTAGAGACCGGAACGGTTGTCCGGATCGCCGCCGCAAACGATGCGAGCCCCGTCCCGGACTCCGTCCCGGACAAGCGTCGAAATGCGATCGAACTGCGCCTTGTTGATGATCGCCCCGATCCGCGAAGACGGATCCAAGGGGTCGCCCATCCGCAGGCTTTGCAGCCGCTCAGCGATCCGGGCCTGGAACGCGTCCGCGATCCGGGCGTCGACGAGGAGGCGGGAGCCGGCAATGCAGCACTCACCCATGTTGATGGTCCCGGCCTTGATGACACCATCGACCGCAGCATCGAGATCGCAATCGGCAAAGACGACCGAAGGCGATTTTCCGCCGAGCTCCAGCGATAGTTTCTTGATGTTGCCCACCGAGGCGGCGATGGCAGCGCGCCCGACCCGGCTCGATCCCGTGAACGCCACCATGTCGACGTCATCGCTTTCGAGGATCGCCTGACCCACCGGGTCACCGGTACCAGCAATGATATTGCACACGCCGTCGGGCAGGCCGGCTTCCTTCAGGTAGCGCGCCAGCGCCAGGGCCGTTCCCGAGGTAAACTCGCTTGGCTTGGCCACGACGGAACATCCGGCCGCGAGCGCGAAAGGCAGCCGTTCGGAGAGAATCAGAAGCGGGAAATTCCACGGCGTGATGATGCCGACAACGCCGATGGGTTCGCGCAGCACCAGGCCGAGCATCCCCTCGCCGAGCGTGTTGTGGCTGTCTCCGGCAAGCATCCTTGCCGCACCGGCCGCATAGTCCCAGAGTTCGGCCGAGAACATCACTTCGCCGCGGGCCGCGTCGAGCGGCTTCGAAGTCTCCAGGGTTTCGACCAGCGCGAGTTCTTCCGCATTCTGCCGGATCAATCCGGCGACGGTCCGCAGCACATGCGCCCGATCTCCGCCATAGGAAAAGGCCCACTGGCCGGCCTCGAAACTCTGGCGGGCAGCAGCGATGGCTGCTTCGGCATCCACCCGTGTCGATGCAGGGTAAAGGCTTACCAGCCGCCCGTGAGCAGGGCTTTCGCGCGAGATGACGTTACCGCCCGTGGCGTCGACGAACTGCCCTGCAATAAAATTCTGATACCGGGTCGGGGTCTCGAAGACGCGATTGGCCTTGTCAAACATTGTCTGCCCCCGTCTTTGCAAATGCTTTGGATTCGGCTTCTGCAGCATCATCAACAAAGCAGAGCGGATTCATCAGTGCGAGGTCGGAAGCGACCGTCGGCTTGAACGCCATGCGGTCAAGAACGTGTCGTTGCAGATCGATCCCGGGAGCGATCTCAACAAGCGTCAGCCCATTCTGCGTGAGCCGGAATACCGCCCGTTCCGTCACGTACATCACCGGCTTGCCCTGTTGCAGCGCGGAAGGGCCGCAAAAGGTGACTTCGCGAACCTGTTCGACGAACTTCGGGATTCGGCCATCGCGTTGGATGGCAAGCCGCCCGTCACTGGCGTGAACGGCCAGCCCGCTCGTCTCGAATGTCCCGCAAAACACCACCGCCTTGGCGCCTTGCGAGATATCGACGAAGCCGCCCGGGCCGACCACGTCCTGCCCGAGCCGTGATACGTTCACATTGCCTGCGGCGTCGATTTCCCCGGCACCAAGGAAGGCCGTATCGACCCCGCCACCGCTGTAGAAATCGAACTGGTCGGTGGACCGCATAATGGCGCTGGGAGATGCCGCGGCTCCGAACAGTGCTCCGTCGATAAGCTTGCCGTTGTGGATCCCCTGCTCCACCGTCAGCCAGATTTCCGCGAGCCGCCCCTGAGCGGAAAGAATGGCGGCGATTCCGCCGGGAATGCCGAAGCCGAAATTGACCGACTGGCCTGGGCGTATTTCATCTGCCGCGCGCCGGGCGATGATCGCCCGCGCCCCGCCGGGCAAGGACAGACCTTCGAACTTGGCGCCGAGCGGAGTGTCGGAATCCGGGAGACCGGCAAGGCTTGGTTCGTAGCCGCCGACATGGGTTTGCGGTTGTTCCGGCGCCATGACAATCTGATCTACGAGCACGCCCGGAACCTGAACCAGACGGGCAAGACATTGGCTCGCTTTGCGCTTCTCGCGAACTTGCGCCAGAACGCGGCCGCCGGAGTTTTTTGCGCTAAGCGCCACCGCATTGGCATCAAGATCGCCTGCTTCCTCGGCACAGGAAATATTGCCCTGCTCGTCACAGTAGGTCCCCCGCACGATGGCGATGTCTGGGCGGATCGGCAGGTAGCGGATATGCTCCTCGCCACCGATCGTCACGATCTCACTGACGGGCCCTGCCGCCCGCGCCGCATCGTTTGCCGCGCCGCCGCCAAAACGCGGGTCATAGGCAGTGTTCAATCCGGTCCGCGTAATGAGTCCCGGGCGCTTCGCACCGGTCTCCCGCAGCAGCAGGGAAATCACGCCCGACGGCAGGGTGAAGGCCTCGATCAGATTCTCGCGAGCCAGCTCCTGCATGCGCGGCGACCATGACCAGTGACCGCCGACCACACGGCGAACCATTCCCTGATGGGCGAAGCGGTTGACGCCGCGCTCCTGGGCATCGCCGACCCCGAGCGCGTGCACCAGGACCAGGTCGCGAGGATGACCGGTCGCCAGGAACCGCGCCTCAATGGCCGCGAAGATCTCGTCCGCCTCGAGCATTCCGCCACCATTGCCGGTGATTGCGATCGTGTCGCCATCCCCGATGCTTTGGGCGCATTCGCTTGCCGAGACTTCGATCACGCTAACCTCTAATGTGGTCTTTAGTTAATTCACTCACTGGAGAGTTACAGAGAATCCGGATCCTGTCAATCAAGATTCGAAAGCCTGTTCCAGAACCGCTCAATCCCAGGTCGGAGCATAGGGAACGACATCCGCATTGCTGATGCGGTGGTTGGCGACAGTCAAAGATTCGATCTGACGCATCTCTTCGGTGGACAGTTCGAAATCCATGATTTCGAAATTGGCCCGCATGTTTTCCACGCGCGTCGACATCGTGTTCATCGTGACGCCCTTTTGAAGAATCCACCGCAGCGCCACCTGTGCCGCAGTCTTCCCCTGGCGCTGGCCGATCTCGGCGAGACGCGGATATTTGAAGATCTCGCCGCGCGCGATGGAGCAGTAGGATGATAGTGGAATGCCCGTCTCCGCAGAGGCCGCGAGCAGTTTTTCCTGATTAATCAGCGGATGAAACTCGACCTGGTTGACGGCGATCGGAATGTCCATCACCGAAAGTGCTGTTCGCATCATGGCCGTGGTGTAATTCGACACACCCACATGCCGGGCATAACCCAAGCGGTGCGCCTCCTGAAGCAACTCGAGCGACGGTTCCACCGGGTCATCTCCTGGCGGCCAGTGCAGAAGCAGGACATCGATGATGTCGACGTCGAGGTCGCGGAGGCTCCGCTCCACAGACGGCAGGAAATCCTCCGCATCCATATTCTCGGGATGCACCTTGGTGGTGATCAGCAATCCATCGCGAGGCACGGCGCTCTCTGCCAGGACCGACCCAAGTTCCGCCTCGTTGCCATACCACTGCGCAGTATCGAAGGCGCGGTAGCCGATCTCGAGCGCATTGCGCACGGCATCCGCCAGCATGTCACCGCGCAGCGGGAACGTCCCGAACCCTCGCTGGAATACATCCCTATTGTAGACCGACATCCTGCTCCGCCTTTCGACCAGATGAACTTTTCCCTTGATAACTCACTCACTGGTGAGTTATCAAGTATGAACTTCAAGAAGCGGCGCGCCGCGACCTATCGGGGGCTTCACCATGATCCGACACCTCGTGTTTCTGAACTATGCCGATGATGTCGCGCAGGACACTAAAGACGCACTCATGCGCGATCTCGCAGCGCTGCAGGACGAGGTCGACGGCATCAAGGCCTTCTGCGCCCGGCCGAACGTCTCGCCGGAAACCGGCTTCATCCATGGGCTGACCGAGATGTTCTGGTTCGATTTCAGGGATGTGCAGGCGCGCGACGCCTATCTCGCCAACGAGACACACAAGGCGATCGGAGCCCGCATCATGGCAAGCCTGCGAGGCGGAGCGGACAGCATCTTCGTCTGCGATGTCGAACTCTAGGTCCGAAGGGGAGATGAAGATGTCCCGACCCGTTGCTCTGGTGACAGGTGCAGGCAGGGGAATCGGCCGCGCCATTGCGCTCGAACTTGCACGGAGCGGCTTTGACGTGGCCGCCAACGATCTCGCGACCGGCGGTGAGCTTGATACGCTCGTGACCGAGATTTCGGCGACGGGCGCTGTCGCGCTGTCGCTGCCTTTTGATGTAAGCGATCTCGCAGCGCAGGACGCGGCGCTGTCACGGATCGAATTCGAGCTTGGCCCTTTGACGACGCTCGTCAACAATGCCGGGGTCGGGGTCATGCAGCGTGGGGATCCGCTCGACGTCAGCGAGAAGAGCTACGACCGCTGCATGAAGGTCAACGCCAAGGCACTTTTCTTTCTCTGCCAGGCCGCGGCCAAACGCCTTCTAGCACACCCGCGGGATCCGTCCCGGCCGCGTTCCATCATCAACGTCACCTCGTCCAACGCCACAGCCGCTTCGGCGCCACGCAGTGAATACTGCGCCTCGAAAGCCGCCGCATCGATGATTTCAAAATGCTTTGCGGTGCGGCTCGGCACGGAAGGCATCGCCGTCTACGACGTCCAGCCCGGCCTCATCGAAACCCCTATGACTGCGCCTGTCATCGACAGCTACAGGCAGCGAGCAGCCGACGGCCTTTGCCTCTTTCCCTGGGTCGGCCAGCCCGAGGACGTTGCCGGAGTCGTTGCCAGCCTCGCCACCAACCGCCTCCCCTACACCACCGGACATGTCATCTCGGTCGATGGCGGCATGCTCCTGCCGAGATTTTGAGAGTTGCCGCCATGAAAATTGCCCTTCCGGATACCAATGGCCGTCTGACGGACTACCGGTTGACCGGCACGCCGATCGAACCGGCTCCCATGGCGCCGGATTCGGCGCGGGTCGTCTATTCGGCGGCGCATGTCGTCCGCAACCCTTTTGCCGACGCAGACCCATCGGGTCAGGCCGTGATCGACTGGAATGCGACCATGGCATTCCGTGCCCATCTGACCGGGCTCGGACTGGGGGTCGCCGAGGCGATGGACACCGCACAGCGTGGCATGGGCCTCGACTGGCCGAGCGCGCTCGAGCTGATCCGCCGCACGAAATCGGCGTTCCCCGATGCTTTGGTGGCGAATGGCTGCGGCACGGATCACATAAACCCGGCCAACGTCAAAAGCCTTGAGGAGGTCAAAGCAGCCTATCTCGAACAGGTCGAAGCAATTCAGGCAGCCGGAGGGCGGATCATCCTAATGGCAAGCCGCGCGCTCGCCCGAATCGCCAATGGACCCGAAGACTATGCCCGGGTTTATGAAGAGATCCTAAGCGCCTGCGACGAACCGGTGATCCTGCACTGGCTGGGAGACATGTTCGACCCGGCGCTGGCGGGATACTGGGGCGCTTCCGCCTTTCCACCCGCGCTCGACACGGTTCTGGGGATCATCAACGACAACGCCTCCAAGGTCGACGGCATCAAGATTTCACTTCTCGACGCCCAAAAGGAAATCGAGATGAGACGTCGGCTCCCCGCTCCGGTCCGAATGTATACGGGAGACGACTTCAACTACCCGGAGTTGATGGCCGGAGACCTAACAGGTTTCAGCCATGCGCTTCTGGGCATATTCGATCCCCTGGCCGTGCATGCCGCCAGCGCTGTGCAGAAGCTCAGCGCCGGCGATGAATCGGGCTTTCGAGCCATTCTCGATCCCACGGTGCCACTGGCCCGCCACGTCTTCCGGGCGCCGACTCAGTATTACAAGACCGGCGTGGTGTTCCTTGCATGGCTAAATGGACATCAGAGCCATTTCACCATGATCGGCGGCGCCGAGGCGATGCGCTCCCTGCCCTACTTCGTCGAGTGCTTCAAGCAGGCCGACGCCTGCGGGGCGCTCGCCAAACCCGACCTCGCCATCGAACGGATGCAATCGCTGCTCCGCCTCTACGGGGCCTGAGGGGCATGCGGGATTTCTCTCATGACACCTCGGCGCTTGCCCTCAACACCGCGACCCTGGGCCACAATCTTGACGGATTTGGCGCAGGTTGGCCGGTTGAACGGGTGATCGATGCCTGCGCGGCGCACGGCTTCGGGGGGATCGTGTTCTGGCGGCGAGAGATCGGCCAACGGGCGGCCGAAATAGGCACCCGGGTGCGGGCCGCAGGCCTTGAGGTTTCCGGCCTGTGCCGAACCCCCTATCTCGTAGGCACAGAGCGGCCAGATAGATGGCTCGACGAGACGCTATCAAGCATCGACATGGCTGCGGAATTGGGAGCGTCGGTTTTGACAGTGGTCACCGGCGGCACTGAACCGGGCACCAAGGGTACACTCGAGACGCAGAAGATCCTCGCGGACCGGCTGGCAAAGGTGGTGGGATACGCGGCGGAGCGCAGGGTTCGCCTGGCTCTCGAGCCGCTGAACCCGATGTTCGGCGGCAACCGGACTTGTATAATGACGGTACGAGACGCTTTGAACGTCTGTGAGATGGTTGACCACGACGATTTGGGTATCGCGGTCGATGTCTACCACGTCTGGTGGGACAGCGATCTGCACCAAAGCTGCGCCTCAGCTGGTTCTCGGATTGTCGGTTTTCATCTGTGCGATTGGCTGGAAAACACCACCGATATGCTGCTGGATCGGGGCATGATGGGCGACGGAGTGGCTGACCTGAGGGCCATTCGAAACGCCGTGGAGTCCAATGGTTATTCCGGGCCGTGCGAAGTCGAAATATTCTCCCGCAAAAAATGGTGGAGAACCGATCCAGATATCGTGCTGTCTACGATAGTCGAACGGTTTAGGCAGTTTTGTTGAATATTATGCAATTATTGCAGCTTATAGCCAGCCTTGAGACACGCAATGCGGAATGTGCTTGATGTGCGAAAGCTGACCTATGACAGATCGTGATCCACCCACCAGCTTCCTCGCACAGTCGATGTCGAACACCTGCTCGGGGCCGCTGGGGGCAATGTCGATGAACTCGATCACGTCGGCGCTGGCGGCCTGGTCGGAAAAGAAGTCGCTGAAGGCATCTGAGACCGGGTCCGGTCGAGGCAGACGAGCGAGCGGAGGAACGGGACGAGACCATGGGCAATCTCCGACGCCCTTTCGATATGCTCGGAACCACCGATCTCCGCGGCGAGCAACATCTGTTCCAACTCAGTGATATCGGTCGGCGTCAGCGGCTTGCCGAACCTGAGCTTGGCGAAGACGATATGGTCCTCGTGCTCGCGCAGGAAATGTCGCGCCTTGCGCTTGAAGCGGGCGAAAACGACTTCGCCCAGGCGACGCGGCCTGACCTGAGACCCGCGTTCCCTCCAGTTTTCGGAGATCAGAGCAATGCCGCTCCCGGGGCCCGTCCATACTGTCTTGAGGTGACCGGCGCGAACACGGCGCCAATACCGATGAGCAGGGGCTCGTCGCAACCGGTGATGGCAATTCCTTCGGGAAGAGCGTGCAGAGGACCGGTCCATCGATCAGAGCCGTGGCGAGATACGGATTTCGAAACGACGACTTGTGTTGCCGAATCCATCCCCGCTTCGGTAAGCTTTGTTGCAATCTTTGCAGCCGTACGTCCACCCATGTAGAATATCGTGGTCGTTCTGGAATCCGCGATACCGGCCCAGTCCAGGTCGTCAGGCAGTTCGCCATGGCGACTATGGCCGGTAACAAAGCGCACCGAGCGGGCATGGTTGCGGTGGGTCAGTGATACGCCGAGGTCGGCAGCCATCGCCAGTGCTGAAGTGATCCCTGGCACGACGGAGACCGGGATGCCCTCGACTCGGAGTCGGGCAATCTCCTCGCCCGCCCGGCCGAAGATCATCGGGTCGCCGCCTTTCAGCCGCACCACTCGCCTGCCAGCCTTGGCTAGGCTCACCATGGTGTCGTTGATGTCCTCCTGGCGGCAGCTGTCGCGACCGCCGCGTTTTCCCACCAGCATGCGTTTGGCCTCACGCCGCGCGAGTTCCAGCACTTCGGCGGAGACGAGATCATCGAACAGGATGACGTCGGCTGCCTGCAGCGCTCGGACGGCCTTGAGTGTCAAGAGTTCGGCGTCGCCCGGACCGGCGCCGACCAGCGTGACACAGCCGGCACCACGCGCCGATGCGCGCGCAAGCGCCGCTGTGCCGGATAACAGATCTTGCACGCTGGTTGCGGTCGGTGCGGCGGCAAAGGCGCGGTCGACGAACCTTTCCCAGAAGGCCCGGCGCTCGCCATCCGGTTCGAGACGCCCGTTGACCACGGCGCGGATCTGCTTTGCAATCTTCGCCCAGGCCGCCACCGAGGGCGGGATCAGGGTTTCGATACGGCGGCGGATCGCCTGGCCGAGAATCGGTGCTGCACCATCGGTCGAGATCCCGATCACCGCCGGCGACCGGTTGACGATCGAACCGAACTGGAACTCGCACCAGGTTGGCTTGTCGATGACATTGACGGCGACGCCGGCGGCGCGCGCCCCGCAGTAGAAAGCCTGCGCTTCGCCTTCGGACGCGGCATCACAGATCGCGATCTGCATGCCTTGGAAACTGTCAGAGGCCCACGGGCGCTTGTGCCAGACATAGGCGCCGGCGCCGTCCGCGATCAGGGCGGCAAAGTCCGGCTTGAGATCCTCCGCGAAGACATGCACCTCGGCGCCTGCAGCGGAGAGCAGTTCCGCCTTCCAGGCGGCAGCGTCCGATCCACCGGAGATGAGCGCCTTCTTCCCATCGAGCTTGTAGAAGACCGGCAGGGTCGCAAGCGGACCCATGCGGTCACGCTGGCCGCGTCCGATCGGCGCCTCATTCGGCTGCAATGATCTGATGTTCATCGAGGAGACCCTTGATTTCGGATTTGCAGGAGCCGCAGTTGGTGCCGGCGGTGGTGACTTTGGAAACGGCGTCGACGCTCATGCAGCCCCCGCGGATAGCGCCGACGATGTCGTTGACTCCGACATTCATGCAGGCGCAGACGATGGCGCCCCTGTCGGGCATGTCGTTGGCCGGTCGCCCGGCGATCACCCGCCAGCGCGACGAAAGATTTGCGAAATCCTCCCCGAGTTGGTCGGCAGCCCAACTGCGCGACACCGCCACCGGGCGGTCCGACAGATAGACCGCGCCGATCAGGCGCGCGCCGTCGAAGGCGGCGTGGCGCGTCAATCCGCTCCGGGGATCGGTAAAGGAGATAAGCGGCGTGTCGGGCTGGAGGCCCAAAAGGCTGCATATGAAGGGCTGACTGTCCGCAAACGCATCGACGAACGCGAACTCGGCGCGCCAGCCGTCCCTCGCGCGCGCTATCGCCCAATAGCCCGCGCCCTCCAGCGCTGGCCGTTCGCGACTGACGACGAAGCCGTAGAGCCCTGCCTCGAATTTCGCGAGCGTTACTGCGGTCCTCTTCAGCGCCGGCTGGCCGGAGATCGGGTCGACCACCGGCGCCACCAGCCGGTTGACGCGGGCGGAGGAGGCCCACTGGTCTGTCCAGTGCATCGGCACGAACACGTTGCCCGGCTGCTGCCGCAGGCTGATCAGCGCGCGCACGACGATCTCGCCACGATGGTTTGCGACCCGCACCAGATCCGCCTCGCCGATGCCAAGCGCCTTGGCGTCGCGCGGATGGATTTCGGAAAAGGATTCGGCGATGTGGGCGGAGAGCCGGGCGCTTTTGCCGGTGCGCGTCATGGTGTGCCAGTGGTCGCGGATGCGGCCGGTATTGAGCGTATAGCGCAGACCGGCTGGTGCTGTATTGCCGGCAGGCGGTGAAACCGGCACGAAGCGGGCCCGCCGGTCGGCGGTATAGAAGCCGCCTGCGGCAAAGAAACGCGTGTCGCCGCCGTCTGCCCCACGCCCAGCCGGCTGCGGCCACTGGAACGGCGACAGAGCGTCATAGGCCTCACCGTCGAGGTCGGCGCAGGCGCCGATGTCGAGGTCGCGATTGCCGTGGTTCTCGAATGCGGTCAGGGCCGCGTGCTCGCGAAAAATGCCCGCCGCGTCGGGATAGGCGAAGGCCTCGCCATGGCCCATGCGACGGCCGACCTCGGTCAACTGCCACCAGTCGGCCCGCGCCTCGCCGGGGGCCGACAGAAAGGCGCGCTGGCGCGAGATGCGGCGCTCGGAATTGGTCACCGTGCCGTCCTTCTCGCCCCAGCCGAGCGAAGGCAGCTTCACATGCGCATGTCGGATCGTGTCGGTTTCGGCCATGATATCGGAGACGACGACGAAGGGGCAGGCCTTCAGCGCCGCTTCGACCGCACCGGCGTCGGGGAGCGAATCCACCGGATTGGTGGCCATGATCCAGAGCGCCTTGATGCGGCCCTCGCCCACCGCCCTGAACAGATCGACCGCCTTGAGCCCCGGCCTCTCGGCGATCGTCGGGGATTGCCAGAAGCGCTGCACCCGGTCGCGGTGTTCGGCATTTTCGATGTCCATGTGGGCGGCGAGCGTGTTGGCGAGCCCGCCGACCTCGCGGCCGCCCATTGCATTCGGCTGGCCGGTCACGGAAAGCGGGCCCGCGCCGGGACGGCCGATG
Source organism: Hoeflea sp. (assembly GCA_040218025.1). Taxonomy (GTDB): domain Bacteria; phylum Pseudomonadota; class Alphaproteobacteria; order Rhizobiales; family Rhizobiaceae; genus Hoeflea. Next base: position 13,972 of record JAVJQD010000025.1, on the reverse strand, counting down.
CGTCCGGTGGCGAGATGGCAGTTTATGATCGCATTGACCTTGTCGGTGCCGGAGGCGGACTGGTTGACGCCCTGGCTGTAGACCGTGACCACCTTGTCCGCCGACGCCCACAATCCAAAAAACGCCTCGAGTTCGGCCTCCGCCAGCCCGGTCTGCGCCATCAGCTTCGCAAGTCCCACTGCGCGGGCAGCGGTCAAAGCGGCTTCGAAGCCGGTGGTGTGGGCCTCGATGTAACCGACATCGATCATGCTGTTTTCTTCGAGGTGGGCGAGAAGGCCCAGGAACAGGGCGACATCGCCATCCGGGGCGATCGCAAGGTGCAGATCGGCAATATCGGCTGTCATGGTGCGGCGCGGATCGACCAGAACCACCTTCATGTCGGGCCGCGCGGCCTTGGCTGCGGCAAGCCGCTGGTAAACAACCGGATGGCACCAGGCCAGATTCGATCCCGTCAGCACCACCAGTTCGGCCAGTTCGAGATCCTCGTAGGTTCCAGGAACGGTGTCGGTACCGAAAGCGCGGCGGTGACCTGCAACCGAGGAGGCCATGCAGAGCCGTGAATTGGTGTCGATGTTGGCCGAGCCAATGAACCCCTTCATCAGTTTGTTGGCGACGTAATAGTCCTCGGTAAGGAGTTGGCCGGAGACGTAAAGGGCGACGCTGTCGGGTCCGTGCTCGTCGATGGCGGCCGCAAACCGGTCAACGACACGATCGAGCGCCGTATCCCAGGAGGTGCGTTCGCCGGCAATCTCGGGGTGAAGCAGCCGTCCGTCGAGATCCAGCGTTTCGGCAAGTGCCGAACCCTTCGAGCAAAGCCGGCCGAAATTGGCCGGGTGATCGGGATCGCCCCTGACCGCCACAGTGCCGTCTTCGCCGCGCGTGGCGAGCACGCCGCAGCCTACCCCGCAATAGGGGCAGGTTGTGCGCACCGTGAGCCCTGGCTCGCGGCTCATTCCGACGTTCCGAGCGAGAGAAGGATGTCCTCGCCCTCACGCTTGACAGGGAAGGTTCGCGTCCGGCCTTCGTCTGCGCCCTGGGCCAGCCCGGTTTCAAGGCTGATCACCCAGTTGTGCAGGGGGCAGGTGACGCATCCGTCGTGGATGATGCCCTGGCTCAGCGGCCCGTTCCCGTGCGGGCACGTGTCCTCAAGCGCGAAGATGCGGTCGTCGACGGTGCGGAACACGGCGATGCTCATCTCGCCGTTGCGGATGCAGCGCGAGCCGCGCCGGGGGATGTCGGTCAGCTTGCCAATCCGGATCCAGGTCTGTGACATCGCGTTCATTCCGCCGCCTCCAGACTGAGGGTCGCCATCGGATTGAACTCATGCTTGTCCTTGCCCGAGACCCGCTCGGACCAGGGATCTACCTGCGCGAATTTCTGGGAAAAGACGAAGCGATCGTAATAGGCCTTGCGCTTGTCCGGCTGCTCCATGATCTGGCTGCGGATCTCGTCAAGCCCTATGCGCTTGGCCCATTTGTAGATGCGCTCGAGATAGCGGCCCTGCTCGCGGTACATCTGCGCCAGCGCCACGACATGCTCCATGACCTCGTCCTCGGTCTTCACATGGCCGAGGATTTCAGTTCCCTTGATGTCGAGGCCGGCTGCGCCTGCGAAATGGATCTCGTAGCCGGAATCCACGCAGATGACGCCGATGTCCTTGCAGGTGGCTTCGGCACAGTTGCGCGGGCAGCCGGAGACCGCCATTTTCAGCTTCGCCGGTGTCCAGGATCCCCACATGAACTTCTCGAGCTTGATGCCGAGCCCGGTCGAATCCTGGGTGCCGAAGCGGCACCAGTCGGCGCCAACACAGGTCTTCACGGTCCGCAAACCCTTGGCGTAGGCCTGGCCCGAGACGAATCCGGCCTTGCCGAGATCGGCCCACACTGCCGGCAGATCCTCCTTGCGGATGCCGAGCATGTCGATGCGCTGGCCGCCGGTGACCTTGACCGTCGGAATGTTGAACTTGTCGACCACGTCGGCGATTGCGCGCAGCTCGCTCGACGAAGTGACTCCGCCCCACATCCGCGGCACCACCGAATAGGTGCCGTCCTTCTGGATGTTGGCATGGACGCGCTCGTTGATGAAGCGCGACTGGTAGTCGTCGGCGTAATCGTCCGGCCAATCGCACACCAGGTAATAGTTGAGCGCCGGCCGGCATTTGGCGCAGCCGCAGGAGGTCTTCCACTCGAGCTCCTGCATCACCGCCGGAATAGACTTCAGGTGCTTGGCCTTTATCAGCCGCCGGACGTCGTCATGACCGAGATCGGTGCAGCCGCAAATCGGGGGCACAGCGGCCGGATTGTAGGCGTCGCCGAGGGTCAACACGAGCAACTGCTCAACCAGGCCGGTGCAGGTGCCGCAGGACGCGGACGCCTTGGTGTGGGCGCGGACATCGTCGAGCCCGGTCAGGCCCTTCGAGGTGATGACCGAAGTGATTTTCGACTTGCAGACGCCGTTGCAGCCGCAGATCTCCGCATCATCCGGCAAGGCTGCAACGGCTGCCAAAGGGTCCATCTGGGACCCTCCCTGATAGGCCTGGCCGAAGATCAGGGTCTCCCGCATCTCCGAGATGTCTGTCTGCTTCTTCAGGTGGTCGTAGAACCAGGCCCCGTCGGCGGTTTCGCCGTAAAGCACGGCGCCGATGATCCGGTTGTCCTTGAGCACCAGCCGCTTGTAGACACCAGCGGCGGCATCGCGCAGCACGATCTCCTCGCGGTCCTGGGCCTCGGCGAAATCGCCTGCCGAGTAGAGATTGATGCCGGTGACCTTGAGCTTGGTCGCGGTCGAACTGTCAACGAAGCGCTTCTTGCCGCTGCGGCCGAGATGGTGTGCGGCCACTTCCGCCATCTGATAGAGCGGCGCCACGAGACCGTAGACGTTTCCGTCAATCTCGACGCATTCGCCGAGCGCATAAATGTCCGGATCGCTGGTCTGCATGACATCGGAGACGACGATGCCGCGGTTGACCGACAGGCCGGCTTCCCTGGCGAGGGCCGCATTGGGGCGGATGCCGACAGCCATGACAACGAGACTCGCGTCGATGATCCTGCCGTCCTCGAGTTCGATGCCCTCGACCTTCTCTTCGCCGAGGATCCGCTTGGTACTGGCCTTTGTGACGACGCGGATGCCGCGGCGTTCAAGTTCCTGTTCCAACAGGTAGCCAGCGGCCGGATCGAGCTGGCGCTCCATCAGGGTCGGCATCAGGTGGATCACGGTCACGTCCATGCCGCGCTCCTTGAGCCCTGCCGCCGCCTCGAGACCGAGCAAGCCGCCGCCTATGACAACGGCCTTGCCGCGTGACTGTGCGGCAAGCAACATCGCCTCGACATCGTCGAGATCGCGATAGGTCAGGACGCCGGGAAGATCGTGGCCGGGCACCGGGATGATAAAAGGTGACGACCCGGTGGCGATCACCAGCTTGTTGTAAGCGGCAACCTCGCCATGTTCGGACGTCACCGTCCGGGCCTGCCGGTCGATCGCGACGACCTTGTGGCCCTTGTAGAGTATGACACCATGGTCGATGTACCAGCCGTCGCCGTGGATGATAATGTCCTCGAAGGCCTTTTCGCCCGACAGCACCGGCGAGAGCATGATGCGATCGTAATTGACCCGAGGCTCGGCGTTGAAGATCGTGACCTCGAAGGCGTCCGGCGCGGTTTCGAACAGATGCTCAAGCATCCTCCCGGGGGCCATGCCATTGCCGATCACGACGAGCTTTTGCTTCCTTGTCATGGCTCTACTCCGCTGCGGCCAGACGGTCGGCCGCGCCTTTCTGGCGGGCGACCCGTGCGGACCGTTTTTCTGAGATGGACTTCAACTGGCTTTCGGTTGGGTTTGCCCCTCCCTCGTAAGCCTCCAGGAACTCGAGCAGCTCCTCGCGGTAGGCGTAGTAGTCCGGATGATCGAGCAGCGCCTTGCGCGAGCGCGGCCGCTCAAGATCCACATCCATGATGTTGCCGATGCGGGCGTTGGGTCCGTTCGACATCATCACGACCCGGTCCGCGAGCAGGATCGCCTCGTCGACGTCGTGGGTAACGCAGATCGCTGTGACCCGGGTGCGTTTCCAGACGTCCATCAGTACGTCCTGCAACTCCCAGCGAGTGAGGCTGTCGAGCATGCCGAAGGGCTCATCGAGCAGCAGCAGCTTCGGCGAGAGCGCGAAGGCGCGGGAAATGCCGACGCGTTGCTTCATGCCGTTCGACAGATCCAGGGCCGGGCGGTGCATGGCATCGAGCAGGCCGACGCGCTGCAGGTAATATTCGATCACGTCGTTGCGCTCGGCCACGGAAGCCTTGGGATAGACCCGGTCGACACCCAGCGCGACGTTCTCGTAGGCCGTCAGCCAGGGCATCAGCGAGGGCGCCTGGAACACGACCGCCCGATCAGGACCGGCCTGGGTGATGTGGCGGCCGTCGAGGATGATTGCGCCCTCGGTGATCGGATTGAGGCCGGCTGCCATCGACAGTACGGTCGACTTGCCGCATCCGGAATGTCCGATCAGCGTGGTGAATTCGCCCTTCTTCATCTTCATCTCGAAGCCGTCTACCACCGTCAGTGGACCCTTCGGCGTCGGATAGACCTTCTTTAGCTGACTGAACTCAAGGAAGTTCCGCTCCCGGAATGAGGCCGATGCCTCGACATAGGCCTGCGGAAGCTTGTCCTTGCCGAGCGAGATCGGAACGATTTCCGGTAGAGCGATGTCGCGTTCGATCTCGGAGCCCCGTTCGGCGCCGATTTCCATCAGGTAGCTGGTGATCTCACCGCGCAAGCGGATGAACTTCTCGTCGGAGTTCATGTCGGCGCGATCGCGCGGCCGCGGAATGTCGACCCGAAAGTCCGGCCCCAGCGTCGCACGCGGACCTGGCTTGAGCGGTATGATTCTGTCGGCGAGGAGGATCGCCTCATCGACATCATTGGTGATGAGGATGATGGTCTTCTTCTCCTTCCGGCAGATGTCCGCGAATTCGTCCTGGAGCTTTGCGCGGGTCAGCGCGTCGAGCGCCGAAAGCGGCTCGTCGAGCAGCAGCACTTCCGGCTGCATGGCGAGCGCCCGTGCGACGGCGACGCGCTGACGCATGCCGCCCGAGAGTTCCGCCGGCTTGCGGTCGCGGGCATGGCTGAGACCCACCATGTCAATGTAGCGGTCGGTTATGGCAGCACGCTCGGCGCGATTCTTGGTCCGGAAAACGCTGTCGACCGCGAGGCCGACATTGCCGGCAACTGTCATCCACGGCATCAGCGAGTAGGACTGGAACACGACCCCGCGCTCCGGTCCGGGACCGTCGATCTCGGTGCCCCTGAAGATCACACCGCCTGTTTCGGGCTTGATCAGTCCGGCCAGAAGCGAGATCAGAGTGGTTTTGCCGGATCCGGAAAAGCCGACGATCGCGATGAACTCGCCGTCCTCGACCTTGAGGTTGATGTTGCTGAGCACCTCGGTCCGGTCCCCACCTTCGCCGTGGGATTTGCTCAGGCCGGAGATTTCGAGAATAGGCATCTCATTCCCCTTAGCGGTTGGTCGAGAAGGTGAAGGCGCGCTGCAGGGCGAACATCAGCCGGTCAAGCATGAACCCGATAATGCCGATGGTCAGCACCGCGACCATGATCTTTGCGAGTGACTGCGAGGAGCCGTTCTGGAACTCGTCCCATACGAACTTTCCGAGACCCGGATTCTGGGCCAGCATCTCGGCGGCGATCAGCACCATCCAGCCTACTCCCAGCGACAGCCGGAGGCCGGTGAAGATTAGCGGTAGCGCGGATGGCAGCACCACCTTGGTGATGGTGCGCGAAGTCGGCAGTTGCAGCACCCGGCCGACATTCATCAGGTCCTTGTCGACCGAGGCAACGCCGAGCGCCGTGTTGATCAGCGTCGGCCAGAGCGAGCAGAGGGTCACGGTGACTGCCGAGATCAAAAGTGATTTCGGCATCCAGTCATAGGGAGTGGCGTAGGTCGCCGAAATGACCATGGTGACGATCGGCAGCCAGGCCAGGGGCGAGACAGGCTTGAAGATCTGGATCAACGGGTTGATGGCACCGTTGAAGGTCTTCGACAGACCGGATGCAATGCCGAGCGGCACCGCGATCAGAGTGGCGATGGCGAAGCCGAGGCCCACCGTGAAGAGTGAGGTGACGATCTGGTCGAGATAGGTGGGCTTGCCGGTGTAGGAGCGGAACTGCGGCTCCTTGCCCTGGGCCACCAGCTTTTCGTTGCGCTTGTCCTGCCGTTCGTAGAAGGCGGCGGATTTTTCACGCTCTCGTATGTGGTCATCCCAGAGATTGCCGACCTGTTCCCAGACTTCCACGGGGCCCGGCACGGCGCCAAGCGATGTCTGCACCTTTGGCGCCAGTACGCCCCAAGCGAGAATGAAGGCGAGGATCCCCAGAAGCGGGATCAGCAGGACCCTCTTGAGTTCAGCAAGTTGTGTGCGCGGGTTGTCGCCGGCGATCATCCTGAGAATTGGGACCAACCAGGAAAAGCCGAGCGCATCCAGCCAGCCGCTGGCCTTTGTGATGGCGGAAAACAGCTTCTCGCGTCCAGTGGGTTCGAGGGATGCGGTATCGGTGGCGTTGGCCATCGTGTCGATTCCTTTGAAGAATGCAGTTATCGGAAGCGGAGCAACTGCAAGGTGCTCCGCCAGGTCATGACGGGATCAGCCGCCGGCAACTTGATCGCCTTTCAGGCCGATGGTGAGGCTGTCGAGGTAGTCGTTGGGCTGCTTGCCGTCATATGCGACGCCATCGATGATGTCGGCGGCTGGAGTGGGTTTACGGTAGCCGTCGGTGTCCCAGGGGAAGTCGTCCTCATCGGCATTGCCTTCTTCGACAAGCATCCTGGCGGCCTCAAGATAAATGTCGGGCAGATAAACGGACCTGGCAGTCTCGTCGAACCATTCATCGGACTTGGCCTCCGAAATCTGGCCCCATCGGCGCATCTGGGTCAGATACCAGACCGCGTCGGAATAATAGGGATACGTCGCGAAGTAGCGGTAGAAAACGTTGAAATCCGGCACCTCCCGCTTGTCGCCCTTCTCGTATTCGAAAGTGCCGGTCATCGAATTGGCGATAACTTCGGCATCGGCGCCGACATATTCCGACCGGGACAGGATCTCCACTGCTTCCATCCGGTTGGCGTAGTCGTTCTCGTCGAGCCACTTTGCGGCTCGGATCAGCGCCTTGGTCAGTGCCAGCGTGGTGTTCGGATACTGCTCGGTAAATTCCCTGGTGAGGCCGAAAACCTTCTCCGGATTGTTTTTCCAGATTTCATAATCGGTGATTACCGGCACGCCGATCCCCTTGAAGACGGCAGCCTGGTTCCAGGGCTCGCCGACGCAATAACCGTCGATGGTGCCCGCTTCGAGCGTCGCCGGCATTTGCGGAGGCGGAGTCACCGAAAGCAGCGCGTCAGCGCTGATCTGGCCGGAGACGTCTGACGGTGAATAAAACCCGGGATGGATGCCGCCGGACGCGAGCCAGTAGCGCAGTTCGTAATTGTGGGTGGAGACGGGGAAGACCATGCCCATGTTGAACGGTCGACCTTCAGTCTTGAACTTGTCGATCACCTTTTTCAGCGTATCGGCCTTGATCGGGTGCACCGGTTTGCCGTCGGCGCCGTATTCGAGGTGCGGCTTCATCAACTCCCAAACCTCGTTGGAGACGGTTATCCCGTTTCCGTTCAGATCCATCGAGAAGGGGGTAACGATGTGAGCCTTGGTGCCGAAACCGATCGTGGCTGCAAGTGGCTGGCCGGCGAGCATGTGGGCGCCATCAAGCTCCCCGGTAATCACCCGGTCGAGCAAGACCTTCCAGTTGGCCTGCGGTTCCAGAGTAACGTAAAGACCCTCGTCTTCAAAATAGCCCTTTTCATAGGCGATAGCCAAAGGCGCCATGTCCGTGAGCTTGATGAAGCCCAGCTTCAACTCGTCCTTCTCGACATCGAGCATTTCTGCCAAAGCCGGAGCCGACATGGTGGCGGAGGCCAGCATCATCGCGCTGAAAGCAAGAGCGGTACGCCGTGTGAGCTTCATGGTCATTCCCTGTCTCCCTTGGCGGTCCATCGACCGCATAAAAAAAGCCGCCAAACCGAAGACCCGCGGGAGGACGCGGGAATCTTCGGTTTGGCGGCGTTGCCTGGTTCGAGCCCGTCATTGGACCCGGATGTCAGCCTTTAAAGCTTCTTATCGCGATGCAATGATCGTGCCAGGTTAGAAATTTCTTTTTTATCTATTAAATTCAAATAGATGGAAGTTTTGCGCACTTTCGCATCCGAGCAACGGTGCGCAGCTTTTGTGCAGGGCACCAACAGAAACAGGGCAAAAAATACGCAACACGGACCGCCAGGCGGTCTCTCGTCTCAATTTTTCTGGCTGCCTATATAGGCGTCAAGCCGGTCCGGATCGAAAATGGCGCCGTCGAAGAAACCGTCCGGACCGAGATAGAGCGGCTGTGGAGCGGCCCCGACCGGGACCGTCTCGTTCAGCGCACCCTCGACCTTGGAGTTTGCGGTCGGCACCGGCACCTTCATACCGGAGAGCGCCGTGCGGTAGATGTCTGGACGATAGCTGCGCCGGGCGATCTCGGCGTTGGCAGCGGAATGTTCGACATAGCCCCATCGGACCATCTGCGAGTAGAACCACAATGCGTGGCTCTGCCAGGGAAACGTCGCCGCCCGTGCATGCGGCTGAAAGAAGTCCGACACGGAGCCCGCCCCTTCGCTCGCAACGAGGGAACCGTCGAGCGCCGGCAGGATCAGATCAGCGCGCTGACCAAGATAGGTTGGAGCTGCCAGGATCTTGGCGAGTTCGCAATGGTTGCCCGCCTGTCCACACCATTCGGCCGAACGATAGAGCGCGCGCAGCAGCGCTTGCAGCGTGTTGGAATTGTCGGCGGCCCAGGATTCCCGGACGGCCAGCACCTTCTCGGGGCTCGAAGCCCAGATCGAGGACTTGGTGGCGACAATGTTGCCCGCACCCTTGTCGACCCCGACCGAATTCCAGGGTTCGCCGACGCAGTAGCCGTCGACCTGACCAGAAACGAGTGCATCGGCCATCAAAGACGGCGGCAGGATGACAATCTCGATATCGAGGTCGGGAGCGACGCCCGAGGCGGCGAGCCAGTAGCGCAGTTCGAAATTGTGGCCCGAGAACGGGTGCACGACGGCAAAGTGAAGCCGGTTGCCACCTTCGTCTCTCCGGACGCGAACGGCTTGGGCGAGCGCCTCGCCTGCCAGCCGCGCATTCATCATTGTGAAGTTCTGGCTCGCCTGCATGGCGGCAAGCAATCGGTTGCTGACTGTGATGGCATTGCCGCCGAGACCGAGGGCCATCGGCGCGATGAAGCGGGTGTCGAAAGGTGTCAGACCGAGATTGGAGGCTATCGGCATCGGCGCCAGCGCATGGGCAATTTCGAACTGGCCGACAGCGAGCTTGTCGCGGACATTGGCCCAGGAGGTTTCCCGCACCAGGTTGAGATCAATTCCCTCGGCCCCGGCAAAGCCCTTCTCGCGGGCGGCGATCAGGATTGCGCTGTCGGTCAGCGGCAGGAATCCGGCGCTCAGTTCTGTCATCATCTACATGCCCTCATCGCCAAGCAGCCGCGCAGACATCACGAGGCTTTCGGCCACATCGACGATCTTCCGGTTGCCGTTCATCGCCGCCTTGCGCAACATCGTGTAGGCCGTAGCTTCATCGACGCCGCGGGACTTCATGATCAGGCCTTTGGCCTGGTCGACCGACTTGCGTTCCTCGAGCGCGCCACGAGCCTCCTCGAGTTCACGCTCGAGCCGGGAGAATGCATTGAAGCGGCTGATCGCCATGTCGAGAATGCTCTTGACCCGCTCCTGGCGAAGACCATCGACAACATAGGCGGAAACGCCGGCGTCGATCGCCGACTGCATCGCCTCCTTGTCGGAGCGGTCAACGAACATGGCGATCGGCCGCTTCACCGCACGGGAAAGCTGGAACATGTTTTCGAGCATGTCGCGGTTGGGGTTTTCAAGATCGATGACGATCACGTCAGGCTCGTGTTCGGCGATCTTGGCGGCGATACCGCGCATCTCGTTGATGACGGTGACATGCCGGTGCCCGGCAGCCGAGAGCCCCGCCTCGATTATCGAGGCGCGGGTGGCGTTCTCGTCGATAATCAGAACCGATGGCAGCCGCTCATTCATGCATTCATTGTGCGCACTTCTGAAGATTGTGCAATGCACCATACGCGTTTAACGCCAAATGATCGAATTGGCTTCGGCAACCAGGACGCAATTGTCCAAGCCGAAACGCCGGATGCTGTCGGCGATCTGCCGTACCTGTCTGTTCGAATCTGTTCCGGCATTGCTGGTATTGAGCGCGAGGTGATTGATCGTGCGGGTTGGTTCCGGCGCGCGTCATGGCTTGACCTTCCAGTCACCGGAGGGTTTAGGGTCGCATGAAGTCAGGAAGGATCGACATCATGGACCATCATCGCAGTTGTGCGCACGCTCATACGGAAGACCGCGGCGGAACACCGACCGTCGACACGGATGCGCTGTTCGAGGCCGCAACGGCGCCGGTGGACGGCAAGGTCAAGGATCCGGTTTGCGGGATGACCGTTGCGCTCGACAAGGGCAAGCCGGCGCTTGAGTACAAAGGCAGCACATTTCATTTCTGTTCTACCGGCTGTCACGACAAGTTCGAACGCGATCCCTACTTCTATCTTTCGGGCAACAAGGCCAGGAAGAAGGCTTCGGCTCCCAAGACCGCAAAGTACACCTGCCCGATGGATCCCGAAATCGTTCAGGAAGGTCCGGGGACCTGCCCGATCTGCGGCATGGCGCTCGAACCCATGGATGGCGTGGCGGAAGGGCCCAACCATGAGCTGATCGACTTTACCCGCAGGCTATGGGTCAGTTCAGGTGCGGCGATCCCGCTAATGGTTCTCACCATGGCGCCGATGCTCGGCCTTCCCATCCGCGAATGGATCGGGGAGACTTTGGCGCTCTATCTCGAATTTGCGCTGGCGACCCCGGTTGTCATCTGGGCCGCGCGCCCGTTCTTCCACCGCGGCTGGACGTCGATCCGAACCTGGAATCTCAACATGTGGACGCTGATCATGATGGGCGTGGGTGCGGCCTACCTCTATTCCACTGTCGCGACTTTCCTGCCCGGGCTGTTTCCGTCAGGCCTGCAGATGCCCGGCGGCCACATGCCGGTCTACTTCGAGGCCGCCGTGGTGATCATCGCGCTGGTCTTTGTCGGGCAGGTGCTCGAACTCAGGGCCCGCGAACGCACTGGCGACGCCATAAGGGCGCTGCTTGATCTCGCGCCCAAGACAGCCCGCCGCCTCACCCCCGACGGCGAGGAGTATGACGCTCCGCTTGAGAACATCATCGGAGGTGACCGGCTGCGCGTTCGACCGGGTGAAGCCATTCCTGTCGATGCGCTGGTCCTGGAAGGCCGCTCCTCGGTCGATGAAAGCATGCTGACCGGCGAACCGCTGGCTGTCGAGAAAGCCGAAGGCGACAGGGTGACAGGGGGGACCCTGAACAAGAACGGATCACTGATCATCGAGGCCGAAAAGGTGGGCGACGAGACCATGCTGGCGCGTATCGTCGCCATGGTCTCGTCCGCCCAGCGGTCCCGAGCACCCATCCAGGGGCTGGCTGATCGTGTTGCGTCCTATTTCGTTCCCGCAGTTGTGATCGTTGCCGTTCTCGCATTCGTCATCTGGCTGACATTCGGCCCGGACCCCGCCTTCGTGTTCGCCATCGTTTCGGCAGTATCGGTCCTCATCATCGCCTGCCCCTGCGCACTCGGACTGGCCACACCGATGTCGATCATGACGGCCACGGGCCGCGGCGCACAGGCCGGTGTCCTGATCAAGGATGCCGAGGCCCTGGAACGCATGGCCAAAGTGGATGTGCTGGTGGTCGACAAGACCGGCACACTGACAGAAGGCAAGCCCGGTCTGACGGATGTGATCGGCTTCGGGGAAACGGACGTGGCCAAGATGCTGGCGCTGGTGCGTGGCCTGGAATCCGGATCGGAGCACCCCCTCGCCGAGGCCATCGTCGAGGGCATCGCCGAACGGGAGATTGCGGCCGCGCCCGTCTCGGGGTTCGAAGCGGTCACCGGCAAGGGCGTGTCAGGCCGTGCCGGCGATCGGAAGCTCGCGCTCGGCAATGCCGCCATGATGCAGTCTGAGGCTGTGGACGTCACGGAAGCCGAAGACCAGGCGGACAAACTGCGATCCGAGGGCAAGACAGCCATGTATGTCGCCATCGACAGGAAGCTCGCCGGCCTGATTGCGGTTGCGGATCCGATCAGACCAACGACCCGGGCAGCCATCAGGGCGTTGCATGAGGCTGGGCTCAAGATCATCATGGCGACCGGCGACAATGAAACCACGGCCCGCGCGGTAGCTGATCAACTCGGCATCGACGAGGTTCGGGCAGGCGTTCTGCCCGAGGACAAGAAGCGGCTGGTGGATGAGCTGCACAAGGCCGGCCACAAGGTGACAATGGCCGGCGACGGCATCAACGACGCGCCCGCACTGGCTGCGGCCGAAGTCGGCATCGCCATGGGGACCGGGGCCGACGTCGCGGTCGAAAGCGCCGGCATGACGCTGCTCAGGGGCGATCTCGGCGGCATACTGCGCGCCCGCAAACTCTCCGAGGCGACGCTGCGCAACATCAAGCAGAACCTGTTCTTCGCGTTTGCCTACAACAGCCTCGGAGTGCCGGTTGCAGCAGGCCTCCTCTACCCGGTCACCGGCACATTGCTGTCCCCGATGATCGCCGCGGCGGCCATGAGTCTGTCATCGGTCTCGGTGATTTCGAACGCGCTGCGTCTAAGAACGACGAACCTTGATGCTTGAGCCCGCCACTGGAGGAAACTTCGCCCACTGTCCGGCTTGCGGGTCTGCGGTCAAACGGAGGTTGATACATGAACATCGGTGAAGCAGCAGCTACGACCGGCCTGCCTGTAAAGACCATTCGCTATTATGAGGATATCGGCCTTGTCAGGCCAGATCGTGCAAGCAACGGCTATCGCGATTACGGGGACAAGGATGTCCATCGCCTGGCGTTCATCCAGCGCTCACGTAGCCTCGGCTTCACCATTGATGAGTGCCGCTCGCTTCTTTCGCTTTACGAGGACAAGGAGCGGGCCAGTTCGGATGTGAAGGCGCTTGCCATGGACAAGATCCGCGAGATCGATCGCAAGCTCCTGGAACTCAAATCACTCCGGGGCACGCTCAAGAATCTGGCGGATCACTGTCATGGCGATGACCGGCCAGACTGCCCCATCATCGACGGGATAGCCGGAGAAACGCAGATATGAACCGACGCAACCTGCTGATAGCCATCGTCCTGCTGGGAGCCGCAATTCTTTCCTACCGCGGCTTCGGCGTTTCGGACCAGCCCGAGACGGGTGCTGTCATGGCCAATGTGATTGCGCCCGAATTGTCCGGGACGTCCCAAGACGGCGAAGCGGCTTTCAACCGGTTTTGCGCCACCTGCCACGGCAGGAATGCGGCCGGACAGGACGGTGTCGCGCCGCCTCTGATCCACAAGATCTACGAACCCGGGCATCATGGCGATGCCTCGTTCCGGCTGGCTGTCAGGAACGGCGTTCGTGCACATCACTGGCCGCTCGGCGACATGCCGCCCGTGGAAGGCATAACCGACAGGGAAATCGAAGAGATTGTGGTGTATGTGCGGGAACTTCAGCGCGCCAACGGCATATATTGAATGGCGTCAGGTACCGCACAGCACCATGAACATTGCTTCCGTTCTTCGGCGTGACCGTGTCCTTCGCAAGGACAGCCGGTCCGCAGACGGTTCGGGCGGCGCCTGCCGCCCGTCATGGTGTCAGTCAGGTGGTCAGCTGGCGTCGGACAGGCAGGTGCTGATCGAGGTCGACATGTTGCGGATCAGCTGAAAATAGAGCTCCGGCCCGTCATCGAGTTCCGCGCCGAGCGGATCGAGGGTGCCGCCCCTGGC
>JAVJQD010000023.1:0-189116 GCA_040218025.1 Hoeflea sp. | reverse complement strand
TCGTATCATTCCTCGACTATGATCTGGGCTTCTTCGACAACAAGGAGGACCGCGTCGAACCAGCCGAAAACCCATTCGCTCCGGAAGCAGTGTAAACCATCTCTCCGGTATCAAATGTAAACCATGTGACAAGAATGGACCTTGATTTTATTGGCGCACCCGAGAGGATTCGAACCTCTGACCTCTGCCTTCGGAGGGCGGCGGATTACGAGTTTTCTGCATTCAAGACGATTTCCAAAAATTCCATATGATATTGAATATGAACGGTTTAGGAGGGTTGATGTTGACCGGCATTCCTTGACGTTCTGGGTTCGGTGGTTACTATGTGGTTACTTTTTTGAAAAAGTAACCACCGATCCGGAGGCTATATGGCTGGCAAACTCACAAAGTCGGCAATCGATGCCGCAACACCGCAAGAGGAAGACTATTTCCTATGGGATGGCGACCTTAAGGGTTTCGGGATTAAGATCGCCAAGGGTGGCCGCAAGTCCTATGTCTGCAAATATCGCGTTGGCACTGGCAGGACGGCACCCACAAGGCGCATCACCATTGGTGCGCACGGCTCTCCATGGACAGTCGATCAGGCGCGCGCGGAAGCCCGTAAATTGCTTGGAAGGGCTGTGAACGGCGAAGATCCAGCGAAGGAGAAGCAAGAGGAGAAGAAACAGATTACTCTTGCCCAGTTGTGCGACCTCTACCTAGAGAACGGTGTCGGCACAAAGAAAGCCAGTACCGTCGCTACGGATCATGGGCGCATTGAGCGGCACATTAAGCCGCTCCTTGGCAGGAAGAAGGTACGTGATGTTACTCGCGCCGACGTGAAGCGCTTCCTTCAGGATATAGCCAGCGGCAAGACGTCCGTGGACACGAAAACCGGCTTGCGTGGCCGCGCAATCGTGAAAGGTGGTAAAGGCACGGCCACGAGAACGGTCGGTCTGCTTGGCGGGATTTTCAGCTACGCCTTTGATTGCGGGCTGATTGAAATGAATCCGGTTCACGGTGTTAAGCGGTTTGCGGACAAGAAGGGGCAGCGATATCTCAGCCAGCAAGAACTGGTTGCACTAGGTCGAGCGCTGGCAGATGGCGAGGAGCGCGGCCTTAATCCGCAAGCTTTGGCAATCCTCAAAATGCTGGTGTTCACCGGAGCGCGCAAGGGAGAGATCGAGACTTTGCGATGGGATGCGGTTGACTTCGATGGCGGGTATCTTCGGCTTGCTGACTCCAAGACCGGGCAGAAGGCATTCCCGCTCAATGCTGGTGCGCTGGAAATCCTGAGCAAGATTACGAGGCTTGACGGCTCGCCTTATGTGTTTCCTGCGCATCGCAGCGAGCGGCACTATGAGGGGACACCGAAAGTCTGGCGCATCATCCGGAGCATGGCAGGTTTGGAAAATGTCCGAATGCATGATCTTCGGCACAGCTTTGCCAGCATAGCGGTTTCAGGCGGCGCAAGCCTTCCAATCATTGGCGCGCTTCTTGGGCATACAGATAGCGCCACAACCCAGCGATATGCGCACTTTCACGATGATCCGTTGAAGGCTGCGAGTGAAGTGGTAGGTAGAACAATACAAACCGCGTTGAACGGAAAATCTACCGATGCGCCCCCAATCAGATCCATTCGCTAGGATTGAAAGTCGTTGAACATTGTCGACAGAACGTTTCTAGACAATACTGTGGTGTGTTGCGCGACAAAGAAATTGAGGAAAAATCACGGATTCTCCTTGAGGAGCTTATAGAGCTCTACCGGGTGAATGATCCTTCATGTGGGCCACCGACCGAGTTAGAGAAGACGGATAATGCATACAAAGCCATCGATGTGTTTTGGCAGCTGTTCGATCTTCTCGGCTATTGGGCCCAATGTCACTTGGCAGCATTAGCTCAAGCAGATCACGATAACGAATTCGTATCGTCGGTATTAGAAGAAAATCCAGAAATACATCAAGACTGCCATCTAATTGAGGACCTAGGTCAAAGTTTTCTCGCTGGGCTCACCAGCCGCATTAGCAACGACGAGAAACTCGATCGTCAAAAAGAGAAAGAGGATTTGGAAACGGAAGGGCAAAAAAACCAAATCCTTCGCCAACTAATTTTCGACTTGCTTGGATCTAAGTCACAGCAAAGCGCGACGTGGCGATTCCCCCTATTGCGCTCAATGCGTGCTCTGAATAATGGGCAATATGATCCACTGCTAATTCCCAGGCCGCAAAGGCGAATTGGTCGTTCTTTCGACCTCGACCAATGGAAACTGGAAGCCGTGCTACAGGTTCATTTTAGGGTAGGCGGAGGGTGGAAAAAGTATCGTGCGCTTGAGGTTGTGTCCGAAGGTATTGGGCAGAGCATCGATGCGATAAGAGACTGGGAAAAAGAACTAAAAAATGATCGTGACTATTTAGCGGAAATGGCGTGCGCAGAGATCGCAGGTAGGCATGAGGAGGATTATATAAAAGGGTACACAATCGGCTTTCCTGAATACAGAATGCACAAAGGGCGGCCCATGGTAGAAATTGCAAGAGATCTTCTTCCGCATTTGAAAAATAGAACTTTCGTTGAGATTGCAGCGAAGCTACGCGAAAATCGAACCAAAGGAATTGGTGGGTGAACCGGTTCTTCCCACACCAGAATTCTAGGGCTTCAGATGTCTGGATAACCACCGCGACTTAACTATTTTACTTTGGCAGTTTCGATCTCACCAGCCGGGGTTGTCCGGCGAAACGATGGTGATGGATCAATGACCACCCAGAATCCGATAGTGATAAGCGCTGATCAGGTTGCGGCCCGGCTCGGGCTTTCAATGAGCACGCTCGCAAAAATGCGCCTCTCTGGAGAAGGCCCAGCTTACTCGAAACTTGGCCGTCGCGTTGTTTACCGGCCGGAAGATATCGAAACCTGGATCGCTTCCAACCGCTATCGCTCAACGTCCGAATATGGTTCGGGCCAATGAAAAAACGCGGGAAGAGAAGAAAGCCGGACTTCCGGCGCATCCGGCCCACCCAGCCGTACTCAGTTGCCGAACTAGCAAAGGCGATTGGACGCGATCCAGCGACAGTGCGCCGCTGGTATCGCGATGGAATGCCCGCATTGGATGACCAAAAGCCGCCGTTGTTTGACGGTGCGGCGGTGAAGGGCTGGCTCAAGAAGCGGTGGGCGCAGCGGAAGAAAAGTTGCGGACCAAACGAAGCTCATTGCCTGCGCTGCCGCGATGCAAGACCGTTTTCTGAAGGCTGCAAATCTATCAGGAAGAGCACTGCCAAGGTTCTCGTCATAACCGGAAAATGCGCCGTTTGCGGAACTTTGATGAACAAGTTTGCGAGTGCGGCGTCAGTCGCCCTTTTTGAACCTCTCAACGAACACAGAAGCGGCACTAGCGCAGCCTAGTTGGGTGCGGCTTCCCAGCCTTAAAGCACCTATCTGGCCGGTTGGTGTCAGCCGGGGGAGGGGGAGGTCCAAAATCAGAGAGTACGAACCAAGGACCGGTGGGCAAGCCCTACGCCCATAAACCGTAACAATCCTGATTTGCAAGGAACATGACATGAAGGCGAAAAATCCCACAAATGAGCGCATCAAGCGCACCTATTTTCATCACCTGAAACATGCTGATGGGAAGGCGGAGCAGACAATCAGGCAGATTGGCAGATCGATTGCGCGCTATGAAGAGTTCACCGGTCAGCGGGATTTCAAGAGCTTTGATCAGAAGCAGGCGGTAGGCTTCAAGGATGATTTGGCCAAGGCTTCCATGGCACCGGCCACCATCCATTCCACACTCAATGACTTGAAGCGGTTCATGGGATGGCTTGCATTGCAGCAGGGCTTCAAGCGCGCAATCCGGATAACTGATATCGACTATCTGAACCTTTCGGAAAAAGATGTTCGAGCAGCGACCGCTCCCGCCGACAAGGCTTTTCCAACGCTTCAGATGGTGGAAAGGGCAATTGCGGCAATGCCCTCGGCTAGTCCGATAGAAAGGCGAGATCGTGCCTTGATGGCATTCACTGCCATCACGGGTATCCGCGACGGTGCGTTGGTTTCCCTAAAGCTGAAGCATTTTGATCAGGTGCGCAAACTGGTGCTCCAAGATCCGAGGGAAGTCAGCACCAAATTTTCCAAGCGAATCGATACATTCCTGTTTCCGCTGAACGATGCGTTTGAAACCATCTTTCTCGATTGGGTGGATCATCTGCAGAACGAGGAACTCTTCGGTCAAAACGACCCGCTTTTCCCGAAAACCGCATTGTCCCAGGATGACAACTATTGCTTCAAGGCCAATGGCCTAAGTCGTGAACATTGGGCCAATGCGTCCCCTATTCGGACAATCTTCAAAGATGCCTTCAAGAGCGTTGGTTTGCCTGAATTCACCCCCCACCGCTTTCGCAACATGATCGTATCGGAAATGTACCGGCGCGGCCTCTCGGTTCAGGAGTTCAAGGCATGGAGCCAGAACCTTGGCCATGAAGGCGCGATGACGACGCTCACCAGTTATGGCAAGATCGGGCTTGAGGAGCAGGGCCGGTTGGTGCGCGCAATCGGCAACCCAACTCTTGGTGGTGACAATCTGGATGCACTTATAGCCCAACTCACCGCTCTGAAAATGATCGAGCGTTCATAAGCCTTGATATTCAAATCCGAATCTTGGCCTAGTTGACCTTCAACCGGAGATTGGGGGAGGCAGCAGATGGAACTGAGCAAGAAACCTTGGGCGCTACCAACCATCTGCAAGATGGAAAAAAGCATTGACCCCGAGCCAGACTATCAACGTCCGCCCGTCTGGAGCCGAAAACAGAAGCAGCTTCTCATGGATACCATCCTGAGGAACTATGACATTCCCAAATTCTATTGGCGGGCCGTCTCACGGGATGACGGGAAGAAATATGAGGTCATTGACGGGCAACAAAGATTGCGCGCCATCTGGGAATTTGCATCGGATGGCTATCCGCTAGGCAAGGATATTGACGATATCGACGGCCACAAAATTGCGGGGCTTAAATATTCACAGCTTCCTGATGAGGTCATGGAGATTTTCGATCTCTATTCGCTGGATGTTGTGGTGGTGACTGATGCCCAGAACGCGGACCACGAGGAAGAAATCCGAGACATGTTTCTGCGCTTGCAGAACGGTACGACACTGAAAGCTCAGGAAAAGCGCAATGCCCGTTCTGGCAGTATGCGCGACTTCGTGAAGGAAGTTGCCGCCCATCCCTTCTTCGAGCGCTGCAAGTTTTCAAATGCTCGCTTCACCTTTGACCACGTAGCCGCGCAAACCATTCTCATCGAGTTGGAAGGTGGCCCAACCAACGTGAAGGATGCAGATCTCAATCGTATGTATGGGGAACAGAGCGACTTTGATCGTGATGGGCAAACAGCCAAGAAAGTGCGCAAGACTTATGACTTTCTAGCCAAGGCGTTTCCCGAAAAAACCCCCGAGCTTGAGCGCTACAATGTGATTAATCTCTATTGCCTGGCGTCGCTCCTGATCGATAGCTATGTTTGGCAGGATTTGGCCGAACCGCTCGCCGATTGGTTCATAGCCTTTGAGGGCAATCGCAAGGAAAACGACAAGCTGCCGGAGGAGGATCGCGACTGGAGCCTTGTCGAATACAAGCGCTTGACAAGCTACTCCACGGATGCCGAGGAAAGCATCGGCGCACGTTTGAAGATACTTGAAGAGCGGTTTTTCCTAAAACATCACGATATCAAGCTGAAAGACCCGACCCGTAGTTTCTCACACGAACAACGCATAGCAATCTATCGACGGGATGGGGGGCGGTGCCAGTTGAAGCGGAAATGTGACGGTGAGAAAGTCGCCTGGGACAATTGGCACGCTGACCATATTACGCCACATGTGACGGGTGGCGAGACCACCGTCTCCAACGGGCAGATTGCCTGCCCGGCCTGCAATCAATCGAAAGGCGCAAACAGCTAATGCCGACATTGAACTGGATCGGGAAAGATGCGGTCGAACATCACCATGCCGAGGTGCCGTATCGGCTTGTCCATTGCGACGGTGAGCTTTCCGCCGGTGATCCTGACGCGGGCAACCTTCTGGTTCAGGGCGACAACCTTGAGGCCTTGAAGGCCCTCCTGCCGTACTACGGCGGGCAGGTGAAATGTATCTATATCGATCCGCCCTATAACACCGGCAACGAAGGCTGGGTGTATAACGACAATGTCGCTTCGCCCGAGATCAAGGCGTGGTTGGGCAAAGTTGTCGGAAAGGAAGCCGAAGACCTGTCGCGCCATGATAAGTGGCTTTGTATGATGTATCCACGCTTGCGTTTGCTTCGGGAGTTTTTGCGAGAAGACGGCGTCATTTTCGTAAGCATCGACGATAATGAACTCACGCACTTAACCAGCTTAATGTATGAAATTTTTGGCAAGTCTAATTGGCTCGGTACAATCTGCTGGAAGAACGCAACTGATAATAATCCCAGCCGTATAGTGATCGAGCACGAGTATATCGTCTGCTTTGCTAATGCCAAAGATAAAGTTACACCACACTGGAAGAGTCCGGCGTCGCCAATTCGAGAGTTTATTCAAGAAAAGGCCAAGCAACTAGTGGTTGATTTCCCCGGCGTGGGGAATAGTCAGGCGCGGCAGAAGGAGTACAGGAAATGGTTTAAAGAGCAAAAACCATATCTTTGGCCTTTTCAAGAGTATGATGAAATAGACGAAAGAAGCGTGTTCACCGGAAGCCGGTCGGTCCACAACCCTGGAAAAGAGGGTTACGTCTATGACATTTTACATCCCAAGACCGGCAAGCCAACTAAGAAGCCATTGATGGGATATCGCTTTCCTGAGGAGACAAGGGATAGGCTCTTAGAAGAAAAGCGTTTCATTTTTGGAGATGATGAAGACAAGATTGTCGAGTTGAAGGTTTATATTGAAGAGTGGAAGAGTAAGCTTTCTAGCCTTTACGATCTTGATGGTCGCCGGGGTTCAAACGAGATCAAAGACATTCTATTTGAGAGAAAGCGGCCTTTCTCAACGCCCCCGAAGCCGATTGAGCTGCTATCTGATTTGATCAGCTTCGTAACAACGGGCGATGACATTGTTCTGGACTCGTTTGCGGGATCTGGTTCAACTGGTCATGCCGTGCTGGACCTTAACAAATCTGATGAACAGAAGCGGCGATTTATCTTGGTTGAAATTGATCAAGATATTGCATCGCAGATTACCGCTGAGCGGCTACGGCGTGTTGCAAATGGCTACAACAAGAAAGGCGATCCAGAAAAACCCGTCGAAGGTCTTGGCGGCGGCTTTCGCTACTGCCGCCTTGGCGTGCCACTCTTCAATGAATTCGGCGACATCGACACCGCCGTCAGCTTCCCCGATCTTGCCGCACATATTTTCTTTGCGGAGACCGGCGCGCCGATCCCCTCCAAGGCCAGCGGCAACTCCCCTTACCTCGGCAAACATGGTGACAAGGTGGTTTATCTTCTTTTCGCTCCGGGGCAGGAGGGGACACCAAGAGAGGCCTTCGGCAATGTCCTGACCCCGGACGCCCTCACGGCCCTTCCTTCGCCTCCCGGGGGCTTTGAGGGCGTGCGCGTGGTCTATGCCGAGGGTACGACCGTGTCGCCCGACCGGCTGAAAGCCGAGGGCGTGGTGTTCAAACAGATCCCCTATCAGATCGAGGGGGCGTAACCGATGGCCGTGACCAACTTCGAACTGAAAGAGTATCAGCGCATCTCGCTGGATCGCTTTACGACCTATTTGCGCGACACCACGGCAATGGGGGCCAATATGGCCTTCTACAAGTCCACCAACATGCCGTTCAAAGAAGCGCCCGCCGTGGCCGAGGGCACGCCCTATGTTTGCCTGCGCGTCCCGACTGGGGGCGGCAAGACCTTGCTGGCCGCGCATTCCATCGGCATCGCCGCGCGGGAATACTTGACCGCCTCGAACCCTATGGCTCTGTGGCTTGTCCCGTCCACCGCTATCCTTGACCAAACGATTGACGCCTTGAAGACCGAAGGCCACCCCTATCGCGCGGCACTGGCCAAGGACTTCAATCGCAACTTCGCCGTGATGACCAAGTCCGAGGCCTTGGCCATGTCGCGCGCCGACGCGACCGGCGGGGCCGTGGTTATCGTGTCCACCATCCAATCCTTCCGCCGTGAGGATGACGGCGGCAACGAGAACCCCGAAGGCTTGAAGGTCTATGACGACGCAGGCGCGCTCATGGACCATTTTTCGAACCTGACTGACGAGCAGAAAACCCCACTGGAAAAGGTCGAAGGCACCGAGCGCCCGATTGCGTCGTTAGCCAACCTGTTGCGCCTTCACCGCCCCATGGTGATCGTGGACGAAGCCCACAACAGCCGCAGCGACCTGTCTTTCCGTACGCTGGCGCGGTTCAGCCCATCGCTGATTTTGGAACTGACCGCCACCCCGCAGACGGAACATAATCCGGCCCGCGACAAACATGCCTCAAACATCCTCTATTCCGTTTCCGCTGCCGAGTTGAAAGCGGAACAGATGATCAAGATGCCCATCCGTCTAACCACGGATGCGGACTGGATCAAGACCGTAGGGGCAGCACTGGACAGCCAGCGGATGCTGGAAGAGGCCGCGAAGGCCGAAGAGGCAGAGACCGGCGAATACATCCGCCCAATCATCTTGTTTCAGGCGCAGAGCGCCGCTAAGGCCGACCCGACTCGCCTGACATGGGAAGTTATCGAAAAGCATTTGGTAGATGATCAGCGCATCCCCAGGGAGCAGGTTGCTGTCCACACGGGGCCGCGAAAAGACCTCGATGCTATCAAGGACATCCGCGACCCCAAATGCCCGGTGCGCTACATCATTACCGTGTCCAAACTTAAAGAGGGGTGGGATTGTCCCTTTGCCTATGTGCTGTGTTCGGTGGCTGATCAAGTCTCACCCGTGGCCGTGGAGCAAATCCTGGGCCGTATCCTGCGCATGCCCAAGGCCAAGCGGAAGCGGCGTGACGCGCTGAACCAGTCCTACGCCTACATCGTTTCGCGAAGTTTCGACACGACCGCTCAGCAGCTCAAAACGGGGCTTGTGGAGGGCGCGGGCTTCAACCGCTTGGAAGCCGACCAAATCGTCGCCCCGCAGCAGGATATGGCCTTCTCCGAGGCCGCCGAAGAATACCAGCACGAGTCCGACCCATTGCCGGAAGAGACCGTCCCGCCTGAGACGGTCACCGCAGCGATTGAAAAACTGCCCCCTTCCGTCAAGACGCGGGTTTCGTTCAATCCCCAGACGCGGACGATCACCTACAAGGGGCCGATGACGCGCGAGAGTAGGAACATCCTCCACCTTGGCTTGGCGTCCGTTCCGCAGCTGGGCAAGACCATCGACCGGCTCTATGCCAAGTCAAACAACTTCCAGACCAGCGCAGCTGATGACGACGACAAGCCGCCGTTCATCGTTCCGATGCTGGGATTCCGCAAGCAGGGGGAGCTTCAACTCTTTTCGCAGGAGCATTTCCTCGACCTGCCGTGGCGGCTGGACGAGTGCGATGTGAACGACATCAAGACGCGGTTCAGTGTGGCAGATACCAGCCGAACCGGAACCATAAACGTCAGCGATAAAGGGCAGGTTGAAATCAACTTTGTTAAGCAGCTCCAAGGCCAATTGGCTGGTGTTGTCAGAGAACCGACTTGGACCCTTCCGCGCCTTGCGAATTGGCTGGACTCCGGCATTGTTCATCCCGATATCACCAAGCCAAGTGCGATAGTGTTCATATCGCGTGCGATAGAGGCATTGATGGCCTCTGGGCTCGGGCTGGATGTGTTGGCCCGCAACAAATATGACCTGCGAAAGGCGATGGCACAATTCATCAAGGATTTGCGCGGCGAACGCGAGACCAGCCAATACAGCGCCCTGTTTGCCGCCAATGCCGATGATTTCTCCACCAGCGCAGACCTTTCCATCATTTTTGATGAACAGACCTACGCGCCGAACCAGCCGTATTCTGGCGGAACGAAGTTCAACAAGCATTACACCCATCTTGTCGGAGATTTGGCGGCGACTGGTGAAGAGTTCGATTGTGCCGTCCATCTGGACCGGCACGAACAGGTTCGCTACTGGATGCGAAATGTCGAAGGGAAGAAATCCTCTTTCTGGCTTCAACTCCCTCACGCCAAGTTTTACCCCGACTTCGTTGCGATGCTGACCGATGGCCGCATTCTTGTCGTGGAATACAAGGGGCAACATCTTTACGAAGGCGAAGCAGTCAAACGGCAGATCGGCGCGGTTTGGGCTGACGCCAGCAATGGCCAATGCCTGTTCTGTATGCCGACAAATCGAGATTTCAGCCTGATTGACCGAACGATTGCAACGTGAAGTGATTGGCGCTGGTGGTTACTATGTGGTTCCTTTGTCAAGGTGACCACATCAATCATTCATGTAACCCATTGAAAAATATGGCGCACCCGAGAGGATTCGAACCTCTGACCTCTGCCTTCGGAGGGCAGCGCTCTATCCAGCTGAGCTACGGGTGCATCCGTGTCGCGCGGGGAAGGGAACCGGCACTTGAACGGCCCTGTTTCCCCGCCGCGGCGCGAGCTGAGATGAGGTCTTCTAACCGATCCTTGGCGGCGCATCAACGCAGAAAACGCATTGGCTCGGGATGAAGTTGTATGCGGCCGACCAGGGTTACCTGCCGCCCCGCACTGGCACTGCTGTCGGCGCAAGTCGGGTCCGAGCCATTCTGCGATGTCTTCCATCAACAAGGCGAGGCGGAAAACCGACAGGACCGTTCTGCTGGACAGGCGAGCAGGCTCCCGCCCGAAACCGCGCGGTCGGCCTTTCGGCGCGCGTTCACGCAATGTGGCGCGGCCGTTCCCTGCTCAGGAATTCCTTCAGCTGTGCCGAAGACATCGGCCGGGCGAGCGCATAGCCCTGCAGTCCCTCGCATCCCATATCGCGCAGGATCGCCGCATGGGCCATGGTTTCCACGCCTTCGGCAATGACACTGATGTCCAGCGACCGTCCGATCTCCACGATCGAGGCCACGAGTCGCCGCTGTTGGTCGCAGTCGACGATCGGCATGACCAGCCGCCGGTCGATTTTCAGGCGGGAAGGGCGTGTGTTGAGAAGGCTCACGATCGAGGCATAGCCGGACCCGAAATCGTCGATTTCGATATCTATGCCGAGCGTCTTGAGCCTCTCGATGTTGCCTGCCACTTTTTCACAGCGCTCGTCGAGGAAAACCGATTCAAGCAATTCGAAGGAAAGCCCGCCTGCTGTCAGTCCGATATTGCCAAGGCTCTCGATGAAGCCGGGCTCGTTGAACCGACCGGCGGATACGTTGACGCTGACCTTCGGAACCCGGCCCCCCGCAGTTGCCCACCGTGCCTGATGAAACAGCGATTGCTCCAGTATGGAGCGGTCGATCATCTGAACAACATTGAGCTCCTCCGCGGCCTTGAGAAACGTGTCAGGCGCCTGAATTCCCCGCTCGGGGTGGTCCCACCGCGCAAGCGCCTCGACACCCGTCACCTCCAGCGTCCGGGCGTTGAACTGGGGCTGGAAATAGGGAACGAACTCGCCCCGTTCCAGTCCCGCCAGGATCTCGTCCGCCAGGCTCTTGCCATTGACGATCTCGGCCTTGAGTTCGGGTGTGAAGAACTCGTGGCGGTTGCGGCCGTTCTTTTTCGCCCGGTAGAGCGCGATGTCCGCATCGATCAGCAGGTGTTGCCCGTAATCGCGCGTCCTGGCGTTCGCGAAGGCGATTCCGATGCTCACCCCGAACCGGCATTCCTGCTTGCCATAGGGCACGGGCTGACGCATCCGGTCGATAATGCGGGTGGCGACCCGCGCAATATCCGCCTTGCAGGCGTCGCCGGTAATAGCCAGAACGAACTCGTCGCCGCCAATCCGGGCGATGAAGTCGCCGCTCCGCGAACTGGCCTTCAGGACACCGGCGGCATGAACCAGCATTGCGTCGCCGGCCGCGTGTCCGAGCGTATCGTTGATCTGCTTGAAACGGTCGAGATCGATGTGAAGCAGCGCAGAAATCCGCTCATCGCCATCACTTTCCGCACTTCCGTCGGTGCCGACCGCCAGGCGCTGGTCGAGGAAGCGCCGATTGGGAAGCCCCGTCAGGCTGTCGTGGAGTGAATTGTGCTCCATCAGCGCGCGGGCATCCTCCAGCTCAAGGTTGCGCAGTTCAGCCTTTCGGTTGGCGTCCATGAGCCGGCTTTTGAGCTCGATGTCCTGCGATATGTCCCAGTTCACCCCGAGAACGGTTCTACGCCCCTGCGCGTCAAGGCTGACCGCGCCGATGGTGCGGACCCATCGCATTGCACCCTTGCGATCATAAATGCGGATCTCGTTTTCAAACCGGGATTCGGAGGCAATGGCCGCCTCGAACACCATTCTGGCCTGCGCCCGGTCGTCCGGATGTGCCATGGCATCGCACTCTTCGAAAGAAGGTTCGGGAGCATCGGCATCAATGCCGTAAAGCTCGCGCGTGCGGCTGTCCCAGGTCAGCTTGCGTGTTTCGATATCCATTTCCCATACGCCGATCTTGGAAGCCTCGAGAGCCAGCTTCAGGCGCTGGGACAGGCGTTCAAGCTGCCGTTCACGGCGATTGAGTTCCCTGAGATCGGCGCGGTGCCGGTCGTAGTAATGGCCGGCTATCAGGATCGGCAGCACAACCAACAGGCCGCCTAGAAGGAGAAGGCTGCGAACCAGCCAGGCATTCGGCGGGACGGTGGACCAGCCGTTGTTCGGTGTCGCAGCCACATGCCACGAGCCACCCGGAAGGCTTACAGTGGCGGTCACGGGGTCGGCATCGAGCACTGATTGAGATCCGTAGAACACCGGCCCGTCTATGCCGGTGGCGTCCTTGCCCGCAATTGTCAGGTCAATCGCCAGGTTCTCGTCATCGAGGCCGCTGGCGGCATAGAATGCATCGACATCGATGACGGTGGACACGATCCCCCAGAGTGACTCGGGTGTCTTTTCGTCACTGAGAAACACCGGAAACCGCGCCACAAAACCTCTTCCGCCCTGGCGAAGGTCGATAGGCCCGGCAAGCAGCATTTCACCGGTTTCCACGGCGCGCATGGCCGCTTCGCGCTGCAGGGGGTCTTTCGTGTAGTCCAGTCCGATGGCCGCGCTGTTTCCCTCCATCGGGTGCATCAGGCTGACCACGAGGCCCGGCGCGCCTGCTATGTTGCGAAGCAGCGGCTCCTCGCCCATGAGATTTTGAGCGATCCTGCTGAAGCGCTGCTGATCCAGGCCCGGCTCCAGCCTGATCACCGCGATCAACCCCCGAACCAGCTGGATGCCGCTGGTGATCTCTGCTTCCAGACGGGCGCGAACCTGACCCAGTTGCTTGCTGACGAAAGCGCGTTCCCGCTGGTGATGCGCGGCCTGGTTCTGCATGTCGGCAAAAACGCCCGCGGCAAACGTGACCGCGAGCGCGATGCCTGCCGCAAGCTGGCCTGGATTTCGATAGACCTGCTTTATCAGGCAAGCGGCGCGTTCAAATCTGGGCATTGTCAAAACACGGATAGGGTTGGCATGGTTCGGTCTGGGCCACGAAGCCCTGTATTGCCGAAACGTAATTGCCATGCCTGTAGATTTGGTAAAGGAATTTTCCCACGAAATGCTTCAAGGCTGAAGCAAACGGCTTGGAATGTTCGACAAGGGGCGCTCAACGAACTTGCCTTGTCGCCTGCAATCGGTACGCTTTCAGGTTGCAGGCGAACCTGATCTGTTCTTTCACTTCGGAGAAAAAACAATGCGTGCCAAGTGGCTGCAAAGGGCAATCAATGGGATGACAAAGCCTCTGCCGGATGCATTAATGCAAGCGCTGCCATGCCCGGATCCGGGAGAGAGGGATGAGCGGAAGGCAGCCCTATCCATTGCTCAGGTTGGGAGAAACCTCTGCAATTTCAGACAATACCCATGGGAGGAAGTCATGCTCAATCTTAGAACCGTCAAGACATTGGCGATCGCGTCAGCCATTGCGGTCGGCGCAGCAACCGGTGCCCTCGCGTTTCCCGACAAGCCCATCGAATACATCATTCCGTTCGGTCCGGGTGGCGAATCCGATATCTCGGCGCGCTTCCAGCAGCCGTTCTTCAAGGACAAGTTCGGTCAGGACCTTGTGGTGTCCTACAAGCCGGGCGGTGGCGGAGCGGTCGGCTGGGCGCAGCTCAATTCGATGAACGCCGACGGTTATACGATCATGGGCATCAACCTGCCGCACATCGTCATTCAGCCGGCACAAAAGGATGTGGGCTACGCCACCGACGACATCAACGCGTTTTACATGTTTCACTACACCCCCGACGCCATTGTGGTCACCGCTGACAGCCCCTACCAGACGCTTGAGGATTTCGTAGCCGACGCCAAGGCCAACCCCGGCTCCGTAACCATGTCGGGATCCGGAAAAGCCACGGCCAACCATCTCGCACAGATCCGCTTTGACAAGATGGCGGGGATCACCACCACCTATGTCCCGTTCAAGGGCACTGGCGCGTCCACGACCGCCAATCTGGGCAATCAGGTGAAGGCGCAATGGGGTTACACCACTGTCGGTGCAGCCCAGGGCGATGCGGTGCGGATGCTTGCGGTCGCCATGGAAGAGCGGCATCCGCTCTTCCCCGATGTGCCCACCTTCAAGGAACTCGGCTACGACATGGTCGGCGGCGCTTATCGCGGCATGGCGGTTCCCAAGGATACGCCCGAAGATGTCGCAAAGGCGCTCTCCGACGCCTTTGGCGAGGTCAATGCCGATGAAGCCTTCCGCAAGCAGATGCTTGACGGCGGTTTCGCCCTTCTCGATGTCGGCGTTGATGAAATGGATGCCTTCATGGAGGCCCGCAAGGCCGAATACATCGAGGCTGCCACGGAGGCAGGCCTCCTCAACTGACAATGACTTTTGCACGCCCCTGCTTTGCGGAGCTGGGGCGTGCGATTGACCAACGGCCGGCGGGGCAGGCGGGCGCGGCATCAGCCATGCGCGGCGACGGCCCGAGATGCCGAAACCAGTGAATTGAACGGGTGGACCTGATGGATTGGGGCAATCTCGCCAACGCATTGACCCTTGCCAATCTGGCGCTGGCGCTGTTCGGCGTTGTGGCCGGAACGGTGATCGGATCGATACCGGGGCTATCGGCCACGATGGCGGTGGCCGTGCTGGTGCCGATCACCTTCGCGATGGAACCGGCATCGGCGCTGATTTTGCTTGGCGCAATCTACACCGGCGCCATCTATGGCGGCGCCTATTCAGCCATCCTGCTCAACACGCCAGGCACACCGTCCGCGATTGCCACGACATTTGACGGCTATCCGATGGCGAAACGAGGCGATGGCGATCTGGCCGTGGCGATTGCCTGCTACGCCAGCGTTTTTGGCGGCCTGGTGGGGGCCTTGGCGCTCTTGCTGCTGGCGCCCCCCCTGTCAACGGTGGCTCTGGCCTTCGGGCCTGTCGAATATCTGTGGCTTTCTGTCTTCGGCCTGTCGCTGATCGCCTCGCTGTCGACCGGAAATGTGCTCAAGGGGCTGGCCGGCGGCGCGTTCGGTCTGCTTCTGTCCTGTGTCGGCGTTGCGGAGATTTCCGCCGACATACGGCTGACCTTCGGCAGTTCCACCATGATCGGCGGCATCGAGGTCGTGGGCGCGTTGATCGGGCTCTACTGCATTCCGGTGCTCATCGACCTCGTGGCCACGCCCGAACGTCATCTCAAGGTCGAGGACGAGGTTCGCTCGGTCCGCTTCAGGGAAGGTGCGCTGATCGCCTGGAAGTCGCGCATCAATCTCCTGCGGTCATCGGTCATCGGCACCGTGATCGGCATTCTGCCTGGCGCCGGCGGCTCGGTCGCGGGTCTTGTCGCCTATTCGGAGGCCAAGCGCACGGCCCGGCCCGGTCAGAAATTCGGAGAGGGTGAACCCGACGGGATCATGGCGACCGAAGCCGCCAACAACGCTACCGTTGGCGGCGGTTTCATTCCCACCCTGGTTCTCGGTATACCCGGCACGCCGCCGGACGCCGTGATCCTTGGCGCGCTTCTGGTGCAGGGCGTGCGGACAGGGCCGGCGCTCTTCGATGGCGGCGGCTCGATTGTCTACACTTTCATATTCGGGTTGTTCATCGCAACAATCCTGATGCTGCCGACCGGCCTACTGATCGGGCGTTACGCCTACAAGACCATCGTCACCATCCCCAAGGCCATCCTTGTTCCCACTGTCGGTTTCATGACGATCATAGGAACTTATGCAATCCGGAACTCGATCTCCGATGTCATCATCATGATCGGTCTCGGCTCTGTCGGATGGGTGCTGTCGCGGTTCGGGTTTGCCGCTTCACCGATTGTGCTTGGGCTGATCCTCGGGCCGATCGCCGAGCAGGGCTTCGTGCAGGCCTGGATCATCGGTGAGGCGACGGGAAATCTGACCGGCATGTTCTTTGGGCGGCCGATCTCGCTCGCCATCATCGCTTTTACGATCCTGACGCTGATCTATCCCGTTATCCAGAGCCGCCGCGCCCGGCGGCTTGCCAGGACGCAGGCCAATTCAAATGACTGAGAACATCACAAAACCAGGCGGCAAGGACATCGGAACGCTCCTCATTGCCGCAATCTTCGTCGGGCTCGGACTGCTCACGCTTCACGATGTCGGCGGTTATTCGGACAGCGACTCCGTCGTCTTCCCGACAACAGTCGCCTATGCGCTGATTTTTTTCTCGGTTCTGGTGGCCATCTATTCATGGCTCAGGCCCAATCTTGAAAACGGCTTTGGCAGTGGCGACTGGTGGCGGCGTTTGTTGTTGGTTGCAAGCATGATCGCCGCGTGCCTGATGATGCCCTATACGGGCTTTCTTCCCGCAACGGCCGTGGCCTTTGCGGGCAGCCTGATCGCCGCCCGCCATGAAGGCTGGGGCATCAGAAGCGCTGCGGTGTTCGCTGGCGCCGGCGCCGTCATCATGGGCGCATTCTATGCCCTGTTCCGATTCGCCCTCGGGGTACCTCTGCCCTAGCAGTTTGGAGCCTGACATTTCCGGCGATCCGCAATCGCCGGAAATGCGTGTGTTCAGCTCTTGCGTGAATTGCGTCAGCTTACATATTTGCGCCAATCGTGCTCTTCCCTGAAGCCGAGCACTTCGCGGATTTTGCGGTTCGAATAAAGCGCTTCGTTCTCTCCCATGTCGCGGGTGACGGGAACACCGGGGAAAAACCGCTCCACGATTTCCGCTGTCGGAATGTTGACCGAATTGGTGTCGTTGCCGGCGTTGAAGACCTCGAAGCCGAGGCCGTCGGTCTTCAGGCAAAGATCGACGATCTGGCCGAGATCGCGGGCGTCGATGTAGCAGAAAATGTTGCGGCGGCGCATTTCCGGGTTGGCGAAGAACTCCCTGAACATCGGGTATTCATGCGGTTCGATTACATTGCCGATGCGCAGTGCATAGATGTCGTAGCCCGAACGGCGCTGGAAGGCGCGTGCGGTCTTTTCATTGACCACCTTGGACAATCCATAAGAATCCATCGGATTCACATCCATGTCCTCTTCCACCGGGAGCGTCGGCGGATTGACCGTGCCGTCCGCAAAGCAGACGCCATAGGTCGTTTCCGATGAGGCAACAACGATCTTGCGGATTCCCAGCTTCACCGCCGCCTCGATGACATTGTAGGTCCCGATCGTGTTGACCCGGAACGTCTCGTTGTCCGGCTCGATCAGGATCCGCGGGATGGCGGCGAAATGAACCACGGCGTCGAGTTTCTGAACGCCGTCGCCGGGTTCGAGCTCACCGAGATTTGCATAGCTCGTCATGGCGTTGAACATCTGGCCTGAATCGGTGATGTCGGCGGTGATGTTGTCCACTCCGGGATAATCGAGCGGCTTCAGGTCGATGTTGATTACGTGATGACCCTGATCGACCAGGTACGGTATGACATGGCGTCCGGCCTTGCCCGAGCCTCCGGTAAACAGAATACGCATCGTTATACTCCCTTTTCGTTTTTGTTGCCTTGTGGTCCTGGTGTTCTGGATTGGTGACGCCGGAGGTCTGAGCGGTCACGGGCTCGGGGCGTGATTGCCGCCGCGCCACCTGCTCACGCGAACCGTCCCGCTGCAACGCCGGACGACCACGCCCACTGGAAATTGTGCCCCCCGAGATGGCCGGTCACATCGACGACTTCGCCGATGAAGTACAGACCCGGCACCAGCCGGCTCTCCATTGTCTTCTGGTTTAGCTCTTTCGTGTCGACCCCGCCAAGGGTGACTTCGGCCGTACGGTAGCCCTCGGTACCTCCGGGAACGAGCCCGAAGCCGTGCAGCCGGTCGGCGATGTCCTCGATGGCGGCGTTGCCCATGTCGGCAAGCCGTTTGGCGCCGGAGCCGAGGTCCTCCTCGAGCTTTTGGGTCAGACGTTTGGGCAACACATCCGCCAGAACGCTCCATGGCGAAGCTTTCGGGCGTTCCGATCGCGCCTGCTTCAGAATGGTCGTCACATCGGCGTCGGGGGCCAGGTCTATCTGCAGTCGATCGCCATCGCGCCAGTACGACGAAACCTGCAGCATCGCCGGCCCCGACAGACCCCGATGGGTCAAGAGCATGGCTTCGCGAAAGGAGGCCCCATTGCATTCGGCCCTGACGTCGGCAGACACGCCGGAGAGAGCCTTCCAGCTTTCCGCCATATGAGATGCCCAGGTAAAAGGGACCAGGCCGGCGCGTGTTTCGGTAACGGTATGGCCGAACTGTTGGGCGATATCGTAGCCGAAACCGGTGGCGCCCATCTTGGGTATGGATTTTCCGCCGGTGGCGACCACAAGCCGCTCGGCATGCCAGGTGCCGTTGCTGGTACGAATTTCAAATAGGGCGTCGCGATGGCCGATCTCAAGGACCTTGGTAGAAAGTTCCAGCCTTACACCCGACGTCCGCATGTCATCGGTCAGCATGTCGATGACCTCGCGCGCGGAGTTGTCGCAAAACAGCTGCCCCAGCGTTTTTTCATGATAGGTGATTCCGCGCGCTTTCACCCGCGCGATAAAATCGTGCTGGGTGAAGGATTTCAGTGCCGAGATGGCAAATCTCGGGTTCTGCGACAGGAAGTTTTCAGGGCTGCAATGAAGATTTGTGAAGTTGCAGCGCCCGCCGCCGGATATCCGGATTTTCTCGCCCGGAGCGCGCGCATGATCTATGACTGTGACCGAGAGACCGCGCTTTCCGGCCTCGGCCGCACAAATCATGCCCGCAGCGCCGGCGCCGAGCACCATCAGATCGGTCTTGGTGGCTGCTGGCATGGAGGCTCCGGACAGTGGTTGCGGCGTTCATGCGAGCCTATCGCATCTAGGTCCGGGTCAAGACAACCGGGATCGCCGGCTTTTCGGCGCAATGAATTGCACTTCCGACAACCGGAACATGCGAAAACGATTCCAGGCCGCGAAGAACCGGTCTATTCAACTCGACTTTGATGCAGGGCCACGACATGTCAGTTCTCGAGTTTCAACTCTCCGATCTGTCCTTCGCGATAGACATCAGCGTCGGCCATCTGATGCATTTCACCGTTGTTGAGGAGGGACGCTTACTCTCCCCTTTGCATCGCGCGCCGTGGGTCGATGATCCGGATGCTGTTTTCGAGGAGACCACGCCTGCCAATGTCCGGCGGCTTTCGGGCGATTTCTTCTGTGCGCCCTTTGGCCGAAATGATGTCGAGCCGGGGCCCACGCATGGCTGGCCGGCAAACAGCGCCTGGAGCCATTCGGGCACGGAAGAGAGCGAGGACCGACTGACGGCCGTCTTCACGCTTGAACGCACGGTGATGGGCGCGACCGTCGAAAAGCGCCTGACGCTCAGGGCCGGACATCCGTTTCTGTATCAGGAGCATCGTCTCTCCGGCGGTGAAGGGGCGATCTCCGTTGCCCATCACGTCATGGTGCGGATGGAGGCCGGGGGGCGCCTTGCGGTTTCTCCCAAGGCCTTCGCCTGCACACCTGACGAAGCGCTTGAGCCCGACGCCGCTCGGGGACGCTCGATTCTTGCCTATCCCGCTGAAGCCTCGGACCTCAGATCCTTCCCGCTCGCCGATGGCGATACTGCAGATCTTGGGCAGTTTCCCCCGGGCGAATTCCACGAGGATTTTGTCACGCTCGTCGAGGCGCCAACGGATGGTCCCGGCGCTGCGCCGGGTTGGAGCGTTGTCAGCCGCAATACCGAACAGGACCGTGTGCTGGTTTTGAAGAATGCGGCCGAATTGCCGGTGACGATGTTGTGGATGAGCAATGGCGGGCGCGACTATGCGCCCTGGTCGGGCAGGCACACCGGTGTTTTGGGCATTGAAGATGGTCGCGCATCCGGGGCGGGGCACGCTGATTCCGTCCGCCAAAACCGGCTCAACGCCAGAGGCTTTCCGACGGCCTATGCACTATCGGAAGACCACTGCGTCAGCATTCGCCAGGCAATAGGCGCCTGTTCAATGGACGAGAACGAGGGGGATGTGGCGGACCTGAGCACGGCAAGCGGCTGCGTCACGCTCCGCTTCGTCACAGGGCGGGAAAAAACCCTGAGGTTTGACGAGGAATTTCTGGCGGGCGCGTGACCGCGCTGTCGCGACGCGCTCAAGCATCACTTCGTAGATCCCGGGCAAAAACCCCTGCCACGTGATGGCAGGGGTTTGCTGGAAGTCGGGTATCAGTAATTGCTGGGGCAGGCCGCAACGTAGATGTTGCCGTTGGCATCGCGGTAACGGCAGTCGCCCGGAGACGTCGCGGCGCCGATCAGCGCGCCGGCTGCGCCGCCGATGAGGGCGCCGGTGGCGACACCCCTGCCGCTGCTCCCGGTGGCGGCGGCTACCAGAGCGCCCGTACCCGCGCCGACTGCAGCGCCTGTTCCGGCACGTCGTTCGGTCGTCGAGCAACCTGCCATGGCCAGGATCGAAACGGCGGCGAGCGTTGAGACAAGAATTCTTTTCATAAGTAGCTCCATTGATGCGGCACGGACCTGAGCGGGGCTTAGTCCCGAGCGTTCACTTGCTTCCGGACCAGCGTTTCATTGTAAACAATAACGATGGCAGACACCATCATCGCGATGCTCATGGCAAGTGCAAGCGTAGAAATCAACATCATGGTTCCTTTCAGCTTCAATCTTGCTCTCTCAACGCATCGAGGCGCCTTTTGGTTTCACACCTTTTTCATCGCGGTGCTTTATGGCGAAAACAAGCCCTTGCCGGGTGGGTGTCCGCCATGTGCGATCCCATGGAAATCCCGGTGACGTTCCCGCTTGCCGGATAGGAGTATCGCCGGGAAAAAGTAAGGGTGCGCCTGCCTTTCGGTCAATATGCCTAATTCATGAGCAGATTTTCGCCGCGCCTGAAATGATGCCCGAAATACCGCGCCTTGCCCTTGCGTATTGCCCCGGCATTTCCGATGATCGCGCTTCAAAGAGCGAAATTGTCCGATGACCTCAGTCTTTCCCGTCCCCACCGCTGCTCGCGACGCGCCTGACCCGGGCGCATCGATGCAGCGCGCCCGGGGTGCGGGCCGGCTGTCGGTCAAAAGCGAAGGGACCCATAGCCGCATCGATCGGCTGTATCAGGACGGCTGCGCCCGGATCAGGCTTCCGCGTGTCCAGCCCGGCGCGCCGCTCGAAGCCGTCATGATCAACACGGCCGGCGGCCTGACCGGCGGCGATCGCATGGACTGGCAGTTCGAGGCTGGCGCGGGCGCGCGCATGAGCCTGACAACCCAGGCCTGCGAAAAGACCTACAAGGCGCAGGGCGACGATCCGGCCAGGGTTTCGGTCAGGCTCATGCTTGCTGAAGGCAGTTCGATGGCCTGGCTGCCGCAGGAAACCATCCTGTTTGACCGCGCCCTGCTGCAGCGGACAATCGATGTCGAAATGCCACAGACCGCCCGCCTGTTGCTCGTCGAGCCGCTCCTTTTCGGCAGGCTGGCGATGAACGAATCCGTCATTCGCGGCGCGTTTCGGGACCGATGGCGCATTCGCGTCGAAGGACGATTGCTCCATGCGGAAGACACAAGCTTCGGCCCGGATGTCCACGCGCAGCTCCAGCGCGGCGCCATCGCCGACGGTGGCCTTGCCTTGGCGACCGTGTTGATGATTGCTCCGGAAGCGGAGGGTTTGGTCGAAGCGGTGCGAGGGATCATCTGCCCGGCGGGTGGCGCAAGTTTCGTCTCGTCGCGCTGTGGAAAAACTGGCAAGCTTCTTGCGAGGATTGTGGCAGCCGACAGCTATGAACTGCGCAAGCGGCTTGCCTCGCTGATCCGGCTTCTGAATGCCGGGGGCGGTGTGCCCAAGGTCTGGACGACATGAGAGAGACGCGATGAACCTGACCCCGAGAGAAAAAGACAAGCTTCTGGTTGCCATGGCAGCGGTCGTGGCCCGCAAACGGCTCGAGCGCGGCGTCAAGCTCAATCATCCCGAGGCGGTCGCCCTGATCACCGATTTTGTCGTCGAGGGCGCCCGTGACGGGCGTCCCGTGGCCGAACTGATGGAGGCCGGCGCCCATGTGATCACCCGCGACCAGGTGATGGAGGGAATTGCCGAGATGATCCACGACATTCAGGTCGAGGCGACCTTTCCCGACGGCACCAAGCTCGTCACCGTTCATGAACCGATACGATGAGGCATTTCCATGATTCCCGGTGAAGTCATCACGAAAGACGGCGATATCGAACTCAATGCCGGCGCTGAGGCTGTAACGCTGAAAGTCGCCAACACCGGCGACCGCCCGGTGCAGGTCGGCAGCCACTATCATTTCTATGAAACCAATCCCTCGCTTCGCTTCGACCGCGACGAGGCCCGCGGCATGCGGCTCGACATTGCGGCTGGCACGGCGGTGCGGTTCGAACCCGGCCAGGAACGCGACGTGACGCTGGTGCCTCTTTTGGGGAAGCGCGAGGTCTACGGTTTCCGCCAGGAGGTGATGGGGAAGTTATAGCGGGGAGCACGGATCGTCCGGCAAGGCGTTGGGCATCACCGCGCGGATTGTCGTCCATCAGGGAAACCGGAACACCGTCGGTACGGATAAGCGTTAAGCATAGAGACCAAAGGAGAAAAGCAGATGTGCCATGTTTGTGTGATCAACAACGTCAAATCCTCAATGCTGTCGCGTCGCGATTTCTTCCGCAGATCGGCAGCCGCGGGCATTGCCGCCACGGCTGCCGGCGCCGTTTCCGCCCGCCCGGCGCTGGCGCAATCGAGCGGCAAGGTGGTCGATCTGACGCATGCGCTCGATGGCGAGTTCCCGACCTTCGACGGCAAGCCCGGCATTCTCTTCACCGAGAACGTCAATTTCGATGCCTCCGGTTACCAGATCTGGGAACTGACGGTTTTCGAGCATTCAGGCACCCATATCGATGCGCCCCTGCATTTTTCGAAGGACGGCGCCTCGGTGGATGAACTGGATCCGGGCAGCCTCATCTGTCCCCTTTGTGTCGTCGACATCAAGGCCAAGGCCGCCGATGACCCCAACGCCATGGTAGAGCCTGAAGACATCGAGGCCTATGTCAGTGCGCATGGCGACATTCCCGATGGAGCCTGCGTCGCGATGAACTCGGGTTGGCAGGACAAGGTCGGCGATCCGAGCTATCGCAACAATGCCGATGGCGATTTTGCCTTTCCGGGCTTCTCGAAGGCTGCGACCGACATGCTGGCCGAGATGGGCGCGTCCTCGATCGCCGTCGACACGCTTTCGCTCGACCCCGGCAACTCCGCCGATTTCGCCGTCCATTACTCCTGGCTGCCGGGTGGCAGGTTCGGTATCGAGAATCTCGCCAATCTCGATCAGGTTCCGGCGTCGGGCGCCACGATCTTCATTGGTGCGCCGAAGCACCGCAACGGCACCGGCGGTCCGGCCCGCGTCATGGCGATGGTCTAGCCCGGTGGAGGGGCGATTCATGCGCGGTCCGGACGCGGGACAAAGCGGGGCCATGGCGATGGCGCTGCTGGTTGCCGCCTTTCTATGGGCAGGCCAGACCCGCGCACAGGACGAACCCGATTGCGAAAATCCGATGGACCAGTTCTCCATGACCTATTGCGCGGGCCAGGAGTACATGGAGGCCGATGCAATTCTCAATGAGCTCTGGCCGCAGGTCATCGCCGTCGCGCGCGACAACGACGAGTATGTGGCGGACATCGCCCGCGACCGCGGTGTGCCCACAACGGTCGAGGCGTTGCGCGAGGCGCAGCGCGCTTGGATCAAGTTCAGGGATGCCCAATGTTCCTATGAGGCCTACGAGGTGTTCGGCGGCACCATGCAGCCGATGGTTGGCAGCCTGTGCCTCGCCCGCCTGACCGAGGAACGCAATGCCTTTTTCCGCTCGGTGCTGGAGAGCCGCCCGTGACCCATGTGCTGATCTCAGGCGCGGGACCGGTGGGACTGTCGGCTGCGATTGCCTGTCGGCAAAAGGGTATGGACGTCACGATCATTGACCGCGGGGATGGTGCGACCACCGAAAGCAGGGCGGTCGGCATTTCGTTCGCGACGCTCGATCTGCTCGCGGCGTCCGGTGCCGCGGATCTCGTGCTCAACGAAGCCGAGCGCGTCCGCATGGTCAGGGTGTCAAGGGCCGGACGGAAACTCACCGAAATCCGGGTGCCCGGCCAGACCCGGAAACGTCCCTTTCTGGTCGCCCTCCCGCAAAGCCGCACCGAGCAGATTCTGGAAGAGGTGGCCGGGCGGCTTGGCGTCGGCGTGCGTCGTGGCACGGAGCTTCATTCGGCTGAAATACGTGACGGCAAGGCGGTGGCGGGCTTTGGCCCCCGGTATGACGGAGAGGAAAGCGGGGCCGGACAACCGCAGTCAGAAGGAGATGAGACACTCGTGGTTGATGCCATGTTCGGTGCCGAAGGGTCGCATGGCGCAACCCGCGAAGCTCTGGGGATCGCGTTTCCCGGCAAGCGCCTTCCGGGAGAGTGGAGCCTCGCCGACATCGAATGCGACTGGCCGTTCGCGCCCGCCAATGCCTGCGTCGATGTTCATGACGACGGAACGCTGATCTTCATCATAACGACGGGTGGCGGAAGATATCGCTGCATCGCCAACCACCCCGACGTGGTTGCCCGGGCGAGCGGGCTTCTGAAGCCGGACCGCATCATCTCGACTTACAGGTTCGCCATGGAAATCCGTCTGGCGGACCGTTTCGGGGAGGGGCCGATCGCCATCGGCGGCGATGCGGCGCATGTCCACACGCCCGTGGGTGGGCAGGGGATGAATTTCGGCATCGCGGACGCGTTTGCCTTCGCCGATGCGGTAGCGGCCGGCGATCTGGAAGCCTACCGGACCCGGCGCCGCAGGATTGACGGCCGCATGGTCCGTCTGACCACCGCGGCCTATCATCTCGCTTCGGCTCGAACGCCGGGTCTTCGAATGCTGCGCAACGCCGTGTTCAGGATCGTGGGCTATTTGACCGGTCTCCTTGTGCCGCTTGCGCCTTCGCCGGGACGGAGCTGACCGTGGTGGGCGGGCACCGCGACACCGATGGGAAGGTCGGGCATCGCATTCGGCGCCATTTTCCGCGTTCCTCACGGCGACGGCTTGGCCGCCGCGAAAATCACCATGTGCTTGTCGCCATCGAACTCGATGCCCACGACGTCGGTAATGAGGAGGTTGCGCGAATTGATCGCGTGATAGAGAAGCGCATTGCTCTCAAGCTCACGCCGCAGGCCTTCAATGCTTTCGCTGTTTTCGTCGAGCTTGGTCGCGATCTCGGGCGGCGGTCCGCCTTCGACGGCAGCGGAGTCGGGCATGAACACGATGTCGACGCGATCGAGATCGGTAACCTTTCGGACAAGACTCGTGTTTTCGCCTGCCTGCTCAATGGCTGCTATCACCCGGTCGGAGTCATCCGAGGACTGCACCTGGTCTTCCCGGACGTCGGAATCGATGATTCGATCAACGGGAGCCGCCTGCTGATCGCTCACGCTGCTCTGGGCCATGGCGGACGGAGCCGAAACAAGGGCGGCAAGTACGCCTGCTGCGACAACGGAATGGAACCGGGTTCGGACGGGTGGTCTGGCGATCATGTGTCGTTTCCTCTTGGCTTTGGCGCGGGCTCCGCGTCCTTGAACTGGACCGGACGGCAGACGCGCCGTCTTACGTCCGGTCCTGTCGGTTCTGGTTCAGACGCGACGACCCGAAAATCAGGTCTCCTTGCGGGTGACGACTGTCAGCGTGCCGGTTTCATTCAGGCTGGCCGCAACCACATCCGACGGTGTGGCGCCCTGTTTCTCCAGCGCATCGACGAGAGCCGGAGATCCCTCGATGGAAGTCCGCAGAGCTTCGAGCTGGTCCTGGCTCCGGTCGGCCTCGATTTGCGAAATCTGTGTCTGCGACTCGGCGGGGAGATCGGAGACGTCGACAATGCTGACCGCCCGGATCTGTGTCCGCTGCCCGGAAGCCTGCGTCTGCTCCTGAGGGGTGGTTTGCGCCTGCGGTGCAGGCTGGGCGGATTGGGCGAGAACGGGCGTGCCGGCGAGCGCCAGTGTGGCGGCGAGGATAATGGTGCGTTTCATGATGTGTCCCTTCCTTTGGGGTTCGGGGTAAAGCTGCCTCGTCGCACAAGGCCTGGACCGGACAACGCCCGGCATCCGACAAGGTTCAATCACAACACAGTCCGAATGTGCTCGCAACTCGCCTCCGGGATGACCATCACGGGGCAATCTTGTGGCGACAATGTGAACTCACGGAACAATGGAACAAGGGGATGACCTCATGAGCAAACTGTCGCGTCAAGCCTATGCCGCAATGTACGGTCCGACCGTTGGAGACAAGGTGCGCCTCGCGGATACCGAATTGTTCATCGAGGTCGAGAAGGATTTCACCACCTATGGCGAGGAGGTGAAGTTCGGAGGCGGCAAGGTGATCCGTGACGGCATGGGCCAGTCCCAGATCACCCGCGCCGATGGCGCAGTCGACACGGTCATCACCAATGCCCTGGTGGTCGATCACACCGGCATCTTCAAGGCGGACATCGGTTTGAAGGATGGTCGCATCGCGGCCATCGGCAAGGCCGGCAATCCCGACACCCAGCCGGGTGTCGACATCATCGTCGGCCCGGGCACCGAAGCGATCGCCGGCGAGGGGAGGATCCTGACCGCCGGCGGATTTGACAGCCACATCCATTTCATCTGTCCGCAGCAGATCGAGGAAGCCCTGATGAGCGGGCTGACGACCATGCTAGGCGGCGGCACAGGTCCCGCGCACGGGACGCTGGCGACAACCTGCACTCCCGGTCCGTGGCATATCGGATCGATGATCCAGGCCTTCGATGCCTTCCCCATGAACATCGGCCTTTCGGGCAAGGGCAACGCCTCGCTGCCCGCGGCGCTTGAGGAAATGGTGCTGGGCGGCGCCTGTGCGCTCAAGCTGCACGAGGACTGGGGCACGACGCCGGCAGCCATCGACAACTGCCTCTCCGTTGCCGATCAGTACGACGTGCAGGTGATGATCCACACCGATACGCTCAACGAAAGCGGCTTTGTCGAAAGCACGGTGGAGGCCCTCAAGGGCCGCACCATCCACGCCTTTCACACCGAAGGCGCGGGCGGCGGTCACGCACCCGACATCATCAAGGTCTGCGGACTGGCAAACGTGTTGCCCTCATCCACAAACCCGACGCGCCCCTATACGGTCAACACGATCGCCGAACATCTCGACATGCTGATGGTCTGCCATCATCTCGACGCCTCGATCCCCGAGGACATCGCCTTTGCAGAAAGCCGCATCCGCAAGGAAACGATCGCCGCAGAGGACATACTGCACGATCTCGGCGCGTTCTCGATCATCGCTTCGGACAGTCAGGCGATGGGCCGGGTCGGCGAGGTGATCATCCGCACCTGGCAGACCGCCGACAAGATGAAGCGCCAACGCGGCAGCCTGCCCGGCGAGACCGGAGACAACGACAATCTCCGGGTCCGGCGCTACATCGCGAAATACACCATCAATCCCGCGATCGCGCACGGCATATCCAGCCACATCGGATCGGTCGAGGTGGGAAAGCGCGCCGATCTGGTCATGTGGAACCCGGCATTTTTCGGGGTCAAACCGGACATGGTGCTCTTGGGCGGGATGATTGCCGCGGCTCCCATGGGCGACCCCAATGCCTCCATTCCCACCCCTCAGCCGGTGCACTACCGGCCGATGTTCGG
The DNA here is from genome assembly GCA_040218025.1 of Hoeflea sp. Taxonomy (GTDB): domain Bacteria; phylum Pseudomonadota; class Alphaproteobacteria; order Rhizobiales; family Rhizobiaceae; genus Hoeflea. The sequence goes on along the minus strand of JAVJQD010000023.1, from coordinate 161,030 downwards.
CGCCTTCGGAAAGGCCCGGACCAACAGCTCGGTGACCTTCGTCAGCCAGGCGGCGATCGAGGACGGTCTGGCCCACAAGCTCGGCACCGCCAAGCAGATGGTCGCGGTGGAAAACACACGTGGCGGCATTTCGAAATCCTCGATGGTGCTCAATGACCTCACGCCGGATATCGAAGTCGATCCCGAAACCTACGAGGTCCGCGCCAACGGCGAGTTGCTGACCTGCGAACCGGCCACGGAATTGCCCATGGCGCAGCGCTATTTCCTGTTCTAGGGATTCGACCATGAGCAACAGCCTGAGCCTGGATGTATTGCATATGACCCGGTCGCGAAGGGTCGGACAGGGATTGTCGAAGCTCGTACCCCGGACGATTGGCGTGTCGGCAGTCATGCGCAAACAGCATGGCTGCTCTCCCCTTTCAGCGCTTTGTTGCGGCGCAGCAAATGCCTATTGTGACGGTACTCTGAAGGAGACCCGTCATGGCGAATGCCCGCAATCAGTTCCGCAATTTTTTCAGCGCCGCAGCCCGGTCGATTGGCTTCGCGCGCGAAGCGCAGACGATCTATCGCACTCCGGAAGAGGTTTTCGTCGCGCGCGGCACAACCCGCCAGCAAGCGTTGCGCGATCTGGTCGACCAGCTCTAGGTCGCCGGGAACCCAAAAGTATCGGACGTGACCCGCGTCCTGTCGCGCTGTGGCACGGCGTGTCCGGGACGACGCGATGACGCTCCCTGTTGTCAAAACGGTCACACGCCAGTTTCAGGCGCCCGCAGCAACCATAACGCTGGATGAAACGGCGCGGCACCGGCGCCGGATGCGTATGGTTTCCGACCGCCTGCCAAACGGTTCGACAATAACCTTCATGCTTGATTTGCCGGAGGCCCGGCTGTTGCGTCACGGTGATGGCCTGGCGCTTGACGATGGGCGCATCATCGAAGTGCACGCCATGCCGGAACCGCTCATGGAAGTGCGGGGCCGCGATGCACGCCATCTGCTGTCGCTCGCCTGGCAGATCGGCAACCGGCATCTTGCCGCCGAAATCGCCGCTGACGCCATCCGCATCCGGCGCGATCATGTGATCCGCGAGATGCTGCTCGGCCTGGGCGCCGAAGTCGCCGAGATCGAGGCGCCGTTCGATCCCGAGGGCGGGGCCTATGGCGGAGCCCATCACGCGCAGGATCACCACCATGGTCACGGCGGAGACCACCAGCATGGCTGAGATGTTCGACTGGCATTGCGATGCCATCACCAATGGTACGGTGATCGACGCGAATTACCGCAACACCCAGAATGTCCGGCGCTTCTTCAAGGCGGAGATCGGCGACCGCTTCAGATTCGACCGGCCCTTCATGGCCTGGATGAAGGCCCACCGGGGCGCGACGATGGCTGAGGCGGTAGCGGAATGGCGGCGGCGAGATCAGGCAACAAAGTAGCCGGGCGGATCGTTTTGTGTTTTGCGTCGGGGGAAGGGCGGTTGGCTAGTGCGCGCGACACGGCTAATGTTCCGGCCGAACAGGAGACAAGTAATGATTTGTGTAATTGCCGACCTCAGGATCAGGGCAGGAAGCCAGGATGAGTTCTTCACCGCTGCGCGCGCCATGCTTGCCGCCACGCGTGCGGAACCCGGCTGCATTCGATACGACCTTGAGCAGAACATCGAGGATCCGGAACACCTGACATTCGTCGAGGAATGGGAAACCCGCGACGCGCTCGCCGCACATTTCCAGACGCCGCATATGGCTGAATGGAGAACCGCCTCCGAGCCGCATCTGGTCGACCGGAACGTCAAGATCCTGCATGTGGGCGATGTCGAAGTTCTCTAGGCACGCTGCCTTGGGTCTCTCCCGTTTCGGGCCGGCGATGCCATGACCGACACCACAACCCTGGTGCGGCTGATGACGTGGCTGTCTCCGACTTTTCCCGTCGGCGGATTCAACTACAGCCATGGGCTCGAACAGGCCGTCGCGCAAGGGCTCGTGACGACACAGACCTCGCTTGAAGACTGGATCGGCTGCCTGCTCCGGCAAGGCTCGGCCTGGAATGACGCCGTGCTGCTGGCCGAAGCCTGGAGAGTGGCGGCCTCCGGCAAAGACCTGTCGGAGGTGTCGGAACTCGCCGAAGCGCTGGCCGGCTCGTCCGAGCGGCGCCTCGAAACAGTCAACCAGGGGGGGGCGTTCCTTGCCGCATCCCGCGCCTGGCCGCTACCTGTGCATGAGGAACTGGGCGAAGGTGCTGCTTGGCCGGTCGCGGTGGGCGCCGTCGCCGGCGCCGCCGGCATTGCGCTTCAGCCGGCGCTCGCCGCCTTCCTGCACGCATTCGCCGCCAATCAGGTGCAGGCAGCCCTCAGGTTGATGCCACTCGGTCAGGCCGCGGGTGTCGCGGTCATGGCCGCGCTTGAAGGCGACATCGGCGATGTGGCGGCGGAGGCGGCGCGATCCAGTCTTGACGATCTGGGCTCTTCGACGCTCAATGCCGAGATCGCCGCGATCAACCATGAAACCCTCAACTCACGGATTTTTCGGACATGACTTCATCCAACGGACCTTTGCGTGTGGGCATTGGCGGACCGGTCGGGTCCGGCAAGACGGCGCTGACCGCTCAGCTTTGCAAGGCGATGCGCGAAACCTGGTCGGTCGCCGTCATCACCAATGACATCTACACCCGCGAGGATGCGGACGCGCTGGTCAGGATGCAGGCGCTGCCGTCGGACCGGATCAGTGGAGTGGAAACCGGCGGCTGTCCGCATACCGCCATCCGCGAGGATGCATCGCTCAATCTGCGCGCCATCGACGAGCTCAACGCCCGTCATCCGGACCTCGATGTCATTTTCATCGAATCGGGCGGCGACAATCTCGCCGCGACGTTCTCCCCGGATCTGGCCGACTTGACGATCTACGTCATCTCCGTCTGTCAGGGCGAGGAGATCCCGCGCAAGGGCGGTCCCGCCATAACCCGTTCGGATTTGCTGGTGATCAACAAGATGGATCTGGCGCCGCATGTCGGAGCCGACCTTGATGTCATGGACCGTGATGCGTTCGCCGGCCGGGCCGGCCGGCCGCATCTGTTCACCGACATGCGACGCGGCGAGGGCATAGGCGAGGTCGTGGAATTTATCGCCGAGACCGGCGGCCTGAGCGCACCCCTGGCGGCGCAATAGGATGAAATGATCCCGGCGGGAAAGCGTTTGTCGGCGGGGTTTTTCAGTCCCGCACGAAATCCGGGAGGCTGTTGAACGCGGAGCGCAATGCGTCCGACCAGCCCTCGGAAATCGCACGGTAATAGGGGTCGGTGGCCTCGACGCGCTTTTCGTACCCTTTGGTAAGGCTGTCGCGTTCGTAGAACTGCAAATCGAGCGGCAGGCCGACGGAGAGGTTCGATTTCAGCGTCGAATCGAAGGAGACATAGAGCAGCTTCGCCGCCATTTCGAAGGTCATGTCGGGATCGAGCGCGCGCACAAGGATCGGCTTGCCGTATTTGTGCTCGCCGATCTGGAAGAACGGATTGTCGTCAGTCGCCTCGATGAAGTTGCCTTCCGGATAGATCAGGAACATGCGCATTGCGCCGCCGGCGATCTGGCCGCCGAGGATGAATGTGGCGCTGAAGGCGGCCTGGCTCTGGGCGCCTCCGTCCGATGCGGTCTTGATCACCTCGCGTACGGTCTCGCCGACAAGCCGTGCGGCCTGAAACATCGAGGGAACTTCCATGATGTCGGGATGACGGTCTCCCGCAGCCTTGGTGTGCTCCTCGAGAAGGCCGACGACGGCCTGTGTGGTGGCCAGATTGCCTGCCGACAACAAGGTGATGAGACGGTCTCCCGGCTTGCACCAGGTGTATGTCTTCCGGAACGAGGAAATGTTGTCGACGCCGGCATTTGTGCGGGTGTCGGACATGAACACCAGGCCGCGATTGAGGCGTATCCCGACACAGTAGGTCATCTTTTTCGAATCAGTCCTTAGAGGTGAGATCGATTCTTATTGCTCTACTGTGATGTGGACTGCAAGTTGTTCTTCACCCGTGCCCGTCCGTATTCCCGAGACCGGTGCCGCATCCCGGTAATCAAGCCCGTAGGCGATGTGTACATAGCGGTCATCGGGGGACATGTCGTTCGCCGGGTCGAAACCGACCCAGCCGAGCCCGTCCACATGGGCCTCGGCCCAGGCGTGGCTCGCGGCCTGATCCTGGGTGTCTTCCATCATCAGGTAGCCCGAAACATAGCGTGCCGGAAATCCGGCGACCCGTGCGGTGGCGGCAAAGGCCTGCGCGTGATCCTGGCAAACGCCTTTGCCCGCAGCCAGCGCCTCTTCGGCCAGCGTACTGGTCTGTGTTGCGCCGGGCACATAGGCCATGGACTGGTTCAGGGCGCTCTTGAGCGCGTGGAGGCGGTCGATGGGCTCGCCCTTGGGGAGGCTTCGCGCCAGTTCCCGGATCAGCTTGCCGGGTTTTGTCAACGCTGTTTCGCGTTTGTAGAGCCACAGCGGCATGTGCCCTCGATGGGGCCCCAGAACGCCGCTCCGGTCAACCGTGTCGACCGTTCCCTTTGCAACAACGCGGATGTTGTTCGTATCGCGGCTGGCGCTGACGAGTTCCACCACATTGCCGAAGTGGTCGTGGTAGCGCGCCTCCACCGTTCCGCCCTCGATTTCGGTCGACCATGAGTGAACGCTTTGCAGCCAGCTTTCCTGAGGGGTCAGCCTGAGCCTCTGCAAGGCGTAATTGACCGGCTGACCATAGGCGTACTCGGTAAGGTGGGTGATTTTCAATTGCATGATGTCAGTCCTGGTAGAACCGGTAGGCTTCGGCGATTTCCGCCGCAACGCGGTTGTTCTGCCCTATGAAACTTTCAAGGAACTCGTGCAGGCCGGAATCCATGATGGCCTGAATCTCGCCGCCGCGAAGCATGGCCAGCGTCGACGCCGCAGTCTCGTGGGCAGGGTGCCGTGCGCCGTAGTCCCGCTCAAGATAGCCGAGATTCGAATTGATCTTGTCGTAGCAATAGGCCAGTGACCGGGGCATACGGCCGTTCAGGATCAGGAAGTCGGCGATGTTGCTTGGCTTGTAGTCGTCGTCATAGACCCAGCCATAGGACCGATGCGCCGAAACCGAACGCAGAATGGATTCCCATTGCACATTGTCGAGCGACGAGCCGACATGGGAGACCGACGGGAGCAGGACGTAATATTTGACGTCCAGAATCCGCGACGTGTTGTCCGCGCGTTCGATGAAGGTTCCGATCCGGGCAAAATTGAACAACTCGTTGCGCAGCATCGTGCCGTGAAAGGCGCCGCGGATGAGCCCGGTGCGCTGTTTGATCTCGTCGATCACCGCGGGCAGGTCGGCATTCTGCACCCGGCGGGAATGCCGGGACTTCAGCATCAGATAACATTCATTGACCGATTCCCAGGCTTCGCGGGTCAACGCTGTCCGGACCATGCGCCCATTGTTGCGCGCAGCCTCGATGGCCGAAACGACACTCGATGGATTGGTCTTGTCGCGCAGCAGGAAGTTGATGGCGTCCGCGCTGGAGACTTCGTCGTGGTGCTGCAGGTAGGCGCCATGCACACCCGCGCTTCGGAGCACGGAGTCCCAGTCTTCCTCCTGGCCTTCCATGCGGGTCAGCGACATTCTCAGGCCGGCGTCGATCAGTCGTGCGGTGTTTTCGGCGCGCTCGATGTAACGGAACATCCAGAACAGGCCGTTTGCGGTTCTTCCAAGCATCTCAGTCCTCCAGCACCCAGGTATCCTTGGTGCCGCCGCCCTGACTGGAGTTGACCACCAGCGAGCCTTCCTTCAGCGCCACGCGGGTCAGCCCGCCGGGGATGATCTGCACCTTGTTGGAAACCAGTACAAAGGGCCTCAAGTCGACATGTCTCGGCGCGATGCCCTTCTTTACAAGGATGGGAACTGTGGAAAGCGAAAGTGTCGGCTGGGCAATGTAGTTGCCGGGGCGCGACTTGAGCTTGGCCGCGAACTCGGTGCGTTCGCGTTTGCTCGCCGCGGGGCCGACGAGCATGCCGTAGCCGCCCGAGCCATGCACCTCCTTGACCACCAGTTCGGCCAGGTTGTCGAGCACATATTGCAACGTGTCCGGCTCGGAACAGCGGTAGGTCGGCACGTTCTCCAGTATCGGCTTTCGTCCGGTGTAGAACTGCACGATTTCGGGCATGTAGGAATAAATCGCCTTGTCGTCGGCAATCCCGGTGCCCGGTGCGTTGGCAATCGTGATGTTGCCGGCGCGGTAGACATCCATGATCCCCGGAACGCCGAGCGCAGAATCCGGACGGAAGGTCAGCGGGTCAAGAAAGTCGTCGTCGACGCGGCGGTAGAGCACATCAATGGCCTCATAGCCCCTGGTCGTGCGCATCTTTACCTTGCCGTCCATTACCTTGAGATCGGACCCCTCCACAAGCTCGACGCCCATCTGGTCGGCCAGGAACGCGTGCTCGTAAAAGGCTGAATTGAAGATGCCGGGTGTAAGCACCGCGATCCGCGGCTTGCCGTCGCAACCGGGAGGCGCCAGCGCGCTCAGGCTCTGCCGCAGCAGTTTCGGATAGTTCTCCACCGGCCGCACCCGGTTGAGGTGAAACAGCTCGGGAAACATCTGCATCATCGTTTCGCGGTTTTCCAGCATGTAGGAAACGCCCGACGGTGTGCGCGCATTGTCTTCCAGGACATAGAACTGGTTCTCGTCGGTGCGGACAATGTCGGTCCCGATGATATGGGTATAGACGCCGCCCGGCGGGCGCATCCCGATCATCTCCGGAAGGAAGGCGTCGTTCTTTTCGATCAGTTCGCGCGGGATACGTCCCGCCTTGATGATCTCCTGCTTGTGATAGATGTCGTCAAGAAAGGCGTTGAGCGCGACCACGCGCTGCTCGATACCCTGCGCAAGCTTGCGCCACTCCGAACCGGCAATGATGCGCGGGATGATATCGAAGGGGATCAACCGCTCGCTCGCGTTATCCTTGCCGTAAACCGCAAAGGTAATGCCGGTCTTCCGGAATACGTTTTCCGCATCCCGCGACTTCTTGATCAGGTCGGTTGCTTTCTGTTCCGAATGCCACTGGAAGTAGCCTTCGTAAGGTTTGCGCGGATTGTCATCCGCAGTCAGCATTTCATCGAACGGCACTTTTGTGCTCCCCTCTGTTTTTTAATTGACCGCATCATAAGAGATAAAGCAAGAACCGTGCAGAAGTTCCGGATTTCCCTGTCATTGTGCAGTTTAGCCGGCAAAAGCACGTTTCGGTGGCTTTTCGTGGAAACTTCGCTCCCGTTGGGGCCTGGCTTGGAGGCCGGCAGACCGTGTCGGCTTGCCTGGCGGGGCCAACAGGGCTATCGCTCCATCACGCATCTGCCTGAGGCATTGTTACTTTTTGGCAGCCTGCTCAAAATCTAGCCAACTGGAAAACGCATCATGACGCTCGACCGTATCGCGCCCGCCTTGTTCGTGCTGCTGTGGTCAACCGGCTGGATCGTGGCGAAATACGCCAGTCCGCATGCGGATCCGCTGACATTCCTGAGCCTTCGGTTCCTGCTTGCAGCGCTGCTGTTCGCCGTCATCACCGGTGTGAGCCGTGCCATGTGGCCCTCGTCCGGAAGCGGCTGGATTCACGGTGTGCTTTCGGGCGCGCTGCTTCACGGTGTTTATCTGGGCGGTGTCTGGTGGGCCATTTCCCAGGGCGTTCCGTCGTCCGTGTCGGGTCTGATCGCCGCCCTGCAGCCATTGCTCACTGCAATCGCCGCTCCCTTCATCGTGGGCGAAAGACTCTCGGGAGCGCAAAAATCTGGCATCGTTCTGGGACTTGCGGGACTGACCGTCGCCATCGCGCCGCGTTTGGCGATCCTCGACGCCGATACGCTTCAGATTGCGCTGATGCCTCTGGTGGTGAACATCCTCGCCATGGCCGCCGTAACGGCCGGCACGATCTATCAGAAACGCTATCTTCAGCAGGGGGACCTTCGTGCCATCGCCACACTCCAGTATGTAGGCGGTTTTTGTGTGGTCACGCCCCTGGCGCTGCTGATCGAGCCGCTGCGGATTGCCTGGACGCCCGAGTTCTTCCTTGCCATGGGATGGTCGGTGTTGGGGCTTTCCCTGGTCTCCATCATGCTGCTGCTCTACCTCATCCGCCGCGGCCAGGTGTCGCGTGCTGCCTCCCTGACCTACCTGGTGCCGCCAGCCGTCGCGATCGAAAGCTGGATCCTCTTCGGAGAGGTGCTGACCATACCGATGATCGTCGGGACACTGATCGTTGTGGTCGGAGTTTGGCTCACCAATCGCAAGACACGGGTTGTCGCCTGATCAGAAATCGGTCGGAACCCCGCCCTCGCTCTTGCGGCGCGCCACGAAGCTGTCGAGCTCTTCGCGAATTGCCGGATCCATTGGAGGCGCTTCGTAATTTGCCAGCGTGTCCTTCCAGATGCGGTTGGCGTGGTCGTACGCGGTCGGCTGACCGGCAAGGCTCCAGCTTTCAAAATTCCGCCAGTCTGAAATGATCGGCGAATAGAAAGCGGTTTCGTATCGCGATAGCGTGTGCGCGGTTCCGAAATAGTGCCCGCCCGGACCAACCTCGCGGATGGCGTCGAGCGCCAGCGCATCGCTGCTCACATCCAAGGGTTTGAGCGTTTCGGCGACCATCTGCAGCATGTCCACATCAAGGATGAATTTTTCGAACGACGCCGTCAGTCCGCCCTCCATCCAGCCCGCCGCATGCATGACGAAATTGCCGCCGCCCTGAACCACGGCCCACAGCGACATCATCGACTCATAAGCGGCCTGGGCATCAAGGGTATTGGCCGCGCAGGTGTTGGAAGTGCGGTAAGGCACACCATAGCGGCGCGCCAGTTGGCCGCCTGCTGTCACCGCCTGCAAGTATTCCGGGGTTCCGAAAGCCGGCGCCCCCGATTTCATGTCGACATTCGAGGTGAAGCCGCCATAGATCACCGGGGCGCCCGGCCTCACGAGCTGCGTGAAAGCGATCCCGGCCAGGGCCTCGGCATTCTGCTGGACCAGGGCGCCGGCGACCGTGACCGGAGCCATGGCGCCTGCAAGCGTGAAGGGCGTGATCACCACGACCTGGTTGCGCGCCGACATTTCCACAATACCCTGCAGCATCGGAGCATCGTAGCGCAGCGGGGACGAGGCGTTGATGATGGTGAAGAGCGACGGCTCTTCCTCAAGCTGCGTGGCGCTGATGCCGCGTCCGATCCGCACAATCTCCAGCGCATCGAGATTGCGTTCGCGCCCCAGCGAATAGGCATGGAACGGCTTGTCGGTCAGCTTCACCAGATCGGCCAGGCAATCAAGATGTCTGGTGGAGGCGTGGAGATCCGTCGGTTCGACCGGATAGCCGCCGGTCATGTGGATGACGTCGAAGGATTGCGCCAGCTTGATCAGGTTGCGGAAATCCGTCTGGGTGCCGCTGCGTCGGCCGTTGTCCCGGTCGGAGCAGTACGGAGCGGACGCGATCTGGGCGAAGGCGACGTTGCGGCCGCCGATCTCGATATCGCGGTCCGGGTTGCGGGCATGAAGTTTGAACGGACCAGGCGCCTTCGCAACGAGGTCCATGACCAGTTTGCGATCGAGCCGGACCCGCTCGGACCCGTCTGTGACATCCGCGCCTGCCGCCTTGAGCCTTTCACGGGCCTCGGCCAGCATGAAATCGATGCCGATTTCCTCAAGAACGGTGAGCGAGGCCTCGTGAATGGCCTCGAGGCCCTCATCCGAGAGAATAAGGGACGGCTCGCGTGTATTCAGGATCGAACGGTAGCGCAGGGTTGGCGGTGATTTCCGGCCCTTGCCGCGGTCGCCGCCGCGCCCGCCGCCCGCGCGGCGTCGGCGCTCGGGCGCGCCGGCGGTGTTTTCGACGGAGGCTGCAAATATGTCGTCGATCGTGCTCATGCCGGATGTTTCCCCATCTGAACCGAACCCGGCCGAACCGGTCTTGCCGCCGTATTGACCGTGTTGCCTCGGCTGACGCTATTCCGGCTTTTCAATTCCCGCAAGGGTCGAAATTGTGTCCGCGGAGAAAGGTGCGGATCGGCAAGGCGCCCGGAGATCGGGCCGAGGTTCAGGCGCGGTCTCATCCGGATGCGTTTTCTTGCATTGATGGTTAACGTTTTCTTCAAGACATACATGCATTGCTGCTTGATCTGAGGCGGGATCGGTTCGACAAGAAAAGGGAGAACGGGGTGGAAGACGGCGGGCACAAGGATTGTGACGACCTCCTGGCGCGCGCCACCACCGCTGTTGCCGGGGATTCCAATCCCGCTTTCGTCAAGGATTCCGAACTTCGCTACATCGCGGTCAATTCCGCCTATGCCCAGCTCTGGGACTGTTCGCCGGAGATGCTCATCGGCAAGAAGAGCCATCAGCATTTCGACGCGACCGAGCAGAATGAACGGGATGAAAAGGAACGCCGCAGCCTGGTTTTCGGCAAGGATCAGGTGGCGCTTTTCGCCCACCCGCTCAAGAACAGCCGCTACCGGATCCGGATTCAGCGCCATCGCAGCGCGGACGGAAAGACCTTCATTGCCGGCCACTTCGAGCCCATCGCGGGCGTTCGTTTCGAAACCGGCGCGCAGGCCGCGCTTGAAGCTGACTCCCCGGATCCATCCCCCTTGCCCGACTTGCCGCAGTCCGAGGCCGCGTTGCGCGGGCATCACAAGCTCCTTCGGGCAGCCATCGAAGCCGCTGCGGTGCCGATGTCCGTCAGCGACGCTGCCGGCCATGTAATCGCCTCCAGTAAATCCTGCAGAACAGCGTCAGGCCCCTGGCGGGAGACCCGGCTGCCGGACGGCGGCGTGATGCGGATGATGGAGCCGGCCGCATCGCGCCCCTCTGAGGTCGGCACTGAGGATCCGGTGCCGCACCGGGATCGCATGCCCCCGGTGCGGGAAGAGGCCACACATGAAGCGCTCGTGGCCCAGTGCCGCTATATCTTCGACGTCCTCGACGCGGGCATCGTGGTCTACGATCCGGACGACGTGGTTCTGTACGTCAATCCTGCAATGGACGCGATTACCGCGCCGGACTACCGGATCAATGCCGGAGAAGCATTGGAGCAGGTTCTTGAGAAGACCTGCCACATTGATGCCGAAGAATACCCCGAAGCGCGCAGGCAGTGGATCGATAGACGCTTGTCTATCCATCGCAATTACAATGAAGCGACGGTCGAAAAACTCAAGAACGGGCGCTGGATCCGCATCGTCAATCATCCGCTCGGGAATGGCTGCACGCTCGGACTTCGCATCGATGTGAGCGAACTCAAGCAGCGCGAGGTTTCACTTGAGTTGCACGTGGCCCAGAACCAGATGTTCCAGGCGATCCTGGATCAAATGCCGGTTTCGAGTTTCGTCAAGGACGAGGATTTCCGCTACACCTATGTCAACCGTGCTCACAGCGAACTGACGGGTTTCGATCGTGCCGACATCATCGGCAAGGACGATTTCGAAGTGTTCGGGGATATGGGGCAGTCGCTGCGCGACACCGACACCGGCGTCATGCGCAGCGACAAGGTTTATGAATCGGAGGTTGACCTGACAGCGGCCGATGGCCGGACCCTGCAACTGGTCGACCGCAAGGTCTCGTTCACCGATCCGAACGGAAGACGGTTTTTGCTGGGAACCACGCTCGATGTAAGCGAGCGCAAAAGCCGCGAACAACAACTCTTCGAGGCTCGCCGGCTTGCCGAGATCCACAGGGACGATCTTGAGAGCGTTCTCGAGGCGATGCATATGGGCGTCGTGGTCGTTGACAAGAACCTGACCGTGGAACTGATCAACGAGGCCTTCTTCCGGATCTGGAAAGTCGACACTGGTAAGGATCTCACCGGCATTCATTTCCGGGAACTGATCGAGATCAACCGCTACAACAGCATTTACGCCGTTCCCGACGATGACTTCGATGCCTATGTCGAGTCCCGCCTGTCCGAAATTCGCAGCGGGTTCGCCGAACCGCGGCAGTTCGACCGCGCCGATGGCAAGACCCTGATATTCTCCGTGCGCGCGCTGTCGGAAGGCAAGCGCATGATCACCTATTTCGATGTCACCGAACTCAAGCAGCGTGAACACGAGCTCGACCTCGCGAAGATTGAGATCGAACGGGCAAGTGAACTGCTCAGCGTCGCAGCCGGCGCCATGGTTCAGGGTCTCATGGTGACCAGGGATGCAAAAATCGAGTTCGTCAATGACAGCTTCCTGGAATTGCTGGAGGTGCCGGCGGAGGTGGTGTCCATTGGCACGGATCTCGACAGCTATTTCGATTTCTGCCAGAGCCGCGGGGATTACGGCAGTGATGAGGAGGCTGCCAAGACGCGGGCGAAAACGCTCGAGTGCCACCGGAACGGGACTGCCCATTCTCTGGAGCGTCAGACAACAACCGGCCGCTGGCTGCGCATCGATGCGAAGCCCACTCAGGACAACGGGATGGTGATCAGCTATACCGACATTACCGAGGCCAAGGCCCGAGAAACGGAACTGCAGGAGCTTCTGGGCAAGGCGGAAGGCGCCGATCGCGCCAAGTCGGAGTTCCTGGCGAATATGAGCCATGAGATCCGCACGCCGATGAATGGCGTTCTCGGCATGGCAGAACTGCTTTCGCGCACCGAACTGGATACTCGCCAGCGCACCTTCACCGATATCATTGTCAAATCGGGCACCGCCCTGCTGACGATCATCAATGACATTCTGGATTTTTCGAAGATCGACGCCGGTCAGGTTACTCTTGAAGCAGAACCTTTTGACCTTCGCGAAACAATAGAGGACGTCGCCAGTCTGATTTCGGGCCGCGCGGCCGAAAGGGATATCGAACTCATTGTCCGCATCGACCCGGCGCTGCCCGCGCGCGTGGTTGGCGATGCCGGCAGGATCCGTCAGATCGTCACCAATCTTGCCGGCAACGCGATCAAGTTCACCGAAACGGGGCATGTCCTTGTTGAGGTCACCGTCGACGGAGAAACCGGCGCGGGAGTGGATCTGAGCGTCCGGGTTCATGACACGGGGATCGGAATCCCGGAGGACAAGCTGCAGGCTGTCTTTGACAAGTTTTCCCAGGTCGACGCTTCCTCCACCCGCCGCCATGAGGGCACCGGCCTCGGTCTGGCCATCACCTCGCGGCTGGTCGCCTTGATGGGCGGACGCATCTCCGCCGAGAGCGAGGCCAACAAGGGATCGGTCTTCACTGTCGAATTGACAATGCCCGCAAGCGGCGAGGATCGCTCCGCCCGTATTGTTCCGGTTGACGTGTCCGGCACTCGCGTCCTGGTGATCGACGACAATAAGGTCAACCGCGAGATTCTGATCGAACAACTCACCGCCTGGGGATTCGATGCCTGTGCCGCCGTATCAGGCGAAGAGGGCCTGGGTGTGCTCAAGGCGGCAAGCGAATTCGGCGTGCGCGTCCACGCCGTGATTCTCGACTACCAGATGCCCGACTGCAATGGCGCGATGGTGGCGCAGGAAATCCGCGAGCATCATTCCGGCGAGGACCTGCCCATCGTGATGTTGACCTCGATGGACATGAAGCCCGGTGAGAGCGACATCGGCAAGGGGGTCATCCAGGCCACCCTGATGAAGCCGGCAAGATCGGCGGAACTGCTGCAAACCCTCGTCAGGATCCTTCAGATTGCGGCGCAACCCGCTGCGGCCGCCGATCGTGCGCCGCGCGATGTCAAGCCGTCGACTGCTTTTGCCAGCCGCGAGATCCGCACCGGCGAGGGCGTCTCCCCGGGCTCACAGGTCGATCCGGTCCCCGCCCCCCCCGGGCAATCAGACAGTCAGCATGCCGGGCGCCCTTCGACTGAGCGCGCCGACACCGGGCGCCCGGACAGCGAACAAGGGGTTGCTCCCGCACCAGCGGGGCGTTCTGGATCTGGCCTTCAGATCCTTGTTGCCGAGGACAACGAGGTCAACCAGATCGTTTTCACGCAGATCCTCGAGGAATTGGGTTTGAGCTACCAGATCGCCGACAATGGCGGCACGGTGGTCGAACTCTGGAAGGCCAAACGCCCCGCTCTTGTGCTGATGGATGTGTCCATGCCGGTGATGAATGGCCACGAAGCCACCCGGGCAATCCGCGAACTGGAAGCCGCTGACGACACGCTTGGCCGTACACCCATCGTCGGTGTGACAGCCCACGCGCTCACCGGAGACATGGAGCGGTGCCTGGAAGCGGGCATGGATGATTACATGACCAAGCCGATCAGCCCGGAAAAGCTCGAGGCCAAGATCAGCGACTGGCTCCCCGCCGAAATCGCTGAGATGATGAACCGATCCTGATCGACCGCCCTGTCCTGCCGGCTCGCTGGTTTGCGCGGCGCGTCTTCGCCGCCCATCACGCCCCCAGCCTGCCGATCGTCATGTCGCGTTTGCCGGCGTGCCCGGGGCGTTTTTCCACGATGAAGCCGGCGGCCTCGAGATTGCGCCGCACCCAGCCGGCGGCGGAATAGGTGGCAAAGGTCCCCCCGTGAACGGTCTTTGAGGCGACCGCCTTGAGCAGGTCCGCCGACCACATCTCGGGGTTCCTTGAGGGCGCGAAACCATCGAGGAACCAGGCGTCCGCGCTTGCATCCACTTGCGGCAGCACATCCTGCGCGAAACCGCGATGCACAAGCAGCCGGATCGATTTCGTTCCGGCGGCAAACACCAGCGCAACGTCGTCATCCGCCTGTTCCGGCCAGTCCCCGAGCATTCGCTCGACCCGGTTTTCAAGGTCGGGCCAGACCGAAAGCGCGCGTCTGATTGCGGGCGCGTCAAGCAGTCTGAGTTCGAAGGAGTGGAACGTGAGTTCCGACCCTTCTGGTGCTGTCCTTTCCCAGGTCTCCCAGGTCTCGAGGAAGTTCAGTCCGGTTCCGAAACCGAGTTCGGCCACCGTAAAGCATGACGCGGTTGCAAACCGTTCCGGCAATCGGTTTCCGTCCACGAACACATGTCTGGATTCCGCCCTTCCGTCTGCCCGGGAATAATAGAAGTCGCCAAATTCCTCCGAATAGGGCATATCGCCCTCTCGCCAGGAGAGGGTGTCCGGCCGTCCTTGGTGTTCGGGCGCAGGCTTGAAAGGAGAGGTCATGGGGATTGCCGATAGCGGCACGGGCGGAAACGGTCAACCACGGGCGGATCTCCTGGTTGTCGGCGCCGGTGTGGCCGGGCTCTGGCTATCCCTCAAGGCGGCGCGGGCCGGATTGTCCGTTGCGCTCATTGAGCGGGACAGGATCGGTGCGGGCGCCAGCGGCGGCTTTCTGGGCGCGCTCATGCCCCACAGCCCCGAGCGCTGGAATGAGAAGAAGGATTTCCAGTTCCGAGCCCTGGTTGATCTGGAAGCCGAAATAGCCGCGCTTGAAAGCGAGACCGGGCTCCCATGCGGCTACCGCCGGGTTGGCCGTATTCTGCCGCTTCACAGCCAGCGCGCGCGGGAAACCGCGCTTGCCAACATTCCCCAGGCGCGGACCAACTGGTCGGACCGTTTCCGGTTCGAAGTTTCCAATACACCCGACCGTCACGATTGGCCGAGCATCCTGTGGGCGCCGCGCGGCATTGTCCATGAGACGCTTTCCGCGCGCCTCTCGCCGCCGGCCCTGCTTTCCGCCCTTGCCGCGAGGCTCGGGCAGATGTCAAATGTCATGATCCGGGAAGGGGTGGCCTTAACCGGGATTTCCCATCGGGAGCGCCGCGCACGGCTTTCGGACGGTTCGGCGATTGCATTCGGTCATATCGTACTCGCCAACGGCGTCGATGCCTTCAGCATGATAGCCCAGGCGCAGGAAACGCCGGACCTTGAACTCGGCGGCCCGGTCAAGGGGCAGGCAGCCCTGCTCGATGCCGGCGCACCGCCGGATCTGCCGGTGGTTTATCATGACGGCGTCTATGTCCTCGTGCATGAAAACGGCCTGGTCGCGGTAGGCTCGACCAGCGAGAGGGAATTCGACGATCCGACCGGGACCGACGGCCGGCTTGACGATATTCTCAAGCGCGCCCGCAAGCTCTGTCCGCTGATCAGGGAGGCTCCTGTGGTCGGTCGATGGGCAGGTGTCCGTCCGCGCGCTGTCGGTCGTGATCCGATGCTGGGGCCGGTGCCTGGGACGCCGCATGTGCTTGCAATGACCGGTGGGTTCAAGATCAGCTTCGGCATCGCCCACCGGATGGCCGATTGCCTGATCGCGCACGTGAGCGGCTCCGAAGGGCCCGCCTGTCCCGAGAGCTTCTCCGTGGAAACTCACACCGCCAAGGCGGAACCTTCAGGCAAAACGCGATGAACCGCTTGCCTGGTCGCGCAACTGTATGAGGTTTTTCTTCAAAGTGGAGCACTCGACATCTGCGCAGCGGATGATAGCGTTCGCCTCGACCGTTGCTATGGTCACGCGGTTGCACCCTTGCCGCCTTCTTGAACCACGGACGATGAAATGAACCACCCCGCCTATCCCCGCGACCTGATCGGTTACGGTCGCAACCCACCCGATCCGAAGTGGCCGTCGGGCGCGCATTGCGCGGTCCAGTTCGTCGTCAACTACGAGGAGGGCGGGGAGAGTTGCATTCTCGATGGCGATCCCGCATCGGAATGCTTGTTGTCGGAGATTGTCGGGGCGCAACCCTGGCAGGGTCAGCGCAACATGAACATGGAATCGATCTACGAATACGGGTCGCGCGCCGGCTTCTGGCGTTTGTGGCGGCTGTTCACCGAGCGCAGCATGCCGGTGACCGTCTATGGCGTGGCGCTTGCCATGCAGCGCAATCCCGAAGCCGTCGCCGCCATGCGCGAGGCCGGATGGGAAATCGCCAGCCATGGCCTTCGCTGGCTCGAGTACAAGGATTTCACCGAGGAGGAAGAGCGTCGTCACATAGCCGAATGTGTTCGCATCCACACGGAGGCAACCGGCGAACGGCCGCTCGGCATCTACCAGGGCAAGCCCTCGGTCAACACGCTGCGGCTGGTCATGGAGGAGGGCGGTTTCGTCTATTCCGCCGATTCCTATGCCGATGAGCTGCCCTACTGGGTCGACGGACCGAAAGGCCCGCATCTGATCGTTCCCTATACGCTCGACGCCAACGACATGCGGTTCGCCACCGCCCAGGGGTTCAATTCCGGTGATCAGTTTTTCGCCTACCTGAAAGACAGTTTCGATGTGTTGATGGCGGAGGGCGCCGCCGGCAGCCCGAAGATGCTGTCGATCGGCCTGCATTGCCGTCTGGTTGGACGGCCCGGTCGCGCTGCGGCGTTGGCGCGGTTTCTCGATTATGTGGCCGGGCACGACAAGGCATGGGTGACCCGCCGCATCGACATCGCCAATCATTGGCGCCAGCATCACCACCCGGAGGCAGCCGAATGATCGACAGGAAAGACTTTGTGGAGCGGTTTGGCGGTGTTTTCGAGCACTCCCCCTGGATCGCTGAACGGGCGTTCGACAGGGGGCGCATTTCCGAACCGCTGCGCGCGGGCGACGTGCACCAGGCCCTCTGCAACGAGTTCCGCGCGGCAAGCCACGACGAACGGCTGGGCGTTTTGCGCGCGCACCCGGATCTGGCCGGAAAGCTGGCCATCTCGGGAAACCTGACCAGGGAATCGAAATCCGAACAGGCGGGCGCAGGTCTCGACCGGCTCAGCGAATCCGAACACGCCCGCTTTACCGAACTCAACGAGCGCTACATGGCGGATTTTGGGTTCCCCTTCATCATTGCGGTGAAAAGTCTCGACAAGGACGACATCTTGAGGGCCTTCGAAACCCGTGTCGCCAACGACCCGAGCACCGAATTTGAAACCGCTTGCGCCCAGGTCGAGAGAATCGCGGGATTGCGGATTGCAGACCTCTTGCCCGGGGATGAAACCTGAATGGATGAACTTGAACTGGAAACGCTGACCGCGAAGGAATTCGCCCCCTTCGGAACGGTCCTTGATCGCGATCTGGCCGAGAAGCGGATGATCAATGAGGGGACCACCGAACGCTTTCACGCGCTTGCGACCGCCGATACCGGCGCCGAAGGCGGGCGTGCCATCCTTTCGCTGTTTCGCGGGCGACCGCGTTCGTTCCCCTACAAGATCACGATGATGGAACGACATCCGCTCGGCAGCCAGGCTTTCTTCCCGGTCACAAACAGGGTTTGGGTCGCTGTCGTAGCCCCCGATGAGGATGGTCGCCCGGGTCCGCCGCGCGCCTTTCGCGTGCCCGGCGATGTTGGGGTGCAATATGCCCGGAATGTCTGGCACCATCCGCTGATCGCGGTTGGCGAACCCAGTCTGTTCGTGGTTGTCGACCGTGAGGGTGACGGCGACAATCTCGAGGAGATCGGCTATCCCGCGCCCTATGTGATCAACGAACCCTGAAGTCTGGAGAAGTCCCTGATGTCCGCCACACCTGTCCCCGCCGGCCGCCTGACAACCCATGTGCTGGATACGGCTCGGGGATGTCCTGCATCCGGTCTGGTGATCGAACTTGTGAAGATCCATGGCCAGGAGCGGCATTTGGTCAAGGTCGTCACCACGAATTCCGATGGCCGGATCGACGAGCCGCTGCTCGCCGGCGCCGACCTCGCAAGTGGGGTCTACGAACTGGTCTTCCACGCTGGCGATTATTTGCGCGGGGCAGGGGAGACCCTGCCGGAGCCGGCCTTTCTCGATGTCATTCCGATCCGCTTCGGCATCGCCGACACCAATGCCCACTACCATGTGCCGCTGCTGATCTCGGCCTATGGATACTCGACTTACCGGGGCAGTTGACCAGTCGGTCGGCACCCTTTTGAATGGCGGCGGCCGGCGGAGAGGACCGAACCCTATCGGCAAGATGCGGCAATGAACACCGCTCATGGGCAATCGACCATCTTGCGGATCGACCGTGATTTGAACCGAACGGCGGTCTTAAAAAAGCAAAAGCCGCGTGGCAGTACATCCGTGCTCACGCGACTTGTAAACGGCTCAGTTCAGAACCGCTGCTGTCTTCACAGCTTGCAGGATATGGGTTAACGAAAAGTTAAGACGGTTTTATGACGTCGGGAACATTGCCGTGTCATTGCGGCGATTCCTGTTCGCCCGCGACATAAACGCTTCGCACCGAACGATCATCGCCCAGTGTCTGAAGCAGGAACAGTTCCTCTTCGAGCGTTGTGACGGTCTCCATCCGGATTGCCATCGCGGGTGTCGCTGCGGCATCGAGCGCGATGATGTCGGCGTCGGTTCCCGGCTCCAGCGTTCCGATGCGCCCAGCAAGACCTAGGGCTTCGCCGTTGCCCCGCGTTGCCTGCCAGAAGCTCTCCAGAGGTGAAACACGGAAGCCGCGCAATTGCTGGATCTTGTAGGCCTCGTCCAGGGTCCGCAGCATCGAGTAGCTTGAACCGCCGCCGATATCGGTGGCGATGGCCGTGCGCACACTGTTTGCGCGGATGCGCTGAAGGTCGAACAGCCCAGACCCGAGAAACAGGTTGGAGGTGGGGCAGTGCACCGCCACCGCGCCGGCTTCGGCGATTGCCCCCATTTCACGGTCGGACAGGTGGATCGCGTGGCCCAGAAGCGCCTTGTCGGTCAAAAGGCCGTAACGCGCATAGATGTCGGTATAGTCAGAGGCCTCCGGATAGAGCTCCAGCGTGTAGGCGATCTCTGCATCGTTCTCCGAGAGATGGGTCTGGATCAGGAGATCGGGATGTTCCCGCGCCAGGGCGCCGGCGGCCTCAAGCTGCGCCGGGGTCGATGTGATCGCAAAGCGTGGGGTGATCGCCACGTGATTGCGGGCTTTGCCGTGCCAGTCGGCAATGACGCATTTTGTGTCGTCATAGCCCGACTGTGCGGTGTCGGTCAGCGCCTCGGGCGCGTTGCGGTCCATCATGACCTTGCCGCCAACCATCAAGAGGTTGCGGCGCGCGGCTTCCGCGAAATAGGCGTCCGCCGAAACCTTGTGCACTGAGCAGTAGGCCGCGGCTGTTGTGGTGCCGTGCCGAAGCAGTTCGTCAAAGAACAGCTTCGCGAAGCGTTCTGCATGTGCTTCCTCCGCGAAGCGCTGTTCCTCGACGAAGGTGTAGGTGTTGAGCCATTCCAGCAGGTTTGCGGCATAGCTCGCGGTGACCTGCATTTGCGGAAAGTGGATATGCGGGTCGATGAATCCGGCCATCAGCAGATACGGCCGGTGGTCGATTGTCTCGGTTCCTGCAGGCGCCCTGCCGACGACATCGTCATAGCTGCCCGCAGCCTGGATCCTGCCGTCGCCAATCAGAAGGCCGCCATCCTCTTCAAAGACGTAACTCCCATGGTCGTCGCGTGCTTCGGGACGCCGGACAAAACTCAGTGTCCGGCCGCGCAGCAGCTTGGAGTTCATTGCCCGGTTTCTCCGGCCACGGCGGTTTCGTACCAGGCGACGATAAGGCGCCTTTCCTCGGACTCCACATAGGTAATGTTGCCTGGCGGCATCGCGTGGCTGCGGCCGGCCTGGAGATAGATGTCCCGGGCATGGCGGGCGATATCGGCTTCCGTTTCAAGCTTCACGTTCTTGGGCGCGCGGGCGATGCCCTCCCAGAACGGCTCGGCCGCATGGCACATCGAGCAGCGCCCGAGCACGGTGTTGCTCACATCTTCGAAATGCACGTTGTCGATGAAGCGCTGATGCACCGGCGCAAGCTGCGCCTCCTCGATCACGTCCTCGGTGCTTGGAAGGCTCGATAGCCACATGACGGCCAGAAACAGTCCCGCCGTCGCAGCCCAGGTCCAGTGCGGCTTGCCCTTGCGCGCATGCACCGTGTTGAACCAGTGCCGGATCGTGACCCCCATCAGGAAAACCAGCGATGCAATCAGCCAGTTGTATTCCGTCGCGAACGCCAGCGGATAATGGTTCGACAGCATCAGGAAGATGACCGGCAGTGTGAGGTAGTTGTTGTGCAGCGAGCGCTGCTTGGCGATGCGCCCGTATTTGGGATCGGGCGTGCGCCCCGCCTTCAGGTCTGCCACCACGACCTTCTGATTGGGAATGATGATCATGGCGACATTGGCGCTCATGATCGTGGCGGTGAAGGCACCAAGATGCAGAAGTGCCGCCCTGCCGGTGAAAACCTGCGTATAGCCCCAGGCCATCGCCACCAGCACGGCAAAAAGCACCAGCATCAATCCGGTGGTATTCTGTCCGATGGGCGATTTGCAGAGAAGGTCATACACGATCCAGCCCAGCACGATGGAGGCTACGGATATGGCGATTGCCACCGGTGCCGAAACGTCGAGCACGTTGATGTCGATGAGATAGAGTTCGGCCCCCGCGTAGTAGACCACGCAAAGGAGTGCAAAGCCCGAAAGCCAGGTCGCGTAGCTTTCCCATTTGAACCATGTAAGGTGCTCGGGAAGCCGCTCGGGCGCGACCAGGTATTTCTGGATATGGTAGAAACCGCCGCCGTGGACCTGCCATTCCTCGCCATGGGCCCCTTCCGGCAGGCCCGGCCGTTGCACCAGCCCCAGATCCAGAGCAATGAAATAGAAAGACGACCCGATCCAGGCGATGGCCGTGATCACGTGGAGCCAGCGCACGGCAAAGCCGAGCCATTCCCACAACAGCGGATATTCGTACATGGATGCCCCTCGCACCTGGTTGCGTCTTTTTTGCAGTGCACATGATGCGCAATGCGCGGACGAATGAAAAGCCCGCGCCTGCGTTGCTCCCGGTAAATCAGTTCCCGGATTTTCCTGATAATTGAAGGCCGGCTTTCAGGGAAGCCGGGTCAATCGCGGTCGACGGTCGCCCGGATTGTGGATTGTCACATAACCTCAACAAAACCGTCACCGAACTGAATCATGCCCGCTCTAATCGGCTGGATGGGTTTTACGTCCCCTCCCAGAACAGCTTTATGGAGCAATCAAATGCTGAAACAGAATCTTGTCGCGGCTGCAGCTTTCGCACTCAGCCTGTCGGCCAGCACGGTCGCACTCGCTGAAACCGAGATCACCTGGTGGCACGCCATGGGTGGCGCGCTCGGTGACGCGGTCAACGAAATCGCAACCGACTTCAATGCCAGCCAGAGCGAATACAAGATCACTCCGGTGTTCAAGGGCACCTACGAGGAAGCCCTGACCGCCGGCATCGCAGCTTTCCGCGCCGGCGAGCAGCCCAACGTGATGCAGGTGTTCGACGCAGGTGCGGCAACCGTGATCGGCGCCAAGGGCGCGACCATCCCGGTGCAGGATCTGCTGGCCCAGAACGGTATCGATTTCAACATCGAAGACTACATTCCAGGCGTGCGCTACTTCTATGCCGATGTCGACGGCAAGATGATCGGCATGCCGTTCAACTCCTCGACCCCGATCATGTATTACAACGTCGAGGCCCTCGAAAAGGCCGGCGTCACGCCGCCCAAGACCTGGGAAGAATTTGAGACCGTCACCGCGCCGGCGCTCAAGGAAGCCGGTTACATTCCGATGGCGCAGTCACACCTGCCGTGGATCTTCACCGAGAACTTCTTCTCGCGCCACAACCTGCCCTTCGCCACCAATGACAATGGCTACGGCGAAGGCGAGACCGAGATCCTGGTCAACACCCCGGAAATCAAGGCCATGTTCACGGCCATGAAGGCCTGGAAGGACGAAGGTTTCTTCGAGTGGTACGGCACCGGCTGGAACGACAACCAGAAGCCGTTCGAAGAAGGCAAGATCGGCATCTGGTTCGGATCTTCGGGCTCGTTCGGCGGCCTCCAGCAGACCGCGACCATGCCGTTCTCGGCAACCTTCCTGCCGTACTGGGAAGCCGTGACCACCGAGCCGACCCAGACCTTCATCGGCGGCGCGGCCCTGTTCGCGATGTCCGGCAAGTCGGAGGAAGAGAACAAGGCGACCGCCGAGTTCTTCCGCTTCCTTTCCTCGCCGGAAGTGCAGCTCAAGTGGCACAAGGACACCGGTTATGTGCCGATCACCAACGCCGCTTATGATCTGGCCAAGGAGCAGGGCTACTACGAGGAAAAGCCCGCCGCCGAAGTCGGTATCCAGCAGCTTTCGCTGCCGGGCGGTGACAATACCAGGGGCTACCGGATGGGCTTCTACGTCCAGATCCGCGACGTGATGAACCGCGAATACGGCCGCATCCTGACCGGTGAAACCACGGTCGATGAAGCCTTCGCGACCATCGAGAAGGAAGCCAACGAGCTTCTGGCGCGCTTCAACAAGACCCAGGGCTGAGGCCGCGCGCCTTCCCTGCTGAACTGAGATCGGCGGCCGTCTGTTCCTGACGGCCGCTGGTCCGATTTTGAAAGGACCCACGCCATGAAGCGCGCCGGTTTCAGCCAGCCCGGGCTGCCAATGATGCTGTTGCTGCCGCAACTGATCATCATCGCGGTGTTTTTCTACTGGCCCGCCATCTTTGCAATCTACTCGTCTTTTTTCCTGCAGGATCCGTTCGGCTTCGGTTCGACGTTCGTCGCCTTTGAGAACTACACCGGCCTCCTGTCATCGAGCGAGTATCGCAAGGTTGCAGGCTTCACGATCCTGTTTTCGCTTCTGGTGACGTTCCTGTCCCTGTCGGTGGCGCTTTTGCTTGCGGTCAAGGCCGACAAGGTCATCCGCGGCGCCCGCACCTACCGGACCTTGCTGATGTGGGTCTATGCCGTGGCCCCTCCGGTCGCCGGTTTCATGGGCGTGATGATGTTCAACCAGGGCAACGGGCCGATGACCGAGTTCCTTGCCCTGTTCGGCTGGGAGTTCAAGCTCGGCGTGAACTATACCGACACCGCGACCGCGATGGTCGTGGTCGCCGCCTGGAACCAGATCCCTGTCAATTTCATCTTCTTCCTTTCCGGTCTCCAGTCCATTCCACAATCGGTCAAGGAAGCGGCGATGATCGACAATCGCTCCGGTGTCCGCCGCTTTTGGGACGTCACCTTCCCGTTGCTCGCGCCCACCGCGTTCTTTTTGCTTATCATCAACATCACCTATTCGCTGTTCGACACGTTCGGAACCATTGACACGCTCGTCAAGGGAGAGCCGGGCAACAACCCCATGACGCTCGTTTACAAGGTCTATGTCGACGGCTTCCGCGGCAATGACCTCGGCGGCTCGTCGGCACAGTCCGTCATCCTGATGGTGTTGGTGCTTCTTTTGACCGTCTTCCAGTTCCGGCTGATCGACCGCCGGATTCACTACACATAGGGTATCAAAATGGCTGTTATGACGGACACAGACACGGCAGTCGCGCGACCCGGGCGGCCGATCCGCTGGTCAGCCGTGATCGACCATGCAGTGCTGATCGCGGGTTCACTTTTGATGATCATGCCCGTGTTCGCGGTCTTCCTGTCCACCAGCGTGGGCGATGTCGAGATCTACCGCGACGGCCTTCACCTCTCGTTCGGGCCGCACATGGCGGAAAACTTTGACAAGGCGTTGTTTACCCAAGGCGGCTTCACAGGTGAAATCACCGGCGCAAAAATGCTGATGAACTCGTTCATTCTCGGTATCGGATTCGCCATCGGCAAGATCATCATCGGCATGATGGCAGCCTACGCCATCGTCTATTTTCGCCTCCGTTTCGCGACCTTTGCCTTCTGGATGATCTTCACCACGCTGCTGCTGCCTCTGGAAGTGCGCATCCTGCCCACCTACGAAGTGGTTCAGGGGCTGGGGCTGGCCAACACCTACACCGGCCTGATCCTGCCGCTCGTGGCATCTGCAACCGCAACGTTCTTCTTCCGGCAGTTCTTTCTTTCCGTGCCCGAGGAACTGGTCGAGGCCGCTCGGATCGATGGCGCCGGCCCGGTGAAGTTCTTCATCGACATTCTGGTGCCGCTGTCGCGCACCATGGTGGCGGCGATCTTCATCATCATGTTCGTCTACGGCTGGAACCAGTATCTTTGGCCCACCCTCATCACGACGGATGAATCCCTGTTCACGCTCGTTCGCGGCATCAAGCAGATCATCCAGAATCTGGATGGCGCCAACATTCCCGAATACGGGCGCGCGCTTGCGCTTGCCATCATCGCCATCCTGCCACCGGTCCTGGTGGTGGTTGTTTTCCAGTCCTGGTTCGTCAAGGGACTGGTCGAGTCCGACAAATAGAGGTTTCCCCATGGTTCACGTTGCCCTGAAGAACATTTCGAAGGTCTATCCGAACGGTGTCCGTGCGGTCCAACCCACCAGCTTCAACATCGACAAGGGCGAGTTCATCGTCCTTGTGGGGCCGTCGGGCTGCGGCAAGTCCACGCTGCTCAGGATGATCGCCGGACTGGAGGAGATTACCGAGGGTGAGCTCTCGATTGCAGGTCGCATGGTCAACGATATCGATCCCGCCGAACGCGATATCGCCATGGTGTTCCAGAACTATGCCCTCTATCCGCACATGACCGTCTACAACAACATGGCCTACGGTCTGCGCAATCGCGGCATGCCAAAGTCCGAGATCGACGCCGCGGTCAACCAGGCCGCTTCGATGCTCAATCTCAAGGAGTATATCGACCGGCGTCCGAGCCAGCTTTCCGGAGGACAGCGGCAGCGTGTCGCCATGGGCCGCGCCATCGTGCGCAATCCGGCACTGTTCCTCTTTGACGAGCCCCTGTCGAACCTCGACGCGAAGCTTCGCGGGCAGATGCGAATCGAGATCAAGGCCCTGCAGCGCCGCCTCGGCGTGACCTCCGTCTATGTCACGCACGACCAGATCGAGGCCATGACCATGGCCGATCGGATCATCGTGCTCAACCAGGGGCGGATCGAGCAGATCGGCACGCCCGCTGAGGTCTATCACCAGCCCGCCAGCACTTTCGTGGCAAGCTTCATGGGCGCGCCGCCGATGAACCTCCTGCCCGCACGCTACAACGGCAATGGACGGGTTCATCTGACAGACGATGTCTCTGTTCACGCGCCTCAAACGGTCGACTACAGCGGCGACATCCATCTCGGCGTGCGTCCTGAAAACATCGGTGTGGTCGAAGCCGGCCATCCCGGCGCGCTCCCATTCAATCTCGACTTCATCGAGGAGCTCGGCGCAGGCCGCTTGCTTCACGGCCGCGTGGCCGACCGCGGGATCGTGGTTCATCTGCCGCACACCGCACCCGTGCCCTCGGGCGACGTCTATATCGACCTGCCGCAAACATCCCTGCTGATGTTCAACCCGGAAACCGGGATCCGGCTTTGAGCGCACCGGCCATTCACACCGGGACTTTCACGGCCTTGCCGCTGGTCGATGATGCGCTCAAACAGTCGATCCTGTCCGGTCCGCGC
Source organism: Hoeflea sp. (assembly GCA_040218025.1). Lineage (GTDB taxonomy): Bacteria > Pseudomonadota > Alphaproteobacteria > Rhizobiales > Rhizobiaceae > Hoeflea. Next base: position 134,884 of record JAVJQD010000023.1, on the reverse strand, counting down.
ACAGTGGAGGCTCACCGTGAGCACATGGCCTCGATCGAGGCGATGGTGCTGGTGGAAACAGCAGGTGCTGCGAGTGCCGATCGGATTCCGCCGAGTTTCACGGTCGCCGCCTGGAACATCGAACGCGGTCTCTTTCCGGAGAAAAGCGCCGGACTTCTCGGCAGGCAAAATCCCGATGTGGTTCTGCTCTCCGAACTCGATTGCGGCATGGCACGCACGGCGCAGCGTCATCCGACCGCTGAAATCGCCGCAGCGCTCGGCATGCAATACACCTATGGCGTCGAGTTTTTCGAACTCGGCCTTGGCGGCGAGACCGAGCGCCCTTACTGCGTCGATGACCACAACAAGGCCGGCTGGCATGGCAATGCGGTTCTGAGCCGTGCGGCCCCGCACCGCGCCGCCCTGATAAGGCTCGATGACGCCGGCCACTGGTTCGCAGCTTCCGACTTGTCCGTTGATGCCACCCAGCCCCGCATCGGCGGGCGCATGGCCATCGCGGCCGTACTTCCGACGGCGGCCGGGGAATTGTGTGTGGTCTCGACACATCTGGAGAGCAATGCCGGATCGACCCGGCGGGCCGCACAGATGGAGGCGCTGCTTGAAGCGGTGGAAGGCTTTGCCCCCGATATGCCCGTCGTCATCGGAGGCGATCTGAACACCGGCAACGATGCCGATCAGCCGGACTGGACGAAGGAAGAACTCTTCGACCTGGCGCGGGCGCGCGGCTATTCGTGGGACAACAATGCAGTAGGCATGACCACGCGCCGCAGCTATCTCACACCGCATCCCACACGGAGCATGAAGCTCGACTGGTTCGCCGCGCGCGGACTGTCGCTCGACGGGGCCGGAATTGTTCCTTCTGTCGACCCCGAGGGCGAGCCGCTGTCAGATCATGAGCTGATTGTCGGGCACTTTGCCATTCCCTGAGGCGACGCCCGTGCCCGGGCTCTCGTCGGGATCGCTTAAAGAAATCCAGCGAGTTGAAAAGCGGCAGAATCTGTGACAACGCTTCGATGAACGGAGGCCGGCGGGAGGCCCTGAGCCCATGCCTTGCCGGCCGTGTGTACGCGTTCGTCAGGGCAGGCCCTTAATGCACAATCCCGACTTCATCATTATCGGTGCGGGCTCTTCCGGCTGTGTCATGGCCGAACGCCTGTCCGCATCCGGTCGCCACAAGGTGCTCGTGCTCGAGGCAGGAGGTGACGACCGCCGCTTTTTTGTCCAGATGCCGCTCGGATACGGCAAGACCTTCTTCGATCCGAAGGTGAACTGGATGTACCGCGCCGAACCCGATCCCGGGCTTGCCGGAAATGTCGATCACTGGCCGCGCGGGCGGGTGCTGGGCGGCTCGTCCTCCATCAACGCCATGGTCTGGATGCGCGGCAACCGCGCGGATTTCGACGACTGGCGCGCCGCCGGCAATCCCGGCTGGGGATCGGATGAGATGTGGCAGGCCTTCCGTGCCGTCGAATGCGCGGTGATCGGAGACGAAATCCATCGCGGTCGGACCGGCCCGCTCAATCTTTTCGTTCCCGACGCAACGGTGCATCCGCTCACCCGCAAGTGGTTCGAAGCGGGGGCGGCGATGGGCCTGCCGCTCAATCCGGATTTCAACGGCGAAAGCCAGGATGGAATCGGGCTTCTCGAATTTACCATTCACAAGGGCCGCCGGCTGTCCGCGGCCCGGGCCTTCCTGCGTCCGGCCATGAAGCGGCCGAATGTCCGGGTGATCACCAACGCGCATGTCACCGGTCTGAGCTTCGATGGCGCCCGTGTCACCGGCGTGACTTACCGGCGCGGTGGCAAGCTGGTCACCGTCAGGGCCGGGCGTGAAGTGATCTTGAGCGGCGGCGCGGTCAACTCGCCGCAGATCCTGCAGCTTTCGGGCATCGGGCCGGGCGCCCATCTGAAAAGTCTCGGGATCGACGTGCGACGCGACAACCCGAATGTCGGGCGCAATCTCGAGGATCACGTCGGCACCAACTACACATTCCGCGCCAACTGCGCGACCATCAACCAGCAACTCGGTCCATGGTGGGGCAAGCTTCATGCGGGCCTGCGCTATGTCCTGATGCGCGACGGACCGCTTTCGGTCAGCCTCAATCAGGCGGGCGGTTTCATCCGCACCGATCCGAACCGGCCGCGGCCGAACATGCAGCTTTATTTCCAGGCCTTTTCGACGGTCATCCCGAGGCCGGGCGAACGGCCGATCCTGAGCCCCGATCCCTGGCCCGGCTTCTCCATCGGCTGGTCGAATTGCCGGCCCAAGAGCAGGGGCGAGATCATGGTTCGCTCATCCGACCCCTTCGAGGCGCCGCGCATTTCGCCCAATGCGCTGTCCCATGAGGACGACGTCGCCGAGATGCTGGAAACCGGCAAGTTCGTCCGCCGGATGGCGGCAGCAAGGCCGATGGCCGATTGCATCGAGGCGGAGCTCCTGCCCGGGCCGGACATCGTCGACGACGAGGCGATGATCGATGACATTCGCCGTCGTTCCGGCACGGTGTACCACCCGGTCGCGACCTGCCGCATGGGGCAGGACCCCGAACATGCCGTGGTCGACCCGCGCCTCAAGGTTCACGGCATCGACGGCCTGCGGGTCGTCGATTGTTCGATCTTCCCGAACATCATCGCCGGAAACACCAATGCGGCCGCCATTGCTACAGCATGGCGCGCCTCGGAACTTGTGCTTCAGGATGCCGGCTGAGGTCCGCCCGCCCGCCACTCGGCAAGTGCGCTCATGACATCTGCCGCAACCGTGGCGGCGATGACTTCGGGCCGCTTGTCGGCGATCTTGCGGCCGATCGGGCAAACGAGTTTGCCAAGCTGCGCCTTGTCGCCGCCCTCGCGGATGAACTGGTGCTCGAAGGTTGCCCGCTTCGTGTCGGACCCGATCATGCCCACCTGGGCGAGATCGTCGCGGGCAAGCGCCGCCGAGACGATCAGGAAATCGAGCGCGTGGTCGTGGGTCAGAACAATCACGGCGCTGCCGGGCGCGATCGAAGCCACCAGGCCCTCGGGCAGGGCGGTCAGGTGCTGTTCGGCCCCATCGGGCGTAAGCGCAAGCTCGCCCTCGCGTGTCTCCGCCACATGCACCTTGACCGGCAGCAAGAGCAGCGCGCGCGTAAGCGCGCGGCCGACATGGCCGCCGCCGAACAGCCACACCTCCGGGTCGGCCCGGTCCTCGGTTTTCACAAGTGTTTCGATCTCGTCGAAGCGCTGCGGCGGGATGATCTCAAACGACAGGGTGACGTGCCCGCCGCAGCACTGGCCTATGGCAGGACCGAGCGGCAGGGCGAGTTCGGAGGTTGCGCTTCCGGCGAGGATCGCCCGCGCCTTCTCGACGGCCTCCATCTCAAGACGTCCGCCGCCGATGGTCCCGAACATGCCGTCTTCCGACACAAGCATCCAGGCGTCGGTTTCGCGCGGGGTTGAGCCCTTTGCTTCGATCACCCGCACCAACACGTAACCGCTGTCCGCTGCAGTCTCCTCAAAAGCGGAATAGGCGGCATGCCGTGCCACGGCCGTCAGGCCTCGTTTTCGCCGGCGGCCATCGCCTTGAGCCGTTCAACCGCCATCAGCACGCGCTCGGGCGTCGCCGGGGCATCGAGCCGCGGACAGACGCTGTAGTCGGAGATCGAGGCAACCGCCATGCCAAGAGCCTCGAGAACCGAAATCGGCAGCATGAAGGGCGGTTCGCCAACCGCCTTCGAACGCCGCACCGTGGGCTCCCGGTTCTCAGACCACGCGGCCAGTTCCACGTTGAAGATCTTCGGCCGGTCCGAGGCCAGCGGTATCTTGTAGGTTGACGGCGCGTGGGTCCTCAGCCGGCCTGTATCGTCCCACCACAGCTCTTCCGTTGTCAGCCAGCCCATCCCCTGAACGAAAGCGCCCTCGATCTGTCCGATATCGAGCGCCGGATTGAGCGAGCGTCCCGCATCGTGCAGCACGTCTGTCCGGTCCACCTGGTATTCGCCGGTGAGCGTATCGACCGAAACTTCCGAGACGGCCGCGCCATAGGCAAAGTAGTAAAACGGACGGCCCGTGCCGCTGGCCCGGTCCCAGTGAATGTCGGGGGTTTTGTAGAAACCGGCCGCCGAAAGCTGGATCCGGGCGAGATAGGCCTGGCGGATGAAATCGCCGAACTCGAGAAGTTCGTTGCCGACGCGCACATGATTAGGCTCGAACACCACCTGTTCGGGCGGCACGTTGAACTTGTCGACCGCGAACGCGATCAGGCGGGCCTTGATCTGCTGAGCCGCATTGGCCGCCGCCATGCCGTTGAGATCGGTGCCTGACGAGGCCGCGGTGGCCGATGTGTTGGGAACCTTGCCGGTCGTCGTCGCGGTGATGCGGATCATGTCGAGATCGACCTGGAACTCGTCGGCCAGAACCTGCGCCACCTTGGTGTTGAGCCCCTGGCCCATCTCGGTTCCACCGTGATTGAGATGGATCGAACCATCTTGATAGACATGCACCAGCGCGCCGGCCTGATTGTACCAGGTCGCGGTGAACGAGATCCCGAATTTCACCGGCGTCAGCGCTATGCCGCGGCGGATCACGGGGCTCTTGCTGTTGAAGTCGATGATCGCCGTACGCCGCGCCTGATAGTCCGAGGATGTTTCCAGCTGATCGACGATCTGGGAGATGATGTTGTCGGTCACCGTCTGGTGATATGGGGTGACGTTTCGACCGTCCGGGTCGTCGGCGCCGCCGTAGAAATTGGCCCTGCGGATGTCGAGCGGATCGCGCCCGAGCTCATAGGCAACCTCCTCGATGATGCGCTCGCCGCCGAGCATCCCCTGCGGCCCGCCGAAGCCGCGGAAGGCGGTGTTGGAGACGGTGTTCGTCATCATCGGTTTCGAGACGAACCTGACATCGCGGTAGAAATAGCAATTGTCGGCGTGAAACAGCGCCCGGTCCGTGACCGGTCCGGAGAGGTCGGATGAGAATCCGCAACGCGCGGCAAAGCTCGCGTCCACTGCATGAATGCGGCCGCTGTCGTCGTAGCCGACATCATAGTCCACAACGAAATCATGCCGCTTGCCGGTGATGATCATGTCGTCGTCGCGGTCCGGACGGATCTTGACCGCGCGGTTGAGCTTCTTCGCGGCAATGGCCGCGATGGCGGCGAACTGGTTGGACTGCGTCTCCTTGCCGCCAAAGCCGCCGCCCATCCGCCGCACCTGCACGGTCACCGCATTCGAAACGGTGCCCAGGGCATGGGCGACCATGTGCTGGACTTCGCTCGGGTGCTGGGTCGACGACCACACCGTCACCTCGTCATCCTCACCCGGGATGGCGAGGGCGATGTGCCCTTCGAGGTAGAAATGGTCCTGTCCACCGATCCGCATCGCGCCCTTCAGGCGGCGAGGGGAGTCAGCGAGACCGGTTTCCACATCTCCACGTTCGAGCTTCAGCGGATCGGTCACGAACGGATAGTTTGCGTCAATTGCGGCGCGCACATCCGTGACGTGCGGCAGGTCTTCGTAGTCGATGACGGCAAGTTGCGCTGCACGCCGGGCCTGATCCCGGGTCTCGGCAATGACGGCAAAGACCGGCTGACCGTGAAACAGCACTTCACCGGTGGCCAGCACCGGCTCGTCGTCGCGGCCGCTGGGAGAGATGTCGTTGACGCCCGGCACGTCCGCGCCAGTGAGCACCGCGACCACCCCAGGCGCGTTTCGCACGGGTTCGAGATCCATCGACAGGATGCGCGCATGCGCCCGCGCGCTCAAGCCCAGATAGCCGTGAAGCGCGCCTGCGGGCATCGGCATGTCGTCGATGTAGTCGGCGCTCCCGGTGACATGCTTGTGTGCCGAGTCGTGCTGGCGCGGCGTGTGGGCTCCGCCGGTGATTGCGGACTTGCTGCGGGCGGCGGCTCTCGTATCCATGATCAGGCCTCCACGGTCGCCGGATGACGCCAGATCCGGACCGGCGCGCCGCAGGTTTCAAGGAAAAAGCGGATCAGCAGGTTTTGCGCGGAAACCATCCGGTACTCCGCACTCGCCCGCCAGTCGCTGAGTGGCTGGTAGTCCCGGCTCATCGCCAGCCGCGCCGCTTCGACCGTCTCCCAGACCCAGGGTTTCCCTACCAGCGCCGCCTCGGTCGCCGTGGCGCGCCGTGGCGTACCTGCCATGCCCCCGAACGCAATGCGGGCCGAGGCCACCTTGCCATTGTCATCGAGTGTGACATGGAATGCTCCGCACAGCGCCGAGATGTCCTCGTCGCGCCGCTTGGAAATCTTGTAGACGGCGAAGAATGCATCATCCGCAAGGGCGGGAACCGCGATGCTTTCGACAAACTCTCCCGGCTGCCGGTCCTGCTTGCCATAGTCGATGAAGAAGGTCTCGAGCGGAATCACGCGTCTCGCGGCGCCCTTGCGCAGCGTCACCGTCGCGCCGAGTGCGATCAGCGGTGGCGGGGTATCGCCGATCGGCGACCCATTGGCGATGTTGCCGCCAATGGTTCCCATGTTGCGCACCTGTTCGCCGCCGATGCGGTCCCACAGTTCCGCCATCTGGGGAAATGCCGCGATCAGCGCCATACGCGCTGCAGTGTAGGAGACGCCGGCACCGAGCGTCACGCCCTCGGGCTCGATCGTCATTTCGCGCAAGGCATCCAGATGCCCGATGAAGATTGCCGGGGCAATCTCGCGCATGTGCTTGGTCACCCACAATCCGACATCTGTGGATCCGGCGACAATCGTCGCCTGCGGATGCGCTTCATGGAGTTCTGCAAGATCATCGAGGTCCGCGGGCAGATAGGAGGCGCCGCGATCGCTCTCGATTGTCACCCGCGCACCGTCCGCCAGTTCGGTGAGGGCTGCAACGGTTTGGTCGTAAGCCGCCACCAGCCGGTCGTTTTCAGCGTCCGGAATCGTCGCAGCCGCGTCGATCGCCGCCTTCACGATCGGCTCGTAACCGGTGCAGCGGCAGAGATTGCCCTGCAACTGCCGCTCGATGTCTGCCGGGCCGGGATTGGGGTGCGAAAGCCACAGCGCGTGAAGGGATGCGACGATGCCCGGCGTGCAGAAGCCGCATTGCGAACCGTGGCGATCCACCATCGCCTGCTGCACGGCGCTCAAGCCGCCATCGGGCCTGTTGAGGTGCTCGATGGTGACCACATGGGTGGCGTCAAGCGAGCCGACGAAGCGGATGCAGGCATTGACGGTTTCGTAGTTGAGCACGCCGTTGTCGAGCCGTCCGACAAGAACCGTGCACGCGCCGCAATCCCCCTCGGCACAGCCCTCCTTGGTTCCGGTAAGCCGCCGCTCGAGCCGCAGCCAGTCAAGCAGCGTCAGGTCGGGCGCGAAGTCCGAAAGCTCGACCTGCCGGTCGTTGAGCAAGAAACGGATGGATGTGCGGTGGAACTGCGCCATGTCGCCTCGTGACTTGGTAGTGTTCGGGTACAGGAAAAAAACCTAACGCACCTCGTTGCAGTGCGAAAGCCTGCATGGGCACAGAGACAGTTTTAGGCAAATCCGGTCAATCCCCCATCTTTCAGCTTTTTCCGTTCAATCGGTGTCGGTGGCCTTGCTTTTCGTTCCGTCCAGCGGGCGCGGGCCGGGAAGCCCGAGATACTGGCTTTCGAGGTCGACCGTCGAGCGCTTGCCCAGGGAACTCCGGTTGGCGGAGAGCCAGGCGTCGGCCGCGGCTCTGCCGCGATCGCGAAGATCGGTGAGAAACGACCAGTTCACGTTGAATTTCGAGTCGACCGACAGATGCTTGAGCGCATCGTCCGCCCGGATCGAATGCACGAGGATGTGCCGGAGCCGGTCCTTGTATTCATCCTTCAGCCAGTCCTGTTCCAGTAGCCGGGTCACGAAATTGATCGCCCGCATTTCATTGATGAGCGACGAGTTGAAGGAAATCTCGTTGATTCTGTTGAGGATGTCTGGCGCGGTTTTCGGCACTTCCTCCCGTTCCATCGGATTGATGTGCACGATCATGACATCGCGGCTTTTGGATTTGTAGAAGAACGGAAACAGCGCCGGATTGCCGACATAGCCGCCGTCCCAGTAGTGCTCGCCATCGATCTCCACGGCCTGAAACAGAAACGGAAGGCAGGCCGAGGCCATCACCACGTCGACATCGACCTCGTGCGATTCGAACACCCGCACCCGGCCGGTATGGACATTCGTCGCGCTGAGAAAAAGTTTGGTGCTGCAGTGCTTTTTCAGCGCCTCGAAATCCACGCATTCCGACAGCGTGTCGGTGAGCGGGTTGATCCCGAACGGGTTGAACTCGTAGGGCGAAAAGGTGCGCGTGAGCGTGTCGAACACGGAATAGGCCGCAGCCGACAACATTCCGAGGCCCGGGATCGGGCTGACGTCCTGGGGTCGCGGCGGCGACCAGACGGATCCGGTCCGGCTCGAACGTCGCCAGAAATCCTCAAGCGCCGCCTGACCGCCCCGGCGTCCGTCCTGCATCAACCCATGAGCAAGCACGACCGCGTTGACCGCCCCCGCCGAGGTGCCCGAAATGCCCTCAAAGCCGATATCAGGCTCATCGAGCAGCCGGTCGATGACGCCCCAGGAGAAGGCGCCATGCGCGCCGCCGCCCTGAAGCGCCAGATTGATGAGGTGGGGATCATCGCCGGACCGCATTGACGCCGCCTCGGCGTTCGGGGACGGCTGGCCGGCACTTTTTCCATTCGCAGGTTTTCGACCGGCCTTTGATTGCCCGGTCATTGCGCGGTCCAGCCGCCATCCATCGGAAGGGCCGCACCGGTGATCTGCGCTGCCTGCTCGGAGGCGAGGTAGAGAGCCAGTGCCGCGATTTGGCCGACCTGCACGAACTGCTTGGTGGGTTGCGCCTTGAGTATGACCTCGTTGATCACGTCTTCCTCGCTCATATCGCGCGCCTTTGCCGTATCGGCGATCTGGCCTGCGACGAGGGGGGTCTCGACATAGCCCGGACAGATGGCGTTTGCGGTGACCCCGAACTCCGCGCCTTCCAGCGCCACGGTCTTGATCAGCCCCAGCATTCCATGCTTGGCCGCCACATAGGCGCTCTTGTAGGGCGACGCGACCAAGCCGTGCGCCGAGGCGATCGAGATAACGCGTCCGAACCTGCGCTTCTTCATCCCCGGCATTGCCGCGCGGATCAGGTGAAAGGCCGAGGACAGGTTGATGCCGATGATCGCGTCCCACTTGGCAGGAGGAAAGTCCTCTATTTTCTCGACATGCTGGATGCCGGCATTCGGGATCAGAATGTCAATTGCCCCGAACTTCTCCTCGGTGGTCTTGACCAGGTCGGCAATTTCGTCGGGTTCGAGCATGTTGGCGCCGTGAAAGATCACCTCGCCTGCGCCCATCGTGTCGAGCCGCGCCCGGGTCGCCTCGATCTCCTTGTCGTCGCCAAGGCCGTTGAGGACCACGTTGAAGCCGTTGATGGCAAAATTCTCGGCAATGCCAAGCCCGATGCCGCTGGTTGATCCGGTAACGATGACGGTTTTCATGGCGCGGTCCTTTAATCTCGTGTTGCATTGCACAAATAAGCTTTCGAAACGGAAGTTCCAACCATCTTTTGTTTTCGCACCGTTTCAATTTCGGTTGATGGCGCCACTGTCGTCTTGAAAGCCTCTCCCATCGGGTTCAAGGAATGTCTTCGTTCATTTCCTGATCCGGTTTTTGAAGACCTTGACCCAATCCACCCATGATGCGGCCACACCGCAGGCTCCCGGCCAGGCCATCTGGCTTACGGCGCTGGCGGGCGCCGTCGCAATGGCGGTTGCAATGGGACTGGGGCGGTTCTTCTATACGCCGGTCCTGCCGGCGATGATGGACGGTCTCGGCCTCGATCCGTCCCAGGCGGGCTGGATCGCATCCGCCAATTATGCGGGATACCTGCTCGGAGCCGTGCTTGCGGCCTGGGGGTGGGCGGAGACGATCGAACGCAAGGTCGCGCTTTGCTCGCTCCTTTCCACGGCTCTCCTGCTCTTGGGAATGGGGCTTGCCAGCGACATGGTTCTTCTGGCCCTGATCCGGTTTTTAGCCGGCATGGCAAGTGCCTTCGTGATGGTGTTCACCTCGGCAATCGTCCTTTCTCATGGTCTTTTCGCGGTGCGCCCATGGGTTCAGTCCAGCCATTTCGGCGGTGTCGGGGTGGGGATTGCCGGCTCCGCGCTAATGTTCGGCCTGCTGTTGCTTGCGGGCGGGGGATGGCGGCTTGCCTGGATCCTCGCCGGGCTCCTGGCCCTGGCGGGGCTTGCCGTTGTCTATCGTTATCTTCCACGCGAAGTCATGCGCACGGGTCCGGCGCGGCGCGAGCCGCCGCTTGCCTGGAACGGACCTCTGATCGCGCTCACCATCGCCTACGGGATCTTCGGCTTCGGCTACATCGTCACTGCAACATTCCTAGTTGCCATCGTCCGTGATGGCGGAGGCTCGTCGCTTTTCGAGGCGGGTGTGTGGTTTGTTACGGGCCTGTTCGCCGCGCCGTCGGTGGCCTATTGGATGCCCGCGGTGCGCCGAATCGGTCTGGTCCATGTTTTTGCGCTCGGCTGCGTGGTCGAAGCTTTTGGCGTCGCGGCCAGCGTGCTCGTACCCTTGCCTTTCGGCCCCTTGATCGGAGGAGCCTTCCTCGGGGGAACTTTCATCATGGTGACCGCTTTCGGCTTGCAGGCAGGCCGCGAAATGGCGCAAAACAGCCCCCGGAAGGCGCTTGCGCTGATGACGGCCGCATTCGGACTGGGCCAGATTCTGGGCCCGGTCGTGGCCGGATATCTGGCCGATTGGACCGGAAGCTACACATGGGCTAGTCTTGCCGCTGCGGTCGGTCTTTTGGCTGCGGGCATGATCGTGCTCGTCTTTCGCAAGAACTGACCGAAACCGGTTTGGGCCGGCCACTGGCGCAAGGGGCAGAACAGCCCGTTGCGCCAACATGCGTCATAATGGCGCATTTCGACCACTCGATGGCGGTACGCCGCCGAACACAGACGGCGATGAACTGAATTAATAGCCGGGTACATGATGTGCAGTCCGGCCACGGCTTGTCTACAGCCGCATCGCCGTAACAATGAGGGGGGACTTTATGTCCGACACAGATTCAATCGATCCTGAACTGACATCCGATTTCGAGGTCGGTCAGGACAACGTCCAGGTCCTTGGACTGGATGTTCACAATCCTGTTTTCTTCGTTTCTTCCGTTATCATTGTCGCTTTCGTGATCCTCACCCTGATCTTCGGAGAAGCGTCGTCGGCATTCTTCAACTGGCTGCGCCCCGCGCTGACCGATACGTTCGACTGGCCGCTGCTGATGGCGGGCAACATTTTCGTTCTCTTCGGCCTGGCGCTGATCGTCACGCCGCTCGGCAATATCAGGCTCGGCGGGGTCGAGGCGCGGCCGGACTACAGCTATCTGGGCTGGTTCGCCATGCTGTTCGCCGCCGGCATGGGCATCGGCCTGATGTTCTTCGGCGTTTCCGAGCCTCTGTCGCATTACGCAAGCTCCTTCGGCGGCGCGGTTGTCGAGAACGGCGTGCGGACCGACTGGGCGCCCCTTGCCGGCGCGGTTGACGATCCGGAGGCCGCACGGCTCAACGCAATGGCTGCGACCATTTTCCACTGGGGTCTCCACCCCTGGGCGATCTATGCGATCGTTGCCCTTGCGCTGGCGTTTTTTTCCTACAACCGCGGCCTGCCGCTGACGTTGCGTTCGGCGTTCTACCCGCTTCTCGGCGAGCGCGTCTGGGGCTGGCCCGGCCATGTCATCGACACGATGGCGGTTTTCGCCACCCTGTTCGGCCTTGCAACCTCGCTCGGCTTCGGGGCAGAGCAGGCCATGGCCGGTCTTGACTTCCTCTTCGGCCTGGGAGTTGCGGACACCGCCAAGGTGATCCTCATCCTGCTGATCACGGCTGTCGCACTGGTCTCGGTGGTCGCCGGACTCGATGCCGGGGTCAAGCGCCTGTCGGAAATCAACATGGTGCTTGCCTTCGTGCTTCTGGGTTTCGTGCTGGTTCTCGGCCCCACCGCCGTGATCGCGACGGGTTTCTTTGAAAACACCGTTGCCTACGCGCAGAACCTGTTGCCTCTCTCCAACCCCTTCGGGCGTGAAGACACCAACTTCATGCACGGATGGACGGCCTTCTACTGGGCCTGGTGGATTTCCTGGTCGCCTTTCGTGGGCATGTTCATTGCTCGTGTTTCGCGTGGACGGACCGTGCGGGAGTTCATCACCTGTGTGATTCTGGTTCCGACGGTGGTTTGCATCATCTGGATGTCGACCTTCGGCGGGTCCGCAATCGACCAGGTTATCAACCAGGGCAATGAGGCTGTCGCCAACTCCGACCAGGCAGTCATGCTGTTCGAGATGCTCAAGTCCTATCCGTTGACACAGATCGCGTCCTTCATCGGCATCGTGCTGGTGATCGTGTTCTTCGTCACTTCGTCGGACTCAGGCTCGCTCGTCATCGACACGATCACCGCCGGCGGCAAGGTCGATGCTCCTGTCGCGCAGCGCGTGTTCTGGTGCACATTCGAAGGTGTTGTCGCGATCGTGCTGCTGATCGGCGGCGGTCTCGGTGCCTTGCAGGCTGCGGCCGTTGCAACGGGCGTTCCCTTCGCGGCGCTGCTGCTTCTGATGATCTGGTCCACTTACAAGGGCCTGATGCAGGAACGCGAAATGCTCAAGAACAAGTAACGCAGTCCCCTGGACAGCAGGCGAAACGGCCCGCCCTTCCAAACCGGGAGGGCGGGCCTTTGTGTTTGCACAATGGCGTGATTGTACTTCCTGCCGATTGCCGCGCCAATCACAGTATCCTAGGTACTATCGCAACGAACCAAGAATCACGTTCCGGCCTGCCGGAACCAAGAGCGGGATCTGCGACACGTGTTTGTTTCCTTCTTCCCCACGCCGAAACTGTTCTTTCTCTCGGCGGTGGCCTGGACCGGCCTTGCCATGGCAATCTGGTTTCTCGGGTTCAACGAATGGCAAACCGGCCTGAACATTCTCGGCGGATACGTTCCGCCCGTGATCGAAGGCGAACGTCCGCCCTTCCTGTCGGCCGCAAGGGCATGGACCTATATCTACATCGTCGCCAACGGCGTTCTGTTCGTCGCGGCATGGGCGTTCCTCGAGCGAAATCGATGGTTCATCTGGTCGGTTGCAGGGACCACGCTGATCTTGTTGTCGACCTACTTCAACGTTCAGATTTCGGTGTATCTGAACGACTGGTACGGTGATTTCTACGACCTCATCCAGAGGGCTCTGAGCGAGCCGGGGACGGTGTCCGGAAGCGACTACTTCGGCAAGCTCGCCACCGTCGCATGGATTCTCATTCCCTACATCATGGTGCTGGTGCTGCTCGATTTCTTCGTTTCGCACTATGTCTTCCGCTGGCGTACGGCGATGAACGACTATTACATGGGACACTGGTCAAGGCTCCGCTCAGTCGAAGGCGCGGCCCAGCGCGTGCAGGAAGACACCATGCGCTTCGCCCGCATCGTCGAGGGGCTCGGTGTGTCCTTTGTCCGCTCCATCATGACGCTGATTGCCTTTCTGCCCTTGCTCTACGGTTTGTCGCAGCAGGTCACGCAATTGCCGGTCATCGGGCAGGTCGATGGGTCGCTTGTCTATGTCGCGCTCCTGTCGGCCGCCTTCGGGACGGTGCTTCTGGCTGTTGTCGGCTTCAAACTGCCAGGGCTGGAATTCAACAACCAGAAGGTCGAGGCCGCCTATCGCAAGGAACTGGTCTATGGCGAGGACAACGCCGAGCGCGCCGCGCCACCGCATGTCAGCGAGCTTTACTCGGCGGTTCGGCGCAACTATTTCCGGCTGTATTTTCACTATTTGTATTTCGGCATCGCCCGCTGGTCCTACCTGCAGGCGTCGAACTTTGTGCCGCTGATTGCGCTCGGTCCGACTGTCGTCGCTGGTGCCATCACGCTCGGTGTATTCACGCAGATCAACAATGCGTTCGGTCAGGTGGAGGAAAGCTTCAAGTTTCTTGCCAATTCCTGGACCACGATCATCGATTTGCTGTCGATCCACAAACGCCTGATCGCCTTCGAGGCGCTGATCCATGGTGAGCCGCTTCCCGGTCCGATGCCGGGCGCCAGCAACGCCTGATGCTGGGGCTGACACTTGGTGGCGCAGGTCCCGCAGCGTCATGTCTCCGTTTGACTGCTTCCTGATCCGTGTCAGCTGTCCGGATCGAATTGCTGCGGATTCAAGCGCCGCATGGCCTCCTGGTAGGTGATGCATGCCACCTCAGGCCGGCCGCAGGTCTCCAGCGCAAAGCGCTCCAGAGCCCGCCAATAGGCGCCGCCGTTCATTTCAACGAAATGAAACCCCAGTTGAAGCGGGCGGCGCTTGCCGGAATATTCGGCCTGGAAGGCGGCCCGGAACGCTTCGAGCGCGCGCAACTCGTATTCGCCGCTTTTCGACGGATCGTCCTCTCCGCCCGAATGGCGGACGAATAGATTGTAATCCATCGCGATAATCGGCCGCCCTTTCGGGCCTTCCGGAACCATCGGAAGCGCAAACCGGGCCAACCGCTGCGTAAAGTCAGGGACGACCGGCCCGTTCGAAACGGTGCTGGCGTCATAGCTCAGCCCGTGAGCTGCGAGGGCCGAATGAAGCGCTGTGCCTGTCGAAAGATAAGGCGCGCGAAATCCCTTGATCTCCGAGCCAGCGAAATCGCTCCAACCAGCCGGTTGGTCCGCTTCATTCGCCGACCAGGCATTCGAGACAATCCTGTCGAACTGGTCGAATTCGGCGATCCAGTCGTCCTTGCTCCAATCCTTGCCGTCGAAGTGGCCGCAGCCATGGCTGCCGATTTCGTGTCCGGCTTGTCGGGCGGCCCAGATATGGCCGAGCCGTTCGACGACATCGGCGCGGTCCGGCGCAAATCCGACGTTTGAGCGGCCGGCGGAACGGCCCGGCGCCTTGTATGCCTTCCGCGCATCCCGGCTGATCAGAAACGTGCAGGACAGAAAATAGGTGAACCGGGCGCCTGTCTCTTCGCCGGTCTTCAGGCTGCGCTCCCAAAGCCGGTTGTCGTGGGCGCCGTCAAAGGAGATCAGGATGAGCTGCTCGGGCCGTGCCGGTTCTGCCGCCGCCGCGTCAAAGGGTGTGAAGAGCAGGGAGATTGCGCCGGTCAGGCCGCCGGCGAGCAATTTGGCCTTGGCCCGAACGGCCGACCGTTTTGGAAATTTCATAATAGGGCAACCCGTTTCACGCGCAATCGGAACATCTGAGGCTTGTGTGGCGGGCAAATGCGGCGGTCGTGTGGATATGGCGTTACAGCGCACTGCATCCAAAGGGATTCGCAAGGGAGGCTAGAGTGCTTTGAAACAATGCGTGTCGTTATCGCTCAATCAAATCCATTTGAACGCGACCTGCATCAGGAGGCGCAGCGCACGCACCGCTCCGCCATGGGATCAATCGCAAGACGCTTGTCGGGGATTGCGTCTCCGCAATCCGCGCACCAGCCATACTCGCCGATGGCAAGCCGCCGTTCCGCCATCTCGACGCGGACCAGATCGCGCTTTCGCGTACGCTCCTGCGCCTCCGCCATCTTCTGCTGTTGCATGGCGTCCATTCGCGAAAGCCGTCCGACCGACTGCTGATCGAGCGCAACCGGCGCGCGGGCCTCTTCGGTCATGACCGACATGGCTTCCAGTTCGGCCTTCTTCTCATTGAGCCGGCGTCGGGCGGCGTCCAGGTCAGGTTCCATGCTCCGATCTTGAAACAAGCTGACCGTCGAGACAATGCGCCACATGAAATTTCCGAACGCGCACGTCTGCGTCGCTTTGCTTCCTTGCCGCTCCGGGCTATGTTGCCGCCAGTTCTGATCGGGCCGGCCGATCGCGCCAAAGGGAGGTTCTGAATGATCTGGCTTGTCATCGGTCTTGTGTTGTTTTTGGGGATCCATTCCGTCCGCATTGTCGCGCCCGAGTTCCGCCAGGCCCAGATCGACGCGCGCGGGATCTCCGCATGGAAAGGCATCTACGCAGTCGTGGCCATCATCGGCTTCGTGATCCTGGTCTGGGGCTACGGTCAGGCCCGCCTCGACCCGGTGGTCTTCTGGGTTGCTCCCGCATGGATGAGCCATCTGGTCGCACTGCTGATGATCTTCGTGATGATCCTGCTGGTGGCGTCCCAGCTTCCCGCGGGACGTATCAAGGCGGCGGTCAAGCACCCGATGCTTCTCGCGGTCAAGGTCTGGGCTTTGGCCCATCTTCTGGTCAATGGCGACCTGGCTTCCATCCTGTTGTTCGGAAGTTTTCTCGCATGGGCGATTATCGACAGGATCTCGGAGAAGAAGCGTCTGGGGGCAGGGCTCAGCACCAACCCCGTCGCCGGACCGTTGAAATGGGACGTCATTTCGATTGTTGGCGGTCTTGTCGTCTATGTTCTGTTCCTGGTCTGGCTGCACCGGCTGCTGATCGGAGTTCCCCCGATTGTCGGTGTCTGACCCGGGAGGGTGACGGGTTTCGCGCGCTTTCGTGACGCTCCCCCCTTACAGGAGCCTGAAAATCCGCTAGAAGGCCTCACGAAACGCCCGTTGCGGCATGATTGAGAGAGGACCGGCACAAGGCCGGTAACGCTATGAGCGACGACAATTCAACCTTTATCCGCGAGGTCAACGAGGACCTGCGTTCGGACTATTTCAAGGCGCTGTGGGCGCGGTTCCGCTTCCTCATCATTGGCGCTGCCATTGCAATCGTCGCGGTGACCGCGGGTCTGCGCGGCTGGCAATACTGGCAGGAAAGCACGGCCGCACGATCGGGCGACGCCTTTCTCGCGGCGCTCGAGCAGGCCCGCGAAGGCGATACTGACGCAGCGCTCGAGGGCTTCAGGGAACTCGAACGAACCGGACACGGCGCCTACCCGGTTCTGGCGCGCATGCGCGCGGCCACGGTGCTTGCCGATCGCGGCGATACCGCCGAAGCCATTTCCGCCTTCTCCTCGGTTGCCGGCGACGCGTCCCAGCCTTCCGCAATCCGCGACGCCGCACGTTTGCGGGCAGCCTATCTCCTGATCGACCACGGCAGCTACGACGAGGTCTCCGCGCAGGTCGAGGTTCTGGCTGTGCCGGCAAACCCCTCGCGGCACTCCGCGCGCGAGGCACTGGGACTGTCGGCATTCAAGGCAGGTGATTTCGAACGGGCTTCGCAATGGTTCGAAGAGATCGTCGCGGACAACCAGACGCCCAATGGCGTCGCCAACCGCGCGGGTCTCATTCTTGATCTGATCGCAGCGCGCGGTGGCGCGTCCTGAACGCGTCTGGCCAACCCGGCTTGAACACCGCTGCGCGTTTTCAACGGTAAGGGAGAAACCATGAGCCTGACCCTTGCCATTGTCGGACGTCCGAATGTCGGCAAGTCGACATTGTTCAACCGGCTTGCCGGGCGCAAGCTCGCACTGGTCGACGACACCCCCGGCGTGACCCGCGATCGCCGTCCGGGCGACGCGCGTCTCGTCGATCTGCGCTTCACCATGATCGATACCGCGGGCCTTGAAGTGGCCGGACCCGACACGCTTGAAGGCCGCATGCGCGCCCAGACCGAAGCGGCAATCGACGAGTCCGACGGCGCACTGTTCCTGATCGACGCGAAAGCGGGCCTCACGCCGGCGGACGAACTGCTCGCCGATATCCTGCGCAAGCGCGGCAAGCCGGTGGTGCTGGTCGCCAACAAGGCTGAGGCGAAAGGCGCGGAATCGGGGATGCTCGACGCCTGGCGGCTCGGACTGGGCGAGCCCTGTCCGGTGTCTGCCGAACATGGCGGCGGCATGCTCGACCTGCGCGATGCGATCGTCGAGGCCTTCGGCGAGGAACGCTGTTTCCCTTCGAGCGACAGCGCATTTGGCGAGGCCGTGACCGATGTCGACGTGCCGACGCCCGCCGATGGCGCCGACGAGAATGACGAGGGACCCGATTATGATGAGACCAAGCCGCTGCGTGTGGCGATCGTCGGTCGTCCCAACGCCGGCAAATCGACCCTGATCAACCAATTTCTCGGTCAGGACAGGTTGTTGACCGGTCCGGAAGCCGGCATCACCCGCGATTCCATCGCCGTCGACTTCGACTGGAAGGGCCGCAAGATCAAGCTGTTCGACACCGCCGGGCTGCGGCGCAAGGCGCGGGTTCAGGAGAAGCTCGAAAAGCTCTCGGTTGCCGATGCGTTGCGGGCGATCCGCTTTGCAGAGGTGGTGGTAGTGGTCCTCGATTCCACCATCCCCTTCGAAAAGCAGGATCTCCAGATCGCCGATCTGATCGTCCGCGAGGGCAGGGCGCCTGTGATCGCCTTCAACAAGTGGGACCTGATCGACAACCGGCAGGAAAAGCTCGCCGAATTGCGCGAGATGACCGATCGGCTTCTGCCGCAGGTCCGCGGCATCCGCGCTGTCACCGTCGCCGGGCAGACCGGCGAAGGGCTCGAGCGGTTGATGGACAACATCGCCCTGGTCCACCGCGTCTGGAACAGGCGCATTTCCACCGCCAGGCTCAATCGCTGGCTCGATCACGTGGTCGGTCATCACCCGCCGCCGGCGATATCCGGCCGCAGGCTCAAGCTCAAATACATGACCCAGATCAAGGCGCGGCCGCCGGGCTTCATGATCTCGTGCACGCGGCCTGATGCCGTGCCCGAATCCTACACGCGCTACCTCATCAATTCGCTCCGGGCGGATTTCGAAATGCCGGGTGTGCCGCTTCGCGTGGTCTACCGCAGCGGCGACAATCCCTATGCGCCCAAGGACGGCAAGACCCGGCGGCCTTCGCTGATGCCGAAGAAATCCGCGACCCGCGCGAAATCCGCCGGGACCGGCAAATCCAGGACTGCAAAGCCGAAGCCTGCGAAAAAGCGCGGCTGACCACGGCAGCGCAAGACGCCCCTGTCACAACGGGTCTGGAAGGTTTCGCTTCCGGTTTTCCAGTCTGCAGACCACATTGCTCCAGCCATGAAATGATCCGAAAGCCGCCTTGGACGTGCCGCTTTTTCATCCCAGAGTCTTGGCTCTGGGCGCATGGTTGCTTCGACCTGTTCCGGCATTAACGCTCCATCAAGGTTAATGCTCCATTCTTGTACGCAGTGCCCAGTTGCGTATGTTGAGTCCCGGAGTAGTTGCCTTGCGTCATAAGCGTCGTTTGTCCGCCAGCGGCCATTCCCTGCTCGGACATTTTCGTGTACCCGCGCCGATCCTGTTCGGTCTTGCGGCTTTCGTTTCCACACCCACGATTACGTCTCATGCGGACATGACCGCGATGCTTGCGGGAGGGGAAACCTCCCAGGCGCGCTGGCAGACCCATCTGACGGCGTCCCCCGCCGGTTCGATCCAGGCTGCGGAAATCGCCTTCGTCGATCCGATCCTGACATCCTCGACCGCCTCCGGCGCCGGCGTGACGCTGCCAAATGGCGACAAGATAGCCTTCAAGGGCAAGATCGGTGTGGCCGATCCGCGTCCTGATGCGGAACGGGTGACCCGTCATCTCAAACAGGGCCGCGTCATGACCGTTGCGCCGGTCAGTCCTCCCAAGGATTTTTCCGCCGGTTCGGTGCTGGAACGTCAGTCCAGCCTGCTGCGCCCGTCGTTCGATACCGACGAAGCCATGGCATTTCTCAAGCCCGCCATTCGTGGCAAGGAGATAGAGATCGCCACCGCATTTTACGCGAGCGACAAGCCGAAGCAGCAATCCCGGGTGCCTGCAATGCTCGCGAGCCTCGTGACAAACGACAACCCGGATATTCTTGCCACCGCCTATGCGCCCCCGGCGCCGGACTACGCTCGCCAGTCGCCGTTCAGTTCGGTTTTGCGTGAACAGCCGGCGCGCGGCCGTTTCATCCCGCCGGTAACGCCCGACGATCATGCCTGGGCGGCGACTCCGCTGCCGGCAGCGGTGTTTTCCGCCGCCGAGCAGCGGTGCCTTGCTGCGGGGATCTATTTCGAAGCCCGCGGCGAAAAGCTCGAGGGCCAGGCCGCCGTTGCCCAGGTGATTCTCAACCGGGTGCGAAACCCGACCTATCCGAACACCATCTGCGGCGTCGTCTACCAGAACAAGCACTGGCGCAACCGCTGCCAGTTCTCCTTTGCCTGCGACGGAATCAGGGACCGCGTGCGCTCCCCCAAACACTGGGACATGGCCGAGGAAATCGCCCTTGCGACAACCGCGGGCAAGATCTGGCTCGATGAAGTGGGGTCATCGACCCATTATCATGCCACCTATGTCAGTCCGCCCTGGGCCCGCAAGATGCGCAAGGTCGGCCGCATCGGACTGCACATCTTCTATGTCACATACGGTGGCGGCTGGTCGTAAAGCGCCGGCCACTGCCGCCCATGTCTGCGTGAGTCTGACGCAGTGGGCCAAGTTTTTCTGATACTTCTGTAGCGGTCCGATTTCCCCCGCTTCTAAATCTTTGAAATATATACGTATTTGAGCCGGGCGCGATGGGCGCAGCGCGCCTTGACTATAACCAAGCCTAAAACTATGTTGCGCCCGACTTCAAAGCGGCCTTTTTGTGGCCGTTGCTGGCATGTCAGGGGTGCGCGTCCATGGATGAAAAGCGCGGGTCTGACGACCCGGACACTCCGGATACCGGCAATGGCAGCGGAGATGGCCGGTCAGAGAGCCTTGAGGCCCGTAGACAGCGACTGGATTCCGAACTTCTGGCCCGCCGCAAGGTGGGACCCGAAAAATCCCCGGAACAGAGTTCGTCAAAGGGCTTCGCGCTTGCGATCAAGCTGTCGAGCGAGTTCATCGCCGGCGTGGTCGTTGGAGCGCTTATCGGCTATCTGATGGATCGTTTTGCGGGCACGGCGCCCTGGGGCATGATTGTCTTTCTGCTCCTGGGGTTTTGTGCCGGTGTGCTCAATGTTCTGCGTTCGACTGGCGCGGTTGCCCCGTCCGATCCCACCGGACACAACCGGACCGAAGACCGGAATGGTGACAGGAAATAATTGATCCGGTTTGTCCGGATAGCGAGAAAGAGGCGTCAGGTGGCCAACGATCCGATTAGTCAGTTTCAGATCAAGAATATCGTGCCGATCGAGATCGGCGGGCTGGATCTGTCCTTCACCAATTCCTCTCTTTTCATGGTGGCCACCGCAGCTGCCGCCGCAGGCTTTCTGTTCCTGACCACGAGCAATCGCGGCCTGGTTCCGTCGCGGCTGCAGTCCGTTTCGGAAATGTCCTACGAATTCGTCGCCTCTATGCTGCGCGACGGTGCGGGATCACAGGGGATGCGTTTCTTCCCGATGGTGTTTTCGCTGTTCATGTTCATCCTTGTGGCGAACCTGCTCGGCATGTTCCCCTACTTCTTCACCGTGACCAGCCACATCATCGTTACATTCGCGCTGGCGATGCTGGTGATCGGAACCGTGGTCGTCTACGGTTTCTGGAAACACGGGCTGCACTTCCTGAAGCTCTTTGTGCCTTCCGGAGTCCCCGGCATTCTCATGCCGCTGGTGGTGATGATTGAGGTGATCTCGTTCCTCTCGCGCCCCATCAGCCTTTCGGTCCGTCTCTTCGCCAACATGCTGGCAGGCCATATCACGCTGAAGGTCTTCGCCGGCTTTGTCGTGTCGCTCGGCAGTCTCGGTGCGCTGGGCATCGGCGGCGCCGTGTTGCCGCTGATCATGACCGTGGCTCTGACGGCTCTCGAATTCCTCGTTGCCTTCCTTCAGGCCTACGTCTTTGCGGTGCTTACATGCATGTACCTCAACGACGCCCTGCATCCCGGCCACTAGGATCCGTTCACCGGCGGGCATCCGCCACCAATCAGTTGCATCCATCCCATTCCAAAGGAGCTCAATCATGGAAGCAGAAGCAGCAAAGTACATCGGCGCCGGCATCGCTTGCCTCGGCATGGGTGGCGCAGGCATCGGCCTCGGCACCATCTTTGGCAACTACCTGGCAGGCGCTCTGCGCAACCCGTCGGCAGCTGACGGCCAGTTCGGCCGCCTCATCTTCGGCTTCGCCGTGACTGAAGCTCTGGGCATCTTCTCGCTGCTCGTCGCTCTCCTTCTGCTCTTCGCCGTCTGATATCGACGACTGAAGACTTGGCTTGCCGCGCCGGATCCTCCGGCGTGGCAGTTGATCTGGAGGTGACCATGCTTGTTGTGACCGCGGCCCACGCCCAGTCCAACCCTACCGAAGGGACACATTCGGAAGCCGGCACACCGGGCGGTGACGCTCATGGTGGCGGTGTGTTCCCGCCCTTCGACCAATCGACCTTCGCCTCGCAGCTTCTGTGGCTGGCGATCACCTTCGGGCTGTTCTACCTGCTGATGTCGCGGGTCATCGTGCCCCGCATCGGAAGCATTCTGGAACACCGGCGCGACCGGATCGCCCAGGATCTCGATGAGGCCAACCGGCTGAAGGAAGAAGGCGACAACGCAATTGCCGCCTACGAGCAGGAATTGGCCGATGCACGCAAGAAGGCCGCGGCTATCGCCGAAGCCGCGCGTGAAAAGGCGAAAGCTGCGGCAAATGCCGAACGCACTTCGACGGAAGCCGAACTCTCTGCCAAGATGGCTGAAGCCGAAAAGAGCATCGCCGCCATCAAGGCCAAGGCCCTTGCTGACGTCGACACCATTGCCGAGGAAACCGCCAGCGATCTGGTCAAGCATCTGCTGGGCGGTTCCGTGACCAAAGCCGAGGTCGCCGACGCGATCCGTGCTGCGTCCGGCAAGTAAGCGGGAGAGACGATTATGGACGCTACTTTCTGGGCTCTCGTCGGTCTGATCATTTTTCTCGGGATCCTGATTTACGTCAAGGTTCCGGGAACGATGGCAGGCGCGCTCGACAAGCGCGCCGATCAGATCCGCAATGAACTGGAACAGGCAAAGAAGCTGCGCGAAGAAGCACAGCAGCTCCTCGCCGAGTACCAGCGCAAGCGCAAGGAAGCCGAAGCCGAAGCTGCGGATCTCGTGAGCGCGGCCGAGAAGGAGGCTGCCGCTCTTCGGGCCGAGGCCAAGGCCAAGACCGAGGACTACGTCAGCCGCCGCACGGCAATGGCGGAACAGAAGATCAAGCAGGCCGAAGCGGATGCGATCAACGAGGTCCGTGCATCGGCCGTCGATCTCGCGATCGTCGCCTCGGAAAAGCTGATCGAAAAGAAGGTCGATGCGAAAGCCAACGAGGCGCTCTTCAACAAGTCGCTGACCGACCTGAAGGCGCGGTTGAACTAGGCCTCAATCGGTCTTGCTCAATGAACAGAGGCCGGGGCGATCCCGGCCTTTTTCGTGTCCGGCTGTTCGTTTCCGCTGGGTGGCGTTCGGGCTGGGGGTGTATCCCGATGGTTCAGTCTGCCCGCAACGGCCGAAAGCTCATGCGGTGCAGTGCACAGGGACCGTGGGCGGCGATTGCCGACAAATGACGAGCCGAGCCGTATCCCATGTGGCTGTCGAACCCGTAGGATGGATGGGCGAGTGCGGCTCGTTTCATGATACGGTCACGCAACACCTTGGCGACAACGGAGGCAGCTGCGATCGACAGGCAGCGTGCATCGCCCTTGACAAGCGCACGCGCGGGGCAGGGAAGGCCATCCGGGATGTCGCGACCGTCCACAAGAGCGAAACCGGCCTTGACCGGCAAGGACAGAAGGGCGCGCCTCATCGCCTCCAGGCTGGCCTTGCGGATATCGGTCGCATCGATTTCCCGTGCAGAGGCGCTGGCGACACCGACGATGGAGGTGGCGAGGATTTCCTCGAAAAGGGCTTCTCGTGCTTTTCGGCTCAGCGCTTTGGAATCGTTGAGGCCCGCGGGCGTTGCCGCCGGATCGAGGACTACGGCCGCTGCCACCACCGGTCCTGCGAGTGGTCCGCGCCCGGCCTCGTCGAGTCCTGCGACAAACGAAAAACCGCTCCCGATCATATGCTGTTCGAAGCGGTCATCGGGCGCGGACGGAAGATCGGGAAACAGCGAATCGGGCGGGGTGCGAGCCATGTTGCGGCGCAGCTTGCACACCCGCCCGATCCTCTGCAAGGCCCGGCGGCACGGGGCGGGGAAGGCCGCTCGGGCGCCGGATCGTCCCAAAAGGGGCGGAGGGCGATCCGGGGTGACGGGGAGGCTGGGCGGATGTTGCGCTGGCCGCCTCCGCGAAATCTACAAAAGGCTCAGTTGAACGCCGTCGCCCAGCGGAGGAACGAAATGATCCGTCCTCAGCGGGGCCTTGCGAAGATTGAGACCAAGACGCCTGCAGGTCATCTGGAAGCGGCGCGCAACCTGCCAGGCATACGGTCCTGTCCCGCGCATCCGCTTGCCGAATTCGGCGTCATAATCCTTGCCGTCGCGCATCGAACGGATGAGTGACATGACATGCCGGTAGCGGTCGGGGTAATGCCTTAGCAGCCAGTCGCGGAACAGCGGGCTGACCTCGATCGGCAGCCGCAGCATCACATAACCGGCCGCATCCGCGCCGGCGGCCTTGGCCGAATCGAGGATCCGCTCGATCTCATGGTCGTTGAGCCCCGGGATAATTGGCGCCGCCATGACGGAAACAGGAATTCCGGCGTCCGACAGCGAACGCATGGCTTCGAGCCGTTTTCCCGGCGTCGAGGCCCTGGGTTCCATCGTTCGGGCAAGCTTGCGGTCGAGTGTCGTCACCGACAGCGCCACCCGGGCGAGCCCTCGTGAGGCCATGCGCGACAGGATGTCGATGTCACGGGTCACCATCGCGGATTTGGTGACGATGCCGACGGGATGTCCTGCGGCTTCCAGCACCTCCAGAAGTTGCCGCATGATGCGCCATTGCCGCTCGATCGGCTGATAGGGATCGGTGTTCGTTCCAATCGCGATAGGCTGCACCTTGTATCCGGGTTTGGACAGCTCGCGCTCCAGAAGCCGCGGCGCATCGGGTTTGGCAAACAGCCTGGCTTCGAAGTCCACTCCCGCCGACAAGCCCACATAGGCGTGCGAAGGCCGGGCGAAGCAGTAGACGCACCCGTGCTCGCAGCCGCGATAGGGATTGACCGAACGGTCAAAGGAAAGGTCGGGGGACTGGTTGCGGGTGATCACGCTGCGCGGCTTTTCGATCTGTACATCGGTCTTGAAGGCGCCGAGTTCCTCGATGCTGCTCCAGCCGTCGTCGAAGACCTTGCGGCTCGTGGGCTCGAAGCGTCCCGGCATGTTGAGCCCCGCACCCCGGCCACGGATACGGTCGTCCGCAACGCGCAGTCCGCTTGCCAGGACGAGTGCATCTGCTTCCATAGGCTGCAACGATGGTGCGAACGCGGTCTGTTTCAATGTCGAAAGGCTGGGCATGAGGCCTCCGGTGGCTTGACTGGGTGTGGCGGTTCGTTTGTTCCAGTGATTATATTCCTATGACATATGAGAGAACATAGCAAGAACAAAATTAAAGAGGCGGCCTGTCCTGTTGATCCATCCACGGATTTTTTGCCGTCACGCATCACGTCGTGGGGGGCCGGCAAGGCCTGCTCCCTCCGTACCTCTTTGATTTCAGAGGGCAGTCGCATAAAAGGAGGACATGATTAGCGTCTTTATCGAATGCAGGGATCAGGAGAACGCCTTGGCGGTCACGCTCGCATCGCTCGTGTCGGGTGCGGTCGAGGGGCTGGTTGCCGAAGTGGTGATTCTCGATCGGGGATCGCGCGACGGAACGGCGATGCTGGCGGATGCAGCCGGTTGCAGGTTCATCACCAACGGGGATTTGCGTGAAGCGGTGCGCTCTGCGCGTGGTGACTGGCTGCTCCTCATCGAACCCGGCGCAAGGCCGATGCTGGGGTGGGTCGATCAGATCGGCCAGCACCTGGCGCTCGGCGGGCAGGCTGCACGAATGCGACCATCCCGCGAGTACCGGCTGCCGTTCTTCGCCCGGTGGAGGCGGCGATTGTCCGCGCTGGAACATGGCGCACTGATCCCGAAGCGGCAGGCGATCGCCAATGCCCGGCCGGACCAGTCGCTTGAGAGCCTGGCTCGTGGTCTCGCCATGAAGAAGCTGCCCTGCGAAATCGTCCCGGCTGCCGTGCTGGCATTTTCCTGAACGGCCCTTGTCGTCCTTGATGAGTCCCTCAGCCAGCCTCTGACGTATTCACCGCCAGTCCGGTTCTATGGCAAGGTTGCCGTTGCGGTCGCGAACCAGCCCGGGTTGCTTTCCAATATTGCGCTTGCCGCGGCTTCCGCCGACAGTCGGTCTTCGAAGATCCCGAAGCAACTGGCTCCCGATCCCGACATGCGGGCAAACAGCGCACCGGTGTCGCGCAGGGCATCAATGCCGCGCCCGATTTCCGCTACCGAGTATGAAGCGGCAGGTTCCAGGTCGTTTCGCGTTTCGGCAAGCCAGGACAGAAGGCTTTCCAGATCAGTCCAGTTCTTCGCCGCTGGTAGCGGAGGGTTATCCCGCCGTTTGAGCGCCTTGAACACAACCGGGGTCGATACGGGAACGCGCGGATTGATGATCACCAGATTGAGCGGAAAGCCGATCTCGACCGGAGAGAGATGCTCGCCGATTCCACGGGCGATCAGGGGGCGCTGCAACAGGCACATCGGAACGTCGGCGCCAAGTTCAAGCCCGATCGTTGCGAGGGCCGCGCTGTCGGTCGCAAGCCCCCAGAAATCGTTGAGAAGCCGCAATGCTGCTGCCGCGTCGGCCGATCCGCCTCCGATGCCCGAAGCCACGGGCAGGCCTTTTTCAAGGGTGAGATGTACCGGCGGGGCCTCCCGGCCGCATGCCCGGGCTTCGATCCGCAGAGCGTCACGGGCACGACAGACCAGATTGTCCTGAGAGGCATCGCCGAGCAGGGGGCCGGCTTCCGCGCCATTGATCGTGAACCGGTCTTCGTCAGCCGTTTCAGCGGACAGACGGTCCCCCAGCGAGGTAAAGACCGCAAGCGTCTCGATGAGATGATACCCGTCGTCCCGGCGACCGGTTACATGCAGCGCGAGATTGATCTTGGCGGGGGCGTCAACAACCTCGAGCCCGGCGTGCTTCGGCATCGGGGCGGGATCTCAGTTGATTGAAACCGATGATCCCGCGCCGGGCAGTTCCGCATGCCGTTCGAAGACGTCGTTTTGACCAGCATCGCCCTTCTTGTCCGCTCCGGCTCCATTGAGCTCGGGGGCGCCATCCGGGTTGGTGTCGTCGGCCGCCGTGGCGGGCACGGCTGAACCGTCCTCGCCAAGCCCGTTGGCGAGCTTGTCCTCGATCGTCTGTTTCAACTCCTCGTCGGGATCGTTCGACAGCGCACGGTTCCACTGGAACGTGGCTTCAAGCCTGCGGCCGACTTTCCAGTAGGCATCGCCCAGATGATCGTTGATTGTCGGATCGGCCGGACGCAGTTCCACCGCCCGCTCGAGTTCGCGCACCGCATCCTCGTATTCACCGAGCCGGTAATGGGCCCAGCCCAGCGAATCGACGATGTAGCCGTCATTGGGACGCAGGTCGACGGCGGCGCGGATCAGGTCCATGCCCTCTTCCAGGTTCATGTTCATGTCGATCCAGGAATAGCCCAGATAATTCATCACCTGCGGCTGGTCCGGATAAAGCTCAAGCGCCCGCTTGAAATGGGCCTCGGCGCGCGGCCACTGCTTGAGCCGCTCATGGGCAATCCCGGCCTGAAAGAAAAGGTTCCAGTCATTGCGGGTCGGTGTCGGCCCGGCAACCGAAATCGCCGTCTCGTAGTTGAGCGCCATTTCCACATAATCCTTGTCCCGTGACAAAACGCTGCCATAGGCAAGGTAGCTTCGAAGGTCGTTCGGATCGGATTCGATCAGGGACTTGAGATGATCCTTGGCCTCGGCGTTGCGATCGAGATCGGCCAGCGCCAGCCCGAGCTGCAGTTCGGAAACGCGGCGCATCGGAGACTCCTCCGGCACCATGTCGTAGAGCGCGATTGCATCCTCGATCTTGCCCAGCCGTTCCTTGAGCCCGCCGAGGATCACGAGCGTGGCGGCGTCATCCGGGTTGAGCGCGCGGGCAAGCTGCAGGTAGACGGCGACTGTCTCCTCCGCGCCATCGCGGTTGAGCGCGGCAGCAAGCGTGAACAGAGCCGCGGATGCGCCCTGTTGCGCAGTCCGAATGCCGGGCTGCGGCTTGCCATCCTCTTCAATCAGCTGCCTGAGCGCTGCAAGCGGCGCATAATTCGGCGTGAAGTCCTCGCCGGCAGACAGCGCATCGAGAGCCGCGCGCTTGTTGCCTTCGCGCGCTTCCATGCTTGCCAGCGCCATCACCGCGCGAATGTAGGTGTCGGGGGCGGCTCCTCCGCCCTGGGGATCTGCAACAAGGTCGGTGAAATGCGTCCGCGCCGCGGATTTCTTGCCCTGCGCGAGCGCCATCGCACCGGCGTGGTAGCGGGTAAAAACAGGATACCAGGCCGGCCCCTCGAGCGCGAGAACCGCCTCCAGCGCCGCTTCGCCCTTGCTGTCGCCGTAATCCGCCCAGGCTTTGAGAAGCGTATTGAGAAGCCGGTCGATCGGATTGGAGTTCGCCGGATCGAGAAGCTTTGCAGCCTTGCGGTACTCGCGCTTGGCGATCGCTTCCACCGCCATGGCCATGTGCGCCACCTGCTCTACCGAAGGATCGTCCTTGAGCTCGCGCGCGAGCGCAACTCCCTCGCTGAAGCGGCCATCTGTAAAGAGCGCCACCATCAGGCGCTGCTTGACTTCTATATTCTCCGGATCGAACTCCAGCGCCTTGGTGTAGAACTCGATGGCATTGCCGGTATCGTTGTCGATATCAGCGGTGCGCGCGGCCAAGAATGCGCTGGCGAAGCCGAGAAAATTGGGCTTTTGTTCCTCTTCGGTTGCCGCATGTGCCGCCACGCCGGGCAAGCCGGGCACCGTTGAGCCGATGGAAAGGAAAACGCCAAGCGCCACGCTGGCTGCAAGCCGGGCTGTCATGTTTCGCCGCATAAAATCGTGCCTCATGTTCTTGTGGCCGCGCATCGACCGGTCGCCGAAGCATTCTGGCCAACACCATGGCTTTTTTGGCGCAACGCGGCAAGGCGCACCCCAAGATGCCGGTGATCTCCGGTCGCGCGGGTGATGGCGTCTAGTTGGCGCGGTTCAGGCAGAAGGCAATAACTTCGAGCAGTGCCGATTTTTCCAGCGAATCGGGCAGCGGCGCCAGCGCATCGCGCGCAATCGATGCATAGTGCTCAGCGCGTGCCGTCGTATCCTTCAGGCTGCCGTATTTCGCGATCAGGCCGAGCGCCTTTTCGAGCGCGGCATCGTCGCTGTTGCCGCCTTCAATCGCATCGCGCCAGAATTCACGCTCCGCCTCGGAGCCGCGCCGATAGGCGAGCACCACCGGAAGCGTGATCTTCCCTTCACGGAAGTCATCGCCCACATTCTTGCCGAGATCGCTCGCCGAACCGCCATAGTCGAGCACGTCGTCAATCAGCTGGAACGCCAGACCAAGATTGATGCCGTAGGAGCGCAGCGCATTCCGCTCGGCCTTGCCGGCTTCGGCGATGATCGGACCGACCTCGCAGGCAGCTGAAAACAGCGCTGCGGTCTTGGCCCGGATGACCGAGAGATAGTCGTCTTCGGTGGTCTCCATGTTCTTGGCCACGGAAAGCTGCAGCACCTCGCCCTCGGCGATCACCGCCGCAGCACCCGACAACACATCGAGCGCCTCGAGCGATCCGACCTCGACCATCATCTTGAACGCCTGACCCAGCAGGAAGTCGCCCACAAGGACGCTTGCCTGGTTGCCCCAGATCATCCGTGCGGTCGAGCGTCCGCGTCTGAGGTCGCTTTCATCGACCACGTCGTCATGCAGCAGCGTGGCGGTGTGCATGAACTCGACCGAAGTGGCGAGTTTCACATGGGCCTCGCCCTCGTAGCCGAACATCGTGGCCGAAGCGAGTGTCAGCATCGGTCGCAGCCGTTTGCCGCCGGAAGATATCAGGTGGTTGGCCACTTCCGGGATCATCGCGACATCGGATCCTGCCTTGGACAGGATAAGCTGGTTGACGCGGTCCATGTCCGCGCGCGTCTTGTCGACAAGCGGCTTGACCGACGCGTCGCGTTGTTTTCCATTTTCCAGTGGTACGACTACGCCCAAGGGACCAGACTCCTGTTCGAAAGGTTGCTTTACATTATTCAGCCCGGAACACTGCCGCAAGCGGCGAATTGGCGCGGACGGGCTTGATATCTGATACGTTCAGATGAAACAAACACTCAGAGGACCATAGATGCACGATCTCATCCGCACCAACGATCCGGTGCTTATCTCCTTTGTCGAAAGCCTGATGCGGGATGCAGGCATCGGCTGCTTGGTGGCCGACAGCGGCATGAGCATTCTCGAAGGCTCGGTGGGGGTCATCCCGCGGCGCATTCTGGTGGACGAGGACAGCGCCTTGCAGGCCCGACGCATTGTCATTGATGCCGGCCTTGAAAACGAACTCCGGCCGTGGAACGAACGTGACGAACGAAGCTGACGGCGCCCTTGAGGTTCCCGCGGGTTCGGCGGCTTCGTCCGGTGCGCCGCCGGGCTACAGCATCGACGCGTTTCATCGTGGCGGATTTCATCTCCTGCAACCCGAGGCGGAAGGGCATCGGGCGGGGCTGGACGCCATGCTGCTTGCTGCAGCCGTTCCGGCGGGTGCAACGGGATCGCTCGCCGACTTGGGGGCCGGCGCGGGCGCTGCCGGTCTGGCCGTAGCAAGCCGGCTTGAAGGAATGCAAATCGTTCTGGTCGAGAGAGCGCCGCGGATGGCCCAATGCGCCCGCATGACGATCAATCATCCGTTGAACGCCCGCTTGGCGCCGCGCGTCAGGGTAATCGAGGCCGATGTGAATCTCCGCGGCGAGGCGCGATGCGCCGCCGGTCTGGCCGACCGGGCATTCGACCACGTAATCATGAATCCGCCGTTCAACTCGGCCCGCGACCGCACCACTCCCGATGACCTGAAGGCGCAGGCCCACGCGATGGACACGCCGGATCTGTTCGAGCAATGGCTCAGAACCGCAAACGCCATCCTCAAGCCCGGCGGACAAGTCTCGCTGATCGCGCGACCCCAATCGCTTGCCGATGTCCTGGAAGGACTTAAGAGGCGCTTTGGCGGCATTGAGATCACACCAGTCTGTCCGCGTGTTGGCGATGATGCCATCCGGATTCTCGTCACGGCGGTCAAGGGCAGCCGGGCACGGTTGCTTCTGTGCGACAGGATCGTCATTCACAAAGGCGCGGGACGTGATTTTTCCCGGCTGGCGAACGACCTCGCAAACGGTCTCGGGGACTGGCCGCGTCGAACAGGGCAATCGGCGCAAAAGCGTCCGAAGTAACGGCTTGGGCCTATGACCGCCATTGCACTGCCGACCAAAAGACATACATGGAGCGAAGAAAATTCGTCTGAACAAGCAGCCTGAGGGCCGCGAATATTTTTACAGGATTCCATCTTCATGCCCACTCTGAAGTCCTTTCTCCCGGCCCGTTTCCGCAAGGACGTCACCGTCATTCCGGTCGTTCGCCTGAACGGGGCCATCATGTCGGGCGGGAACCAGTTCCGTCAGAACCTCAACATGGCGAATGCGGCTCCATTGCTCGCGCGCGCCTTCTCGGACAAACAGGCGCCTGCCGTGGCGATCATGGTGAACTCGCCTGGCGGATCGCCCGTACAGGCGCGGTTGATCCACCGGCGCATTCGAGACCTGGCTCAGGAGAAGAACAAGAAGGTATTGATGTTCGTCGAGGACGTTGCGGCGTCCGGCGGATACATGATCGCCTGTGCGGGCGACGAGATTATCGCCGATCCGTCATCGGTTGTCGGCTCGATCGGGGTCATCTCGGCAGGCTTCGGATTTACCGGACTGATCGACAAGATCGGCGTCGAGCGCCGGGTCTACACCGCCGGTCAGAACAAGTCCCTGCTCGATCCGTTCAAGCCGGAAAATCCGGAGGATGTGGCTTATCTCAAGGAACTGCAGCTCGAGATCCACAAGGTCTTCATAGACCTGGTCAAGCAGAGCCGCGGCGA
Source organism: Hoeflea sp. (assembly GCA_040218025.1). Classification (GTDB taxonomy): domain Bacteria; phylum Pseudomonadota; class Alphaproteobacteria; order Rhizobiales; family Rhizobiaceae; genus Hoeflea. The sequence goes on along the minus strand of JAVJQD010000023.1, from coordinate 102,992 downwards.
ACGCCTCAAGGACGATCCGGATCTGTTCACCGGCCGCTTCTGGACCGGCCAGCGCGGCAGGGAGCTCGGACTTGTCGACGATCTGGGCGATCTTCATGCCGTGCTGCGCGCCCGCTTTGGTGACAAGGTCAAGCCGCGCCTGATCGCGCCCCAGCGCGGTCTCTTCGGCCGCAAGGTGCCTGGCGTTGCGACCGGACTTGCTGCGGGCGCACTTGCCGGAATCGGCGAAGCAGGATTGAATGCGCTTGAAGAGCGCGCGCTTTGGGCCCGCTACGGACTATGATGTCGAGGCATCGCTGAAGCCTGGCCTGAACCGTAAAGGGAGGATCGCTCCATGCCGCAGTTGATATTGCTCGCCGCCGTCGGCGCGGTGGCCTGGTTGGGCTACAAACGCTTCCTGTCAGAGGCGGAGCGCGTGAGTGCGCGCGTGCGTGATGCCGAAAAGGAAGCCAAATCCGGAGCCCAGGGCACCCTGATCGAGGATCCCAAGACGGGCGAATACCGTCTCAGGAAGCCAGACGAATGAGCTAGGCTGCGAGAAAGTCGAGCCGGGGATCCGTCCGCCCTGGCGAAATTTCGATGATCTCTGCCGTAACGACATTGCTGGCGACGAACGGGTCTTCGGCCACGCGCTTCTCGACCTCGGCGCGAGCTATGTTGCAAGCCAGTACGGCGCCGCCCTGTTTTGGCTCGACACTGCCTGTGAGCGCGAACACACCGTCCGCAAAGCCCTTGGCAATCCAGGCGTTGTGCGCCTGCACATGCTCGGCGGCGGCGGCCTTGTTGTCGGAAAAGCGAAGCACGATCAGAAACACTGGATTCTCCCTAATATTGGTCACGTTTCATGTCTTTGGTTGTCGTGGACGGGGTCTGCTGGTCCAGCCATTGATGCATCGCGTCAACCTCGCGGCGGACGAACTTTGCGTCCTGAAAGGTGTTGGCAAGGGAGGCGACACCCTGGCTGCGCATAAGCAGGTGCATGGCGAGATCGGAGGCCTGGTCGCCACATCCAAGTTCCGCGAACTGTTGTTCCAGCCACTCCGCGAACAATGTGAACAGCCTCGCGGCTTCGGATTTGAGGGCGTGATCGAGCTTGGCGAGTTCGGTACAGAGCGTACCGACCGGGCATCCGAACGCCATGATCTTGGTCTGGTTGGCAATCAGTATGTTGATGAAGCTCTTGATTCGGCTCGCCGGATTATCGTCTTCTTGCTCCCACTGGCGCAGCATCGCTTTGCGCTCGTCAAGCCGGTGTTCGATCACCGCGGCAAGCACGGCGTCCTTGGTCTTGAAGTGATAATAGAAATTGCCCCGTGAGATCTCGACCGCTTGGGCGAAATCGGCAAAAGACGCGTTTTCGTATCCCTGTTCATAAAACAAGCGGTCGGCGGCGATCACTATCCTTCGACGCGTTTCATCGGCTTTCACATTCAGGCTCTCGTTTAGGGCAAACGTCCTAATTTTTTAGGACGCATGACCTAGGAAGTCAACCTTTCGCTGTAGGCTTGACCGGTCAATTCCTTCATGGCACCTGTCGCCGAACGTTCAGGGCCTCTGCGTTGACGGCCTGCAAAAACCAAGATGCGCCATCCGGAATTCAACCCATGACCGAAGCTCTGCCAGACCACATGCATCCGACCCGTTCGTTTCAGGGGCTGATCCTGGCGCTGCATCGCTATTGGGCGGATTATGGCTGCGTGGTGCTGCAGCCCTATGACATGGAAGTCGGCGCCGGCACCTTTCACCCTGCAACCACACTTCGCGCGCTGGGCCCCAGGCCCTGGAACGCAGCCTATGTGCAGCCGTCACGCCGTCCCAAGGACGGCCGCTATGGCGAAAATCCCAACCGGCTGCAGCACTATTATCAGTATCAGGTGATCCTCAAGCCCAACCCGTCGAACCTTCAGGAACTCTATCTCGGCTCGCTCGCGGCGATCGGGATCGATCCGCTGCTGCACGACATGCGCTTCGTCGAGGACGACTGGGAAAGCCCCACGCTGGGCGCCTGGGGTCTCGGCTGGGAATGCTGGTGCGATGGCATGGAAGTCAGCCAGTTTACCTATTTCCAGCAGGTCTGCGGCATTGAATGTGCGCCCGTCGCCGGCGAACTGACATATGGCCTGGAGCGCCTCGCCATGTATGTTCAGGGCGTGGACAATGTCTACGATCTGAACTTCAACGGCCGCGAAGGGCCCGAAAAGGTGACCTATGGCGATGTGTTCCTGCAGTCCGAGCAGGAATATTCGCGCTACAATTTCGAAGTCGCCGATACCGCGATGCTGCTCAAGCATTTCGAGGATGCGGAACGGGAGTGCGAGGCGATCCTAAAGGCGGGCGCGCCGCAAGAGGCGGGGAGCCTCGAAGGCGCGTCAGGGATGCTTCATAAATGCGTGCTGCCGGCCTATGACCAGTGCATCAAGGCAAGCCACGTGTTCAATCTGCTCGACGCGCGCGGCGTGATCTCCGTAACCGAGCGGCAGGGCTACATTCTCAGGGTTCGCAATCTCTCGCGTCAGTGCGGCGAGGCATTCCTGCTGACCGACGCAGGAGGATTCAACCTGCTCCAGGCGGCCGAATAGGGCTGCAGCCCCCGGTTTCACCGGCGGTCTTTATCCGCGCGAGACCAATGCCCGGTCCGGATTGAGCGGATCGCGCGCCGATAGCCGCTTGTGCTCGTACATCGCGGTGTCGGCCCGCTTGACAAGCCCATCCATGCTCTCGCCCTCATGGCTGGTGGCCCGGCCGATCGAGACACTCAACGGCGCATTGGAATAGAACTGGTTGTTGATGTGCAGAAGCTCATGAATGGTCTCGACCATCGCGCTTGCGGCCTTCGCATCGGCGCCGGGCATCAGCAGAGCGAACTCGTCACCGCCGATGCGCGCTGCGCTGTACGGGCGTGAAACGACGCCCTCGAGCACTTCGCCGAAACGGCGCAGAAGCGAATCGCCGGCATCGTGCCCCAACTGATCGTTGACCTGCTTGAGGCCATTGAGGTCCATCATGATCACGGACACGGGGCGCAGGGCCTTGCGTTCAAGCCGGTTCAGCTCATCGGTGTAGAAGGCGCGGTTGTATAGTTTTGTCAGCACGTCGTGCTTGCCCAGATATTCAAGATAGGCTTCCGCTTTCTTGCGTGCGGTGATGTCCGCCAGCGCGATCTGAACTTGCGACCAGTCATGCTCGTGGCCCGGCAGCACCGAGAAATGAAGCAGGATGTTGCGGATGGAACCATCGAGCGCATAGTTCACGACCTCGCGGTGGTGATGCAGCTTGCCATCCCACAGATCCAGGAGCTGTTCGCGGAAGGGCTTTTCCATCTCGTCGCGAAAAATCTCGCTCTGCCGGGCCAGCAGCGTCGTGAGATCGCTTGCGCCAAACAGCTCCAGCGTCGCCTGATTGACGTCAATGATCCGGATTTCGCTCATGCATTGGCGGACGAATTCCGGATGCACGTCCAGAAAGACCCGGAAATCATCGACACCGCTCAGGCGCACGTCCTCGAGCAGGTCCTTGATCGTGCTGAAATCCTCAACCCACAGGGAAACTGGCGAATTGCTGAAAAGGCCTTCTGCATACTGACGGCTTGTGATTTCGCTGCGCCTCGCACTTTCGCGCTCTGACACGTCTTCGGTGGTCAGAAGCACCTGGGCGAGTGTTTCCTCATGGCCCGGCATGACCGATCCCTTGAGATGGATGTCCATTCGCCGGCCCGAAAGCGAATAGTTCACTCCCATGCTTTCGAACTCGGTTTCCCCGTACCAGAGCGCGCTCAATTCGTTGATGTGGCTGTCGAGCATCTCGTCACGGAACACTGTCGAGAGGTTTCCGGTGAGATGCTCCAGCGTTTCGGCCTCGTAAAGCGACAATGTCTTCCGGTTGACGCGCAGCACCTCGATCGCACGCGAACAGGTCTCGACCCGGGCCATGTCTTCCTTGAAGAAGGAGCGGATATCCTCGACGCCCTCGGCGCGCCAACGATCGAACAGGCGTTTGACGCCGCTGAAATCCTCAATCCACATGGCAATGGGCGCCAGGTCGAAAATGCTTGAATCTGAGACGTTCATAACCTTGTGCGAGCTTTCGGTTTCAATGAATTGTCATACCGTCGGGCGGCGAATCCTGTTCCCGGCATCCATTGTGTGCACCCGAATGGTAAAGCCCTGCTTTACAAGCAGTGACCAGATTGTGCGGACATGCGCCAACAGGCGGTTCGCAAAAGCCGATCCGGTGAAAGGCATGGGCCCGCGGGTCGCCACCGGTCGCGCCCGTGTCGGAAGTGGTCTCATTCCGGCTTATCCCGTGGATTTCCCCAGTCGTCTCGTTTAAGGTCGCGCCGCTGCCAGGAAGGCGCCTGCGCAACCGGTCAATTTTAGCCTTGGATGGGAATGCTATGGGGACTTGGATCATTCTGGCGGTGCTTGCCGGCATCGTGCTTTACGGCATCTCGCTCTACAACAGGCTCGTCAAGCTCCGGCAGATGGCAGGCGAGGGCTGGAGCGGAATCGACGTGCAGCTCAAGCGCCGCGCCGATCTCATTCCCAACCTGCTCGAGACCGTGAAAGGGTACATGACCCATGAGCGCGAGCTCCTTGAAGAGGTGACCCGTCTGCGCGGCCAGGCCGTGTCGAACAGCAACGGTTCGCCCGAACAGCGCGCGGGGATCGAAGGCGCTCTCAGTGGCGCCCTCGGACGTCTGATGGCCGTTGCCGAAAACTATCCGGATTTGAAAGCCAACGAGAACTTCAAGGAATTCCAGGAGGCGCTCGAGGAAACGGAAAACGAGATTTCCATGTCGCGGCGCTATTACAACGGGTCTGTGCGCAATCTCAATGTCGCGGTGGAGTCCTTTCCATCCAACCTGATCGCCAACCGGTTCGGTTTCGTCAAGGCGGAGTATTTCGAAATCGAGAACGATGCCGACCGCGCCGTGCCGAATGTCAAGTTCTGACACTTCGGCCAACCGGAAATTACGGGAAAGACCATGAAGAGTGAAAGGCTTACGATCGTTCCGCCGACAAACGCGCTTACCGGCGCGGTCGCGCCTCCGGGTTCCAAGTCGATCACCAATCGGGCGCTCCTGCTCGCGGGGCTCGCCAATGGCGTGAGCCGTCTCACCGGCGCCCTGAAGAGCGATGACACGCGCTACATGGCCGACGCGCTTCGCGCCATGGGCGTCGGAATCGAGGAACCGGATGAAACCGTCTTCGTCGTCACCGGAACAGGCCGGCTAACCCCACCCGCCCAGCCGCTGTTTTTGGGCAATGCGGGCACTGCTGTCCGTTTTCTGCCCGCGGCGATTGCGGCGATGGTGACAGGCGAGGTGATCGTGGATGGCGACCGGCACATGCGCAAGCGCCCGATCGAGCCGCTGATCGTCGCGCTCAAGTCGCTGGGCGTCGAGGCGGAGGCGCCGACGGGATGCCCACCGGTGACGATTCACGCAACCGGAGGCTTTTCGGCCGATCGCGTCGTCATCGACGCCGGATTGTCGAGCCAGTATGTCTCCGCCCTGTTGATGGCGGCGCCGATTGCCGGCCGCTCCTTTACGGTCGAGCTCGCCGGAGACGAGATCGGCGCGCGCGGCTATATCTACCTGACGGTCGCGGCGATGCGCGCCTTCGGCGCCTCGGTTGAGCAGCAATCGCCGTCGCATTGGCGCATCGAGCCGACGGGCTACCGGGCGACCGATTACCGCATCGAGCCCGATGCCTCGGCTGCGACCTATCTCTGGGGAGCGGAAGCGCTGGGCGGCGGCCGCATCGACATCGGCACGCCATCGTCAGGCTTCACCCAGCCCGATGCGCGCGCCTATGATGTGATCGCCTCGTTTCCCCACATGCCGGCAGTCATCGACGGCTCGCAGATGCAGGATGCGGTTCCCACGCTGGCGGTGCTTGCAGCCTACAACGCCACTCCCGTCCGGTTCACCGGCATTTCCAATCTCCGGGTCAAGGAGTGTGACCGGGTTCGCGCCCTTTCGCTCGGATTGAACGCGATCAAGGACGGGCTTGCGCGCGAGGAGGGCGACGATCTGATCGTTGATGGCGATCCTTCGCTTGCGGGCCGGCATCTGCCGGCCGAGATCGACACCTTTGCCGATCACCGTATAGCGATGAGCTTCGCGCTCGCGGGTCTCAAATCCTCCGGCATCACCATTCTCGATCCGAAATGCGTCGGCAAGACCTATCCCGGCTACTGGGATGCGCTCGCATCCCTTGGCGTGAGTTATCTGGAGGAGGTTCCGGGATGAAAAGGTTTTACTCCCAAATCTGGGCTCTGCTGTTCACGCTCGCACTGTCGGTTGCGGCCCAGGCCAGGGAGGAAATCCGCTTCTTCGACGCCGAGATCCGCATCAACGCCGATGCCTCGATTGAAGTCACCGAAACCATCACCGTCAATGCCGAGGGCCGGGACATAAGGCGCGGGATCTATCGTGACATTCCGCTGCGCGCGCTCGATGAATGGGGCCTCTGGACAACCAACGGGTTCGAACTGATCGAAGTTTTGCACAATGGCGAGCCGTCACCCTACAACACGGAATGGCAGGGCCGTTTCTACCGCATCTATATCGGCGATGCCGATACCTATATTTCGCACGGCGAACACACCTACACCATTCGATATGTCACCACCCGGCAACTGCGACACTTCGAAGGGTTCGACGAACTCTACTGGAATGTGACAGGCAATTTCTGGACCTTCCCCATCCTGGATGCCGAGGCGCGGGTGTATCTGCCGGAGGGCGCGCGGGCGATACGGGACCGGATTGCTGCTTATACCGGAGCGTTCGATGCAACCGGTGGCAACTATCAGGGCTCGATCCGAGATGGCGGTTCTGAGGTTCGGTTTTCGCTGACCCGGCCTCTCGGCCCTCAGGAGGGCCTGACAATCGCCGCGGGCTTTACCGAAGGGGTCGTTTCGCCCGATACCGCTGGCGGCGCGCTGCTCATCTGGGACAATATCGGCATCCTTGTTCTGATACTCGGCTGGATCGGGGTGCCGGCCTACTTCCTCTGGGCCTGGAACAAGGTCGGACGCGACCCGCCATCGCCGCCGGTGATCCCGCTGTTCCATCCGCCGGAAAACCTCTCGCCCGCGGCCCTTTCGTTTGCGCATTTCAACGGCTTCCGCACAGGGCGGAAGGGTGTGGATCTTCCGTTCATCGCGGCTCTTCTATCGCTGGGGGTCAAACGCCTTTTGCGCATTGACGAGGATTCGAACGGAACGGTGACGCTCCAGCGCGGCGCCGCAGCCGGTTCCTCCGGCTCGGCCAATCTGCCTGCAGGCGAGAACGCGCTTCTGTCGACCCTCCTCGCCAATCGCGAGGAGATCATCCTCGACAAGCACAACGGTCCTGTCCTGAAGAGCGCCGTGACGAAACTGCGAATGGCCATTTCGAGGGAATATTCCGGCCGCTACTACAATTCAAACATCGGCTGGTTCTTTCCCGGAATCCTGCTCGGCGTGGCGACCTACATTCTCGGGATGGTGCTGCAGGGGCCGCCCGATGACGGCATCGTGTACCTCATCCTGCCCATTTTCACCTCGCTGTTCGGCGGCGGAATGGTGATTGCGGGACGCTCGCTCTTCAGTGATCCGACCTCGGGGTTCGGCGGCCGTATTGCCGGCGCGATCCTGCTTCTGGTGGGCGGCGCGGTATTCCTGTTCGGCCTTCTGGTCAGCCTGTGGGGCGATGGTTTCTTCATCTACCGAGTGGCCGGCGCGCTTCTGATCGTCGGCCAGGTGGTGATCCTGTTCAGTTTCTTTCTGCTGGGTGCGCCGACCGATACCGGCGCCAAGGTGCTTGCCGACATCAAGGGCTTCAAGCTCTATCTCGAAACCGCCGAAACAAACCGGCTCAACATGCGCGACGCGCCGGAAATGTCCGAGGAACTGTTCGAGCGCTTCCTGCCCTACGCCTCGGGGCTGGGGGTCGAAAAACCCTGGTCGGAAGCCTGGGCCGCGCACCTGGCCCGCATCTCGCCGGACAGTGATCGCCACTACAGCCCGAGCTGGCACAGCGGTTCGTCCTGGTCATCGGGCAATCTGGGGACCGCGACCGCGGCTTCCGTGGCGTCCGTCTCTGCGGCCATGGCGGCGTCGATGCCGCAGCCCAAGAGCTCGTCCGGATCGTCGGGCGGCGGTTCTTCCGGGGGCGGCGGAGGCGGTGGCGGCGGCGGCGGCTGGTAACCGTCGGGATCACTGCGTTCGCCTTACTTCTTTCCGGCGTTTCCGCCCACTTTCTCCAGGTCGTCGTGATCGACAAGCGTCCATGGCAGGCCGGCGTTCCGGTAAATGCGCTTGTTCAGCCGTGTGTAGTCGCCGACATCATGGGCAAGCCGCTCGCCGACCACGATGCAGCGGAAGACCTCACTTCCCGTGTTCCTGATCGAATGCGCCAGCCCGCCCCTGCGGTAACCGATGAAATCCCCTGCCTTGATCTCGAAGCTCTCGTCGCCGATGAAAGCGGTGGCCGTGCCCTTAAGCACGTAGATGCACTCGTCCTCGTGATGATGGCGATGGTGTTCCGTGGTCTCGAAACCCGGCTCGACCTCGATGATGTGGAAGCCGAAACCCGTCAGCCCGGTCTGGTCCCCGAGCGACTTGTTGATCCGTTGCGCCTGCGGGTTCAGGAAATGCGTTTTCCTGATGCCGTCGCTCTTGGCGATCTCCTCGGCGGTGATCAGATATCTGTCTGTGCTCATGCCTTGCCTCCATGCGACTCGATCTGTCGGGCAAACTAGCATGCCGGGCTGGTGGCGAGGAAAGAAGCGGCAGGCCCGGCCCAAAGCCGGCCGCTGACGCAACGGGAGACCAATCGGCGGATGACAATCGGGCTCCGGCTTGCTAAGTCCCGCGCGAATTCTTCTTTAGGAAACACCATGCCTGATCTGCTGATTGAACTCCGATCCGAAGAGATCCCCGCGCGCCCGCTCGAACGCAGCGGCGGAGCCGCGAGGACGTGCAGAACCGATAGAAGCATGCGCGCATTTGCGGTGGAGTTGAACTGATGCCCGACTTGCTGATTGAACTCCGTTCCGAGGAAATCCCTGCGCGCATGCAGCGCAAGGCGGCTGCCGATCTTAGAAAGGCAGTCACCGATGCGCTGGTCGATGCCGGACTGACCTATGAGGCCGCACGCGAACACTGGACGCCGCGCCGGCTGGCGCTCGATCTGCGCGGGCTCACTGCCGGTTCGAAGGATGTGCATGAGGAGATCAAGGGCCCCTCGACCAAGGCGCCCGAGCAGGCCGTCGCAGGGTTCATGCGCAAGGCGGGACTGAACGACATTTCGGAAGCCCACATCCAGAGCGATCCCAGGAAGGGCGATTTCTACGTGGCCCGGATCTCGAAGCCCGGACGCAAGGCCGAGGAAATCATCGCCGAAGTGATGCCGGGCATCATCCGTGGCTTCCCCTGGCCAAAATCCATGCGCTGGGGGCCGTCCTCGGCTCAGCCGGGCGCACTGCGCTGGGTGCGCCCGCTGCAATCGATGATCTGCACCTTCGGTCCGGAAACCGAGGAGCCGGAAGTGATTGCGTTCGCGGTCGACAATCTTGTTGCCGGCAACGTCACGTCCGGCCATCGCTTCCATGCGCCCGATCCGTTCACCGTGCGCCGCTTCGATGATTACGTGGAGAAGCTCGAGCGCGCCAACGTCGTTCTCGATGCGGATCGCCGCAAGGAGATCATCCTGTCCGACGCGCAGAATCTTGCGTTTGCGTCCGGCCTCGAACTTGTCGAGGACGAAGGGCTTCTCGATGAGGTCTCAGGCCTGGTCGAATGGCCGGTGGTGCTGATGGGCGAGTTCGAGGAGGATTTCCTCGAAATCCCCGACGACATCATCCGCCTGACGATCAAGACCAACCAGAAATGCTTCGTGCTGAGAAAGCCCGGGGCAGGGCTGTCGAACAAGTTCATCCTCGTCGCCAATATCGAGGCCAGCGACGGCGGCCGCGAGATCGCCCACGGCAACGCCAAGGTGGTGCGCGCGCGCCTGTCAGACGCGCTCTATTTCTGGAACACCGACCAGGCCAATCTGCCCGATCTCGACAAGCTAACTGCTTCTGCCGAAGCGTTCGGTCTCGACATGAACAAGCCGCTTGACCAGCGCATGGCGCGGCTCGATGCGCTCAATGTCACCTTCCACGCCAAGCTCGGCACGCAGGGTGAGCGCGTGCAGCGGATCGCGAAGCTCGCCACTGAGCTCGCTCCGATTGTCGGGGCGGACCCGGTGCTTGCCACCCGCGCGGCCATGCTCGCCAAGGCCGACCTACAGACCGAGGTTGTCGGCGAGTTCCCCGAGCTTCAGGGCGTCATGGGCCGGATCTATGCGGGTCTGCAAGGCGAGCCGGAGAGCGTCGCGGCGGCGCTTGAGGAACATTACAAGCCGCAGGGCCCGTCCGACGAAGTTCCAACCGATCCGGTCTCGATTGCCGTGGCGCTGGCCGACAAGCTCGACACGCTGGTCGGCTTCTGGGCCATCGACGAGAAGCCGACGGGCTCGAAGGATCCCTATGCGCTGAGACGTGCCGCGTTGGGCGTGATCCGGATTCTAGTGGAGAATGGAGTGCGGGCACCATTACTTGTTAGAACTGCTCAACCCTACCGCCTTCAGGTGCCCCAAAAACTTGAAAAAGTCTTCTCGACAAAGATGCCTCTAAGCATGGAGGATCTGCGAGGATCGCAGTTTGCAAAGATACTGACTGATTCTAAAGTCTCTCGCTCAGCCTTCGACAAGATATCTGGAGAATTTATTCGGAGATTTGATGCAGCGGAAGCACCAATTGAAGGCGAGTTGTCATTAACTTCCGACCTCCTCTCCTTCTTCCACGATCGCCTGAAAGTCTACCTCCGCGATCAGGGCGCCCGTCATGATCTGATCGACGCGGTGATCACGCCGCAGTCCGATGACCTGCTCGACATCACCCGCCGCGTCGAAGCGCTCGGCGCGTTTCTTGACACCGAGGATGGCAGGAACCTTCTGGCCGGAACCAAGCGCGCGGCCAACATTCTGGCAGCCGAGGAAAGGAAGGGAACGGCGGTCGCCGATGCGGTCGATGAAGCCCTGTTCGAGCTCGATGCGGAGAGAAAGCTCTTCAGCGCCGTGACTCAATCTGTTGCTCAGGCCTCGCAAGCCATTGAGAAGGAAGATTATTCATCGGCCATGAGTGCGCTTGCGGCACTGCGCGAACCTGTTGATTCCTTCTTTGAGGACGTGCTGGTCAATGCCGAGGACGAGAAGGTCCGCGCCAACCGTCTGGCGTTGCTCGCAATGATCCGCGAGACCACCGGCGCGGTTGCGGACTTCTCGCGGATTTCCGGCTAGAGCAATTCCAGCGAAAGTGGGAACCGGTTTCGCGTCCGGAATTGCGTATAAAAAATAGGATAGAGCGTTGCATGCAATTCTGTTTTTGCCGGAAACGCTCTAGACCGCACGATCCTGAAACGACCGGAGCCGGCAACCCCTGGAGGAGGGCGCCGGCTCGGTGCCATCGCGCGCGGTCCTGTCGCGGACCCGGCGGGGCAGGGACCGATCAGTTCAGCCTGAGTTCGAAGCTCGAAGGATCGAACGGCTTGTCCTTTGCGGTGAGCGCCGAGGTTGTCGATGCGGAATCGACGCCCGGGTCGGTGTTGGCGATCACCGGCTCGAAGAGCGGTTTGCGCACAAGCTCGGGCGCGCTCAGGGCCGGTTCTGTGACGGCGGGTGTTTCCGCGTCCGCCCCGGCGGTCACGACCGCGCCGGCATCTGAAACTCCGTCTTCCGTTTGGGCCGCATCCGCGACGTCTGTCTCGGCGTCCAGGGTCTCGGGCTCCACAAGGCCGAGCGCGATCAGATCGGCCTCGCTGGCCTTGCTCACCATCGTGACAGGCGAACCGCCGAGCCAGCCTTCGGTGCGGTAGATTTTCTTCTCGCCGTCCACCTCGCGGACCTCAATAATCTGCTCGCCCGGTTCAAGCCGGACTTCGGCCTCCCGGGCCGCGGCTTCGGCGGCGCGCGCGCATTCGTGGCAGCCGATCTCGACAATGCTGCTGCGGGTGCTGGAGGTTTCCTTGAAGGCCTCGATCGACGACGCGCTTGCGGCGCTTGCGCCCGCACACAACAGGGTTGCGGCAATCAATCTGAGCATGGCTTCGTACTCCCGTTCGTGCCGGAAACTCCGGCCTTTGGTGAGTGAAGCCTAGCAACAGGGCGTTACGATCCGGTTGTTTGAAGCGGTTAACAGTCAGTCAAGATTGGTTTCCCGCGCCGCCGCGCGCCAGCCGATGTCCCGGCGGCAGAACCCGCCCGGCCAGTCAATCGAATCCACCGCCGCATAGGCGCGCGCCTGCGCGGTTTTCACATCGGCACCGCTCGCGGTGACATTGAGCACGCGCCCGCCATTGGCGACCAGCGCGCCGTCGTTCACCGCTGTGCCGGCGTGAAACACCTTCGCGCCGCCGGCCTGGGCCCTCTCGAGACCGTCGATGACCGTGCCCTTTTTCGGCGTGCCGGGATAGCCCTCGGCGGCCATCACCACGGTCAGCGCCGTCTCGTCGGACCAGCGCGCCGAGACATGCTTCAGGCCGCCGCTTGCCGCCGCCGAGAGAAGGACAAGAATGTCGTCCTTGAGCCGCATCATCAGCACCTGGCACTCGGGATCGCCGAAGCGCACATTGTATTCGATCAGCTTCGGTCCGCTCTCGTCGATCATCAGTCCCGCGTAGAGCACGCCGGAAAAGGGCGCGCCCATCTCCGCCATGCCGCGCATGGTGGGTTCGATGATCTCTCGCATGGTCTGCGCGATGAGATCCTCGGTCATCACCGGCGCGGGCGAATAGGCGCCCATGCCGCCGGTGTTGGGGCCGGTGTCGCCGTCGCCCACGCGCTTGTGGTCCTGGGCGGTCCCGAAGGGCAGGGCGGTCTCCCCGTCGCACAGGCAGAAAAAGCTCGCCTCTTCGCCGGTCAGGAACTCCTCGATGACGACTTCCGCTCCCGCTTCTCCATAGGCGCCCTCGAAACAATCCTCGATTGCATCGAATGCCTCTTCCAGCGTCATCGCGACGGTGACGCCCTTACCCGCAGCGAGCCCGTCGGCCTTGATGACGATGGGAACGCCCTGGGTGCGCACATAGGCCTTGGCCTTGGGCGCATTGTTGAACCGTTCATAGGCGGCGGTCGGAATGTCCTGGCGCGCGCACAGGTCCTTGGTAAAGCCTTTGGAACCCTCGAGCTGCGCCGCTTTCGCGGATGGTCCAAAGACCTTGATGCCGGCGGAGGCCAGCGCGTCGGCAAGCCCGTCGACCAGCGGCGCTTCCGGTCCGACCACCACCAGATCGATCGCCTTGTCTCCGCACAGGGCGATCACTGCCTGGTGATTGGCGAGCTCGACATCCAGGAGTTCCGCATGTTCGGCAATCCCGGGATTGCCGGGCGCCGCAAACAAGGAACCGAGCATCGGCGACTGGGCAATTTTCCAGGCCAGTGCGTGCTCGCGGCCGCCCGATCCGATCAACAGCACATTCAACATCGTTTCACTCCAGGGCCAGGCTCCGGCTTCGTCGTTCCGGCTAAACTAAGGTGTCATGGGGTTATGAAAAGCCCGGCCCGGGGTCAAGCCAAGATCGGTCGGGAAGAGTTCTCACCCGGAAAACTTTGCACGCACCGACCGGCGCGATGTTTACCGGCGGTTGACGGTGTGTCGGTAGAATTCAATTGTTGCCGGAGTCCGGTAGCGAAGTTTTGGTCCAGAAAACAGGCCTGGCATGATACAGTTGCTTTACGTAAGCGGTGCATCCCGAGAAATCTCGGAACGCGATCTCGACGATATTCTCCGCACCTCGCGCAAGAACAACCAGCACAACGGCATCACCGGCATGCTGCTGTGGGCGGACGGCGTTTTCATCCAGATCCTGGAGGGTGAACCAGACAGGGTCCGTCGGCTTGTCTCACGGATACAGGGCGATCCGCGGCATTGTTATTTCATGGTGATGCACGAGCAAACCACCGATGAGCGGCTGTTTTCCGACTGGAGCATGGGTTTCAAGAAACTTGATCCGCAACGGGCTTCCGACAGCGATGTGTTCGCCCTGTCCAAGGCAGCGCTCGCCGAGCGTGTCGGTGACAACGATGGCGGCATGTTCTTCGACATCATACTCGCCTTCAGCCGCGATTTTCTTTCCGAGGTCCATGCCTGACGCGTCGCGTCCCATGCACCTCTGGCCCGGGTTCGATTTGACGCCTTGACCTGTTTGTCCGCGGGTGGCAACAGTCCCGCCCATGGCCGAGCCCCATAATCAATCCGGACAGGGCGATTTTTCCGATGGCGGGAACGCCCGTGTCGCCGACGCGCCCTCCAACAACTGGGTCTACCGGGTGCTGCCGCGCGCGCTCTGGCCGCATGCACAGCTTGCCCGCTGGGACAGGCCGATCGGCTGGCAACTCTTGATGTGGCCCTGTTTCTGGTCAGCCGCCCTGTCCGCCAATGTAGCTTCCGGAACCGGCACCTGGTCGCCTTCACTGACGGTGTGGCACCTGGTTCTGTTCATGGCCGGCGCCATCGCGATGCGGGGTGCGGGATGCACCTGGAATGATCTGGTCGATTACAGGATCGATGCGCAGGTGGCCCGGACGCGATCCCGTCCGTTGCCCTCCGGCCGGATTTCGCATCGCGCGGCGGCGATATTCCTGGTCGCCCAGGCGCTGTTCGGCTTCATCGTGCTGATCCAGTTCAATGCGTTCGCGATCCTGCTCGGCATCGCCTCGCTCGGGGTCGTCGCCATTTACCCCTTTGCCAAGCGCTTCACCGACTGGCCGCAATTCTTTCTCGGGCTGGCATTCTCCTGGGGTGCGCTGATGGGCTGGGCAGCCCTCTTCGGCGAGCTGTCGCTTGCGCCGGTTCTGCTCTATGGCGCCGCGATCTGCTGGACCATCGGCTACGATACGATCTACGCCCATCAGGACAAGGAAGACGATGCTCTGGTGGGCGTTCGCTCGACGGCGCGGCTTTTCGGAGAGAACACAAAGCGCTGGCTGGTTGTCTTTTACGGTATCTTCACCGGGCTTGCACTCTTTGCCTTCTCGATATCCGGCGTCGCCTGGCCGGCCTATGCCGGCCTTGCCGTGGCGGTGCTGGTGCTCGGCTGGCAGATTCGGGTGATCGACATCGATGATGCCGATCAGTGCCTGTCGCTGTTCAAGCTCAACAGCCGGGTGGGCCTGATCCTGTTTCTGGGCCTTTGCGCCGCTCTTCCGGTCTGACCGATAACAGCGAAAAGACCCGCCGGTCTTGCGACGGGCGGGCCCAGTTCGGGTTTCGATTTTTCGGCTTTTAGCGTCGGGCGATGATTTCGCGTCCCTTGATCTTGAGCCGCATGCCCAATGTGCCGGTTGTGCGGCGAACCAGGAAGCGCGGACGGCGGTCGGCAATCTGGTTGTGCCGGCGGCGGCGGCTGGGGGCGGGGGCTGTGTACTGGATAGAATTCTCGTCGAGCGGTCGCGCCACTCCGTCGGCTTCGACCATCAGCATCGGCAGGCCGTAAATTCCCGACCACATGCGCCAGTCCGATGCAATGTCGTCGAGGTCATGGGCCACCAGCAGCGGAACGCACAAAGCCGGGTCGGTGTGGTGGAGTTCCAGCGTCACGGTCACTGTGCCGTCGCCATGGTCGATCGCCCGGGCGGCAACGCCGTTGAAGGCGCGCGCGGGCAGCGCGATCGACAGCGGCAAGCCGGATTTGGACAGAATTTTCTTCATCACCGCGCCGCGATCATCAAGCGTGACCGAAACCTCGTCGAGTTCGTCGCGGGCGGCATAGGACACGCGCTGCGGGAAATTGAGTGGATCCAGTCTGAGTTCGTACCCGGCCCACGCGGGTTTCAAAACTGTGTTGGTCATGGTTCTCGCCTTCTGTAACCCTTGAGAGCCGAATTTTACGGACCTCACTTTCGGGGCTTTTCGCCCTCTCACAGGACGCACCATGACCCGCGGGCCGTTCCAGACGGCTTAAGGAGTTGGGTTAAGAAAAGCTATGTTTTGGAGATGGTTAGCGAAAGACAACCGGTGCGTTTCCGAATTGGAAAGGTTACCGGGCCGCAACCACCTTGCCTGGATTCATGATACCCTGCGGGTCAAAGGCAGCCTTGATCCGCCGCATCAGCGCCATTTCGACCGGTGAGCGGATGGCTGCAAGTTCATCGCGCTTGAGCTGTCCGATCCCGTGTTCGGCAGAGATCGACCCGTTCAATTTCAGGACAATGGCGTGGACGATCCCGTTCATTTCCTTCCAGCGTGCAAGGAATGCGTCCTTGTCGGCGCCGGACGGCTGGGAGATGTTGTAGTGAATATTGCCGTCGCCCATGTGCCCGAATGCCACGATCCGAGCCCCGGGCATTGCCGAAAGCACGGCCTTGTCGGCCGTTTCCAGAAACTCCGGCACCTTTGCGACCGGCACCGACACATCGTGCTTGATGGAGCCGCCCTCGGGCTTTTGGGCCCAGGACATGGATTCCCGCATCTCCCAGAATGCCTGACGCTGCGCTTCGGATTCGGCGGCAGCGGCATCCCGGATCAGCCCCTGCTCGTCAGCGGCCACGAACAGCCCCTCGAGCATCGCCCGCGCCGCCTCCTGCGACTGACCCGAACTGATGTCGATGAGCGCGTACCAGGGGTGCGGCTCGGCAAGCGGGTCTCGCGCACCTTCTATATGGCGCGTGGTGAACTCGATGCCGATCCGTGGCATCAACTCGAACCCGGTGAGCGATGGGCCGCAATAATCCTGCGCCAGCCGGAACAGTTTCAGCGCCGCTTTCGGGCTGTCGATACCTGCATAGATAGTTTCGTGACCCCGCGGGGAAGGAAACAGCTTCAGGACAGCCGCCGTTATGATGCCGAGAGTTCCCTCGGCGCCGATAAACAGATCCCTCAGGTCATATCCCGTATTGTCCTTCTTGAGTGCGCGCAAGCCGTTCCAGATTTCACCATCGGGAAGCACCACTTCCAGGCCCAGACACAATTGCCGCATGTTGCCATAGGCAAGCACGGCCGTGCCGCCCGCGTTGGAGGACAGATTGCCGCCGATCTGGCAGGAGCCTTCCGAGCCGAGCGAGAGCGGGAACAGCAACCCGGCCTCGTTTGCTGCGGATTGCGCGTCCGCGAGCACCACGCCCGCCTCCGCCACCATGGTCTGGCCAACCGGGTCGAGCGAGCGGATCCGGTTGAGACGGGAAAGCGAAAGGACGATCTCGCCGCCGCCCGGACGCGGGGACTGCCCGCCGACCAGCCCGGTATTTCCGCCTTGCGGCACCACCGGGGTGCCGGTTTCGCTTGCAAGCTTCAGGATCGCAGCCACTTCCTCGGTGCTCGCGGGCCGGAGCACCAGCGGGCTTTCTCCCTTGTAGAGGCCCCGGGGCTCAATCAGATGCGGGGCGATGTCGGAAGCTTGCGTAAATGCGTTCCCGGGGCCGGTAATGGCGCTGAAGCGTTCAATCAGGGAGGGGTCGTTCAAAGTTTCGGACATGCCTATGGATTTAGCTTTGCCTGATCCTCAAGTCGAGTGCCGGGCGGAATGTTCGCAACACGCATTGCGCCGAACTGCCGACTGATCCTGCAGTCCGGATACCGGTGTTCGTAGCGGGTTCAGCGATGGCTTTCCTCCGCGCCCGCACGATTCATTCAATTTCGAAATACCCGATTCAACCGGAATTAATTCCTCTGTGCGAAGCTCGCCTCAATTCGAGAGGATATTGACGTGCGCAGATTTCTAAAGGACACATCCGGCAATTTCGCCATCTTCACCGCCCTGATGCTTGTG
Organism: Hoeflea sp.; assembly: GCA_040218025.1. GTDB lineage: Bacteria > Pseudomonadota > Alphaproteobacteria > Rhizobiales > Rhizobiaceae > Hoeflea. Next base: position 85,196 of record JAVJQD010000023.1, on the reverse strand, counting down.
CCGGTATTCGGCGCTGCGGGGCTGGCGCTCGATTATTCCAATGCATTGTCGATAAAGACCGAGATCCAGGGCGCAGCGGATTCCGCCGCATTGGCGGCGATAGCCGAAAGCTCGGCAGGCGTCGATCAGGCCTACTCCCTCGAAGGTGATGGCGAAATCCCGCTCGGGGAGTCCGAGGCTTTGAAATTTTTCAGGGCGCAGATCGAAACCGAAACCGGTTATGAACTCGACGAGATTACCGCGAAAGTGGTCAAGCTCAACGGCCGCCTGTTCTCGGTCGTGGATTACAAGGCCACCGTTCCAACCACTCTTTCCAAAGTTCTGGGCAAGCAGTCGATCACGGTGGCCGGTCAGGCAAGAGTCGAGTACCAGACCGAAGTCTACAGAGACTTCTTCCTGCTGCTCGACAATACGCCCTCCATGGGAGTGGGCGCCACTCCGACCGATGTCAGCATCATGGTCGCCAATACCCCGGACCAGTGCGCCTTTGCCTGCCACATCGTTCAGGATGGCCATGAAGACAAGAACAGCTACTACAATCTTGCCAAGAGCCTCGGCGTAACCACCCGCATCAACGTTCTTGCAACGGCGACAGCGGCGCTGATGGACACGGCCGAAGGGTCGCGCAAGAGCAGCAACCAGTACCGCATGGGTGTCTACACATTTGGCGAAAGGGCCGAGGACACCAAGCTGCTCGAGGTTGTCAAACCCACCACCAACCTGAAAAAGGCCAAGAAGAAGGCTGCCAAGATCGATCTTATGTCCATTCCCTATCAGGGCTATGACAACGACCAGCAGACGGACTTCGACCGGGCTTTGACCCAGATTGGCGAGAAGATGGGCGAAGCCGGTTCCGGTATGACCGCCAACGACCCTGAAAAGATCCTGTTCTTCGTGTCAGACGGAGTGGGCGACAGCTACAAGCCGACCAATTGCACCAAGAAGACCACAGGCGGGCGCTGTCAGGAGCCGATCGATATCAGGCATTGCCAGGCGCTCAAGGACAAGGGCTACAAGATCGCGATCCTCTACACGACCTATTTGCCGCTGCCCACCAACAATTGGTACAACAGTTGGATCAAACCGTTCCAGAACGAGATCCCCCAGAAGATGAAAGCCTGTGCCTCGCCGGAACTGTTCTTCGAGGTCAGCCCGACCGAGGGTATCAGCGAGGCGATGAACCGGCTCTTCCTCAAGATCGTCAACACGCCGCGCCTGACCGGCTGAAGACGACACGCGGCTTGCGTTCGGGGCCGCCCGCGCGAAGCCCATCGACCCGTGACGTCAGTCCCGCGGTGCGGCTGCCCGGTTCAGTCGGTCATTGATGGCTTCGCCAATGCCTTCCATGGGGATCGGCGCCACTGCAATTCCGGCTTTGGCGTTGCAGTCGGCCTGTTTGAGAAATGAAAACAGGTTGGAAGCAGCCTCTCGCAAATCCCCGGAGGCGGAGAGATTTCCTGTCCAGGACGCCTGTCCTTCTCCGGCAATCGCCTTGGCCCCAAACTTCAGCAGAGCCTCACCAGGACGCACGTCGACCGCATCAAGCCGCAGCTTCGCTTCGGGCGCATAATGGGAGCGCATCATGCCTGGCGCGATGATGCCGGTAGCGCCGCCGTCGTTTCGCCGGATTTTGACATCGGCTGCTTCCTCGGCCGTCTTGACCGGCACGCCGCCCGGGCGCAGCAGGGTCAAGCTTTCCCCGTCCACTGCGATGATGGTCGATTCCACCCCGACTGCGCAGGGTCCGCCGTCGAGAACGAGGTCGATGCGATCCTCGAGATCCTCGGCAACATGGCCGGCGGTGGTCGGGCTGATCCGGCCCGACCGGTTCGCGCTCGGTGCGGCAAGCGGCCGGCCGAAGGCGCCGATCAGCGTTCGTGCAACGCCCTGCGGCGCCCGAAGTCCCACCGTCGCCAGTCCGGCGGTCGCCAGTTCATGAATGCCGGCATCGGCCTTGAGCGGAAGCACAAGCGTCAAGGGTCCGGGCCAGAAGGCTTCTGCCAGGCGCTCGGCTATCGGCGAAAACTCCGCATGCGCCTTGGCCATCTCGATGTCGCAGACATGGGCAATCAGCGGGTTGAACCGTGGACGCCCCTTTGCTTCGTAGATCGCAGTGATGGCAGCGGGGTTCGTCGCGTCGGCGGCAAGGCCGTAGACCGTCTCGGTGGGCATGGCCACGGGCGCGCCCCGGCGCAAGGCCTCAACGGCGATGCGGATGGTTTCGGGATCTCGGACTTGAAGAATGCGCGCCATGTCATCACCAAACAACTGGGCAAGCCTCTATCAGCGGACCCCGGCGGATGCAACGCGCCCGTATTGGCCCGCAACATGAGAAAAACTGCCGGAATCTGTCAAATTGAGAGAACGAACTTATTCCAGAGATAACCTTTTCCCAATACTCCACGGAATTCGGCACAAACACGTAGAGATGGTGCAATGACCCAACATATCTCGGCAGAGAAGTCAGTCGGCATTCGTGTTGCCACCGCGATGTTGCAGATGGGCATTGAAGGTTTGCCGCGCAATTATGAGCTCGTCTATGAGGCCTATTCCGGCGTCAATGCGGAGTTGACTAGGGAGTTCATTGCGATTGGACGCGTCAAGTCGCAACGCGCGCTCGATGAACTGGGCCGGAAATACCTGCCTCACCACCACGAGGAATCTGTTCTGAGCAAGACCAGCGACCGGATGCGGTTGCAAATGTCGACCTTCATGAATCTTCTCGAAGAGGAAAAGATATCGCTTACGCACTATGGCAGGATCATCGATCAGGCCTCGCGCTCCATCTCTGTGGAGGGCGAAATCGACCGTGACAAGCTGGTCAGTTCGATCCGGCAATTGAGTGAGGCAACAGAACAGCAGGCATCCAAGAGCGTGGCCATGGCCGTGGAAGCACGGCAACAGGCAGCGTCGCTCGACGAGGTCCGATCGGACATCGACAATTTCGGGAAAATGAAGTTCGTCGACCAGTTGACCGGTCTTGCAAACCGGAGGGCTTTCAACAAGGCCGTCACCCGGATCTACGCCAAGCCGCAATTGCCGATGATGTGCGGCCTCGGGCTCGCCGAGATCGACAGCATCAAGCAACTGGTTTCCGCGGGTGAAGTCGGCGGCAACGAGAACGGCGTGGGCGACCGCTTTATCAGGCATGTGGGATCGCTACTGCTCGCAACCAACAAGACCGGCGAATTCGTCGCGCGTCTTGACCGGGATCGCTTCGCATTCCTGATCAGTTCCTCCGAGGAAGCCGAAGTCATGCGTGTCATCGATGCCCTGAGGCTGGGTGCCTCCTCCAAGCCGCTGATCAGTCCGAAGAACGGCCGGAGCCTCGGAAACGCGACACTCTCGGTCGGCGTCGCCATGTCCACGCTCAGCGACAATCCGACCCGGCTCATGGATCTCGCCGAGAAGGCGCTGGCCGCTTCGGTTCGCGATGGCGGCAATCGGGCAACGCTTTATTCGGTCAACGCAGAACCGGGGGCCAACCGCGACTGGATGATTTACCGGCCCTGATCCGTCGGCGCTTTCCGCTGGACAAGGATGGCGCCAGGGCCAAGAGGCGGGCAAACAGGCCGGCTCTCGCGAAAGTTTTGCGATTGCCGGGTTGACTGTCGTCATGTCGCCGCGCCGGCCGGAATGCGCGCCGCTCTTCAGGGTGGCTCCTTGCCCGGTTCCTGCGATAGCCCTTGCCTTCAAGCGTCACGGCGTCGCACCCTTGCGGCAAAAAGGGCGCGTGGCCCGCCCTGTAAATTGACGTTTACGTAAAAATCACTTAGCCGTACATTCAGCCTGGCTTTACCGCCACCGTCATCGAGAAGGCAGGGAGGAGACGACATGTACCGCGCGCCCGTAGACGAGATTTCCCATACCCTCAAAACAGTTGCCGGCTTGCGCAAGGCGCTGGAGGACGGCCGGTTCGGAGATCTCGGCGAGGATCTCGTCGACGCCATCCTGACCGAGGCGGGCCGCTTCGCCAGCGATGAAATCGCGCCGCTCAACGAGATCGGCGACACCGAAGGGGCCGTGCTCGAGGATGGCGAGGTTACGACGCCAAAAGGCTGGAGGAAGCTTTACCGCGACTGGATCGAGGGCGGCTGGAACGGCCTGACCGGACCCGAGGAATATGGCGGGCAGGGGCTTCCGACGCTGCTCTCGGTCGCTGCACTCGAGATGTGGAATTCCGGTGCGCTGGCGTTCGGCATCGGTCCTACGCTGACCATGGGCGCTGTCGAGGCGATCGAGAAACACGCCACCGACGAACTCAAGGCAAAATATCTCGAAAAGCTGGTGATCGGCGACTGGATGGGGACAATGAACCTCACCGAGCCGCAGGCCGGCTCCGATCTGAATGCGCTCAAGACGCGCGCCGAGCCCGTGGGTGACGGAACCTACCGGATTTTCGGGCAGAAGATCTACATCACCTACGGCGAACACGATTTCACCGACAACATCATCCACCTGGTGCTTGCGCGTCTGCCCGATGCGCCGGCGGGAACCCGCGGCATCTCGCTGTTCCTGGTGCCGAAATTTCATGTGGGCGATGACGGATCGCTTGGCGAGCGCAATGATGTGTTCTGCTCCGGGCTCGAGCACAAGCTTGGCATTCACGCCTCGCCCACCTGCACCATGATCTATGGCGACGGCAAGTTCGGCGATGAGCCCGGCGCCATCGGCTGGCTGATCGGCGAGGAGAACAAGGGGCTGGCCTGCATGTTCACGATGATGAACAATGCCCGCCTGGCCGTCGGCATGCAGGGCGTGGCAATCGCCGAAACCGCCACCCAGAAGGCGCTCGCCTACGCCAAGGAGCGCACCCAGGGCCGCGCGCCGGGCCACACGGGCGAGGACATGAGCCCGATCATCGAGCATCCCGATGTCGCCCGCATGCTCATGACCATGAAGGCGCTGACGCAAGGTGCGCGCGCGATCTGTTACTCCTGCGCCGAGGCGCTCGACATGGCCCGCGTCAGCGAGGGTGAGGAGGCGAAGGCCTGGTCGGAGCGCGCCAGCCTGATCACGCCGATTGCCAAGGCATTCTCCACCGATATCGGCATGGAAGTGGCTTCCCTTGGTGTCCAGGTCCATGGCGGCATGGGCTTCATCGAGGAAACCGGAGCCGCGAGGCTCCTGCGCGACGCGCGCATCGCACCGATCTACGAGGGCACCAACGGCATTCAGGCGATCGATCTGGTCATGCGCAAGCTGCCGCTGTCGGGTGGCGAGACGGTGACAAAACTGGTCGCGGATTTCAGGGCGGATGCGGAGGCCGCCCGCGCGTCCAATGCGCCGGAGTTTGAGGGTGTGGCAAAGCGGCTCGACGCGGCCATCGCCGATCTGGAAGGCGCCACCGCTTACCTGCAGAAGGCGATCGCCGAGGGCCGTCAGACCGACGCGCTGTCCGGCGCGACGCCCTATCTCAGGCTGTTCGGACTGACGGCGACGGCGGCGATGCTCGCGCGCGGAGCGCTGGCCGACATGGACGCGCCCGAGGCCGGCGGCCGGGCGGCGCTTGCCCGTTTCGCCGCGCTCAACCTGGCGCCTGAAACCACGGGACTTCTGGCAGGCATCGTCACCGGTGCGAGTTCGCTTGAGGCCGCCAAGTCCGCACTCGCCTCCTGATCAGCCGCGCTTGGCCGCTGGCGTTAGACATTTCCGGAAAGGACTTTCCATGAGCGATCACATTCTCATCGAGCGGGCGGGCGATGCCGGCCAGATCAATATCATCCGCTTCAACCGGCCGGAAAAGAAGAACGCCATCACCCGCGCCATGTATGCGGCCTTGGCCAGGGCGCTCGTGGATGGAGACGCCGACGATACGGTCCGCGTCCACGTGCTGCTTGGCACGCCGGGCGCGTTTTCCTCCGGCAACGACATGCAGGACTTCATGGCGGTGGCCATGGGCGCGGAAAAGGGCACCGAGGTGCTCGATTTCCTCGGTGCGTTGGCGGGTGTGAAGAAGCCGGTCGTCTCCGGCGTCGACGGTCTCGCCATCGGCGTGGGCGCAACCATCCACCTGCACTGCGACATGACCTTCGCGACACCGGATTCGCGCTTTCACACCCCGTTTGTCGATCTTGCGCTGGTCCCTGAAGCCGCTTCCAGCCTGCTGGTCCCGCTTGCCATCGGCCACCAGCGCGCCTTTGCGCTTCTGGCCGCAGGCATTCCCTTCTCAGGCGAGGAAGCCGAACGCGCCGGCCTGATTTTCAGGACGGTGCCGGCCGGCGAACTCGAACCGTCGGTCATGGCAACCGCCACGGGTCTCGCGCAAAAGCCGCCCAAGGCGCTGGCCCTTGCCCGCCGCCTGATCAAGCCCGATCCCGAGCAGGTGATGGAACGCATGCGCGAGGAGGCCGATCTGTTCGCAAGCCAACTCAAGAGCGCCGAAGCGCTTTCGGCCTTCCAGGCCTTCATGGCGCGCAAGAAGTAGGGCGCGAAGCCGATACGCATCATGACCGGCAGCCCACTTATCGGGCATCGTCGTATCGCGGTCACAAGAGGCTGGCAAAACATGGCCAACCAATCCGCAGCCAGCACAATCAAGGGAGACACCATGCTCAATCTACGTTCGACGATCTTCGCGGTCGCACTGGCCACCGGCGCCACTTCCGGGACCGTGGCCGTCGCCGAGAACCGTATCGACACCCAGCGCCATGACGCGCCGGAACTTGCGGCCTATGGCGATTTCAAGGTCGGTGTGAGGACGCTTGAGCTGGTCAATCCGGGTCAGATCGACATCCTCGCCATCGACCCGGCGGGCGAAAAACCCGCCGAGTTTCCGCGCTATGACCGGCCGCTCCCGGTCGAAGTCTGGTATCCGGCCGACGGCACTGCCGAAGGTTCGACCGAATTCAAGGCCTATCTCCGCGACGGCAAGACCGAGGTCACGCTTGTTGGCCAGGCGATGCGCGATGCCGCGCCACTCGAAGCCGACAGCGCTTTTCCGCTGGTCATCATCTCTCACGGCTATCCCGGCAATCGCTTCCTGCTCTCGCATCTCGCCGAAAACATCGCCTCCAAGGGCTATGTGGTGGCTTCGATCGACCACACCGATTCCACCTACCGCACGCGTGCCGCATTCGGTTCGACGTTGGTAAACCGCTCGCTTGACCAGCTGTTCGTGCTCGACGAGATCGCCCGGCTTTCCAGCGAGGACGGCAGTTTCCTCAACGGTCTTGCAGATGCGGACAATGCAGCGATTGTCGGCTACTCCATGGGCGGCTACGGCGCCGTGATCACCGCCGGCGGTGGCGTCACCCAGGCCGCGGTCGATCTGAGCTGGGGCGCGCCGCACGGAACACTCGGCGTGCACCTGAGCGGCAGCGAAAGCCACAACGATCTGCCCGATCCGCGCATCAAGACCATCGTCGCCTTCGGCCCCTGGGGCATGGAGCGCGGCTTCTGGGATGCCGAAACGCTCAAGGGCATCGAGATCCCGGCACTCTTCATCGCCGGCTCGGTCGATGACGTGTCCGGCTACGAAAACGGTGTCCGCGCCATCTGGGACGGTGTTTCGAGCGCCGACCGTTCGCTGCTGACCTTCGACAATGCCAACCACAATGCCGGCGCGCCGATGCCCGCGCCCGCCGAAGCCGACAGGATGGATGAGGATCTCGGCTTCAATCTGGCCGAACACTACAACGACGCCGTATGGGACTCGGTGCGGATGAACAACATCTCGCAGCACTTCGTCACTGCCTGGCTTGGCCGGCAACTCAAGGGTGACGAAACCATGGCCGCCTACCTGGATCTCGTCCCCAACGCCAATGACGGCGTCTGGGCCAAGGCCGAGGACGGCTCGGACAAGCCCGAACACACCCACTGGAACGGCTTTCCGAACCGCACGGCCAAAGGCCTGCGCTTCGAGGCGCTCGAGGCTGGCGAATAAGGGTGAGGCCTCGATGGCAATAGAAGGCGGCGCGCGGGGTGTGCCGCCTCTTTTTAGCGACATCCGGTCTCTCGTCATCCCCGGCCCTTTGATTTCGTCATCCTCGGCCCCCGAGCCGAGGATCCATTCCGCGATCCTTCCAAAGGCAATGAAGGTGAAAGCACTACGGTATGGATCCTCGCCTCAAGGGCGAGGATGACGAAGCATGGAAATTGTCGGGCACGCGTGAGTTTCCGGCAAGTTGCACTCCCGCTTGCCCTGCACGCGCCGCCTTGCCATAGTTTCGGCCAGCGCAACCGGAGCCGGACCCGAGCATGGCCGACCCACCTAAACCCAAACGGCCGTCCCCTGGCGAAGAAGCGCCGGAACCCGATTTCGCGCCCTTCGAGGACTGGCTGATCGACGGCCCGGCGGGCGAGTGGCCGAAGCCTTGGGAAACTGACAAAGACTTCTCGCCAAAGCAAAAGCGGATCATCGCCGACAACGCGGCGCTATTGCTTGATCGCGAAGCCTGGCACGAGAAGGTTCATGCCTTCGAAGCGGTCCTTGCGGCTCTTCCCGATGAGAGCCGCCACAAAGAGACACGAGCAAGATACCGCATCCGATTTGACCGCCATGTCTTCGCGGATGGTCCCAAGGATTTCTCGAACTATCCGTTCCCCTGTTCCGTCTGGTTCGACGGGGCGAAGTTCGGCAAGGGCGATGTTCGATTCGTGGAAGCGACGTTCGGTGATGGCCATGTATCGTTCAAAAATGCGGCTTTCGGCGACGGCAGTGTTTGGTTCAGCGGGGCGACGTTCGGCGAGGGCAATATCTTGTTCAGCGCGGCGAACTTTGGCGCGGGTGATGTCCTGTTTAATGGGACGGTTTTCGGAAAGGGTGCTGTCTCCTTCAACCTATCGACTTTTGGCGCGGGTGATGTGTTGTTTCTCGGGGCGACGTTCAGCGACCATGCTGTCTCATTCCACGGGGCAACATTTGGCAAAGGTGATATCTTGTTCAAAGGTATCAAATTCCGATCTGCGGCCATGGCTGCTTCCGGCATGATCGTTGCCGGAAATCTCTATGTCGAAACTCACTTTCCTGAGGCTGTGAATTTCAGCCGTCTGGAGGTCAAAGGCACCTCCAGCTTTTCGGGCAGCAGCTTTGACAAGGTGCCCGATTTTCGTGACGCAAAATTCGACCGTCCCCCGGAAGTGGCTGGGATGGTTGTGCCGCGCCCGAAACTAAGGGGTCGTACACAGCACGCCGTCGACAAAAATGACGTCGCCAAGTTCCGCAAGCTCAAATCCATGGCGCTGGCCGCCAATGACCATGAGCGGGACGGCGAGTTCTTTGCGGGCGAGATGCTCGCCAAGCGCGGCACCGAAACAAAAACTCTCTTCGGATTGTTGTTCAACACCCTGTACTGGTGGCTCAGTGATTTCGGCCAGAGCTACCTGAGGCCGATCGGTTGGCTGGCGGTGAGCTACCTGATCTTTGCAGCAGCGTGTCTCTACAAGATCTGGCCTGCGTTGACCCTGAGCGACCGGTTGTGGTTTGCGGCGGAATTCTCCTTTCGCAGCCTCACACCACTGTTCGGCTCGCTGTTCCGTTTCGCGCCTGCACCGGAGGGCCATGTCTCCTGGTACCAGAAGGCCTACAAGAGCCTGGCCGATGCCGGCGTTGACATCGACGGATTGATTGCGCTCGGCGTTGCCCAGAGCGTTATCGGAACGGTGCTCTTGTTCCTGCTGCTCTTGGCTCTGCGCAACAAGTTCCGGCTGAAGTGAACCCGCGCGCCGGAACAACTGTTTTTGAAAGGAAGACCCCTCCCCACCCCCTCCCCACAAGGGGGAGGGGCCACGATCACCGCTGGCTCAATGCCCTCACTGCAGACATTGCAACTGGTTCAACAGTCGATGGTGGAACGGTAGCCGAAGCCGGGTCAAGCCCCTCCCCCTTGTGGGGAGGGGTTGGGGAGGGGTCTTATTGTCCCTACCTTCTCGGCCGTTCCAGCAGTGCCACCACTTCCACATGGGCCGACCACAGGAACTGGTCGATCGGCGTGACCGAGGTGAGCCGGTAGCCGCCGGCAATCAGGATTTCGAGATCGCGCGCCAGCGTCACCGGGTTGCAGGAGACGGCGGCGATGCGCGGGACCACGGACTTGGCGATATCCCTGGCCTGGGTCTCGGCGCCGGCGCGCGGCGGGTCGAAACAGAGGCCCTGATAAGTCTTGAGCTCCATTGCCATCAGCGGGCGGCGGAACAGGTCGCGCCGCTCTACGCTCACCGGCTTGATGCCCTGCGTGTGGCGCGCGGCGCGGTCGAGCGCATCGAGCGACGGCTTGTCGCCCTCCACCGCATGCACGTGGCTCATCTCGGCAAGCCGCAGCGCGAAGGTGCCCGACCCCGAGAAGAGATCGACCACGCGTTTGGCCTTCTTCAGGTGGTCCGAGACCAGATCGCCCATGATGGCCTCGGCGGCATGGCTCGCCTGCACGAATCCGCCGGGCGGCGGGTTGACCGTCACCGCGCCGAAATCGAGCTGCGGCGGTTGCTTCTCGATCAGGATCTCGCCGTTGAAGGCAAGCCGGGCCATACCTGCTTCCTTGCGCATGATGGCGATGATCTGCAGCCGGTCGGTCTCGCTGAGCCGGAATGGCGCATCGACGGCGAGGTCGAAGCCCGAATGGGTGTCGAGCACCGTGAGCCTGAAAGCTTCCCGCCCGACGGCAACCGAGGCCGCGATTCTTTGAAGCGCAGGCAGGGCTGCATTGATACGGGGGGTGGCAATCACGCAGGTTTCGACCGGCACGATCTCGTGACTTTGGACCTTGTTGAATCCGAGCGCGAGTCCCGCCTCGGTGCGCCGCGCGGCAAACACCACGCGGCGCCTGGTGTGCGGCTCGGTCGCGATCAATGGTGCGATATCTGTCTTGATGCCGCGGGCCTCGAGTGCTGCGACCACCAGCCCGCGTTTCCAGTCGCGATAGGGTTCGGTCGACATGTGCTGCAGCGCGCAGCCGCCGCAGGCCCCGGGGTCGGCATCGGGGCCGAAATGCGGGCAGGGCGGGTCGGTGCGGTCGCCGGACGCCTCAAGCAGGGAGATGAGTGTGCCCCGGTCTTTCTCGACTGCGACGTTGACGATGTCGCCGGGCATGGCGAACGGCACGAAGACCTGACCCTTCGGGGTCTCCGCAATGCCGTCGCCCTGGCCGCCAAGCCGGGTGATTTCGAGTTTCTGAGCGCTCATGACTTGAGGCCTCCGATGAGGAATTCCTGGTTTCCGTCGCCGCCGGCAATCGGCGAGGGGATGGGGCCGGTGGCGCGCCAGCCCTCGATCGTGTCGAGCCACGCGGCAAGGTCGCGCGCGATTTGCGGTCCGAGTGACGGATCTTTCAAAATCCCGCCCTTGCCGATGGCCGCGCGTCCGGCTTCGAATTGCGGCTTGACCAGGAGCACCGCGAAGGCTCCCGGAGCGGCAAGCGCGAGTGCCGGCGGCAGCGCGAGCCTGAGCGAGATGAAGCTCACGTCCGAAACCACCGCCCCGATCCGGCGGCCGTCGAGATGGGTGGCCAAAAGATCGCGGGCATTGAGCCCTTCGAGATTGGCAACCCGCGCGTCCGCGGCGAGATCGGGATGCATTTGCCCGTGCCCGACATCCACGGCTGTTACGTACGCAGCACCCCGTTCGAGAAGCGCCTGGGTGAAGCCGCCGGTGGATGCGCCGATGTCGAGGCAGTTCAAGCCGTCGGGATCGAAGCCGAAGGCTTCGAGACCGGCCACGAGCTTCAGCGCCGCCCGCGACACATAGGTTTTCGCCGGATCCGATATTTCGATGGCAACGGACGCGCTGACCACGGCGCCGGGCTTGGTGATGGTCTTGCCGTCGACGCTGACCGCCCCGCGCGCAATCGCATCACGCGCTCGCGAGCGGCTTTCGTAGAGGCCGAACCGCACCAGAATCTGGTCAAGCCGATCCCTTTCGGGCCGCTCTCCCGCTGTGCGACGAGCGGATATGTCGATGCTGTTGCGCGCCATTCCGCCCTCTTGACGCGGATGGGAGGCAGGGGCAAGCGCTTTGTTGCGCGAATTGGACCGCCTCAGTAGCGAAGGATGCTTCCACTATTGCCGCTGCGCACCGGCTCACGGCCGTTCGGCGTCGCCTGCGGCCCGGTCATTCGGCGGCTCAACGGCGGATACAGGTGATTTTGTGCGATCAGATCGAGCGATCCGCGGATTTCGCCGAGTTTGGGCTGCAGCATCCGGATGGCCGCTTCCTCGATGCGCCGGTCGTAGGCCGGTTTGTCCCCGGCGTCGGCGGCGGCCCGTGTCGGGGCCAGGCCGCCGGCAAGCACGATGGCGGATGCGATCGCGATTCCAAGTGCGCGTGGCTGTTTCCGTGCCGTTTTCATGTCCCCGCATGATCCCCTTTACTGCAAAGGGAGATAACATGGCGGACCTTTCGGAACGCCCAAGGGACGTGGTTACGAAATCACAAAACCCTATGGTTTCAAGAGTGTAACCGTAGAACTGATGGTGTTTTCGGTGCCCAGTGCGCGGAAGACCGTATCGACGATGCCTTTCCGGTCAAGCCCGGCGCGCGCATACATCACCTCAGGCGCGGCATGGTCCATGAAGATGTCCGGCATCACCATGGGGCGGACTTTGAGGCCGCCGTCGAGCAGGCCTTCAAGGGCCAGAAACTGCATGACGTGGCTGCCGAAACCACCGATCGACCCTTCCTCGATCGTAATCAGCACTTCATGGTTGTGCGCCAGTTGGCGGATCAGATCGGTGTCTAGCGGCTTGGCGAAGCGTGCATCCGCAACCGTGGTGGAAAGGCCTGCTGCGTCGAGGTCTTCGGCCGCGACAATGCACTCCGCCAGCCGCGTGCCGAAGGAAAGCAGCGCCACCTTCGTGCCTTCGCGCATGATCCGTCCCTTGCCGATCTCGAGGATTTCGCCCCTTGCCGGCATCTCCACGCCCACGCCTTCGCCGCGCGGATAGCGGAAGGAAATCGGGCCTTCGTCATAGGCGGCTGCTGTGCGCACCATGTGCTTGAGTTCGGCCTCGTCGGCCGCCGCCATCACCACGAAGCCGGGCAGGCAGGAAAGATAGGCGGTGTCGAAGGATCCGGCGTGGGTGGCGCCGTCGGCGCCGACAAAGCCCGCCCGGTCGATCGGAAACCGCACCGGCAGCTTCTGGATCGCCACATCGTGGACAACCTGGTCATAGCCGCGCTGCAGGAAGGTGGAATAGATCGCGCAGAACGGCTTCAGGCCCTCTGTCGCCATGCCCGCTGAAAAGGTGACTGCGTGCTGCTCGGCGATGCCGACGTCGAAGGTCCTGTCCGGAAACACCTTGGCGAACTTGTCCACCCCGGTCCCCGATGGCATGGCTGCGGTGACAGCGACGATCCTGTCGTCGTGGCCGCCCTCCTGGGCCAGTGTCTCGCCGAACACGGCCGTGTAGCTCGGCGCGTTCGGCTTGGCCTTCGCCTGGGTTCCGGTGATGACGTCGAACTTGGAGACGCCGTGATATTTGTCGGCCGCGGCTTCGGCGGGCGCGTAGCCCTTGCCCTTCTGGGTGACGACGTGAATCAGCACCGGGCCGTCGCCATTCTCGCGGACGTTTCTGAGCACCGGCAGAAGGTGTTCGAGATTGTGCCCGTCGATCGGACCGATGTGGTAGAAGCCGAGCTCCTCGAACATGGTGCCGCCGGTCATGTAGCCGCGTGCATGCTCGACGGCGCGCGTAATGGCGCGGTCGATGTTCTTGCCGAGATAGGCGGTCAGTTTCTTGCCCGCCTCGCGGATGCCCATATAGGTCCGGCCCGATGCCATGCGGGCGAGATAGGCGCTCATCGCCCCGGTCGGTTGCGCGATCGACATGTCGTTGTCGTTGAGAATGACGATGAGGCGCGCATCAAGCGCGCCGGCATTGTTGAGCGCTTCATAGGCCATGCCCGCCGACATCGCGCCGTCGCCGATCACCGAGACCACGTGCCGGGGCCTATCCGTGACCTTGCTCGCAACCGCCATTCCCAGCCCCGCGGATATCGAGGTCGAGGAGTGTGCCGCGCCGAAAGGGTCATACTCGCTCTCGTCACGCTTGGTGAAACCGGAAAGCCCGTCCTCCTGCCTGAGCGTGCGGATTCGGTCGCGCCGTCCGGTGAGGATCTTGTGCGGGTAGCACTGGTGGCCCACGTCGAAGATGAGCCGGTCATGCGGCGTATCGAACACCTTGTGAATGGCAATGGTCAGTTCGACCACGCCGAGGCCGGCGCCAAGATGGCCCCCGGTCCGCGAGACGGCGTCGATCATTTCGGCGCGCAGTTCCTCGGCAAGCTGCGGAAGCTGCTTGTCGTCGATCTTTCTGAGATCGGAAGGGTAATGGACTTTGTCCAGGAGCGGCGTTTCGGGCGGGTTGGTCAAGTCAGGCCTCACTGTCGATCACGCCGTAGACCGGAACCGTTATTGTGTAAACCCGGTTAAACGTCGCACTCTCCCAACCGTGCTGAACAGAGGGATCGCTCCAACGTAGGGGATAAGAATGCGACGTCAATGCGATGCGGGGACAAACTCGCGTCTGTCCCCGCCACAACCGGTCAATCCGGCAACCTTTCGTGCACCCAACTCTGCGGTCAGCTGTAGCCCTGGCTTTTCAGCTTTGCCTTCCATGTCTTGAAGTTTGCGGCGCCGCCAGGCCCGAGACGCTTTTTCGGGCCGGACTTGAGGAAAGATATCTTTTCGCTCAGAAAGCATCCGGCATTGTTGCAGGCGAGCGAATAGGTCTTGCCGTCCTTCTTCAATGTCGCATTTCCGGCAGCCGCCGGCGCGACGAGCGCGAGCGAAAATGCTGCGCAGATGACGATTTTTTTCATTGTTCCCTCCGATCGAGTGTTGAAGCTTGCCCATGCAGGATAATCGAGGGTTGCATGTCTCTATACTGCAATTATGCGTAGTTAACGCTTCTTTTGGGCGCCGGAGGTTTCACTCGGGGAGCGGGATGAACTCCTCGGCATCGCCGGGAACGATGTCGAAACGGCCCGACCGCCACTCGGCCTTGGCCTGTTCGATCCGCTCCTTCGAGGAGGAAACGAAATTCCACCAGATGTGGCGTTTGCCGGGCATGCTGTCACCGCCAAAAAGCATCATCCGGGCGCCTGTGGGGCCGGACGTGATGGTGATGGCGTCACCGGGGCGCAGCACCAGCAGCTGATCGGGGCCGAAACGGTCGCCGGAGATCTCGATTTCGCCTTCCAGCAGATAGAGCGCCCGTTCCTCCCATTCGGCGTCAAAAGGCGCGGACGTCGCGCCTTCCAGCCGAAGATCGACATAGAGCGTGCCGGAATGCTGTTTGACCGGTGACACGGCGCCGCCGAACTGTCCCATCACAATCCGCGCGTGAACGCCGGCATGGCTGATTTCCGGAAGCGCGGTGGTCGCGGTGTGCTCGAAGGCCGGATCGATCTCCTCCATCGCCTCGGGCAGAGCCAGCCATGTCTGCAGTCCGGACATCGCCATGTCGCCACCGCGCATTTCCTCAGGCGAGCGCTCGGAGTGGACGATGCCGCGCCCGGCAGTCATCAGGTTCACATCGCCCGGACGGATCACCATTTCGGTGCCGAGACTGTCGCGGTGCCGGATTGCGCCGTCGAAGAGATAGGTAACCGTCGAGAGCCCGATATGCGGGTGAGGGCGTACATCCATCGCTTCGCCGCCCCTGAGGATCGCGGGCCCCATCCGGTCGAAGAATATGAAAGGTCCGACCATGCGCCGCCGCGCCGTCGGAAGCGCGCGCCGGACGGAAAAACCGCCGATATCGCGTGACGACGGAACGATCAGGTGCTCGATTGCGTCGCAGGAGAAGGCATCTCCCGGGTGCGGATCATTGCCGGGAAAGAAACTCATGCCAGTCTCCTCTCTGTGGATTACTCGGTGTCGAGCGGCTCTGTGCCCGCCGGTTGGCCCTGCCGGTCGAGGCGGATCTTCTCGATCCGCTTTTCGGCGGCTGAAAGCAGCTTTTCGCAATGGGCCTTGAGCGCTTCTCCACGCTCGTAGATCTCGATGGATTTGTCGAGCGCCACATCGCCGCGTTCAAGCTGTTCGACGATGCCTTCCAGTTCGGCCACCGCCGCCTCGAAACTCATCGCTGATATCTCGTTGGACTGGCTCATCGCTCAACCTCTTTGCAGACGCATGACATGGGCCGCCGCCGATTCGGCGAGCCCGACCAGATCATACCCGCCTTCCAGCAGGCTGACGACCCGGTTGCCCGACGTCCGTCCGGCAATCTCCATCACCTTACCCGTGGCCCAGTCGAAATCGTCGGCGGTCAGGTTGATCTCGGCCAGTGGGTCACGGTGGTGGGCGTCAAAGCCTGCCGAAATGATGATGAGGTCTGCCCGCGCCTCCTCCAGCGCGGGCAGGATCCGGCTTCTGAAGGCTTCGCGAAAATGCTCGCTGCCGTCGTTGGTCGAAAGCGGCGCGTTGAAGATGTTGCCCTTGCCGGTCTCGTTCAGCGCACCGGTGCCGGGGTAAAGCGGCATTTGGTGGGTGGAGAGGTAAACGACGCTGGCATCGTCATAGAAAATGTCCTGGGTGCCGTTTCCGTGGTGCACGTCCCAGTCGATGATCGCGACGCGTTCCGCGCCGTGAACCTTTTGCGCGTGCCGCGCGGCGATGGCCGCCTGGTTGAACAGGCAGAACCCCATGGATTTGTTCTTCTCCGCATGATGCCCGGGCGGGCGCGTGGCCACGAAGGCGTTGTCGGCCTCGCCGGCAAAAACCGCGTCCACCGCCTTCAACGCTCCGCCTACGGAACTCAGCGCCGCATCCATCGCACGGGGACCGGCGACGGTATCGTCGTCGATCCGCGCCATGCCGCTTTCCGGTACGGTCGAGCGGATGCGCTCAAGATAGCTTTCGGGATGGGCAAGCAGCACGGTCTCTGCCGCGGCGATCGGCGCCTCGCGCCGAACCAGAGAACTGAAATGCTCATGCTCGAACACCGCTTCGAGCGCGCGAAGCCGGTCAGGCCGTTCCGGATGCCCGGCAGGGACTTCGTGTTCGAGGCAGATCGGATTGGAATAGAAGAATGTTGTCATGGGATCTATCTAACCCTGAAAGTCCCGTGATGCCAGTGGCTCGGCCACGTGTTGTCGTTGCCAGCCGTCCCGGTCCGAAGTTTGGTTCGGCATTTGGAGCAGCGGAGAGCGCCGGAACGATGAAACGAGCGCTCTCCACTTGAACAAAAAGCGAACATGCCTAAGCTTGCGGGATGACGATTCGGCTTTCAAACATCGCGGCCCGGCGAATCTTCCTTGCAAGGCAGGGGCTGTGTGTTTCGCCGTCGCGGGCGCAGTCCAAGACCGATCTCCTGCGGCTCATACACGACATCGGCTTTGTGCAGGTCGACAGCATCTCGACGGTGGAGCGGGCCCACAACCAGATCCTGTTTTCGCGCAACCAGACCTTCCGGAAGGAGCATCTGCGGCAGTTGCTGGAGGAAGACAGGGCGCTGTTCGAACACTGGACGCATGACGCCTCGATCATCCCCATGGAGTTCTACCCCTACTGGAAGCACAGGTTCCGGCGCGGCGAGGAGCCGATGCGGGCCCGCTGGACGCGCTGGCAGGGTGCGGATTTTGACAAGGCATTCGGCGAGACCTACGACCATATTGTGGAAAATGGCGCGGTGATGGCGCGCGACATCAAGCAGGCCGATCACAAGTCCGGGGGCTGGTGGCAGTGGCATCCGTCGAAGAAGGCTCTCGAATTCTTCTGGCACACCGGTGAACTGGCCATCAGCGGACGGCAGAACTTTCAGAAGATCTATGATTTGAGCGAACGGGTGATACCCGACGGGCATCGCTTGGCCGAGGTCTCGGAGGCGGACTTCATTGATTGGGCCTGTCGGAGTGCGCTCGATCGGCTCGGTTTCGCCACTCATGGGGAGATTGCGGCCTTCTGGGATCTGGTTTCACCGGAGGAAGCCAGGGCCTGGGTTGCGGCCGAACGGGACCGGCTCGACGAGCTCGAGATCGAATGTGTCGGCGATGCCAGATCGCGCTCGGGCTTTGCGTTTGCCGGGCTCTCACCGGACCCCGCGGATTGGCCGGAGCCGCCCGGAAGGATACGGGTCCTCAGCCCGTTCGATCCGGTCCTGCGCGACCGGAACCGGGCGGAGCGTTTGTTCGGATTTCGCTATCGCATCGAGGTCTTCGTTCCCGAGGCACGGCGCGAGTATGGCTATTACGTCTTTCCGCTTCTCGAGGGTGACCGCCTGATCGGCCGTATCGACATGAAGGCCGACCGCAAGGCGTCGACCCTCAATGTTGCGCGGCTCTGGCTCGAGCCGAAGGTGCGGGCTTCATCCGGCCGCATGGCGCGGCTTGATGCGGAACTGGCCCGTGTGGCGCGGTTCACGGGCGTCGAACAGGTCGTCTACGCTGCGGATTGGGACGCGAATTGAAAGTTCCGGTGGAGCAGCCAAGCGGAAAGACCCCAAAATACCCCCGCCAAATCAGAATTTTTACGGTTCGGGAGTTGTTGAGCGCGTCCCGGTGTGAAAAACACCTCACTCAGCGGCGTGCAATCTTGTGCCGCGGATCCGGATGCGGGACGAACACATGGTCAAGCCAGTCATCGGCGTTATCGGCAATGCCTACAGTGTGGAAAACAGATTCACCGTACAGATGGCCGGACAAAGCAATCTGCAGGCAATTGCTGATGTGACCGGCGGATTGCCGCTGATTTTTGCAGGCAATCCGAGAATTACCGATATCAACGATCTGCTCGCGTCAGTTGATGGCGTACTTCTGACCGGCGCGCGGGCGAATGTGCATCCGGAGAAGTTCGGCGCCGAGCCCGATCCCCGGCACGAGCCTTATGACGAGAATCGCGATGCTGTCGCGCTTCCGCTCATCGACGCTTGTGTGGAAAAAGGCGTTCCGCTTTTCGGGATCTGCCGCGGGTTTCAGGAAATGAATGTCGCCGGAGGCGGCTCACTGCATCCGGAGATTCGCGATTTGCCGGGTCGGATGAACCACCGCATGCCGCGCCTGGAAAACGGTGAGATACATCCCGATCCCGAAGTGGTTTTCGCCGACCGCCACGATGTCAGGCTCGCCCCTGACGGCGTGTTCGCCCGGCTCTACGGCCGTGACGTGATCCGCGTGAACTCGCTGCACGGGCAGGGCGTGCTCGATCTGGGAGACCGGATCATCTGCGAGGGCGTCGCCGACGACGGCACGATCGAAGCCATCAGGTTCAAGGATGCGCCCGGCTTCGCGCTCGGGGTGCAGTGGCACGCCGAATACGACCCGCAAAGAAATCCGATCAATCAGGTCCTTTTTCAGGCTTTCGGCGAAGCTGTGGAGCGCTACCGCCAGGCTAGATGATTTCGGTCGAAGAGATCCGGATACCGAAGCCCTCCAGCCCCACATAGTGCCGTTCGCGGGATGAATAAAGCTTGATCGAGGATACGCCCAGATCCTTGAGGATCTGCGCGCCCAGTCCGATCTCCAGCCACTCCTCTTCGCGCGCCTTGGCCTCGGCGTGGTCTTCGCCTTCGACGATCGCCTGACGGCGAGACGCCTGCTTGCCCACACCGACCGACCCCTCGCGAAGATAGACCACGACGCCCCTCCCATCGGCAGCCATCCGATTGATGATCGCCGTCATGGGCTCGTCTTTCGCAAACACGTCCTCCACCACCGATTCGAGATGCAGGCGGACCGGAATATCGACGCCGTCGCGAATGTCACCGAACACCACGGCAAGGTGATGCATCGGATCCCAGGGCAGCTTGTAGGAATAGGCCTTCGCCGCGCCTGCAACGGTTTCCACATCGAAACTGTCGACATGCTCGATCAGTGTTTCCTTGCGCTGCCGATAGGCAATCAGGTCCGCGACCGAGACCTGCTTGAGGCCGTGCCTGACCGAGAAGGCATCAACCTGTTCGCCGCGTGTCACCGTGCCGTCGTCGTTGACGAGTTCACAGATTACCGCAACCGGCGGCAGGCCGGCGAGCTTGCACAGGTCGACCGCCGCCTCCGTGTGGCCGGACCGCATCAGCACTCCGCCTTCGCGCGCCACCAGCGGGAAGATGTGTCCCGGGCGCGTGAAGTCATCGGCTCCCGCGTTGGGGTTTGCGAGATTGCGCGCGGTCAGCGTCCGGTCATCGGCGGAAATGCCGGTGGTGGTGCCGTGCTTGTAATCGACCGAGACCGTGAAGGCTGTGGTGTGTGCCGAATCATTGTCGGCAACCATCGCCGAAAGGTTCAGCCGCTTGGCTTCCTCTCTGGGCATCGGCGTGCAGACAATGCCGGAGGTGTGGCGCACGATGAATGCCATTTTCTCGGGCGTGCAATGAACCGCCGCAACGATCAGGTCGCCCTCGTTCTCACGTCCCCCGTCATCGGTCACGACAACGATTTCGCCGGCTTCCATGGCGCGGATCGCGTCGACGACGCGGGCTTGGTCATAAGGCATCTGTCTGCTCTCAATCGCGGCGGCCGGTCTGGCCGCGGTCTCTCAGGTAATGGTCGGCAATCGCGCAGGCCACCATGGCCTCGCCGATCGGCACCGCGCGAATGCCGACGCAGGGATCGTGCCGGCCCTTTGTCCGCACATCCACCTCGTTGCCGTCGGCGTCGATCGAACGGCGGTCGGTCAGGATGGAGGAGGTGGGCTTCACGGCAAACCGGGCAACAACGGGCTGTCCTGTGGATATCCCGCCCAGAATGCCGCCGGAATTGTTGGACAGGAAACGCGGTTTGCCGTCTTCGCCGATGCGCATTTCATCCGCATTCTCTTCGCCCGAAATTCGCGCCGCTTCGAATCCGTTGCCGATTTCAACGCCCTTGACCGCGTTGATCGACATCAGGTTCGCCGCGATGTCCTGATCCAGCTTGGCGTAGATCGGCGCGCCAAGCCCGGCGGGCACATTCTCCGCCACCACCTCGATCACCGCGCCGACGGAGGATCCGGCCTTGCGTATCGTGTCGAGATAGTCTTCCCACACGGGCACCATGGAGGGGTCGGGACAGAAGAAGGGATTGGTGTCGACTGCGCTCCAGTCCCAGTTTTCGCGGTTGATACGGTGTTCGCCGATCTGGACGAGGGCCGCGCGAACCACAACGTCTGGAACCACCAGGCGCGCCAGACCGCCCGCGGCCACGCGCGCAGCGGTTTCCCGCGCCGAGGAGCGGCCTCCGCCGCGATAGTCGCGCACGCCGTATTTGACGTCATAGGTGTAGTCCGCGTGTCCGGGCCGGTAGCGCCTGGCGATCTCCGAATAGTCTTTCGAGCGTTGATCCGTGTTTTCGATCAGCAGCGAAACCGGAGTCCCCGTCGTCACCAGGGTACCGTCGCCCTCGCGCATGACGCCGGACATGACCTTCACCTCATCTGCCTCGCGCCGCTGGGTGACGAAGCGTGACTGACCGGGCTTTCGCTTGTCCATCCAGTGCTGCAATTGCGATTCGGTAAACCGCAGGCCCGGTGGGCACCCGTCGACAACGCAACCCAGCGCCGGCCCGTGGCTTTCGCCCCAGGTGGTCACGCGGAAAAGATGGCCGAAGGTATTGTGCGACATCAAGGTCCAACCATGCGAGAGGGCGGGCTCTGCTGCCCGCCTTGAAGGGTTCGGCGTGACTTCTAATGGAAACGGGGGGCTTGGGGGAAGTCTTTTTGTTCACACAGTGTCTGCGCCGGCCCCGTTTCGTTGACAGCGGAATGGTTTCACGGTCACATGGCGACGTGAATTTGCCACATTCAGCGCCTTGAAGAGGCGCAAGAACAATTTGAGCAGGGACTATCGAAATGCGTTTTGCCATATCCGCCTTGTTGGGCGTATCAGCCATGCTCGCACCTTTCGCCGCCTGGGCGCAGAGTGCAGATGTCGAAGCAACCATCACCGATGTTTCGACGGCGCAACTGACCATCAGTCTCGATGACGGCAAGGTCTATCAGGCCCCGTCCGAATTCAATTTCGAAGGGCTGGAATCCGGCGTGAAGGTGCTGGTGTTCTACACTGAAGTCGAAGGGAAACGGATGATCAACGATCTGGAATTGATCAACTGACGCGCTTTCTAATGAAATGAAAACAGCCCCCTCATGACTGAGCGGAGCGAGGGGCAGGTTTCTCGAGGCGGCGCTGCTCGATCATGGATCCCGGACGGGCGCTTTTTTTCTCCGTCCATCGCGGTCCTTTTTCAGATCCAGCCGATTTCACCGTCCGCGACCTTGAGGACCCTGTCCTGCGGGATGTCGAGCAGTGCCGCTTCGTCCCCGTCAACCTGGCCGATCCGATTGAACAGTGTGCGAATCACGCCGCCGTGAGCCACGCAGATGGTCGGTTGTGTGATCCTGGAGAGAAACCGGTCGGTCCGCTGGGCGAGCATTTCGTAGCTTTCCGCCTTCGCGCCCGGGGGACGGAAGCGCCATTTGTTCTGTTCACGCGCCGTGATGAGATGCCGCGAATGCTGACCGACCTCTTCGAGCGTCTGGCCTTCCCAGTCACCGAACGACAACTCTGTCAAAAGCTCGTCCGTTCGATAGTCCCGTGGATCAAGCCCGGCGCTTTCCCTGACCAGTTCCATTGTCTCCCGGGTGCGCGAAAGCGGACTTGAAACCCAGTCGAACCGATCGAGAGCAAATTCGAGCGCCGTCGAGGCCAGGGTACGCCCGTTTTCCCGCGCCTGTCCGCGTCCCGTGTCGTTGAGCGGGATGTCGCGGGCGCCTTGCAGCCGCTGTTCACGATTGTAATCGGTCTGGCCGTGGCGGATCACATAAAGCAGCATGGCGGTCCTTGGTCGGTCCTTGAAGCTGCGCCAAGCGGTTGCCCGACACGGGTGCTGCGCACCGATGACGACACGGTACAAACCGACCCCGCGATTGCTTCAGTCCGGTGCAGCCGGAACAGCGCACCCGATCCGGGTTAAACCACGCTTATGTCGGGTGCATCAACCGCTTTCATGCCGACGGTGTGATAGCCCGAATCGACATGCAGGATTTCGCCGGTCACGCCGCGTGAGAGATCGGAGACCATGTAGAGCGCCGAATCGCCCACCTCGTCGATGGTGACTGTCCGCTTCAGCGGAGAATTGTACTCGTTCCACTTCAGGATGTAGCGGAAATCGCCGATGCCGGAGGCCGCCAGTGTCTTGATCGGTCCCGCCGAAATCGCATTGACGCGAATGTTCGAGCCCCCCAGATCCACCGCCAGATACCGGACGCTGGCTTCCAGCGCAGCCTTGGCCACGCCCATGACATTGTAATGCGGCATCACCTTTTCCGCGCCGTAATAGGTCAGCGTCAGGATCGAACCGCCGTCAACCATCAGCGGTTCGGCTCGCTTGGCGACCGCGGTCAGCGAATAGACCGAGATGTCCATTGTGCGGTTGAAGTTCTCCCGCGACGTCTCGACGTAACGGCCCGTCAACTCGTCCTTGTCGGAAAAGGCGATGGCGTGAACCACGAAGTCGAGCCTGCCCCACTTGTCCTGAAGCTCGGCAAAGACCGCATCGATGCTTTCGAGGTCGGTAACGTCGCAATGTCCGGCAACGATCGCGCCCAGCTCCGAGGCCAGCGGCTCGACGCGCTTCCTCAGTGCGTCGCCCTGATAGGTCAAGGCCAGTTCGGCGCCGGCATCGGCGCAAGCTTTCGCGATGCCCCAGGCAATCGAACGGTTGTTCGCCACGCCCATTACGAGGCCCCGTTTGCCCTTCAGCAGGCCGGAAGTGTCAACCATTGCAGTCTCCCTACAAATTGTCGCGCAGGCTATGGCATACACCGCCACCCGCTGCAAGTTGCTGCCTTGCCGGTCCTCCGGGCACGCCGAATTTCCCGCGCTTACGGCAATTCTAAATGAACCACGAACTCCGGTTGGAGCGCATCAGGTCAATCAAGCCTCTATCGGGCGTTTCGGGCAGCATCACGCGCAGATGAACAAGCAACGCCCCGCGCTCGCCGGTGGGCGTCGGCAATCCGTGAGCGGGGACGCGCAACACCTTGTCGGACCCCGACCATTCCGGAATCGTTATCCGGACCGGGCCTTCCAGCCCTTCAAAGACGAAGGATCCGCCGAGGACCGCCTCCATGAGGGAGATGGCATGTTCGCCATGCAGATCGGCGCCAACGGCGCGCAATCGCGGGTGTCTGGCGTGCGTCACCTTGACGACGGCGTCGCCATAAAGCGCGGGGTCGGGCGAATTCACCCGGATCTCGGTGCCGTCGAGTGTTCCGGGCGGTGAAGTGAATTCTACCCGGCATGCATTGCCGAATTCGATTTCTCCGCTGTAGCCGGTCATGGCGGCTTCAAGTGTGATCTCGATGTAATGGATCGTAACGGGCTTCTCGGGCTTCTCCGGCTTCGTCGATCCCCGGGCGCCGGGCTTTCGCCGCGTCTTCCATTTTGCAAAAAGTTCGTCAAGCGCCGCCAGCGGATCCTCGTCCAGCCCGGGGGCGTTGGCTTGCTGCCGCTCGCCACCCTTTTGCGCGCCTTGCGCCGTGTGGCCTGACTGCTTCGCCGCCGCCTCGCCGAAAATGTGGACGACCATCTCTTCGAACTTTGCCTCTTCGGGAGCATCCTCCGTGTCCGGGGACCGCTCGTCGGTGTCCTGGCCTGCGGCCGATTTGCGCCGGGCCTGCTTAAAGGCATTGAAGGGGTTTGCGCTAAAGCCGCGCGCCGGTTTTGGGCGCCTTCTCCCGCGCGCATCGATCTCGCCCTTGTCGAACCTCGATCGCAGGTCGGGGTCGATCAGCAGCTTGTAGGCATGCGCGATTTCGGCAAACCGCATTGTGGCGCTGGGGTCGCCGGGATTCTGGTCAGGATGCCATGTCTTGGCAAGCTGCCGGTAGGCGATCTTGATTTCTTCCGCCCTGGCGGTCTTCCCGACGCCGAGCACCGTGTACGGATTACGCATGTTACTTTCCCGTATGGGCTACCAAAGGAAAGGTAACGGCGATTTGCTAACCGTCCGTGTATGAAAATCGATTAGTTGTGAAAAACCGGAAAGGCTCAGCCGTCAGCAGGTTCGAACGAAATGACCTTCCAGCTTCCGCCGGCCTGCATGCAGATTTTCCCGTCAAACAATGAGACCCCGTCAAATGCATGACGGGTGGTCATGAACTGCCGGCAGGGCCCCGGATCGCCCGATTGCGCCTGAAGACCGCTGATCACGCCGGCGGAACCGGTCAGGGGATTTGACCATGGGTGCAATCCGGCGAGACGGGATGGGGCGAGGCTTCCGGCGAGATCGCGAACCACGGTTTCGTCCGACATGATTTCGCTCTCGGCCGAAAGCGGCGGAACCGAACTCGTGGTAACCGGGTCGATCATGAGCACGGATGCGGCGTTGTCACGGCTGCTCACGCAGCCGGTAAGCGAGACCAGCAGAGGCACAAGCAGCGCCAAAAGCGCGCGGCGGGTCCGCCGGCTCTTTCCGCTCACTGTCGCTTCTGTTAGATCCATCGCCAAATTCGCATGCTCCCTCGGGAGGCTTGAGGAACGAATATGACGGAAACAGTGTTAACGATTGGTGACTTCACCGAGGCGTCGGAACCTTATCGGCTTTTTGCAGCATGGCTTGAAGAGGCGACCGCGTCAGAAATCAACGATCCCAATGCCTTGGCCCTTGCCACCGTGGATTCCGACGGAATGCCAAATGTCCGCATGGTTCTGCTCAAGGGCTTCGATGAACGCGGGTTTGTCTTCTACACCAATTTCGAGAGCCGGAAGGGCGTTGAAATCCTCGGTTCGATGAAGGCGGCGATGTGCTTTCACTGGAAAAGCCTGCGCCGGCAGGTGCGGGTGAGGGGACCGGTCGAACAGGTCAGCGATGAGGAGGCCGATGAGTATTACGCATCGCGCCCGCGCGGCAGCCGCATCGGAACTTGGGCCTCGCGACAGTCACGCCCGCTTGAAAGCCGGTTCGCTCTCGAAAAGGCGGTTGCCGAATACACTGCCCGCCACGCCATCGGGGACATCCCCAGGCCGCCGCACTGGTCCGGTTTTCGGATTTTGCCGCAATCGGTGGAATTCTGGCACGACCGTCCGTACCGTCTTCATGACCGGGTTGTCTTCGAGCAGAACGGCAATGCGTGGGCAAAGACCCGGCTCTATCCCTGAGGCGCTTCCGGAAACAGCCGGATCGCGACCCGGCTCCGGTAGCTCATGCCGATTTGGAGAACGCGAAGGGAATGCCCGAGGCCAGCGCGCCCACATAGCGGCCCCTTTGATAATAACCGTTGAGTGAAATCCGCGGCAAGGCAAAGCGCTGCCAGGTACTGCGTTCATTCAGAACGCCGGGGTTGGTGGTGACGGCGAGGTCGAAGCCAAGCTCTTCCGCCGCCGCGTATTCCCGCGGGCCGGCCGCACAGCGGTCGCCGTAGGGGTAGGCGAACGTTTTCGGCGTCTTGCCGGCAATGTCCTCAACCCGCGATGCCGATCTTGCGATTTCATCGCGCATCCGGGCTTCGGGCGAGTGTGCCAGATTGACATGGCCGATCGTGTGCGCGCCCAGTTTGCACAGCGGCCGTTCGGAAATGGCCCGCAACTCCGCTTCGTCCATGACCTCCCGATCGACAATCCCGGTCGGACAGATGCCTGCGTCCTTTGCCTGGGCGTCGAGCCGCGCAATGATGTCCTCCTGTTCGGTGCAGGACAGGGACTTGTGGAGCATGTCGAACGCTGCGTATTTCTCGGGCATGCTCCGGGTCGGCAGGGCTTTTTCGCCGGCGCCGAAATCAAAGACGAACTCGTCGAGCTTCGCGATCAGCTGTTCCGCGGTTTCCCACCAGATCGAATGGGTGCGGTCCACGAAACCACCGGATACGAAAATGGTGTAGGGGACGCCATGCCGTTCGAACACGGGGCGGGCATGCTCATCATTGTCACGGTAACCGTCATCGAGCGTGAACACCATTGCGGGGCCGGGGCGTTCGGGCAGGGCCAGGAACGAGGCAAGTTCGTCGAGCGCAACCGGCACATAACCTTCGGCCTTGAGGCGGCGGATACTTGCGTCCAGGAATTCCGGTGTGATCGACAGATGGGCAGCGGGGTCGAACTGCTTGGGCGTTGCCGGCCGCACATGGTGAAGCGTGAAAATGGCCCCCATACCGCGTGCGCGCGGCATGATTCCGGCTCTTGCCAGCAGCGAAACGGCTTCGAGTCCGCCCTGAATGGCGGCTCTCTTGGCCATGCGTCGCGCCGCGACTGTGTGGGGTCCGTGCATGCAAACGATCCGGGGGTCACTCAGTGGTCCGGACACACCTTACTCGCAGCGGCTTAACCGATGTTGAATCAATTTGCGGTTGCCTTTGACCCGGGGCCGGACCTCATAAGGGCGTGCCGCCCAGCGCGGGCAGCGTCTCAGGCCTGGGTGCCGCCAACTGTCATGGCGTTCATCAGAAGATGCGGCTGTCCCACGCCCACCGGAACGCTCTGACCGCCCTTGCCACACATGCCGATGCCGGTGTCCAGCGCGGAATCATTGCCGACCATCGAGATCCTCTGCATGGCCTCGGGCCCGTTGCCGATCAGCATGGCGCCCTTGACCGGCGCGCCGATCTTGCCGTCCTCGATCATGTAGGCTTCGGTGCAGCCGAACACGAACTTGCCGGAGGTGATGTCGACCTGACCGCCGCCGAAGGATACGGCGTAAAGCCCCTTCTTGACCGAAGAGATCATCTCGTCCGGTGAGGCGTCGCCCGAAAGCATGTAGGTGTTGGTCATCCGCGGCATGGGCTGATGCGCGTAGGATTGACGGCGTCCGTTTCCGGTTGCCTGCATGCCCATCAGGCGTGCGTTCTGCCGGTCCTGCATGTAGCCCACAAGAATTCCATCCTCGATGAGCACATTGTAGCCGGACGGGGTGCCCTCGTCGTCCACGGACAGCGATCCCCGCCGGCCTTCGATGGTGCCGTCATCGACGACCGTCACACCCTTCGATGCAACCCGTTCGCCCAAAAGGCCCGAAAAGGCGGAAGTCTTCTTCCTGTTGAAGTCGCCTTCCAGACCATGGCCAACCGCCTCGTGCAGCATGACGCCGGGCCAGCCCGCGCCGAGCACCACGTCGAGCGTGCCCGCGGGCGCGGCCACCGCGTCGAGATTGACGAGCGCCTGCCGGAGCGCCTCGTCGGCGCCGTGGCGCCAGCTTTCCTCGGTCAGGAAGTCGCCGAACAGCTTCCGGCCGCCCATGCCGTAGGAGCCGTTCTCCTGGCGGTCGCCAACGCCCGCAACCACCGAGATGTTGAGCCGGGTCAGGGGTCTCACATCGCGCACCCGGTGACCGTCTGCGCGCAGGATTTCAACCACCTGCCAATTGGCGGCGACCGACACGGACACCTGGCGGACCCGGTCGTCCTTGGAGCGGAGATAATGGTCGATGGTCTGCAGTAGCTTGACCTTGTCCTCGAACCCGGGCGACGCCAGCGGATTGTCGGCTGTGTAAAGCAGCTTGTTCGTGCGCTGGGGCGCGGCGGAATAGGCGCCGGCCGCGCCCCGAGTCACGGCGGACACCGCATCGGCGGCGCGCATGAGCGCAGCCTCCGAGAGTTCGCCCGCATGCGCGTAGCCCGAAGTCTCGCCAAGCACCGATCTGAGACCGAAGCCCCGGTCCGTGGAGTAGTTGCCGGCTTTCAGCTTGCCGTTGTCGAAAAGCAGCGATTCCGTTTCCTCGTATTCGAGATAGAGTTCGCCATCGTCCGCCCCCTTGAGGGCATCGGCGACGATCCGCTCCACCTTGGCGTCAGAAATGTCGAATTGGCTGGTCAGAGCGTCCTGCATGGAAATGTCCGCTTCCTCGGTCCGTTTGGTTTGCCGTTCGCCTCAACATATAGGACGTCTCGCTGTGATTGAAACATCGCGGGAAGACGAGCCTTGCAGTCGGGGCTGTCGGCGGGTCAGGAAGCCGAGCTGCCCGTACCAAACAGGTCGCGGCGCGGAAGCGCCTGTGACGAAGCGCCTGTGACGAAGCGCCGGTGAAGGTCAGGGCAACGCGGCGTATCCGTCGGTGAACCCCGAGAGGTCAACGGGAATGCCGATTCCCTCTTCCGGGGTCTGGAACACGATGAAGGTGGCCGTGGTTCCGGCTCTCAGCGTCGCCAGCAATGTCTCGTCCAGGATCACCTCGGCATAGCAGCCGTCGGAGAAGCAGCGCACGAAATAGGCCCGGCCGATGTCCTTGCCGTCGACATTCAGACCGAGGCCCGAGGGCAGCAGCACGCCCAGCGGCGCCAGCACGCGCAGGATCCGTGCCTGCTGATCGGCCGTCTTGAGCACGACCACCGATAGCCCGACTTCCGGCCGGTCATCGGCAATAACATTCTGCATCAGCGCACACTGTTCGCTCGGCGCTCCTGCCGGCGTATCGCAGACAATCGACCAGGCCCCATGCGACGACTTGACCTCGCCGGCTTGCTGGGCCTTTGCCTCGAACGCACCGGTCGCGGTAACGAAGAGCCCGGCCAGGACGGCCAGCGCTGCCTTTGCTTTCAGTGAGAATGCCATTTCAACTCCGCGGCGCCCGAATCACAGTCCAATTTGTAAGCCCGTAAGGCGAAATTGGAACCCTTGGCGTCAACTCTCTCACGGTTTGTGCGGCAAAAATGCGGCTTGCCTGCGTGAAAGCCCCCGGGCAGGCGCTTCACGGCACCCGGCTGCGTAGGTCGAAACCGCGCAGAATCCCGGTTTCGCTCGACTTTGAAACGTAAAATCAGGGGGAAAGCATGTTTGAGCTCTCCGCCGCGCAAAAATGCCGCATCATCAGCAGGTGACGAAGGTTGCGGGCGCTGTCATTCTGTGGTTTGAAGCGCCCATCATATTGAGGGATTCCGTCTGATCACGCGGACGGCGCGATACTCGAGGGAGACAAAACGTGACCAACAAGCTTTTTGCAGGGCTTGCCGCGTTCGCATCGCTGGGCGCAAGCTCGGCCTACGCCGCGCAGCCAGCTGACTGGCAGATGACCTTTCAGCCTGCGGCAACGGAAATCATGCAGCAGATCCGCAGTTTCGAAGTCTACACACTCTGGTTTATCATTCCGATCACGCTGTTCGTGCTGGGCCTGCTGGTGTATGTGATGTTCAGGTTTCGCGCCAGCGCCAATCCCAATCCCTCGCGGACCAGCCACAACACCGCCATCGAGGTTGTCTGGACGCTTGGGCCGGTGGTGATTCTGCTGGCGATTGCTATTCCGTCCTTCAACCTGCTGACGGCGCAGTATTCTCCCCCGCCCGCGGACCTTACCATCAAGGCCACCGGATACCAGTGGTACTGGGGTTATGAGTACCAGACCGAAAACGAACTGTCTTTCGACGCCCTGATGCTTCAGGAAGGCGACCGCGCCGATTACGGCAAGGAAGATGTGGCCGCCTATCCGCGGCTTCTGGCCGTGGACAACGAAGTCGTGGTTCCTGTCGGCCAGACGGTTCGCCTGCTTGTCACCGCCGCCGACGTTCTGCACGCGTTCGCCATGCCGGCATTCGGCGTCAAGATGGACGCGGTTCCGGGGCGCCTCAACGAGACCTGGTTCAAGGCGGATGTCGAAGGCCTCTTTTACGGCCAGTGTTCCGAGCTTTGCGGCAAGGATCACGCCTATATGCCGATTGCCATACGCGTGGTCTCCGAAGATCAGTTCAACGACTGGCTTTCCGCGGCCGCCGACGATGTCGAGGCCGCAAACCGCAATCTGATGGCAGCCATCGAGACCGCCGAGAAGTCGGTCGATGTCGCAGCCAACGAAGAAAACTGATTAGAGGGGACTGAGAGCAATGGCCGGTTCAACTGTCGCTCACGAGCACGATCACAAGCCGCAGGGCTTTGTGCGTCGCTGGCTTTATTCCACCAACCACAAGGATATCGGTACCCTTTACCTGATCTTCGCGATTATCGCAGGCATCATCGGCGGTCTTCTGTCGATTGCCATGCGCATGGAACTTCAGGAGCCCGGTATCCAGATCTTCCATGGCCTTGCATCCATGGTCTACGGCGTCGACGGCGATGCCTCGATTGATGCCGGCAAGCACATGTACAACGTGTTCACCACGGCCCACGGCCTTATCATGATCTTCTTCATGGTGATGCCCGCGCTGATCGGCGGTTTCGCAAACTGGATGGTGCCGATCATGATCGGCGCGCCGGACATGGCCTTCCCGCGGATGAACAACATCTCCTTCTGGCTTCTTCCGCCGGCCTTTATCCTGCTCCTGCTTTCGATGTTCGTCGAAGGCCCGGCGGGTGCGATGGGCGTGGGCGGCGGCTGGACCATCTACCCGCCGCTGTCGACCACCGGGCAGCCCGGACCGGCAATGGATTTCGCGATCCTGTCGCTGCACGTTGCGGGCGCATCCTCCATCCTTGGCGCGATCAACTTCATCACCACCATCTTCAACATGCGCGCGCCGGGCATGACGCTCCACAAGATGCCGCTGTTTGCGTGGTCGGTGCTGATCACCGCCTTCCTGCTGCTTCTGTCGCTTCCGGTTCTTGCCGGTGGCATCACCATGCTTCTGACCGACCGCAACTTCGGGACCGCGTTCTTCACGCCGGACGGCGGCGGCGATCCGATCCTGTTCCAGCACCTGTTCTGGTTCTTCGGTCACCCGGAAGTCTACATCCTCATCCTGCCGGCCTTCGGCATGATCAGCCACATCGTATCGACATTCTCGCGCAAGCCTGTGTTCGGTTATCTCGGCATGGCCTACGCCATGGTCGCGATCGGCGCCGTCGGCTTCATCGTGTGGGCGCACCACATGTACACGGTCGGACTGTCGCTCAACACCCAGCGTTACTTCGTGTTCGCCACGATGGTGATCGCGGTGCCGACCGGGGTTAAGATCTTTTCGTGGATCGCAACGATGTGGGGCGGCTCGATCTCGTTCCGCACACCGATGCTGTGGGCCATCGGCTTCATCTTCCTGTTCACCGTTGGCGGTGTGACAGGCGTGCAACTCGCCAATGCCGGTCTCGACCGCGCAATGCATGACACCTACTACGTGGTCGCCCACTTCCACTACGTCCTGTCGCTGGGTGCGGTCTTCGCCATCTTCGCGGGCTGGTACTACTGGTTCCCGAAGATGACCGGCTTCATGTACAACCCGACGGTCGCCCGAATCCACTTCTGGGTTACCTTCGTGGGCGTGAACCTGGTGTTCTTCCCGCAGCACTTCCTCGGACTTGCCGGTATGCCGCGTCGTTACATCGACTATCCGGACGCTTTTGCCGGCTGGAACGCGATCTCGTCCTACGGATCCTACATCTCCGGCGTGGGCGTGCTGATCTTCCTCTACGGTGTCTGGGAAGCTTTCTCCAAAAAGCGCGTTGCCGGCGACAATCCCTGGGGCGAAGGCGCAACCACGCTGGAGTGGCAGCTTTCCTCGCCGCCGCCCTACCACCAGTGGGAGAAGCTGCCGCGCATCAAGTAACCGCGCGAAAGCAAGCAAAACTCCGGACCGCCGGCAAGGCCCGGCGGTCCGGGCATAAGGCCGGAAGAGAGACCCGGCATACGGGCCGCGCCCGGCACGAGGGAAAGGCGAAACGCCAATGGCAATGACCGACCAGCACGACGCATCCGCCGCTCCGGCGATGATGGAAGGCGAAGCCCGCGATTTCTTCGCGCTGCTCAAGCCGCGCGTGATGTCGCTCGTTGTTTTCACCGCTTTCGTCGGAATGCTGCTTGCTCCGGGCGAGATCCATCCGGTTCTCGGTTTCATCGCCATTCTTTGCATCGCGATCGGTGGCGGCGCCTCCGGCGCGCTCAACATGTGGTACGACGCCGACATCGACGCGCAGATGGGACGCACGTCCAGACGTCCGATACCGGCGGGCAAGATTTCCGCCGAAACCACTTTTGCATTCGGAATGGTTCTTTCGGTCTTTTCGGTCGTCGTTCTGGGCCTGACGGTGAACTGGCTTTCCGCCGGACTACTCGCATTCACGATCTTCTTTTATGCCGTGGTCTACACGATGTGGCTCAAGCGTTCGACGCCGCAGAACATCGTCATTGGCGGCGCCGCTGGCGCCTTCCCGCCGATTATCGGCTGGGCCTGCGTCACCAACTCGATCTCGATCGAAAGCATCGTTCTCTTTTCGATCGTCTTCCTGTGGACGCCGGCGCATTTCTGGGCGCTGGCCCTGTTCAAATGCGCCGATTACGGTCGGGCCGGCGTGCCGATGCTGCCCAATGTGGCGGGCGAGCGCGCGACCAAGAACCAGATCGTTCTCTATGCCGTGCTGACCGCCATCAGCGGCTTGGTTCCCTCCCTCATGGGGTTTGCGGGCGTGCTGTACGGCATCGTTGCCGCAGCTTTGGGAGCGGCTTTCATCTGGTATT
This sequence comes from Hoeflea sp., assembly GCA_040218025.1. GTDB lineage: Bacteria > Pseudomonadota > Alphaproteobacteria > Rhizobiales > Rhizobiaceae > Hoeflea. Next base: position 51,982 of record JAVJQD010000023.1, on the reverse strand, counting down.
CCGTCAAGACCTGGCAAATGCCCGATGGCGACGAGAAGATGATCCCCGCAAAGAAGCTCTTTGGCTATTCGCTGCTCTATCTCTTCGGCATCTTCACGGCGCTTGCCGTTGACGGTCTTGCCGTCAAGTTCCTTGGTGCGACGGTATAACAATGGAACAGGTCGAACTTACAGAAAAGCAGAAAAAGGCGCGCAGATCGCGTTCGGTCGCTCTTGCCATCGTTCTCGCGGTTCTCGTGGTCCTGTTTTACGTGGTGACCGTCATAAAGATCGGTCCCGGCATTTTCAGCAGGCCCATGTGAGGCGATGCGAGGTGACCGAATGACTGCTGAACCAGATCACACCGAAACTGCAAAGAACCGCTCCAACCGGCGGATCGTGATCGCCTGCTCTGCATTCGTGGCGTCGATGGTCGGCGTAAGCTTTGCCGCCGTGCCGCTTTATCAGCTGTTCTGTCAGGTGACCGGCTATGGCGGCACAACACAGCGGGCCGAACAGTTCTCCGACACCATACTCGACCGCACCATCAGGGTACGCTTCGATGCGAACACCGCCTCGGGCCTGCCGTGGGATTTCAAGCCGGTCCAACGCGAGATCGAAGTCCGGATCGGCGAGACCATTCTGGTCAATTACACTGCAGAAAACACATCTGACAGGCTCACCACGGGACAGGCGACGTTCAATGTCACCCCTATGGCGGCAGGCGCGTATTTCAACAAGGTTCAGTGTTTCTGCTTCACCGAGACCGCGCTCGAGGCCGGCGAATCGATGGAAATGCCCGTGCTGTTCTTCGTGGACCCGGCGATCGTCGAAGCCGTCGAAACCAGGAACATCGACACGATTACCCTTTCTTACACCTTCTTCCCGCACGAGAGCGAAAAACCCGTTGCGGCGGCGGCGGAGCCGGTGCAAGACAACAACACCTTATAGGACCAAGACCGGTGCGGACTTAGAGGTCCGGACCGGGAAACGATGACCATCGGGGAAAACGACATGGCCGACGCACATGAAAAACACCATGATTATCACATCATCGACCCGAGCCCCTGGCCGCTGACCGGATCGATCGGCGCACTGGTGATGGCGCTTGGCGGCATCGGCTGGATGCAGGGTCTGAACGGCGCGGACTCGCTGCTCGGCCTGCCGATCACCAATCCGGTTCTCTTCCTTGTCGGTCTGGCAATCGTTCTCTACACCATGTTCGGATGGTGGGGCGACACCATCAAGGAAGCCCATGAAGGCCACCATACCAAGGTTGTCGGACTTCACCTGCGTTACGGCATGATCATGTTCATCGCCTCGGAGGTGATGTTCTTCGTGGCCTGGTTCTGGGCATTCTTCGATGCGAGCCTGTTCTACGATGAAGCGAACCAGGTTGCGCGTACCGCGTTTACCGGGGGGCAGTGGCCGCCGGCCGGCATCGAGGTGCTCGACCCGCTGCATCTGCCGCTCTACAATACCGTGATCCTGCTTCTGTCCGGAACCACCGTAACCTGGGCGCACCATGCGCTTCTGCACGGGGACCGCAAGGGCCTGGTCTACGGACTGACTCTCACAGTCATTCTCGGCATGATCTTCTCCTACGTCCAGTTCTATGAGTACACGGTCGCCCCGTTCGACTTCACGAATTCGATTTATGGCGCCACCTTCTTCATGGCCACCGGCTTTCACGGCTTCCACGTTCTGATCGGCACGATCTTCCTGATCGTCTGTTTGGTTCGCGCAATGCGCGGACACTTCACGCCGAAGCAGCATTTCGGCTTCGAAGCTGCCGCCTGGTACTGGCACTTCGTGGACGTGGTCTGGCTGTTCCTGTTCTTCGCGGTCTATATCTGGGCATCCTGGGGTGCGCCGATCTACCACCACTAAGTCAGGTTTCCGTGCATCTTGTTCGGGGCGGCGGGGCAACCTGCCGCCCTGCGCTTTTTCGGCCATGCGTCACGGCCCAAATGTTGATCGGAGATTTCCATGAGCAAGGACGAAGCCCATTATCCACCTGTGGATCCGGTGTCCGTGGGGTTGCGCGGACGTTGCCCGCGCTGCGGAGACGGGGCGATGTTCGATGGGTTTCTCAAGCTCCGGCCAACCTGCGGGGTCTGCGGCCTCGACTATGGATTTGCCGATGCGGGCGACGGCCCGGCGGTTTTCGTGATCATGATTGTCGGCTTTGTCGTGGTCGGTCTGGCGCTCTGGATGGAGGTCAACTACAGCCCGGCGCTCTGGGTGCATCTGATCCTCTGGATCCCGCTCGCCACCATTCTCTCGCTCGCACTGTTGCGCAGCCTCAAGGGTCTTCTGATCGCGCTTCAGTATCGCAACAAGGCCGCCGAGGGCCGGATTGATCGTGATGATTGACGCACACGCCCCTGCACGTTCTTTGCGCCTGCGTTTCTGGGCGCTCGCGATCCTTTTTCCTTCCGCCTTCGCGGTGTTGATTGCGCTTGGCACCTGGCAGGTCCAGCGGCTGGCCTGGAAGCTGGACCTTCTCGCATCCATCGAACAGCGCAGCCGGATGGAGCCAGCCGGTATTATGGCGATAGAGCAAGCACTGGAAGAAGGCGTTCCGGTCGAGTATCGCACCGCCACCGTCACCGGCGAATACATCCATGGTGGAGAGCAGCACTTCTTCGCCACCTTCAATGGCCAGACCGGTTATTATGTCTACACGCCGCTCGAGCTGGCCGGCGGCAGGTATCTCCTCGTCAATCGCGGGTTTGTGCCCTACGACCTCAAGGAAGCCTCGACCCGGCCCGGGAGCCTGACGCCGGGCATTCAGACCGTCACCGGCCTTGTGCGCGAGAAGCTGTCGGAAAAGCCGTCCTTCATCGTTCCGGACAATGACGAAGCTGAGAACATCTACTACTGGAAGGATCTTGACCGGATGGCCGCCAATGCAGGCCTGCCGGCGGATGAAGTGCTTCAATTCTTTCTCGATGCGGATGCGACACCGGTGCCTGGAGGATTGCCGCGCGGAGGGGTGACGGTCATCGATCTGCCCAACAATCATCTGCAATACGCGATCACATGGTATGGTTTGGCGGCGGCGCTTGCCGGGGTCGGGCTGTTCGCATGGTTCCGGCGAAAATCCTGATTGCCGCTGGCACACCGGGGCGATGCCGTGGTACCGGGGCAATGACGCGGCAATCGGCGGCGCTGGTGGCGGACGGATCCGTTTGAAGGGACAGGCATGGCGATAATGGCAGTGATCTTGGTTGCGCTCGTGGCAATCGAACATATCTACATCCTCGTCCTTGAGATGTTTCTCTGGACCACGCCGCGCGGCATGAAAGCTTTCGGGCTGACCGCCGAAAAGGCCGCATCGACCCGCGTCATGGCTGCCAACCAAGGCCTCTACAACGGGTTTCTTGCAGCCGGGTTGATCTGGTCGCTGGTTCATCCCGAACCGGGGATCGCCTTTCAGCTCAAGCTGTTCTTCCTTGGCTGCGTTCTCGTTGCGGGTCTTTACGGCGGCGCCACCGCATCAAGGAAGATCTACGCAATCCAGGCCCTGCCTGCCGCTTTGGCGCTGATCGCTGTTCTCGCTGCCGGACAAACCGAAATGCCGAGCATTGGATAATCCCATGACCCGACCTCCACTGAAAATCAGGCTTTGCGGTCCGCGCGGCTTCTGCGCCGGCGTCGACCGCGCCATCCAGATCGTCGTTCTGGCAATCAAGAAGTATGGCGCGCCGGTCTATGTCCGTCACGAGATCGTGCACAACCGCTTCGTGGTCGAGGGGCTCGAGGCGCTTGGCGCGGTCTTCGTGGAGGAACTCGACGAAATCCCGGCCGAACATCACGGCCAGCCGGTGATCTTCTCCGCGCACGGAGTGCCGAAGTCGGTGCCCGCCGATGCGGAAGAACGCAACCTGTTCTTTCTCGACGCGACTTGCCCGCTGGTCTCCAAGGTGCACAAGCAGGCCATGCGGCATGAGCGGCTCGGCCGCCATGTGGTCCTGATCGGCCACAAGGGGCACCCCGAAGTCATCGGCACGATGGGGCAGTTGCCGCCCGGTGCGGTGACCCTTGTCGAGACTGTCGGGGATGTCGACGCTTTCGAGCCGGAAGATTCCGCAGCCCTCGGGTTTGTCACACAGACAACGCTGTCCGTCGATGATACCGCGGACGTGATTGCGCGCCTCAAGGAAAAATTTCCGGATATCACCGCGCCGGCAGCGGAATCGATCTGTTATGCCACCACCAACCGTCAGGATGCAGTCAAGCAGGCCGCCCCCGGCTGCGATCTGTTTGTGGTGGTCGGCGCGCCCAATTCGTCGAATTCGAGGCGTCTTGTCGAGGTCGCACTGAAGGCCGGCGCCAAGCGGTCGATCCTGGTTCAGCGCGCCCACGAGATTGATTGGGTTCAGGTCGGAGACATCGGAGTGCTTGGGCTGTCCGCCGGGGCGTCTGCGCCCGAAGTGGTGGTCGACGAGATTATCGAAGCCTTCCAGGCGAAATTCGATGCCACCATCCAACTTGCGGAAACGGTCAGGGAAACCGAGAACTTTCTGGTCAACCGGGAGCTTCGCGATGTCGAGCTCACCGCGGCCGACATGGCCTTCGTCAACGGAGCACGCTGAGCATGGCTGTCTATACCGATGTGGGCGAAGACCAGCTCAAGGCGTTCCTGGGCGAATATGATGTGGGGACGTTGCTGTCATGCAAGGGCATTGCCGAGGGCGTGGAGAATTCCAACTTCCTCATCAAGACGACCTCCGGGTTCTACATCCTTACGCTCTACGAGAAGCGTGTCGCCGCCACCGATCTTCCGTTCTTTCTGGGGCTGATGGATCACCTTTCGCAAAAGGGCTTGAGCTGCCCCTTGCCGATCCCGCGCAAGGACGGGGAAAGCCTGGGCGAACTGGCGGGACGTCCCGCCGCCATGGTTTCATTCCTCGATGGCGCGTGGCTCAGGAAACCGCAGCCGCTCCATTGCAGTGAGGTGGGGCGCGCCATGGCCGAAATGCATGTCGCCGGACAGGACTTTTCGATCCGGCGTGAAAATGCGCTCACCGTCGACAACTGGCGCCCGCTCTGGGAGGGCGCCCGCGGTCGCGCCGATGAGGTGATGTCCGGATTGACGGATGAGATCGACCGCGCGCTGGAAGCTCTGGAAGGCGGGTGGCCGAAAGCTCTGCCCGAAGGCGTCATCCATGCCGACCTTTTTCCCGACAACGTCTTTTTCATCGAGGATCGGCTCTCGGGTCTCATCGACTTCTATTTCGCCTGCAACGATTTTCTCGCCTACGACGTGGCCATCTGTCTCAATGCCTGGTGCTTCGAGGCCGATGGCGCCTTCAATCTCACCAAGGGCATGGCCCTGCTCGAGGGCTACCAGTCGGTTCGCCGGATGGAACCCGGGGAGGTCCGGGCGCTTCCGACGCTGGCAAGAGGCGCCGCACTGCGGTTTTTCCTCACCCGCCTCTATGATTGGCTGATGACGCCGGAAGGAGCCCTCGTGGTCAAGAAGGATCCGATCGAGTATCTGCGCAAACTGCGCTTTCACAACCAGATTGGCTCGGGAGCCGAATACGGGCTGCGGGACAGGGATATGGTCTCGTGAAGCGGGTCGAGATCTTCACCGACGGCGCCTGTTCTGGCAATCCGGGACCGGGTGGCTGGGGCGCCATCCTGCGCTACGGCGAAACCGAAAAGGAAATGTCCGGCGGCGAGGCCGGCACGACCAACAACCGCATGGAACTGATGGCGGCCATCGAGGCGCTGGGTGCGCTCAAGGGCGCTTGCGAGGTCGATCTTTATACCGACAGCAAATACGTCATGGACGGGATCTCGAAGTGGATCCACGGCTGGAAGAAGAACGGTTGGAAAACGGCTGCCAAGAAGCCGGTCAAGAATGCAGAATTGTGGCAGGCGCTGGAAGAGGCGCGCAAGGCGCACAAGGTCAACTGGCATTGGATCAAGGGCCATGCGGGTCATCCGGAGAACGAGCGGGCGGACGAGCTGGCGCGCGCCGGGATGGAACCCTACAAAAGCAAGACGGCGCCCCGAAGGAGCGCCGCCGGATAAGACCGGGATTCTACGCGGATCAGAGCTGTTCGAGCAGCGCTGATGCCCCGGAGGTAACCGCCTGGCCGGGGGTGTCCTCGATATTTAGCGCGGTCACCTTTCCGTCTTCGACAATCATCGAATAGCGCTTGGAGCGAGTGCCGAGAGTTCCGGCGGACAGGTTCGTGTCCATGCCGATCGACTTGGTGAAACTCGCGTCCCAGTCCGAGAGATAGCGGATCTTGCCCGCGCCGTTGGTTGCCTTCTCCCAGGCGGCCATTACGAAAGCATCGTTGACGGAGATCACGGCGATGTCGTCGACGCCCTTGGCGAGGATTGCGTCGCGGTTCTCGAGATATCCGGGCAGGTGATTGAGATGACAGGTGGGCGTGAAGGCCCCCGGGACCGCGAAGACCACCACCTTCTTGCCGGCGAAGAGATCCCCGCTCTTCACTTCTCTCATGCCATCGGAGGTGGTCTCCTTGAATGTTGCTTCCGGCAATGTGTCTCCTGCTGAAATCGTCATTTCGGCGCTCCCTGTGCTAGCCGTTGTTGGATCCGCAAGATAGGCGCAACGCGTTCGGATGGCGAGGCAGGCGCGGGACTTATCCGCAGTTGGCTGATCAATCCGGCGGATTTTCCGGTGCACCCAGCTTGCCCGCCATGGATCGCCGGCCGAAGGTAACCACCGCGTCCACAACGGAGGGATCGAACTTCCCGTCATCGTCCGGCAGACGCTTGATATGGACCTGCCAGCGCGCCACGCCATCGGCGTCGGACAGCAGTTCCGGCGCCGAAAAGGCTGTGCCTGCCGGCCCGGAGAGGAACAGATCGGGCTCTGTTCCCGCCGGACGGAAGGCGGGCAGCGCGACACTGACATCCATTCGCATCCGCTCGCTATCGACCTGAATGTCGGTAAAGCGGAAATCCTCGGTCTGATGTTGGGGAAGGGCGGCCACGGCCTCGTTCACGATTGCCTTCGCCTGATCCGAACCGCTCGTGCTCCTCGGCACGTCGACGGTCAGCTCGGCCTGAAACGGAATACAGATCTTCTCGCAAATCCCGATGAACGCGACTGCCCGGATTGTCCTGGTTGCGGACCCGGTCACATTCAGCGATACCGGAAACCGCACCGGCGCGGTGTACCCGGCCCACACGGCATAACCGTCATCGACCCGCACCGGTGGGGGGAACAGGAATTCTTCCATGAACACGCCGCGACTGTGTGAGAAGTCGAGTGTCGGCGGTATTCCTGCGCTGCCCGGCTCGCGCCAGTAGGTCTTCCATCCGGGCTCGAGGTCGACATCGAGAACCGCCATGATCGAACCGTCCACGCGTGGTTCCGGATCGACGACAAGGCGCATGCGCCCGCCCTCGGTCTCGGCCCAGTCGCTCTCGAGCGCCGAAGCCTCGACGAGCGCGGCGCCAACAACGAACACCAGGGCCAGGCCGCTCAGGCAAAGGCGCTTGCAGGCCCGCATCAGGGCGGAAGGGGGAGACGGAAACCGGGTCATGACGTCTCTCTACCGGATGAGGGGTTTCCAAATCCAATAAATCCGGCTCCCGCGACGTCATTTTTCCGTGACCGGTCCGGACCTTGTCCAGCATTGATCAGTGATCTTCGGACGGGGGACTTTCAAAACCCCGAAAACTTGTTAGGCTCGTCTCATGCTAGGGATCGAAGACCACCTCTCCCGGCGGAAACGGGGATGCCTCGACGGGCATTTCCTTGTGGCCATGCCGGGAATGAATGATGAGCGTTTCGAACGCTCGGTCATCTTCGTGTGCGCGCATTCGGACGACGGCGCGATGGGATTCATTCTGAACCGGCCCCAGCCACTGGGTTTCGAGGAACTCCTGGAAAATCTGGATCTCGACAGCCATGCGCGCCGTAAGGCGGACTCGACCCGCAAGGTCGGGATGAGCGAATGCGCGCGTGATTTCCCGATACAGTTCGGTGGCCCGGTCGACACCGGCCGCGGTTTCGTGCTGCATTCGGACGACTATATGAGCGAATCCACCATGCCGGTGAATGATGATCTTTGCCTGACGGCAACCGTCGACATCCTGAGGGCCATCAAGGACGGGTGCGGCCCTGCGCGCGGCGTGATGCTGCTCGGCTATGCTGGCTGGGCGCCGGGGCAGCTCGAAGCCGAGATCTCCGCCAATGCGTGGCTCAGCTGCCCGGCAAGGGACGAAATCGTATTCGACCGCGATCACTCCTCGAAATACGACCGGGTGCTCCATCACATGGGCGTGAGCCCGGCCATGCTCTCGATGGAGGCAGGCCACGCCTGACCGGTTCTCCATCCGTCGTTTCCGTCCCGTCAGTTGGGCTTGGTGACGGGAAACCGCTCTTTCAGCAGCTTCTGAACCGACTCGGCGCCGATCGGCGGCCCGAAGAGGAAACTCTGGCCGTAGTCACAGCCCATTTCAGACAACTTGATGGCGTCGTCCTCCGACGCGACACCTTCGGCGACCACGCGCATGTCGAGCTGCTTGGCAAGGTTGACGATCGAGCGGATCAGGACATCGCCCTTGTCCGACGGGTCGACCACAAGCGATTTGTCGATCTTGATGGTCTTGAACGGAAACCGCGTCAGGTAGGCAAGCGAGGAGTGGCCCGTGCCGAAATCATCGAGCGTCAGCCCGATGCCGGCCTCCGAAAGCCGCGACAGGGTCATCAGCGCTTGCTGCGGATTGTGCATGACAAGCGTTTCGGTCAGTTCCAGCCTGAACTGGGCCGGATCGCAGCGCGAGGCCGAAATCGCCTTGATCACGTCGTTGCACAGATCGCTCTTGAGCAATTGCGCACTGGACAGGTTCACGGACATGAACACCGGGACATCGCCAACCGTCTCCTGCCATGTCGCCAGATCGTCGGCAGCCCGCTTGAGCGAGTACATCCCCATTTCGAGGATCAGATCGGACGCCTCCGCCACCGGGATGAACTCGGACGGCGGAACGGTGCCGCGCTTGGGGTCCTCCCAGCGAAGCAAGGCTTCAAAACCTGCGATCTCGGCATCCTTGAGTTCGACGATCGGCTGGTAGACCAAGGTCAGTTCCTTGCGCTCGAGCGCCCGCCTCAGGTCGCTTTCAAGCCGCTGACGGTCGGAGCCCACGGTCCGGAAGGCCGGCCGGAACGGCTCGATCCGGTCGCCGCCGAACCGCTTGGCCTGGTACAACGCCAGTTCCGCATCCTTGATCAGGTCCTCGGGCTGGGCATTGCTTTCAACCCATGTGACAAGGCCGATCGAGGCGGTCAGCCGGATGTCCTGTCCGGCAAAATCGATCGGAGCCGCGATGGCCTTCGAGATTGCCTCGGCGAGTGCGGCCACCTTCACGGCGTCCTGTTCGGAAACCAGCACCAGGCCGAACTGGTCGCCGGAAATGCGCGCCAGGGTGTCCTGCGGCTTGAGCAGGCGCTTGAGACGCCGTGTCAGCGCCAGAAGGATGGTGTCGCCCACGGACATGCCTAGCTTGTCATTGACCTTCTTGAACCGGTCAAGGTCGATCATGAAGACGCTCGGCCGCACATCGGGGTTCTGCTCCGCCATGCGGATCATCGTCTGCAGCCGGTCGACGAACAATTGCCGGTTGGGCAGCCCGGTCAGATTGTCGTGCACGGCATCGTGCAGCAGCCGGTCTTCGGAGGTCTTTTGTTCCGTCACGTCGATGATGGTGCCGACGCAGCGGATGACTTCGCCGTTGGAGCCGATCACCGGGCGGGCCCGTAGCGCCATCCAGTGATAATGGCCATCCTCCGCACGCATGCGGAACTGATGGTTGAGCCGGCCCTTGCGGTGCTCCAGCAGCACATCGAGCGTGGTGCGGAACCGGTCGCGGTCATCGGCATGAATGCGGGGCAGCCAGTTGCGCGCAGGCCCCGCCAGGGCGCCGGGAGAGAGCCCCAGTTGCGGGGAAAGGTCCGGTGAGGTGACCACCCGGTCGCGGGTCACGTCCCAGTCCCAGACCGTGTCGCCGGATCCCGCGAGCGCCATGGCCTGGCGCTCCATGTCGGAAAACAGGCCCTGGTGATAGGCGCCGCCCGCAAAGGCGTGCTGCATCACCGTAAAGCCCATCAACAGGACGATCAGCACGAGGCCGCCGCCGAGCGCGGGCTGAACGATATCGTTCGCGAGCTGGCCGGTCACAGTCACCCACGCGCCGAACAACCAGCACAGGATCAGCGCCCATGTCGGGATCAGCATCACCGCCCGGTCGTAGCGGTTGAACCCGAGATACGCAATCAGCGCGACGCCGGCGATCGCAGTGGCGGCAAAGGAGATCCGGGCGATGCCGGCGGCCACCGGCGGATCGTAGATCGCAACCGCGAACAGGGCGCCGAGGCCCAGAATCCAGGCCACAGTCACATAGGAGAGGTTCGTGTGCCAGCGGTTGAGGTTGAGATAGGTGAACAGGAACACCACAAGTCCCGTCGCCAGCAGCACCTCGGTGCCCGCGCGCCAGACCCGTTCGTCGCCGGGAGTGACGAGGATCAGCTTTGAGAGAAAGCCGAAATCCACCGACACATAGGCCAGCACCGCCCAGGCCAGCGCTGCGGTCGCGGGAAGCATTGAGGTTCCCTTGACCACGAACAGAATGGTGAGAAACACCGCCAGCAGGCCGGCAATCCCGAGCACGATGCCGCGATAGAGAGTATAGGCGTTGACCGTGTCCTTGTAGGCCTCCGGCTCCCAGAGGTAGATCTGGGGCAGTTCCGGCGAAGCCAGTTCCGCGACGAAGGTGATTACGGTGCCAGGGTTCAAGGTGATGCGGAAAACGTCGTCTTCGCTGCTCGGCACCCGGTCGAGCGCGAAGCCCTCACTCGGGGTAATGCCCAGGATCCGCGATGAGCCGAGATCGGGCCACAGAAGGCCCGAGGCAACGAGACGGAAATGCGGCGCGACGATCAGCCGGTCGATCTGCTCGTCGGTCACATTGGCCAGTGCGAACACCGCCCAGTCGCCCGAGTGCTGCGGCGAGTTGGCGCGCACCTCGATCCGGCGCACGATCCCGTCGGCGCCTGCTGCGGTGGAAATCTGGAACGCGTCGCCGCGCTGCCGGTAGATTTCGGTGGTCGCGGTCAGGTCAAGGGCGGTGTCGTCCCGGCCGATCTTGACCGGTTCGACGGCAAGCGAGGGCAGGACGGTTGCAAACATGAGCAGGATTGCCAGCAGACCGGTAGAAAGCAGCGTCGCGGCAACCCGTAGGACAGTGGCGCCGTGCGGCTCGGCAAGGCCGGGCGCTGCCGGACTGCGATCGGCCGCTGACGCGCCGTCGCGCCCGGTCAGATTGATACCATGCATGCCTGTCATCCGCCGGATCCGGAACTTTTCTTGCGCATCGCGTGCCAGTCTTCGGCAATCAGCGCATAAAGCAGATGATCACGCCAGGCACCGTTGATTTTCAGATAGCCGTTCAAGTATCCCTCGCGCCGGAACCCGACATTTTCAAGGAGGCGCTGGCTCCTCGTGTTGTCCGGAATACAGGCCGCCTCGATCCGGTGCAACCTCATGCTGTCAAACACATGGGGAAGGAGGGCACGGATCGCATCGCGCATCAGTCCCTTGCCGGCATGTTCTTCCCCCATCCAGTAACCGAGCGTGCAGGTTTCCGCGACGCCCCGACGGATCGCGCCCAGGGTGACACCGCCCACAAGCCGTCCCGACGACTTCAGGCAGACGAAAAGCGGCAGCGCAAGGCCGGCGACGCGGTCCGCATCGTAACGCTGGATCCGGTACTTGAAGGCCGACCGGGTCAGGTCGTCATGCGTCCAGCGCGGCTCCCATGGCTCGAGAAAGGCCCGGCTTGCCTCGCGCAGGCGGCTCCATTCCGAATGGTCGCCAATCACCGGGTGCCGCAGGAATGTCCGCTCGCCATCGAGACGGAACGACGTCTGGCTCCGGTTGCGGAAACGAAACACCGGCGAAGCCATGGCCCAACTTCCCCGCCGGTTTATTCCGCCGCCGCGGATCGCTCGCCATGATGGGAGAGCGAAAGCGCCATATCCTTGACAGCGAGAAGATTGTCGACGGGACCGATGGCCGAGACTGTGATCGGCGTGTCGAAGAACAGCCGCTGCGCCAGATCGGTCAGTCGTTCGGGGGTGATGTTCTCCAGCCGCTCCATCAGTTCGGTATTGCTGACCGGCCGGCCGAACAGCAGCATCTGTCGTGCGATCTGGCTGGCGCGTGCGGCGGGGCTTTCCTGCGCCATCAGCAGACCGGAGCGCACCTGCGCGCGCGACCGGTTGATTTCCTGCTGGTCCACGCTGTCGGCGGCCTTTCCAAGTTCGGAAAAGATCACAGGAACCAGTTCCTCCAGGTCTTCCGCGCCGGTGGCGGCGTGAACGCCGAACAGGCCGGTATCCGAAAAGCCCCAGTGGAAGGCATAGACCGAGTAGCAGAGCCCCCGCTTTTCCCGGACTTCCTGGAACAGCCGTGACGACATCCCGCCGCCCAGAATATTGGCCAGCAGTTGCGAGCAGTAGAAATCGCGGACCTGATAGGCACGGCCCTCGAAACCGATCAGCACCTGGGCATCCATCAGATCGCGGTTTTCCCGGTAATCCCCGCCGGTGTATCGCGCTTCCGTAATCTCGCGCAATTGCGTTCCGGTCGGCTTGATCGACTGGCCGAAGCGCTCGTCAACCAGTTTGACGAAGGCGTCATGATCGACCGCGCCGGCGGCGACAACGACAATCCGGTCGCCCGTGTAATGCCGCGCCAGATAGTTCCGGATCTGCTTCGGCGTGAAGGATTTGACGGTTTCCTTGGTGCCGAGGATCGGACGGCCAATGGTCTGATCGCGGAATGCCGCTTCGGCGAAACGGTCAAAGACCACGTCGTCCGGGGTGTCGTTGGCCGCGCCGATTTCCTGAAGTATGACGTGCTTTTCGCGCGTCAACTCGGATTCGTCAAAAACCGAATCCGTCAGGATGTCGTGCAGGATATCGATGGCGAGCGGGACATTGTCCTTGAGAACCCGGGCGTAATAGGCAGTGGTTTCCGTCGAGGTCGCGGCGTTGAGTTCGCCGCCCACATTCTCGATCTCCTCGGCAATCTGGCGGGCGCTGCGCTTGCGGGTTCCCTTGAAGGCCATATGCTCGAGCAGATGTGCAATCCCGTGTTCGTCCGCCGTTTCGTCCCGGGACCCGGATTTGACCCAGACCCCGAGCGCAACGCTCTCCAGATGGGCCATGGTTTCGGTCACGACGGTCACGCCATTGGCGAGACTGGTTGTGTTGACTGTCATACTGTCACTTTCCGCGGTTCATTGGGTCGCCCGCGTGTGTGTCAGGATATGGGATTCGACCTCTTCCTGCTCGTTGGGCAATACGCTGAACCGCTCCTCCCGTTGCATCAGGTCAGAGAGCCACGCCGGAAGCGCCGGGTCAATACCGCAGGCCTGTTTTACGGCGGCGGGGAACTTTGCCGGATGCGCGGTCGCAAGCGTCACCATCGGTGCTCTCGGTTTCATCATCCTGTTTGCGACAAATACGCCGACGGCAGTATGCGGGTCGAGCACATAGCCGGTTTCAGCCTGCACATCGCGGATCGTTGCCTTGACTTGCCGTTCGCTCGCCCGTCCGGCGCGAAACTCCTTGCGGATGGTCTTGAGCGCCTCGGGCGCAATATCGAAGGCGCCCGACTGCTTGAGCCCCGACATGGCCTGGCGGACCGCTCCGGCGTCTCGGTCGAAGGCGTCGAAAAGCAGCCGCTCGAAATTCGATGAAATCTGGATGTCCATCGACGGCGATGTGGTCGGCGTGACCCCGCGCATTTCATAGCGCCCGGTTCGCATGGTCCTGGCCAGGATGTCATTTTCATTGGTCGCGACCACAAGCTTGTCGATCGGAAGTCCCATGCGCTTGGCGCAATAGCCCGCAAAGATGTCCCCGAAATTGCCGGTCGGAACCGTGAACGAAATCTTCCGGTCCGGCGCGCCGAGCGAAACGGCGGCGGTAAAATAATAGACGATCTGGGCCATGATCCGCGCCCAGTTGATCGAATTGACGCCCGAAAGCCGCACGCGGTCGCGAAACGAGACATGGTTGAACATGGCCTTGACCATGTCCTGGCAGTCATCGAAGTTCCCCCTGATCGCCAGCGCGTGAACATTGGCGGCGGCGGAGGTGGTCATTTGCCGCTGCTGCACCGGGGAGACCCGGCCTTCCGGGAAAAGGATGAAGATGTCGGTGCGGTCGCGTCCTCCGAAAGCGTCGATCGCCGCGCCGCCAGTGTCGCCGGACGTGGCCCCCACAATGGTCGCACGCTCGTCGCGTTCGGCCAGCACATGGTCCATAAGTCGGGCGATGAGCTGCATCGCGACGTCCTTGAAGGCCAGCGTCGGGCCATGAAACAGCTCGAGCACAAAGGCGTTCGCTCCGCTTTGTACCAGCGGAACCACCGCGGGGTGACGGAAGGTCGCATAGGCCTCGTCGATCATCGCGCGAAGCGCGTCGGGCTCGATATGGCCTTCTGCGAAGGGCGAAATCACCCGGAATGCGATTTCCTGGTAGCTCCGGCCGCGCATGGCGCGGATGTCCTTGCGCGAGAATTCAGGCCATGTGGCCGGGACGTAAAGCCCGCCATCGCGCGCCAGGCCCGCCAGAAGGGCATCGCTGAAGCCGAGTGCGGGCGCTTCGCCCCGTGTCGAAATATAGTCCACAGACATGGTCTCCGATGGTGGACGCCGATAGCGCGAGGTGAGATAACGCCGGTCGATTTTTCGCCGCGCGGCTGATATAGACCATGGGCGCTTGTCATGCAAAGGCCATATAAGGGCGGCAGACCAGGCGCATGCTCTCGATGCAGATGAAGGTAGGTTTATGGTGTCATACAGTAAGGTGCGTTTTGTCCCGGCCTTGTTCGCAGCAGCCCTGATTGCAGGGTGCACGTCCGCCGATCCCGGCGCCATCCTCAATTCGGGCGCAAACACGCAGCAGCCGGCCATAGATCCGGTAAGCAATGCCGCGGTGGTGCAGGGAGCGTGTCCAGCAGTTGAACTGCGTGAAGGCACCGCTTTCTACCGCACCTATGAGAAGGGTGGCGACGGCGATCCTTCGAAGGTCGTCCATCAGGCCTCGATTGCCGATACGACGCGCCAGTGCGTGGTCAATAGCGGCCAGATCACGGCGACCGTGGTTGCTTCGGGTCGTGTCGTGGCCGGTCCCGCCGGCAAGGCCGGACAGGTCGAAATCCCGGTTCGGGTCGCCGTTGTCGACGGCGAGAACGTGCTGTATTCCGAGTTGCAGAAGCAGCCCGTGTTCCTGCCGGAAAACCAGCCGACGACGCAGTTCGTCTTCACCAACGCGGCGGTCACCTTCCCCGCAAGCGCGTCGCGCTCCGCGAAAATACTCATCGGATTTGATCCCGGCCCCTACAATACGCCCTGATCGTCGGTCGCACTGTCCCCGGCAGGGCCGGTCACTGGCTTGATCGGGCTCTGCCGGCTTCAGCCCAGTTCGGACCATTCAGCCAATGCGGCGACAGTGGCCGGCAGGTCGGCCATTCGGGCAATCACGGTCTCTGCCCCTGCTTCGGTCAGCATGTCCGCATGACCGGGGTAAGTGTGCGATCCTCCGGTAAACCCGACGACGCGCATGCCCGCCGCCCGGGCACCCTGGACGCCGTGAACCGAGTCCTCGATCACCAGCACATTCTCCGGATCGGCGTCGAACTGGCTTGCGCCGTGCAGGAAAATATCGGGTGCGGGTTTGGTGCGGCCTTCGCCCAGATCCTTGGCGGAATACACATGCTTGCCGAAGGCCAGGTCGAGCCCGGTCCGCTTGAGCATCGCCGCGAGCCGGTGCGCAGACGAATTCGAGCAGATGCACCTGGGTCCCGGTATCCGGCTGATCGCCGCTCCGACCCCGTCGATGGCGCGGACTTCCCGGGCCAGCTTTTTGTCAAGCGCAGCTTCCGCCGCGTCGAGCAATGAGGCTGAGAGCGGAATGCTCGATTCCCGCTCCACTTCGAGCAGGATGTCCTTCCAGGTCAGTCCGGCAAAACGCTCTGCCATTTCCTCCGGCGTGATCGGGTAGCCCGCATCGTTCAGGAGCGACGATTCCACTTCGGCCGCGATGATCTCGCTGTCGACCAGAACGCCGTCGCAATCGAAGATAACAAGCTCGAAACCGGCCATGAGGATGTTCCTGTCTGGGAAATGCGGGGAGGAGGTGAACTTCGCGAAGGGACCTACAGCATGCCGGGATCAACGGCAAGCAGGCCGGGTGTTTCTCCCCCCCATGGCACAATTCGGGTCCGGTCCTTGTGCCATTCACCGGATGTTTACCCTGTTCGGTAACCATGAAGATCAGTTGTTGCGTCTTTGTAATGTGAGTATCCCATGGCCCGTTCCGTTTCGCATGCCGAAATCCCCGCAGTCACCGCCGCGCGCCAGACCTGGCTCGACACCATCATCAAGGGTGACTGTGTTGCCGCTCTCGAAGCGCTTCCCGCAAACTCGGTCGATGTCATCTTCGCAGACCCGCCCTACAATCTTCAGCTCGGCGGCGATCTGGCGCGCCCCGACCAGTCGATGGTCGACGCGGTCAACGACCACTGGGACCAGTTCGAAAGCTTCGCCGCCTATGACGCCTTCACCCGCGCCTGGCTGCTGGCCTGCCGCCGCGTGCTCAAGCCCAATGGAACCATCTGGGTGATCGGCTCCTACCACAACATTTTCCGGGTCGGCTCCCAGCTTCAGGACATCGGCTTCTGGCTCTTGAACGACATCGTCTGGCGCAAGACGAACCCGATGCCGAACTTCCGTGGCCGCCGGTTCCAGAACGCCCATGAGACCATGATCTGGGCGTCGCGCGATCAGAACGCCAAGAGCTACACCTTCAACTACGAAGCCATGAAGGCCGCCAATGACGACGTGCAGATGCGCTCGGACTGGCTGTTTCCGATCTGCACCGGTTCCGAGCGCCTGAAGGGCGAAGACGGCAAGAAGGTGCATCCGACACAAAAGCCCGAGGCGCTGCTCGCCCGGGTGCTGATGGCATCCTCGAAGCCGGGCGACGTCGTGCTCGATCCCTTCTTCGGTTCGGGCACCACCGGTGCGGTCGCGCGCCGGCTCGGACGCCACTTCGTCGGCATAGAGCGCGAGCAGGACTATATCGATGCGGCCCGCGCCCGTATCGATGCGATCGAGCCCCTGGGCAAGAACGAACTGACCGTGATGACCGGCAAGCGTGCCGAACCGCGGGTGGCGTTCAACGTCCTGATCGAGGCCGGCCACGTCAAGCCGGGCGATGTCCTGTTTGATTCCAAGCGCAAGCACCAGGCGATCGTGCGCGCAGACGGAACGCTTGTTGCCGGAGGGCAGGCAGGCTCTATCCACAAGATAGGGGCGCATGTTCAGGGCTTCGATGCCTGCAACGGCTGGACCTTCTGGCATCTCGATACGCCCGACGGCCTCAGGCTGATCGACGAGTACCGGGCCGAAATCCGCAAGGAGATGGCGCGCGCCGGCTGATGCGGCCGGTCAGGAATCCGGCGGGAGTCACGTACCTTCAGTCACCGCTGCGATGAAGCGCCCGGAGTGTCTCGCGACATTCCGGGCGTTTGTTTTTATGGTTTGGAAGCGGTGCTCAGCAAATATCGAACCCGCGCAGATCCTCGCGCAATTGCGCGGCATCGGTGAACAGCACAGAATGCCAGCCCGCCCCGATCGCGCCATCGACATTCTTCTGGCTGTCGTCGATGAACAGGCAGGCGGAGGGGTCCAGATCGAACCTCTCGACATGCGTCTCGTAGATCGCGTGATCCGGCTTGATCAGTCCGATGTCTCCCGAGACCGTCACTCCGCGCGGCACCTTGAGGAAGGGGAACATTCCCTGCGCCTGCCGGAACGTGTCGGACGCGAAATTGGTGAGCATCGTCACGTCGCGGCCCTGCTGAATAAGGTCCAGCATGATGTCGACGCTTTCGTCGTAGGCGTGGCTGACCATCTCGTGCCAGTGCTGGCGGAAGGCGCGGATGAGCGGCTCCTTGTCCGGGTGCTCGGCAATGAGCAGGGCTTCCGCTTCTTCCCAGCTTCTGCCGCGGTCCTGCTCGAGGTTCCATTCATGAGTGCAGACGGTCTCGAAGAAGGCGTTTCGTTCCGCATCGTCCGGGATCAGCCGGCTGTAGGGTATGTGCGGATCGTAATGGATCAGCACCTTGCCGATGTCGAAAACGACATGACGGATAACTGGCCGGATAACTGGTTTGGTCTCGCTCATGCCAGGCCTTTTCTAAAATCGGTCGGGAAAGGCGCTGGCGAGCGCCTTTTTCATTACGGTTGGCAGGGCTTCCCCGGCCAGCGAATCGCTTGAACTCCACCAGCCCGGATAATCCTCCCGCCCGGTGACAACCGCATGAAACACCTCCAGCCGCAATTCAAAATGTGTGAACACGTGAGATATGACGCCGGTGCGCCGCCAGTCCGCCTTGAAAGGTGCGGCGTCCGGCCCGGTTTCCCCGTCTTCTCGCACCGTCCAGTTCGTGGTCGGAAGCCCGGCCATGCCGCCCAGAAGCCCCTTGTCGGGACGCTTGACCAGAAGCACCGCGCCGTCCTCGCGCTCGGCAACGAAGGCCGCGCCACTGCGCACCGGCTTGGCCTTCTTGGCCGCCTTGACGGGATAGCTTTCCTGACGCCCTGACGCTCTCGCTTCACACAGGTCCTCAAGCGGGCACAGGGCGCAGGCCGGGCGCTTCGGGGTGCAGATCGTGGCGCCAAGATCCATCAGCGCCTGTGCGAAATCGCCAGGCCGGTCACCCGGCGTTTCAGCACCGACAAGCCTTCCGATTTCCGGTTTGGCGGTGGGCAGGGGCGTGTCGATCTCATGAAGACGGCTGAAGACGCGTTCTATGTTGCCGTCGACCACCGCGGCCGGAACGTCGAAGGCGATCGCAGCGATGGCCGCGGCGGTGTAGGGCCCGACCCCTGGCAAGGCCCGCAGTTCGTCTTCGGCGCCGGGAAAGGCGCCGCCGAACTCGCCGGCCACGCGGTCCGCGCATTTCTTGAGATTGCGCGCCCGGGAATAGTAGCCGAGCCCGGCCCATGCCTTCATCACCTCGTCGGTTTCAGCCGCGGCAAGGTCCGTGACTGTCGGCCAGCGGCTGACGAATGCGTCGAAATAGGATTTGACCGCCCGCACCGTGGTCTGTTGCAGCATGATCTCGGACAGCCATACGTGGTAAGGGTCGGGCCGCACGCCCTCGCGCCGGTCCGATGGGCTCACACGCCAGGGCAGGGTCCTCGCATGTCGGTCGTACCAGGCGAGCAGAGGGCCCGCGATGCGCCGGTCTGTCGGCAGGGATGCGGTCGGGGCAGGTGACATCGGGCTCGCGGGAGGCTAGGAATGGGGTGTGCTATGGCGGTTCGCGCATGTGCAATCATGTCCCGGCGAGGCGCCGGACGCAATCCGCACGACCCGCTTTTCCCGCATTCATCACGGGGCTGAGCGGTTTCACCTCGGAGAAGTTTTCGGTGGTAAAACCCTTTACACGCAAAGGCAGCGTCCAGATCGCCGAGATCGCCAACGGCTTGATCGACCCGATCCTGGCGCGTCGGGCGGGCATCAATACCATGCTTCTGGGGTCCTGGGATGACATCGCGGGCGAACAGTTCGCCGGATGTTCCCGGCCCGAGCGGATCCGCTGGCCGCGCCAGGATGGCCCCACCGAGACCGGTGGCGGATTTGCCCCCGGCGTACTGACCGTCGCCTGTGAGGGGGCACGGGCCCTTTTTCTGATGCATCAGCAGGCCGAACTGATCTCCCGGGTCAACAGTTTCTTCGGGTTTCAGGCGATCTGCGAAGTCCGCATCGTCCAGAAGGCCATTCACGCACCCAGCCAGAAGCGCCCCAGACGCCCGCTCGACACTTTGGAAAAGCGGCGCCTCGATGACATGCTCGCCGATGTGGAGGATCCGAAACTGCGTGAAGCGCTCGAACGGCTCGGGGCCGGCGTCATCGGCGCCCGGCGCAAGTAGCACCCGCCTGCGGCCAGGCAGAAGGCGCAGCGGTCGGCCCGTGATCACGCCTGCGTGAAGCATGCGCTCTTGTTTGGCCACATTTGACGTTATAGGAAAAGAACCGACGACCGGTGACAACGGTCAGCAGGCCGCGCCGGTGGCGACAGGAACGCCGGTTTCCGCTCCCGCACGCACCAACAATACTATATAGGACAGGTGAATTTGATGTTCCGTACGAAGTTCCGACTGACTGCCGCCGCAACCGTGTCGCTGCTGGCTTTGACACTCGCAGGCTGCTCGGACTCCTCCGATGAAACCGCAGCTTCCGGCGGGACGACGGAAACGGCAGCGCCCGCCGAGACCGCTGCAGGCGAACCTTCCGAAACCCAGACCGCACAAACCGGGGAAGCTGCCGCCGAACAGCCCGCAGCGCCGGTTACGCCCGCGGTTCAGGCGCCGCCAGCCGATGGCGCCGTCGACATGGCCGCCGTGCTCGAGCCGGGTCCGCTCAAGGAAATGGCGCTCGGGGATGAAAACGCTCCGGTGACGGTCGTGGAATACATGTCGATGACCTGTCCGCACTGCGCCTCCTTCCACACCGACAATTTCAAGCCGCTGGTGGAGAAATATGTCGACACCGGCAAGGTTCGGTTCATCCTCCGGGAGTTCCCGTTCGATCCCCGCGCCGCAGCGGCGATCATGCTGGCCCGCTGTGCTCCCGAAAACCAGTTCTTTCCCATGGTTGACGTGCTGTTCAAGCAGCAGCGAAACTGGGCGACAGCGCCGGACGGGCGCGAAGCGCTTCTCCAAATCGCCCGTTTGGCCGGTTTTACACAGGAGTCCTTCGAAGCTTGCTTGACGAACCAGAAACTTCTGGACGATGTGAATGCTGTCAAGACCAAGGCGGCAAGCGAGTTTGGCATCCAGTCGACGCCAACCTTCATCATCGACGGCAAGCGCTATCCGGGGAACATGTCGGTTGAAACCATGTCTGCGATCATCGATCCGCTGCTCTGAGCAGCCCGGGCATGATGCTGCCTCGCGGGACCGCCTGCGGGGCCGTCGCATCATGCGGATGATTGCGGCTGGCCGGGAGTGCCGGCCATGAGGTTTACCAAGCTCCGCGTTCTGGGTTTCAAGTCCTTCGTCGAGCCGACCGAGTTCTATATCGAGCGCGGTCTGACCGGCGTTGTCGGCCCGAACGGCTGCGGCAAGTCCAATCTCGTCGAAGCCATGCGCTGGGTGATGGGCGAGAACTCCTACAAGAACATGCGCGCCTCCGGCATGGATGACGTGATCTTTTCGGGCTCCGGCAACCGTCCTGCGCGAAACACTGCCGAGGTCGGGCTCTATCTCGACAATTCCGACCGGACCGCACCCGCAGCCTTCAACAATTCCGACGAGATCCAGGTGACCCGCCGCATCGAGCGGGAGTCCGGCTCGGTTTACCGCATCAACGGCAAGGAGGCCCGCGCCAAGGATGTGCAACTGCTCTTCGCCGATGCGTCGACCGGCGCGCGTTCGCCCTCGATGGTCGGTCAGGGCCGGATCGGCGAACTGATTCAGGCCAAGCCTCAGGCGCGGCGGCAACTTCTCGAAGAGGCTGCGGGGATCTCGGGTCTGCACTCTCGCCGCCATGAGGCCGAACTCAGGCTGCGTGCGGCTGAAAGCAACCTCGAACGGCTCGACGACGTCACCTCCGAACTCGAAAGCCAGGTCGAAAGCCTGAAACGGCAGGCGCGACAGGCCAACCGCTTCAAGATCCTGTCCGCGGATGTCCGCCAGGCGGAGGCCACGCTTCTGCATCTGCGCTGGTCGATTGCCAAGACCCAGGAAGCCGAAGCCGAAAGCGCGCTTTCACAGGCGACCTCGCGCGTGGCCGAACTTGCCCAGGCGCAGATGGACGCGGCCAGGGCGCAGGCTGTGGCCGCCCACAAGCTGCCCGAGCTTCGCGATGCGGAGGCCGCCGCCGCCGCCGCCCTGCAGCGGCTCCAGATTGCCCGGACCCAGATCGAGGAAGAGGCGGAACGGCTGGAGAAGCGCCGCCAGGAACTCGACCGCCGGCTTTCCCAGCTCAAGGCCGACATCGAGCGCGAACAGCGGCTGATCGCCGACAATGCCGGGGTGATGGAACGCCTGACCCGGGAAGAGACCGAACTGCGCGAATCGCTCGACGGCAGCGGTGAGCGGTCTGAGACCCTGAGGCAGGCTTTCGAGGCTGCCAGGGCAAAGCTTGCGGAAACCGAGACATCGCTCGGTGTCGTGACAGCCGAGCGCGCCGAGGCCGCCGCCGAACGAAGCCAGCTTGAACGGGTGATCCGGGAAACCGGCGAACGCAAGGCGAGGCTCGAGCGGCAGATTTCCAGTCAGGACAACGACCTCGCCGTAATCGCGGAACGCATTGCGGGGCTGCCGGACCCGGCTGCGAAGCGGCGCGAGACCGAAACCGCCGAAAAGGCTCTGGGAGATGCCGAGGCGGCGCTTGCAAGCATCGAGACGGCGCTGGAAGCAGCCCGCGAGAAGGAAGCCGGCGCCCGCCAGCCGGTCACGGAGGCGCGCGCCCGTCTCAATGCCATCGAGACCGAGGCCAAGACGATTTCGCGCATGCTCAATGCCGGGCAGGGATCGGACCTGTTTCCGCCGGTCGTAGAAAAAATCAAGGTGGATCGCGGCTATGAGACCGCGCTTGGCGCAGCCCTTGGCGACGATCTCGACCTGCCGCTCGATTCGGCCGCGCCGGCGCACTGGGCCCGGATCGCCCCGGCCTCGGACGATCCTGCGTTGCCCGACGGTGTGGCTCCGCTGTCGACCCACGTCCGCGCCCCCGATGAACTCGCGCGGCGCCTTGCGCAGGTAGGCCTTGTCGCGGATGAAGACCATGGCCGGGCACTGCATGCGTTGCTCAAACCCGGCCAACGACTCGTCACCCGCGATGGTGCGCTGCTGCGCTGGGACGGCTACGTCGCGTCTGCCGATGCCCCGACGCCGGCCGCCATGCGGCTTGAACAGAAGAACCGGCTTGCGGAACTCGACACAGAGGCCGTCGAGGCGACCAGGGCGTTGCGTGCCGCCGAGGCGGCGCTGCAGGAAAACGAGGCCGCGGTCGCAAGGCATGTGGCCGAAGGCAGGGATGCGCGTGATCTGATCCGTGATGCGGGCAAGAATCTGGCCCGCGCGCGCGACGAACTGGCCCATGCGGAGCGTGCTTCCGGAGAACTGTCGAACCGGCGCGCGGTGCTGACGGAATCCCGCGCCCAGGTCGGCGCACAGCTGGCCGAGGCCGAGAGCGCCCTGGAAGACGCCGCGTCCTCCCTCAAGGCCTGTCCGGATCTGTCGGCGCTCGACGCGTCGTTGGCGCAGGTGAATGCCGAAGTCGCCACCGATCGCGGCGCGCTGGCCGAGGCCCGGGCCGCGCATGAGGGACTGGAACGCGAGAACCAGGCTCGCGCGCGCAGGCTTGAGGCCATCGCGGCCGAGCGGGCGAACTGGACCGAACGTGCCGCCAATGCCGAGAGCCATCTGGCTTCCCTGACTTCAAGAGCCGCCGAAACCGAGGCCGAGGCAACCCAGATCGCGGAAGCTCCCGACGAAATTGCCGTGCGCCGCCGCGAACTGATGCATCAACTGTCCGAAGCCGAAAAACGGCGTCAGCAGGCGGCCGACGTTCTGGCGGAGTCGGAGACGGTTTCGCGCGAGGCCGACAAGGTGGCGACCGAGGCAATCGGTCATCTCTCGCAGGGGCGCGAGGCGCGCGGGCGTGCCGAGGAGCGCCTGATGGCTGCCCGTGAGCGGCGCGAGGAAGGCGAGGCACGGATTCGCGAGGCGCTCAATTGCGAGCCGCATCTCGCTCTCCGCCAGACCGGGCTTGCCGCCGATGCCCCGATGCCCGATCCGGCACAGGTCGAACGAAACCTCGAACGCCTCAAGATCGAGCGCGAACGGCTGGGTGCGGTCAATCTGCGTGCCGAGGAAGAGCAGGCCGAGCTTTCCGAGCGGCTTCAGACCATCATCACCGAGCGTGAGGACATCATCGACGCGATCAAGAAACTCCGCGCCGGGATCCAGAGCCTCAACAAGGAAGGCCGGGAACGCCTGCTGGTCGCATTCGATGTCGTCAATGAGCAGTTCCAGCGGCTGTTCACACACCTCTTCGGCGGCGGCACCGCAGAACTGCAACTGATCGAATCCGACGATCCGCTTGAAGCGGGCCTTGAAATCCTTGCCCGCCCGCCGGGCAAGAAGCCGCAGACCATGACGCTGCTTTCGGGCGGCGAGCAGGCGCTCACCGCCATGGCCCTGATCTTTGCCGTGTTCCTGACCAACCCGGCGCCGATCTGCGTGCTCGACGAGGTCGACGCCCCGCTCGACGACCACAATGTCGAGCGCTTCTGCAATCTGATGGACGAGATGGCGGCCTCGACCGAAACCCGCTTCGTCATCATCACCCACAATCCGATCACTATGGCCCGGATGAACCGCCTGTTCGGCGTCACCATGGCCGAGCAGGGCGTAAGCCAGCTCGTCTCGGTCGATCTGCAGACCGCGGAGCAGTTGCGCGACGCTGGGTAGTGAAGGGAGATAGCGGATGAAATTCGAAAGAGCAGCCGCCACGCTCGTTCTTGTGTTTGGCATCGCTGGTGCAGCCTTGGCCCACAGCGGTGCCACCGGTATCGTCAAACAGCGAATGGACAAGATGGGCGAAGTCGCTTCGCAGATGAAAGTCATCGCCCGTATGCTCAATGGACGACTGGAATTTGATCCGGCCGTTATGGAGGCGTCGGCAACCGAAATTGCAGACCATGCATCCGGTTTCGAGCCCTTGTTCCCCGAGGGGTCGGTCTCCCCGCCAAGCGAGGCGCGTCCCCGCATATGGACACGATGGGACGATTTCCGTGACCAGTTCGCAACGATGGAAGTGCGTGCCGGTTCGCTTGCCGATCAGGCCGCTTCGGCTCAAGACCCTTCGGACCTGAAGAACGCCTTTGTCCGGCTTGGAAACACCTGCAAATCCTGCCACCAGGATTTTCGTCAGCAGAAGTGATGTCTTCGGGGCCGCCTCCCGGCCTCAGGCCGAAAGCTGCGCCATGCGCCTCACGAAATCGGAACAGGCCTCGGGTGCTGTGACCGGAATCATGTGGCCGCGCCCGGGCAAGGTCTCGAAAACAAGCCCGAATGCCTGCATCGGTTCGCCGTGAATTTCGGGCGCGAGCAGATTGTCGTCCGTGCCGAACAGGATGCCTCCGGGTACATCGAGATCGGACGGGTAGCGCGCGCACTGCGCGGCCAATGTGCCATGAACGCCGTTCAGATCGGCCGATGCGGTGACGAAGGCCTTGGGCCGTATGCCGAGAATCCCGCCGCCCCGGCTTGTGAAATCCGCTGGTGGCGTTTCCGGGGCGAACACTTCCCTGAAAACCTTCTTGCTGGTCATCCGGCCGACAGGCGCGGCAATGGTGTGGCCGATGATCCGCCGGATGGTCGGCGATCCGATTCTCAACTGCTTGAAAACCGAAGGTGGCTCGGGGATCACGGCTGTCAGCGGCGCCAGCAACGCCAAAGCGCCGGTCGCGCCCTTTCTGTCCATCGCCATGGCCAGCGACAACGCGCCGCCGAGCGAATGCCCCACCAAGACCGGCTTTTCGACACCGAGCTTGTCGAGAAACGCCCAGATCATCCCCGATTGTTCGGGCATGCTTGCAAGGTCATCCGACTGGCGCGTCGAATAGCCCGATCCGGGCTGGTCGATGGTGATCACCCGGAATTCGCGGCTGAGATCCTCGACCATGCCGTAGTTGAAATTGCGCATGTTGCCGGCGAGGCCGTGAATCTGCACCACTGCCTTGCCGCCGCGCGGACCGACATCGGTATAGTGAATGCTCCCGCCCTCGACCGCGATCACGCTTCCGAGCCGGGGCGCAGTCTTCTCCGCCTTGGCGGCAAGCGAGCGTGTCCAGATCCAGAAAACGACGAGATTGGCAACCGCAAGCAGCACCACGATGCCGACATAGAACATGATGCACGTTCTCCCTCAGGCCCGGGAGTATGGCAGCCGACCGATCTGCGTCAATCAGGCCAGGCTGTCGCAGGCGTTACCGACGTCAAAAGCGATCAACCGTAAGCAAGTGCCGCAGCGCAATTCAGCCCATTGCCCCGATCAGCGCATCCACGACCCGGTCCTGGGTTTCCTCGTCCAGATAGGGATGCATCGGCAGGCTGAGGACACAGCCCGAAAGCATGTCCGTGACGGGAAGGTCGCCGCCCGCGATCCCGTGATGTTTGTAGGCGTCCTGAAGATGCAATGGCTTGGCGTAGTAGACCGCACTCGGCACGCCCTTGTCCTTCATCTTCGCCTGGATCGCCGCCCGGTCAGCGCCCTCCGGCAGTTTGAGTGTGTATTGCGCCCAGACCGATTGCAGCCCCTCGGGTACGACCGGTGTGGCCACATGGCCGGACAGCAGCGATGAGTAGCGCGAAGCGATGCGATTGCGTGCCTCGATCTCGTCATCGAAGATCGCGAGCTTCTCGATCAGGATCGCCGCCTGCATGGTGTCGATGCGGCCGGTCATGCCGACGCGCACATTGTCATACTGGCTTGTGCCCTTGCCGTGAAACAGGATCGAGCGAAGGATCTCCGCAAGCTCGGCGTCATCGGTGAAAATCGCGCCGCCATCGCCATAGGCGCCGAGCGGCTTGGCCGGGAAGAAACTGGTCGCCGTTGCCATGGCCAGCGTGCCGACCCGGCGGTTGTGGTAGCGCGCGCCATAGGATTGAGCTCCGTCGCCAAGCACCCAAAGGCCCTCGCGTGCGGCGATGTTGGAGATGGCGTCGTAATTGGCGGGTACGCCGAAAAGGTCGACCGGGATGATCCCAACCGGGGCATGGCCGGCTGCCCGCGCCTCTGCAATCGCGGTCTCCAGCGAAGCTGGGTCCATGTTGAACGTCTCGGCGTCGACATCGACGAACCAGATATGCGCGCCCAGCCACGCCACCACTTCAGCCGTCGCGACGAAGGTGAAGGCCGGGCAGAAGATCGCCTGTCCCGGGCGCACTTGCGCGGCCATCAGCACCATGGCGAGCGCGTCCGTGCCCGATGAACACGCGATCGAGTGTGCGGCCCCGCAATGGGCCGACAGTCGGGCTTCGAGCTCCGAGACTTCCGGGCCCATGATGTACTGGCCATGATCGAGAACCCGCGCGATTGCCGCATCGACCCGCTCGCGGATGCGCTCCTGCTGGGCGGCGAGATCGACGAAGCGTACAGGGGCAGGGCTGCTGGCTGACATGAGGAGGGAAGTCCTTGAGGCTCGGGTCTGTCGGGATCAACTGAGGGGCTGCGTGCGCCGGAACCGATCCCGGCAGCAGGCGCGATCCACCCGTTGGCATGAAAGACCTGTTACTTGTCTTGTGCAGCCGGGTCCATACGCCGAAGGTGCGATAAACAGTTCCTTCCGGCCTTGTAACAATCACTTTGCATTGCCGATGATGACGCCGCGTGACAGAAACCGTGATTTCGGAGGCTCACCCGTGATCGGCAAAGATCGGTGAAGAGATGTCTTTGCAACCGCTAGCGGTAGTCGCGCCAGAACGGGGTGCGCGCCGCGTCCCGCGCCTGGGCGCGCGTCATTCCCAAATCCCTGAGCATCTCTTCGGTGAAGACGCCGACCTCGCGACGCATGCGACGCCTCTCCAGAAAACGTGAGACCCAAAGCCTCAATGTGTTTCCGGGACGGGCACTTTGCTCGGGCGGCTCCGGTCGCGCTTCAACCGGTTTGCAGGCATGCGCCAGCATACGGTTGATGTGCGGGTAATTCGATGCGGGACGGTTCTCCGGCAGCGCATTGAAACGCAAATAGGTCCTGCCGCAGTATTCGAAGTCTACCGCGCTGCGTTCAAGTGGGGTTTCGGTGGGGCGCGTTTCGGCCAACATGTCTTTCTCCTTTCCGGAATGGGAAAATAGCGCTTCTATTCGAGAAAAAAATCGAATAATTAGAACCATGTCTGTGAGGAAAACTCACGAGTGAGATTGCAATGGAATCCCTGCCGCCCCTCACCAGCCTGCTCGCTTTCGAGGCCGTCTACCGGACCGGTTCCGTCACCGCGGCGGCCGAGCGGCTCGGCCGCACCCACGGGGCGGTTTCAAAGCAGTTGCAGCAGTTGCGCGAACACGCCGGCGTGGCACTGTTCCGCAAGCGCGGCTCGGGCCTCGAATTCACGGCTCAGGGACGAGCCTTCGCACGAACCGTCGCCGCTGCGCTCGACGAGATTCGGGCAGGCTACGATGAATTGCGTAGGCAGAAGGGGCAACGGCCCGTCACTGTGCTTGCCAGTGCAACCTTCACCCGAACCTGGCTGATCCCGGTGCTCTCGCGCTTCAACCTCGCCCATCCGGACGTCGACGTGGCGCTGCAGATGGTTGGTCCGGGCGGAAGTCGCGGCTATTCCGGCGAGGCCGATCTCACATTCTCCTACGACCGGCTGCTCAGCCCGGAGCGCTGGCACGGGTCTGTGTCGCTGGGAGATGTCGAAATCGGCCCGGTTCTTGCGCCGAACTATCCGTACAGCCTCAAGGATGGCGTGCTCGCCTTTCAGTCCCGGATCGAGCGGCGCAACAACGAGAAGGCGTGGCAGGCCTGGTCGCGCCTGTCGGGCATTTCGGTGTCCTCGCAGAAGCAGCAGGTGTTCGATCACTCCTATCTCGCGTTTCAGGCTGCGCGGTCCGGCATGGGGGCTGTCATGGCGCCCCGGTTCCTGATTTCGGGGATGCTTGAAAGCGGCGAACTGATCGCGCCGGCAGGCTTCCTGATGTTTGAGGGCGGCCTTGTGGTCCGTCCGACGGCGCCCGCCGGCACGCCCGCAAATCCAGATGCGATGATTCTGCTCGACTGGCTCAAGGCCAACGCAAGCCCCTGAAAAGGCTGGTTCAGTGGATTCCGTCGGAGCAGATACCGCTCATTCTGTTTTCAATCGATATAGATTGCACCGCTGCCAAAGGCGGGGTTGACCTTTGAACCGCGCACCGCCTAAGCCTTGCGGAAAAAACAGGCTGGAGACGTGCATCCGGCAGGCGGAGTGGAGAACAGTTGCATGACCAAATGGGTCTACACCTTCGGTGACGGC
This sequence comes from Hoeflea sp., assembly GCA_040218025.1. GTDB lineage: Bacteria > Pseudomonadota > Alphaproteobacteria > Rhizobiales > Rhizobiaceae > Hoeflea. The sequence continues at coordinate 22,889 of JAVJQD010000023.1, read as the reverse complement.
AAGGCGGAAGGCTCCGCTGCGGCCCGCAACCTTCTGGGCGGCAAGGGCGCCAATCTTGCCGAGATGTGCAATCTGGGGCTTCCGGTTCCGCCCGGTATGACCATCACCACCGAAGCCTGCGTTTGGTATTACGAAAACGGTCGCCGGATGCCCGAAGGTCTCGAGGCGCAAGTCACCGATGCGCTGGTCGGAGTGGGCGAAATCGCCGGCCGCCGGTTCGGCGATCCCGAACGGCCGCTTCTGCTGTCCGTGCGCTCCGGCGCTCGCGCCTCGATGCCCGGCATGATGGACACCGTCCTCAATCTCGGTCTCAACGATGCCACGGTGATGGCGGTGGCGCGTGATTCCGGTGACGAACGTTTCGCCTTCGACAGCTACCGTCGGTTCATCCAGATGTATGCCGACGTGGTTATGGGGCTCGACCATGAAGTCTTCGAGGAGATCCTCGAGGACGAAAAGGCGCGCCTCGGCCATGAACTCGATACCGACATCAGCGCGGAGGAATGGCGCGGAGTGATCGACCGCTACATGGAAATCATCGAGGAGGAACTCGGCGTCCCGTTCCCGCAGGATCCGCATCAGCAGCTCTGGGGCGCCATAAGCGCGGTGTTTGCGAGCTGGATGAATGCCCGCGCGATCACCTACCGGCAGCTTCACGACATTCCCGCCTCATGGGGAACGGCCGTCAATGTGCAAGCGATGGTGTTCGGAAACCTTGGCGATCACTCGGCCACCGGCGTTGCCTTCACCCGCAACCCCTCCACGGGCGAGAGTGAGCTCTATGGCGAATTTCTCGTCAACGCCCAGGGCGAGGACGTGGTCGCCGGCATCCGCACGCCGCAGTCGATCAGCGAGGCCGCGCGCATCGCCGCCGGTTCCGACCGGCCTTCGCTGGAAAAGCTGATGCCGGAGGCCTTCGCCGAATTCGTCGAGATCTGCAACCGACTCGAGCGGCACTATCGGGACATGCAGGACCTCGAATTCACCGTCGAACGCGGCAAGCTTTGGATGCTCCAGACCCGTTCGGGCAAGCGAACCGCAAGGGCGGCGCTGAAGGTGGCCGTGGACATGGCCGAAGAAGGGCTTATCACCCGCGAGGAAGCGGTGCAGCGCATTGATCCCGCCTCTCTCGACCAGCTTCTGCACCCGACGATCGACCCCCACGCGCGACGGGACGTGATCGGGTCCGGTTTGCCCGCTTCGCCGGGTGCTGCGACCGGCGAAATCGTGTTTTCCTCCGACGAGGCCGTGGAAGCGGCAAAAGCGGGCCGCAAGGTCATTCTCGTGAGGGTGGAAACAAGCCCCGAGGACATTCACGGCATGCATGCCGCCGAAGGCATTCTGACCTCGCGCGGCGGCATGACCAGCCACGCGGCGGTGGTCGCGCGCGGCATGGGAACACCTTGCGTGTCAGGCGCCGGCGGCCTGCGGATCGATGCGCGCAACAGCACGCTTGTCGCGCTCGGCGTCACCCTGAAGGCGGGCGACGTGATCACCCTTGACGGCTCGACCGGCCAGGTGCTCAAGGGCGAAGTCGCCATGCTGCAGCCCGAACTATCCGGCGATTTCGGCCGGATCATGGAATGGGCGGACGGCACCCGACGCATGAAGGTGCGGACCAATGCCGAAACGCCCGCCGATGCGCGCGCCGCCCGCTCGTTCGGCGCCGAGGGCATCGGGCTTTGCCGCACCGAGCACATGTTCTTCGAAGGCGACCGGATTACTGCGATGCGCGAGATGATCCTTGCCGACGCGGAGGAGGGCCGGCGCGCAGCGCTCGCAAAACTCCTGCCGATGCAGCGCTCCGACTTCATCGAGTTGTTCGAGATCATGAAGGGTCTCCCGGTGACCATCCGCCTGCTCGATCCGCCTTTGCATGAGTTTCTGCCCAAGACCGATGAGGAGATCGCGGAGGTCGCGTCCGTCATCGGCGTGTCGGTGGAGAAACTGGGCCAGCGCGTCGATGAATTGCATGAATTCAATCCGATGCTCGGTCATCGCGGGTGCCGACTGGCGATTTCCTATCCCGAGATCGCCGAGATGCAGGCGCGCGCGATCTTCGAGGCGGCTGTGGCTGCGGCCAAGACCACCGGGGCGCCTGTCGTCCCGGAGGTCATGGTTCCGCTTGTCGGGCTTCGCGAGGAACTCGATTTCGTCAAGGCGCGCATCGATGCGGTGGCCAGGGAGGTCATCGGCGAGGCCGGTGTCGAGCTCGAGTATCTCGTCGGCACCATGATCGAATTGCCGCGGGCTGCAATTCGCGCCCATGCAATTGCCGAGGTGGCCGAGTTCTTCTCCTTTGGCACCAACGACCTGACCCAGACCACTTTCGGGATTTCGCGCGACGATGCGTCCTCCTTCCTGATGACCTATCAGCAGAAGGGCATCATCGAGCAGGACCCGTTCGTCACGCTCGATATCGACGGTGTCGGCGAACTGGTGCGCATCGCATCGGAGAAGGGCAGAGCGACACGGCCCGACATCAAGCTCGGTATCTGCGGTGAACACGGCGGCGACCCGGCCTCGGTGCGGTTCTGTGAATCCATCGGGCTCGACTATGTCAGCTGTTCGCCGTTCCGGGTTCCGATTGCCCGGCTGGCTGCCGCGCAGGCCGCGATCGCGAAGGTGGGGTAGCGGCCCTTCGCGACTCCGTCAGTCCGTTTGGATGAAGTCGTCCATGCCGTTTGACAGGTCTGGTGTCGAGCCGGAGCAAAACCGAACCTCCAAAGAGGTCAGAGCTTTTCAAGCACCCCGACGAAGGCCTTGGCGAACTGAACCAGATCCCTGGTTTCCGGAGCCGGTTCCATCGCATTGATGCGGTCACCGTCGGGCGAGAGCAGAACCAGGCCGAACTGCCCGCCATTATCCCGCGAAAGGCAGACCACCGCGATCCGTTGCGCCTCGTGGACCAGGCCAGAAGCGGGAAGATCGAACAGATATTCGGCGCCGGCGGTCTCGGCTGCATCGCGAACGGCGTCGCGGAATTCGCGTTCGGCCAGATCGTCCGGATCGAAGGCGAGTTCGAGTTCAACCAACTCAAGCGACAGCGCGCGCGGCGTGGTTTCCTCCACATCCGAAACGGTTTGCGCGGCACGTCCGGCGGCCGCAGCCTGAGGCGGCCTCTGAGGCCCGATTGTCAAGGGATTCCCGTGCACAACAGCGGGTGCGGTTGTCTGGGTGGGTGTGTCTGTCTGCATGGCGGATCTCCTTTGCCGCACCGATTGGTGCGCTGGCGAAACGCCCCCCACTCCGGAAGGTTCCCCGGCAAGCATGGCCGAAGTGTGGCGCTTGCCGCGCAGGTCTCGAGCGGCTAATGAAACCACTCGTTTGCCTCTCGCGCCTCTCGCGCGCCCCGCCCGTCCGGAGACCGGTCGCTTCCATGCCTTTCCACCCGCAAAGACCCTCGTCCACGGCTGCCGCTTGGTCCCGGAGTCTTGGCAGGTTCACGCTTGTCCTGGCGCTGATGGCTGTCTTCTTGCACCGGATCTCGATGCTGGCGCTGCCCAATGCGGTGGCAGTGCTGCTGCTCGCGGCCTTTCTCGCATGCATCACCCTCGGGCTGGCGATGATCGGCTTCTTCATGCTCTGGCATATTGGCGCAAAGGGCGGTCACGCCTCCTTCGGCGGGCTTGTCATGGCGCTTCTCGTGCTTGCGCCCGTCGGCATCGCCGCTTCCCGACACATCACGCTGCCAAACCTTTACGACATTACCACCGATGTCGATGATCCGCCGAACTGGCTTGAGCCGCCGCCGTTCTCGGCATCTTGGCTGCCCCGTTCGGATGCCGATGATCCGGCGGCCCGCCGGGCACAGCTGGAAGCCTATCCGCAGATCACCGGCCGTCGCTACGAGGGGGCGATCGACCGCGTTCTGCTCGCCGTAAGCGAGGCTGCCGATGAGGCGAAATGGGAACTCGTCGCGAACGTCGGCGCCGATGCGCTGGTCGATGGCCTTGAGGAAATCCCCGAACCGGACCCCGACGCGGAAGCGCCTGCGCCTACCGGCGAGGCCGATCCCGCGCGTGCGCCGGTGCCTGTCCCGCGCCCGGATACCGGCAGCGGCTGGTTCGAACCGCTCCCGACCTATGCCCTGCTCCAATACCGCACGCAGACGCTGGTTTTGGGCATTCCCCAGGATGTGCTTGTCCGGCTTTCCGAAGAAGAGGAAACCACGTATGTCGATCTGCGTGCGGCAACCCGTGACGGAAACCACGATCTCGGGCTCAACGCGGAACTGATCAACGGTTTTCTGCGTGATCTGGACGTTAGGCTGCTCGGCATTGCCGGCGGATGACGCCGGCTCCCGGCGGCATCAGGCCGGCCGGTATTCGCCGGCAATCGAAGGCGGTCCGTCGGTCGTCACCGCGCCACGACCGACCAAGTCTTCCAGATGCGCCAGCACCGAAAGCGCCGCCGCCCCGTGCAGCCTCGGATCCGTGTCGCGGTAGATCGCAGCCACCATTTCGCTGATCAGGCGGTCGCCCTTTCCGATCCGGTTCAGCACGGCCTGTTCGCGCATGCGGCGGTGGGTTCTCAGCGCCCGCACGAACTGCCGCGGTTCCGTCACCGGCCCCCCATGACCGGGCAGATAGCGGCGGTCCTCGCGGTCAGCGAGCATGTCGAGCGAGGCCATGAAATCGCTCATGGCGCCATCGGGCGGCGCGATGATCGAAGTGGCCCAGGCCATCACGTGATCGCCGGAGAACACGTGCCCGGTGCCGATCAGGGCAAATGCGGCGTGGTTGGCGGTGTGTCCGGGCGTGTGCAGCGCCTCGATCGCCCAGCCATCGCCTTCGACAATCCCGCCATGCGCCACGGCGACATCGGGCACAAAGTCCATGTCGGAGCTTTCCTTTAGCGGATTGACCTCGCCGACATGAAGCGGTCGCGCGGCCCGGTGCGGTCCCTCCGCCACAATCGTCGCCCCGGATTCGGCCTTGAGGCGCGCGGCAAGCGGCGAATGATCGCGATGGGTATGGGTCACGAAGATATGGCTGACCGGCCGGCCCGCAATGGCTTCCCGCAGCGCCTGCCAGTGGGCCTCGTCCTCCGGCCCCGGGTCGATGACGGCCAGCGTCTGGCGTCCGACCACATAGCTGTTGGTGCCGTGAAATGTCAGCGGTCCCGCATTCGGCGCGGTGACCCGCACGACACCTGACGCCACCGGCACCGGCTGGCCGTGGGCGGGCTCGAAGGCCCGGTCGAATTCGGGTTCGCTCAAGGTCTGCTCCAGAGTGTTTCAACCGCCGCAAGGTGGCTCGCCGGCAAGTGTGATGACCGGCGCCAACTGCCGGTGATCTCGGGGACTTCCATGATCCGGACCCGCAAGTCAACTCCGCGAACCCGGATGCAGTGGCAACGCAGGCCCAGGCGCAGCGCTGCCGGGTTGGCCTGTGTCGGAATGCGTCACGCTTCCTTCCTCCGGCTCGTCGCCGGAAAGCCAGCTTCTCTCCCAACCGGGGCTTTGCCTCGCCACTGTGCGCGTGAAAATCGTTGGACAGGCATATTTTACGCGCTTGTGATCCGATCCGGCTTTTGCTATCCCCCCGATGGCCTGAGGGACCGGCACATGCCCGGTCAGTACGGTGGGGCGTAGCCAAGTGGTAAGGCAGCGGTTTTTGGTATCGCCATCCCTGGTTCGAATCCAGGCGCCCCAGCCAGTTCCCGCGGCCGTCATCTGGGACACTCCGCTCAAGACTGGCTCTGGAATTGGTGGCGTTCGGCGGGCTTGCACATCTCCAATGCCTCCGCCGGTATCCACAATCGAGAACGCGGCAATCAGCCTGCGCGTCCGACCCTGATAGGCCAGAACGCCTTCGGTAATCCATGCTTGGGCGGATCCTGCGCCAAGGACCCTGATGCGGGCTTTGTCATGAACCGGGTGCTGAAACGCCTGACGGGTAGCCGGCTGGTCAGAGATTGACAGCCGGGCTTGTCTTGCCACCTGCCGGGCTGGCGAATGTTCTCCTTCGATAGTGTTCTCTCAAGCCGGGTTCCCCGCCTTCGGCGCTGTCGAACCAGCGGGGTGCGGCGTGTAGACACGAACTGGAAATCGGCCTTGACGGCTCCTTTACATAAAACATCGTTTATATTATATGTGAACCATATCAAGCCTTACAGGAAAGGACCTGCCATGCGATACGCGCGCGCCGAAGGGGCGTCCTACAGCCCCGTCTACTTTCTCTCGAGCCTCGGGGCAGGCGGCCTCGCGGTCTCCTTCTTCATGTATTTGATGTGGATGACGCCGCACAAAGGCCAGCCCATCCCGTCCTTCGCCACGCTCTCCGCTGCCGCGCAAGGCGGCGATGTTTTCACGCAGGCCGTCATCGCGCTGGGTGTCGTCGGCATCGCCGCCTTCACCTTCCTGCATGTGCGCACGCTTGTTTGGAACGTGCGCGAATACTTCGCCTGGAAGAAGACGCCGGGTTACCAGGCGTTCTTGAAGTCGAACAACCAGAGCCAGCTGACGGCCATGCCGCTGGCGTTTGCGATGTCGATCAATGTCGGCTTCATCGTCGGCGCCGTGTTCGTGCCCGGTCTGTGGGAAATTGCCGAATACCTGTTCCCGGCCGCGCTTCTGGCCTTCGCAACGACCGGATACTTCGCCCTCAAGTTTCTCGGCGGGTTCTTCACCCGGGTTCTCACGGAAGGCGGTTTCGACTGCACCCGCAACAATTCCTTCGGTCAGTTGCTCTCCGCCTTCGCGCTCGCGATGGTCGGCGTCGGCTTTTCGGCCGCAGCGGCAATGAGCCACGTCAAGCTGACCTCGGCGATCGGCTTCATGGGATCGACCCTGTTCCTCTCGGCCGCCGTGATCCTGGGCGCCATTTTCCTGGTGATGGGCTTCCGCTCGATGATGGAGCACTCCGCCGAACGCGAGACCACTCCGACACTGTGGATCATCATCCCATTCATCACCGTTGTCGGCATCGCCGTCTACCGGCTCAACAAGGCGCTTGAGCACAATTTTGGCGTCGAATTCTCCGCGGGCTCGGCCTTCGCATTGCTGACGGTGCTGTTCTCCATCCAGCTTGTCTTCGGCCTGCTCGGCTACATGGTGATGAAGCGGTTCGGATATTTCGAGCACTTCGTGAGCGGCGAAGGCCGCTCGCCGGGCTCCTATGCGTTGATCTGCCCCGGCGTTGCGCTGTTCGTTTTCGCCAACTTCGTCATCAATGCCGGGCTGGTGCAGATCGGCGTCATCGAAATGTTCTCGGTCGCCTGGTTCGTGCTTTACGTGCCGCTGGTCTATCTGCAGGCCAAGACCATCGCGGTTTACTTCCGCCTCAACGGCAAGATGCTGGGCAACCATCCCGCAACGCCCGCAACGCCGCTCGCCGCCTGATAGTTTAGCCCGAGGCGTTGATTGCCGCCAACCCGTTTTGGGGTTGGCGGCAGTCGCGCAACTTGACGCAGAAGGCGCGTGAGACCTTGCGGGCCGTGCGCGGCTTCTGTAATCCGTCCTGCGAGGTCTCAAGCGTGAGGAACCGCGGGTGAACACAGATATCGGCAGATCCGGCTGGTTGCGCTTCGTTTGCGCGCTGTCGCTCCTGCTCGTCGCCTTCGCTCACAAGCCCCTCGGTTTCCCGGATCGAACAGCCGCCTATGGCGCGGCGGAAATTGCCGCGTTTGTTCTGCCTGATGGCAGCCTGCCCGATATCTGCCTTGCCGGTGGCGACAGTGAACGGCACCACGACGCATTTACCGGCTGTGAGGCCTGCCGCCTCGCTGCCGCGCCCGGCCTGCCATCTGCGCCGGATGCCATGGCGATCATCTGCCCGCTTTCATCGGAAAGGCCGGTCTTTCCCGAAACTGCGCCGATCGTTGCTCAGGTTCTCCGGCAAGGGGCTGCGCCGCGGGCTCCACCTCCTGCATTGGGCTGACGCTTACCACCCGGTCCTCACGGATCCGCATGTTTGTCGGACGGCCCCGAACACCGCGTCATGTGACGCAGCGGGTCATGTCTCCATGTTGTCAGCCGGGTTTCCACTCAATCATCCCGATTCGGCCCAGATTTCGGGCCGGCACACAAATGTCAGCTCCCGAGGGAGCGAAACCACAAGGCTATTCCCATGAAAACCATCACCATTGCTCTTGCCGCCGCAGCCCTGGGCCTTTCGGCAACTGCCTCCCTTGCCCACGACTACAAGCTTGGCGCGCTCGAAATCGGCCATCCCTACGCACGGGCGACCCCTCCCAATGCGCCGGTCTCCGGCGGATACCTGACGATCCGCAACAACGGGGAGACAGCCGACCGCCTCATCGGTGGAAAAGCGGGGTTTGCCGACCGGGTCGAGATCCATGAAATGAGCATGGAAAACGACGTGATGAAGATGCGCGAGCTCGCCGACGGTCTCGAGATCCCGGCGGGTGGCGAGGTCGAGCTCAAGCCCGGCGGCTACCACATCATGTTCATAGGGCTCGATAGCCGGATGGCGGAAGGGGATTCTCGCCCGGTGACCCTGACCTTCGAGAAGGCCGGCTCCATCGAGGTCGACTTCAGTGTCGAAGACATCAATGCGATGCGCGGCGACATGAAGAAGGACGGTCACGGGGCCATGGATCATGGCGAAGGCGCTCACGGCGGCATGAAGCACGGCGACTGATCGCGCGAAGAGCGGACCCAGTACGTTCGGTCAATTCACGGCAGCCCGGTCCTTCACCGGGCTGCCGTCTTCAAGCGTGTCTCCCGGGTAGAGCACAATCCGGTCGCCCGCATTCAGCCCCGAAAGAATCTCGGCGGTGCGGTCGGTCATGTGACCGATTTCGACGGCGGCCACGCGGGCAATCCCGTCAGCGATCAGAAACACCGCCCAGCCGCCGTCGGCCCGGTACAAGGCGCTCACCGGTATCTGCAATGCGTCTTCGGACGACCAGGTGACCATGCTCGCAAGGACCCGGAAGCCGTGCCCCAGTTCCGGCGGTGGCTGATCGTTGAACGTCAGGATGGCGTTGACCCGCTGTTCGGAGATCCCCAGAGCCGAAACCTTGGTGAAGGCAGAAGGTTCGATCCGTTCGACAACCGCCTGCAGGACTTCATCGCCGCCCCAGTCGGTGACCTGCACGCGGGTGCCGGGCCTGACTCTGACGGCATCGGCGGAAAGCACGTCGACGGTGATCTCGAGATCCGCCGGATCGCCCACCTCCGCAATCAGTTGGCCCACTGCTGCGGCCTGCTCGCTCCGGGCGTTGAGCGACAGGATGATGCCGTCGATGGGGGAGGGGATCGCAACGCAACACTGCCCGTCGGCAGCGGTGATCGGGGTCTGCCCCGGCTGGGCGAGCCTTGCCTGGGCGCTTGCGAGTTCGGCGCGCCTGAGCGCAATCATCGCCTCGGCGGAGGCGACCTGGGCTTCGGCCAGTTCCAGTTCGCCCTCCATCCGTTCGAGCGCGCTTTTCGAAACGATATTGGTTCGGGCCAGTTCGCGCGCCCTGTTCTGGCTGGCCTGCGCCAGGTCGCGTGCCGTCAGCGCGCGAGTGAGTTCCACCTCGGCCATGGCAACGCCGGAACGCGCGGCATCGATTGCAGCCATGAGTTCGGTGCGCGTGCGTGTGTCGAGGAAGGGAGGGTCGAGCGGGTGAATGCGCGTGATCGCCTCACCCTCCCGAACCGGATCTCCGACCGAGAACGCCACCCGGTCGAGATGCCCGGCAATCGGTGCAGAGACGGCATAGACGTTGCGAATGCGGGTGATCCCGTCTTCCTCCACCGTCACCTGCATGGGGCCGGATCTCACCTCGGCTAAATCGACGAGCACCGGGGTGGGCTTGAAAGCGATGTAGAGCGCGCCACCGATGGCGGCGAAGGCTACCAGCGAGGCAAAGCTCTTGAATAACGGATTGGCCATGAGGTCAGTCCCTTGTCTTGAGGACGCGGATAAGGTCGAGATGGTCGATGCGCCGCCGCACGATCAGGGCGGAGACCAGTGCGGCTGCGAGCACCACGAGGCTCGACACCGCATAGGTGTGTGCATTGATGACAAGCGGGATTCGAAACAGATCGCTGTCAAAGCCCTTGGCAACCAGCTCGGAAAAGCCGCGCCCGATCACCCAGCCGAGCGGTTGCGCAAGCACCACCATCACGCCGAGCTCGGTCAGCAGCACGCCGGAAACTTCCCGGTTGGTGAAGCCGAAGACGCGGAGACTGGCGAGTTCCCGGGCGCGCTCGGACAGCTGGATGCGTGCCGAATTGTAGATCACGCCGATGGTGATGATCAGCGCCAGCGACACGTAGATCGTCACGCTGATGCCTATGTTCTCCTCGATCGTTGCACGGAATTTCTCGCGGGAAACGCCCTGCAAGGCCACCGAGGCAATGGCCGGTGTCCGCTTGACGGCGGCATAAAGCGCGTCAATCCGGGCCTCGTCGACCATGATCCTCGCGCCTGAGATCCGCACGCCTTCGCCCGCCAGGCGGTCCAGCGCAGCGCGGCTCATATGGGCATTGAGCCCCACATAGCTGTTGGTCACGCCAACCAGCGGCACCCGGGCCTGGCGACGGGTCCCGTTGCTCAATTCTACCGTAACCGGGTCACCGGTTCGTAATCCGAGATGGCTGGCCAGCCGTTCAGACAGGAGTATGCCTTCCGCTGGCAGGGCAATGGGTGCGAAATCAAGATCGAGCACCCGGCCGATATTCGTTTCGGAATCATTGGCGATGATCTGGACCCGCTTAGAGAGGCGCCCGTTTCGCAAGGTCGCGGCCGCGGACCGAAACGGTTCGGCGGCGATGACGCCCGGAAGTCCGGCGACCGCCCGGATGGCATCCTGGCTTCGTTCCGATGCAAAGGTCAGTGTCGCGTCCTGGCGGTCGGCCCGGAACCAGACGGTGTCGATCATTTGGTCGATGGAATCGAAAGCGAACAGCGAGGTGATCAGCAATGCCACCGGCAAGGCGGTGCCAAGCGTCGTCAGTGCCGTGCGCATGGGCCAGCGGACGAGGTGCCTGAGCGCCATCACCGTAAGCTGGGAAACCGGAAACCCGAACCCGCCGCCTTGTCCGCCGAACAGGCTGCGGTAGCCCGTTGGCGCGGGCGGGCGCATCGCCACCGCCGGCGGCAGCCGCACAGCGTCCGTGATCGCCCGCGCAGCGCCGGCAAGTGCCGCAAGAAACGTCACCAGTGCCGAGATTACATAGAGATCGGGTTCGCGCGAAAACACCAGAAACGGGAAGGAAAAGAATTCGCCGTACAGCGAGGCCATCCCGCGTCCGAGACGGGTTCCCGCCACGGCGCCGATGATGACGCCCGCAAGCGAAATCACCAGCGTCATCTTGGCGTAATGCCAGGCGATGGCCGCATTCGAGTACCCGACAGCCTTGAGAAGGCCGATCTGCTCACGCTCAAGCGCAATCAGGCGGGTCAGGATCATGTTGACCAGGAAGGCCGAGATGAACAGGAAGATGGGCGGGATCACCTGCGCCATTGCCCGCAACTGCACGAGTTCCGCGTCGAGAAAGGCATCGGACGCGTGATCCGTACGGTCATGGGATCCGGTTCCGCCGTGGCTTTCCAGAATTGCATCGAGCCTCGCCATCACCTCCCTGGCATCGGCGTTGCGCGAGAGCGTCAGCGACACCTGGTTGAAGGCGCCGGCCATGTCATAGGTGCCCTCAAGCGCTCCCCGGCGCATGTGGATCACGCCGTAGCGCCGCTGGTCAGGCACCATGTCGCCCGGGCCGATGGCGTAGACATGCTCCGGCGAGAGCGTGATTCCGGTGATTGTCAGTGTGCGTTTCCGCCCGTTCATCAGCACCTCGAAGCTGTCGCCCGGACGAAACCCGTGAGCATCGGCAAAGGCCTCGATGACTGCAGCCTCGTCGCTTCGGCCCGGTTCCGGAAGGCGGCCCGAACGCAGGTAGAGCCGGTTGACCGCCGGTTCGCCATGGTCGGGGATCGAGATCAGCATGCCGGTCGCAGGTTCGGCCATGCCTGCAATGTCGATAAGCACGGGATTGACGATCCGCGTGGCAGCGGCGGAAACCCCGTCGATCGCGAGGATGGACGATTTGAGCGAATCCGGAGCCCGGGTGGCCGAGGCAAAGATGTCGCCGAACCGGGTGCGGTCGTAAAACGCCGTCCGCGTCTCATCCAGGGCACGGGTCGCACCGAGCGCGAGAATGAGCGTCATCACCCCGCAGGCCATGACCAGGGCGACCGCCAGCGCCTGCGCCCACAGGCGCCGCAGGTCACGCGCCAGCTTCCGGTCGAGCATGCTCAACGCATTCACCAGGTCACCTCCGAAGGCTTGATCCGGTTCTCGTTGACTTCCTGCGAGACGATCCGGCCGTCGTGGAACGAAAACACCCGATGCGCGATCTTCCGGATGCCGGCATTGTGGGTGATGATGGCCGTTGTCGCCCCGGTTTCCTCATTCACCCGCGCAAGTGCGTCGAGCACGATGATGCCGGTCGCCGAATCGAGCGCGCCGGTGGGCTCGTCGCAAAGCAGGACTTCCGGGTTTTTCGCAATTGCGCGGGCAATCGCAACGCGCTGCTGCTCCCCGCCCGACAGTTGTGCGGGGAAGTGGTTCATTCGGCTTTCAAGCCCCACCAGTGCAAGTGCGTCTGCGGGCTTCATCGGATGGCGGGCCACCTCGGTGATCAGCGCCACATTCTCCCTCGCTGTCAGGCTCGGGATCAGATTGTAGAACTGGAAGACAAACCCCACATGATCGCGCCGATAGGCCGTGAGTTCACGGTCGCTGGCGCCAGAAAGTTCCCGTCCCCTGAATTTGACCGAGCCGGAAGTGGGGCGGTCCAGGCCTCCGACAATGTTGAGCAGGGTCGATTTTCCGCTGCCGGAGGGGCCGAGCAGAACCGCCATTTCCCCTGCCTGCAGCACAAGGTCGACGCCATTGAGGGCGCGAACCTCGATCTCGCCTGTTCGATAGATCTTGGTCATGCCGGCAATGCTGAAGACCGGAGGCGTCACGTGCACGGGATCTGGTGTCATGATCCGATCATGGTTGAGAAGGAACGTCGACACCTTGATTCTCATCAATTCGCCCGCCTCAAATCTTCAACTGGCGTCTGAGCCAACCCGAGCGCTTCAACCGGATGCGGGAAATCGCCGCGACATCTTGGAGGTTGGATTTCAGCACAACTCGTCTACACTTGGCGGCAACAGGGAAAGTCATGGATATCCAGCGAAAAGACGTCCACAATTCGGATACGCCCGCCCTGTGCAGGGCCTGTGAAAGCCGCCACCGGGGTGTCTGCGGCGTTCTGAATGACGAACAGCTTCTGCGGTTGAGCAAGCATTCGAGCCGCCGCTCCGTTGAACCGGGAACCGAACTCTCCGGCGAAAGCACGAAGACGACGAGCTACTCCAACATCATTTCGGGCGTGGTGAAACTCTCGAAGATGATGGTCGATGGACGTCAGCAGATTGTCGGTCTGCAATTCGCCCCGGATTTTCTCGGTCGGCCGTTCCGGGTCGACAACAGCGTCACCGCCGAGGCCGCGACCGAGGTTCAGGTTTGCACTTTCTCGAAACAACTGATCGAGCGGATGATCTCGGAAACTCCCGAGCTTGAACGCAAGCTGCTGGACCAGACGCTCAATGAACTTGACGAGGCGCGGGACTGGATGCTGACGCTGGGGCGCAAAACCGCCGGTGAGAAGGTTGCAAGCTTCCTGTTGCTGATCGCCACCCATGCCTTCCCGGACTGTGAGGGCGATTCCATCGAATTCGACCTGCCGATGGGCCGCGTCGACATCGCCGACTTCCTCGGATTGACAATGGAGACAGTGAGCCGCCAGCTCACCAAGCTGCGCAAGGACGACGTGATCAGAATTGTCAACAACCGCCATGTGAATGTGCCGGACCTGTCACGACTGTCCGAACGCGCCGGCCACTGACCGGATCCGGTCGCGCTGACCGGTTCCCGTTGCGCACCTTACCTGAACGGATCTTGCGTCATTCCCGTTTCCAAGGGCCCCAAGCTGGTCTAGTCTCCCGCGAAGTTGGCCGGCGGAGATCATTGGGGGAGTGGAATGGAATTCGACTATGTGGTCGTCGGGGGCGGTTCCGCCGGCTCCGTGCTTGCCGCACGGCTCAGCGAGAACCCAACGGTCACGGTTTGCCTGCTTGATGCCGGCGGTGAGGGCAGGGGAATTCTGATCAGGGCTCCGCTCGGCGCGGTCGCCATGTTGCCGGGCCGACCGAAAATCAACAACTGGGCTTTTGAAACCGTTCCTCAGCTCGGCCTTTGCGGACGCCGTGGCTACCAGCCGCGCGGACGCGCCCTGGGTGGCTCCAGCGCTATCAACGCGATGCTGTATGTTCGCGGCCACCCATCCGATTATGACGACTGGGCTGCACTTGGCTGTGATGGCTGGGGCTGGTCGGACGTTCTGCCGCTGTTTCGACGTTCGGAAGCGAACGTCCGCGGGGAAGACGATCTTCATGGCGCCGCGGGGCCGCTGCAGGTCGCCGAACAGCGAAATCCGCGTCCGATCAGCCGCGCCTTCATTGAAGCCGCGGCCGAGGTGCAGATCCGCCGCAATGACGATTTCAACGGACCCGACCAGGAAGGTGCGGGCCTCTATCAGGTTACCCAGTTCTGGAAGGACCGGCGCAGCGGCGAACGCTGCTCGGCGGCCGCGGCATATCTGCATCCGGTCATGGGGAGATCAAACCTTTCGGTCGTCACCGGCGCCACCGCGACGCGGCTGCTGATGGATGGCTTGCACGCAAAGGGGGTCTGTTACCGCAAGGACGGCGCGGAACACCGTGTCACCGCCCGCTCCGAGGTGATCCTTTCGGGTGGCAGTTTCAATTCACCGCAATTGCTGATGCTTTCGGGCATCGGCCCCGGTGAGCATCTCCGTTCGCGCGGCATAGACGTGGTCAAGGAGCTTCCCGGGGTCGGCCGCAATCTGCAGGACCATCTCGATTTCATCTACACCGCAAAGACCCGTGACACCGATGTGCTGGGATTGGGCGCCATCGGCGCCTACAAGCTGATCCGGCACATTCTCGACTGGCGTCGCGACGGGTCCGGGCTGGTTGCGTCGCCCGGCGCGGAAGCCGGCGCGTTCCTGAAGTCCGACCCGTCGTTGTCGCGGCCCGATCTCCAACTGCATTTCGTTGCGGCGCTGGTTGACGATCATTCCCGCAAGCTCCACTGGGGGTACGGGTTCTCCTGTCATGTCTGCGTGCTCCGCCCGTATTCGCGCGGCGATGTCGGTCTCAATGGTCCCGACCCGCTGTTGCCGCCCCGGATCGACCCGAAGTATCTCTCCGATGAGCGGGATGCGCATTTGATGCTCACGGGTGCAAAACGGACCCGGGAGATCATGCAGGCGCCGTCCATGCGAAGATACCTTCACCGCGAAGTCTACACACGCGACGGCATGGATGACGAAGAACTGATGACGCATATCCGTGCGCGGGCCGACACAATCTACCACCCTGTCGGGACCTGCAGGATGGGCAGAGATCCCATGGCTGTCACCGATCCCCGGCTCAGGGTTCACGGTGTTCGGGGCTTGCGGGTGGTGGATGCCTCGGTGATGCCCACCCTGATCGGCGGCAACACCAACGCCCCCACGATCATGATCGCCGAGAAGGCTGCCGACATGATCGCCGCCGATGCCCGCGGCTGATGCGGCACGCGGTCGGGCCAGGATGCCTCCGGCCTGCAGCGCCGGCGCCCGTCGGTTTGCGTGAAGCGGAGTGGAGTGCTTCCGTCCGGTTGTCAGGAACTGACGATGCCGGTCAGAATTCGCTCCAGTTCTCGCTCTGCCGCGCCGTTGCCGCACCGCCGAAATTTGCTTGCAGCTTCTGTGTAAGATCGTGTTACGGCGACGTCTTGCTCAGGCGTGTTGGTGCGGAGTGTGCCGCACGGTCGCTGGCAGGCCGGCCGGCCTGAACCACCTTGCCGCCCAGATTGAAACGGCTCAGAAGCTCGAACAGGGCTTCCGCTTCATTTGCCAGCCCGTGCGTCGAGGCCGTGGTCTGCTCAACCATGGCAGCGTTCTGTTGCGTGCCCTGATCAATCGCGGTGACGGCCTCGCTGATTTCGCGAAGTCCGGCTGACTGCTCCCTCACGCTCGCAGCGATTGTCTGGATGTTCCGGTCGATGCCCTGGATCTTTTCGACGACCGCGCCCAGAGCCCCGCCGGCCTTGTCCACCAGTGACACGCCGAACCTGACCTGCTCGCTGGAGGCCGTGATCAACTCCTTGATCTCCTTGGCGGCATTCGCCGAGCGCTGCGCCAGTTCGCGGACTTCCTGTGCAACCACGGCGAAGCCCTTTCCGGCTTCACCTGCACGGGCCGCCTCGATGCCGGCGTTAAGCGCCAGAAGGTTTGTCTGGAACGCGATTTCGTCGATCGCGCCAATGATCTTCGACATCTGCTGCGATGAGGATTCGATCGCACCCATCGCCGTAACCGCCTCGGTGACGATGTGTCCCGAATTCTCGACATCGCAGCGCGCCTCGGTGACGAGTGTGGCCGAGGTGTCGGCATTCCTCGTGACCTCGGCGACATTGGTGGTGATTTCCTCGAGCGAGGCCGCGGTTTCCTCCACCGAGGCAGCCTGCCGCTCCGTGCGTTGCGCCATGTCGCCGGTCGCCGAACGGATCTCCGCCGATCCCGAAGAAATGCTGCGCGCGTTCGCCTCCACCGCGATCATCGTGGACTTGAGCTCCTCAAGCACTTCGTTGAAGTCAGTGCGAATTCGCTCCATGGTCGGGACAAAAGGCGTGTCCAGCGTCCTGGTGAGATCGCCGGCCGCGAGCGCCCGGAGCGACCCGGCAAGATGCGAGATTGCGGTCATGCGGGCCGTGACGTCGGTGGCGAATTTCACCACCTTGACGACTTCGCCCCTGTCGTTCCTGATCGGATTGTAGGCCGCCTGAATCCAGACTTCCGTGCCATTCTTGCTCAGACGCATGAATTCGTTGGAAGAAAACTTGCCTGCCGCGAGTTCGCTCCAGAACGCCTTGTATTCGTCGGTGGCCGTGTAGGCGGGATCGCAGAAGATCCTGTGATGCTGACCGACAATTTCATCCGGTTCATAACCGAGTGTTGCACAGAAATTCTCGTTCGCCGTGATGATCGTGCCGTCCGGTTTGAATTCAATCACCGCCTGTGACCGTGAAATGGCCGAGAGTTTCGCCGCATCCTCGATCGCCTTGCGCTTGCTTTCGGTAATGTCGGTGGCAAACTTGACGACCTTCACCGGCTTGCCATTCCTGAAAACCGGATTGTAGGACGCCTCGATCCAGATTTCGCGACCGTTCTTGCCGTAGCGCTTGTATTGCCGCCGGTCATATTTGCCTTTTGCCAGTTCTTGCCAGAATTCCTTGTATTCGTCGCTGGCCGCCTCGTCCGGATCCACAAAAATACTGTGATGCTTGCCGATGATTTCTTTGAGACCGTAGCCCAAAGTCGCGCAAAAATTCTCGTTTGCGGCGAGAATGGTGCCGGACAGGTCGAACTGTATGATTGCCTGGGAGCGCGACAGGGCTTCCATGATGCTTTTGCAATCACTGTTGATGCTCAGGGACAGGGACATGAAGATCTCCTTCTGAAGCCTAACGCAGCCAAGCGTTCCGCCCTTGGGCAATCCCTATGACCAGGAACTCTCGGACGTGAAGAACGGCTCTTGACTTCCGGCCGGCGGCTCATGGTCGATGCAACCCACAGGCGATTTCGATGTTTCTAAAATGCGACCTGTTCGCTTAACAAATAAATAATATCGATACTTGAGTTTTGTTTCGGAGAGAGCGATTTCTAATGGATGTTTTTTTGGGAGGGTGTGCCGCCCACCTGCTGACGGAGTTGGCAATCGGTTGCCATTCCGGCCCGGTTCATGGTTCTTGCAGTGTCAGAAAATGCGTTTTCACGATTCAGCCTTGGAGCCGGGACCATGTCCGTAAAAATTGCCGTTCTCACCGTTTCCGATCGCGCCAGCCGCGGCGAATACGAGGATCTTGGCGGCCCCGCGGTGAAAGCGTGGCTTGAGCGGGTGATGTCGAGCCCGGCGGAGATCGTTATTCACGTCATTCCCGACGGACTGGAAAGCGTGCGCGATGCGCTGATCCGGCTTTGCGACGTGGACCGGGTTGATCTCGTTCTGACCACCGGCGGCACCGGACCGTCCCCGCGCGATCTGACGCCGGAGGCGATGAAGGCGGTGATGGAGAAGGAACTCCCCGGCTTCGGCGAACTGATGCGCAAGGTCAGCCTGGAACAGGTGCCGACGGCCATCCTGTCGCGGCAGACGGCCGGGACGCGCGGCAAGACGCTGATTGTCAACCTGCCCGGAAAACCCGGTTCGATCGACACCTGCCTGACCGCCGTGTTTCCCGCCGTGCCGTTCTGCCTCGATCTCATCGGCGCGGGACGCATAGAGACGCACGATCACCTTCTCAAGGCTTTCCGTCCTTCCAAATAGATGTGCCCGCCTGACCCGGTGCAAACGGCTTTAGGCAGACCGCGGATGCGGATCAGGCGAGTTTGTAATCCAGCAGGTGAACCGGGAATGACAGCGCATTGATCAGCCGGTAGAAGCCTGCTGCATCGCGAGTGCCATCCATCTCCATGTCGAAATGAAGCTCGTCGTCCTTCACGCCCTGGAAACGGGGTATCTTGGGTTTGCGCCTGAATTCCGGCTTGAAGCTCTTGACCGCGCGCTTTCCCGCCCACTCGAGGATTGCCCTTTCATAGGCCGCCTTGCGGGCGTGAAACGCGTCGCCGGAACTGGCCGTTTCGCAATCGCGCGCGCATGCTGCAATGAAATCGTCCTGCCACCCGTCCAGTTCGATGCCGTAGCGGCGCTTGAAGGCTTCGATTGCGACAGCGGTCCGGGCCGCAACGCCGGTCTCCGGGCGAAAGGGAAAATCCTTCCAGCCCGCAGGTTTCACGGCCTCGAGGTCAGGCCCCTTGCCGGTGTCTTCCGGTGCGACACACCGGACCGAGAGCGGCCGTTC
The DNA here is from genome assembly GCA_040218025.1 of Hoeflea sp. GTDB lineage: Bacteria > Pseudomonadota > Alphaproteobacteria > Rhizobiales > Rhizobiaceae > Hoeflea. The sequence continues at coordinate 3,944 of JAVJQD010000023.1, read as the reverse complement.
CCACATCACCATCCGCTTCGCCAGCATCGTCACCTTGCACAGATTGTCGATATCCGGCTGCGGCTGCTCGAAGACGCGGCCGGAAAACGCCTCGGCGATGCGTTCGAGAACATCCCGGCGTACGGCTCCGTGCCAGACGCCGAAATGGCAATCCGGCCGGTCTGAGGCCCCTTCCCAGTAAAACAGCCGCCGCATCATCTCGGTCTGTTCCGGCGCCAGCAGCCTGCTGCCGGTGGGTATGCGCGCGATCGTCTGCCCGATCCGGGCATGCGGAGCGACGAACTCCGCGCGGCCCCAGCTCAGCACGTCCGCGTCAGGGACGCGCTTGAGCGTCGCCGCAAGGACTTCGCAGATGTCCGGATCGGCAAAATCCTGTGCACCGATCACCGTTATCCATTTGGCGCGGCTGTGCGCGAGCAGGTGGTTCCACTCATCGCACGGTTCTTCGGCTCCCTTCAGCGGAGCGACAATGCGCAATCTCGGGTCATCCTTGAACGCGGAAAGCGTCTGCCCGCCCTGGCCCGGGCTGTCATCGGCGTTTGCAATCACGATCTCGAAATCGGTGCGCGGGCTTTGCAGCATCGCGCCGATGGCCGGGTGAGGGCCGTCCTGTCCCCGCCCAAACGGAATGCAGATCGAAAGCGGCGTCACAGAGCAAACACCTGGGTTCCGTTGATGAGGCTGGTCATGGGCGTAATCGCGTGTTCGCCGAAACGGTAGAACTCGGCCGGGGTCGCAGTACCGATATCGGCTTCGCGAACATTGAGCCGATCATCGAGGACCCCGCTGATCTGGTTGATGGTCCGGGGAGGCTTGAAGGGCGCGGGTTTGAAATGGCTTGCCCACCTTCCGTTTTCCCACCGATCGAAGCCGTTCCGGAAGCATGCGGCCTTGGCGTCATATTCGTCCCTGTCCGCCGAAAAGGCGCACTCGTCCATGGCGGCATGGGCGAAATTGACGCCGAATCCGTCGAGGCTGACACCATAGGTCTGGCAGAACCAGGATGTGGTCATGGCGATGCTCAGACAGATCGATGCTCCGCCATTATTCAGCGAGAACGGAAACTCCGGGCGATGGAGGCTGATCGGACCCGCGGTTTCCTTCTCGAAGGTCTCGATGCGTTGTTTCATCACATCGGGTGAGAGATTGGCAGCGGAATTGGATGCCGCGCAGGCTCCGAGCACCGAGAACGGCCGCTGCGAGTGAATGTTCAGGCGTGCCTGCATGATGACCTTGCAACTGCTTTCCCAGTCGGGGTTCGGGTGCTCGAAATAGCGCCCGCCATAGGTCTTCCTGATGCGCTCCATGAGCGAGCGTTTGATCGCGCCATGGTAGATGCCGACCCCGACGCTTGGCCGCCGCTTGCGCTCGCTCCAGCGAAACAGCTGGTTTGCCAACGCCTCAGTGGAATTCGCGCCTGTACCCTGTCCGATAGGTATGTTTGCCAGCGTCGGCACAGGCCGGTTGTCAGGCCAGTTGTAACTCATGCATTCCCAACTGATTGCATCGACATCTCGGTGGAGAACCTCGTAGCGGCGGATGACGGCGACAAGCCGAGGGTCGATGTAATCGTCGTCCCCGATGACCGAGATCCAGCGCCCCCGGGCATTCTCCAGCGCGCGCTCCCAGTTCGCCACCATCGGCAGCACCGAGGCCTCGGGAGAGAGCAGCCGGAACCGCGGATCGGCAAGCCGGTTGCCGAGGTAGTCGGCAAGCGGGGCGGGGTCGTCGGAATTGTCGGCGACGACAACCTCGAAATCCCGTGTTTCCGCCTCGGCCAGCGCCGCGATGGTCTTGATGCAATAGGCCTGACGATTGCGCGTCGGCAGGCAGATTGTCAGATGAACCATGGGTGTCTTTCAGCGGCGGCCTCGGGATCTGAAAATCCTGACAGGCCAAGCTTGTGCCATGCTTGCAATCGACCGCTTCGCCGCTGCCGTCTTGCCGGTTTGACCCGCTTCAGAACGCCTTGCCGCGTGCGGTCACGGGCCAGATGCACTCCACCTTGCCGGCCCGCACGCCCACATACCAGTCGTGCAGGTTGCAGGTCGGATCGCAATGTCCCGGCACCAGGCGCAGTTTCTCGTTGATCCTGAGAACCGCTCGCGGATCGTCGATCTCGCCATGTTCGTCCGAGCAGGTGTCGTAGACAAGATTCGCGCGCCCGTGGACCACCGGCAGGCCGCTGTCCACGGATTGGACCTTGAGCCCCGCATCGCACACCGCGCGCCCGGGCTTGGCGTGGCTCATTACCGAGGTCAGGATGAACAGCGCGTTTTCGAAGCCGCCATCGTCGAGCCGCCTGCCGTCTCCATCGAGTATTCGACCGTAGTCGGCGTCCATGAAGGCATAGGAGCCGCACTGGATCTCATTGTAGACGCCCGAAGTGCCTTCAAACATGTAGCTGCCGGTACCGCCGCCGCCGACGATGTCACAGGCAAGTCCATGCGAGGAGAGGGCGTCGACGGCATCCCGGACCATGGCGACGGCAGTGTCGATAGCGGCCTTGCGATCCGCATGGCTGACAAAATGCTGCATTGTGCCCTGATAGGCCTGTATCCCGCTGAACCTCAAACCTTGAGCGGTGTTGATGGCCCCGGCGAGCGCAACCACATCGTCGCTGGCCGAAACGCCGCACCTGCCGCCACCGCAATCGATTTCGACCAGGCATTCGATCGTGGTTCCATGACGAACGGCTGCGCACGAAAGTTCGTTGACATTGTCCGGATCGTCGACACAGCAGATGATGCGCGCGCCCAGCCGCGGGATCCTCGCCAGCCGGTCGATCTTGAGCGGGTCGCGCACCTGATTGGTGATCAACACGTCCAGAATGCCGCCACGCACGAATGCCTCCGCCTCGGAGACCTTCTGGCAGCATACGCCCACAGATCCGCCGAGCCTCTGCTGCAGCCTGGCGATATCCGCCGACTTGTGCATCTTTCCGTGCGCCCGGTGCCGGACGCCCATCTCGCTTGCATGACGGCCCATCTTGATGATGTTTCGCTCCAGCGCGTCAAGATCAATGATCAGGCAAGGCGTCTGGATCTCCGCTTCCGGCATGCCCGGCAGGGCAGGCACGTCATAGCCCACTTCAAGCCCGGAGAGATCGCCGCCAATCTGAGTGTCCATGTCCTGTTCCTCCGGCTCGCACTTTCGCCCGGACCATATCGCAATGCCCGCGATGCATGAACAGACCTTGTTCATTCAAATGCGTCTGTCGACAGAATGATGCGGCTCATTGCGATTGACCGGTTTGGGTGGTTGAGGCATTTGAAGCTCTCCTGTCATCCCGGGCGGGCCAATCCCGTTGGAATGACATTGCAATTGAAACCGAAGGGGCAGTCACATGCGCATGGTTCTCATCGATTTCCGGCATCCGTTCTTTCGCCCGATGTCGCGACGGATCATTGTTTTCGGCGTGATCGCGGCCTGGACGGTGTTCGAGTTCTCGATGGGCTCGCACGCCTGGGGAATCTTCTTCGCCGCACTCGGCGCCTATGTCGGATGGGGCTTCTTTCTCTCGGGGCAACCCGACGAGCCCGAAACGGCCCTAAAGGAGGACGATACGCCGTCCTCCGGGGACAAGGATTAGGGGACTTCGCGGCCGAGGGCCGCTCCTGCCGCCATAGGAAACCGAAAACATTTTTGCATCGTGCCCAATTGCGCATTGGGGGGCTTGTGGCGAGCCATTCGCCGGTCTATAAGCCAGCCCGCTGGTCACGGAGTGTAGCGCAGCCTGGTAGCGCACGTCGTTCGGGACGACGGGGTCGCAGGTTCGAATCCTGCCACTCCGACCAGCTAAATCAGGTCCATTCTTGTCACATGGTTTACATTTGATACCGGAGAGATGGTTTACACTGTTTCCGGAGCGAATGGGTTTTCGGCTGGTTCGACGCGGTCCTCCTTGTTGTCGAAGAAGCCCAGATCATAGTCGAGGAATGATA
>JAVJQD010000020.1:0-19605 GCA_040218025.1 Hoeflea sp. | reverse complement strand
GCGTCAATCTGGTCGTAGGCCTTGAAATCACCGAAGAACTTGGTGATCGCCGCCGTCAGCGACGTCTTGCCGTGGTCAACGTGACCAACCGTGCCGATGTTTACGTGCGGCTTTGTGCGCTCGAACTTACCCTTTGCCATCTTCGGCTCTCCATTCTCATTCCGCCCTTTGCGGGCAAATTACAGTTTCGGTCTCCGGTCCGGACCGGCGTCTTCAACGCGGGCCCGGCTTCCGGCCAATTAAGCGTACTTCGCCTGGATCTCCTGGGAGACATTCGAAGGAACCGCTGCATAGTGATCAAAGACCATCGAGTACTGGGCCCGGCCCTGGGACATCGAACGCAGCGTGTCGACATACTTGAACATGTTGGCCAGCGGCACATGCGCGTCGATCACAACGGCGATGCCGCGCATCTCCTGACCCTGAATCTGACCACGGCGGGAGTTGAGGTCGCCAATAACGTCACCGACGTAATCCTCAGGCGTCACCACCTCGACCTTCATGATCGGCTCAAGAAGCTGCGGCCCCATGAACTTCGAGTTTTCCCGGAAGCAGGCGCGGCCGGCGATTTCGAACGCGAGAACGCTCGAGTCGACATCGTGGTACGCACCATCGATCAGGGTTGCCTTGATGCCCAGCATCGGGAAGCCGGCGAGCGGCCCCGAACTCATCACGCTGTCGATGCCCTTCTGGACCCCGGGGATGTATTCCTTCGGAACCGAACCACCGACAATCTTGCTCTCGAAGATAAACTCTTCGGTCTCGTCGTTGGGCTCGAAGCGGATCTTGACGCGGGCGAACTGACCCGAACCACCCGACTGCTTCTTGTGGGTATAATCGGCTTCGTAGGCCTTGGTGATCGATTCACGGTAGGCAACCTGTGGAGCGCCGACATTCGCCTCAACCTTGAATTCGCGCTTCATGCGGTCGACGAGAATGTCGAGGTGAAGCTCGCCCATGCCGGCGATGATGGTCTGGCCGGATTCCTCGTCGGTCTTGACGCGGAAGGACGGATCCTCGGCAGCCAGACGGTTGAGCGCAAGGCCCATCTTTTCCTGGTCGCCCTTGGTCTTCGGTTCGATCGCGATCTGGATCACCGGATCGGGGAATTCCATGCGCTCGAGGATCACCGGCTTGAGCGGATCGCAAAGCGTGTCGCCCGTGGTGGTTTCCTTGAGACCTGCCAGCGCAACGATGTCGCCTGCATAGGCTTCCTCGATGTCCTCACGCGAGTTCGAATGCATCTGCAGCATACGGCCGACGCGCTCGCGCTTCTCCTTGACGGTGTTCATCACCGACGAGCCCTTTTCGAGCTTGCCGGAATAGATGCGGGCGAATGTCAGCGAACCTACGAAGGGGTCGTTCATAACCTTGAAGGCCAGCATCGAAAGCGGCGCATCGTCGCTTGCCGGGCGCGTGGTTTCTTCCTCGGTCTTGACGTCAATGCCTTCGATCGGCGGAACTTCCGACGGGCTCGGCAGATACTCGACAACCGCGTCGAGAAGCGGCTGAACGCCCTTGTTCTTGAAGGCGGAGCCGCAGAACATGGGGAAGAACTGCACCGAAATGGTGCCCTTGCGGATCAGCGCACGCAGTTCATCGTTGCCGGGCATTTCACCTTCGAGGTACCGCTCCATGGCGCCCTCGTCGACTTCAACCACGGTCTCGATGAGGAGTTCGCGATACTCCTCGGCCTTTTCCTTGAGGTCAGCGGGGATCTCGACGATGTCCCACTGGGCGCCGAGCGACTCGTCACGCCAGACAAGCGCGTTCATCTCGATGAGGTCGACAACACCCTTGAATTCGCTTTCAGCACCGATCGGCAGCTGCATGACGACGGGCGTCGCGCCGAGGCGTGACTTGACCATCGAAACCGAGCGATAGAAATCGGCGCCGGTCTTGTCCATCTTGTTGCAGAAGATCATCCGCGGAACATTGTACTTGTCGGCCTGACGCCAGACCGTCTCGGTCTGCGGCTCGACACCGGCGTTGGCGTCGAGAAGAGCGATGGCGCCGTCGAGCACGCGCAGCGAACGCTCGACTTCAATGGTGAAGTCGACGTGGCCGGGAGTGTCGATGATGTTGAAACGGCACATCTTTCCGTTGCGGCCCTTCCAGAACGTGGTGGTCGCGGCGGAGGTGATGGTGATCCCGCGCTCCTGCTCCTGCTCCATCCAGTCCATGGTGGCGGCGCCGTCATGCACTTCGCCGATCTTGTGCGACTTGCCGGTGTAGAACAGCACACGCTCGGTGGTCGTGGTCTTGCCGGCGTCGATATGCGCCATGATGCCGAAATTGCGGTAGTCTTCGATTGAGTATTCGCGGGCCATGTTCAGTGCCTTTCGGAAACAGGTCTTGATTACCAGCGGTAATGCGAGAAAGCGCGGTTGGCATCGGCCATCTTGTGGGTGTCTTCCCGCTTCTTCACGGCGCTGCCACGATTGTTGGCCGCATCCATGAGTTCGCCCGAAAGGCGCTCGATCATGGTTGTCTCGTTGCGCTTGCGCGCTGCGGCGATCAGCCAGCGGATGGCCAGGGCCTGACGGCGCTCCGGGCGCACATCGACGGGAACCTGGTAGGTCGCGCCGCCGACACGGCGGGACCGGACTTCCACATGCGGCGCGACATTGTCGAGCGCCTGATGAAACATCGGGACCGGCTCCTGCTTGGCGCGCTGCTCAACCTGGTCGAGCGCGCCATAGACGATCTGTTCGGCAACGGACTTCTTGCCGTGCATCATGATTGCATTCATGAACTTGGTGATCACCAGATCGCCGAACTTCGGGTCCGGGTTGATTTCACGCTTTTCTGCACTGTGACGTCGTGACATGCTTTTCGTCTTTCAACTGATGGGTCGAAACAACAAGCCGCATCCCGTGATGCGGCCTGCCGATACAATTACTTCGGACGCTTGGCGCCGTATTTCGATCGGCGCTGCTTGCGGTTCTTGACACCCTGGGTATCGAGAACACCGCGAATGATGTGGTAGCGCACGCCCGGAAGGTCCTTCACGCGGCCGCCGCGGATCATCACCACGGAGTGTTCCTGAAGGTTGTGCCCTTCACCCGGAATGTAGCCGATGACTTCATAACCGTTGGTCAGGCGAACCTTGGCAACCTTACGAAGCGCCGAGTTCGGCTTTTTCGGGGTCGTGGTGTACACACGGGTGCAAACGCCGCGCTTTTGCGGATTCTGCTCCAGCGCGGGAACCTTGTTGCGCTTCACCGGCGCCTGGCGCGGCTTACGGATCAGCTGGTTTACAGTTGGCATGTAACCATCCCTTTAGAATTCATGTTTCGCCTTTTCAGGCCACCAGGCACGCCAACTGAATGCGCAAAACAAGGGCCGGATCCGGTATTGCCGGAGGGCCCAAAAAAGCAGAGGACGCAAAATTCCGCGTCGTGCGTGCAGCATTGTCAGTTCACAGTGCAGTCAGAAACCTTGTTTGAGGCAATTTTCAGAACGGGTCGTTCCGAAGAAAAGCGCCTCACATCGGTCTCGGTGGCCGGTAACTACTGATTTCCCCTCATCCCGTCAAGGCCGGAGACGAAATAATCGTAGCTGATGCGGACCAGGCGGTTCAGCACTTGGGTCCGAGACATATAATTGCGCGAAACGTCGGCGCCAAAGCATTTCCTTTCGACGCGAATAATCGAAACGGCCTCGTTCACGACCATTCGGCCGAGTGGGATGATTCCCCAAAGCTTGCAGCCCCGATCGTCCATTCGTATGCGCCGGTTCAGGCGCGCCGGACAACCCGGATCAGGAAAAGAAGAATCACGGCGCCAATCGTTGCGTTAATGATGGAACCGAGAATTCCGCCGCCGATGACAATGCCGACCATGGGAAGAACGAAACCGGCGATGACGGCGCCGACAATGCCCACCACGATGTTTCCGAGAAGACCGAAGCCGTTGCCTTTCATGATCAAGCCAGCCAGCCATCCGGCGATTGCGCCGACGAACAGGAATACCACCAGTGCCTGAATACCCATTGATTAAACCCTCTTCTGAACGCTGAATATCATCAACAAAGCAGTCGACAAAACTTCGGGGCATTGTCCGCACTGCAACCGGAACTGAACCATTTCCCGCCTGCATGCGCAAGAATCGCGCTCGGGACGAACGCCGAGGCCCGAGTTTGTCCCCGGCCCGTTGCGTTTCATCCGCCAGCGTGGGAGGAAAAGCCTCGCGCTCGGATGAAGAAAGGACGGAAGATGAATTCGGACAACGACAACGGCATATTGTCGAACGACGAAGACGGCGAGACGCCTTCGATCTTCATCATCATCGGCCAGACAAGCCGCCACAAGGGCGGCGAGATGCGGCCGGTTCACGTGCTGATAGCGGCGCCCGATGACGACACCGCGGTTCGCCTTTGCCTCGACGCACTGTCGGCAAAGGGGTTCGCGGAGGCCGATCTCGACCAGATCGGCCTGCTTGAAAGCATGCCCGACGAGGAGCCTCACGCCTCTGCCTACCAGGGCGCGATGGAAGGCGAAGTCGCAGTGATTGCATTCGATTAGCCCTTGCGATGCGCTTGAGCGAGCCCCGAGAAATCCTGACCCCGCGTCTGCGGCTTTGCTGCTGGCGTGATTCACATCGTGATCAGTTCGCCATGATGCATCAGGACCCGGTGGTCATGGAAGATCTTGGAGGTCCGATCGACCGAGCACAGAGCGATCAGAAATTCAACCGCTATGTCGAAACCTTCCGCATCCACCGGACATCGCGCTGGGCGGTCGAGAGCCTGGATGGAACATTTCTCGGTTATGCCGGGGTCATGGCGCGGCCCGATCCCGCCCACCCGCTCGGGTTTCACCACGAGGTCGGCTGGCGTTTCAACCGGACGGCCTGGGGGCACGGTTACGCAACGGAAAGCGCTGCGGCCGCACTCGAGTACGCTGTTCGCATCACGGGCCTGACCAATATCGTCGCCTATGCGCTTGCGACCAATATCCGGTCGCACGCTGTCATGGACCGTCTCGGTCTCAGGCGCCGTCAGGATCTGGACTTTACAATGCCCATTGATGATGGCGGGACATTCGAAGCGCTGATGTGGGATGTCGATATCACGCGGTACAGCTGACCGCCCTTCCCCGCGCGCCGCAACGCATGAACTTTCAAGCGCCCCAAAAAGAAAAGGCCGCCCCGAGAGGCGGCCTTTTCTTGTCTTGACGATCAAACGCTCGGCTTACTCGGCCGGCGACGGCTCTTCGTTGGCCATGTCGGTCAGCATCGGGGCAGCCGCTTCGGCGCCGGAGGTCTTGCGGCGCTCGTCGAGGATCAAATCGTCGCGCGACGTGGCGATACGACGGATCTGAGTCATGGTCCCGCCGGTGCCCGCGGGCACCAGACGTCCAACGATGACGTTCTCCTTGAGGCCCTGCAAGGTGTCGATCTTGCCCGCGACCGCAGCCTCGGTGAGCACCTTGGTGGTCTCCTGGAAGGAGGCCGCCGAGATGAAGGACGGAGTCTGCAGCGAGGCCTTGGTGATCCCGAGGAGCACCGGCGTGCCAGTTGCCGGCTTGCGGCCTTCCTCGATCAGACGCTCGTTGACATTGTCGAGCTCGATCTGATCGACATTGTCGCCGACGATGTAGACCGAATCCCCGGAGTCGGTGACCTCAACCTTCTGCAGCATCTGACGGACGATCACCTCGATGTGCTTGTCGTTGATGAGCACGCCCTGGAGACGGTAGACTTCCTGGATCTCGTTGACGAGGTAGGAGGCCAGAGCCTCCACGCCCTTGATCGCCAGGATGTCATGCGGCGCCGGATTGCCATCAAGGATATAGTCGCCCTTTTCGATGTAGTCGCCATCCTGCAGATGGAAGGGCTTGCCCTTCGGGATGAGATACTCGACAGGCTCGACGCCATCCTCGGCCGGTTCGATCAGAATGCGGCGCTTGTTCTTGTAGTCGCGACCGAAACGGATCGTGCCATCGACTTCAGCGATGATGGCGTGATCCTTCGGACGCCGCGCTTCGAACAGTTCGGCCACCCGCGGCAGGCCGCCGGTGATGTCCTTGGTCTTGGCGCTTTCAAGCGGGACACGTGCAAGCACGTCGCCCTGGCTGACCTTTGCGCCCGGCTCGACCGACAGGATCGCATCCACGGAAAGCTGGAATCGGGCTTCGCCGCCACGACCGAGCTTTGCCACTTCGCCGTTCTTGTCCTTGATCACGATCGCCGGCTTTAGATCGGCGCCGCGTGGGGTCGAGCGCCAGTCGATCACCTGGCGCTTGGTGATGCCGGTTGCCTCGTCGGTGGCCTCGGAGACCGAAATGCCGTCTACGACATCCTCGAACTCCACGGTTCCCTCGATTTCCGTCAACATCGGGCGGGTGTACGGATCCCACTCCGCCAGGCGCTGGCCGCGTTTGACCTTGTCGCCATCGTCGACAAAGATCTTCGAGCCATAGGCCACGCGCTGCGACGAGCGCTCGGAACCGTTCTCGTCAAGGATCTGCACGGCCATCGAACGACCCATGGCAATCAGGTTGCCATCGGAGTTGCGCAGCATGTTGCGGTTCTTGATGCGAACGGCGCCTTCGTAAGAAGCTTCGAGGAACGACTGGTCCACCACGGTGGCAGTGCCGCCAAGGTGGAAGGTACGCATGGTCAGCTGCGTGCCCGGCTCACCGATCGACTGGGCGGCGATAACGCCCACCGCTTCACCGATGTTGACGGGCGTGCCGCGGGCAAGGTCACGACCGTAGCAGGCCGCGCAGATACCGGTCTGGATCTCACAGGTGAGCGGCGAGCGGATGCGCACCGACTGGATGCCTGCAGCCTCGATCTCGAGCACCTGGGCCTCGTCAACCATGGTGCCGGCCTTGACGATATTCTCGCCGCTGACCGGATGATTGATGTCGTCGAGCGCCGTGCGGCCCAGGATACGCTGACCGATGGAGGCCACGACCTGGCCGGCATCGACGATTGCGGTCATTGTCAGACCTTCGTCGGTGCCGCAATCGGTCTGTGTGACGATGCAATCCTGTGCAACGTCCACCAGACGGCGGGTCAGGTAACCCGAGTTCGCGGTCTTGAGCGCGGTGTCAGCAAGGCCCTTACGGGCGCCGTGCGTCGAGTTGAAGTACTCGTTCACGGTCAGGCCTTCCTTGAAGTTCGAGATGATCGGCGTCTCGATGATCTCGCCCGACGGCTTGGCCATCAGGCCGCGCATGCCGCCCAGCTGACGCATCTGGCTCGGTGAGCCGCGGGCGCCGGAGTGGCTCATCATGTAGATCGAGTTCATCTGCTTCTGACGGCCGTTCTCATGGAACTCGACCGACTTGATGCGGGCCATCATTTCGTCGGCGACCTTTTCGGTCGCCTTGCCCCAGGCATCAACAACCTTGTTGTACTTCTCGCCCTGGGTGATCAGGCCGTCATTGTACTGCTGCTCGTATTCCTTGACCATGGTGTCGGTCTCGCCGACGATCCGCGCCTTGGAGTCCGGGATCACCATGTCGTCCTTGCCGAACGAAATGCCGGCGCGGCAGGCATGGCCGAAGCCGAGCTGCATGATGCGGTCGCAGAAGATAACCGTGTCCTTCTGGCCGCAGTGGCGGTAGACAGTGTCGATCATCCGGGAAATGTTCTTCTTGGTCATTTCCTGGTTGCAGACATCGAACGGCACATTGGCATTGCGCGGCAGGAGCTCGCCCATGATCATGCGGCCGGGTGTCGTCTCATAGATCGTGGATACCGGGTTGCCCTCGGCGTCCACGGTCTTGAACCGGCCCTTGATCTTGGTGTGCAGGGTGACGACCTTGCTCTCGAGCGCATGGTGGAGTTCGCCCATGTCGGAGAACACCATGCCCTGCCCCGGTTCGTTCTCGGCCTGGATCGAAAGATAGTAGAGACCAAGCACCATGTCCTGCGACGGCACGATGATCGGTGCGCCGTTCGCCGGGTGCAGGATGTTGTTGGTCGACATCATCAAAACGCGCGCTTCAAGCTGGGCTTCAAGCGACAGCGGCACGTGAACGGCCATCTGGTCGCCATCGAAGTCAGCGTTGAACGCGGTGCAGACCAGCGGGTGCAGCTGGATTGCCTTGCCTTCGACCAGGATCGGCTCGAAGGCCTGAATGCCAAGGCGGTGAAGCGTCGGCGCACGGTTCAGCAGAACCGGATGCTCGCGGATCACCTCGTCGAGGATATCCCAGACTTCCGGCTTTTCCTTCTCGACCAGCTTCTTGGCCTGCTTGACAGTCGACGAATAGCCCTTGGCGTCAAGGCGCGCATAGATGAACGGCTTGAACAGCTCGAGCGCCATCTTCTTGGGCAGGCCGCACTGGTGCAGCTTGAGCTCGGGACCGGTCACGATGACCGAACGGCCCGAATAATCCACGCGCTTACCGAGCAGGTTTTGACGGAACCGGCCCTGCTTGCCCTTGAGCATGTCGGAGAGCGACTTCAGCGGACGCTTGTTGGCGCCGGTGATGGTCCGGCCGCGGCGACCGTTGTCGAACAGCGCGTCGACAGCTTCCTGCAGCATCCGCTTCTCGTTGCGAATGATGATGCCCGGCGCGCGAAGCTCGATGAGCCGCTTGAGACGGTTGTTGCGGTTGATCACCCGACGATAAAGATCGTTAAGGTCGGAGGTCGCGAACCGGCCGCCATCGAGCGGGACCAGCGGACGCAGGTCCGGCGGGATCACCGGGACAACCTTCATGATCATCCATTCGGGACGGTTGCCCGACTCGATGAAGCTCTCGACGATCTTCAGCCGCTTCATGAACTTTTTCTGCTTCAGGTCGGACGTGGTCGAGGCCAGTTCCGTACGCAGTTCGCCCGCGATCTTCTCGAGATCCATGGCCGCGAGCAGTTCAAAAATCGCCTCGGCGCCGATCATGGCGGTGAAGGAATCCTCGCCATACTCGTCAACGGCGAGCATGTACTCTTCTTCGGACAGAAGCGAGTTTTCCTTGAGCGCGGTGAGGCCCGGCTCGGTGACGATATAGTTCTCGAAGTACAGAACGCGCTCGATATCCTTGAGCGTCATGTCGAGCAGCGTGCCGATGCGCGAGGGCAGCGACTTGAGAAACCAGATGTGGGCGACGGGTGCTGCGAGCTCGATATGGCCCATGCGCTCGCGGCGAACGCGCGACAGCGTGACTTCGACGCCGCATTTTTCACAGATGACGCCCTTGTACTTCATGCGCTTGTATTTGCCGCAGAGGCACTCATAGTCCTTGATCGGACCGAAGATGCGGGCGCAGAACAGACCGTCGCGCTCCGGCTTGAAGGTCCGATAGTTGATCGTCTCCGGCTTTTTGATTTCGCCGAAGGACCAGGAAAGAATCTTCTCCGGGCTGGCGATCGAGATCCGGATGGAGTCGAACGTCTGCGCCGGAACATTGTTGTTGAAAAGATTCATGACCTCATGGTTCATGCCTGTCTCCTTTTAGGGCTCTTCACCCTTGGCTTGCGACGGCGCCGGCAGACCCCCGGCAACAGGCCATCGCCTGAAATTCTTGTTGCCCGCCCGAGGCGGACATCGACTCCGGGCCGCGGATTTCCCGCGTCTCGGATGACGACGCGGGAAACCCCTTCCGGGTTCCCCGCGCCTTCCAGGCCTTATTCAGCCGCGTCAGGCAGTTCGTCCGGATCGGCGATCCCGTCGATCTTGGCCGATTCCAGTTCGACATTGAGACCGAGCGATCGCATTTCCTTGACGAGCACGTTGAAGCTTTCCGGAATACCGGCTTCGAACGTGTCGTCGCCACGGACGATCGCCTCGTAGACCTTTGTACGGCCCGCCACGTCGTCCGACTTCACCGTCAGCATTTCCTGCAGCGTATAGGCGGCGCCGTAAGCTTCCAGCGCCCAGACCTCCATCTCGCCGAAACGCTGCCCGCCGAACTGCGCCTTGCCGCCCAGCGGCTGCTGGGTGACGAGTGAGTACGGACCGATCGAACGGGCGTGGATCTTGTCGTCGACCAGGTGGTTGAGCTTGAGCATGTAGATGTAGCCCACGGTCACCGGGCGGTCGAAGGTCTCGCCGGTACGGCCATCAAAGAGCGTCGACTGACCCGACACGTTCAGACCGGCCTGTTCCAGCATGACGTTGATGTCCGCCTCGACGGCTCCATCAAAGACCGGCGTGGCAATCGAGACGCCGCGACGGGTCTGCTCTGCAAGACGGACAATCGACGAATCGTCGTACTGCTTGGTGGGCTCGCCCTTCGGGCCGGTTCCGATCACGCTGTCGATGGTGTCGCGCAGCGGCTGGATGTCGCCTCCCGTCTTGTAGGCATCGAGCATTTCACCGATCTGGCGACCCATTCCCGCGCAGGCCCATCCAAGATGGGTCTCGAGAATCTGTCCGACATTCATGCGCGACGGCACGCCGAGCGGGTTGAGAACGATGTCGACATGGGTTCCGTCTTCCAGGAACGGCATGTCCTCGCAAGGCAGGATGCGGGAGACCACACCCTTGTTGCCATGACGGCCGGCCATCTTGTCGCCCGGCTGGATCTTGCGCTTCACGGCGACGAAAACCTTGACCATCTTCATCACGCCAGGCGGAAGTTCGTCGCCGCGCTGGACCTTCTCGACCTTGTCCATGAAGCGGCTCTCGAGCAGCTTCTTGGAATCGTCGTACTGCGCTCTCAGAGCTTCGATTTCACCCTGAAGCTTTTCATCTTCAACGGCAAACATCCACCACTGCGAACGCGGGTACTCGGCAATGGCCTCGTCGGTGACTTCGGAGCCCTTCTTGAAGCCCTTGGGTCCGGCGATCGCCGACTTGCCCCTGAGCATGTCCGAAAGACGGCCGTAGACGTTCCGGTCGAGAATCGCCTGCTCGTCGTCGCGGTCCTTGGCGAGACGTTCGATTTCCTCGCGCTCGATGGCCATCGCACGTTCGTCCTTCTCGACGCCGTGGCGATTGAACACCCGAACCTCGACGACGGTGCCGTAGGTTCCGGGCGGCATGCGCATGGACGTGTCACGCACGTCCGAAGCCTTCTCGCCGAAGATGGCGCGCAGGAGCTTTTCTTCCGGCGTCATCGGGCTTTCGCCCTTCGGCGTGATCTTTCCGACAAGGATGTCCCCGGGCTGTACTTCGGCGCCGATATAGACGATCCCGGCTTCGTCGAGGTTGCGGAGCGCTTCTTCCGAAACGTTCGGAATGTCGCGGGTAATCTCTTCCGGACCCAACTTGGTGTCGCGCGCCATCACTTCGAACTCGTCGATGTGGATGGAGGTGAACACGTCGTCGGAGACGATCCGTTCGGAAAGCAGGATCGAGTCCTCGTAGTTGTAGCCGTTCCAGGGCATGAACGCGACGAGCACGTTGCGGCCCAGGGCCAGATCGCCAAGGTCGGTCGACGGACCGTCGGCGATGATGTCACCCTTGTTGATCACGTCACCGACGGTGACCAGCGGGCGCTGGTTGATGCAGGTGTTCTGGTTCGAACGCTGGAACTTCTGCAGACGGTAGATATCGACCCCGGAGCGCGAAGCCTCGAGTTCCTCGGTGGCGCGGATCACGATACGCGTCGCATCCACCTGGTCGACGATCCCGCCACGGCGGGCCGCAATCGCAGCGCCGGAATCGCGGGCCACGACCGGTTCCATGCCAGTGCCCACGAACGGCGCCTCGGCGCGCACAAGCGGCACCGCCTGACGCTGCATGTTCGAGCCCATGAGTGCTCGGTTGGCGTCGTCGTTTTCCAGGAACGGAATCAGCGCGGCTGCAACCGAGACCAGCTGGCGCGGCGACACGTCCATCAGGTCGATGTTTTCGCGCGGGGTGATCATCACATCACCCGCATGGCGGCAGACGACGAATTCACTGACCAGCGAGCCGTCCTCATCGAGCTCGGCATTGGCCTGGGCGACATGGTACTTCGCCTCTTCCATGGCCGAAAGGTAGATCACGTCGCGCGTGACCTTGCCGTCCTTGATCCTGCGGTACGGGCTTTCGATGAAGCCGTACTTGTTGACCCGCGCGAAAGTGGCGAGCGAGTTGATCAGGCCGATGTTCGGGCCTTCCGGCGTCTCGATCGGGCAGATGCGGCCATAGTGGGTCGGGTGAACGTCGCGGACTTCGAAGCCCGCGCGCTCACGGGTCAGACCGCCCGGTCCAAGCGCCGAGAGACGGCGCTTGTGGGTGATTTCCGAGAGCGGATTGACCTGGTCCATGAACTGCGACAGCTGCGACGAGCCGAAGAATTCCCGCACCGCTGCGGCTGCCGGCTTGGCGTTGATCAGGTCCTGCGGCATCACGGTGTCGATTTCGATCGACGACATGCGCTCCTTGATGGCGCGCTCCATGCGCAGGAGGCCCAGCCGGTACTGGTTCTCCATCAATTCGCCGACCGAGCGCACACGGCGGTTGCCGAGATTGTCGATGTCGTCGATTTCGCCCTTGCCGTCGCGCAGCGAGACAAGGGTCTTCACCACGGCCAGGATGTCTTCCTTGCGCAGGACCCGAACGGTGTCCTCCGCATCGAGATCGAGACGCATGTTCATCTTGACCCGGCCCACGGCCGAAAGATCGTACCGTTCGGAGTCGAAGAACAGCGACTGGAACATGGCTTCCGCCGATTCCATGGTGGGCGGCTCGCCCGGACGCATGACGCGGTAGATGTCGAACAGCGCGTCCTGTCGGCCCTCGTTCTTGTCGGCGGCAAGCGTGTTGCGGATATAGGCGCCGACATTGATATGGTCGATGTCGAGAACGGGAATCTCGTCCAAACCGGCCTCGGCCAGTACGGGAAGTGACTTTTCGTCGATCTCGTCGCCGGCTTCGAGGAAGACCTCGCCGGTCTCCGGGTTGACGATGTCCTCGGCGAGGTAGGCGCCGTAGAGGTCCTCGTCGGTCGCCTTGATGCCCTTGAGCCCTTTCTCGGTGAGCTGCTTGAGAAGGCGCGGGGTCAGTTTCTTGCCGGCCTCGACGACGACTTCACCGGAATCCGCGTCGATCATGTCGACGATGGCCTTGGAACCCTTGAGGGTGTCCGGCTGGAACGGAATCCGCCAGCCTTCCCCGTCACGGCTGTAAACCGAGTGGGTGTAGAAGGTCGACAGGATTTCTTCGGCATCCATGCCAAGCGCCATCAGAAGCGACGAGACGGGGATCTTGCGGCGACGGTCGATACGGGCGTGCACGATGTCCTTGGCGTCGAATTCTATATCGAGCCAGGAACCGCGATAGGGAATGACGCGCGCGGCAAACAGAAGCTTGCCGGAGGAGTGGCTCTTGCCCTTGTCGTGGTCAAAGAAAACACCTGGAGAACGGTGCATCTGTGAAACGATGACACGCTCGGTGCCGTTGACGATGAATGTGCCGTTGTCGGTCATGAGCGGCATGTCGCCCATGTAGACATTTTGCTCCTTGATGTCCTTGATCGACTTGGCGCCGGTGTCCTCGTCGACATCGAACACGATCAGGCGCAGCGTCACCTTGAGCGGCGCCGCGTAGGTCAGATCGCGCTGCCGGCATTCCTCAACGTCGAACTTCGGGTGTTCGAATTCGTAGGACACGAACTCCAGCATCGCGCTGCCGGAAAAGTCGGAAATCGGGAAAACCGATTTGAAAACTGCCTGCAATCCTTCGTCGGGGCGGCCGCCCTGCGGCTCCTCCACCATCAGGAACTGGTCATAGGACGCCTTCTGAACCTCGATGAGGTTCGGCATATCCGCCACTTCCGGGATTTTTCCGAAGATCTTGCGTACGCGCCTGCGACCATTGAAGGAAAGGGTCTGAGCCATCGTCGCTCCTTGTCAATCTGCATCCGGGCCTGCAACAGACGATCGCCGCTGGCCAAGCGACTCCGTCATATAAATGAACTCGTTCAATCTCGTCTCGGAACCAGTACGGCGCGGCCGGAGTGCCTTGCGGTCTGCTTCGAAACCATCCTCTTGAAGAACCCATTACCCAAAGGCCGTTTTCAGGCCTTTGGGTAATCAGTTCGCAACGTCAATGTGTCCGGGGGCAGGACATGCCCGCCCCCGGACAAATCGCGCCTTACTTGACTTCGACCTTGGCGCCGGCGTCTTCAAGCTTCTTCTTGATGTCGTCAGCTTCGCCCTTGGACACGCCTTCCTTGACTGCCTTCGGAGCAGCTTCGACGAGATCCTTGGCTTCCTTGAGGCCGAGGCCGGTGATGCCGCGGACTTCCTTGATGACGTTGATCTTGTTGGCGCCGACATCGGCCAGAACCACGTCAAATTCGGTCTTTTCTTCGGCAGCTTCGGCCGGAGCAGCAGCGCCGCCGGCAGCAGCGACAGCCACAGGAGCAGCGGCGGAAACGCCCCACTTTTCTTCAAGCATCTTGGACAGCTCAGCAGCTTCCAGGACGGTCAGGTTGGAAAGGTCTTCCACGATTTTGGCGAGATCAGCCATTTTTCACTTCCTTGTATACGGTTCGAACCGGTGTTGGTTTGTTCACAGCGAAGTTCCGCCTTATGCGGCTTCGTCCTTCCGGGCATGCGCGCCGATGACGCGCGCCACCGCACCCGCGGGTGCGTTGACGATCTGGGCAATGCGGGTCGCCGGCGTCTGAACCATGCCGACAATCTTCGCACGCAACTCGTCCAGCGACGGCATCGTGGCAAGCGCCTTGACACCTTCCGCATCGAGAGTTGTCGCCCCCATCGCGCCACCAAGGATGACCAGCTTGTCGCTGACCTTGGTAAACTCGACGGCGATCTTCGGAGCGGTCACCGGATCATCGCAATAAGCGATGAGCGTCTGACCCGTGAAGAGGTCCGCGACCCCTTCCGACTCCGTGCCCTGAAGAGCGATCTTGGCAAGGCGGTTCTTCGCGACCTTGACGGTGCCTCCGGCTGTGCGCATGCGCGACCGAAGGTCGTTCATCTGCGCAACCGTCAGACCGGCGTAGTGGGCCACGACAACCGAACCGGCGTTGGTGAAAACACCGTTCAGTTCCGCGACGAATTCGCGTTTTTCCGCTCTATCCACTGCGTTTCTCCAGTTGGCAGGCGATGCAAGCACCACCCGCCGGGTTTGCCTTTGCCGCAAGGGATTCCAGAAGAACCCGCAAGCGACGCTTGAGGATCCTGTCCCCTTACGCCGAAACCGATAAACGGAAGCGGCACAAGGCAAGCGAGGTTCGAACCGCCGGAGCATTCACTCCTGAAAACGGATCGCACCCGTCTCATGCAGGTTGTGCTATTAAGGCGGGCCGCAAGGCCGGCCACCTGCAATCTCGGACAGGGAATCCGGGACCTTCCGATCCCGGATCTTTTCGGCCCGAAGGCCGAAAACTGAAGAAAACCGGATCCATGCCCGGTTTTCCCAATGTTCAGGATCAGGCGACGCTGAGCGTCGACGGATCGATCTTCACGCCAGGCCCCATGGTCGAGGACACGGCGACGCGCTTGACGTAGTTGCCCTTGGCTCCGGCCGGCTTGGCCTTGACCACTGCATCGGCGAACGCGCGAATGTTTTCCTCGATCTGCTCGGGACCGAAGGAGGCCTTGCCGACTCCGGCATGCACGATGCCGGCCTTTTCAACGCGGAACTCGACGGCGCCGCCCTTCGAAGCCTTGACGGCGCCCGCGACATCGGTGGTCACGGTGCCGACCTTCGGGTTCGGCATCATGCCGCGCGGGCCGAGCACCTTGCCGAGACGGCCGACCAGCGGCATCATGTCCGGCGTTGCGATGCAACGGTCGAAATCGATGTTGCCGGCCTGGACGGCCTCGACGAGATCCTCTGCGCCAACCACATCGGCGCCTGCGGCCTTGGCTTCATCGGCCTTTTCGCCGCGGGCGAAAACGCCGACGCGAACGTCGCGACCGGTGCCGTTCGGCAGATTGACAACGCCACGAACCATCTGGTCGGCGTGACGCGGATCGACGCCCAGGTTCATCGAGACTTCGATGGTCTCGTCAAACTTGGCGATCGCGCGATCCTTGAGAAGGGATACGGCTTCGCCGAGCGGGTAGAGCTTGTTGCGGTCAATGCCTTCATTGACCTTTTGCATGCGCTTTGCAGTCTTGGCCATGGTCTTATCCCGTCACTTCCAGGCCCATGGAGCGGGCGGAGCCCTCGACCATGGCCATCGCGCCTTCGATATCGGCGGCGTTGAGGTCCTTCATCTTGGTCTCGGCGATCGTGCGAACCTGGTCGCGGGTGATCGAACCGGCCGTCTCCTTGCCCGGAGTCTTCGAGCCGGACTTGAGCTTGGCCTCGCGCTTGAGAAGGTAGCTCACCGGCGGCTGCTTCATCGCGAAGGTAAAGGACTTGTCCTGGTAGTAGGTGATGGCGACCGGAATCGGCATACCCTTTTCCATTTCCTGCGTGGCGGCATTGAACGCCTTGCAGAATTCCATGATGTTGATGCCGCGCTGACCAAGTGCGGGGCCGATCGGGGGCGACGGAGTCGCGGATCCGGCCGGAACCTGCAGCTTGAGCTGGCCTGCAACTTTCTTAGCCATTTTCTCTCTGCCTCTTGTTGCGGCGACGTTTCAACGTCGCCTTCGTGCCGGACATGCCGGCGGCTGCGGTTGCGTGGTGCGGGTCATCGGACCGGCAAAAGCCCGACCCCTCCCACGCGGCTTGCAGGACCCAAAACCGGGCGCTGCAAAACCCAGCCGCGCAATCAGCGAAGATTGCGCGCGCCGGGCATTTCTGTGTCAGACCTTCTCGACCTGACCGTATTCAAGTTCGACCGGGGTCGCCCGGCCGAAAATCGAAACCTCGACCTTGAGGCGCGACCGCTCCTCGTCGACTTCCTGGACCGTGCCGTTGAACGACGCGAAGGGACCGTCGGAAACCCGAACCTGCTCGCCGATCTCGAAAGCGATGGACGGCTTGGGGCGTTCGACACCTTCCTGGACCTGGGTCAGGATACGCTCCGCCTCGGAGTCCGGAATCGGAACCGGCCTGGAATCGCTGCCGAGGAAGCCTGTCACCTTGGGCGTGTTCTTGATCAGATGAAACGCCTCGTCGGTGAGGTCTGCACGCACCAGAACATAGCCCGGAAAAAACTTGCGCTCCGCGTCGACCTTGCGGCCGCGGCGAACCTCGACCACCTTCTCGGTCGGAACGAGGATCTTTTCGAACAGATGGCTCAAACCCTTCTGGCGCGCCTTCTCCTCGATGGATTCGGCGACCTTCTTCTCGAAATTCGAATAGGCGTGAACGATATACCAGCGTGCAGTCATCTTGATCCCCGCCTCAAGCGCCAATGTTCAGGATGAGCGAGATGACCCAACCCAAAGCCTGGTCAGCGGCGAAAAAGAACACCGAAGCAAGCAACACCATCACGAGAACCATGATCGTCGAGATCGAGGTTTCGCGACGCGACGGCCACTTGACTTTCGCAGTCTCCGAGCGAACCTGCTGAATGAATGTAAACGGATTTGTCTTGGATGCCATTGTCTATCCACGCTTATACGGCGCGTAAAGCCGGTCTCCCAGCTCCACGCACCGCGTGTCTGTTAAGGTCTACATAAAGCCCGATTCCCGAATTCACAAGAGGGGAACAGGGCTTTTTTGAAACAATGCGCCGAACTGGCCCGAAGATTGCCCGCGCCATCCGGCGGTACGGCCCAACCGCTTCCATCCAGCGTATTCAACGCGAGGAGATCACTCGGGATCCGAACAAGCCCCCCCGCACCGGACCAATGGCGGCGCCGGCCGCTTCAAGCCGGGCTGTACATAGGCCGGAGTGGCAGGGGCAGCAGGACTCGAACCTGCGACCTGCGGTTTTGGAGACCGCCGCTCTACCAACTGAGCTATACCCCTAGGCCGGTGGCGGACCTGATAGCGCCAAATGCAGGACCAATGCAAGGAAGAAGTGAACCGATTCGGCGTGCGTCCGAACTTTTCTCATCCGGCCGTTATTTGTGATGATGCCCGCGGGAACGCGCGCACCCGGCGTCAACGACTTGATACACCGCACCGGTCCGTTTCAACACGGCGTGGGCCGCATCACGGCTTGGGCCGCATCGGTTACGCGGCGGTGCAGCAGACAAGCATAGCCGGCGACAAGCATCGCAATGACAAGTTCGCGGATTTCCGACACTTCATACCCGTGAAACAGCGCAGAACCGTTGACCAGAAATACCGCCTGCGCGCCGATGAACGCAAAAGCCAGCAGCAGCACCGGTCCCGCCTTCCGGCTCGCCTGCCGCTTCAGTGCGCCATAAGCGGAGAACGCAACGAAAAGACCCAGGAAGAACCAGATCTGGTAGGGGACCACATTCCATTCGTGATACATCAGGCCCGCGACCGGCAGTCCGGCCAGCGCATACGCGCGCGGCGGCACAAGAAATTCGAGCGATCCGAGAAGCCGGTCGGGATGGCGCGGCCAGACATGCGGCAAGACCACGAATACCGCCACAGCCGTTGTGTAGTAAACCGCCTCGAATTTGTTGGTGGCAAAATTGTGCAGGTTGGTTTCGTCTTGGGTATTGCCTTCGAAAAAGGCGCCGGCGCTCCAACCGATCCAGTGCTGCCCCCAGGACATTTCCTCCATCAGGATCAGAAAAACCGCCACGATCATGCCTATTACGATAAGGCTTGGATGCAGCCCGACAAAGGCGATCTTTCCAAAAACACGAGCCCGCCATGCAGTGGCCCCAAGCCAGCACAGCGCAATCACAAAAGCGACTTCGGTAAGAACGGCAATCGAGTTGCGTTCGTCGACCGCATCGTACAACGGACCCGGGAACCAGGTGACCGCGGCTGCCGAAGCGGCAAGCGTCAGGACCGAGAGGATCGCCAGGAGCCCGATAAGCCGGCCTTCCCTACCCGAGAGGTCGACCGGCCTTTCCTCTGAGGCAGACGGATCAAGGACAAGGAAGAGAATCGCCGCGGCAGCCGCAGTCCCGCAAACCCGTATGATACCAAGGAGCGACCAGTCGACCGCGTAATCTTCCAGCATAGATCGACCGCCATAGGCCGATCCCATGAAGACGAGCGCTGTTGCAATCAGCAGAATCACGCCTATCGCGCAAAATAGCCAGATTGCTGATTCCGTCGCATGGTACCTGTTTAAGGAACTTGTACGAATATTCATGGAGATCCCCAGCTTTCACTGAGATGAACAATATATGACAAAATCAACGGGAGAGGTTTAATTCGATTTTAACGCTAACGACCGGCATTTTAATTAAAGCCCTTCGCCGGAGCATGGACAAATAACCTTTTGGATCACAAATAGGATTTTCACACCCCTCGAAAAGTCAACATTTGCCATCCGATTCCCCTTTCGAGCCCGGAGGAAACAGGGAGATCCCCGGGGGCCGGGCATCCGTCCACTCAAGTTCGTCGTCAACCATTGCCATCGTTGCAAAAGCAAAAAGGCCCCGTCCGGAAACGGGGCCTGAGAAACCGTCGAAACACGAATCCAATTTAGATAATCCGCGCGACAATGCCGGCGCCGACAAAACAAAACGCGCCTCGCGGCGCGTTTTGAGTTGCTCAAAAACTCCGACGGCGGGCTCACGCCATCGCCGGCGGGACCGTCGATTACTCGATGATCTGTGCGACGATGCCGGCGCCGACGGTGCGGCCGCCTTCGCGGATGGCGAAGCGCAGCTTCTCTTCCATCGCGATCGGAACGATCAGCGTCACGTCCGCCGAGATGTTGTCGCCCGGCATCACCATTTC
>JAVJQD010000017.1:0-6058 GCA_040218025.1 Hoeflea sp. | reverse complement strand
GGCAGTGTCAGAGGGATGAGCTTGCGAGCGACCTCGCTGGCCCCTACCCTTCCTGAATGAGTAAGCCCAATCCGTTTCGCTACTTTCGAACAAGCCGTGAAATCATCCGGCTGGCGGTAATGATGTACGTCAGATTTCCGCTCTCGTTACGTAATGTCGAGGACCTTCTGCACGAGCGCGGGATCGACGTCAGCCATGAGTCTGTCCGCTTTTGGTGGATGCGGTTTGGCCCGCTGTTCGCCTCTGAGATCCGCAAAGCCAGGGCCCAACGGATGCGCTGCTACTCGAATTGGCAATGGCATCTCGACGAGGTCTTCGTGAAAATCAACG
This sequence comes from Hoeflea sp., assembly GCA_040218025.1. GTDB lineage: Bacteria > Pseudomonadota > Alphaproteobacteria > Rhizobiales > Rhizobiaceae > Hoeflea. Next base: position 5,728 of record JAVJQD010000017.1, on the reverse strand, counting down.
GCGAAACCCATTACATGTGGCGGGCCGTCGACCACGAAGGCGAGGTTCTTGATGCCTTTGTCACCAAGCGTCGCGATCGCAAGGCCGCATTGAAATTCCTCAGAAAATTGATGAAACGCTACGGGCAGCCAGACCGCATCGTCACCGATAAGTTGCGCTCTTATGGGGCGGCGATGAAAGAAATCGGAAACGCCGATCGGTGTCAACGGCGGAGTAAAATTCGGCCATTGTGGCGGAGCAAAAGTCGGCCAGTTTGGGGCGAGCGCCTTGGAGCGTGCGGCCCTCATATAGCAAGCCCGGTCCAAGGCGCATTGGCCGTCAGGCCAATTCTGTGAGGTTCATTTGTTAGCGGCGGCGAGGCGGGCGCGGCTTTGATTGAGGCGGTAGCTTTCGCCGTTCATCTCGAGGATGTTGACGTGGTGTGTCAGCCGGTCCAGCAGCGCGCCGGTCAGGCGTTCGGTGCCGAAGGTTTCGGTCCACTCCTCGAAGGGCAGGTTGCTTGTGATCAGGGTCGACCCTCGCTCGTAGCGCTGTGAGATCAGCTCGAACAGAAGCTCGGCGCCGGTTTTGCTCAAGGGGACGAATCCCAGCTCGTCGATGATCAGCAGTTTGACCTTGGCGAGTTTGCGCTGGAGTTGCAGGAGGCGTTTTTCGTCGCGGGCCTCCATCATCTCGTGCACGAGGGCTGCGGCGGTCACGAAGGCGACAGGCAATCCTTTCTGGCAGGCAGCCAGTCCCAGCCCGAGGGCGACATGGGTCTTGCCGGTGCCGGAGGGACCGAGCGCGATCACATTCTCCTTGCGTTCGATCCATTCGCAGCGCGCCAGCTCCAGCACCATCATCTTGTTGAGCGACGGGATCGCCTTGAAGTCGAAGCTGTCCAGGCTTTTGATGGTCGGGAACTTTGCGGCCTTGATCCGGCGTTCCACCATGCGCCGTTCCCGGTCGATCAGTTCCAGCTCGGTCAGCCGGGCCAGGTAACGCACGTGATCTACGCCTTCAGCGGCGCAGATACGGGCCTGCTTGTCATGTTCACGCAGGAACGTGGGCAGCCGAAGCGTTTTGAGATGGTGGGCCAGCAGCAGTTCGGGTGCATCCGTCATGCCCCACCTCCTGCCAGCAGGCTCATGTAGGATGCGGCGGAGGTGGTGGTGATGTTGGTTCTGGGCAGGAAGGGATAAACATCCAGATCCAGCCTCGGAGGCCTTTGCTCGACCCTGCACAAGATCAGGTGCTTGATTGCATCGAAGCTGACCGCTCCCATTCGCAGGGCATCTTTGACGGCAAGATGCAGCACGTCAATCTCGAAGCGCTCCAGAAGGCGCAGGACCTGCACATACTCGCGCTTGCCGGCCTTTCCCTGCCGGGCTTCCAGCAGTCGGCGCAGGGTTTTGAACGCTTCGGGCAACTCCCAGCCCTGCAGAGGCGCGGCCTGATCGAAGGACATGATCTTGCGTTCGATCAGCGCCAGGTAATGCAGTGGATCAAACACCATGTCGCCGGTGTCATAGGAGCGCGAATGCTCAGCGATCACCTCGGCGCCGCAGCCGATGACAACCCGGGTCACGAAGCCCTTGATCCAGACCGCACGGTGGCCGTAGGCAACCGGCACCGAGTAATCATTGCCGCGATAACGCACCACCGATGTCGATGTGACCTGGCCACTTTGCAACTCACAGGCCTCAAAGGGGGTGCCGGGCAAATCCCGCATCGCCGCGAGATCGGCCTTCAGCCGTTCCCCGATGCTGACCTTGTGGCCACGCAGAACATCACCCTGGCGCTTGCGGCACTGCTCTTCCAGGTGAGCGTTGAACGCGTGCCAGTCCGGAAAGGACGGGATCGGCACCATGAAGTTGCGACGTCCGTAGCCGACCAGCCCCTCCACGGCCCCTTTGTCATTGCCCTTGCCGGGACGGCCATAGCGGTCCCGGATCACGTAATGCGACAACATCGCGCTGAACCGCTGGGTTCTTTGCCGGGAGCCATCCGGCAGAATCCGGGCCACCAGACAGCGGTCATTGTCATAAAGAACCGACTGGGGAACCGCGCCGAAGAACGCAAAGGCATGGACATGGCCGTCAAGCCACGCCTCGGTATTGGCCGCAGGATAGGCCCGGATGTAGCATGCGTCGCTGTGCGGCAGATCGAGGGCAAAGAAGTGTGCCTTCTGCTCGACGCCGCCGATCACGACAAGCGCTTCACCAAAATCGGCCTGTGCATGACCGGGCGGATGGCTCAGCGGCACGAACATCTCCTTGCCGGTCCGCTTCCGGTCTCGAACGTAATCCTTGACGATGGTGTAGCTGCCATCAAAACCGCACTCGTCCCGCAACCGCTCGAAAATACGCTTGGCGGTGTGACGCTGCTTGCGAGGGCGGCTCCTGTCTTCAGCAAGCCATTGGTCCATCTGGCTGGTGAACGCATCCAGCTTCGGGCGCCTGATCGGCGCTGTCCGCCGATATCCCGGCGGTTCCGAATAGGCCAACATCTTCGCAACACTGTCCCGGCTGATCCCAAAATCCCGGGCAATCTGACGCCCGCTCAATCCATCCTGGAAATGAGCGTGACGCACCTTCAAATACAAGTCCACGGTGTATATCCCCAAGCCCTCCCGAAATCCGAAAGGGCAAAAGTGGACGACTTTTACGCCGCCCGCGACAACACTATGCCGTCGCTACCGTGGCCGAGTATTGCTCCGCCGTTCACACCGATCGGCAGCGTACAGGGCGCTGGCTGAACAATAGGATCGAGAACTCACACCTACCCTTCCGACGAAGAGAGCGTGCCATGTCCCGCTTCCGGCGCATGCGAAATCTACAGAAATTTGCCGCCGTTCACTCTTCAATCCACAACTTGTTCAATTCGGAGCGAAGCCTCTACAGCAGACAGAATTTCAAACGGAACCGAGCCGCCGCTCTCGCCGAGTGGCGGCAACTCTGCGTCGCATAAAGGGCAGCGTTACTGTCCAAGGCGAGACGAGTTCGAATCCGTCTGACAGCACCGCCACCCAGACCAGTCTCATTTCCCGTGTGCGGTTTCCCTGCGAATTCCCGCGTGTTTTCCGGGTCTTGCAAACGGCATCTGGAAACAGAGACGCACCGTTTCCCTGATTTCCCGCGCAACATCGGGCCGCGTCTCGGTCCGCCAAATAGCACGCTTCGGTTTAGCTGAGATTTCATGGTCGCAGGGAATTTTGCAGGGAAATTTCTCAAATTTCGTCGAACAACGAGAAAAGACCCGAGGAACATTTCCTGATATCAGGCAGTTACGAGGATTTCCCTGGCTGTCCGAGCAGGGAATTTGCAGGGAATGATCAAGGCTTGCTTTCTGGAGCTCTTTGAAGGTTAACCAAGGTGGACGCCGCCGGCTTTCCTCTCAAATATTCTTGGCGCAGGCACGTCGCGAACCTCGGCAGCTCGAAGATCACCATTCCGCCGATTTGACAGATTGTGGCGGGGCACCGAAGCGTGCCTATGACCGGTTTCCGCGTCCGACGCTTGCCACCGGCTAGCGTCTTGTCCATGTCAGCTCATGCACCGTGTCGCACATGCGCATCGGCCTGAAGCGTGCCACCCAAGGCACAGCCCCTACCTGTTCCGCCCATCTTCAATCAACCATCGAACCGCATCACGCTCACGGCAATGACGCTCTGTTCGCGCGCCATGTCCAGTCTAAACTGCAAGGATTTTGCTAAGGACCTTCAGGCCATTTGTCAACCTTTTCAGGAACTTAGATTGTAATTTTCTGTTGACGAAAAGCCCGGAGCTTGGCATCTTATAGGTCTAAATAACGATGCTCGGCAGTAGGATGCTTCCGACGACATCGCCCTAAAGGTGATGGTCGGAGTGTGTCCTGCGTCAGGTCTCCACCATCGCGCAACTCGACAAGCCGAAAGGAGAGACCATGTCTGTTCACATCAAATACTCGACGCCGAGCCACGGCAAGAATGATCCCTTCCCGCCAGTGGAAGTCGTTTGGGTCGAGATCGGGAAAATCAAAGACGCACCGCGCCGAGTTCGAAAAGCTCTCAAGAAACAAGAGAAGGCTGTCAGGCAGTCCATCGCGCGCTTCGGCAATCGCATTCCGATCCTGATTGATGGCAAGTACCACGTCATCGACGGGCACGCGCGGCTGGCGGCAGCGCGCCTGCTCGGGGCTGAACAAGTGCCCTGCATTATCGTAGATGATCTCCCCGACGCAGAAGTGCGTCGCCTCAGACTCTCCCTGAACAAGCTTCAGGAAACCGGTGAGTGGGACGACGACGCGCTGCACATCGAGATAAATGAAATTGTTGAGATCGACGGTGATTTTGAAATCCCGGGCTTCGAGCTTCCCGAGATCGAAGCGATCATGTTCGGTGATGATGACGCCGACGGCGATGATCCGGCAGACAACCTCGATGACGTCGCGGCGCATGGTGAACCCATCGTCAGCCAGCTGGGGGTCGTGTGGATTTTGGGCGACCACCAGATCGTTTGCGGATCATCGCGCGACAGCAGCAGCCTTGCCAAATGCCTCAACGGTGCTGTGGCGGACGCGGTCTTCACCGATCCGCCCTACAATGTGAAAGTCAACGGCCACGTGCGCGCCAAGGCAAGCGGCTTCAAGGAATTCGCGGAAGGGTCGGGCGAGATGTCCCGCAAAGAGTTCCTGGCCCTGCTTGTCGATGCAGTGGGCTCGGCCGTCGCTCTCATCAAATCGGGCGCTGTTGTCTTTTCCTGCATGGATTGGCGGCATCACGTTGAAATGGACGAGGCGCTCGAAATGCTCGGCCTCGACATCCTCAACATCTGCGTCTGGGCCAAGATCAATGGCGGGATGGGCAGCCTTTACCGCAGCCGCCACGAGTTCGTTTTTGTCGCCAGGAAACCCGGGGCGAGCCACATGAACAACGTTCAGCTCGGGCAGTTTGGCCGGAACCGCACCAATGTCTGGGAGTATGCAGGCGCCACGGGAGGCGCCAAGGACCCGGACGACAACTGGGCGGCGCATCCAACGGTCAAACCTGTCCGGCTGGTCATGGATGCGCTTCTGGATGTCACGGCACCGGGCGACCTGGTGCTGGATCCGTTCTTGGGATCGGGCACAACGCTCATGGCCGCCGAGCGGACGGGGCGGCGCTGCGTGGGTGTCGAGATCGAACCAGCTTATGTCGATCTGGCGATCCGCCGCTGGCAGACGCTGACCGGGCGCGACGCGATCCATGCCGAGAGCGGCCATTCTTTCAACGAAATCGCAAGTGGCACGTCGGGTGAGACCTCTGAGGCTCCTGGCGTCCCCGACAAGGAGACCTTCTGATGGCGAAGAAACCAAAGGGGGATCCCGACTACGAAGTCGGCTACGGCAAGCCTCCGAAACATACCCAGTTCCAGAAGGGCCAGTCCGGCAACCCGTCGGGCAAGAGTAAGAAGGAGACCAGCATCAAGGCCAAGCTGATGCAGATTGCGAGTGAGGACATCACCGTACAGAAAAACGGGAAGTCACAGGCCATGACGCACCTCGACGCCATGGTGTTTACGGTGTTTGCAAAGGCTCTCAAAGGGGACCTTCCGGCCGTCAAGTTTATTTCCGATCAGATCGGCGGCGCTGTCTCGGAGACCAGTCATCCCCAACAGCTTCAGCTGACGTCAGCTGATCTCGAAGCGATGAGTGCGCATGCAGACTGGTTGAAACTTCTGGAGGACGCCCAGAGCGAACATGACCTCGAACACCCGACGGAGGACGACGA
>JAVJQD010000008.1:0-61858 GCA_040218025.1 Hoeflea sp. | reverse complement strand
TGATCCTCAATCGAGAAGTCGTAGAACAGCGCGCATTGCGCCTCTTGCCTCGGACCCATCATCGCGTTCAGTCCCCGATGCCAATACGGAAATTGAATCACCGACAGGCCAACGGTTCAAGCGGAGTTTTTCAACGGAATACGCCCACAGCGGCCATTCGCCGCACCCCAATCTATAACAACCATCTGCGATCACTACACCTCCCCCACCTTTCCCGCAGCGCAGCAACGATTCCTTAGTCGCTTCGTGGTCTGATTGATTAAAGGTTTAATCAACTCCGGATCCGGGCGGCTTTCCCATGGAACATTACGACTTCATCGTTATCGGCAGCGGGCCGGCGGGCCGGCGGGCGGCCATTCAGGCGGCGAAATTCGGAAAGAAGGTGCTGGTGGTCGAGCGCGGCCACCGGGTGGGCGGGGTGTCGGTGCACACCGGCACCATTCCGTCCAAGACGCTGCGCGAGACCGCGCTCAACCTGTCGGGCTGGCGCGAGCGCGGGTTTTACGGCCGTTCCTACCGGGTGAAGCAGGACCTGACGGCGGGCGATCTGCGGGCCCGGCTCGACATCACGCTCAACCACGAGATCGAGGTTCTGGAACACCAGTTCGCGCGCAACCAGGTGACGACGCTTCGGGGCGATGCGCGGTTCAAGGACAAGCACACCATCGAGGTTGCGGGCGAACAGGGCGAGACCTTCGAGTTCAGCGCGGACGCGATCATGCTCGCCGTCGGCACCGTGCCGTTCAGGCCGGACTACGTGCCGTTCGACGACAGGCAGGTCTTCGACAGCGACGGGATCCTGTCGCTCGATCACCTGCCCCGGTCGATCGCGGTGATCGGCGCGGGCGTCATCGGCATCGAGTATGCGACGATCTTCAGCTCTCTCGACGTGCATGTCACGCTGATCGAGCCGCGCAACACCATGCTCGATTTCATCGACCGGGAGCTGATCGACGATTTCACCCACCAGCTCAAGGACCGCGGCATGGTGCTGCGCTTCGGCCGCAAGGCGGAGAAAATCCTGCGCGCGGATGACGGCATGTGCGAGATCCATCTGGAGGGCGGGCGCATGGTGCGCAGCGAGATGGTGCTGTTCGCCGCAGGCCGGATGGGCGCGACTGGAAGCCTCAATCTCGAGGCCTGCGGGCTTCAGTGTGACGGCCGCGGACGCATCAAGGTAGACCCGGTAACATTCGCCACCGAAGTTGACGGCATCTATGCCGCCGGCGACGTGATCGGCTTTCCGAGCCTCGCCTCGACATCAATGGAACAGGGCCGGATCGCGGCCTGCCACGCGCTCGGCCATCCCGCGCACGAGCCGCCGAAATTCTTTCCCTACGGCATCTATTCCGTGCCGGAGATCTCCACCGTCGGCATGACCGAGGAAGAGGTGATCGAGCGCGGCATCTCCTACGAGTGCGGCGTGGCGCGGTTCCGCGAAACCTCGCGCGGGCACATCATGGGGCTCGGCACAGGAATGCTGAAGATGATCTTCTCGCTCAAGACCCGGCGGCTTTTGGGCTGCCATATCGTCGGCGAAGGCGCGACCGAGCTGATCCACATCGGCCAGGCGGTGCTGAACCTGAAAGGCACGCTCGACTATTTCGTCGAGAACACCTTCAACTATCCCACGCTCGCCGAGGCCTACAAGATCGCCGCACTCGACGCCTGGAACCGCATGCCGAAAACGTAAGGGGCTCGGATTTGGCGCCAGCCGGCATTTCCCGGCCTGATCTTCTCGACGGGACTTGAGGAACCCTTTCGAATTCCGCAAGTTGCGTAGCTGTTGCCGACCGGGATTGCGACGGTTGGTCTTGCCGATTTTCCCGCGCCTCCCCGAAGCGGACATGAACAGGACTTTTGAAGCATGAGCGGATTGCTGGCCCTTCTCGACGACGTCGCAGCGCTGACCAAACTGGCGGCGGCACAACTCGACGACATTTCCGGGCAGGCCGCCAAGGTCGGGGCCAAGACGGCGGGCATCCTGATCGACGACACCGCCGTCACGCCGAAATATGTCCACGGACTGCCCGCCGCGCGCGAACTGCCGATCGTGTGGAAGATCGCGCGGGGATCGCTGTTCAACAAGCTCGTCATCCTGCTGCCGATCGCCATGCTGCTCAACGTGTTCGCGCCGTGGCTGCTGTCGCCGCTGTTGATGATCGGCGGCGGCTATTTGTGTTACGAGGGGGCCGAGAAGATCTGGCACCTGTTTCACCCCACGCCGATCCCCGTCGATGCGGAAAACCCGGTCGATCACGCCCATCTCGAAGAGAAGCGCGTGGCCGGCGCCATCAAGACCGATTTCATCCTGTCAGCCGAGATCATGACGATCGCGCTGTCCTCGATCGAGGCAAGCACCGTCTGGATGGAGGGCATGGTCCTGGCGGTTGTCGCCATCGGCATAACGGTTCTGGTCTATGGCAGCGTCGCGCTGCTGGTGAAGGCCGACGATATCGGTCTGAAAATGGCGCAGGACGGCCGTTTCGGCGCAACCCGAAGCATGGGACGCGGCATCGTGCGCGGCATGCCCGCCTTCATGGAAGCCGTTGCCGGCATCGGCACGGCGGCGATGCTGTGGGTCGGCGGCGCGATCATCGTTCACGGTCTCGAAAGTTTCGATTTCACCGCCATCGGCCACTTCGTCCATGACATGTCGGTCATGGTGCGCGACGCCGTCCCGGTCGCGCCGGGTTTCCTCGGCTGGGCGACGGAAGCCCTGCTCTACGGCCTCTTCGGCCTGGCGGTCGGGCTGGTGCTGCTTTTGGTGATCGGGATGGGCAGCCGGGTGTTCAAGCGCGGTTGAAGCAAGGCAGTCCCGCAGACCAATCGGCCTCCAGCGCGATCCGCGTCAAGCCAACCCTATTCGCCCGGGACCATTTCAGGCGCCGCCCCCCGGGAGGCGCCGCCATTCGATGCGTCGCGCAGCTCGGCCTCGAGCCGCCGTTCCTCCTGGGCCGACGGCGTGGCGAAGCGCGCAAGCAGCAGGTAGGCAACCGGTGTGAGCATCAGAGTCGCGATCATGGCGAGGCCTAGACCGCCGACGATCACCCAGCCCAGCGCAATCCGCGCCTCGGCGCCTGCGCCGAAGGCCAGGAGCAGCGGCACGGACCCCAGCACGGTCGAGATCATCGTCATCATCACCGGCCTCAGACGGATGTTGGAGGCTTCCTCGATGGCCTCGCGCACATCCATTCCGCGGTTGCGCAACTGGTTGGCGAACTCGACGATCAGAATGCCGTTCTTGGCCATCACGCCCACCAGCAGCACCAACCCGATCTGGCTGTAGACATTGAGCGATCCGCCGGTCATGGCGATGGCGAAGATCGCGCAGGCAAGCCCGAGCGGCACGGTCGAGATGATGATCAGGGCGCTGACGAAGCTTTCGAACTGGGCCGCCAGCACCAGGAGCACGACGATGATGGCGATGCCGAAGGTGATCAGCATGTCGCGCGAGGATTCATCGAGGGTGGCGGCTTCCGCCAGCGGGATGATGCGCACGCCCTCGCTCATCAGCGGTTCGGCCAGGTCCACGGCCTCGGCCCAGGCGTCGCCGAGCGCGAAACCGGGTGTCAGGCCTGCGGTGATGGAAACCGAGCGCATCTGGCTTTCGCGCCTGAGATCCGGCGCAACCGCTCTTTCGGTGAGCGAGGCGATGGTCGACATTGGCACGATGCGTCCGTCGCCGGCCTTCAGATAGATCGATTCCAGGTCGGTCGGGTCGTTGATCGGATTGGTGGTCGACATCAGCTTGACCGGATAGGAGCGGTCCTCGATGAAGACCTCGGCGACCTCGCGGCCGTCAAGCAGCGCCTGCAGCGCCTCGGCCAGACCGTCGATGTTGACGCCGAGATCGGATGCGCGCTCACGGTCGATCCGGACGGATATCTGCGGCTGGGTGGTCTCGTAGGACAGCCTGATCTGGCGGAACCGTGCGTCCTGTTCGAGCCTTGTGACCATCTGCTGGGCGACGTCGGCAAGCTCGTCATAGCTGTTGCCGACAAAGGCAAACTGCAGCCCGTTGCCCGCACCGCGGATGCCGAGGCTGTTGGGCTGGATGGCGAAGGCGCGAAGCCCGGGCACGGTCTGCAGCATGCCGTTGACCTGGCCGACGATCTCGCCCTGCGAGCGGACCCGCTCGCCCCACGGCGCAAGCGTGAGCACCATGAAACCGTTGTTGGCGGACCCGCCGGTGCCGGCGATGGAGAAGACGTTGGTAACCTCGCCGCTTTCCTGCAGCGGCGCCACCAGGCGCTCGATCTCGCCCATCCTGGCGCGGGTGTAGTCCAGGCTCACGCCCTGGGGCGCCGAGATTCGCATCAGCGCGACGGCCCGGTCCTCGGGCGGCGTGAGCTCCTGGGGAATGGAACCGGCGGTAAACAGCGCCGCGCCGGCGACAAGCAGCGCGATGACAATGACGACCAGCGGCGCATCGAGCGCGCGGCGCAGAACGATGCGATACAGGCTCGCGAAATGGCCGCCCCATCTTTCGAAGACCCCCTGACGCCCGCCCGGGACCGCCGCCTCCTTGCGCTTGATCAGCCGCGAAGCGAGCATGGGGCACAGGGTCAGCGCCACCACGCTCGAGATGAGCACCGTGAAGGCGAGCACGAAGCCGAATTCGGTGAAAAGCCCGCCGGCCTGCCCCGGCAGGAACGAAATCGGGATGAACACCGCAGCCAGCGTTGCCGTGGTGGTGATGACGGCGAAGAAAACCTGCCGGGTGCCGATGACGGCGGCAGCGCGCACGCCCATGCCCTCGTTGCGGTTGCGAACGATGTTTTCAAGCACCACGATCGCGTCGTCAACGACCATGCCGGTGGCCAGCACCAATGCGAGAAGGGTAAGAATGTTGACGGAAAAGCCCGCGAGCCAGATGGCCGCGAAGGCGCCGATCAGCGCCACCGGCAGGGTGACTGCCGGAATGATGGTGGCCCGCCAGTCACGCAGGAACAGGAAGATGATGGCGATCACGATCGTCACCGCAAGAAGCAGCGTCGAGCGAACCTCGTCGATGGCGCCGCTGATGAAGCGCGCATCGTCGCTGGTCACGCGGATATCGACCCCTTCGGGCAGAATTTCCCTCAGCTGCTCCGTTGCCGCCTTTACGCCTTGCGAGATTTCGAGCGTGTTGGACGCAGACTGTCGGATGATCCCCATGCCGATGCCGGTGCGGTTGTTGGCCCTGAGCACCGTCTGGCCCGGATCGGCGCCGAGTGTCACGCTGGCGACATCGCGGAACTGGACCCGGTCATTGATGTAAAGCTGCTCGAAGCCCTCGGAGGTAGTGATGTCGGCGGTGGCGCGCACCACGATGTCGGAAGACCGTGCGGTGAGCGAGCCGGCCGGCACATCGAGAGCGACATTGCGCAGCGCGTTGCGCAAATCCGCGAGTGTCAGCCCGAAGGCCGCGAGCCGCGACTGGTCGACATCGACGCGGAAAATCTTCTCCCGGTCGCCATAGACGTTCACGTCTGCCACGCCGGGAACCGCCGCCAGACGATCGACCACCATGTCCTCGACCAGAACCGTCATGTCCTGGACGTTGAGCCGGTCGGAAGTGACGGCAAGGCGCATGACCGGATCGGAATTGGCATCCGCCTTGACGATGCGCGGCTCGTCGGCGCCATCGGGCATGTTGTTCGTCACCCGTCCCAGGGAATCGCGCACATCCGAGGCCGCGACGTTGAGGTCGGAGCTGTCGTTGAATTCGATGGTGACGCGGCTGCGGCCAAGGGTGGACGTCGAGGAGATGGACGCGACGCCCGACACCCGGGCAACGGCGCCTTCGATGATGGCGGTCAGTTCGCGATCAACGGTCTCGGGCGCTGCGCCGGGGAACTGGGTGGTCACGGTGATGACCGGCCTGTCGACATCCGGGAGTTCGCGGATTTCCGCGCCATACAGACCGGCAAGGCCCGCCACCACGATGAGCAGGCTGATCACCATGGCGAGAACCGGCCGCCGGACCATCAGGGCGGCGGGGCCGCCGGCATGATGCTGGTCATCGTAGGAGGACGTTTCGGCATCCGCCTGTGGCTGGGACACCGCAGGACCTGTATCATCCGCCGCTTCCCTATGGATTGCGGTGCCGGACGCGTTTTCGCTGCCTCCGGCTTCGCTCGGCGTTTCGGTGGGCGCCGCTGGGTTTTGGGTGTCCTTGTCGTTGAGATCCTTGTCCCGGCCGCTCATGCGCCACTCCCCGTGCCCGCAGACCTCTCGTTGCGGACGACCGGCTCGCCGCCTTCGCCCGCCTGTTCGCCTTCGCCCTGGATTCGCACCGAACCGCCCGGACGCACGCTCTGCACACCCTCCACGACCACCGCGTCGCCCGGCGCGAGGCCGGCCTTGATCAGGACGCTGTCGGCATTGCGCTGGATGATCGCCACATCGACGCGTTCGGCTGCGCCATCGCGGACGCGCCACACATAGGAACCGGCGGAATCCCACTGGATCGCCAATGGATCGACCGAGGGCCAGCGCTCGCCTTCAAAAGCGACGCGAACCTCAAAAGACATGCCCGCGCGCAAGGTGTCGTCCGGGTTCGGGATCCGAGCGCGGACCCGCAAGGTCCGGCTGGTCTCGTCCACCCGGTTGTCGACCGCGGAGATTTCGCCCTCGAAGGTCTCGCCCGGCTGCGAGATCGCAGACGCCCTGACCTCCTTGCCGACCTCCATTCCCGAGGCAAAGCGCTCGGGCACAAAGAACTCGACAAGGACCTCGCTGCGATCGTCGATGGTTGTGATCTCGGAATTGCTGGTTACATAGTCCCCGGCGTTGACCGCGAGGATGCCGAGCGAGCCGCCGATCGGCGCAGTCACGGTGCGGCGCGAAAGCTCCAGTTCGGCCTGACGCAGGGCCACGCGGGCGGTCTCGAGCGTGTTGCGGGCCTGTTCGGCCTCGACGCTCGACGCGGCGCGGCTGGCAACCAGGCTTTCAAGCCGCGTCACACGCGCCTGGGCATCTTCCACCGCGAGGCGCGTCCGCTCGACGGCAAGCTCTTCCTCGGACGCGTCAAGCCTGAGGATGACGTCGCCGCGTTCGACATGGCCGCCGGGACGCACGGGGATCTCGTCGATCTGCCCCGACACAAGGGTTCGCACCGAGACCGAACGCACTGCCTGGCCGCTGCCGATTGCAGTGAGCGTGTCGTTGACTATGCCCTCGCCTGCTTCCGCAACGACAACAAGCGCATCACGCGAACCGCGGCCGCCGCCCGCGAAACCGGCGGGGGCGCCGCCCTGGGTGGCCTCGGGATCCGGCGGGAAGAGCGAGATGCGCTCAAGCCCGTTGCTGACGAGAATGGCGTGGGCGCCGGGATAGAGCCAGGACCAGCCGACAAAGGCCGCGACAAGCACGAACAGGCACAGGACGAGTTGTTTCCAGAGCTTCAAGACCGTGACTTTCTATCTTGGCGGCTACGCGTTCGATCCCGCAGGGTCCACCGGTCCAGGCCGCGTATCGGACCGGGGAGGATGCTTGAAGTACGGGCATGCTTCAGGCGCAACATAGCGCGCATTGGCAATTCGACATCTTTTATTTTTGCAGAAAATTTGTCGGGGAAAGATTTTTATTCATACCACGACGGGGCAAGGCTGCAGGGAACGCCTCAGGATTTGCAGCGCAGGATGACGTTATCGGGCCGGAATTGCGGACCTGCACCGCAGTGCCCTGCCCGCGCCGCCTTTGCCCGGAAGCGCCGAAAAGAGGGGGTTCGAACACCGCCCGGCGCCAGGCGCAGGCCATCACGGCGCCGGTGTCGTCGTCCCCGCGTTTGGAGCAGGCCGTCTCAAGCGCCATCCTGCGGTCGTGGATGGCGACCCAAGCCTCCATCCGGCCAAGACGCGATCCTGCGGTTCCGGGCGAAACTGAAATTGCCGCCCTTCCTGGACAGCGGCCCCGTACAACTGGTCTTGCCGGGATCGTGGAACTTGCGCTTGAAGCCGTCCTTGGGGAAGCTTTTAACGGACGACGACACGAATTCGCAAGGCAACCGAAAAAACGTTAAGAATCAGGAGCGGCCGAAAAGCCGGTTGGCCATGTCCGCGGCGTGCGCGACGAGTGCGGCCACCAGCCAGAGCGCAATCATGCCGGGCGAAGCGCCCGTCAACGCCGCGTAGAGCGCGCCGAGCAGGCCGGCGCCCGACGCCATGGTGAGCACCAGCGAACCAAGACGGGCACGGCGGCGCAGGAAGACGGCGATGAGAAGCGCCTCGATACCGATCACCGCAAGGGCCAGAAGGACGATCCTTCCGTCACCGACAAAGGCGATCACCCAATCGGGCCACATCAGTGCGCCGCCGGTCTGAGAAGTTGCCGCATGTCCTTCAAAAAGACGCGGACATGGGCGAGCGGGTCGCGCCGGACCAGTTTCTTGTTGAGATAGCTTTCCCAGGTGAGGCGCTGGACATCCTTGTCCTCGCACATCCTGACGAATTTCTCTCGGCGCTTGTCGCTCGAATACCAGAACCACTGCATGAAACCGAGCACCAGGAACACCTTGCCATGGGCCCTCTGAAAGCGTTTTCGCGCGCTGGCGAGATGCCGGGCGTCGCCGGTTTCCAGCACCTTCATGGCCGCCTCGGCGCCAAGATCGCCGGTGTGCATGGCATACCAGATCCCCTCGCCCGAGGATGGCGCGACCACGCCGGCCGCGTCACCGATCAACAGCACATTCCTGCCGTCGTCCCAGCGCTTCATCGGCTTGAGCGGCAAGGGTGCGCCCTCCTCGCGCACGGTCTCGGCTTCGGCCAGCCCGAAGCGCTCGCGCAACTCCTTCGTGGCTGCCTTGAGATCGAAGCCCTTGACGGCGGAGCCGCATCCGACGCTCGTATAGGGTCCGTGCGGGAACACCCATCCGTAGAAATCCGGAGAGATCCCGCCGTCATAGATCACCTCGCACTGGGACGGGTCGAAATCCGCATTCGCGCCGGGCGCCGGCGAGCGGACGATTTCGTGATAAGCGAAGACATAGGGTGGACGAACCTTCGGCCCGAAGATCGCGCGGCGCACGGCGGAATTGGCGCCGTCGGCGCCGATCACAACAGACGCTGAAAGGGTTTCGGCTGCGCGATCCCTGCTCTTGCCCAGCGTGACAGTAACCATGCCGTCATCCCGATGCTCAAGCGACGAGAAGCTGGCGGCGCGATAATCGGCGCCGGCCTGACGGGCACGCTCGCGAAGATAGGGATCGAACTGGTCCCGGTCGACCATGCCGACATGGCCGACATCGCCGATTTCCATGCCCACCTGCAGCCCGCTCGGTCCGGTCATCCGCGCACCGCGCACCCGCGCCTTGATCTGCTCGGGCGCGATCGCGTATTGCGCCATGGCATTGGAAGGGATGGCCCCGCCGCAGGGTTTGGTGCGGCCTTCCTTGTCGACCAGCAGGGTCCTGGAACCGCTTCTCGCAAGACGCTCGGCGGCCCGCGCGCCAGCAGGACCGCCGCCGATGACAATAACATCGTAGCGGGCCGGGGCTTCATGGTCGCGCGGCACATCGTGGCTGTTCGGCTGCATGATCTTCACTCCGCTGGAACTGCGTAAGGGGGCGTCGGATCGGCGACATTCCGTCCCGAAGGGGCCATATCCGCGCTGGTTTTCTGAACGGGCGTCCTGATCAGCAGCGCAATCGCGGCGGCTGCGACAAAGAGGCCGGCCTCCAGACCGAAGACAACCGCGAAGGAAAGCGGCGTATCGGCAGTGATCGCCCGCGTCACATCGATGGCGACGGTGCCCAGGAACCCGCCGAGGCCGAAGGAGATGGCCTGCGCCGCGCCCCACACGCCCATGCGGATGCCTTCCGAAGCACCGTCCCCGCCCGAAGCCAGCATCATCATGGCGCCGATCGCGGCCACGGCGAAGGCGCCGTTGGCCACGCCGAGAACGAAAATGTTGGCCTTGAGCGGCCAGGCGGGCGCAAGCAGCGCCGACAGCGACAGCCCGGCGAGGGCCAAGGCCGAGGCGACACAGCCAAAGAAGATGAAGCCCTTGAGGATCATCGGCTTTCTCTTGGCAAAGAGGGACCCGAGAATGCCGACCAGAGCCATCCCGATGAGAATGCCGCCATGCTGCAGCCCCGAAATCTGCGTGGTCTCGCCCGGGGTGAGCCCGAACATCAGGCCGCCGAAGGGCTCGAGGATGAGATCCTGCGTGGCATAGGCCAGCATGGAGACGAAGACGAAGACGGTGAACAGCCGCGCGTCGCGGTCTCCCCAGGTGGCGGCAAGGCTCTGGCGGAAGCCGAGACGCTGGGTTTCGGGCGGCCCTTCCACGGGCATCGTGTTGCGCTCCACCCGGAAGATGGCCAGACAGGTGACGGTAAAGGCAATGACGCCGGCGAAGGCGGTGACCGTGACCAGACGACCGAAGGAGAAGGGGTCGAGCCAGGCCCCGGAAACGATTGCCGTGAGGACTATGCCGGCGATCATCATCATCCAGACGATGGTGGCGGCGGCGGGCTTGCGGTGCAGCGCGGTGCGGCTGGCAAGAAGTGCGAGCAGCGAGGTCCCCGCCGCGCCGATGCCCAGGCCGATGAAGGCGAAGCTCAGAACTGCCAGCGACAGGGCCAGCCAGAAATGGTTACCGAACAGGAATGTGGTTGCCGACGCGGCCGTGCCGGAAAGCGCCAGCAGCAGAATGCCGCCGACAATCCAGGGCGTGCGCCGGCCACCGCGGTCGGATCCGTATCCCCAGAGCGGCCGCGAGATCTGAACGCCGTAATGGAGGCCGACCAGCAGGCCCGGAATGACGGCGGCCAGCATGAGTTCGACAACCATGACGCGGTTGAGCACCGAGGTGGTCAGCACGACGATCGATCCAAGCGAAGCCTGAACCAGCCCCAGACGCAGGATCGAAAGCCAACCCAATCCGGCTTCGGAACGGCGTCGGGCCGCTTGCGCCTGAAATGCCATTTCGTTCCCTCCCCTCGCCTTCGGCGCTACGGCCGGATCGCGAATGCGGTGATCATCATGCCGGTGACGTAGAGCCCGACGCCGAGCCCCGAGTACCAGACCGCCTTGCCCTTCGGATCGGCCACCAGGCGCGGCAGGGCCAAGGCCTGCGCCAGTGCAAGCGCAGCGACCGCGCCGGCGGACCAGACATGGGTCCAGCCCAGAAGCAGCGCCACGACAACCGCTTGCGGCGCGATCATGACAAGGCCCGCGAAGAGGGCCGCTTTGCGCGCGCCCATCTGCACCGGCAGGGAGGCGATGCCCATGCGGACATCCCCTTCCATCGACTTGAAATCATTGAGCGTCATGATGCCGAGCGCGCCGAGGCCGTAGAGCATGGCTACAATGAAGATGCCGCTGTCCGGCACGGTTCCCAGAGCCGCGGCAGCGGCGGTGATCCATGGCAGAGTCTCGTAGGAGAAGCCGCAGGCCGCATTGCCCCACCAGCCGTTGCGCTTGAGCCGCAACGGCGGCGCCGAATAGGCCCAGGCGAGCGCCAGGCCGATGGCGGCGGCAACGAAAACCGTTGTTCCCAGGAAGGCCGCGACGACCATCGAGAGTACGGAACTGACGATCGCAACGCCAAGGCCCCAGCGGCCGGGCATCCGGCCCGACGGGATCACCCGGTCCGGCTCGTTGATCGCATCGACATGGCGATCGAACCAGTCATTGACCGCCTGGCTGGCGCCACACAGAAGCGGGCCGGCAAGCAGGACGCCGAGGGCTACGGCGAACCAGCGATCGGATGTGATCTGCCCGGCTGAAACCGCTCCGCAGGCGTAGGCCCACATCGGAGGGAACCAGGTGACCGGCTTGAGCAGCGCGAGGACCGCGCCCGGCGTGGGCGCCCTGGGTCCAGCGGGGATGGTTTGAGCCACGTTCATGGCAAAAGTCTATGTCTGCTTCCGCTGACAGTCAATTCAAATTGACACTGTAAAAGAATATTTACACAATGACTGAATGGCGCTCGCGGTCACTGCCGGCTCAACAGACTTCGCGATCTCGAAAAGCTGGCTGCAGGTGCGGACAAGCGCGCCATCGGCACAGGGCAGCAACGGATCAGGTGCGCCCGTTGAAGTCCTCGAGGCCGTAACGCTTGAGCTTGAGATAAAGGCTCTGGCGCGACAGGCCGAGCAGGTCCGCGGCGGCGGCGCGGTTGTTCTCGGTCTGGGTCAGGGCCGCCTCGATGCACAGTTTCTCGATGACGTCGGCCGACTCGCGAATGAGTTCTTTGAGCGGAACACGGCCGATCAGTTCGGAGAAATCCGATGTCGCCCCGTGAATGCCGTTGCTCTGGACAGCGCTCGGCATTTCCCGCGCGCCCTGTTCCGTGACGATCATGGAATAGAGAGACTCCTCTCCGCCCGTGTCGATCCGGGTGGCGGAAAGCCGAACCGGACGGCTCGAGCCCATCTCATCGCGCACCACTGTGAGGAACTGGCGCACCTCGCCCTCGTCGCGCAGCCGGTTCGACAGCACCTGCATGTCGACGCTGGATGCACCAAGCCATGTGTTGACGTTTCGGCCGACAGCGTGGTTTCGGCCAAGGACGTGGATCATGTCCAGAAACCTGCCATTGACGGAATAGACCGCGCCCTTGGCATCGATTACAAGCTGGGCTTCGGGAACCGCTTCGGTCCAGCCCCACTTGTCGCCGGAAAGCCCTGCAAAGGCATGGTCATCCGCCGTCGGGCTCGACACCGACACAAGCTGGTTGATCTTGCCGTTTTCGCGATAGGGGCTGATCTGCAGCTCGATCGGCCCGCCATTGGCGGCCGAGGTCACCGTGACGGACCGGCTCTGGCCGAGCGCGCGCGATTCAGCGAGCGCTTCCGTCAGACGTTCGCGATGCTCGCGCTCGGCCTGGGAGATGAGCGTATCGCCGACAAGTTTCGAAAGATTGACGCCGAGGATCCGGCCGGCGGCGGCGTTGCCATCGATGATGCGGCGGGTTTCGCCGTCGACAACCAGCAGCGCACCGTCCATTTTCTGGTAGATAACCCGGTAGCGGGCCTCGGAATCACGAACCCGGCGGTATTCACGCTCAAGTTCGAACTGCGCCTGGATGAGCTGCTGCTGGACTTCGGCAAATTTGCGCAGATCCGTGCCGTAGGCAATCATGTGCGGGAAGCCGTCGACGCGGCGGAGCACATATTCGATCGGCAAATCCGCCCCGCGTGTTGCGGGGTGATTGACCTGATGCGACCGGCTTGCGCCCTTCTTGACGCATTCGTCGATCAGATTGCGGACCTTGTCGACGCTTTCGCGGGTAACCGTATCGGCAAGGCTGCGGCCGGGCCAGTCCTCGACACCGAACCGTTCTATCGCCGGATCGAAATAGGCGACATCGATCACGTTTCCGGATGTGTCGATCAGCAGGGTGAGGTCGGCTCCCAGGGAGGCGAGCACAAGCGATACGTCGGGGCGCAAATCTTCAAACGCCGAGATGGTTTTCTCGAACGTTCGGTATGCGACCCGTGAAGCGTGCTGTTCCATTCTCCGATCAGGCACGTCGCATCGGCTCCAACAGGGAGCCGTTTCTATCAGTCACCTTACGCGCCGAATTGCGATTTGCGCCATGCCTTTCTGCCTCTGTTACGGCGATGTGGGCATTGCTGCAAACCTTTTCAACGCCCCGCGCCACCAGCCATTCGGATTGCGATTCCGCAGCCGAACCACCTGCGATAACGAATGTCTGTTCCCGATCTACAGACGCCCGTAACGTACGTAGCAGGGATTCCACCTGATTCTCAAGCTCGCTGTCGAGCCAGGTCAGGCAAACCAGTTCAAAAACGCCTTGCCTCAGAAGGCGCGACAGTTGCCTTGGATCGCACGCCGGCACCATCCGGCATTCCCATCCGTTGAGACGGAAACGCTCCTCCATCAGACTGACGGCGAAGAGATGGATCTCGCCCCGGGGCACGATGAAAAGGGCAGAGCGGTCGCAAAGACCCGAATCGAAGCTGCTGTTTTCCTGGCCAAGTGTTGTCAGGATCCGCTGCAGCCGCGACATTGCCAGCGTCACATGAACGAAGCTGCAGGCGTCCGAGGCCCAGTCCTCGCCGAGCCGCACGGCGCAGGCCTCGAGCAGGTCGAGCATTTCGCTCGCATCCAGTCCGCGCGCGGCCATGAAGCCGATGAAATCGAAATCGCCGTCATCGAGCACCTTGGCGTAGACCTTGTCGGTCACCGCCATGAACCGCTTCAAGCGGGCCATCGCCGCCGTACCGCAACCGGCCGCACCTGTCGGCGCGACCTTTTCCCGGCTCCGCGCGGGCGCGCGTACCCGGGTCGGCGCAGGCGCGCTCTGCCGGCGTTGCGACGGGTGTTCGGACCCGCTCTCGCAAGGCTGGCCGCCGGCTTCAGCGTCCCTTGTCCGAGCCGCACTCTTGAAGCACGCGCCAACCACGGCGCGTTCAATCACATTGTGAATATCCCTTCCGTCGTGCCCGACGTCGGAATCGCCGCCCCGAATGATCGAACCGGCCTCCCTTTCACGCACTTCCGGGTCACTTCTCATGTTCCCGATGCCTTTCTGACCGCTCCGATCCGCGGCATCCACGCAGGCCAGTCTTCAGGTGTACGCTGCCGAAACCTGGGCTCCCGGGAACCGTGTCTCGATCATCGGACCACCCCACCCCCTCATGGAGGCTCTCCCATCGTGGCATTTGTCAGAATGATATGAATAAGCGCGTTTGTAAACCAAATTTGACGTCCATTTAAATTGACACTTTCAAAATCTGTGACTAACCTCGGCTCATCAGGGTTTCTTTGAGGAGAGGGACGAAGCCGGATGAATGCCCATGTTTCACCAAGCGATACCGCCGCCGGCCTTTACACCGCCGAAGAGCGCGTTCGCCGTGACAACTCGGTCTGGACGCTGGTCCAGGGCATTCTCGCGCCGATACAGTTCCTTGTCTTCGCAATCTCGGTCGGACTGATCGCGCACTGGTGGCTCACCGGCGAATGGCTGGTTGCCGCCCATGTCTCCGTCGTCATCAAGACATTGACGCTCTACGCCATCATGATCACCGGCTCGATCTGGGAGAAGGAGGTTTTCGGCGCCTATCTCTTCGCCCGGCCGTTCTTCTGGGAAGACATGGTGTCGATGCTGGTGCTGGCATTGCACACCGCCTATCTGGCCGCGCTGTTCGGCGGGTTGCTCGGCGACGGGCAACTGATGGCGCTGGCCGTTGCCGCGTACGTCTCCTACGTCATCAATGCGGGACAGTTCCTCTACAAGTTTCGTCTTGCACGGCTTGACGCTCCCTCGAACGCCAGAATCGGGGCCGCAGCATGACCACCGTTTACGACGCGGGCGCCGCCTGCACCGACACAGCCGCCAAGCCCGCCCGCGACGTTCTCAAGCAGCGCGGCCAGCACGAGGTGTTCTGCGGCCTGACATCGATCATGTGGCTGCACCGCAAGATGCAGGACGCCTTCTTCCTGATCGTCGGGTCGCGCACCTGCGCCCATCTGATGCAATCGGCGGCAGGCGTGATGATTTTCGCCGAGCCGCGGTTCGCCACGGCCATCATCGACGAGCGCGACCTGGCCGGCATGGCCGACATGAATGACGAGCTCGACAAGGTGGTGGCGCGACTCCTGGCCCGCCGTCCCGAAATCAAGCTGCTTGTGCTGGTGGGATCCTGCCCTTCGGAGGTCATCAAACTCGACCTGCCGCGCGCGGCAAGCCGCCTGAACGGCGAGCATTCGCCCGATTGCCGGGTGATGGCCTATTCTGGATCGGGGATTGAAACCACCTTCACCCAGGGCGAGGACAATTTCCTCGCGGCCCTGGTGCCGGACATGCCGGCGGAAGCAGCCGATGCACCGGCTTCCCTTGTCGTCGTCGGCGCGCTCGGCGACGTTGTCGAGGACCAGATGATGCGGGTGTTCGACGGGCTCGGCGTGGGGCCGGTCAGGTTCCTGCCGTCGCGCTCTTCGACAAGCCTGCCGCCGGTGGGTCCCAACACACGGTTCATTCTGGCCCAACCCTGGGTCGGCGCCTGCGCACAGGCCCTCGAACGCCGCGGCGTGCAACGCATTTCGGCTCCCTTCCCGCTTGGCGAGGAAGGCTCGACCGCCTGGTACCGCGCCATCAGCGACGCCTTCGGGGTTCCGGAGGCCAAGTTCGAGGCCATTACGGGCCCGGGCCGCGAACGCGCGCGTCGCGCCGTCAGCCGCTACCGCCCGGTGCTTGAGAACAAATCGGTTTTCCTGTTTCCCGATTCGCAGCTAGAGCCGTCGCTGGCACGGTTCCTGTCGCGCGAAATGGGGACATCCATCGTCGAGATCGGCACGCCCTATCTCAACCGCGATGTCGTGGGACCTGAACTGGCACTGATGCCCGATACGGTGCGGGTCAGCGAGGGACAGGACGTCGAACGTCAGATCGACCGCGTGCAAAGCGACAATCCGGACCTGATCATCTGCGGCATGGGTCTGGGCAACCCGTTCGAGGCCGAGGGCCGCTCGACCAAATGGTCGATCGAGTTCGTGTTCACGCCGCTGCAGGGTTACGAGCAGGCGGGCGACCTCGCCGAACTGATCGCACGGCCGCTGATGCGGCGCGAGCTTCTGAAAGTGGGGAGCTGAGCGATGGAACTCACCGTCTGGACCTATGAAGGCCCTCCCCATGTCGGCGCGATACGGATCGCGAACTCGATGCGCGACGTGCACTTCGTGCTCCATGCGCCGCAGGGCGACACCTATGCCGACCTGCTGTTCACCATGATCGAGCGCAACAAGAAGCGTCCGCCGGTAACCTACACGACCTTTCAGGCGCGCGACCTTTCGGGCGATACCGCGGAGATCTTCAAGACCGCCGCCCGGGACGCGGTTGCCCGGTTCAAGCCGCAAGCGCTGCTGGTCGGCGCCTCGTGCACGGCGGAACTGATCCAGGACGATCCCGGAGGTCTCGCCAAGACGCTTGGACTGAATGTTCCGGTCGTGCCGTTGGAGATGCCGTCCTACCAGAAGAAGGAAAACTGGGGCGCGGCGGAAACCTTCTACCGGCTGGTGCGCGCCTGTGCCGGCGGCGCGGGCAAACCCGAGATCGCGCCTGAACAGGCGAGCTGCAACATTCTGGGGCCGTCTTCACTGGGATTCCGCAACCGTGACGACATCGTCGAAGTCGTCCGGCTCGTCGAAGCGCTGGGAGTACGGGTCAACACGGTTGCGCCGATGGGGGCTTCGCCCGCCGATCTGGCGCGGATCCCGCAGGCCCATTTCAACATCGTGCTCTATCCCGAGGTGGCAGACACAGCCGCGCGCTGGCTGAAGCGCCAGTTCGGGCAGGAGATGATCGCCATTCCGCCGATCGGCGTGGGCGCCACCCGCGATTTCGTCACGGCAGTGGCCGAAGCCGCAGGTGTCGATGTTCCCGCCGAATTGTTCGCCACCGGGGCGGAACGGCTGTCCTGGTACTCCGCCTCCATCGATTCGAACTATCTCACCGGAAAGCGGGTGTTCGTGTTCGGCGACGCCACCCATGCGATTGCAGCCGCGCGGATCGCCTCGGAGGAACTGGGGTTCAAGGTCTGCGGACTTGGCACCTACAGCCGGGAATTCGCCCGCGACGTGCGCGAGGCGGCGGCCAGGTACGGTGTCGAGCCGCTGATTTCCGACAATCACCTCGATGTCGAGGACGCCATCATAGCGGCCCAGCCGGAACTGGTTCTGGGCACCCAGATGGAGCGCCACGCCGCCAAACGCCTGCGGCTGCCCTGCGCGGTGATCTCAAGCCCTGTGCATGTGCAGGATTTCCCGGCGCGCTACTCGCCGCAGATGGGTTTCGAAGGCGCCAACGTGATCTTCGACAGCTGGGTTCATCCCCTGATGATGGGTCTGGAGGAACATCTGTTGCAGATGTTCCGCGGCGATTTCGAATTCAACGATGACGCCGGATCCTCGCATCTGAGTCACGGCGGACCCGCCGCCCATCAGCCGGACGCAAAGGCCGAAGAGGCCGCAGTCGAGGCACAAGCATCCGACTCCGCAGCCGTGCCCGCGGCCAATGACGACCAGCCATCCTGGACATCCGACGCCGAGCGCGAATTGCGCAAGATCCCGTTCTTCGTTCGCGGGAAGGCGCGGCGCAACACCGAGAGCTATGCAGCCGAGAACGGGCTCAACCCGATCACCATCGAGACATTGTACGATGCCAAAGCACACTTCGGGCGTTAAAGCCGCGCCCATCAATGTTGTCCTTATCACGCTCGACAATCACATGTCGGCGGCGGTGGACGATGCGCGGCGGATGCTCTCGGCCGAACTGCCCAATCTGCGGCTCAGCGTGCATGCGGCGACGGACTGGAACGACGATCCCGACAGCCTCGAGGCCTGCCGCAGGGACATTGCCCAGGGCAACATCATTGTCGCCTCGATGCTGTTCATCGAGGAACACGTCAAGGCCATCGGTCCGGATCTGGCCGCCCGCCGGGACCATTGCGATGCGATGATGTGCTGCATGTCGGCCGGCGAGATCATGAAGAACACGTCCATGGGCCGGTTCAAGATGGACGGCGAGCAGAAGGGCCCGCTGGCGATCCTGAAAAAGCTGCGCGGCGACCGTTCGAAGAAGACCAAGGACACCGGGCGCAGCGCCGGAGAACGGCAGCTTGCCATGCTCAGGCGCCTGCCGAAGCTGTTGCGCTTCATCCCCGGGACCGCGCAGGACCTGCGCAACTATTTCCTCGCCATGCAGTACCGGATCGCCGCATCCGACGCCAACATTGCCAATCTGGTTCGGCTGATGGTCGACAAGTATGCCGATGGCGAGCGCCGCGCCTACCGCGGCGCTGTTACCGCTCAGGCGCCGGTCGAGTATCCCGAACAGGGCGTCTACCATCCCGACATTAAGGGTCATGTCAGCGCCGACATCACGGCATTGCCGATGCGGCGCGAGGCCAAGGGCACAGTCGGTCTCCTGCTGCTTCGGTCCTACATTCTTTCGGGCGACACCGGCCATTACAACGGCGTGATCCGCGCGCTCGAGCAGCGCGGCTTCAATGTGGCGCCGGTGTTCTCGTCGGGTCTCGACATGCGCGGTCCCATCGAAGCGTTCCTGTCTGGCGGCAAGACCGGAACGCGGATCGACGCGATGCTGTCACTGACCGGATTTTCGCTTGTCGGAGGCCCCGCCTATTCCGACGCCGCGGCCGCGGCGGAGACGCTCGCCACACTCGACGTGCCCTATGTCGCAGCCCATGTCACCGAGTTCCAGTCGATCGAGCGCTGGGAAGCCTCCGACCGCGGCCTGATGCCGATCGAGACCACCATCATGGTGGCGATCCCGGAGCTCGATGGCGCGACCGGCACGATGGTGTTCGGCGGACGCACGGAAAACGCTCAGGGCTGCCAGACATGTGTCTGCGCCCGCAAGCTCGAGACCTGCCCGCAGGGCCGCTCCTGCATGAGCGCGCATCCGGAGCGGGTCGAGGTGCTGGCCGGGCGGATCGAGAAGCTGATAGCGCTGCGCAAGAGCGAGCGGGCGAACCGGAAGGTCGCGCTGACGATCTTCAATTTCCCGCCCAACGCCGGCAACTTGGGCACGGCGGCGTTCCTGTCGGTGTTCGAATCGCTTCACGCCACGATGCTTCGGATGGAAGCCGAAGGCTACACGATAGAGGTTCCGGCCACGCCCGAGGACCTTCGCGACATGGTGCTCAACGGAAATGCCGCGCAACATGGCGCGCTCGCCAATGTCCATGCGTTGGTCAGCGCCGACGATCATGTGCGCAACGAGAAGCACCTGGGTGAAATCGAGGCGCAATGGGGCCCGGCGCCGGGCCGGATCTTCACCAACGGGCAATCGATCTTCGTGCTCGGCCGCCAGTTCGGCAATGTGCTTGTCGCCGTGCAGCCGGGCTTCGGCTACGAGGGCGATCCGATGCGGCTCCTGTTCGAAAAGGGGTTCGCGCCGACGCACGCCTTCGCAGCCTTCTACACCTATTTGAAGCGGAGCTTCCGCGCCGATGCGGTTTTGCATTTCGGCACCCACGGCGCGCTCGAATTCATGCCCGGCAAGCAGTCCGGCATGTCTTCGAAATGCTGGCCCGACCGGTTGATCGGAGATCTGCCGAACTTCTACCTCTACGCTGCGAACAATCCGTCCGAAGGCACCATCGCCAAGCGCCGCTCTGCGGCCACGCTGGTTTCCTACCTCACGCCGCCGGTGACGAGCGCCGGACTCTACAAGGGTCTGAGCGAGCTCAAGTCCTCGCTCGACCGGCTGCGCAATCTCGATGCAGGCCAGACCGAGGAACGCTCCGAAGCCTTCGACCTGGTCAGAATCCAGGCGGAGCAGCTCGAACTCAACCCCGATGTCGCCACCGATGACGCCGACGCCTACGTGGCGCGGCTGACCACGGCGATGCTCGAACTCGAATACGCGCTGATCCCACACGGGCTGCATGTGGCGGGCCGTTCGATGAGCATCGACGAGCGCCGCGAAATGCTCACCCAGATCGCAGATGCGGATGACGCGCCATCGCCCGAAGCCGCAACGATCGAGGCGATCCTCGGCGGGGGCGACGGCGTGGTGGACAATGCGAAGACCGGCGACGCGGCAGCCGACGCGCTGATGGACCGGCTGGTGCGCGCCAACGCCAACCTTGCCGAAAACCACGAACTCGACGGCCTGATGACCGCGCTTGACGGCCGCTTCGTGGCGCCCTCGCCGAGCGGCGATCTGATCAGGACGCCCGACATGCTGCCGACGGGGCGCAACATTCACGGGTTCGACCCGTTCTCGATCCCCAGCGCCTATGCGGTCAGGGACGGGGCGCGCCAGGCGGCGAAGGTGCTCGAACGCTACCTCGAGACCGACGGCGCCCTGCCCGAAACCATCGCAATCGTGCTTTGGGGCACCGACAACCTCAAGACCGAGGGCGGGCCGATGGCCCAAGCCATGGCGCTGATGGGCGCACGGCCCCGTCTCGACTCCTACAACAGGGTCTGCGGAGCGGAACTGCTCCCGCTCGACGAACTCAAGCGGCCCCGCATCGATGCGGTGATGACGCTTTCTGGCATCTTCCGCGACCTGCTTCCGATGCAGGCGACGATGCTCGCGGAGGCCTCCTATCTGGCGGCGGTTGCCGACGAGCCGGAAGAGATGAACTTCATCCGCAAGCATGCGCTGGCCTATGCCGCCGAGCATGGCTGCGATCTCGAGCAGGCCGCCTACCGGGTGTTTTCCAATGCGGACGGCGCCTACGGATCCAACGTCAACTTTCTCATCGGCTCCAGCGCCTGGACCGACGATCAGGAAATTGCCGACACCTACACGAGCCGCAAGGGGTTTGCGATCGACCGCAAGGGCAAGTCCTCGGCGCAGATCGAGCTGCTCAACGACGTTTTCGCCAAGGTGGACATGGCCTACCAGAATCTCGATTCCATCGAACTCGGCGTAACCACCATCGATCATTATTTCGACACGCTGGGCGGCATTTCCAAAGCGGTTTCGCTGGCCCAGAACGGCAAGCAACTGCCGGTCTTCATTTCGGACCAGACCCAGGGCGAAGGCAAGGTCCGGACGCTCGGCGAACAGGTGACGCTCGAGACCCGCACACGCTCGCTCAATCCGAAATGGTTCGAGGGCATGCTGGCCCACGGCTATGAGGGCGTGCGCCAGATCGAGGCCCAGATTTCCAACACTGTCGGCTGGTCGGCCACGACCGGCGACGTTCAGCCCTGGGTCTACCAGAAGCTGAGCGAGACATTCATTCTCGACGACACCATGCGCCGGAGGCTTTCGGAGATGAATCCGGCCTCGTCGCTGCGCATGGTCAACCGCCTCATCGAGGCAAAAGACAGAAACTTTTGGACGCCGGACGACGAGACCTGGGCCGCGCTGTGCGCAGCGGGCGAGGAAATGGAAGATCGTGCCGAAGGCCTGTCCGTGGAGGCTGCAGAATGAACCTTTACACCCATCCCCGCACAATCATGGACGAGGCGCGCACCGCCAAGCTCAAGAAGGCCGCCGGCCTCGACGGCGACGGCGACGGCAGCGTCCAGGTCCATCTGGATACCGAAATGGACGCCGGCAAGGCCAAGGTCTTCGCCATCTACGGCAAGGGCGGCATCGGCAAGTCGACGACATCCTCGAATCTCTCGGTGGCGTTTTCCAAGCTCGGCAAGCGGGTGCTGCAGATCGGCTGCGACCCTAAGCACGATTCCACCTTTACGCTGACCAAGAGCCTGATCCCGACGGTGATCGACGTGCTGGAAAGCGTCGATTTCCATCCCGAGGAACTCAGGACCGAGGACTTCGTGTTCGAAGGCTACAACGGGGTTCAGTGCGTCGAGGCCGGCGGTCCGCCCGCAGGCACCGGATGCGGCGGCTATGTGGTCGGCCAGACGGTCAAGCTTTTGAAGGAGCATCACCTGCTCGAAGACACCGACGTGGTGATCTTCGACGTGCTGGGCGACGTCGTGTGCGGCGGCTTTGCCTCTCCGCTCCAGCACGCCGAACGCGCCGTGGTTGTCGCTGCCAACGACTTCGATTCGATTTTCGCGATGAACCGGATCGTGGCCGCCATCAACGCCAAGTCGAAGAACTACGACGTGAGGCTCGGCGGCGTCATCGCCAACCGCTCGCGCAACACCGACCAGATCGACCGCTACAACGAGGCAACCGGGCTGGAACGGCTCGCCCATATCGTCGATTCCGACGCGGTGCGCAGAAGCCGGCTGAAGAAGTGCACCCTGTTCGAAATGGGCGACGATCCGGAAATCGTGCAGATTCAGCAGGAATATCTGAAACTGGCCGAACAGCTCTGGTCAGGCACCCGCGAACACAGCGCCACACCGATGAAGGACCGGGAAATCTTCGATTTCCTCGGTTTCGAGTGAGGCAGACACGATGCATGACGCCGCCTACATCAAGCGCCGCGACGAGATCCGGACCTATTTCGACCGCACCGCGCTCGATGCCTGGAAGCGCCTGACGTCGACGGAAAAGGTATCGGGCGTGCGCGCCACGGTGCGCGCGGGCCGCGCGGCCATGCGGCAGACGATCCTCGACCGGTTTCCCGCCGTCCTTACCGGCTGGCGCATACTGGATGCAGGCTGCGGCGGCGGCGTGCTGGCGATCGAACTGGCCCATCGCGGCGCCGATGTTGTTGGCGTCGACCTGTCGCCACAGATGATAGACCATGCCGCTGAAGGCCTGCCGCACATCCGCAACGGCGGGTCGGTGACGCTCCAGGCCGGTGACATGCTGGCTCCGGAGCTGGGCGATTTCGATGCAATCGTCTCGATGGATGCGCTCATACACTACGATGCACAGGCTGCGGAAACGGCAATTGCCGGACTGGCGGAGCGAACTGGCCGGAAGATGGTGTTCACGCTGGCGCCGCGCACGAAACCCCTGGCCGTGATGCATGTGGCGGGCAAGCTTTTCCCGCGTGGCGATCGCTCGCCGGCGATCCAGCCGGTTGCGATCGAACGGCTGATCACGGCAATCCTGTCCCGTCCCGACATGTCGGACTGGCAGGCCCGTTTGCCGGGCCGGATCTCGCGCGGTTTCTACATCTCGGAAGCGCAGGAGCTCGTGCGCTGATGACCCTCCTCGCCAAAGCCAACCGCAAGATGCTCGACAAGTGGAAGTCAATCGGCCCGCGCTATTTGCCTTTCGCCGACGCCGCCACCGAGGATCTTCCGCTTGGCCGGCTGATGCGGCTTTCGATGTTCCAGTGGTCCATCGGCATGGCGGCGGTGCTTCTCACCGGAACGCTCAACCGTGTCATGATCGTCGAACTCGGCGTTCCCACATCGCTGGTGGCTCTGATGATCGCCATTCCGGTGTTGGCGGCCCCCTTCAGGGCGCTGATCGGCCACCGTTCGGACACTTACAAGTCTGCACTCGGCATCCGGCGCGTTCCCTATATCTGGCTTGGCACCATCCTGCAGTTCGGCGGGCTGGCGATCATGCCTTTTGCGCTTCTGTTGCTGCAATCGCAGACCACGGGGCCTGAGTGGGCCGGGCCGGCGGGTGCGCTTCTGGCCTTCCTGCTCACCGGCATCGGCATGCACATGGCCCAGACCGCGGGCCTGGCGCTGGCCACCGATCTTTCGGCGGAAGAGACCCGTCCGCGGGTGGTGGCGCTGATGTATGTCATGCTGCTGGTCGGCATGCTCATCTCCTCCGTGGTCTTCGCCATCCTGCTGCGAAACTACTCACCGCTGATCCTGATCAAGGTGGTTCAGGGCGCGGCGGTGGTGACGGTTGCGCTCAACATCGTCTGCCTGTGGAAGCAGGAGCCGCGCAATCCGTCGGCAACCCGCCATGACCGGCCGACAGTACGCTTTTCGGAAGCCTTCGCGCAGTACCGCAAGGAGAAGGGCACGATGCGGCTCCTGGTCGCCGTCGCCCTGGGGTCCTGCGCATTCTCGATGCAGGACGTGCTGCTTGAGCCCTATGGCGGCGAGGTTCTCAGGCTCTCGGTCAGCCAGACCACGCTGCTGACGGCCATCTGGGCAGCGGGCACGCTGATCGGGTTCGCCCATGCCGGGCGCGCCCTGCACAGGGGCGCGAACATGTACCGGCTGGCGGCTCTCGGGCTTGTCACCGGCATTACCGGATTTTCCGCGATCATTTTCGCCGATCCGCTGCACTCGGCGAACCTTTTCCGTGCCGGCGCGGGCGTGATCGGTTTCGGCGGGGGGCTGTTTGCGGTCTGCACCATGCTGGCAGCGATGGACATCGCCGAGAAATCCGACAACGGCATGGCCATCGGCGCCTGGGGCGCCGTGCAGGCCAGCGCCATCGGATTGGGGCTGGCGGCGGGCGGGCTGATCCGCGACGGCGTCAACACGCTGGTGGCAAATGCCGAGCCGGGCGCGGCGCTGGTCGCGCCGGCTGCCGGCTACAGCGTGGTCTATCACATTGAAATCGGGCTGCTTTTTGCAGCGATTGCGGCATTGGGGCCGCTCGCGGCACGGCGCCAGAGCAACCACCAGACCCGGAGCGGACGTTTCGGGCTGGCAGAAATGCCCGGCTGATCCGCCGCGCGCATAAAGGAGAGACGTCATGGAAACCGGAGCCATCACAAGCTATATCGATGTCGCCCAGGTCACGCTCTACGCGTTCTGGGTGTTCTTCGCACTTTTGCTTTTCTACCTCCGCCAGGAGGACCGTCGCGAGGGTTATCCGCTCGAAGCCGATCAGTCCGGCGCCTTCAACAAGGACGACTGGCTGTTTCTGCCGCCGGCGAAGACCTTTCTGCTGCCGCATGGCCAGGGCGAGTTTTCCGCGCCCAACAGCGCGCGCGACAACGCCGAACGACCGGTTCCGGGCGAGCGCATCGCCAATTTTTCGGGAGCGCCCTACGTGCCGACCGGCGACAACCCCATGCTCGAGTCCATCGGTCCGGGCTCATGGGCGATGCGGGCCGACAAGCCGGACCTCAGCCATGACGGCAAGCCCAAGATCGTTCCGCTGCGCGTGGCCACCGACTTTGCAGTGGCCGAGGAGGACATCGACCCGATCGGCGCGCGCGTCGTCGGGTTTGACTCGGTGGTCGCCGGAACCGTCAGCGACATCTGGGTGGACCGTTCCGAACAGCTGCTGCGTTATCTGGAGGTGACGACCGAGGTGGGCGATGCGCCGCGGCAGATCCTGGTGCCGATCAATTTCGGCGTCTTCCGCAACACCCAGCAGCGCGAACGGATCTTCTATGTCCATGCGCTGCGCGGCGAACAGTTCGCCTTCGTCCCCGGTCTCAAGGATCCCGACAGCGTGACGTTCCTCGAAGAGGAAAAGGTCACGGCCTATTTCGGGTCCGGCCTGCTCTACGCAGCACCCAACAGGCAGGAGCCGCTGGCATGAGCGAGACAGGCGGCCCCGAACACGATCACGAACCGGTTCCCGGCCTCCCGGGCCGGCTGCCCAAGGGAGAGATCATCCTGTGGCAGGGCGCGCCCGTGTCCTCCCTGGTCTCCCGTCACATCATGAAAACGAGATGGGTTGCGGGTTACTTCGCCATCCTGGTGATCTGGAACATCGTTGCCGGCATCTATGACGGCCGGACGGCGGGAGCGATCCTGTTTTCGACATCGGCGCTGGCGATCATGTCGGCGCTGGCGATCGCCATGCTCGAAGCCTTCGCGTGGGGCGTTCAGAAGACCACGATGTACACCATCACCAACAAGCGGGTGGTGATGCGCATCGGTGTGGCCCTTTCGGCCACTTTCAACCTGCCTTTCAACCGCATCGTTTCAGCGGACCTGCGCGAAGACAAGAACGGTGCGGGCGATATCGCGCTCACGCTGGCGCCCGGGGACAAGCTTTCGTGGCTCGTGTTCTGGCCGCATGTGCGCGGTTTCAAGAAGGGCGCGCTGATGCCGCAGATGATCTGCCTCAAGGATGTGGCGATCGCCGGCAACGTGCTGTCGGCGGCGCTGGCGGGAAGCCGGACCAGCACCGCCGTCTCCATTCGCACCGACCCGGCGGCGGGCAAGGACGCCGTCGCGGCGCGGGCCGGACGCCGCCTGATCGAAGCCGCGGAGTAAGACCATGAACGCGCTGAACCCGAACATGCCCCGGAGCCATGGCGGACCCGCCGGCAAGCAAAGAAGCGGACCTCGCTTTCCGCGCCTGCCGCTGGTGCTCGGCCTGGGGCTGCTCGGTTTCTCGGTCTCGGCAATCGCCTTCGGCATGAACACCGGCATCGGCGTGATGCGCGACGTCACCGGCAGCCCGCAGGCGATCCGCGACATCACGATCGCCGGCACGCATGACACGGAGATCACCATCTCCGACGCGCGCTCCGGCGAAACCATCACAACACTTTCGCCCAGCGAGGGCGGATTTGTCCGCGGCTCGCTGCGGGGACTGACACGACTGCGGCAGGTTGCGGGCACACCGCTCGACCAGCCCTACCGCATCATCAAATGGGAGAACGGCACCGTGTCGCTCTCCGATACCGCCACCGGCGAACGGATATATCTGAATGCCTTCGGGCCGGATCATGCCGCCGCCTACGAGCAACTGCTAGCTTCGAGAGGGAATGAGAAGCCATGAGCAAGACACCGCTGATAGGACGGCGCAGGGAAGAGGTC
Source organism: Hoeflea sp. (assembly GCA_040218025.1). Taxonomy (GTDB): domain Bacteria; phylum Pseudomonadota; class Alphaproteobacteria; order Rhizobiales; family Rhizobiaceae; genus Hoeflea. The sequence goes on along the minus strand of JAVJQD010000008.1, from coordinate 34,841 downwards.
CCCTGCACCATAGAGATCAACAACACTTTCGAGGAACTCGGCGCACATGTCCGCTTCGACAACGGCGTGATCGTGCACCCGGGCGACGAAGTGATGGTGCACGGCGCGCCCGTCCAGGTGCCTTACGGCCACCGCGAAACCTTCCGCCGCACCGCAACCATCACCCGCGCCAGCGCGCTGGAGCGCGGCTGGACGCGCGCAACCGGCGATTTCGAGTTCATGGAACTGTGTGAATTCAGCTTTTCCGAGAGGGCGCAGGCATGAACAAGCACGTGGAAACACCCAACACCGCCGCCGGCCAGGACGTCAACGACACGACCAAGACCGCGCTTGAATCCACCATGCTCAATCCGCGGTTCTACACCACGGATTTTGACGAGATGGACCGCATCGACGTTTCCGGCGTCCGCGACGAGTGGGACGCGCTGATCGCCGAAATGCGCGCCGACCCGAACAAGGGCCACTTCAAGCGCAACGCCGACTGGGACCAGATCGACATCGACGCGCTGCCGGACGACCTCAGGCGCGAGTTCATCGATTTCCTCGTCTCGTCGCTGACGGCCGAGTTTTCGGGCTGCGTGCTCTACAAGGAGATGAAGCGGCGCGGCAAGAACAAGGAAATCTGCGAACTGTTCGGTTTCATGAGCCGCGACGAAAGCCGCCATGCCGGGTTTATCAACGACGCGCTCAAGGAGTTCAACATCGGGGTGAACATGGGATTCCTCGCCAAGGCGAAGAAGTACACCTATTTCCGGCCGAAGTTCATCTACTACGCGACGTATCTGTCCGAGAAGATCGGCTATGCGCGCTACATCACGATCTACCGCCACCTGGAAAAACATCCCGACAAGCGCTTTCACCCGATCTTCAAGTGGTTCCAGGAGTGGTGCAATGACGAGTTCCGTCATGGCGAGGCCTTCTCGCTGATCATGCGCTCGGACCCGAAGCTGATCTCCGGACGGAACACCTACTGGATCAAGTTCTTCCTGCTGGCCGTGTTCGCCACGATGTATGTGCGCGATCATGCGCGGCCGGCGTTTCACAATGCGCTCGACATCGACATCGAGGATTACGACATGCGCGTGTTCCGCCTGACCAGCGAGATCACCCGCCAGGTGTTTCCGATCACGCTCGATCTCGATAACCCGGTCTTCATCAAGAGCCTGCGCAAGCTCAACCGGATCAATGCCGACATCAACGCAGCCCAGGAGCGGGGCGGCATCTTCGGCAAGGCCGCAAAGGCATGGCACATGGGCCGCGCGGGCCTGGCGTTTGCCCGCCTTTATGCAATGCCGACCAAGTCCAACGCGATTCCGGCCAGAAGCCGGCTCGAACCGGTCTGGTAGGAGACCCCGATGGCCTTTCTGTCCGCAATAGCCGTCGCAAGCATCGCCTGGTGGGTCGCCACCGGGCTGGTGCTGGCGCTGGCGCGGACGGGAAGCACCCATCTGGGCGCCGTGATGGCGGTCGCCACCGGCGTGGCCCTCGCCGGAATTGCGGGGCTGGCGGCAACCCATGACGCCACGACGGTCGGCTCGGCCTATGTGGCATTCTTCTCGGCGCTGGCGCTCTGGGCCTGGCACGAGACGACCTTCCTCATAGGCCTTCTGACCGGCCCGCGCCGGGTCGGCGTGGCGGAGGCCCCGGTTGAGCCGTCGCGGTTCCGGGCGGCGTTCCTGACCGTGCGGGACCACGAACTCGCGCTGGCCGCCACCGTGATCGCACTCCTGTGGCTGATGGCGGGCGCAGAGAACACAACCGGGCTTCTGGTCTTCGCACTGTTGTGGGTGATGCGGATCTCAACCAAGCTCAACATCTATCTGGGGGCCCGGCACGCGATCAGCGACATGCTGCCCGACCGGCTGTCCTATCTCAAGAGCTACTTCCGCACCGACCGCACCAGCGGCTGGTTCTATGTCTCGCTCGCCGCCAGCGCCGGCCTGCTGGCCTGGTTGACGGTGATGGCGGCAACGGCAACCATGCCGCACGATACGGCCAAGTGGACATTGCTGGCCTGTTTTGCAGGTCTGGCGCTGCTTGAGCATCTCTTCCTGATCCTGCCGGTCCGCGATTCCGCGCTCTGGGCGTGGGCGATGGAACGCAAGCCGAAAAACCAATCACCGCAGTCCCGGGACCTTTCGGGCGCAAAAACCTCACAACCGGATTCGAAAACACCCCGTGCAACCGCGCGGGCATGACGTCAAGGGGACCCTCCAGATGGATTTCAACGCCTATTTCCAGAACCAGCTCGACACCTTGCACAAGGCGGGCAACTACCGGGTCTTCGCCGAACTCGAGCGCCACGCAGGCGGATTTCCCCGGGCCACGCGCCACCGCGAGGACGGCAGCGTGCACGATGTCACCGTGTGGTGTTCGAACGACTATCTGGGAATGGGGCAGAACCCGAAGGTCATCGAAGCCATGCATTCGGCAATCGACCAGTGCGGCGCGGGCGCCGGCGGCACGCGCAACATCTCGGGCACCAACCATGCCCATGTGCTGCTCGAGCGCGAACTGGCCGATCTTCACGGCAAGGAAGCCGCGCTGATCTTCTCCTCGGGCTACGTTTCCAACTGGGCGGCCCTGGGGACGCTGGGCGCGAAGATCCCGGGGCTCATCATATATTCCGACGCGCTGAACCATGCTTCCATGATCGAGGGCATTCGCCACAGCCGCGCCGAAAAGCGGCTGTTCCGTCACAACGACCCCGCGCATCTGGCCGAACTGATGGGCGCCGACGATCCGGCGGCGCCGAAACTGGTTGCCTTCGAAAGCGTCTACTCGATGGATGGCGACATGGCTCCGATCGAGGACATTCTCGATGTGGCGGAGCGCTTCGGCGCGATGACCTATCTCGACGAGGTGCATGCGGTGGGCATGTACGGACCGCGCGGCGGCGGCGTTGCCGAACGTGACGGGCTGATGGACCGCGTTACGATCATCGAAGGCACGCTGGGCAAGGCGTTCGGCGTCATGGGCGGTTACATCACCGGCTCGACCGCCATCTGCGACTTCATCCGCAGCTTCGCATCCGGCTTCATTTTCACCACGGCAATTCCGCCGGCGCTCGCCAAGGGGGCGACCGCGTCGATCCGGCACCTGAAGCAGAGCGAGTTCGAGCGCGCCGGTCATCGGAACAACGTCGCCAAGTTTCGCGCCGCGCTCGACGCCAAGGGCATTCCGCACATGCCCAATCCCAGCCATATCGTTCCGGTGATGGTGGGCGACGCCAAGAAGTGCAAATGGATCTCGGACATTCTGCTCGACACCTATGGCGTCTATGTGCAGCCGATCAATTATCCGACGGTTCCGGTCGGAACGGAACGGCTGAGGTTCACGCCCACGCCGATGCACAGTGACGACGACATCCGGCACCTGGTGCGGTCGCTGTGCGATCTGTGGTCGCAATGCGCGCTGTCGCGGGCGGTGGCCTGAGCCCTTTCCGCGGAAACCGGGGCAAGATCCGGCACGCGGGGTGGACAGCTACGGACGCGATCCGTCAATCGAAGGAGGCCGCCCAGTGACGGTGATGACGTTTTCGCTTTTCGGCTTTTCCTCTCTCGGCCGGCGCCTGTGGGCGTTCAGCCAGATGGGACTTGCGAAACCATCCCTGCGCAACACCCGGGATCTCGGTTTCTTCAAGCTGATGGGAACGGGCGCCGGCGCGGGTTTTTCCACCAGACCCAATTTCGGCGTCTACACGCTCCTGGCCGAATGGCCGTCGCTCGACATCGCCCGGGAGCGGATCCGCTCGGCTCAATCGCTGGCCGGTTACCGCCGGACGGCCGACCGGATGGCGACGGTCTATCTCGAGCCTGTGTCGACGCGCGGCCGGTGGGACGGGCACGCGTTCGACGTCGGGCCGAACGCGCCGGCCCAGCGGCTGCCGCTTGTTGCCATGACGCGCGCCTCGATCCGGCCATCGAAGCTGGTCCGTTTCTGGCGCCGCGTGCCGGCGATCTCCGACGCGGTCGACCGCGAACCGGCAAAAAGCTTCATGATCGGCACCGGCGAGATACCCTGGCTGCACCAGGTCACGTTTTCGCTCTGGCAATCGGCCGGGGAGATGGAGCGGTTTGCCCGCGACAGCGCCACCCACGGAGAGGCCGTGCGGCGCGCCTACCGGGACGGCTGGTTCTCGGAATACTGCTTTACCCGCTTCAACCTGCTATCCGTCGACGGACAATGGGATGGCTTGACCGAACTTGCACAAGATGCGCATAGACCCGCAGCCGCGCCGGCGCAGATTTGCACCACGGAAAACCGGCCGGAAGCCGCCCGTCTGGCCGCCGCGCACTGAACAGGATACCACCGCCATGAACGCGCATCCGACGATCATTCCAGCCATTGCCGAGGACGGCTCGCTGTACCCGGTGGAGAAGCTGAAAGCCCACGCCGACGGGCTTTTTCACCTGGCGATCTCGATCTTCGTCTTCGACGGCGATCATCTGCTGATCCAGAAGCGGGCCTCGTCGAAATATCACTGCGGCGGCATGTGGGCAAATACCTGCTGCTCGCATCCCTACTGGGACGAGCCCATCGACAGCTGCGCCCGGCGCCGGCTGAACGAGGAACTGGGGTTCAATGTCCCGCTCTCGCGCCGCCGGGTGGTGGAATACTCGGCCGACGTGGGCGGCGGACTGCATGAGCACGAGAAGGTGACGATGTATGTCGGCAGCGCCGACCGGGCGACGCTTGAGATCAGGCCGAACCCGCTTGAGGTCGAGGACACCCGCTGGATCACAGCGGCCGAACTGACCGGCGAGATTGCCGCCGCTCCCGAAACCTTCACGCCCTGGTTCCGGATCTATGCGGAGCGCTATCCCGGTCTGAAGGTCTGAGACATCGCGGGGTTGGCGGCTGATCCGGCCCTGAAATCCCGATGAGATCACATTCAGGCCCATGACGGCCGCGCGACGGGCCGGGAAGCCCCGGCGCATACCGGCATTTGCCCTGGCTCCTTCCCCGCCGGGTCTTTTCTGAAATCCGACGTTTCGCCGATGCACCGGCCCGGCGACCAGACCGCCCGTTGCCGCGGGCCGAAGGTCGCGGGCCGCTCCCGGCTTGCGCTGTCGGGCGATTGGGCGAAGCGGAAAGCTCGCGGAAATCGCGCCGCCCCAGACAACAAACAAACCACCGACACTTGCCCGTCCACGACGCGAAGCCGGATCGGGATCGTGGTTGGCTGAAACGACGAAAGGCCGGAGATCCGTGGGGATCTCCGGCCCTTTTTGCACAAGCCCCGCTGAGGGAAAGCGCGGCTTGCGGCAAGGCTTAGTCGGCGGAGGCCAGAGCCGTCGCGTCTGAACCGGTGGCGGGTGCGACCGCCGCTGAATCCGGCGACCCCATGACCTGGGTCTCGCCGGGCGTGTAGGTCGAGTAGTCAGGCACCTCGGTGTTGGTCTTGACGCCCAGCGAGTCAACGAACTCGCGAAGCATCGACACACCGTAGAGAGGCTTCTGAACCCCGTTGTGGCAGGTGGCGCAGGAAACCTTGAGCACATCGCCCTCGGGCCCCTTGCGGTTGTCCGGGAAGACCGGAGCAAGTCCCTCGATATAGCTCTGGTTGATGTCCCGGGCCATGCGGATGCCATGCCATGCGGTCACGCGCTGCGTCGGGCTCTGGTCCCAGTCGTTGAACGCACGGGAGTTGTGGCAGGCGGTGCAGTTGACGCCAAGGCTTTCGGACATGTGCATCATCAGCGCCCAGGTTTCCTCAGTCTCCTTGGTGGTGGTGGCGTTCCCGCCATTGGGCAGCGCGGTGAGGGAGTGGACGCGGATCGGCTTGTCCTCAAGCAGATAGCTCTCAAGCGCGTTGGCCGGCAGGGATGTGTTGCCGGCGGTCTTGTTGACGATGTTCTGGCCGCCACTCCAGCCGAGGGCAGTTCCCTTCTCGCCCGGCACCAGGTTGCGCGACCAGACGTTTGTCGGCACCGGCTGTCCCTGGTGACAGGTGTAGCAGGTGACGCCAGTCTCGGCCACATGAGCCTGCCAGTCCACGTTGACGGTCTGGGTCATCTGGATCATGCGGCGCGCGACGACCTTTGTGTAGACTTCGTCGGAGGCCAGATTCTCCTCGTTGTGACAGTAGGCACAGCCCTGTTCGGGCGATACCCATTCGGTGATCGAGGCCATGAACAGGTTGAACTGGTCGGTGGAGAGATCGCCGAGAACCTGAACGTTCTCGTAGAACTCGCCGGCCCGGTCGCCTTCCGGATCCGCTTCATAAAGCGGTTCGGGCACCACGTTGGCCTGCTGTAGATCAGCCTGCTTCTCGCGGTCCTTGGTCAGGTACATGCCGGACCCGGCATAGCCGATCTGCTCGGTATCGACCGGGGGCAGATCCCAGTCGGCGCCAAAGAGGATGGCTGCGCCGACAAGCACACCGGCAGCGGTTGCGAATGGTATCCAGAGTTTCATGGTCTTAACCCCCTATGGCCGGATCGACGACTGCAGGCCACAAGTCGGGCACAGGCGCGACAATGCCGTGCTTGATGCCCCAAAGGTACCAGTTGTCGACGACGGTGCCGGTCAGCAGGATGCCGATGCCGCCCGTGATCGGTGTGAGAACCGCGAACCACCAGGCCCAGCGGTGAATGGATTCCATCGAGGCGTTGAAGCCCATGGTCCATCTCCAGAACAGGGCCGCGCGTTCGGATGCAGTGCCGCGATCGGTGATCTGCTCGAGCTCGCGCTCGCCGCCGTAGCGGGTCACGGCAAGAATTGTCGCGCCATGCATGGCGAACAAAAGCACCGAGCCGTACAGGAAGACGATCGAGAGGCAATGGAACGGATTGTAGTAGAGATTGCCGTAGCGGATCGAGAACGCCGCGGTCCAGTCAAGGTGCGGGAAAATGCCGTAAGGCACGGCCTCGGCCCATGAACCCATCAGCAGCGGCCGGAACAGGCCGAGCACCAGGAACAGCCAGATCGCCGCTCCGAAGGCCCAGAACACATGGGTCCCGAGGCCGAGCGCCCTTGCCCGGACGTAGATCCTGGCCCACCACAACAGCACCGACGCCAAAAGAAAGACGCTTGAGATGATGTACCAGCCGCCTTCGTTGAGCGGCGGGATCGACAGGCCGTATTCGGCCGGCGGCGGCTCGAGCGCGAGCCAGAAAAGCTGCCTGATGAACTGGATCGGATCCCAGCCCACGGACGCCAGCATGTTGAAGCCGACGATCACGAACCAGATCGTGCCGGCGATCAGTGAGGCGGTGCCCAGGAAGCCGAGATAAACCGGCCCGATCTGGGCGTTGCCGAACCAGCCGGCAAGCCAGTTGTAGGACGGTTTTCCGACGCGTTCGTTGTCGCCTCTGGGCAGCGGGATGCCGGCTTCAACCGGACCCCGGACCTGGACTTGGGTAAAGATGTTTTGATATTCCATGATCAGGTCCCTTTCAGCTCCAGATCGGCAGATCGAGCCACCAATTCCACCATTGCGGCCAGCCCTGGTTCCAAAGCGGGCCGCTGATGACGATGCACACCGCGCTCCAGAAGCCCGCGTTCAGCGCAAGCACCAGACCCAGTCTGTGGATGCCCAGGGTGCCGACCGAATAGCCGATGATGTCGCGGAAGAAGGTGTCTTCATATTCAGGCGTCTTGACTTCCATCCGGTCGTTCTTGAGCGTCCCGTCGCGTCCCGGATTGGCCGCCGAGAGGATAAGGCCGCCATGCAGCGACAGGGCCAGCGTGGTGGTGAAGAACATGGTCACCGCCAGCATGTGCGCCGGATTGTAGTGGAAGTGCAGATACTGGTATCCGACGTTGGACACCCAATCGAGATGGCTGAAGATGCCATAGGGGAAACCGTGGCCCCAGGCGCCGAGCAGCACCGGCCGGATCACCACCAGGGTGACATAGGCGAAGATCGCCACGGAAAATGCGAAGGGCACGTGATAGCCGATGCCGAGCTTGCGGCATATTTCGACCTCGCGCAGCGCCCAGGAGCAGAAGGCCCCGATGGCGCAGATGGTAATGATCTGCCACAGCCCGCCTTCCGCCAGCGGCGCGAGACCGAGACCGTAGCTCAGATCCGGTGGCGCGATCGAGATCCGCCAGATGTTCCAGGTCGGTCCGAGCGCTGCTCCGTAGAGGATCAGCGCAGCGCCGACCACGGAGAAAAAGGCAGCCGTCAGGCCGAAAAAACCCACATAGAACGGTCCGACCCAGAAATCGAACAGGTCACCGCCTATCAGGGTGCCACCGCGAACGCGGTATTTTCTTTCAAAACTCAGCAGCGCCATGGCTCATCTCCCACCCCGCAGACCGTTTGCGGACGTCTCTCAGTCTGATTCCCGGTTTCGACCGCGGGCGGGAGGGCCGAAGTCCTTGTCCCGCCCGCAGTCATTGTTGTCAGCGTTCAGCCGATCATCGTGGGCAAAAGGCCCAGGATGCCCGTCGTCGGATCGAGTGCGCCGGTGACAACCGGTGCGCCCTCGAGCCAGTTGAAGCGGGACGTGCTGAGCAGGACGAGATGAATCATCACAGCCAGCGCGAACAGGAAGACGCCTTGGACGACCAGCGTTTTGCGCGGGTCGAAAATCATCCAGATTCTCCACATTTCGCTTCTCCTTTACGCGAGCATTGGCAGGAGCGAGGTCACGGTCTGGCCGACGCCTTCAAGCGACGCATAGCCTTCCGGACCCGGGATCCACGGACGCCAGAACCACACGAGAAGATGTGCAACGACGGCGATTGCCACGAATGCGATCATCCCCTGGAGGTAGTACGAGTGGAACTCCTGTGCTTCGCCTTCGGTCATTCCCGAAAGCGAAACGGTGTTTGGACTGGACATTGAAGTACCTCCTAGTCACAAGCGCTGCGGTGCCCCGCAGCCGGGTGCCTCGATCCTCCGGAAACCGGCGGCCTTGGCGGTTATTGCCGGGTTTGGACACCGGCAAACGGTAAGGCTAGGCGATGAACGCATAACCTGCGGTTGCATGCGCCGAAGCGCGCGCCTCTGCGAAAACACTCTGGCCGCGGGTGTCGACCCGACGGCCCCGAAAGGCTGCGACAGTGCGTGAAGCCGCCACCATCACGAAGCAGATGATGAAGGCGAGCGCGACCAGAAGCCGGTACTCCAAACGGTCGGTCCGCGATTGGCCGCGCGCCACCTGCCGCTGTCTATGATGCACTGTCATGGTCATCGCACTTCTCCCTGTCTGCCGGCCTGGCGCCGGCGTTTCATGCGGCCCGCCCGCGCTTGAGCGCGCGGGTAGCCTGATCCACGTCATCCTGGTTGACCTCTGCGGCGCCGCGTGCCCGGGCCTGTGCCTCGGACTGGTCGCGAAGCCGCTTGGCGGCGGAAATCCTGACCAGCACCGGCTCGAGCCCGATGGCGTGATCGAGTTTAGTCTTTGCTTCCGGCGCCCAGGGGAGCTCGCCGCGGGCTTTCGCGGGCGTTGCCTCGACCTGGTCCATGTCGGTTGCGAGCGGAAGGATTGAAAACAGCGCGTCAAACAGCGCGTTGCAGACTTCCTGGATCAGCCAGGAAGCGCCCGAATAGCCCATCACCGGCGTGCCGGTATGGCGGCGAATGATGGCTCCGGGGAAGGACACCGGCACGTAAATCGCCCGGGCGCCCGCCTCTGCGAGATACATCCGCTCATTGTAGGAGCCGAACATGACCAGCGGCGGCTTGTCCTTGATCAGTTGCCGAACCGCCTGGTTGTCGGTCTTCTTGCCGGCGATCCGTTGCACCGAGAAGGTGCAGGGCATGCCCATTTCCTCGGTGAGGAAATTGCGGATTCCCCGCTCGTAGGTTTCGCCGGCCACGATCGCGTAGCTGGCGGTGGCGAAGAAATCCTGGGTGACGGACCGCCACAGATCCCACATCGGCTTGAGGGTCGTGTGCTTCTCGCGTTCGATGAAGGGTTCGGGGTCGAGCCCCAGCGCCTCGCCGAGCGCGCGCAGGAAGGCCGTGGTCGAATGGATCCCGATGGGAGCCTGGAAATAGGGCCGGTCGAGCGCTTCGCAGAGCAGCCGGCCGAATTCGCGGTGCAGGCACACATTGGCCTCCGCGTCGGCAAGCTTGCCGACATCTGCGAGATGGCTGCCGAGCGGGAAGGTCATGTTCACTTCCGCGCCGATGCCTTCGATCAGCCGGCGGATCTCGGCAAGATCGGAGGGCTGGTTGAAGGTGCCGTAGATCGCACCGATGATGTTGACCTTCGGCTTTTCGTCGTCCTTGCGCGGCTTCGGATCGCGCACCCTGCCCTTCTTCGGGCCGTATTCGGTCCAAAGCCACTTGAGCGCCCGGTCGGCCGACTGCCACTGGTCCTCGTCGATTGTGCGCGGCAAAAACCGCTGGATGTTGGCGCCTTCCGGCGTCACGCCGCCGCCGATCATCTCGGCGATCGAGCCGGTGACAACGACCGCGGGCAGATCCGGATCAAGCACCGCGCGGGCGCGTTTCATCGCCTCTTCGGTACCGTGCTGGCCGAGTTCCTCCTCACCGAGCCCGGTCACGACGATGGGCAATTCATGCGGCGGCAGCGCGTCGGTGTAATGCAGCACCGAGGTGACCGGAAGGTTCTCGCAGCCCACCGGACCGTCGATGATCACCTGCATGCCCTTGATCGCGGTGAAGACATAAACCGAGCCCCAATAGCCCCCTGCCCTGTCGTGGTCTATGATCAGCGTCATGTTCCCACGGCCTCCCCGGAATCCACCGCATTGCGCGATGCGGCGGCCTTGGCGGCGAACTTTTTCCGGAAAGCGGGACGGTCGATGGGCGTATCCTCCCAGACACCGGCATTGTCGCCGGCGCCGACGCCTTCGAAGAACTCCTTCATCCGGTCAAAGCGCGGCTTGTTGGCGATGGCCGAATTGACCACGTCGGCAAGCGAGCCCGCGCCGGCCGGGCCCATCAGCGGGCGGGCGGAGATCAGGTTGGTGAAGTAGAGTGCGGGCGTCGCCTGTTCCTTGGCCTTCTGAACCACCGGCGTGGTGCCGATGGCCAGATCCGGCTTGAACTCTGCCATGGCGGCAAGATCCTGCTCCAGCGAGGCGCGGTACTCGACATGCACGCCGTGCGCCTCGAGCCAGTCGGCATCCAGCTTCGAGAATTCCGTTTTCGGGCAGGCCGTGCCGACATATTTGAGATCGGCGCCGCTTTCGACCAGCAAGCGCCCGACGATCAGCTCCGAGCCCTCGTAGCCCGACAGCGTGATCCGGCCGTTGATCCGCTTTTCCGAAAGCGCGCCGCGGATTGCGCCGCCAAAGGCGTTGCGTGCGGCGTCGATGCGGGCCTGGGTCACATTGCAGCTTTCGCCGATCGCCTGCAGCCAGGCGTCCGTACCCTCGAAGCCCACGGGAGCCGAACCGACCACCTTGCGGCCGGCATCGCGGAAAGCGCGAACGGACGCGGTGTAGAAGGGATGGATCGCGGCAACGGCGGCGCAGTCGAGCGCGGCATAGAGTTCGCGCCATTCGCGCACCGGGACCACCGGACCGGCGGCCAGACCCATTGGCTCCAGCATTGCGGCGATCATCATCGGATCGGCGGGGAACATCTCGCCCAACAGCGTGACCGAGGGCCGCTCCTCGACGCCGCCGCGCGGCGCCTGCACCGGGCCGCTATCGGCTTCGCCGTGGGCGTAGGTCAGCATGGCGGAGGACAGCACGTCCTTGGCTTCCGCATGGGTCGGCACGCCGAACCCGGGAACATCGATGCCGACGATGCGCACACCGTTGATCTGCTTGGGCAGCATCTGCAGCGGGATGCCCGATGCCGTGGGCACGCACAGGCTGGTGACCACGATGGCGTCATAGGCGTCCGGATCGGCCATCTCGTGAACGGCGTCCCGGATGTCCTCGTAGAGCTTGCCCGTGACCAGGGATTCGGAGTTGAACGGCACATAGCCGACCGAGCGCTTGGCGCCGTAGAAATGCGAAGTGAAGGTCAGCCCGTATACGCAGCAGGCCGAGCCCGACAGGATGGTGCCGACGCGGCGCATGCGCAGACCGACGCGCAGCGAACCGAAGGCCGGACACATGGACTGCGGCTGGTCGTGCGGTCCTTTCGGGTAGTCGGCCTCGAAACGCTCCATCAGTTCGGCCTTGCCGGAGGCCATGGCCTGGGCCTTCATTTTTTCCGCGCCGGACGCGCAGGATATGCCTTCGACCGGCGCATCCTGAGACGGCGCGGGGGCGATATCATCGCGGTTCTGGTAGAGATCATCCATCATTACACCGTGTCGTAAACGACTTCGAGGGAAGGACGGGCAAGCGCCGAGGCGGGGCACATGTCTTCGGGCAACGCCGGTTCGAGCACGTAGTCACCGCCGGTGTCGGACGAATCGAACAGGCCGATCAGGCCGTCCTGGTCGAGCGGCTCGGGCAGCACCGGAGGCGCGATGCCCAGATTGATGGCGAGCGTCTGGAACAGCGGGCCCCAGCGGTTCTCCGGGTGACCGATGATCTGGTAGTTGGCGCTCTTCTTGCGGATGTCGTCATCCTGCGGGATGGCGGCCAGAACGGGGATGCCGACGGCCTCGGCGAAGGCGGCCGCCTCGCCGGAACCGTCATCCTTGTTGATGACCATGCCGGCAACGCCGACATTGCCGCCGAGCTTGCGGAAATACTGGACCGCAGAGCAGACATTGTTGGCGACATAGAGCGACTGAAGGTCATTCGAGCCCACGACCACCACCTTCTGGCACATGTCGCGGGCAATCGGCAGACCGAAGCCGCCACAGACCACGTCGCCCAGAAAGTCGAGCAGCACATAGTCGAAGTCCCAATCGTGGAAGCCGAGCTTTTCGAGCGTCTCGAAACCGTGAATGATGCCACGGCCGCCGCAACCGCGGCCGACTTCCGGACCGCCGAGTTCCATGGCGAAGACGCCATCGCGCTTGAAGCAGACATCGGAGATTGTGATCTCGGCGCCGGCGGCCTTCATTCTCGACGACGTCTCGATGATCGTCGGACAGGCGCGGCCGCCAAACAGCAGCGACGTGGTGTCGCTCTTGGGGTCGCAACCGATCAGCAGGACCTTCTTGCCCAACTGGGCCAGCATGCAGGACAGATTGGCGAGCGTGAACGACTTTCCGATGCCGCCCTTGCCGTAGATTGCGATGATCTGGGTGTCTTTCTTGACCGGGCCGGTGTGGGGGTGATCGGGTTCGATCGCCGCTTCCTCGCGCAGGAGGTCATGGACCCGGTCCGTGGCGTTGCCGCCGTAGCCTTCAGTCATTGCAGTTCCCTCCAGTCAAGTATCATTTTCAGACAAGCCGGATCGCCGAACGCGGTCCGGTACGCAGCCTCGGCATCGGCCGGGCTGGCGCTGTGCGTGATGAGGCCGTCGAGCGAGAGCCGCCCGTCAGCAAGAAGTGCGAGCACGGCGTGGACATCGTCGGGCCGGAACTCGGCTGCGATGCGAAAGCGCGCCTCGCGCATGAATGCCGGCGTGAAGCGAAAGCTCATGGTTTCGCTGTAGAAGCCGGCCAGGGTGACCTCGCCCCCGCGCTCAAGCACGGCGATCGCCTTGTCGAGGATGTGCGGGTCGCCGCTGGCGTCGATGACAGACGAAAAGCGCCTGCCCTCGCAAGCCTCGGATGTGGTCACCGCGTAACCGCGCGCGCCGTCCGTTCGGGCCGGATCGATTTCCCACACCGTGGGTGCGGCATGGCCCATGGCGATGACCAGCCGCGCGATGAGACGGCCGACAATGCCGTGCCCGACAACAAGATCGGGAACGCTCATGCCGGGGAGTGTCAGGGCATGGTGGGCGGTCGCGGCAAGCGACAAAAGGGTTCCGGTCCGCTCGAGGTCGTCGGCTATCGGGATCACCCGGTCCGCCGGGGCGACCAGCCGCTCCGCCGATGCGCCGAAGAGTGCCGCGGCATCGCTGTAGCCGCGTGCGCCGGGCACGAAGACCAGACGTCCCTCAAGATCGGTTGGCGCATCCTTGCCGGCCGAGACAACGCGGCCGACTGTTTCGTAGCCCGGGACCAGGGGATAGCCCATGCCCGGGAATGCCGGCATGCGACCCTCGAACAGCAGCTTTTCGGTGCCGGCGCTGATGCCGCTCCACTCGGAACGGACAACCACGTCGCCGTCGCCGGGCTCGGCGATGGCCAGCGCCTGCAATCCGATGCGCTCTGGTTGTTCGAAAACGACTGCCGTTGTCTGCATGTTGTTCGGTCAGGCCCTTGTCGGGCGAGACTCTGCCTCCTGTGTGTAATATTATTTTTACGCTATCTTATGTCAACCTTATTTTACATTTGTCTTCCTTATTGTCAGGGAAACGCGACTAGAACGGTCGCCATCAGCGGTGAGCGGCAGGGCCTGACCTCGAACCGGGCGAAGCCGGCCTGTCTGGCCAGAGCGCCGATTTCCCCGGGCATGCGGCATCGCCCCGATCCCATGGCGAGCACGTAGGTTCCAAAGTAGGCCGTGGCGTATCGCTGCCCGCGTGACCGGTCTCCGGCCATCGGCTCGGCGATCACCAGTGTCTGACCCGGCTCCATCGAACCGCGAACATTCCTCAGAAGCCGCAGCACCGTGGCGTCCTCGTGATCGAACAGCACCCGAATCAGGGTGACGCAGTCATGGCCGCGCGGAAGCGGATCATCGAGAAAGCTGCCGCCGTGACAGCGCGGACACGTTCCAAGGGTCTGTGTGGAGAATTTTTCGCGCGCGCGGGCGGCGACCGGCGGCAGGTCGAAAAGGGACAGCCGCAGACCGGGAAACCGCGCCGCCACGGCTGTCAGAAACGCCCCCTCGCCGCCACCGATGTCAATCAGGCTCGCATGGCGTCCGAAATCGTAGGCATCGAGGATCTCGTCGGACAACATTGACTGGCTTGCCGCCATCAAGGCCGAATAGGCTGCGGCATCGCCCGGCTGGACTCCTGCTTCGCGCCCCGATCCGGCATAGGACCACAGCCTGCGCATCTCGGTGTCGGACCGGGAGCCGTCGAACAGCGACAGCGGATCGGTCAGATCGCGGTACAGAAGCGCATGATGATGGATCATCGCACGCAGGCCGCCGTCGCTTGCGACGACGCTGCCGTGGTCATCGAGTGTCACATAGCCGTCGCGGCCCAGACCGACCAGACCGATGGATTGCGCCCCCTGCAACAGCCGCTGCAAGCGTTCGGCCGGCAGACCGGTTCTTCTGGACAGTTCACTTTCATGAACAGCCCCCGCGGTCAGCGCATCCAGCAGGCCTGACTGAAGACTCGCATACAGGATCTGGCTTTGCACGAAGCCGGTCACGATGCCGAAGAGCTCGGCTTCCCTGGCCCGGGAATAGCGGCCGGTCAGCGGCAGACGCTGCGCCAGACGGCGAAATCCCGGTCGGGCGACGAGCGCCGCACGCCATGCCTTGAGCCGGGTGCGCCATCCCGGCGGTCCGGCGTCCGGTTCAACCGCCTCCGAATGGCGACCATCCGGACGGGATGCCGGAATGCTAGCCGTCACGGGGCTACGCGGCCGCTGTGGCGAGGCTCTTCGGCACCAGCCGCTTGGCCTCATCGAGAATGAGCTGCTTGAGCATGCCCGATCCGCGGCAGTCGGGGATGGACGCCGCGGCCTGTCCGACGAGGTCCTGAAGCCGCTGAACCGCGCCGCCAAGGCCAAGCTCGTGCACGGCATTGGGCCGGTCATGCACGGCGTCCTGGCCACAGGGCTTGCCGATTTCCTCGGCACTGGCGGCGCAATCGCGCAGATCGTCGGCCACCTGGAAGGCATCGCCCAGCGCTTCGCCCAGACCGTACCAGTTCTGCGGATCGGCGCCAGCGGCGATGGCGCCGGCGGTCGTCGAGCCGATGAACAGCGAAGAGGTCTTGGCGCGGTGATAGACCTTGAGATCGATGGTCTTCTCGCTCTCCCAGGCCTGTCCCGCAATGATGCCGTGAGGCATTCCGACGGCGCGTCCGATGACGCCGATCAGCGGAGCGATCCGGTCGGGTGTCGCCAGGCATTCGCGCGCAATTGTCTCGAAGGCGAGAACGATCATCGCATCGCCGGCAAGCACGGCGGTGGCCTCTCCGTATGCGGTGTGGACACTCGGCTTGCCGCGGCGGGTGGCCGCATCGTCGAAACAGGGCAGATCGTCGTGAACCAGCGAGGCGCAATGCAAAAGTTCGATGGCCGTGGCCGCAGCGTTCGAGGCGTTGGGCGCCTCGTCTCCCGCAGCCAACGCTACGGCGAGACACAGGCGGGGCCGTATACGGGCGCCGCCCGGAAACACCGCGTAGCGCATGGCGTCGCACAGGATCGACGGATTCCCGCCGGCAGTGGCAAAGGTGATGGCCTGTTCCAGATTGCGGTCTATGCGTTTTTGCAGATCCATCCGGGCTCTCCCTCCAGCGGCAAGTCAGAATGTCACTTTTATCTGACATTTATATGTGTAAAACTATCCTGACAGAACGACATGGATTGTCAACGCTGTTTGCAGTCCGGAACCACGGAGAACCCCACCAGGATGACGCGGCGCCAAAAGCTGATCGTTGTGGGCGCCGGGGCCGGAGGCCTGGCGGCAGCGATCACCGCAGCCGCAAAGGGTGTCGAGGTTGTCCTGGTCGAGCGCGCCGCGGCGCCCGGCGGCAAGATGCGAACCGTTTCCGCGGGCGGCAGGCCCGTGGACGCGGGTCCGACGGTGCTGACCATGCGCTGGGTGTTCGAACGTCTGTTCGGATCCGCCGGAACGACACTCGAGAGCCGCATCCGGCTCAGCCGCGCCGGGCTTCTGGCGCGGCACGGCTGGAGCGACGGTTCGCGGCTCGACCTCCTTTCCGACGTCGAGGAAAGCGCACGGGCGATCGCGTCTTTCTCGAACCAGGAAAATGCCGAAGGCTACCGGCGGTTCGCGGCGCACAGTGCAAAGATGTTCTCTACACTGAGACCCAGCTATATCGACGCGCAAAGACCGGGCCCCTTGTCGCTTATGGCGCGCATCGGATTCTCCAATCTCTCCGCCCAATGGGCGCTGAAGCCGTTTTCCACACTCTGGCCGGCGCTCGGCGGCTATTTCACCGATCCGCGATTGCAGCAATTGTTCGGCCGCTACGCCACCTATTGCGGCTCATCGCCGTTTCTGGCCCCGGCCACGCTGATGCTCGTCGCGCATGCGGAACAGGACGGTGTTTGGCTGGCCGAAGGCGGCATGCATGCCCTTGCGAGATGCATGGAGAAGCTGGCGGTCGAACTGGGCGTCGCCTTCCGGTATGGCTCCGAAGTGACAGCGATCGAAGGCGGTCCCGCCGGGGTGAAGGGGCTTAGGCTCCAAAGTGGAGAGTGGCTTGCGGCCGACCGGATCATCTTCAACGGCGATGTTTCCGCAATTGAACCGCTGGTGACCGGCGGCGGCACCGGCGTTGCGCCCACGCCTCGCGACAATCGCTCCCTTTCGGCTCTGACCTTCGCGATGACGGCGCGAACATCAGGCTTTCCGCTGGCCCATCACACGGTGTTCTTTTCCGACGACTACCGCTCGGAGTTCGAAGCGCTGACCCGGCGGCGCGCCATGCCGGCAAGCCCGACCACCTATATCTGCGCCCAGGACCGCGACCACGCCGGCAGCCTGCCGGATGGGGACGATCGCGAGCGGATGCTGTTTATCCTCAACGCGCCAGCGGATGGCGACCGAAGACACTTTACCGACACGGAGACCGAGACATGCCTCAATCAGGCACTGAGCCTGCTTTCATCGGCCGGGCTGGAGATCGACACAAGCACGATGGAGTGCGTTCCGACGACGCCGACACAGTTTCACGCGCTGTTCCCGGCGACCGGGGGCGCGCTTTACGGCCGGGCGGCGCACGGCTGGACCGCGTCGTTCCGGAGGCCGGGATCGAGGACGAAGATTCCGGGCCTGTATCTTGCGGGCGGCAGCGCGCATCCGGGCCCCGGGGTGCCGATGGCGACGCTTTCAGGCATGCTGGCGGCGGAGAGCCTGGCCGAGGACCTCGCTTCGGCGCGTCTGTTCCGCCCGGCGGCTATCTCTGGTGGTATGTCGACGGCCTGAGCGACTGCGGGCGCTACGGGCTGTCGGTGATCGCCTTTGTGGGCTCGGTGTTCTCGCCCTACTATCACTGGGCAGGACGGCGCGATCCGGACAATCATGTCTGCATGAATGTCGCCCTCTACCGGCCTTCGGGCAACAGATGGAGCATGACGGAGCGTGGCAGGAGCGCGATGCGGCGGAGCGCCACATCCTTCGCGGTTGGCCCGAGCAGTATCCGGAGCGAGAACGGCGAGATCGTCATCGACTTTGACGAGGTGTCCGTGCCGCGCCCTCCGGCGCAACTGCTGCCCAGGCGCATCAGGGGCAGGATCCGGTTTTCGCCCGATGCGGTGACCTCGCGGGTCTTCGACATCGACGGACAGGGCCGGCACCGCTGGTGGCCGGTTTCGCCCACCGGACGGATCACCGTCGAAATGACCCGTGGCGGCGAGGACTGGTCGGGCCATGGCTATATGGACAGCAATTGGGGCACGGAGCCTCTGGAGAACGGATTTACAATCTGGAACTGGGCCCGGGGACTGATGCCGAACGGCGATGCGGTGATCCTTTACGATGCCGCGCACCGGGGCGGCGGGCATGGCCGGATCGCGCTGCGGATCGCGCCGGACGGAACGGTCAAGGAGGTTGGGATGCCGGACAAGACCGATCTTTCAAAGGGATTCTGGGGGGTCCCGCGCGCAGCCCATCATGATGGCGACGATTTTGCCCGGACCCGGACCAAAATCATCCGTACGCTCGAGGACGGGCCGTTCTACACCCGTTCGATAGTCAGGACCCGGTTGTTTGGCGAGGACATCGACCTCATGCATGAAAGCCTGTCAGGCGACCGGTTCGCATCGCCCGTCGTCAAGGCGATGCTGCCGTTCCGGATGCCGCGACGGCGGTAGAGGCAATTCAGGGCCTACCGTTCCCGCGCCGGTTGCTCGTTCTTCCGGGTATCAGCGGCAGCCTCCTTCGCCTCGCGTTCCTCGCGGGCGCGGATGTCACGCTTCAATGAGCGCATCTGCCAGATGATGAAGATCATGAAACCGCCGAAGGTGAGCGCGATCTCGATCAGGCCCGCATATTTCATGGTTACTTCCTGCTTCCCGGCGCCATCGCGTTACACCGCCGTGCGTCGGCGGTCTTCGGAGAGCGCCATCAACTCAATCATGCGGCCGGCCTTGGCGTCGACCCCGCGCGGCAAATGAATCCGGCCGGCAGCCGCCGCTTCGACGAGAAAACGGACTTCCGGATGGGCCGGTTCGGTGGAGACCGGCTGGAACAGGAACGGCGTGGAAGCCGCCTGGGCGATCAGTTCGAGCTTGCGGCGGGTGGACGTATGCGCGCGCAACGACACGCTGTCATGTCCGGACTTTTCGATCTCGCGGCCTATTTCCCGGTAGATCAGCGCGGCGCTGCGGATCGCCATACGGCAGGTGAGCGGCAGGCCTGCGATCCCGGTCATGGCGCGGCCATAAAGGGTGTGGGCCGCGTTGAGCAGCCGCTCGATCGTCGCGCGCATGGCCGGGGTTGCACGGGGATCGGCAAGAAAGGCGTCGGGATCGATGCCTGCCTCGTCGAGCCAGTCAAGCGGCAGATAGATCCGCCCCCTCCGGGCATCCTCGCCGACATCGCGGGCGATGTTGGTCAGTTGCATGGCGAGGCCAAGATCGGCAGCGCGGGCCAGAACCGCCCGGTCGCATACCCCCATGATCAGCGTCATCATGACTCCGACTGTGGACGCCACCCGCGCGGAATAGGCGCAGAGTTCGCTGCAATCGCGATAGGTGCGGGCCTCGACATCCCATTCGAAGCCCTGGACCAGCGCCTCGGGGAGCGCCCGCGGCAAGGCATAATGTTCGACCACGGCGACAAAGGCGCGGTCGGCGGGATGATCGCGCGGCCGGCCGCGGTAGATCGCATCGAGACGGGCGCGAATTTCGGCAAGGCCGCGGGCGGGATCCGCGCTCTCGTCAACCAGATCGTCGGTGGCGCGGCAGAAGGCATAGAGCGCGCGCGCCGCCATGCGGGTCGATCCCGGCAGCAGCATGGAGGCTGCCAGAAAGGACTTGGATCCGGCCCGGATCGCTTCCTCGCATTCGCGGCGCAGCCCGGGATCGAGCGCAAAGCTGTCAGATGACGGTGCTTGCATGGGGAACAACCTTGTCGAGAATCCTGGCGGAGGAGACAACGCCGGGCAGGCCGGCGCCGGGGTGGGTGCCCGCGCCGACGAGGAACAGGTTCTTGACTTCCTCGGACGCGTTGTGCGGCCTGAACCAGGCAAGTTGCGTGATCACCGGCTCAATGCCGAAGGCCGCCCCCTTGAGCGAAAGCAGCCGGTCACGGAAATCGGTCGGCGTCATCACTTTCGAGGTGACGACATGATCCTTGAGCCCCGGCAGCACGGTGGCGGCAAGATGCGCCTCGATCCTGCGGCGGTAGGGCTCCGCCATGCTCTCCCAGTCGGTTTCGCCATCGAGGTTGGGCACCGGGGCGAGCACATAAAAGCTGTCGCAGCCTTCCGGCGCCATCGAGGGATCGCTGGCCGATGGCCTGTAGAGATAGAGGCTGAAATCCTCAGCCAGATGCCTGGTGTCGAAGATGTCGTGCAGCAGGCCGGCGAAACGCGGCCCCATCATCACCGTGTGGTGCGGCACGTGTTCATAGCGGCGGTTGGCGCCGAAATACCATACGAACAGGCTCATCGAGTATTTTGCGCGCGCGATCTTCCGGTCGGTCCAGCGCTTGCGCGGATGGTCGGCGAGCAGTCTCGAGTATGTCCAGCCGGCATCCGCGTTGGAGACAACAACCGATGCCGGCAAGCGCTCCCCATTTCCAAGCCGCACGCCGGTCGCGCGTCCGTCGTGAACCGTGATCTGCTCGACCTCGGCGCCGGTGCGGATCGTGCCTCCCTGCCCCGCAATCAGCTTGACGAGGCCCTGAACCAGAGAATGGGTGCCGCCCTTGGCGTAGTGAACGCCGTATTCGCGTTCGAGATAGGAGATCAGACTGAGCACACCCGAGGAGCGCATCGGATTTCCGCCGATGAACAGCGGATGAAAGCTGAGGGCCTGACGGAGCTGTTCGTTGCGGATGTACTTTGACACCAGCCTGTAGACGGACCGGTCGGCGCGGCGCATGACCAGATCCGGCAGGACCCTGATCATCGATCCGATGCTCGCATAGGGCTTGTCGATCATGCCGAGAAAACCGGCCTTGAAGCAGCGTTCGCTTTCAAGAAGGTAGCTGCGGTATCCGGCGACGTCATCCGGCGAGAACTTCGCTATCTCGGCCTCCATCACCGCGTCATTGGCGGAGGCGCGAAACTCGCGGCCATCGTCGAAGCGAACGGTGTAGAACGGATCGAGGGAGACCAGCGAGACGTCATCGGAGAGCTTGCGTCCGCACAGTTCCCACAGTTCCTCGAAGATGAAAGGCGCCGTGATGATGGTGGGGCCCGCATCGAAGGTGAACCCGTCCTGCTTGAACTGGGAGGCGCGGCCGCCGGGCTGATCGAGCTTTTCCAGCACCGTTACCCGGTACCCCCTGGCACCGAGCCGGACGGCGGCGGCCAGTCCGCCGAAGCCCGCACCGATAACGATGGCATGGGGTCGCTGATCTGCGGCCCTGCCGCCCGCGAGCAGCGGATCGTGTGCCGTCATCATGACCTCATATCCTTTTCAAAGGTTAGCAGAACATGTCCCGGGCGGCAGGATACAAAGCCGGCCATCTCAGGCCACCGATCTGCTGGCGGGCCGCAGCGCGGCCTCATCGATCAAAGAGCAAAGCGCCCGGGGCGCGGTCTCATGGAAGAGGTGCCCGCCCGGGCCGAAATCCACAAAACGGCAGTCCGGAATCTGCCGTGCAGCCTCGCGGGACACCCGCTGGGGAACCATCGGATCATCCTTGGCGGCAACCAGCGTCACAGGCGAGGCAATTGCACCAAGCCTGCCGATCAGCGGATCGAGATTCCAGTTCGCCATCATGCCGAGCGCACCGCTGACATGCGCGGGCTGGCGCAGCAGCATGGCGTAGCAATCGCGCCCTTCAGCGTCGATTTGCGAGCCGGTCGCACGCAGGAGATGACCCGCCATATCGACAATGCGGGCCTGAAACGAGACCATGCGCGAGGTCAGCGGATTGGCGAACAAAAGCTTCGCCAACGGCGAGAGCAGCGCATTGCCGCGGATCGGTTCGAGCGCGCCGTTCAGACCGACAATCCGTCCGGGACGGAAACCTTCGCTCAACGACATTTGAAGCAGAACGGCGACGCCAGCGGAATGGCCGATGGCAATGTCCGCCTCAACTTCCATTGCGTCCAGAAGCCCGGACAATGCGCGGGCCATGCCGGGAAGTGTCAGGTCCGCCCGTTTCGCGCCGCGGGTAAAGCCGTGGCCGGGCAAGTCGATGGCGATCACCCGGTATCGCTCCGCCATCAGCGGCATCAGGCCCCGAAACGAGTGGGTTGCGGCGCCGGCGCCGTGGACCAGCAGCGCGACCGGTGCGCCAGCACTGCCCATCTCCTGAACGTGCCATTCGATGCCATTGACGGCGACAAGGCGGCTATGCTGGCGAAACGGCCAGTTGCGGCCCTCGATCCCGATATCGGGAGGGCGCGCGGAAAGGCTCATGATCTTGTGCCTTTTTGCAGTTCAGCGCTGACAATGGCGTTGACCGCGTTGGCGGAGACATTGGGCAACGGGCAGTATTGCGCCTGCATCGATCGGGCCAGTTCACGGGTCGCTTCGCGCGGACGCCTCGCGATATCGATCAGGATGGAACGGTAGCCGAGCGCCGCCCCCTGTCTTGCGAGCAGTTGCGCATCGTCGCGAGCACGGACGCGGTCGGGCTGGCCGTCAAGGGCGATGTTGCCGCTGCCATCGGTGAGATACACGATCAGCGGCGACTGCCCGCGGCGCTGAACCATGCCGGCAATCTCCAGCGAACGGCGAATGGCGCCGGCAAGCGGCGTGGGACCGCCACCGGGAAGACCGGTGAGAGACCGCTTGGCGCGCACGAGTGAGCGCGTGGGCTCGAGCAGCGTCTCCGCCGAGCGGCCGCGGAAGGTGATCAGTGCGACATGATCGCGGCGCACATAGCAATCGCCGAGCAGAAGCTCGATCGCGCCCTTGGCTTCCGCCAGACGCTCCATGGCAGTCGAGCCCGAGGCATCGACTGCGAAGATGGCGGTGGATTCGGTCCGGTGCCGGAAGCGGATGTAGCGGAAATCCGAGGGCAGGATGCGCAAGGGGGGCGCCTTGCCGTCTGCCGCAAGCGCGAACTCCGGATTGCGCAGCCGCTGCCAGGGGATGGCCGCGCGAAGCGTCGATACGATGTCGGGCCGGGCTTCCGGATAGGGCGGGCGCGAAACGATCCCCGCCGGCCGACCGCGCCGCGAGCCGGATTTGAAGCCGCCGGACTTGCCGGTCCGGGCCGATTTTCCGGCGGCCGAACGATCGGGGCGGTCGAGCTCGGTCAGCACTGCGCGGGAGGCTGTGCCCGCAGCCACCAGCATGTCCTCTTCCGTCAGTTCGGTCTCCGGACGGTCGGATTCGGCTTCGTTTTGTTCAGGCTGGTCGCGCTGCGGCGGCTCGGCCGGCATCTCATCGGCATCCAGCGGCTGCTGCGGCTCATCCGCCGGCCCGGGATCGGGCTGCTCCGCACCCTCGTCCGGCTGCGCTTCGGTGTTCAACATCATGCCGAGGCAAAGACGCACGGCGGCGGCAAGGTGGCTGCCATCCACGCTCTCGCTTCTTTCAATCGCGGCGAGAATTCGCGCCACCCGCAAGAGATCGAGGCTGCGGCGCAAAGGGCTCGCGGGAAGCGCCAGCGAGATGGTTGCGGCGGCTTCACGCACATCGTCGCCGATTGCGGGCGCTGCACAGGCTTCGGCATCCGGCAAATCCGCACCCATGTCATGCGCCAGATCCAGATCGAGAGGCGCGTCATGGATCGACAGCCCGTCGAGCCGGACATCGAGCGTCAACCGGTCGGCGAGTGCCGCAGGCACATCCTCGTCTTCTTCGACGGATTCATCCAGTGCGATCACCGAGAAGCGCGCCGGGTGGCTTCGCCCGGACGCTCCAGATGTTGCGCGGTCATCCATCGTGCGCCCGATGATCGCCGCACTCGCGGCGGCGAGCCGTTCAGCCATGCCCAACACAATGATCCCGCCATCGGCGCGGGCCAGCAGGCCTTTTTCGTGCACCGGACGACCGGCTGTCAGGGTTGCGGCGATATCGATGCCGCCGGTCAGCCGGCCGGCCGCCGAGGAAGCGGGAATGCGAAGCCACGGCCTGCCGCTGCCCTTCCCTTGCGTCACTTCGGCAGCTTCCATCATGGCGCGCGCCATCTCGATCCACCGGTTGCGCACCGGCCCTGCGCCGGCGCGCAGACGCACGCCGCCGAGAGCACCGACACCTGCGGCGAGCACGCGCGCGGCGAGAAGCGCATCATTCCAGCGCGGATCCATTCCGGAGACCGGCATCGTGTTCGGTTCAGCCATTCCGGCGCCGCCGGGAGGAAGGGAGCGCAACGGAGGCGTCAAGCCCGCAAGTGTTTCCGGATCAGGCATTTCCCACCGGCTCTCCCGCGAGTTCGCTGATTGCACGATCGACGCGGACCTTGGAGCCGGCCTCGTCGAGCGGGTCGCGCCGGAGCCGGTGCCGCAAGGCCATGGGGGCCACCGCCAGCACATCCTCAACGGTCGCCTGCTTGCGCCTGGACAAGGCTGCCTTGGCGCGGGCCGCCCGCATCAGCGTCAGCTCGCCACGCAGGCCGTCGACACCAAGCTGCATGCAAAGATGCGCCATCATCGTCATCAGGCGTTCGGAGAGTTCCACACTTGCCACGCCCTTGCGGCCGGCGGCGATGCGACGGGAAAGCCGCTGCTCTTCCTTTTCCCACAGCTGATGGAAGGCTTCGGGGTCCTGCTCATAGGCATCGCGGCGTTTGAGTACTTCGATGCGCGATGCGATGTCGGCGGGCGAGGTCACGTCCACGGAGAGGCCGAAGCGGTCGAGCAGTTGCGGACGCAACTCACCTTCTTCCGGATTGCCGCTGCCGACAAGAACGAAGCGGGCCGGGTGGCGCACGCTCAAGCCCTCGCGCTCGACCACGTTGACGCCGGAGGCGGCGACATCGAGAAGCAGATCGACCAGGTGGTCTTCCAGCAGATTGACCTCGTCGACATAGAGAAAGCCGCGATGCGCCTTGGCGAGCAGCCCCGGCTCGAAGGCGCGCTCGCCCGACACCAGCGCCTTCTCGATGTCGAGCGCGCCACAGACCCGGTCTTCGGTTGCCCCAAGCGGCAAGTCGACCATCGGGGCGCGACGCCTGATTCGCGCCGATTTCGGCGCGGAGCCGCAGACCCGGCAAGGTCCGGCCGGGCTGGCGGGATCGCAATTGTAACGGCAGCCCTGGGTGGAAACGAGCTCGGGCGTGAGTTCCGCCAGCGCCCGCACGGCGGTCGACTTGCCGGTCCCGCGATCGCCGAAGACCAGGACCCCGCCGAGCGCGGGCTCCACGGCTGCCATCAGCAGCGCGTCCTTCATGTCGTCCTGACCGACAATGGCACTGAAGGGATAGGGTTTGGCCATCGGCTTGGCACCTTTCATTCCGCTTGCGCTGTCAGCTCGTCCGGCCCGAAAGCCCTGGCTGAAAACGCGGGGCACTGCTCGCAGTCGCCACAGTGTCCATTTGATTGTACATTGCAACGTCAATCAGAATATACACTCCGTGACGTTTTGCAATCGGCCGGCGCATTTCAAGCCAAAGGGTTGCTTTGCCTGAGATCCGCCTCCAAACCGAGGGACGAGTCATGAGATGGTCTCGGCATTTTCCCGCAGTGTAAAAAAATATTGACATATTTTATGTACAATATTGTTTACATTTGCCGCCGGAATGGCAAGTATGGGTGATGGACCGGAGTCGCCTTCGTGATCCCGGCCCTCCCGGCGACATGCCGGACACGAAGGGAGGCCCGAGTATGGGGATCGTGACCAAACCGGAACATTCAACACCGCTGCTTGACCGGACGGACAGCCCTGCCGCATTGCGCCAGATGAGCGATGCGGATCTTGTTGCGCTCGCCGGAGAGCTTCGGCGCGACACCATCGCCAAGGTGGCCGCGACCGGTGGACATCTTGGATCCACCCTCGGCGTCATCGAATTGACAGTCGCGCTCCACGCCGTTTTCGATACCCCCCGCGACAAGCTGATCTGGGATGTCGGGCATCAGGCCTATGCCCACAAGATCCTGACCGGTCGGCGCGAGGCAATGGCCGGTCTGCGCCAGGATGGCGGCCTGTCGGGCTTCACCAAGCGCTCGGAAAGCCCCTACGATCCGTTCGGCGCAGCACATTCCTCGACCTCGATTTCAGCCGGGCTCGGCTTTGCCACCGCGCGTACGCTGGGCTTCGGCGACGGCGATGCCGTTGCGGTCATCGGCGACGGCGCGATGTCGGCCGGCATGGCCTATGAAGCGATGAACAATGCGGGCGCGCTCGGCAAGCGGCTGTTTGTCATTCTCAATGACAACGAGATGTCGATCTCCCCCTCGGTCGGCGCCTTTTCCAGGCACCTGTCCGCCCTGTGCGCCCAGGCGCCGGCGGTCAGCATGGATGTGATGATGCGCAAGGCGGCCGCGCTGCTGCCCGAACCCTTCCGGACCGGAGCTGCGCGGGCGCGTCAGGCCGTCGGCGCGCTTGCGGGAACATCGAGCCTGTTCGAACACATGGGCTTTTCCTATGTCGGACCGGTCGACGGCCACGACCTGCCGCAATTGCTGGCAATCCTGCGGACGGTGAGAACTGCCGCCGACGGACCGGTGCTGATCCATGCCATCACGCGCAAGGGCGCCGGATATGCCCCGGCCGAAAACAGCGCGGACAAGTACCACGGCGTCGGCAGCTTCGACGCCGAAACCGGCGCGTTGTCGAAATCAAAACCGAGCGCACCGGCCTATACCAAGGTGTTCGCCCAGGCGCTGAGCGACGAGGCCGGCCGCGATCCCGGCGTTGTGGCGATTACCGCCGCAATGGCGTCGGGAACCGGACTGGACGTCTTTGCAAAGACCCATCCGGACCGGATGTTCGACGTCGGCATCGCTGAACAGCATGCCGTGACCTTTGCGGCAGGCCTGGCGGCGGCGGGTATGAAGCCGTTTTGCGCGATCTATTCGACCTTCCTGCAAAGAGCTTACGACCAGATCGTCCACGATGTGGCGATCCAGGGGCTTCCGGTGCGCTTTGCGATCGACCGGGCCGGTCTTGTCGGGGCAGACGGCCCGACCCATGCCGGTGCATTCGACATCGCCTACCTCTCCAACCTTCCCGGCTTTACCGTCATGGCCGCCGCCGACGAGGCAGAACTCGTTCACATGGTGGCAACCGCGACAGGTCACGACAGCGGGCCGATCGCGTTCCGCTATCCGCGCGGCGAAGGCACCGGCGCGGCACTGCCCGAGCGCGGCGTTCCGATCCCCATCGGCAAGGGACGCATGATCCGGGAAGGCCGCGACATCGCGTTCCTGTCCTTCGGCGCCCGGCTCGCGGAATGCGAAGCGGCGGCCGATCTTCTGGCGGCACGGGGCCTCGCGGTTTCGGTCGCCGACGCCCGTTTCGCCAAACCGCTCGATACCGACCTGATCGAGCGGCTGGTCAGCACTCATGTTTCAGTGATTACCATCGAGGAAGGCGCCGGCGGCGGTTTCGGGGCCCGGGTTCTCGAGCATCTGGCATCCGAAGGGCGGCTTGATGGCTCGTTCGCGATCCGCACCCTGACCCTGCCCGACCGGTTCGAGCAGCATGCCAACCCGAGCGTGATGTATGAAAGATCCGGGTTGAATGCACCGCAACTGGCTGATATTGCCATGGCCAGCCTTGTGGATAAGCGGCAAAAAACCGCCGCTCAGACCGCAAGATTGGTGGCCATTACCTAGGACGACTTCCGAAAGAACCGCGGAGTTGAGGGATTCCTTCCGCGTCGGATCGGCGCCTCTTTTCGTTTTCTGCAAAAACCGCAGTGCAGTATGGCCATATTTGACCTCGTCTGCTTGTGCAATCCATCTTAGTCTTTTCATTGCGAGGTAGGGGCCGCGCAGTGGGGAGGATCAATGTCCGGCAATAGCCAAGATGGGGGATCCAAGCAATCCGCTCCGGAGGAGGCACGTGGGCAACGCATTCCGGGCGGTCATTCCTCTTTTGAAAGGCGCGTGACGAAAGCCCGCCCGGAGTCTCTCGGCACCACGGATCGGGGCAAGCTCGAACAGGCAATCCGGCATCATCTGTTCCATCACGAGGACACTCCGGAGCCGTTTCGCGCCGAGGACATGCTGGGCGTTGACGGGACAATCCACTTTCGACAGTTCCTCAGCGCCCTGATGGAGCATGACCCGCGCTATTTTCGGGCTGCGCTCGAAAGGCTGCGCAAGGAACATGTCCCCCTGCTCGTCATCTGCGAAACCCTGATCGTTCCGATTGCCGAGGAACTGGGCCGAATGTGGTGTGAGGACATTGAAAGCTTCGCCTCGATCACGGCGGCTTCCTCACGGCTTCAGATGCTTCTGACAAGTCTGACCGAGGCGGATGGCCCCTCCTTCTACGATGAAGAGCGCTCCAGGATCCTGCTGATGCGCATGCCCAGCAATGATCACACTCTGGGGCTGAGCGTGATCGCGGCGGTGTTTCAGGACGAGGGCTGGATTGTGGACGGCGGCCCAAGCCTTCAGACCGGAAAGCGCGCCTATGCCATGACCCGGGATGGCGGCTACAAGCTGATTGGCGTTTCAGTTGCAGCCGGATCGACCACCGAGGATGTCGCGACCGTTGTTAAGAACCTGCGCAAGGCCTGCCCGGACCGGGAGACCGGAATCCTTCTCGGCGGGCCGTCGCTGAGCGACCGCCAGGCGGAGATGAAATCGACGGGGGCGGATATTGTGGCAAACGACGTGCGCCAGGCCATCCAGATGGCCAACGCAATGAATCTTTCGTCTCTCGGCTGAGCCGGCGCCGGGTCTGAAGGCAGGGACCCGGCCAGGCGTCATCCGGCCTGATCGGTGCCATGCATTTTCAGCGAGACCTGCACCATGCCGAGCGCTGCCACCGAAAGTGCGACGCACATCCAGAATGCCTGTGCCCCGAACAGGCCGAAAACAACGCCGAAACCCGCGACGACAAGGATGGAAATCCCCTGCATCATGACCCCGAACAGGCTCTGTGCTTCGGCGGAGATGTTCTCGTCGGTTCGCTTGTTGATGAAATAGAGACAGCCGAGGTACGCGAAGGTGAAGCTCACCGCCTGTCCAAGCTGCATGATCGCGAGAACGGCGAGCGGCGGCGAAAAGGTCATGCCGGCCCAGCGAAGGATCGCAGCCACCGCCGCAAGCGAAATCAGCACGCGGGCCGGAAACCTTGTGTTGATCCGGTTCCACATGAACATCGTCAGCGCCTCCGCCGCAGCGCCCAGGGCAATCAGCCCTCCGATGGCCGGTTCGGAGATGCCCTGCTCCTTCCAGACAAGTGACGAAAAGGCGTTCATGACCATGTGATTGGAAAACAGTATCGCACCCGCGATCACAGGCAGCAGGACCCACGGGCGGAACGCTTCGACGACCTCCCGCGACAGTATCCGGCCGCTGGGGACCGTGCGCGGACCATCCGGGGCTCGCAACTTCGGCAACCCCGTGGACGACACGAACCTCAATGCGCAAGTGGCCGCAAACAACCAGACGAAAGCGCCCGCGCCAAACCAGATTATGAGATAACCCGTGGCAAAGCACATGCTCAGGTAGCCCACCGTGCCCCATGCGCGCGTGGCGCCGAACGAAAAGCCCGCGCGCATCGACAGGCGCAATGTCGCGGCATCGGCCACCGGATTGACGAGACCCGCGGGCAATATGGTCAGTGTCCAGACCAGCAGGATGGCCCAGAAACCTTCCGCAAAACCCAGCAGCAGCGAAAACAGCGCGGCCGCGCCGGTGCCGATCATTATCGCCTGTTTCCAGTCGGGGGCGCGGTCCGCAAGCCGTCCGGCAAGCACGCTGAACAGCAAAATCCCGAGCATCGGCACCGTGTTGATCAATCCGATCTGCGCATCGCTGATGCCGCGCTCGTTGAGCCAGATCGGCAGATAGGTGACGGTGACAGCCGTCGAGAGAAAGGCGGTGAAATAGTATCTCGTCGCCGCGAATGCCGGCTTGACCATGGAAAACCGCCCTGAAGATGCTCAACGGCGCGTTGCTCCGCGCCGCCCCCTGATCGTCCGGGGCGCCCTGCATCCAATCGGATGCACAGGGAACGCCGCAAGATCCCGAGGGGGTGCATGTGTGTTAGCGCTCGATCGAGCGCGACAAGCATTAGTCCATCTTCCCTGGCATTTCCATCGAAACAAGGGCCGTTGACCATCCTGTTTCGACCGGCATGTTCCCAGGAGCGATCAGTTGATCTTCAGACGCCCCCAGAGCGCCGACAGCGCGGTATTGATCGCAAGCGTACGCTCTCGCAGGGCGCGTTCCCGCAGTTGCAGGAAATCGGGAGTGGTGTCCGGCCAGGCAGTGTGATCGGGTCCGATTGCGCGGTGATGTGTGGTCCTGGGTCTCATGGCTGTCTCCTTGTGGACGGGCCGGGATAGGCAATGTCCAATCTGAGAACAAACATATTGCATTTATTTGGATGCGTAATTATCAAATACCAACATTCACTCCGGAATTTCAGTCATGAATAAACTGTCAACCTCCGATGAAATCGGCATCTTCGTGAAAGTCGTGGAACGCGGCAGCTTTGCGGCAGCGGCGGAGGAGGCGGGGCTCACTCCCTCGGGCGTTTCAAAGGCGGTGACGCGGCTGGAAGACCGGCTCGGCGTCAAACTGCTGCAACGGACAACACGGCGCCTGATGATGACTGCGGAGGGTGAGTTGCTGCTGGCGCGCGGGCGCGAAATCCTGGCGGCCATCGAATCCACCGAGGCCGAAGTCATGGCGGCACGCGGCAAGCCGCGCGGAACCATCAGGATCAACGTCGGCACCGCCTACGCGAAGCACAGGCTCGCCCCCGTGATGCCGGAGTTTCGCAGGCGCTATCCCGAGATCGATCTCAACATCTCCGTCGCAGACCGGAGAGTGGATGTCATCGGCGAACAAATCGATGTGGCGATCAGAACCGGACCACTTGCGGATTCCCCGCTCGTCGCACGGCGGCTGGGAGAGGCAAAGCGTGTAATCGCGGCAAGTCCGGATTATCTGGCCCGCTTCGGCGAACCGCGTCACCCTTACGATCTTGCAGACCATGTCTGCCTTGCGATCACGGGCTTCTCACGGCTTTCGGAGTGGCCGCTGAAAGTCGATGGGCGGGTCCGCCAGGTCGCCATCAAGCCCGCCATGATCTGCGACAATGCCGACATTCTGGCGGAGATGGCTCTGGCGGGCACCGGAATTGTGCGGCTCGGCAGTTTCGTGATTGACGACGCGCTCGCCGACGGGCGGCTCAAACCCCTGCTGGTCGATTGCCACATATCCGAAGTGGTGCCGATCACCGCGCTGATGCCGCCGGGGCGGCAGCATCTGCCTAGGGTGCGGGCCTTTGTGGATTTTCTCGTGGAGAAGGCGCCGAAACGGTAGATGAAGTCCGGCCAGGCTACCGGCTGTGTTCGCGAATGACGTTGAGGAAGGCATCGCCATAACGCTCGAGCTTGGACTGGCCGACGCCGGAGATTGCGAGAAGCGCTTCGCGGTCCTGCGGACGTTCGGTGGCAAACGCCACCAGCGTGGTGTCGGGAAACACCACATAGGGCGGAACCGAGAGCTCCCTGGCGATCCCCATCCGCGCCGCGCGCAGCGCCTCGAACAGTTCGCCATCGGCCTGCTCGAGCGTGGACCGGGCGTTTGCCGCCCCGGAGGATTGACGCCGCGATGCTTTCGGGCCCGCAGGACGGTCCTTGCGGAAACGCACCTCGCGTTCGTGCCTGAAGACCGCACGGGCCTCCTCGGGCACGAGCCTGAGCGCGCCGAAAGCCTCATGGTCGACGTTGACAAGCCCGGCCGCCAGCAGTTGCCGATAGACCGATTGCCAGGTCTTGACCGGGATGTCCCTGCCCACCCCGAACACCGGCATTTCGGTGTGGCCGAAACGGGCGGTTTTCTCGTTCTCAACCCCCGTAAGCACGTCGATCAGGTGGCCGGCGCCGAAACGTTCCCCCGTGCGATAGACCGCCGCCAGCGCCTTGATGGCGGCGTCGGTTCCGTCCCAGGTCTCGACCGGCTTCAGACAGGTGTCGCAATTTCCGCAGTTCCCCCCATGCGCCTCGCCGAAATGGGCCAGGATCGCCTGCCTGCGACAGCCTGCGCTTTCACAGATCCCCAGCAGCGCATTGAGCTTGGCGCGCTCGACCCGCTTGACGTCTTCGGTCGATGCGCCGCCATCGATCATCCGGCCGCGCTGGATGACGTCGGCCATGCCGTAGGTCATCCATGCGTCCGATGGCAGCCCGTCGCGGCCGGCCCGGCCGGTCTCCTGATAATAGGCCTCGACGGAGCCCGGCAGATCGAGATGGGCGACGTAACGCACATTGGGCTTGTCGATGCCCATGCCGAAGGCAACCGTGGCGACGAGACACAGTTCCTCCTCATTGAGAAACGCGTCCTGGCTGGCTTCGCGGTCGGCGCGGTCCATGCCTGCATGATAGGCCCTGGCCCGGATCCCCTGCCTGTTGAGCCACTCGGCGGTGTCCTCGACCTTGGCGCGGGAAAGGCAATAGACGATGCCGCTCGATCCCTTGTGGCGCGCGAGAAACCTGAGCAACTGCTGCCGCGGCTGATCACGCTCGACGATCTCGTAGGCGATGTTGGGCCGGTCGAACGAGGTGGTGAAGACCCGCGCCGAACCGAGGTTCAGCCTGTCGATGATGTCCTGCCGTGTGTGCGGATCGGCAGTCGCGGTCAACGCAATGCGTGGCACGCCAGGCCAGATCTCGCCCAGTTGCCCGAGCTTCCGGTATTCGGGCCGGAAATCATGGCCCCATTGCGAGACGCAATGGGCCTCGTCGATGGCAAACAGGGCGATCTGCGCGTTGCCGATCATGTCGCGGAAGCCCTGCGTAACGATGCGTTCGGGGGTCACGTACAAAAGATCCAGTTCGCCCCGCGAGATCACGGCGCCCACATCCATGAACTCCTCGCGGGAAAGTGAGGAATTGAGCGCCGCGGCGCGCACGCCCAACTGCCTGAGCGCTTCCACCTGGTCGCGCATCAGCGCAATCAGCGGCGAGACGACAATGCCGACACCCGGGCGGCAGAGGGCGGGGATTTGAAAGCACAGCGACTTGCCGGCGCCTGTCGGAAACAACACCACCGCATCGCCGCCCGAAACCAGGCTGCCGACCACATCGGCCTGCCTGCCGCGGAAGGCAGGGTACCCATAAACACGCCTGAGAATGTCAAGCGGGTTGTTGCGCGCCTCGCGATCATCAGGGAAGGCATGATGCTGTGTCTGCGGCATGGAATCGCTCTCGTGGGAAGATCCGCACTATGGCACGGACTACGCGCTCGCCGCGAGAGTTGAAAGGCACAGAAAGAACAGGACATCGCAAGGATTGCACCTTGATCGAGGGAGTGCGTAGATATCCGACCAGATTCAATCCGCAAGAATCTGCACAAGGCCGAATTGCCAAAGACCAGACCGTATCGGGCGCCCATTTCATGCAACACGAAGAACAATCCGAAACGCCATTTCACGCCATCGACTTGCCCTTGGTGTACATCATCGGCGACAGCCATGTCTCGGCGTTCTCAGGGGTTGAAGCCGTCGACCCGAGATACATGGTTGTGTCCGACAGCACCTACCCGAATGTCCGGGTCTGCCGACTTGGAGCGCCATTGGCGGCAACCATGCACAATGAGAATTCGACTGAAGGCGGGCGAAGGAATGCATTCCGGCTTCTGCAGAGCGTGGAGCCGAAGTCGTTCATCTTCCTGTCCTTCGGCGAAATCGACTGCCGGGTTCATATCCCGCGCAGAGCCGGATTTGATGCGGCAGGAATTGAGCCCGCGGTCGCATCCGCAATGACAAACTACTTCGGTTTCGTCGACGATTTCCGGGCGGCCGCTTCTGGAAAGCAAGTTTCCGTTGGCTTGTTGTCTCCACCGCCTACAGCGTCCTTTGACAGCCATGCCAGTCAGGGAGCACTGTTCCGCCTGTTGCGCAGAAGCCGGGGAAGCCGCAGCGCGCGGATGATCTACCGGATACTGAAGAACTTCATTCCGAGGCGCCAGCGGCTCCTTCTCAACAACGCCCAGCATCCGACATATGCCGACGATTGGGCACTGCGAAACCAGGCTCTGCGGTGCATGCGGGATCAGATGTGGGACTATTGCCATGAACACCACATGCCGTTCATCGACATGTTTGAACCATTCCTGGAGCCGGATGGACGCTCCGCCGATCAATGGTTCATGGATAACATTCATCTCGGCGGGAACGCCATCCCGGTGGTCGCAACCCAGTTTGAAGCGCAAGGCATCTCCAACTTCCGGAGCGGCAGGCGCTGAACAATCTCATGCCGTGACTTTCACCGCAGGCAGACAGAACCGAGAGGCAAAGAACTCGAGGATGGAGACCGACCCCCGGTCTTCAGGATACGCGATATCGACCTGGAACAGAGAACCTTGCAGACCATCGACAACCCGTTCGGCACGAGGTTGTCACCCATGTCTTAGGTACAATCTGTTACCCATGTCTCCGGGCTGTACATGATGAGCTTATCGAGAGATAGCTGACATTTTATTCCGGTCACATGGTTTACACCTCACGCATTTGGGGGAACCCGAATGCCTTGGAAAGAGTGTAGACCAATGGATGAACGTCTCAAATTCATAGCCCGTCTGCTTGAAG
>JAVJQD010000018.1:0-332545 GCA_040218025.1 Hoeflea sp. | reverse complement strand
GCAACCCCTTGTCACACCCTCTTGTCACAACCCCCGGAAAGCCCTTCAATCCGATCATGCTGCACAAACAACACCCCCTCGTCACACTGGACAATGCCGGCATTCATCGAGCCGGCAGATGGCTGGTGCGCGGCGTGAGCCCGGCCATCCCGTCGTTCCTCACCGGGTTTTCGCGAAAGCCTGTCAACGACATCGAAATGGGCATAAGTGCAAGCGAACCCCAGAATGGAACCCGGCCATGAACGAGCATGTTCACGAAGCAGTGGGCTTGACCAGGAACCAGTCCCTTGTCATGGGCGCACTGACCCAATCAAAAGAGCCCCTGAGCGCCTACACCATTCTCGATCAGCTTCGCGACCACGGGTTTCGCGCACCTCTCCAGGTCTATCGGGCACTGGACAAGCTTGTTGAGTTCGGCCTGGTGCACAGGCTCGAATGCCTCAATGCATTCGTTGCCTGTAGCCATCCGGGATGTGACGGCGAGGAAACCATTGCCTTCATGATCTGCGAGAAATGCGGGCAGGTGAATGAAATTGCCGACAAGGTCATGACAAGGCGTTTGAGAAAGCTGGCGGCCGAAGCCAAATTCGCGCTCAAGAAAGCGACGGTTGAACTGCGCGGCATCTGCCACGCTTGCAGGGAGGCGTAAGCCCATGCCTCTGCCCGAAAGGATACCGGTGTTCTTTCTGAGCGGCTTTCTAGGTGCGGGCAAGTCCACCTTGCTCAACGAGGTGCTCGCCGATGCGGCGTTTCGGGATACCGCCGTGATCATCAACGAGTTCGGCGATGTGGCGATCGATCATCTACTGGTTCGCCGGGGCGAAACCACCATCAGCCAGGTTTCGACGGGCTGCCTGTGCTGCTCCGGCAGCTCCGATATCGGCGCGACGTTGTTCGAACTGCATTGCGCTGCATCAGGCGGTCTGGCGCCGGCATTCTCCCGGGTGGTTGTCGAGATGAGCGGGATCGGCGACCCTGCCCCGCTGGTCAACGCACTTATCACCAGCCGCCAGAATACAGACAGCTTGCGCGACAGAACTGTTGGACGCGTATTCGATTTGGCGGGATTCGTAACGTTATATGATATCATCACCGGTGGCATTTCCGTCGAACGGCATTTCGAGGCTTTGAAACAGATCGCCTTTGCCGACCGCATCGTCCTGACAAAGACCGACCTTGCAAAGGACCCTGCAACGCTGTCCGACATCGCCGCACTGCCTCAGGAACTTGCTCGGTTGAACGCCGCCGCGAGTATTGTCGACCGCAGAGAAGCCGATCTGGCTGAGCTGTTTTCGCCAAGACCTTATTCGCTCATAGAGCAAGGCGAGGATGTTGCGGGATGGCTTGCACTGGAAGCGGTTCTGGCGGCGGACACGCCGCATGGTAAGGGCGCATCCCAAACGGAGCGCCTGATACGGCACAATTCAGGCATCAGCAGCTTCAGCATCATTCACGATGGTCCAGTGCCGGAATCCCGGTTCTTCCAGTTTCTCTCCGTGCTTCAACAATCCGCGGGGCAGCATCTGCTCAGGGTCAAAGGCATCGTTTGTCTGGAAGGTGCCCCGGGGCAACCGTTGATCGTGCACGGCGTGCAACATGTTATGTCCGACCCGGTCCGGCTTGATGCATGGCCGGATGACGACAAGCGAACCAGGTTGGTCTTCATCACCTCGGAGATAGATCCTGAACCGGTACGTGCGCTGTTTTCCGCCCTGATCGGCGGGACGTCCTTCGAATTCAGCCGCCTGCGCGACAGCATGAGCAACGCCATTGGCTTACCGATTGCCCGAATTTCATCGTATCTCAACAACCTTTCCCGGAGGCTCCTATGAATGTCATCGACAAGATACCTGTGACAGTGCTCACCGGCTATCTCGGCGCCGGCAAGACGACACTTCTCAATCGCATCCTGACCGAAGATCATGGCAAGCGCTATGCGGTGATCGTCAATGAATTCGGGGATGTCGGCATTGACAATGATCTCGTTGTCGATGCGGATGAGGAAGTCTTCGAGATGAACAACGGATGCATCTGCTGCACGGTGCGCGGCGACCTCATTCGTATTATCGAAGGACTGATGCGCCGCCGTGACCGCTTTGACGCGATCCTTGTGGAAACCACCGGGCTGGCTGATCCAGCGCCGGTGGCGCAAACCTTCTTCGTCGATGAAGACGTACGGTCAAAAGCAAAGCTCGATGCAATCGTTACCGTGGTCGACGCCAGGCATCTTCTTGGCGAAATCGACAGGGCGCATGAGGCGCAGGAACAATTGGCATTCGCAGACATCATCCTCCTCAACAAGATTGACCTGGTCAATGAACAGGAACTTGGAGCCGTCGAGTCGCGCATCCGCAGGATCAATCCCACAGCGGTAATCCGGAAAAGCCAACGTTGCCAGGTACCGCTTGACCAGGTGATCGACCGCAACGCCTTTGATCTCGGCCGGGTGCTGGAGCTGGAACCCGATTTTCTTGAGCACTTCCATGATCACGACCACGACGATCACGTCACCAGCTTTTCGCTGACCAGCGACGCTCCGCTCCTGCCAGAGCGCTTCTTCCCATGGATCCAATCCACGTCCCAGCGCTTTGGGATCGACATGCTGCGAATGAAGGGGATCATCGCCTTCGAGGACGACGACGATCGCTACGTCATTCAAGGTGTCCACATGCTGCTGGAGGGTAATCATCAGCGGGCCTGGAAGCCCGACGAGCCCCGTCTGACGCGGATCGTATTCATCGGCAGAGATTTGCCGCGCGACATAATTGCAGACGGTTTCGATGGATGCGCTGCCAGCAAGATGGTCCCGCAGCAATGAAGGACTTCGTCAACCCGCTTGCCCCAAAAACCAATCGGCTGCAGGCAAAGTCGACCCAGATAAAGGGCTGGGTGCGACAGCTGCTGGACCTGCCCGAAGACACACCTGTAAGCGTTGTCGAACTTGCCTGCCGGGATGAGGGATGTGCGGACATCGAAACCGTGATCGGGATCATGGAAGCTGGCAAACCGATCCGGACCATCCGGATTCACGGAGCAATGGCTGAGGTCACCCGCAAGGCCATTGACGATTCCGCGCATGAAATGACCGCTGGGGATATCCCGAATGGAACATCCAAAGATCAATTTCGCGGCAACTGGCCGAACCGCCAAAGCTGACCTTGCCCCCGGCGCTCCTGTCCAGTTTGACGTTCGGTCCGGCCCAATCTGAAGTGCTCTCCGTTTTCGGATCCTACGACATTGTTGGTTCCGTTGGCAGTTAGACAATTAATGGAATCAATCGGGTCCGCCATGCGTCTTCAGCCATCGCAAAAGGACCGGGAGCAATGCGATGAGGGCCAGGATGCGGAAAATATGGTGAGTCGCCACAAACACCGGATCCAGGTGGAGGGAAAGCGCCATCGCGGCCATTCCCTCGACGCCGCCGGGCGCATAGGCGATCCAGATCTGCGTGAACGGAAACCCGGTCAAGGCCGACATGGTGAGCGCCGCAACAGCCGAGATGAAGAGTGCAAGGCCGGAAGATATGGCGCCGGCCACGCCCAATCGGCGCAGCTCCGCCCCTGATATTCCTGAAAAGCGCGACCCGATTACCGCCCCCGCAATGGTGAAGCCGGCGAATGTCACCGGCTCGGCAAACCTGCCAACCACAAGGCCAGTTCCATGCATCGCACCACTGACGAGAAGGCCTGCGATCAGCCATGCGGCAGGAACGCCCAGCCGATCGAACACGATACCGGACGCAGCAGAGAGAAACAGGACCACGGCACTTGCCTGCAGGCCGAGAATGGCAACTGCTTCCACGGGCTTTCCGTCCATGATGCCGAAAAGTGTCAGCAGTGGCGGCATCAACATCGTTATCAGGAACAAGCGGACACTTTGCAGGACCATGATGGTCCGCACATCGAGCTTTCGCTCCAGTGCAAGCGCCAGACTGTAGGAAAGTCCGCCCGGCGATGTCGCCAGAACAGCAGCGTCGCGCGGTTGCCCGAATGCATGCATCAGCACGTATCCGCAGGCCAGCATTGTGATCGCCATGCTCACCGCAAGACCCAGAATGCTGAGCGGGAAACTTGACAGGTTGTCGTATATGTCGGGCGTAATGCCCGCCCCCAACGTTCCCCCGATGACAGCGAAACTGAGGTTCCGCAAGCTGTCAGGTATCTTCGGAGAAAGGCCCAGCAGCGATGCGGCGGTGACTGCCGCCGTTGATCCGACAAGCGGAGCGGCAGGCACGCCGGCGGAGGACGCAAACAGGGCGCCTGCAAACGCGATCGCCAGACCGGCAACCGATTTCAGCCACTTGTCGAACAATGACACTCTCTCCATGTGCTCCCGGCACAATCGTCACCGGTTTCGGCACGGCGAACGATCCCGTCCGAATGCCGGTTCAAATCGTCAGTCGCCCTCCGCCATCGTGCGACGGCGGCCGAGCCAGACCGGCACGATGACAACGACAGCGGCAAGTATGTAGAGAACAACACTGTCAGGAGAGGTGACGAGGATCGACCAGTCACCGGCAGAGATCGATAGCGCGCGCCGCAAATTGTCCTCGAACAGGCGGCCGAGAACGAAGCCCAGAATGACTGGGGCCAGCGAAAAATCGAGCTTTCGGAGCAACCAGCCAAACACGCCCAGCCCAACGATCATGTAGAGGTCATGCGGGTTCGAAACAACCGAATAGACCCCGATAAAAGCGAGCACCGCAATCATCGGCGTAAGATATTGCTGAGGTATGGTCAGGAGCCGCACGAACATGCCTACAAGCGGCAGGTTAATGATGAGCAGCGCAAAATTGCCGATGAACATCGAAGCGATAAGGCCCCAAGCCACTTCCGGCCTCTGGACAAACATCATTGGGCCCGGCGTCACGTTGAACAGGAGAAGAGCGCCGAGCAGGATGGCCGTCGTTCCTGATCCTGGAATTCCAAGCGTGAGCATGGGAACCATGGCCCCGCCGGCAGCTGCATTGTTTGCCGACTCAGGCGCTGCAAGGCCGCGAACGTCGCCTTTTCCGAATGAACCCGGGCTGCCCTGAACGCGCTTTTCCGTGCCGTAGGCGACTGCCGATGCAACCGATGCCCCCGTGCCCGGCAGGACACCGATGAAGAAGCCGATCACCGACGAGCGCGCCACTGTCCACCGGACCCTCATGAGGTCGGCGAATGTCACGAAACTCTTGTCCAGTTTGACTGCATTCAGGCGGCCGGTCACCTGTTGCTCGACCAAGTGAATGAGCTCGGCCATCCCGAACAAACCTATGACCACGACAAGAAAATCGATGCCTGCGAGCAGATCCGGGATGCCGAATGTGTAGCGGACAACGCCGGTGTTCGCATCGATGCCGATCGAAGCCAGCATCAGGCCGATCACCGCACCGAGCAAGGTCTTGACCGGGTTTGCCCCAACCAGAGATGCCAGGCAGGCAAAGGCAAATACCATCAGAGCGACGTAGTCGGAGGGCGAAAAGGTAACTGCATAAGATGCGATCAACGGCCCGAACATGGCGAGCAGGACAACAGAGAAAGTGCCCCCGACGAAAGAGGCCACGGCCGAGAGCGACAGTGCCTTTCCGGCATTTCCTGCCTTGGCCATCGGGTTGCCGTCAATCGTCGTCATGACGGCCGACGCGTCACCTGGAACGTTGAGCAGGATGGAGGATATGCGTCCTCCATACTCGGCGCCGTAATAGATGCCGGCAAGCAGAATGATCGCCGACTCCGGCGGAAACTGCAGGCTGTAGGCAATGGGTATCAGTATTGCGACGCCGTTTATCGGGCCAAGTCCAGGCAATGCGCCAATAAGGGTTCCGGCAAAACAGCCGGCCAGAACGAGAAAGAGGTTGAAGGGGTCCAGCGCAACCGAGAAACCTTGCGCGAGGCCTGAGAGAACAAGATCCATGTTTGAGCCTCACAATAATGGTTTGAGGATGCCGGCGGGCAAGTTCAGATCGAGCACGACGGTGAAAAGAAGGTATCCGCCAATGCCGGCGATTGCGCCGAACAGTGAAGCAGACATCCAAGCGGCGCCGAGCATCCGGCCCAGAGCAATGCAGAACAGCCAGGTCGAAAAGACAAAGCCGAGCGGCTCAAAAAGATACGCGTAGATGCTCAGGATCAACAGCAGCAGGGCAAGCCGCAACACCGTACGGCTTCCCAGGCCAAGAGAACTGACATCGGGCTTGACGACGATCCAGACGCTGCATGCGATAGCCAGAAACCCGAGCAAGCGAGGCCAGGATTCCGGCCCGAGCGGGTCGTACTGAAAGGGCGCCTTGATGGTCGTAAAGGCAATGATCGTGTAGCCGATAGCCACCAATAACAATGCAATATGAAATACACGATCTGCCATGATCCCCTCCCAAGGCATGTGTAAAAGGCGAGACAGGCAGGCGGCCCTGTCATGGGCCGCCTGTGATGATCGATTGCGACATTATTGGATCAGGCCGGCTTCCCGGGCGATGCCCTCCATGCGCTCGACACGGCTCTTGGCGTCTTCATCGAA
Organism: Hoeflea sp.; assembly: GCA_040218025.1. GTDB lineage: Bacteria > Pseudomonadota > Alphaproteobacteria > Rhizobiales > Rhizobiaceae > Hoeflea. The sequence goes on along the minus strand of JAVJQD010000018.1, from coordinate 326,044 downwards.
CTCCGCACCGGCCATGTTGAGTGGCAACAGGCCACGCTCCTTCTGTATTGCTGCGAACTCTTCGGTTTCGTATGCAGCCTTGAAGGCGTCGACCCATGCGTTGTAGGCGTCGTCCGAGACGTTCTTGCCCATGTAGAAGCCGCGCATGATGATCCATTCGGCGTCGTATCCGAGTTCCTTTGTTGTCGGGAACTCCGCAAACGGCTCCGGAAGACGTTCAGGGCTCATGACGGCGAGAATACGCATCGTGCCGGCATCAAGGTGCGACGACATCTCGGCCACGTCTCCGGTATAGACCTGAATCGAACCGCCCAACAACGCGGCAATGGATTCCCCGCCGCCATCGAATGCAACATAGCGCATGGACTTCGGATCCAGATCACGTGACTTCAGCAGCAGCGCCGCTTTCATCCAGTCCTGTGAACCAACCGATCCTCCGGCGCCGAAAACGATGGAGCCGAGATCTTCCGTGGCCTTGTTCATCACGTCGTCGAGCGTCTGAAATTCACTGTCCGCCTTGACGATGATTGCACCGTAGTCGGCGCCTGCGGTTGCCAGGAAGCGCACGTCGTCGGCGCCCCATTCCCCGTATTTGCCAGTCGCCATGTTCAGCAGCGAACCAGACGAAAACGCAACGATGGCGTTCGGATCATCGGTTCGCGTCGTGTTGAACAGGTTGATAGCCACGGCACCGATGCCGCCCGGCATGAATGTGACCTGCATGGCTTGCGACAATTGGCCCTCAAGGCCGGACTGCGCCACGCGGCAGGTAAGGTCGAAGCCGCCCCCCGGATTTGCCGGTGCGATGCATTCAGGCTTCTCGATATCGGCCGCAAAGGCCGACATTGAAAAGGACGCAGCCAGCATGACCGCTGCAATGGAGCGTTTAAGGTGTTTCACGATGTTTCCTCCCGGATCGACTGATCATGTCAAACGGCTGGCCATGCCTCACTCCCGCATCCCGGCCGTGCAAGAGACCATATCAACCCTTGCTGACAACACATTGACCAGTCGCTGACATGAAGCTGACTTCAAATGTCGCCGCCTTTCCAAAACGAGCGCGATTTGCAATGGTCACTGCGCCATGCGTATCCTTTTGGTGGAAGACAACACCGAACTTGCAACAATGCTCGCAGACCGGTTCAGCGCGCAGGGCGATGCCGTCGACGTTGAGGGCGACGGTGCGGGCGCCGATCAGCTCCTTGCCCACAGCAAGTTCGATATCGTCATTCTGGACGTCAACCTGCCAAACAAGGACGGGTATTCGATCCTGCAGTCGATGCGCGAACGCAAAGACAGCACGCCCGTCCTGATGCTCACCGCACGCAGCGAGATCGACGACCGTGTGACGGGGCTGGACAGCGGCGCTGATGATTACGTGGTCAAGCCGATTGAATTTCGCGAACTGGCGGCTCGTTGCCGCGCTCTGGTCCGCCGTCGGACCGGTCAGGCCGCCAACGTTTTCCGGCACGGCAACTTCCTGTTTGATCGGTCGGCCAAGCGTGCATTTGTCGACGAGATCGACCTGAACCTGCGCAACCGTGACGTCCAGTTGCTTGAAGCTTTCCTGGGCAATCTCGATCGCGTCATCGCGAAAGAGGACGTCGCGGACAAGATCTATTCGTTTGAGGAGACGCCGAGCCTGAATGCGGTGGAGCAGGCTGTCACAAGGCTTCGTAAAAAGCTTGAGGGCTCGCCGATCATCATTAGGACCGTGCGGGGCCTGGGATACATCGCCAATGCCCGCGAGCAGTAAGGTCAGGACGTCATGAATCCTGAACCAGGATCAACTGCTTCCTATTCCTTGCGGCGCAGGCTGACCTTCGCGATGATGACCGGGTTCCTGCTTATCTTGAGCATACTCGCCGTTGCGCTTTGGAACTATGCGGTTGCCGCGGCCAACCGAAGCTTTGACCTTTTGCTGGAGGGCTCCGCCATTACGATCCTCGGCCGTGTCTCCTCCAACGCAAACGGGATCACCGTGGATTTCCCGCCCGCCGCCCTGGAGATGCTGGGACTGGCCGAAGATGACCGTGTTTTCTACCGCATTTTCACGGCTGAGGGGGAAACTCTGACTGGCGAAGCCGATTTGCCCGGACCGGAGGTGGACATTACCAACGACGAGACGCAGTATTTCGATGCGCGCTACTCCGGCACGCTGGTTCGCTTTGTCAGGCAGCGCAAGATCGTTGCCATCGATGACCAGACACTGCCGGTACTCGTTCAGGTCGGCCAAACGCGGATCGCCCGCGACGTGCATCGAAACGCTCTTTTCCTTCGCGGCATGATGGTTCTCGGCGTGCTTGCGGTGGCTGGGATCTTCTTCGCAAGAATGTCGATCAACCTGGCGCTCAAGCCGCTGTCGGGAATCGTGACCGACATCGAGAGCCGTGATCCGAGCGATCTTCGGGAACTCAAGGCATCGCCGCCGCGCGAGATCGCCAGCCTTATTGCGGCTATCAACGGGTTCATGCGCAGGCTCGATGCAAGCAAGGACAACGCTCAGAACTTCATCGCCGACGTCGCACACCAAATTCGCACTTCGCTATCGGCCCTGAACGGGCAGCTGGAGCTCGCCAGCGAGCCGGGCAAGCCGGAAGAACTGCAGCGCAGGATCGGCAGCGCCGGCCTTCAGGCGAAGAAGACGATTGCCCTTACGAACCAACTTCTGGCGCACGCCATGGTGATACATCGCGCGGACAATCAATCAAAGAGTGCTGTCGATCTCGTCGACCTGGTCACAACTGCAATCGAAAACCACGTCAAGCAACGTGCGAGTACCGGTATTGAGTTTGAATTTGTGAGGAAGGATGCACTGAACAATCCCGTCATCCTTGGCGATGCGGTGTCACTGCAGGAAGCCCTGCGAAACCTGATCAGCAATGTCGAAGCTCATGCCGGGGATCGACCGTGCCTGCGGTTCACCATTGAACGGAGCGGTACCGGGAACAGGGTTTTCCTGATTGTCGAAGACGATGGCCCCGGCATCCCGCATGGTCAACGGGCAAACGCCCTGGATCGTTTTTCAAGTTTCGGAAACAGCTTGGGGTCCGGTCTCGGCCTTGCCATCGTCAAGGCGGTGATGGATGCTCATGATGGCACGGTCACCCTTGGCGATGGCGCAAACGGTGGACTGCGCGTCGAGCTTTCATTCCCCTGTTGAGGTGCTGACCGTGTTGTCCGTTGATCGTTTTCCGACAGTCGTTTTCATTGCCGCCCTTTTCAGCGCCATCGCAACGGGCTTGCCCGCAAAGGCGGGCAGCGGGCAATTGAACATATACAGCGCGACCGATACATCGGCGATGCAGCAGGTGCTCGATGCGTTTCAGGCCAAGTATCCGGAGGTACGGCTGGTCTACACCGAATACAACACCCGCGAACTGCATGAGGCGCTCCTTGGCGGAACCATCTCCGACGCCGATATCGTCATCAGTTCGTCGGTTGACCTGCAGGTCGATCTTGTCAACCGCGGCATGGCGAATTCAATCGACGTGAAGATGGATCCGGCAATCCCCCGCTGGGCGCAGTGGCGATCCGAACTGTTTGGCTTCACCTTCGAACCGGTCGTTACCGTTTACAACAAGAAGGCGTTCGAGACCTTTGAGTTCCCGGCGACGCGTTCCGCGCTAGCGCTCGCGATACGCGACAATCCAGAGTTTTTCGAGAATGCCACCGGCACCTATGACATCGCCCTGTCCGGTGTCGGCTATCTCTTTGCCGCCCAGGATATGGAGAAGGGATATCAGTTCTGGCGGCTGGTCGAATCCTTCGGTCGCGCCGGTGCGGAGACGTTTTGCTGCACGTCGCATGTCCTCGACAAGGTTGCGAAGGGGGAGCTTCTGGTTGGCTACAATGTCATTGGCTCCTACGCCGCCGAACGGATGCGCCTTGACCCGAGGCTGGCGATAGCGGCCTTTACCGATTACACGCTGGTGATGAGTCGCAGCGCATTTGTTCACCGATCAGCCCCGAATCCGGATACCGCCGAGCTGTTCATCGAGTATCTGCTCTCGCGTGAAGGGCAGAGAAAAATCACGCAGAGTTCGGCCCTGATTTCAATTCTGGAGGCCGTAGAGGGAAAAAGCGAGCGAATGACCATCTTCGGGAACCTGGAGGCGATGCGCCCGATCAAGTTCAGCCCGGGTCTCATCGGATATCTTGATCGCCTGAAGCGCGCCCAGTTGCTGGCCGATTGGCAGGATGCGCTCGGTTCAAACGGCATGGAGTGACGTGAAGAGTCCACGTCCATAGATTTCCACCGAAATTCGACCCGCCTTTTGGTTGCGCTTCGGGTCTGGCGTTGCGGCCAAGTTCCGTATTTTCTCCTTTGCGTTTCCGCGCCGATGGGTCGAGCGGTTTTCGAAGCGGAAGCTGTCTTTTCCGGTTTCAAGAATGTGGCAGTGACGGGTGAACCGATCGACCGGCGATGATGACGCTGGCACGTTCACAGCGCCTGCTCGGGAGATCGAACAGCAAAACACCGCCTGATTGCCGAACGGCAGACAGCCAAGCTCAACAAGGATCACGAGATCGATCTGCGGCTGCTTGAGGGTTCGCTTTTGCTCGCGAGCTTTGGGCGATTCCGTCTTCAGCCAGGCTGATCATCGGTCGGCAAATGGATCAAGTTTGCTTGGTAGGGAAGGACGATTGAACTTCGGTTCCGCGGAGATATTTGCGAATGGCTTTCCGGGTAAGGCCCGTGCGCCTCGCAATTTTCCGGATCAATCGTTTCTGCCGAAAATGCCCGCGTCGGATCATGCCCAACAATGGCTGGTCGATCACTCCGCAGCCCCGCTGAAAACACGAAAGCCAAGGTTCAAACACGGGTCAATGCCCGATGGGAATATCCGGTGCTACCGGGTCAGGTCCGGGTGGAAAGCAAAGAGCCGGCGAGGCCGCCGGAGACCTGTCGGCAGAAAATTGTTGACAATCGACAATCTGGATCGTCCTATCGTGTGGTTGAAACTCGTCGGAAGAGCTCATCATGTCAAAGGAGCGGAAAATGACCCTTACCCGCAGAAACTTCACATTGCTTGCAGGCACAGCCTTTGCGTCCGCATACCTGTCCGCCAGCCTTGAGGCTGTAGCGGCCGGGACCATGGAAGACATCAAGGCGCGCGGCACCTTGCGCGTCGGCGTTACACAGGCGCCGCCCTGGTATTCCAAGGATCCGGCCACCGGTGAATGGACCTCGGGTGTGGGCGTTTCTGCCGGCAAGGCGATGGCGGAAGCGCTCGGGGTGACTTTCGAGCCGGTCGAGGTCACCTGGGGGACTGCAGTCGCCGCGCTCCAGAGCAACAAGATCGACATCATGTTCGTGCTGGACGCGACCGAAGAACGCAAGAAAGCCGCCGATTTCCCGGCCTCGCCGCTTCTCTACTATTCCCTCGCCGTTCTGGCCAAGGACGACCTGCAGGTCGCCGCATGGGAAGATCTCAACAAGGCAGAGGTGAAGATCGCCGTTCCGCAGGCAACGAGCATGGACAAGTTCCTGACCGAGAATGTGGCCAATGCAGGTATTCAGCGCTTCCCCGGCAACACGGAGGCGATAGCCGCCTTCCAGTCTGGCCGGGTCGACGCAGTCTGCCTGTTCCATCCGCCGCTGATCGCCGCACGCCAGAAGCTTGGCAGCGGCCAGATCGTCGTCCCCACCCCGGTCAAGTCGAATCCGACAAGCGCCGCGGTTCGCCAGGGCGACGGCGATTTCGTCGCTTTCGTCGACGGACAGCTCAAGGATTACTACGATACCGGCAAGATCCAGACCTGGTACGAAGAGTTCCTGACCGGCTTCGGACTGGATCCGAACGCGGCGCCGCCGATCATCAAGGAACTGCTCTGAATTGGTCTGACCAATCATGTATGAATGGGACTTTTCTGCCGTGTTTGCGGAAAGCGGCCTTTTGCTGGCCGGTTTCCGCAACACCCTCATCCTGACCGCAACGGCGCTTTCGGGTGGCCTTGTCGTCGGGTTGCTGCTGGCATTTTCCAGGCTGTCCCACAGACGCTGGCTGCGCACGCCGGCCGGCGTCATCATCGAGGTGTTCCGGACAACGCCGCCCCTGGTGCAGCTCTTCTGGTTCTATTTCGGGCTGCCGATTGTGCTTGCCATCGAGATGACCCCGTTTCTGGCAGCCGCGCTGACCTTCACGATCCAGAGCGGCGCCTTCTTCGCCGAGATTTTCCGCGCCGGAATCGTGTCGATCGAGAAAGGGCAATGGGAGGCAGCCAAATCCATCGGAATGAGCCACAATGAGTGCATGCGGCGGATCATCCTGCCGCAGGCGGTCAAGCGCATGTTTCCCTCGATGATGGAGCGCTCGATCGAACTCATGAAGACCACGACACTGGTCGCGACAGTGTCCTATGCCGACCTTCTTTTCCAGGCCAATGAACTGGCGCAGAAGACGTTCCGCCCGCTTGAAGTCTTCACCGTGGTCGCATTGATGTATTTCGTTGCGATCTCGTTCGTCAGCTTTCTGGCAGCCCGCCTGGAGCGCCGTTTCGCGAAGACGGGCGAGCTTACGACATGACCTACAACTGGAATTTCCATGACGTCTTCGTGAACTGGTGGGCGCTGGCCATTGGCGTCGCCGGAACACTGAAACTGTTTGCCGTGTGCATCGTACTTGGCATGAGTGTCGGCCTTTTTGTCGCCCTTGGCCGGCGGTCGGCCAACAAGCCGGTGAGATGGCTGTCGACCGCCTTCGTGGAATTCTTCCGCAACACGCCGGTGCTCGTGCAGATCCTTTGGTTCTATTACGCGCTGCCGATTCTGGCGCCGGTGGAGATCAGCCCCTTCATGGCCGCAATTCTCGGCATATCGCTCAACTCGGCGGCCTATTCCGCCGAGATCTACCGAGGCGGCATCCAGTCGATCGATCGCGGCCAATGGGAAGCTGCAAAAGCCATCGGCATGTCATTTGTGCAATCGCTATTGAGGATCATTCTGCCCCAGGCAATCCGGCGGATCCTGCCGGCCCTGACCAATCGCGGCGTGGAAATCTTCAAGATGTCGACGCTTGCCTCGGTCGTGGCCTATGTGGAGCTGCTGCAGCAGGGCAAGCTGGTTGCGTCGCTTAATTTCAATCCGCTGGAAGTCTACACCGTCATCGCCGGTATCTTCCTGGTTGTCCTCTATCCCATCGTTCGGCTGACCTATGTGCTCGAACGACATCTTGCACGGAGCGACTGACATGGCCGATCCGATCCTGCGTCTTGACGGGCTTGGCAAATCATTTGACGGGACCACGGTTTTCGCGGGCGTGGATCTGGACGTCCATCCGGGCGACCGCATTTCCATTCTCGGGGCTTCGGGATCAGGAAAGAGCACATTGCTGCGATGCATCAACCTGCTCGAGACCCCGGAGGAAGGCCGCATCGAGATCGGCGGTCAGACAGTGGGGGACCCCTCCCGCAAGGGCCGTGCGCGCTACCCCGAGCGCGAGCTTCGCGACCTGCGGCAGCGGGTCGGCATGGTTTTCCAGCACTTCAACCTGTTCCCCCACATGACCGCTGCCGGCAATGTTGCCGAAGGCCTGGTCACGGTGCGAAAGATGCCGGCCGGCGAGGCAAGGGAACGGGCACTGGCGGAACTCAAGCGCGTCGGCCTCGAAGACAAGGCGGATACCTATCCCTCGCGGCTTTCCGGCGGCCAGAAGCAGCGTGTTGCAATTGCACGCGCGCTCGCCATGGATCCGGAGATCCTGCTGTTCGATGAGCCGACATCCGCGCTCGATCCCGCACTGGTCGGCGAAGTGCTCGGCGTGATCGAGCAGTTGGCGCATGAAGGGCGCACCATGCTGCTGGTCACTCACGAGATCGGCTTTGCCTATCATGTGTCGAGCCGCGTGGTGTTTCTGGCCGAGCAGGGCATATACGAAGCCGGGACCCCGGAGCGGATCCTCAAGGATCCGCAGCGGCCATTGACCCAGCAGTTTCTGGCCGAACACAAGCGATTTCAGTTCTGAGGAGATGCAAGAACGATGAGCTCCAATCAAAGTGCCCAAGCCTATGTGGCCGACTCGCGCAACGAGGATGTGCTGGTCTATGTGGACGGCGCATTGGTGCCGCGAAACAAGGCCGTGGTTTCTGTCTTCGACAGCGGTTTCGTGCTCGGAGATGGCGTATGGGAGGGGTTGCGTCTCGTTGAGGGCAAGATCATCCAGCTCGAGGCGCATCTAGATCGGCTGTTCGAAGGCGCGGGCTCCATCGCCCTGAACATCGGTCGAAGCCGTTCGGAGATCCGCGAGGCGATCGACCAGACGCTCGGCGCCAACGGAATGAAAGACGGTGTCCACATTCGCCTGATGGTGACGCGCGGCATGAAGAGCACGCCCAATCAGGATCCGCGTTTCGTCATCGGCAAGGCGACGCTGGCGATTGTCGCCGAATACAAGGCGCCAAAGCCCGAGGCAAAGGCAAAGGGCCTGACGCTCTTCACCTCGACTTTTCGCACCAGCGGTCCGGATGTATTCGACCTGCGATTAAATTCGCACAGCCGCCTCAATCTCATCCAGGCGCTTATCCAGGCAATTCATGCCGGTGCGGACGAAGCGCTTATGCTCGATCCGCGCGGCTTCGTCGCCAGTTGCAATTCCACCAATTTCTTCATCATCCGAGGGCATGAGTTGTGGACGTCGACGGGCAGCTTTTCCTTCAAAGGGCTGACCCAAAAGGCCGTTATCGACAGCTGGCGTGCCGGTGGCGGGGTTGTTCTGGAGAAGGATTTCACGTTGGCTGAAGTCTATTCCGCAAATGAGGCTTTCGTGACCGGCACGCTTGGCGGTGTTTCACCAGTCGTGCAGGTAGACGGACGTACCATCGGAAACGGAACTCCGGGTCCGGTCACAACAGAAGTTTCCAACGCCTATCACAAATGGGTGGTAGGCTGATCCCGAGGCAAATGCTTTCGGACTGAAGGGTGCGAGATGACAAGGGCAGCGAAGATGCCGGGCAATGGTGCCGCCGAGATTCAGAGGCAGACTTTCAGCGAGCAGATTGCCGCACGCCTGCGCCACGACATCATTTGCGGAGAAATCGAAGCCGGCAGCCAAATCACGGAAATGGATCTTGCCGCGCGGTTCGGCGTCAGCCGCGGCCCTTTGCGCGAAGCAATGGCGCAACTTGCGTCCGAAGGGCTGATTACCAGCGTTGCCTACAAGGGAACCCGGATTCTCAATCTCACCGCCAAGGATGTGCGCGAGATCTACACGCTGCGCATCGCGCTTGAAGGGCTTGCATTCCAGGAGATCTGGGACCGGCGCGACGCGGCCTTCCGCGACGAGTTGCAACGGCGGCACCGCCACCTTCAATCCACCTTTGAGCTGGACGATCACGCCGCCTCCAGCGAAGCGGAAATCCTGCTGCATTCCCTGGTTTACGAGGCGTCCGGACACCGTCTCCTGCTGGAAAGCTGGAAACGGATTTCCGGTCGCATGCAATTCTATCTGGCCATCCACCAGCGTGCCCACGGCAGAAAGGCGCCCGTGGCCGATGCACATCAACGCTATGTTCAGTTGGCGCTCGGCGACCGCCTCGATCTCATGCTCAAGGAAATCGCCGACCACATGCAGCGCGGCATCCGCAAGATGGAAACCTATGTGACGGAGCCCGGCAAACCTTCGTGACGCGCCGACAGAGCAGCAACCGCCTTGTACTGCGATGACTGGCGACTGGGGTCATGACCGGCGGTCACGGAACAGGGCGGAAAGCCTTTGACGATCGATATTCCGTCACCGTCAGTGCTCACGCACCCCCCCATCCCTCCACATAGAGGGATTGGCATCAGACTGCGATTGCCTGCTCCGATCCGGCGGACCAGGACAGTCCCGGCCGGTATCGCGCTTCGACCTTTCCATCCTTCAGCGCGAACAGGTGGAGCCAGCCATTGTCGAACAGGGCGCGGACCTCTGGATGCCGGTCGAGCACATCGCCAATCGCCTCGAGGGACGCTTCGATCATCACGGAAAGCCTGAGTGGTTCGTGCACCGGCTTTTCACCGTCATGCACAGTCTGCAAAGGCAGTCCGGGACGCAAGCCTCCGCCGTTGCCTTCAACCACGCCAACCCCGCCAACCACATTGTGGATCAGCTTGTTGCCGCCGCCAAAAACATCCGGTGCGACAGAGGAGCCGTAATATTGCAGGCTGATCCAGCTTGCGACGACAACCGGAGCCGTCAGGATCAGTTCGAGCGTCGCGAATCCATCGTCCGCTTTCCAGTCATAGCTGTGCAGGAAAGCCCGCCCGCCGAGATTCTTTCCGGCTGTTGCCGACCGGGGCGCCGCAATGAAGGCCGCGCAGCCCGCCAGGCCCCATTCGGGCCGCACCTCCGCCCAGTTGAACGCACGCGCGGCAATCGTTTCCGGGGTGGAACCGGGCAGCTTCAACGATCTCTCTGTGCGCGAGGCCTGTCCGGCCTGATCGAGCCAGGTTTCGATATTGCCGAGATCGGTTTCGTGTCCGGAGCCGATCCCGTCAGGATAGAGCGTGACCCGGTCGGTCGTGGTGTCGTGCAGACCGGCCACGAACCGCGTGACTTCGGGGATCGCGATGCCGCGTCCGGCCAGACCCGTCCGCGTTTCGGGATCGTTGAGCAATGCCGCGAGGACACGCGCCGAGACCTCGCCGGTATAGCCGCCGCAGGCGCCGCAGTGATAGGCGCTTTGGTGCGGGTTGTTGGTGACATGTCCACCATGGCCGAGAAGCAGCACGTAGTCGCCATGCCCCTCGGTCAGGCTCATCGCCCTGAGCACGGCCTCCGCCGTATCGGTTTTTGCTTCCACCGGCAGGCCGCCCACAATTTGCGGGGCCGGTTCGGGCTTCGACGGCTTTGCGGACCAGCCGATTGCATCGCGGACGAGCTTTGCCGCATAAAGCGGACCCGCAGCCTCGATGAACGCGAAGGATGACACCGCGGCCTGCCGGAAGCGCCCCCAGGCCCGGCTGGTTCTCGCCGCAATCCGAACCTGGTGTTCGCCGGCGGCGTCGCAATGGCTGGCGGTCTCGACTGCGGGTTTGAGCAGCACGGGAAGGTGTGCTTCCGACACGTCCGAGCCCTTTGCCTTGTGGGATAGGGGCAAACCGAAGAAGCCCGCAAAACCGATCGTTTCTATGGACGGATCGACAGCTTCGAGCGCGCGCCGGAACACTTCCGAACGCACATCGATGCAGAATGCCGCCTGGAGGAAGGATCGGCTGCTTTCCGTTTTCGATCCGGCCGACGCCGCACCGTCGAGCGCATGGGCAAGCTTTCGCTGATGTGCCCGGTCTGCGGCCTCCTGAAGGATGGCCAGGGCAACCTGACCGGCACTGGGCCCTATCGGGGCTTCATGCGCCCGGACCGTTTCCGCCCAGGCATCCGCGATGCCGGGGACATGGGCTAGAAGCGCTTCCTCCCATATTAGGCGGATCGCCAGAAGACCAGTCAGCGCGGTGTCGCCCCGCCCCTCCAACTCGGATTGCCAGAGTTGCCAGCGCGCATGCTGTGACCACCCGCCAAGATCCATGTAGAGCCGGTGAAAGGCGGTTTCGGAGGCGGCCTCGGTCAATCCGATCGCCCCGGACGCCCGCAGGATCGCCCGCTCTGCGGTATCCGGCGCACTGCTGACATGGCTGCAGAAACCTGCAAGGCCGGCAATCTCCGGCGTGAGGTCGTGCACGGCCCAGGCCCGCCAGGCGGCGAAGACATCGAGCCCCGGAGCGGGCGACCAAAGCGCCTGGCCCTTGTCGAAATGTCCGGCCGCCCAAAGCCCGACCGTCTTCTCGATGACCGAAGGCCAGTCGATGCCGGTCGAGGCGGCTGCAAGATCGGCGATGGTCGGGAGCGGTCCGGTGACATCGTCGCCGTGAGCGGAAACCGCCTCCTTGAGTGCTGAAACGCTGGCAGGCTTTTGCGGCTCGGTAGAGGCATCAAGCGCCTCGGCAAGATCGGTGTCGGTGATTTCACCCTGCCGGATCGCAAGAATATAGTCGTCAGGGCTTCTCGTGATCCGGACCCCGGCCACCCGCATCAGCCGTGCCGAGGCCATGGCCAGGCTTTCGGATGCCTGCCCCAGGAACGGGTTGACCGCAACGGTCGCCTCCAGGGGAAAGCTCGGCGGAATGGCCCGCGCCGCGGCCTCGGCCGACCGCATGATGTCCGGCACCCGGGCTGGGATGATGTGCGACTGCTTCTGGAACATGTCCGTCTCCGTGGTGTCAGATGGATTTGGCCGACCGGAAACCGCCAATGGCACGATCGAGCAGGGCGTTGAGGTAAAGACCGTTGGCAAGATGAACCCTCAACCCCGCTGTAGCGGGGTGATGGGCCCACAGCGGAAACAGCGCCTGGGCAAAGGCAACGAGCCCGAAGGAAACGATCGCCAGGACGATGAGCGCCCATTCCAGCGGTCCGGGGGCAGGCGTGGCCGGAAGCACTCCGCCCCAGATGGCCGTCGCTCCGGCCTGGAAGGAGAAGTAGGCGATGGCTGCGGCGACCGATGCCAATACCGTACGCCGCGTCAGTGCGACCGGCGCGAGATCCGCAAGGCCCTGCGCGACCAGATAGGCGACCCCAAAAATCAGGATTGCGCCAAGAGTGAGCGCCTGTGCCGACTTCGGACCAAGCACCATGGTGAACAAGACCGCGATGACGCCATAAAGAACGAGTGCCAGCGCAAAGGATCTCAGAACAACCTGGAAGCCGGGCACGGCCACAGGGCCGGGACGCCGCAGGGACGCGACCTGTACCACCGCGCCGCCGGAGGAGAGAAAGGCGTGCGCCTTGTAGAGCGAATGGGCAATGATATGGAGCAGCGCCAAGGCCCAGAGGCCAAGTCCGCACTGCAGCAGCATGAACCCCATCTGCGCGACCGTCGACCACGCAAGCGAAGTCTTGATCGCGCTTTGCGTCAACATCACCGACGCGCCGAAAAGTGCTGTGAAGCCGCCGATCATGGCAAGGCTCGCCATCGCCCCCGGGCTCATCTGCACCAGGCTTGCGCAGAGAAGCAGGATGACACCACCCGAATTGATGATGCCGGCATGCAGAAGAGCCGATACCGGCGTCGGCGCTTCCATCACTTCGGTGAGCCAGCCATGCAACGGGAAGGAGGCGGTCTTGAGAATGGCTGCCAGCACGATGAAGCCGACGGCCACATGCCCGGAGAGCCCGAGACCGGCAGCCTGCGCAGACATGCTGAGTTCGTCCAGATTGCCGGTTCCGAAGGCAGCCATCAGAAGCAGCGCAGCGACCGCAAGGGAGACATCTCCGCCGTGCCAGACCAAACCAAACTTGACGGACGCCCGCCGGGCCTCCGGCCGCTCCCGGTAGAACAGAAGCAGATGTCTGAGCGAAATACCCACGGCGCAGGTCGCGGCGACCAGCACCGGAAGGCTGCCCGACTGGACGAAGATCAGCACTGCTGCAAGTGTGGCAAGCATGAGGCCGTGGAAGGCCCCTTCCCGCGCCTCGCCGTCGAGATAGCTCCGGCTGTAGCGCATGACGATCCACCCGATGAACGAGACGAGCACAACCAGCGAAGCGCTGACCAGATCTGCGCGAAGGCCAAGATAGGCCCAGCCTTCGAGGAGGCCGACCCGGCTCGGACCGAAGATGAAAAACTGGACAAGGCCCGCAAGCGACAATGCAAGGCCGGCGAATGCCGAGCCTTCGGCCAGACGCGGCAGCGCGCCAGGTCTGCGGCCCGACCTGGTCATCGCGAATGCCGCAACGGCGAGAAGCGCGAGCGGCGGCAGGAACGAGAGTGAGACTACGGATGCCATGATCAACCTCCAGCAACACGGTGTGTGAGCCTGTGAGGCGACGAGATAGTGGATGACACGCATCAATAAAATTACATATTATCTGAAAAAACATTCGATATAATGGAACAATGAGCACGGTCAATCTTCATCATCTGCGGCTCTTTCGCGCTGTCGCACGCGACGGGACCCTCACGGGCGCCGCCCGCGCGCTCAACATTTCGCAATCTGCGGTTTCGACCCAGATCAAGGCGCTGGAGGCTTCGCTCGGCCACGACCTGTTCGAACGCGTCGGTCGAAACCTCGTCCTGACCGAAGCGGGCCGCATTGCCCTGGACCATGCCGAGGAGATCTTTCGCACATCAGAAAACCTCTTGGCGACACTCAAGTCTGCCGGCGCGAGGCGTCAGGTTCTCAGGATCGGTGCGCTGGCAACATTGTCGCGGAATTTTCAGATCGGGTTCCTTAACCCCATTATCGGGCGTGCGGATGTCGAGGTCGTGCTGCGCTCCGGGGTCCAGGCCGAACTGCTGCGCGCGCTTGAGGCTATGGCGATCGACGTGGTTCTGACCAATCTCGTCCCGGCCCGGGACGCAGCGAGCCCCTATCTGGTGCACAAGCTTTCGGAACAGCCGGTAAGTCTGATCGGGACTCCGGATCCCGAACTTCAGACCCGCTCGCCCCGGGAGCTTTTCCAGACGCAAGCCCTGATCCTGCCGACGCCCGAATCCGCATTGCGAGCATCATTCGACGCACTTCTCGAGCAAAGCGGTGTGGTTCCGAGGATTGCCGCCGAGGCCGACGACATGGCGATGCTTCGTCTTCTGGCGCGTGCGAAAGCAGGGCTTGCGGTCATTCCCCCCATCGTGGTCCGGGACGAACTCGAAACCGGCACCCTGGTGGAGTACGCAAGGCTCGAAGGCATCACCGAGAACTTCTTTGCCGTGACCCTGCAGCGGCGTTTTCCCAATCCGCTGGTTGCCGAAACGCTCAATGCCTTCACGCCCGGCAGGTGATCAACGGGACCCGCGCCGAGGCTTCAGGAAAGCCGTCATTTTGTCACGCTGCAAGCTGGGGGGCCACAAGCCAACCTCCGAGGAGCCAGACAAAGGCAAACATCGTCAGCACGAACAGTATTTTTTCACTCACATCGGAACCCCAGCCGAGCGGGATGCCAGATGTCCTGGCCTTCCAGACGACGAGAATCAGGCTGACGGCAAAAGAGGCAATGTTCAGGAGCAGCTTGTAGTCGACAGCAAAAAAATTACGATCTGTCGCACTTCGCGCCGCGGAGGGATCCGGCAGAAGGCCTGCAAGCTGGAACCCGTAATGCAAGGCAATCGTGGCCGTGACGAGCGTCGCCAGAAAGACACCCAGAACGTAGAAGGCGAACCGCCAACCGTAATACCTGGCCTGAATGCGCAGCACCGGGAAGACCACGAGGTCGGCGAATATGAACGCCATCACGCCCGCGAAGCTCACGCCGTTGGAGAACAGCACTGCGGCCAGGGGGATGTTCCCCATGGAGCCGATGAAGGTGAAAAAGGCCGCGACTGGACCGATGAGAGAATGCTGCAAAAGCTGCAGAAAGCCCAGATCCCCGCTGCCCGAACCGACAAACAACCATTCGAAGAAGCTGCGGGGAATGAAGACTGCGACGATGCCGGCGACGGTGAAGCCGATTGTCACGTCTTTCCAAACCATCGCCCATTCCATGAAATATTGCTGCGCCACCCTGCGCCAGCCTTCACGCCGCCGGATCAGGCTGCGCCAGTCCGGCACATCGCCATCCTTCCCGCCTTCCTGGTCACGGGCCCGCTGACGGGCGGCCTCAATGAGTTTTTCCGGAGCTGTTAGCCGGACAATCACCCACATCAAAAGGATCAGCAGTATGCCGCCGAGATATTCGCCGACCACGAATTGCCAGGACAGAAAGACCGCTATGATAATCCCGAGTTCGACAACCAGGTTGGTGGAAGCCAACAGAAAGGCGAGCGACGGCACGAGGCCCGCGCCCTTTGCGAACAATGATCTGGTGGTGGCAAGTGCAGCGAAGGAACAGGAGCTGGAAATGAAGCCGAAAAAGCTCGCAAGCGCCACGCTTCTCGGCCCCGCCTCACCCATGCTGCGCTTCATTCCTGCTTCGGTGACGAAGACCTGGATCATGCTCGAGATGAGATAGCCGAGCCCGAACGCCCAGAAAGCCATCCAGAAAAGGCCCGTCGAGGTGCGCGCCGCCGCGTGCCACTGAGCGAAGAATTCATGGGTCATGAACACTCAACCCGGCTTCCCCGGAGTTGTTCCGGTTTGAGCGTCAGACGCGCGATCTGTTCGCAGGAACTCCAGTTCGGCCGGCTGTACCGCATCCTGCCCGGCCTCAGCGCGCCTGGACAAGGGAGATCCACCCCTCACGCCCGGTCAGACACGCTCGCGCATGTCGGGCGCCAGCGTGTCGGCGACATAGGCCTCGCGCTCACCCATCGGGCGGTCGGGTCCGACAGTGGTGTCATGCAGGGTTCTCCATTCGAGCTCTGCGTTCAAGCGTGCGCCGGAAACCAGGACCATAGCGCTGGCGTAAAGCCACAGCATGAAGATCGCAGCGGCGGCGATCGATCCGAAAGTGGCGTTGTAGCTTCCGAAGTTTTCCACGAAAAAGGACAAGCCCATCGAAACGGCAAGCCAAAGCAGTGTCGCGAGAACGGCGCCGGGGATCACCCATCGTGCGCGCGGAGATCGGCGGTTGGGCGCAAAACGGTAAAGCAGCAGCACGGCCCCCGCCAACACGGCGGCCACCACGGGCCAGCGCAACCACCAAACCGCCGCTTCCCGGCTTTCGGGAAACGGCAGGATCAGAGCCGCCACCGGAATCAGGGTGACCGCGACCGCAATGACAGAGACCACCAGGAACGCGCCCACGGTTCCGGCAAAGGACATCAGAACGCTGCGCACAAAGCCGCGCTCCTCATTTTCCATGTAGGCGCGGGTGACAGCAAATATAAGCGCGTTCATACCCCGGGATCCCGTCCAGAGGGCGAACGCCAGGCTAACGGCAAGCCCGATGCTCAGCTTCGCATCGCGCGCTGCGAAGGCTGCGACCTGCTCGTTGATCACGGCAATCACTTCGCCGGGAAGGGCCACTGCAAACGGAAGCTCTGTCACATCAATGGCGCCGGGATCTGCCACGAGACCGAACACCGAAATGGCGGCGCTCAAAGCCGGGAAGACAGACAGGAAACCGAAAAACGCCACGCCCGCGCAACGCAGGCTGGTGTCGAGGTCGAAAGCGGACTGCGCAGTGACCGAGGCCGCAGAGAACCAATCCCGGGCTTCAAGCCGCGAGGGAACTTTTGCTTTGGAAGCAGCGGTCATGATGTCCCACAACCACGGTCCATGCTGTGGCAGCAAATGTCAAAGCGGATATCAAACAGCAATTCCTACTCCGTGGCTTCTTCGACCCGGTACAATCAGGACACCGCATGGACCGCGATGGGAAGAGTTCCGTTATCGATTGCCGGTTCAGTTTCATCCCTGTTACGAGAATACGGTTTACTCCGTTCACGATCTCCCACTTGGCGGCCGAAGCGAGATCGTCAATGTACGTGGAAATTGATCCGCTGCGTTTGGAACCAAACTGTTTGCTTTCGACTTGTTCCGGGGTGGCCTGCCCCGGCGACCGCATGGGAAACGGCCTGCGCCTAACGCTCGCTTGTCCAGAGGCGAACGCGAGCTACCAGCGGCCTTTGCGTCGACTTCATCGCGCGGGATCGAGGTTACCGCACTTGTGCGCCAAACCCGGGGCGCGCTGCTGAATGAAACTGTCGCGAAAACAATCACATGCGCAAAAGCAATCAGAGCGACATAGAACATCCAGCCGGGTTCGAGCATTGCAGGTCCTTTCGTTGCCAGGCATCGAACACCAACGGCGGCCGACCCGGAGAGTTCCCACTTCCAACAGCAATTAGAAGGATCCACGACCAGATCATGACAGGAAACGATGATGGACAGGAGGGATTGCATTCCCTGAGCGATGTCATGGACCGGGCAGCCGGCGTGGCCCGGCGGGATCAGGTGACGGTCGACAACATTCTTGATGCATTCGGCCATGCGAGCTTCGTTCCGCTGCTGCTGGTGCCGGCGCTCCTCGTCGTTACACCGCTCAGCGGTATTCCCGCCTTTTCCAGTTTCTGCGGCATTCTGATCTTTCTCATTTCGGTCCAGTGGCTTGCCGGGCGGGATCACTTGTGGTTGCCGCAATGGATACTGCGCCGCAAGATCAGCGGCGAGAGGCTTGGCGATGCACTCGACAGGATCCGGCCCTTGACGCTTCGCCTCGATCGGCACATGCGCAAGCGCTTCGGCTTTCTGTTCCACCCGCCCTTCCGCTTGATTCCGCCCCTGGCCTGCACAGTTTTCGGCGCATTGATGCCGCTTCTCGAACTGGTTCCATTCTCCTCTTCCCTGCTCGGAGCCGCCGTCGTGCTCCTGTCCTTTTCGATGCTGACGCGTGACGGCCTTTTTGCCCTGATCGCCCTGCTCCCGGTCGGTGCGGTGGCCTGGGCAATCGCTGCCGTGCTTTTGTAAGCCCAAGGGGGAGGAACAGTCGGAGGCGCAAGGCGTTCATATTCTGACGCAACAAAACCGTTCTGGAGGTCACCATGTCCGACACACCGGAAATCCCCGCGCAGGCACAAAGCGCTATGCCTGCCCGCGAACACAAGATGGACCCCGCACCCGATTGCGCGCCGCGCTATCCCGGAGTCGGCAGGCTCGGAGAAAAGCTCGCCCTGATCACAGGCGGCGACAGCGTTTAGCCGGTCCATGGCCACCCAGCTTCTCAAAGATGGGGGCCGGGTCAATGCCGTGGCGCCAGGACCTATCTGGACGCCCTTCATCCCCGACTCCGTTCCAGCGGAGAAGATGAAAGGCTTCGGCAAGGATTAACCCACGGGCCGGCCGGGACAACCGCAGGAGGTTGCGACGAGCCACCTCTTTCTGGCGTTGCAGGATTCAGCCTACTTCACCGGTCAGACCCTGCCTCCGAACGGAGGCAAGATCGTCGGTTCATGACCTGTCCTACGGGTCGGAGACGAAAAGGAAACATCATGATCGAAACCCTGACTGCGGAACTCACAACAACGCCAAGCCAACCCCTTTCCGTTCTTGCGCTCAGGCTTTGCGGGGCAGTCATGCTGTGCGGCATGATCGGATTTGAACGCGAAAGCAGGGATCGCCCGGCGGGGCTGCGCACCCACATGCTGGTTGGCCTTGCGGCGAGTGTTTATTGCCTGCTTATGCTGGAATTGCTGGGCCGGGCGGCGGACTATCCGGACCCGGTCAGGGTGGATCCGATCCGCATAATCGAAGCCGTCACCAGCGGGGTAGCGTTTCTGGCCGCCGGAATGATCGTTTTTGCCAAAGGCAAGGTTCGCGGCCTGACCACAGGTGCAAGCCTCTGGCTGGCGGCGTCGGTCGGCTTGAGTTGCGGGCTCGGGCTCTGGATCATCAGCGGCACGACCACCGTGCTTTCGCTCATCATCATGCGCGTGGTCCGGGTTGCCGAAACCAAGGCAGGTTCGAAGGACCTCTAGAAGGCTCAGGCTGCCAGACCTCCCGCTCACATCGCGAACGCCTGGACGCCGACTGCCATAAGATAGATCGCCAGGATTCCCATGCTTTCAAAACCGATCCCGCCCGGTCCCGTGCGCTGTCGGACTATCAAGCCAAGCAGCAAAACCGAAGTCATGGCGAGGCCGGTTGCAAGCCAGAAGAAGTCAGGCCGCACAAGCGCGTGGTAGAGCGAGCCATCCCGGTAGCTCAGATCGGAAAAGGTCAGAAACAGGGTATCGAAAGTGTTGCCGCCAATGATCCCCCCAACCGCCAGCTGCAAAGCGCCCCGGCGGACTGCGGCGAGTGTGGTCACGAGTTCCGGCAGCGAGGTCACGATCGCCGTCATGAGCGCACCAACCAGAGATGCCGAAAGATCATAGCGGTCGGTCAGCTCATTGGCCACCCGGGCCACCAACCAGCCCGCGACACCCATTATCAGCATCAACACGCCAAAGACCACAAAAAGTCTCATATTGCCCGTGTTGTCGCTTTCTTCCTCGTCAGGCGAATCCTGCTTCGTCATCGATGTTCCGACGGGACGCCACATCGGATCTTCTCGCACCCTCTTGGAGGCAACGACACCAACGCCGTAGACGAGGAGAAGAACGATCGAACCCGGATGAACGCCGAAGATCGCCACTTCCGGACCTGCATAGGCGATGATCGGAATTGTGAGCAGAAGAACCAGCAACGCGCCCTGGAAAACATTCGCCAATTCGGCGGCGGCATGTTCCAGATTTGCGCGGCGGTGAAGTATGTCGGCAAGTGCAAGAAAAGCCGTCTGAGCGGCGATGCCGCCGACGCCGTTTGAAAAGGCAAGCGATGCGCGTCCGTCAAGTGCTGCGGTAACCGACACGACCGAACCCGAGAGAGAGGTCGCAGCTCCGAGCAAGACGCCGCCTATCAATGCCTCGCCAAGCCCCGTCCTGTCGGCAATGCGGTCCGCAAGCCCGGTCATCCGGATGCCGCACACGAAAATGGTGAGGCCGGCAAGCGCAAAGGTTCCCAGCAGGAGAGAGAGAGAAAAGTCACTAAATGGCATATGGGCGGATTTCCTGTTTGGAACCCAATGCGCATCATGCGGAAAGGTTCACTGGAAACAATCGCTCCGCGGAACGCACCGGCGCCTGGGTCGTTGAACCTTCGGGAGTGTGGGCCGGCGCACTTGAAAAGTGCAACACCGGGCCTTCTGAACAATCGTGGCCGGTTCAGAGAGCCCGGAAAGGACTCACACGTCCGGCGGAAACGAAGCGATCCGTCATCTCGCTGGGGAACCAATGGCCTCTTCACGGGTTGTACCGGCATGTCTCAATCGGCCCAAATCCCGCCCCGTCGTCGCGACGAAATCGACACGGAGCTCGCTCGCCTTGAGCGGCTCGCCAGTCTGCTCGATGCGCGCTTTCGCCTTCCGGGCACTTCGATCCGGTTCGGCATTGACGGCATTGCGGGCCTCATCCCCGGCATCGGCGATACTCTAACCGCCGCACCCTCGGCCTGGATGATCTGGCGCGGTCACAAGCTCGGCGTCCGCAGGCGCATGCTGGTCCGGATGATTGCAAACTCGGGCATCGACTATCTCATCGGACTGGTGCCACTGGTCGGCGACATCTTCGACGTGGGCTTCAAGGCGAACCTGCGCAACGCCGCCATTCTGCGGGATGAACTGACGGCCCGTGACTATGCAGGCGCAAGCGCCGACACTTTGGAAAGATATCCGGCGTGAGCGAACAGACAAACGAGACAGCGGACGAAAAGGTCGAGGAGGTGGTCGAGGAAGCCAAAGCGGCATCCGTCGACAAGGCTTCCAAACTCTCTCCCCGAATGATCCACGAGGTCATCCGGGTCGACGGGGAAGAAGAATTGCGACGCCCGTTCAAGTCGCTGTTCTGGTCGGGTGTCGCCGCAGGCATTCTCATCAGTTTCTCGATCGTCGGCAAGGCCGTGTTCGAAACCTACCTCCCCGATGTGCCATGGCGTCACCTCGTTGACAATCTGGGCTACAGCTTCGGCTTCCTTCTGGTCATTCTGGGGCGCATGCAGCTTTTCACCGAAAATACGATCATGACAGTGCTGCCTGTCGCGTCCAAGCCGTCGCGCGTGATGTTTGCACGGCTTGGACGCCTCTGGGGCGTGGTCCTGGGCGCAAACCTGATCGGGTGTTTCATTGCCGCCTTGACAATCACCTACGGTTCGGTGCTTCCGCCCGAACTGCTGCCGGCATTCAACGACATTTCCCGCAAGGCAATGGCGCTTCCAGCTGCCGAGGGCTTTGCGCGCGGCATACCGGCGGGCATCCTGATCGCGGCGCTTGTGTGGATGTTGCCGCAGGCCGGCGGGTCGATCTTCTGGGTGATCACCCTGTTCACCTGGCTGATCGGCGTGTGCGGCTTCACCCATATCGTCGCGGGATCCGTCGAAATGGCCTATATGATCGTATCCGGCCAGTTGGGGGTCTTCAGTGCCATCGGTACATTCTTCATACCGGTTCTTGCCGGCAATGTTGTCGGTGGAACGGCGATCTTCACATTCCTTGCATGGGCACAGGTGAGCCAGGAAATCCCGCACCAGGAACGCGTTCCGGAATGAAGTCCCGGATTGCCGCGAAGGCAGCCCTGCGGGCTGTCTCGGCATATGTTTTCTTCGGGCGCCGCGTTTGCCCTTCCCAAAACCGGCCGTGATGGCGTATGCGGATCGTGAAGCATGCCGGACATGCACAGTTCGACCATTCAAGAGTGAAACCGGAGACAAATTTTCATGAGCAAGACACTTTCCCAGATCCTGAAGAATCCGGAGCTCCTTGTCAGCGCAGCGCTTGTGGGCGACAGCTGGTTGGAAAAGGCATCGAACGGCAAGACCTTCGACGTTCTCAATCCTTCAACCGGTGATGTGATCACGAGCCTGCCCGACCTCGGAGTGGAGGAAGCGCGAAAGGCCATCGACGCGGCTGAAATTGCGCAGAAGGAGTGGGCCAAGAAGACCGGCAAGGAACGCAGTGCCGTGTTGCGCAAGTTCAACGACCTCATGGTCGCCAACGCCGATGATCTCGGTGCAATCCTGACCGCCGAAATGGGCAAGCCGCTGGCCGAAGCCAAGGGCGAAATCCTGTATGGCGCAAGCTTCATCGAGTGGTTCGCCGAAGAGGCGAAGCGGGTCTATGGCGATGTCATTCCGGGCCACCAGCCCGACAAGCGTATCGTGGTCATTAAGCAGCCGGTAGGCGTTGTGGCTTCGATCACCCCATGGAACTTTCCCAATGCGATGATCTCCCGCAAACTCGGACCGGCGCTCGCGGTCGGTTGCGCCTTTGTCGCCAAGCCGGCTGCCGAAACGCCATTGTCGGCACTGGCGATGGCCAAGCTCGCTCAGGACGCCGGTTTGCCCAAGGGGCTGTTCAGCGTCATCACGTCAAAATCCAGTTCCGAAATCGGCAAGGAATTCTGCTCGAATGAAAAGGTGCGCAAGATCACCTTCACCGGCTCGACCGAAGTGGGCCGGATCCTGATGCGCCAGTCGGCGGACCAGGTCAAGAAAACCTCGATGGAGCTTGGCGGCAACGCCCCCTTCATTGTTTTCGACGATGCCGATCTCGATGCCGCAGTCGAAGGCGCAATGATCTCGAAATACCGCAACAACGGCCAGACCTGCGTTTGCGCGAACCGGATCTACGTTCAGGCGGGGGTCTATGATGCCTTTGCCGAAAAGCTGGCCGCCGCGGTTTCGAAGATGAAGGTGGGCGACGGCTTCGGAGACGGCGTGACCACCGGGCCGCTTATCAGCGAAGACGCCGTGACCAAGGTGATCGAACACATCGAGGATGCAAAGTCCAAGGGCGCCAAGGTGATGACCGGCGGCGAGCGGCACGAACTGGGCGGCACATTCTTCCAGCCGACGATCCTGACCGGCGTAACACGCGAGATGCAGGTGGCGTCCGACGAAACCTTCGGTCCGGTGGCGCCGCTGTTCAAGTTCGACACTGTCGAGGACGTCATCGAGCAGGCCAACGACACGATCTTCGGTCTCGCATCCTATTTCTACGCAAATGATCTTTCGAGGGTCTGGCGCGTGGCCGAGGCGCTGGAATATGGCATGGTCGGCGTAAATACCGGTCTCATTTCCACCGAGGTGGCCCCGTTCGGGGGCGTAAAGCAGTCCGGCCAGGGCCGTGAGGGCTCGAAATACGGCTGCGACGATTATCTGGAGATCAAGTATATCTGCCTGGGTGGCATCTGACCCGGTTCCCGGATCGGGACCGGCCCAAGCCGGTCCGCGACGGTGCACCTAAAACGCTTTGAACAAAAACGGCGCCGCTTCATATCCGGCGCCGTTTTGCATTCTTGCGGCAGTCAATCTTCCCAGTCGGTTCCCGCCGGGCGACGGTCCCGATTCTTTTCAATCGAAATAGCTTCGTCGGCGTCCTCGACATCATCGCGAGACGGCGGCGGGGGTGTTTCGCTGGCCCCGTTCCCCGCGAGAGCAAAGCGATAATACATCGGAAAATGATCCGATCCGACGAACGGCTTGCGATCAATGTCCAAAAGCTGAAAATCGCCGGAATGAAAGAGGTGATCGAGCGGCCAGCGCACGACCGGATATTCCGCGTGAAATGAGTTGAAGAACCCCCGCCCCTGACGCGGGTCGAGCAATCCGGAAAGGCGCTGAAAACGTCGTGTGGTTTTCGACCATGCCACGTCGTTGAGGTCGCCGGTGATCAGGATCGGAAGGGTCTCTTCCCGGGCTATCCGGGCGGCGACAAGTATTTCCGCGTCGCGGCCCAGCGTGTCCCGGGTCGGAATCGGCGGTTCGGGGTGAATGACAACGATTCTCACATCACGGCCAGGGGACAACTGAACGACGCCGGTTATGCTGGGCACCTCCTCGTTGAGAAGAAACTGAACCTTCGCATCCCGCATTGCGAACCGGGTTGCAAAGATCATTCCGTAGCTGTTCTCCTGGGGCTGCTCGATAATATGCAGGTAATCCGACAGTGCAGGCCTGAGAGCATCGACCCAACGCCTGTCGGTTTCCATGAAGACTGCAATGTCAGGATTGGTCTGGTTGATGAGGTCGATCACGCGCTGATAGTCACGATTGCCCTGTTTGACGTTGCAGGCAAGGAGCGACAGCGTCGGAACGGTGGTTTCATCACCTTCGAAACGTGCCGTCTCGACAGGCCATATCGGCGTGAACGGCAGGATATGGGAAAACTGTATGGCCGCGGCCGCAGCTGCCATGGCAATCGAAGCGACGCCCGCAGCCGTCCAGCCGTCCCAAAGCCAGATCTCCCCGACCAGCGATGCAAGGAGGGCGGCCAGCGAAAGCGCCAGCACCTGAAGTCGCCCGAAGTCGAACGCGCGAACGGAGCCGGACGGGCAGGGCACGAACGGAATCAAGCTCGCGACAAAACAGATCAAAGAAATTGCGATCAGTATCGTTTCGGTCAATCCTATGCTCCGGGCATTGTCTTCTTTCGCGCCAAGCGCACTTGCCCGGGGCGTCCGCAACTCGAACGTTCGGTTTATGCGCAAAGTTCCTTACAGGCCGCAAAAACAGTCCGACGGGCTGCCTCGCATCCGCGAACGGCCCTCAGGATTGCAGACAGGCGTTTAAGGATGAAAGCCTAGAAAAGAGCCCGCGGCAACCAGGTCGACACCTGCGGCAGGAAAAACACAAGCGCCATGCCCAGGATCTGCAGGCCGATGAACGGCATCACCCCCGCATAGATCTGGCCGGTGGAAATTTCCTTGGGTGCCGCCCCGCGCAGATAGAACAGCGAAAATCCGAAGGGCGGGGTAAGAAAGCTGGTCTGCAGGTTGATCGCCAGAAGCACGCCGAGCCAGATCGGGTCGTGGCCCATCAGGATCAGCGTCGGGGCAATCAGCGGCAGCACGATCACCGAGATCTCGACAAAATCGAGGAAGAAGCCGAGCACGAAAACCAGCGCCATGCAGAATAGAAGCGCGCCGGTCGGGCCACCGGGCATTCCGGTGAGGATTTCCGCCACACGCTCCTCGCCACCGAGCCCGATGAAGACGAGCGAAAACATACCGGCCGCGAGGATGGTGGCAAAAATCATCGCCGTCATGGTGAGCGTCGAGGTCACTGCGGCATGGATGACTTTCTCACGGAACGCGGCCCTGAGCGCATAGGCGATGCCGATGACGCCGACGATGGTCAGGATCACATAGAAACCGCCCGCGGCCTGGGACAGGAAACCGAGGTCGCTGCGCTGCAGCCGGACTGGAAAGGCCCCGGCGAGCACCCCGAGAAGCACCAGTGCTGCAGCCCCGACAAGAATGATTTTCGGCCTGCGGCTGATCCTGCGGCCTGCCATCAAAAGCGCGCCGATTGCGCCCACGGACGCGGCCTCCGTCGGTGTGGCAACGCCGCCCAGGATTGCGCCCAGCACCGCCACGATCAACAGCACCGGCGGGACCACGGCTGCAAGCACTTCGGCGCGCTCGGGCCGTGGCGTGTCCAAAGATGCCGGAGGCATGTCCTTGGGTCGCATGGCGCCACGGATGAGAATGTAAATCAGGTACAGCAGCACCAGCACCAGCCCCGGCATGATGGCGGCGGCGAAGAACTGGCCGACCGACAGTGCCTCGACGGCAAACTTGCCCTCTTCGTACTGGGCCTGCTGATAGGCGTTCGACATCACGTCTGCGAGGATGATCAGCAGTGTCGAGGGTGGAATGATCTGGCCAAGCGTGCCGGCCGTGCAGACGATGCCCGAGGCAACGCGCGGATCGTAACCGGCGCGCAGCATGGTCGGCAACGCGATCATGCCCATGGCGACGACAGTGGCGCCAACGATGCCGGTGGAGGCTGCAAGCAGAGCCCCGACCAGAACCACCGAGATGCCGAGACCGCCGCGCAACTGGCCGAACAGCCGGCCCATGGTGTCGAGAAGTTCCTCGGCGATACGGCTCTTCTCGAGCACCGCGCCCATCAGCACGAAAAGCGGTATGGCGATCAACACCGTGTTCGACAGCAGTCCAAACACCCGCTGGCCGGTCGCACCGAGCAGCGTAATGTCCATCACGCCAAGCGCCCAGCCGAGATAGCCGAAAATGATCGCCACACCGGCGATGGAAAAGGAAACCGGAAACCCGAGCAGGATCGCGCCGATCAGGCCGGCGAACATGATGAGATCGAGATACTGGCTCACGCCTCGTCCTTTCGCGGCAGACTGCCGGTCCGTGGCAAATACAGGCGGATCAGCAGTGCGAGCGATTGCAGGATCAAGAGAACACAGAAGGCGGGGATCAGGGATTTCATGAGAAAGACGGCCTCGATGCCGCCAACCGAGATCGGCCCCTCGAGGATCTTCCAGGAGTTCCGCACCGACGGCCAGGACCAGTAGCAAAGCGCCAGCATGGACGGAATGAGCAGCACGACGTGGCCAAAGATGTCGATCCGGCGTTGCGTTGCGGCTTCAGCCTTGGCGTAAAAGACATCGACGCGGACGTGCTTGTCGACCAGCAGCGTGTAGGCGGCGCCAAGCATGAAAAGCGTCGCATGCATGTAGAGAACGCTTTCCTGGGCGGCGATCGAGTTGACGCCAAAGACATAACGCCCCACCACGATGGCAAACTGGACCAGCACCATTAACAGCGCAAGCCACCGAACGACGCTCGCTGTCGCGCGAGCGATCCCGTCCAGAAAATCCGCAAGACGCTGCATGGGGCCCCCTTCACTCACGAGGAAACCGGCCCGCCATTGTATGCCGGGCCGGTCAAGGACGATCAGTAGCCCATGATCGCTGCGCGGGCGTTCATCTGGCCGTTGTCGGCAAAGGTCATGTACCCCCCGACCAGATCACGGTAGGCGATGAAGCTTTCGGTGATCCGCTTGACCAGTTCATCGTCGTTCTGGCGCAGTTCGTCAATGACCTCTTCGGCGGCCTTGCCCATTGCAGCCACCACGTCATCCGGCAGCTTGCGCACATTGACGCCGTGCTCGGAGACCAGGGTCTTGAGGGACTGTGCGTGCTTGGTGGTGTATTCGGTCCAGACCGGATTGTAGAGGCTTTCACAGGCGAGCGAGACGACCTGCTGAAGGTCTTCCGGCAGTGCGGCATAGGCCTCGGCGTTGACACCGCATTCCTCGGCCGAAGACGGTTCGCCGACACCCGGCCAGTAGTAGTTCTTGGCGACCTGGTAGAAGCCGAGCGCGGAATCGGTCCAGGGACCGATGAACTCGCCTGCATCCAGCGCGCCGGTCTGCAGCGCCTGGAACATCGGCGGTCCGCCCATGGCTTCGGCAGCCATGCCGAGCTTGGTTGCCATTTCGGAGGCGAGACCCGTGGTCCGGAACTTCAGACCCTTGAGGTCCTCGACCGAATTGATTTCATTGCGGAACCAGCCGGCCCACTGTGGGCCGGAGTTGCCGCAGAGGAACGGCTTGACCCCGAAACGGGCATACATTTCGTCGTAGAGCGCCTGGCCACCGCCATGCTGCATCCAGCCGAACTGCTCGTCGGCACGCAGGCCGAAGGGCTGGGAACCGAACAAAAGAATGCCCTTGGACTTGGAGCCCCAGTAAGCGGGTACGGCGTGGTAGAGTTCGGCGGTGCCTTCCGAGACGGCGTCAAAAACGCCGGGACCGGGAACAATTTCACCGGCGGCGAAGAGCTTGACCTCGATGCGGCCGCCGGAAAGCGTGGTGATGCGGTCCGCCAGAAGCTGGGCGGCAACGCCCGGGCCGGGCAGGTTCTTGGGCCATGCGGTGACCATCTTCCATTCGCGCTTGTCCTGCGCAATGGCTGGGCTCGCCAATGTGGCTGCGGCTGCGCCGACAACGCCGGCTTTCAGGAATTTCCGTCTTTGCATGTCAGTTCCTCTCTGTTTCGAGTTTGGATTGTCGTTTTCACCCCAGTATGCCGGGCAGATTGAGCCCGTGCTCACGCGCACAATCGAGCGCGATATCGTAACCTGCGTCGGCATGACGCCAGACCCCGGAAGCCGGATCGTTCCAGAGAACCCGTTCGAGCCGTCGCGCGGCGCCTTCCGTGCCATCGGCCACCACGACCATGCCCGAATGCTGCGAGAAGCCCATGCCCACACCGCCGCCATGATGCAGCGACACCCAGGTCGCGCCCGAGGCGGTGTTGACCAGCGCATTCAACAGTGGCCAGTCCGAGACCGCATCGGAGCCGTCCTTCATGGCTTCGGTCTCGCGGTTCGGCGAGGCAACGGAACCGGAATCCAGATGGTCCCGGCCGATCACGATCGGGGCTTTCAACTCTCCCGACGCGACCATTTCGTTGAAGGCAAGACCCGCGCGGTGGCGGTCGCCCAGTCCGATCCAGCAGATACGAGCCGGCAGCCCCTGGAACGAGATGCGCTCGCGGGCCATGTCGAGCCAGTTGATCAGATGCTCGTTTTCGGGAAACAGCTCCTTCATCTTGGCGTCGGTCTTGTAGATGTCCTCCGGATCGCCCGACAGCGCGCACCAGCGGAACGGGCCGATGCCACGGCAGAACAGCGGCCGGATGTAGGCGGGCACGAAACCGGGGAAGGCGAAGGCGTTTTCCAGGCCCTCTTCCCGGGCGACCTGGCGGATGTTGTTGCCATAGTCCAGCGTCGGCACACCGGCGTTCCAGAAATCGACCATGGCAGCAACATGCGCCTTCATCGAAGACCGGGCTGCCTTCTCGACCGCTTTCGGATCGCTTTCCTGTTTCTCGCGCCATTCCGCCACACTCCAGCCTTGCGGCAGGTAACCGTGCAACGGGTCGTGGGCGGAGGTCTGGTCTGTGACGATATCGGGACGCGGACCGCCGGCCTTCATGCGTTCGGCGAGTTCAACGAAAACATCCGCGGCGTTGCCAAGCAGGGCCACCGACTTGGCTTCGCCCGCCTTGGTCCATTTGCCGATCATCGTCAGCGCTTCTTCGAGCGAATGCGCCTTCTCATCGACATAGCGGGTGCGCAGGCGGAAATCGATGCGGGTTTCGTCGCATTCGACGGCAAGACAGCAGGCGCCGGCCATCACTGCAGCAAGCGGCTGGGCGCCGCCCATGCCGCCGAGCCCGCCGGTCAAAATCCACTTGCCGGTCAAGTCGCCGCCAAAATGCTGGCGTCCGGCCTCTGCGAAGGTCTCGTAGGTTCCCTGAACGATGCCTTGCGTGCCGATATAGATCCACGATCCGGCGGTCATCTGACCGTACATGGCAAGTCCGCGCTTATCCAGTTCGTTAAAATGATCCCAGTTCGCCCAATGCGGAACCAGATTCGAGTTCGCGATCAGCACCCGGGGCGCATCGACATGGGTGCGCACCACGGCAACCGGCTTGCCCGACTGAACGACCAGCGTTTCGTCCTCGTTGAGGTCCTTGAGGCTGGCGACAATCTGGTCGAAGTCCTTCCAGGTGCGCGCCGCGCGCCCGATGCCGCCATAGACCACCAGTTCGTGCGGGTTTTCCGCCACGTCAGGATGGAGATTGTTCATCAGCATTCGCATCGGCGCTTCGGTGAGCCAGCTCCTGGCGGTTATCTCGGTTCCGGTCGGCGGATAGATGTCGCGCTGATTGTGTCGCGGATTGGTCATGATTGGCCTCCCAATGAAGCTGCCAGGTCAGCAACTGAATTCAGAACTGTCTTGAGATGGACCCGCAGGCGCTCGGCCTTTTCCGGATCGTAATCGAACGGTACGGCTTCGGTCTTCAGATGCGTGCTTTGCGTAAGTTCCATCTGGATTGCATGAAGGCCGTCGGCCGGCCTGCCGTAGTGACGCGTGGTCCAGCCGCCCTTGAAACGGCCGTTGAGCACGCTCGAATAGCCTTCCGCGCCCGCGCAGATCCCGGCCACCACGGACCCGATCACCGGCGCGCAGGTCGCTCCGCCATTGGTGCCTATGTTGAAATCCGGAAGCGTGCCTTCGAACAGGTACGGGATGTTCGAACGGATCGAATGGCAATCATACAGGATCGCCACGCCATGGATCTCCTTGACGCGCTCCAGTTCGGCGGCAAGTGCGGCGTGATAGGGCGCGTGCCAGGCCAACCGGCGAGCCTCGATTTCGGCCTCATCCGGTTCTTCCAGCCAAAGCGGCTCGCCATCGAAATCGGTCATCGGAACAAGACCGGTCGTGTTCTGGCCCGGGTAAAGGCTGGCGCCTGAAGGATCGCGATTGGCGTCGATCACGTAGCGATGGAAATTGGCGCGGACCGTGGTCACGCCATCGAGCAAACCGCCATAGAGGCGGTCGACATGCCAGTCGGTGTCACCCAGCGTCCGGCCGAGCGGCGTCAACCGGTCAAAGATCTCCGCCGGCACATGCGTGCCGCTGTGCGGCAGGCCGAGCACGACGGGGCTGTCGCCGTGCCTTACGTCTGCGGGCGAAATCTCCCCGGTCACTGCGCACCTCCCGCAAGCAGGTCCGCAACGCCGATTTCCGATTGCAGACGCCCGTCGGAAACGATCCGCGCGGCCCTGGCCAGATCGCCTGCCATGAAACGGTCTTCCGCCAGCGATGCAATGTCCCTGCGGATCAGGGTTATGGCGTTCTCAAGCGCCGGGCTGGTTCGCAGCGGCGCGCGAAACTCGACGCCCTGGGCAGCGCAGAGCAACTCCACCCCGATGATCACATTGAGATTGTCGTTCATGCGCTTGAGCCGGCGCGCGCCATGGGCGGCCATGGAGACATGATCTTCCTGATTGGCCGAAGTCGGCGTGGAATCGGTCGAGCAGGGATTGGCGAGATGCTTGTTCTCGCTCATCAATGCTGCCGTCGTCACCTCGGCAATCATCAGGCCGGAATTGAGGCCCGGTTCGGGCGTCAGGAACGGCGGCAGGTCGAACGAAAGTGACGGATCCACCATCAACGCCACCCGACGCTGGGCGATGGCGCCGATCTCCGCAATCGCTATCGCGATCTGGTCGGCGGCAAAGGCAACCGGCTCCGCGTGGAAGTTTCCGCCCGACACGATCTTGCCTTCGTCCACCAGGACAAGCGGGTTGTCGGAAACGGCATTGGCTTCGATTTCGAGCGTCCGACCCGCAAAGCGTAGCAGGTCGAGCGCGGCGCCGGCCACCTGCGGCTGGCATCGAATGCAATAGGGGTCCTGAACCCTGGTGTCGCCTGAGCGATGGCTTTCACGGATTTCCGAGCCGTGCATGACGGCACGCATCGCAGCCGCCACGTCGATCTGACCGCGGTGACCGCGGAATACATGGATGCCCGCTTCAAGCGGAGCGGTGGACCCCATGATCGCATCTGTCGACAGGCACGAAGAGACGACGCTCGCCTCGAGATTGCGGATCGCGCTGAAATAGCCCGCCAGCGAACAGGCCGTGGAAAACTGGGTGCCGTTGATAAGCCCCAGGCCTTCCTTCGGGGCAAGCACCGCCGGCTCGATGCCGGCCTTGGCCAGCGCATCGGCGGCCGGCAGGCGAACGCCTTCAAACTCCGCCTCTCCCTCGCCGATCATCGCGGCGGCCATGTGGGCGAGCGGCGCAAGGTCGCCGGACGCGCCCACCGATCCCTGCGACGGGACAACCGGGGTGACACCCTTCGCCAGCATCTTCTCTATGACCGAAAGCGTCTGCCAGGTGATGCCGGAGGCGCCCCGCCCGGCTGAAAGGAGCTTCAGAACCATCATCAACCGGGTTGCCGGAACGTCGAGGACTTCGCCCACACCGCAGCAATGCGAGAGGATGAGGTTGCGCTGGAGTCTCGCCGTATCGCCAGGTTTGATACGGACACTTGCCAGCTTCCCAAAGCCCGTGTTGACACCGTAGACAGCCTCGTCACCCTCGGCCGCCGCGCGCACCAGATCGGCAGCCGCATCGATGGCCGGCCGGGCAGCATCGTCCAGAACTGCGGCCCTGCCCTCGCGCCAGATTTCCTCGAGCTGGCCGAGCGTCGCTTCGCCGGGTGTGAGTGTGAGCGTCAAAGTTCGCCTCCAAACATCCGCTTCCAGAGCGGATTGAACCCAATTCGATAGGAAAGTTCGGCGGGATGCTCGATATCCCAGACAGCCAGGTCGGCGCGAAGGCCAGGCTTGATCATGCCGGTATCAGCCATGCCGAGAGCCCGGGCTGCATTGCGCGTTACGCCGGCAAGGGCTTCCTCGGGCGTCATGCGGAACAGGGTACAGGCCATGTTCATGCTCAGCAGCAGCGAACTCATCGGCGATGAGCCGGGGTTGCAGTCGGTTGCGACAGCCATCGCGACTCCCTGGTCGCGGAACGCATCAACGGGTGGAAGCGCGGTTTCGCGCAATGTGTAGAAAGCGCCAGGCAGGATGACCGCAACCGATCCGGCTTTTGCCATGGCCGCGGCATCGCCGGCGTCGGCATATTCGAGGTGGTCCGCGGAGAGCGCGCCATACCCGGCAGCCATCCGGGCGCCCCCGAGGTTGGAAAGTTGCTCGGCATGAAGCTTAACAGGCAGGCCGAGGGCTTTCGCCTTGTCGAAAACCCGGGCGATCTGCACGGGGGAAAATGCGATCCCCTCGCAGAAACCGTCGACCGCATCGACCAGCCCCTCTGCGTGTGCGGCTTCCAGTCCGGGAATGCAGACCTCGTCGATATAGGCATCGGGTCGGTTCTTGTATTCCGGCGGTACGGCATGGGCGCCGAGATAGCTGGTACGCACCCGAACCCGGCGATTGGCAGCAACCGCCCTCGCCGCGCGCAGCATCTTGATCTCGTTTTCGATGTCGAGGCCGTAGCCCGACTTGATCTCGATGGTGGAAACGCCTTCGGCGATCATCACATCGACCCGGGTCAGAGCGTTGTAGAGCAGTTCATCTTCAGTGGCGGCACGGGTGGCGGCGACGGTGGAGACGATACCGCCACCGGCTCGGGCCACTTCCTCATAGGACGCGCCTTCAAGCCGCATTTCAAATTCGCGGGCGCGATTGCCGCCGTGAACCACGTGGGTGTGGCAATCGATCAGGCCCGGCGTAACCAGCCGCCCGCCGAGGTCGACAGCCTCCATCGCGCGGTAACCGTCCGGCAGATCCTTTGCAGGGCCCGCCCAGACGATCCGCTCGCCTTCGATCGCCACAGCGCCGTCGCCGATCAACCCGTAAGCAGGGGGTCCGTCCATCGTCGCCAGTTTCGCGTTGGTCAGCAGCATGAAATCGCCATTGTTATGTCGGTGTATTTTGACTATAAGTATAGACATAAAAACCTGTCAAGAGGTGGGAAGAGATGACTGTGATTTGGGCCGAGACGGCGTTGCTGGAGAATGGCTGGGCCGAAAATGTCCGGGTCGAAATCGATGAGACCGGCGCAATCGGAACGGTCGAGGCCGGTCGGGAAGCCGAAGGAAACCGCGTCGGCGTTCTGCTCCCCTCCCCGGTCAATTGCCACAGCCACGCCTTTCAGCGGGCGATGGCCGGACTGACCGAGAAACGCGGACCGAACCCGTCGGATTCGTTCTGGACCTGGCGGCAATTGATGTTCCGGTTTCTCGACCGGCTGACGCCGGAACATGTCGAGGCAATCGCAGCTTTCGTGCAGATGGAAATGCTCGAGGCGGGATATTCGACCAATGTCGAGTTCCACTACCTGCACCATCGGCCCGGTGGCGCGCCCTACGATAACATTGCCGAAATGGCCGAGCGGATCGCGGCCGCAACCGCGATCTCGGGAATCGGCCTGACCCTGCTTCCGGTGCACTATCAGTATGGCGGCTGCGACCGGCGTCCGCTCGGGCCGGGACAGATCCGGTTCGGCAATACGCTCGATGCCTATGAGGCGTTGCACGCCCGTTCGAAAGACGCGATCAGGTCGCTTCCGGCAGACACCCGCATCGGGGTTGCGCCGCACAGCCTGCGCGCCGTTGCGCCCGAGAGCCTCTCGCATCACGCCGCGCTTGCAGCGGACGCGCCGCTGCACATGCATCTGGCCGAGCAGAAAGCCGAGGTCGACGAAGTGGTGGCAGCACTCGGCAAGCGGCCCGTGGAATTCGTGCTCGACACGATGGCGCTCGACGCGCGCCACTGCTTCATCCACTGCACGCAGATGCTGCCGCACGAGACCGAGGGTCTGGCCAGAAGCGGCGCCGTGGCCGGGCTTTGCCCGATCACCGAATCAAGCCTCGGGGACGGGATCTTTGACGGGGTCCGCTGGTTTGACGCCGGCGGCGCGATTGCCGTTGGGTCGGATTCCAACATTCGCATCTCGCTGTCCGAGGAGCTGCGGACCCTCGATTACTCGCAGCGGCTGCGCGACAATTCTCGCGCAGCACTTGCAAGCGGCACCGAATCGACGGGCCGGCGTCTTCTCGACGCGATCGCGACCGGAGGCGCCAGCGTTTCGGGCCGCGATACCGGGACGATAGCACCCGGCAAACTTGCCGATCTGATGGCGCTTGACGCCGGCGCGGTGGATCTGGCCGGGAAAAGCGGCGATACGCTGATCGACTGCTATGTCTTTGCCGGCGACGATCGGCTTATAACGGATGTCTGGTCCGCGGGCCGGCACATGGTGCGGGAGGGCGCCCATGTGAAGTGCGACGAGATCGCGGCACGATATCTAAGGACCATGAAAGAGCTCGGGGAGGCGCTTTGAGAGATCCGGAAATCAAAAGCTGGCAGGCGGTGCAGGCGGAGGTGCTGCGCCGGATCAACAGCCGGGAATGGAAGCCCGGCGAATTCATACCGCACGAGGCGGAACTGTCGCGGGAATTCGGCTGCGCGCGGGCAACCGTCAACCGGGCGCTCAGGGGGCTGGCGGAGTCGGGATTGCTCGACCGGCGGCGCAAGGCCGGAACACGCGTCGCGCTCCACCCCGTCCGCAAGGCGACACTCGCGATCCCGGTCATCCGGCAGGAGATCGAGAGCAAGGGGCAAAGCTACCGCCATCAGGTGCTCTCGCGTGGCCAGGCCGTACCGCCCGCAGGTATCCGGGCCCGCATGCGCACGGATCCGGGCGTCAAACTCCTGCATCTCGTCACGCTGCACATGGCAGATGGCAAGCCCTATGTCTTCGGCGACCGCTGGATCAATCCCGGTGCGGCGCCGGGCATCGAAACCGCGGACCTGACGGCACTCAGCGCCAATGAATGGCTGGTGACGAACATTCCCTTCGAAGGCGGCGACTTCACCTTTTCGGCAATGACAGCCGGCAAACGCGAAGCCGAAATTCTCGCCTGTACCGAAGGCGAGGGCCTGTTCGTGATCGAGCGGAGCACCTGGAACCAGGCACAGGTGATTACTTCGGTGCGGCTCACCTTTGCACCGGGCTACCGGATGCATACCGAGATCTGATCTCCGTTCCCCCGCTGGGATGAGCTATTTGCCCTTCCAGACCGGATCGCGCTTTTCGGCGAAGGCCCGGAAGCCCTCCTTGTTGTCCTCGGATTCGTAAAGCACGTCGATAGTTCTGAGCTGCCGTCTGGTCACCTTGTTCATCGTGTCCTGGAACTTCTCGCCCTCGGCTTCGCGCACCACTTCCTTGATTGCCGCAAAGACGAGCGGCGGGCCGGAGGCGAGATGCTCGGCCATCTTCCAGGCTTCCGCCATCAACTGATCGCCGCGATGAACGTGATTGACGAAGCCCCAGCGGGCGGCTTCCTGCGCATCGAGCCAGCGACCGGTGAAGAGCATTTCCATGGCGATGTGATAGGGTATCCGCTTCGGCAGCTTGATCGATGCGGCATCGGCCACGGTGCCGGAGCGGATCTCAGGCAGGGCGAAGGTGGCATGCTCGGCGGCGAGAATGATGTCACAGGAAAGCGCGATCTCGAGCCCGCCACCGCAGCAAATGCCGTTGACCGCGCAGATGACCGGCTTGTTGAGGTGCGGGAGTTCCTGCAGCCCGCCAAAACCGCCGACGCCGTAATCGCCGTCGACCGCATCGCCATCATTTGCGGCCTTCAGGTCCCAGCCCGGGCAGAAGAACTTTTCGCCGGCGCCGGTGAGAATCGCCACCCTCAGTTCCGGATTGTCGCGAAAATCACGGAACACCTCGCCCATTATCCGGCTGGTGGCAAGATCGACCGCGTTGGCTTTTGGCCTGTCCAGCGTGACTTCGAGGACATGGCCTACGGTGCGGGTTCTGACGGGACCGGTCATGGTGGGCTCCTTTCGCATTCAGTTCTCACGCAGGCTGATCAGCGCATCAACGGCGACGGCATCGTGCTTGCGGGCGATCAGCGGGTTGATTTCGAGTTCGAGCAGCCGTTCGGAATTGGCTTCGACATAACGGCACACAGACTGGACCGCATCGACGATCGCTGCAATGTCGGCTGCCGGTTTGCCGCGATAGCCCCCGAGAAGCGGACCGATCTTCAGGTTTTGGAGAGCGGCAATGATGTCTTCGCTGGTGGCGGGCAACAACAGGCTCACCGTATCTCCGAGGATCTCGGTGAGAACGCCCCCTGCCCCCATGGTGAGCAGGAAGGTTCCGGTAGCGTCACAGGTGACGCCGACCAATACTTCGGCAACCGCCCCCGCCGCCATTTCCTCGACAAGGAAATCCGAGGTGACGGGCTGCATGCGCTCTGCCTCAGTCCGAAGATGGGCCTGGTCAGCAATGTTAAGCGAGACCAGACCGGCTTCGCTCTTGTGCGCCAGCCCCACGCCCTTCAGCACGACGGGAAAATCCAGTTGGCTCGAATTCGAGATCAACTCTTCGACGGATCTCGCCTGTATCGAGCGCGGGATCTTCAATCCGAAGCCCGACAGTGCCTGTTTGGACGCGGTTTCGTTGAGCATTCTCGATGAACCGGCCGGGCTCTCGCAAAGAAGGAGCGGTTGCGGATCGGACCCCGGATGCCGCCCGGCCGCGATGGCGTTCGCAATTGCCGCGATCCCCTCGCTCATGCCGTGCAGAACTGCGACCCCACCTTCCATGAAGCTGCGGGTGAAGTGATCCGACATGTTCTCGGGCAGGCTCGCAAGCACCGCTACACGCGCACCGGTTTCGGACTTCGCGGCAATGATCGCGTCAACGGCACACTGGTAACCGGAGGGATCGCAGCGATCGGCGCGCGGCATGTCGAGGATGAACACCGTAAGATCGAAGCTCTCGCGCATCACTGTGGCGAATACTCGGGTCATGCGCGGCGTGTCACCCCAGATGAAGGTGTGATAGTCGAGCGGATTCGCAATGGTGACGATCGGCCCGAGTTCAGATTTCAGTTCGGCGCGCTGGGCCGGGGCAAACTCGGGGAACGACAGGGCCGTGCCCTCGCTCATGTCGGCCATCAGGCTGGCCTCGCCGCCCGAACAGCTGACAGAGCAGACTGACGCACCGGGCAGCGGCCCGATCATATGCAGCAGTTTGAGCGTTTCCAGAAACACCGCAATGGTTTCGACCTCGACAATGCCCAGCCGTTTGAGCAGCGCCGATCCGGCCGCGGCATTTCCGGCGAGCGAGGCGGTATGGGTAAGCGTTGCCGCACGCGCCTTTTCCGAGCGACCGATCTTGATGGCGACGATGGGCTTGTTCTTATCCCGCGCTTTGGTCGCAAGCGCCTCCAGCGCGCGGATGTCGCCAAAACCTTCGAGGTAGAGGCCAATGGCGGTCACGCGCTCATCGTCCAGAAGCGCAGAGGCAATGCCGCTCGCTCCGACCTGCGCCTGATTGCCCGCCGCGACGACATAGGCGATCGGCAGCCCGCGCGCCTGCATGGTCATGTTGATGGCGATGTTGGAGGATTGCGCGACAATGGCCACGCCGCTTTCAACCGGCACGCCGCCGTGCTGGTCGGGCCATAGCGCAACATTGTCGAGATAGTTGATGAGCCCGTAGCAGTTGGGTCCGAGGATGGGCATGGAACCCGCTGCCGCGACCAGTTCATCCTGCAGGCCGGAACCGCCCGTTCCTTCGCTTTCGCTTTCACGGAAACCGGACGCAAAGCAGGTCGCGCCGCCCGCGCCCATGGCGTTCAACCGCCGGACCACATTGACTGTGGCGTCCCGGTTCACACCGATAAAGCTGGCGTCGGGAGCCCCGGGCAGTTCATCGATCGAGGCCAGGCAGGGTACGCCGAGAATATCGCTCCGCTTCGGATTGACCGGCCAGATATCGCCGTCGAAGCCGGACTTCTGGAGCTGCGCCACGACATTGACGGCCCATTCGCCACCGAACAAGGCGACGGATTTTGGTCTCAGCAGGCGGGAGAGATCGACGCTCATTCGTCGGACTTTGCGCGGTCGACATGACCGAGATCGCGGGCCGGGCCGACGCGGTCGCGGACCCTGCCCTTCAGCGCCTTGACGTCCGGGAAGCCGCCGTCGCGTTTACGGTCCCAGATCAGATCGCCGTCGACCTCAATGGTGAAGATGCCGCCGGACCCGGGCACGAGCGTGACCGAGCCCAGTTCCTCCGAGAAGGTCGAAAGCAGTTCCTGCGCCATCCAGCCGGAGCGCAGCATCCAGTTGCACTGGCGGCAATAGGTTATGGTGATGGCCGGCTTCATGATAAGATGCCCGATCGTTGCATGATAATCGTCCTATGCGCCAAGCGGCCTGAGCAGGGCGCGCGAAATGATGTGGCGCTGGATCTCGGAGGTGCCTTCCCAGATGCGCTCGATGCGGGCGTCGCGCCAGATGCGTTCGAGCGGCAATTCGTCCATCAGCCCCATGCCCCCATGGATCTGGATCGCCTCGTCGGCGACCATGGCCAGCATCTCGGATGCCTTGAGCTTGGCCATGGCCATATCCGCGTCCGTCGCCTCGCCCCGGTCGAATTTCCAGCCGGCCTCAAGGATCATCAGCTCCGCCGCCTTCATCTCCATCGCCATGTCGGCCAACTTGAACGAGACGCCCTGGAACTTGCCGATGGGCTGGCCGAACTGCTCTCGGGTCGCCGACCATTCGACGGCGTGCCGGAACGCGCGCTCGGCGCGGCCCAGGCATGTGGCGCCGACCTGCAACCGCGTGGCGCCGAGCCAGGTGTTGGCGACATCGAAACCCTTGTGGACTTCGCCGAGAACGTTTTCAGCCGGAACCCGGCAATTGTCGAATTCGAGGATGGCGTTGGTGTAGCCGCGATGGGAGACATTGCGGTAGCCGTCGCGCACGGCATAACCCGGAGTGTCCTTGTCGACGAAGAATGCAGTGATCAGCTTCTTCCTGCCCCGTGGCGTTTCTTCCTCACCGGTTGCCATGAAGCAAATCGTGAAATCGGCAATGTCCGCGTGGGAGATGAAGTGTTTGGTGCCGTTCAAAACCCAGTCAGAACCGTCCTGTTTCGCGGTTGCTTTCATGCCGCGCAGATCGGAGCCCGCGCCGGGCTCTGTCATCGCGAGACAATCCCATTTCTCTCCAGCGACGCATGGGTCGAGATAGCGGGCGCGCTGCTCGGGCGTTCCGGCGCACAGGATGTTCGAGGGCCGCGCCACGCAAGTCCAGTGCAGGGCGTAATTGGCGCGGCCAAGTTCCTTCTCGTAAAGTAGCCATGTCGGCGTATCGAGGCCGGCGCCGCCGAACTCCTCGGGAATGTTGGCTGCATAAAGACCGGCCGCAATGGCCTTCTGCTGGATCTCGCGCACCAGATCCATGTCGAGATGCCCGGTGCGCTCGACTTGGGCTTCATGCGGATAGAGCTCGTTTTCGACGAAGGACCGGGTGGTCTCGACGATCATTTCCTGTTCCTGCGTCAGTCCGAAATCCATGGTCGTTCACCCTTCGGGTTTGTCTCTTTCGTCACCTGAAATCCGGCCACCGGATCAACGGTCGGGATGCCAGGCACATCGTTGTCCGGTGGTCAGTCGCGCATGCTTTCGGGACGCGGCAGCTTCGCCTGGGCTTCGCCCAGCGCAGTGATCCTGGCCAGAACCTCGCCTTCAGGTTCGCAGGATTTCCGCGTTTCGAGCGAGACGTGGATCAAAAGCTGGTTGCAGGTCGCAAGCAACTCGCCGTCGGCGCTGCGGATCATCTCGTGGTAGAGCCTGAGCTTCTTGCCGCGGGCTTCGAGCACCTGGGTGCGGACATGGATCACGTCGCCCAAACGGGTTTCACTCAAATATCCGATCTCATT
The DNA here is from genome assembly GCA_040218025.1 of Hoeflea sp. Classification (GTDB taxonomy): domain Bacteria; phylum Pseudomonadota; class Alphaproteobacteria; order Rhizobiales; family Rhizobiaceae; genus Hoeflea. Next base: position 285,751 of record JAVJQD010000018.1, on the reverse strand, counting down.
TGCGACCGTGAAGTATGACAACCCGCCTGCGATGTAGTCCTTGTCAGCTCCGACCATGGCCATGACCACATCTCCCGCATCGGAAAACACCTGGCCGTAGCGGCTTTCATTCATGTGACCGTTGTAGTCGAGCCAGTCGACCGGGATCACCCGCCTGAGCGTATCGATCGGCTTGTCGATCTCCGTCGGCAGCGGCGGAGTGATGCGCGCATCGTACTCGTTGAGCAGCGCGCCGGCGCCCCAGTTCCTCCCCTTGAGCGCCCGCATCATGGCAACCAGATTGTCGTCTCGAATGCGTTCGAGTTCGCGGATCGTGTGCATGCCCGACTGCTCGTCCGACTGGGTGGCGATCATGTCCGTCAGTTCGTCGGTGAGTTCGGGCACATCCATAAGCTTGGTCCACGGCCAGGAGAGGCACGGACCGAACTGGGCGATGAAATGACGCATGCCGGCCTCGCCGCCGGCGATCCGGTATGTCTCGAACAGACCCATCTGCGCCCAGCGCATGCCGAAGCCGTAACGGATGACGTCATCGATTTCCCGGGTGGTGGCGACGCCGTCCCTGATCAGCCACAACGCCTCGCGCCAGACCGCTTCAAGAAACCTGTCGGCGATGTGGGCGTCGATTTCCTTGCGCACCAGAAGCGGCTTCATGCCGATCGCCTCAAGCATATCACGGGCGCGCAACAAAGTTGCCTCGACGCCGACCAGTTCGATGACCGGCAGCAGATAGACCGGGTTGAACGGGTGGGCGACGAAAATCTGATCCGGCCTTGAGGCCCCACGCTGCAATTCCGACGGCTTGAAGCCGGATGTGGAGGAGCCGATCAACGCATCGGCGGAGCAATGGCTCTGGATTTCCGCAAAGGTTGCGTGCTTGATGTCGAGGCGCTCGGGCACGCTTTCCTGAATCCAGTTTGCTCCTTGCACAGCCTCCCGGATCGAGGATGCAAAGGAGAGCCGTCCTTCTTCAGGCACGGACACATCGGAGAGCGCCGGCAGCGAACGGCGGGCGTTTTCCAACACCTCGCCGACCTTGCGTTCGGCCTGCGGGTCGGGATCGTAGATGGACACATCCCAGCCGTTGAGCAGGAAACGGGCGGCCCAGCCGCCGCCGATCACGCCGCCGCCGACAATGGCGGCCTTGTTCTTGTTGGCACGCATCAGTTTCGCCCTTCGGCAATCGAGGGATCGGTCAGCGCCACGCGCTCGCCGGACCGGATGACGGCGGGGTCGTAGGGCTTGCGGGCAAACACCTCCTCGACCATCTCGCGGAAGAACCCGATGTCATGATGATCGTAGCCGGGATCGAAACTCGTCTGGTCCCAGCGTTCGCAAAACGCCGCGCAGTCGTCGAAGTATGGGTGATCACGGTAGGCATCGCGCGCATGCGGATTTCCACCCAGATGATGGGCGTAATAGAGTTTCTGGAAATCGCCGTGCTTTTCAACGACCCAGGCGCACTGCTCGCGCACGAAGGGTCGGAGGATGGCGGCCGCGTATTCGTCGTGATTGTAGGGCGCATAGATATCGCCGATGTCATGCAGCAGCGCCGAGACCACCCAGTCCGTGTCCGCGCCGTCGCGCCAGGCACGGGTGGCCGACTGCAGTGAGTGGCCAAGCCGCGTGACCTGGTAGCCTGAAAGGCTCTCATCGAGGTCGACCAGCGCTGCAAGCAGGCGCTCGGCGGTCTTGGATGCATAATCGATCTCGTGGCGGGTGAGGAATTCGTAATCCTCCCTGTCGCCATCCTTCATTGCGGTGAACTTGACCTTTTCCATCGCTCCCTCCCCGGAGTGTGCTCAAGCCGCGGCGGGCGCCTGCTTGACCAGGTTAAGCCGCTCGCGCACTTCGTCGGGACCGATTACCCGAGCACCGAGCGCCTCGACAATCGTTACCGCCCGTTCGACAAGCTGCGCGTTGGTGGCGAGTTGCCCCTTGCCGAGCCAGAGATTGTCCTCAAGCCCGACACGGACATTGCCGCCCGCGATCGTCGCAGCGGCCACATAGGCCATCTGGTTGCGGCCGAGCGAGAACGCCGACCAGTTCCAGTCCGACGGCACGTTGTTGACCATCGCCATGAAGGTGTTGAGGTCATCGGGCGCGCCCCAGGGAACGCCCATGCAAAGCTGGACCAGCGCGTCGGGCTTGAGCACGCCTTCGGCCACCAGTTGCTTGGCGAACCAGAGATGGCCGGTGTCGAAGGCCTCGATCTCGGGCTTGACGCCCAGTTCGGTCATCATCCCCCCCATGGCGCGCAGCATGCCCGGCGTGTTGGTCATGACATAGTCGGCCTCGGCAAAATTCATCGTGCCGCAGTCGAGCGTGCAGATTTCAGGCAGACAGGCGCGGATATGGGCCATGCGCTCGGTGGCGCCGGCCATGTCGGTCCCTTCGACCGCGGGAAGCGGAGTCTCGGTCCCGCCCAGCACCAGATCGCCGCCCATTCCGGCGGTGAGGTTGAGGACCACGTCGATATCGGCCTCGCGGATGCGCTCGGTGACCTCGCGATAAAGCTCTACATCGCGGCGCGGCGACCCGGTTTCAGGGTCGCGAACATGGCAGTGCACGATAGCAGCCCCTGCCTTCGCGGCCTCGATCGCGGAATGTGCGATCTGCTCCGGCGATCTTGGCACATGCGGGCTGCGATCCTGGGTGGATCCTGATCCGGTGACAGCACAGGTGATGAAGACCTCGCGATTCATGGTCAAGGGCATGCAGATAATCCTCCTGTTCACAGGTCCGCCATGATGACGCTGTTGCAGCGCTTTGCATTCCAATTTACGAAGAACAGATGACACAAAGCAAAGCATTTGCTGCAATCAGGGGATTGGAAAGACCGATCCGTGTCGATCTGCTGGTGATCCCGGGTTGTTCGATGCTGACGCTGGCGAGCGCCGCCGAACCGTTGCGGGCCGCAAACCGGCAGGCCGGCCGGATGGTGTTCGACTGGCAATTTCTCTCGATTGACGGCAAGCCGCCGGAAACCTCGTCAGGCATGGGTTGGCCGGTCTCGGGCCGGCATGACCCATCCTCACGCACCGATATCTTCGCCCTGGTCGCTGGATTCGGCGCGGCGCGTCTGACCGACCGCAGGCTGATTGCCCGCATCTACCGGGCCGCGCGCGGGGCGATGCTGGTGTTCGGCATAGAATCGGGCGCCTGGCTCCTTGCCCGCGCCGGCCTTCTCGACGAGCATCGGGCCGCTACCCACTGGGAGGATTTCGAGGATTTTGCCGCCGCGTTTCCCAACGTGGATCTCAGGCCCGACCGCTACATTATCGACGGTCGCTACGTCACCACCTCGGGTGCTTCTCCGACCTTCGACATGATGGTCGACCTGATCGGACAGGTTCTGGGACGGCCACTGGCGCTCGATGTCGCAAGCAGTTTCGTTCAGGACGACATGCGGGCTGCGGACGATCCGCAGGTCAATGTCATGGTCGACAATGCCCATGACGACCCGCGGCTGGTCCGCGCCATCCGGATCATGGAAACCCATATCGATGCGCCGGTGAGCATTGCCGCCATCGCCCGGCGCGTGGCGATGTCGACCCGGGGGCTCGAGCAACTGTTCATGCGGCAGATGGGCGAGACGCCGGGGGCCTATTTCCTGTCGCTGCGGCTCGGCGCGGCGCGGCGGCTGGTGCAGGACACGCACCTGTCCGTCACCGATATCGCTTCACGGACCGGGTTCACCTCTCAGCCTGCATTCTCCCGCGCCTTCCGGCGGCAGTTCGGGCTTTCGCCATCGCAAAGCCGTTTTGGAACAGGCAAACCTGTCTGAACTTCCTGCGTTCGGCTCAGCCCTTGACCGGCACCCTGCTTTCGACCCACCGGAAGGCCAGGGTCAGAATTCCGGTCAGGATCACGTATATCAAAGCCAGCAGAAGAAGCGGTTCATAGGTGAGATAGGTGTCCTGCCGCACCCTCGAAATGATGGCGTAAACATCGACGACGGTAATGGTGGCGACCAGCGGTGTTGCCTTGAGTTGCAGGACCGTCTCGCCAGTGAGCGTCGGCAACGCGCGATGAATGGCCCGCGGCAGCCAGATTCTGCGGAACATCGTAAAAGGCGACATGCCATAGGCGCGACCGGCTTCAAGCTCGCCCCTTGGAACACCCGCGAACGCCCCGCGCATCACCTCACCCTCATAGCCCGCAAACGACAGGGTGAGCGCCAGCACACCGTAAGGCCATGCCGAGCGCAGATAGGTCCAGGCCCAGGACTCGCGAATTTCCGGATACTGCGCGAAAAGCGAGCCGAGGCCGTAATAGAGCAGCCAGAGCTGCAAAAGCAGCGGCGTGCCACGGATAACGGTGCAGAAAGCCCTTGCAGGGGCGGCGAGCCAGAACGGGCCGGCAGCCTGGGCAAGCCCAAGCCCGATGGCAGCCACAAACCCCATCACGGAGGTGATGAACAGGAGCCAGATCGTGGTGCCCACGCCCTCGATCAGCCTGCCGGAATATCTCGGCAGCCAGTCCCAGCGCATGGAGTAGGCGGCCAGCAGGATGATTCCGATGCCGATGGCAATCAGCACAAGGCGATGCGGCTCTTTCCAGCTTCTCAGTTCAGGGTTCATCAGCGCACCGCCGGCATGCCGCGGCGGGCATGTCGCTCAACCCGGCGGATGACCACATTCGAGATCAGCGTCACCATCAGGTAGAGCAGCCCCGCCGCACAGAAGAAAAGGAAATAGGATTTGGTGGTTCCACCCGCCTGTCGTGTCACCAGGGTGAGTTCGGCCACGCCGACGACGGCCAGCAGCGCGGTGTCCTTTGTCGCGATCAGCCAGAGATTGGCCAATCCGGGTACCGCGTGCGGCAGCATTCCCGGAAGCGTGATACGCCTGAGCACTTGGGTGCCGGTCATGCCATAGGCGCGCGCTGCCTCGATCTGACCGTGGGGAACAGCCTTGAAGGCGCCGCGCAGAACTTCCGTCTGATAGGCGCCCTGGACCACCCCGATCACGAAGATGCCGGCGACCAGACCGCTGATGTCCACCGGTCCCGCACCGATCAGGATCATGATCTTGTTGAGCGCATCGGTGCCGGCGTAATAAAGCAGCAGAATGAGCACCAGTTCCGGAACGGCGCGCACCAGAGTGGTGTAGACTTCGAGTATGTCCCGCAGGATCGGGCCGCCATAGAGCTTTCCGGTGGCGCCGCCAACGCCGATCAGAAATCCGAGGATGTAGCCGCCGACCGCAACCTGAAGCGAGACTGCAAGCCCCCTGAGGAGCACTCCGCCCCATCCCGGAGGTTCAAGCGTCAGCAACTCCCAGGCCGCCAGCCCGGCTATCCAATCCAGCATTGCTCTTATCCGACCGGCCGACGGGACGCACCCGCCGGCCGGTCTTTTGCGCTTAGCGCAAATTCAGGCATTTTACTTGCCGTAGATATCGAAGTCGAAATAGGCCTTCGAGAACTCTTCATAGGTGCCGTTTTCCCGGATCGTGGCGATGGCCGAATTGAACTTCTCGCGAAGTTCGTCATCGCCCTTGCGCAGACCCACGCCCACGCCGGCGCCCAGAATTGCAGGGTCGTCCTCAACGGCTCCGACGATTTCGCAGCAGTCATCGGACTTCACAAAGGCATCGAGCGCCAGCGAATCCGCCATGATGGCATCGACGCGGCCGGCAGCCAGATCCTGGTTGGCTTCATCCTGGGTCTGGTACTCCTTGATCTCGGCCACGACGTCGCCGAAATGCGTGGTCACGTAGTCTTGGTGGATCGTCGAGACCTGAACACCGATGATCTTGTCCGCAAGACCTTCTGCATCCGGAGTGATGTCCGATCCCTTGGGGGCAGCGATCACGGATGGCGTGTTGTAGTACTTGTCGGAGAAGTCGATCGTCTTCATTCGCTCTTCGGTGATCGACATGGAGCCGATGATGGCGTCGATCTTGTTCGACGTCAGCGCCGGAATTATGCCATCCCAGGCAACCGGTGTGACAACGCAATCGAGACCGGCTTCAGCGCACACGGCGTTCATGAAGTCGATTTCCCAGCCGGTCCAGTTGCCCGAAGCGTCCGGCTCGGTGAACGGCGGATAGGGTTCGGCCGCGACGCCGACGCGTACGGTTTCCGCTGAGGCGGCACTGGCCGCGAGGGTCATTCCGAAAGCCGCGATGGCGGTGATGAGTTTGGTTTTCATTTACACATTCCCCTGTTGGAATTTAGGGCTTTGCCCATTGAGCCTCGGACTATTGAACAGTCGCAAGGAATTTTTTCAAGCGCTCCGATTTCGGCGCAGTGTAAAGCTGATCGGGAGCGCCCTGCTCCTCGATCACGCCATCTGCCAGGAACACCACATGGTTGGCGACTTCCCGGGCAAATTTCATCTCGTGCGTCACCAGCAGCATGGTGCGGCCCTCGCGCGCCAAATCGGCGATGACGGCAAGCACCTCGCCGACAAGTTCGGGATCGAGCGCCGAGGTGGGCTCGTCAAAGAGCATGACCTCCGGTTCCACGGCCAGGGCGCGAGCAATTGCCGCGCGCTGCTGCTGGCCACCGGACAGGAAGGCGGGATAGACGTCACGCTTGTCGGACAGGCCGACACGCTCAAGCAGTTTTTCGGCGCGGGCGATGGCCTCGTCGCGCTTGACCCCCATGACATGCACAGGCGCCTCGATGATGTTTCCGAGCACCGTCATGTGCTGCCAGAGATTGAAGCTCTGGAAAACCATCGCCAGGCGGGTCCGGATGCGGCGAAGCTGCGCCGTATCTGCCGGTTGCAGGCCGCCGCGGCCATCGGACTTCATGTCGATCGTTTCGCCCTGAATGCTGATCGTGCCCTTGGTGGGGAGCTCAAGCATGTTGATACAGCGAAGCATGGTGGATTTGCCGGAGCCCGAGCCGCCGATGATCGCGACCACGTCGCCATTGCCCGCGGACAGCGAGACCCCCTTGAGCACTTCAAGGTCTCCGAACCACTTGTGCAATCCGTCCACCTGAACGGCCGCCGGTTTCTCATTCATGACAGCGGTGGCGCCGCTATTCAGACTGCTCATCCAATTCCCCAATTGGCTCCGGTTGGAGCGAAGTTGTGCAATCGTGACCCTTGCGCAGTAATTAATCAAGTGTATAATTTCGATCATTGCTTTTCTTTTCGATGGACCCCTCAATGACATACGGATCCCAATCCATGGCCCTGCCGCTCAGGCGGGTGCTGATGCGCAGACCTGGCGACAGCCTGATTTCGGCCAAGGCCGAGGAATGGCACTACGGTCCGGGCTTCGACGGCGCGAAGGCGGTGGCGCAGTTCGGCGTTTTCGCAAATCACGTCGAGGCATCGGGCGCAGAGGTGATGTGGCTGGAGGATGACGGCGACGGACTGGCCGACGCCATGTTCACCCACGATCCGTCCCTGATGACCGACAGGGGTGCGGTGATTTTACGCATGGGCAAGCCGGGCCGCATGAAGGAGCCGGCTCTGCACAAGGCCGCGTACACGTCGGCAGGCATTCCGATTCTCGGCGAGATCGAGGCGCCCGGAACGGTGGAAGGCGGCGACTGCATCTGGGTCGACGGCAAGACACTCGCCGTCGGTCGCGGCGTGCGCACCAACCAGGCCGGTATCGAACAGTTGGGTGCAATCCTTGAGCCGTTGGGAGTCACAGTGCTGGGCTACGACCTGCCGTTCGGAAATGGCGAGGAAGCCTGCCTTCACCTGATGTCGGTCATGTCGCCGCTCGATGAAAAACTGGGGCTGGTCTTCGCTCCGATGCTGCCCTTCGGCTTCTGGAAGCTGTTGAAGGACACCGGCTACAAGCTTCTCGAGGCGCCGCGTGAAGAGTTCGACGCCTCAAACGGGCTCAACCTCAATGTGCTGCCGCTGACGCCGGGCAACGTGATCATGGTCGACGGCTTTCCCAAAACCCGCGCACTCATGGAAAACGCGGGCTGCAAGGTGACCGTCTTTGACGCGGACGCGCTTTGCATTCCCTGCGAGGGCGGTCCGACCTGCCTGACGCGTCCGGTGTGGCGCACAGCCGCGACCGGGGAATGACCCGGCGTGTCTTCCATCGTGAACCGGAATCGGTGCGGCAGAAGGACCTGATTGCCGCCACGCTGGACAGCATCGCCGAGCTCGGGCTTTCGGGAGCGACCGTGCGTGAAGTGTCGCTCAGGGCCGGAGTGACGCCCGGCCTGATCCGCCGCTACTTCGACAACAAGGAACGACTGGTGATCGCCGCCTACAAGGTGTTCATCGCCGATCTGATTGCATCCGCCGAGGCCGGCTGCGGCGACGGACCGCCACTGGCGCGGCTGGCAGGCCTGGTGCGCGCCTGCGTGACGCCGCCGGTTGCGGACGGTCGAACACTGGCGATCTGGGCCGCATTCATCGGCACTGTCCATTCGGATCCGGTGATGGCGAAGGTCCACCGAGACGGCTATCAGGCCTTTCGGGATCTCATCGAACGGCTGGTGGCCGAAGCAATGGCCGAGCGCGGCGAGGCGCTCAGCAAGCAGCGAGTTCGTCAGAAGGCCATTGTCATCAATGCGCTGCTTGACGGGCTGTGGATCGAAATCTCCATGGGCGGCGATGATTTTTCGCGGCTCGACGTGGTGAGGATAGCGCTGGATTCGGTAGCGACACTGATCGGTATCGACGCCAGAACCTTCAGGGAATGACCAGCATGCACTATGCGGAAATCACAAGCCGCCTGGCCGATACCGGCGGCGCCAAATGGGCCATTCATCAACGCTGCCGCGAGATGAAGCGGGCCGGCAGCGACATCATCGAACTGACGATCGGCGAGCCGGACCTGCCCCCCGATCCGAAACTGTTCGAGGTGTGCCACGGCTCGATGGTGGCCGGAAGAACCGGTTATTCCAGCGGCCGCGGCGAACCCGAACTGCTCGAGGCAATCGCGGCCATGTACGCGCGGCGGCGTCCCGGAGTCGACGCCGACAACGTGATGTGTTTTCCCGGCACGCAGACCGCACTTTTCGCAACGCTGCTGGGACTGACCGGGCCCGGCGACGGCGTGCTCGTTGGAGATCCGTTCTACGCGACCTATGAAGGGGTGATCCGCGCCAGCGGTGCGCACCGGGAATCGGTGCCTCTGAGGGCAGAGAACGGATTTCGGCTTTCGGCGGACGATTTGAAAGCCGCCGTCACCCCGCAGTCGCGTGTTCTTCTGCTGAACTCGCCACACAATCCCACAGGAGCCGTGCTCGAGGCCGAGGAGATAGCAAGAATCGGCGCCGTGTGCGCCGCGCATGATCTCTGGATCGTTGCCGACGAAGTCTATGCGGATCTGGTCTTCGATGGCGTGTTCGCCTCCCCGTTTGACGATCCGGCTCTTGCGGAACGGGTTGTGGCCCTGTCCTCGATCTCGAAGTCCCACGCCGCCCCGGGCTTCCGGAGCGGCTGGGCGGTCGGACCGCGTGAATTCTGCGAGAAGCTGCTTCCGCTTTCGGAAACCATGCTGTTTGGCAACCAGCCTTTCATTGCCGACATGACAGCCTTCGCGCTGACCTCGAACATTTCGACTGCGGCAAGGATGCGCACAGACTACAAGCGTCGCGCAAACATCTTTGCCGAGCGGCTGGCCGCCGTGGACGGGCTCGTCCCCCATCGTCCGCAGGCAGGCATGTTCATCATCGTCGATGTTTCCGGCACCGGCCTGGATGGTGAAAGTTTCGCCTGGCGGCTTCTCGAGGCGGGCGTGGCGGTCATGCCGGGGTCGTCCTTCGGGGAAAATGCCGGCGGTCTGATCCGTCTGAGCCTCACAGTTCCGGATGAAATGGTGGAAGCCGCCTGCGACCGCATCGCCAAGTTTGCGAGGGGGCTGTAATGGAGGCAGCTAGCCAGACGGTCGGCGAAGCCCTGGTCGGCATGCTGGAAGCCGCCGGCGTCGATACTGTTTTCGGCATTCCCGGCGTTCACACCATCGAACTCTACCGGGGACTCGCCGCCAGTTCGATCCGTCATGTCACACCGCGGCACGAGCAGGGCGCCGGTTTCATGGCGGACGGCTACGCGCGGGTGACCGGCAGGCCGGGCGTCTGCTTCGTCATCACCGGCCCGGGCCTGACCAATGTGCTCACCGCGATGGCGCAGGCGCGGGCCGACAGCATTCCCATGCTGGTGGTTTCCGGGGTGAACGCCACCCCGACACTTGGCAAGGGCCGTGGTCACCTGCATGAACTTCCCGATCAGGCCGCGCTTATGAGCACGGTCGCGCTGTGGTCGCACACACTCACGGACCCGGCTGAACTCGGCTCGGTCCTGGCCAGGGCCTTCACCGTCATGACGGAAGGCCGGGCGGGGCCCGTTCACATCGAAATCCCCACGGACGTGATGAAGCTGCCTGCCGGTGACGCCTCTTTCGAAGTGCCCGCCGCAACGCCGGTCCGGGCATCTGCCGACGATCTGGCGAGAGCGGCGGGGCTGATCGCGGAAAGCCGGAAGCCCGCGATCCTTGCAGGAGGCGGCGCGGTGCGGCATGCCGATGCGGTCAGACGTCTGGCAGACGCGCTCGACGCGCCGGTGGTCAGCACCACCAATGCCCGCGGCATTCTGGCGGGCCATGAGCTGGACGTTCCGGCGAGCCCGAGCCTGGGTTGCATCAGGGATCTGCTCAAGGACTCCGATCTTGTGCTCGCCCTTGGCACAGAACTCGGCCCCACCGATGTGGACATGTACGAAAACGGCGAGTTCTCGCTGCCCGACAACCTCGTTCGCGTGGATATCGACGGGGATCAGCTTGCCCGCGGCCCGAAGGCGGCCCTGGCAGTCCGGGCCGATCTTGGCGCCTTTATTCGGGATCTGATGGACTTGGATGCAATGCAGTTGCTTAAGCGGGAGGGTGACGAAGGTGCGCGCCGCGCGGCCGCTGCGCACAAGGGCGCGTTGACGGAAACCGGCGAGCCCTACGTCGAAATGGTCGTGCTGCTGCAGGAGATCTGGAAGGTGCTGCCGAACGCCACCGTCGTGGGGGACTCCACCCAGCTGGTCTATGCAGGCAACATGTATGTCGAAGCTCCGCGGCCTTCGTCCTGGTTCAATTCGGCAACCGGGTTCGGAACCCTGGGCTACGCGGCGCCTGCGGCCATCGGCGCAGCCCTTGGCAAGACGGGCCATCCGGTGGTGGCGATTCTCGGCGATGGCGGGCTTCAGTTCACGCTCGCCGAACTCGGCAGTGCGCGCGACTGCAATGCGGATGTGGCGTTCGTGGTCTGGAACAACTCCGGCTACCTTGAGATCGAGACGTCAATGGTTTCCGCCGGCATCACACCGGTCGGGGTCACGCCGTCAGCGCCGGATTTCTCGATGGTCGCCGGCGCCTACGGGCTTCCCGCACAGAAGGTTTCCAGTGTCGCGGAATTGACCTCGGCACTTGGATCGCTGCCGCGTCCCTGCCTGATCGAGTTCATCGACCGGGCATGAAGCCGGCGCATCGTCTCCGTGGCGACCCGACGAGCATCGCTCAGCTGCAGAGCTGGTCGAGCAGCTTGTCCATGAAAGCCTCTCCCGCCGCCAATTGTTCCAGCGAGATGAATTCGTCGGGCTGGTGGGCCTGGGCAATATCCCCCGGGCCGCAAACCACCGTCGAATAGCCGCGAGTTTGAAACTGGCTGCCTTCGGTTCCGTAGCTGACGACGTGGCTTCCGTTGTCACCCGTCAGGCGCCGGGCCAGCGTTTCGGCGGCGCCATCGGGTTCGGGCGTGAGAGCGGGAAGGGCAAAGCCCCGAACCAGATCGATGCCGGTGTCGGGATGGATCGCCTGCATCTCGGCGGTCAGTTCGGCGGCGCGTGCCTTGAAGGCGCTTGCCCAGTCTTCCGGGCTTTCTCCGGGCACGAACCGAAATTCGATGAAGAACCTGCAATCCTTGGCGGTGATGTTGTGCGCGGTGCCGCCCTCGATGGTGCCGACATGCAGTGTGGTGAAAGGGGGATGGAAAGGCGCAGCAAGTTCCGATGGCGTGCGGGCTGCATTCTCAGCGTTCTTCTGATTGGCCCAGTCGATCAGCTTCGCGGCCTGCATGATGGCGCTGACGCCATAGGGCAACAACGAGGAGTGAACCTCGAAGCCGCGCACATGCACCCTGTAGCCAAGCCCGCCCTTGTGACCGGAGACCACCTTCATCATCGTCGGTTCGCCCACCAGCACCTCACGGGCCTTCGGCAGTTCCCCGCGCATGGTTTCGACCAGATCGATGACGGCGGCACAGCCGACTTCTTCGTCGAATGACAGCGCAAGCTGCAGCGGGCGCTTGAGATCCCGCTTGCTCGCGCGCGCCATTGCATGAAGCGCCAGCGCATCGAAGCCCTTCATGTCACAGGCGCCGCGACCGAACAGCTTTCCGTCGCGTTCGGTAAGCGTCCAGGGATCGGTGGTCCATGCCTGGCCGTCCACCGGAACCACATCCGTATGCCCGGACAGGATTGTTCCGCCATCGACGTCCGGACCGACCTGCGCATACAGATGCGCCTTCGCGCCGCACGGGCTCATGATGCGCCTCGAACGGATCCCGTGACAATCCAGATAAGCCTCGACCCAATCCACAAGCGGCAGGTTGGTGTCGCGGCTGACAGTCGGAAAGGACACGAGTCCGGTCAGGATATCGCGCGGCGTAAGGTCTTTTTGCATCGTTTTTCCACAAATCGGGAAGGAGCGCCAAGGGGCGCATATTCACAGTTTCGGTCGCCGTTTTAGCACCATTTCAAACACGGGATCTCCTGCGTTTCAATGATCGCGACCGGCGCCATCGGACAGGATTCGCTCAAATTTTGAAACCCTCTGGTCAACCGTCCAAAAATTGGTCAATAGTATGCACCACCGGCGTCGCAAGAACTGCCCGGCAAAGAAAATAACGGGAAACCATCTCCCGAGGGGTACAGTATGCCAGACGCGGCTTCGCCTATTCTGGATGTTAAAGGGCTCAAGACCGTCTTTCGCACGCGCGGCGGCGAGATTCATGCGGTCAACTCAGTCGACTTCCATCTCAGGCCGGGCGAACTGCTCGGAGTGGTGGGAGAGAGCGGGTCCGGAAAATCCGTCACCATGATGTCGCTGTTGCGGCTGCTGCCATCCCCGCCCGCGGAAACGCGCAGCGGGTCGGTGATGTTTGACGGGCAGGATCTGCTCAAGATCTCGAACGAGGAACTGCGCAACGTACGCGGCTCGAAAATCGGGTTCATCTTCCAGGATCCGATGACTTCGCTCAATCCGGTCTACACCATCGGATTTCAATTGGCCGAACCGTTGCGGACGCATATGGGCATGTCGAAGGCGCAGGCCCGGGCCCGCTCGATCGAACTTCTCGAGCTTGTCGGAATTCCCGATGCCACCCGCAGGCTCAAGGACTATCCGCACCAGTTTTCCGGCGGCATGCGGCAACGGGTGATGATTGCCATCGCGCTTGCGTGCGATCCGAAGGTGCTCATCGCCGACGAACCGACCACCGCCCTCGATGTGACGATCCAGGCCCAGATCATCGAACTGATCAAGGAACTCCGGCAAAAACTCGGCATGGCGATCATCTGGATCACGCATGATCTGGGCGTGATCGCCGGCATCGCGGACAGAGTCATGGTCATGTATGCGGGCCAGGTGGTCGAGAAGGGGCCGGTCAGCGAGATCTTCGAGGATCCGCAGCACCCCTACACCCAGGCGCTGCTGAAAACTGTCCCGGCGGTGCGAGGCGCCCGCGCGGAGAAACTTCAGGTGATCGAGGGGCAGCCGCCGATCGTAATCGAAGCCCCGGCCGCCTGCCAGTTCCGAAACCGCTGCCAGTTCACATTCGATCGCTGCGAAAAGGAAAATCCGGCACTCAGCGAGATCGGACCGCCGGGTCATCGGGCGGCCTGCTTCCTCCTCGACGAGACGGTCAAACAAGAGCCGGAGAGCGTGAATGGCTGACCCGAAGGCTGACGGTCCGCTCGTCAAGGTGCGGGATCTGAAAATGTATTTTCCGATCCACGCAGGGCTGTTCAAATCCCATGTCGGCGACATCAAGGCCGTCGACGGAATCAGCTTCGACATCGCACCGGGTGAAACGCTCGGCCTCGTCGGCGAATCGGGGTGTGGCAAATCCACGGTCGGGCGTTCGATCCTTCGGCTTTACGACATCACCGGCGGAACCGTTGAAATCAACGGCAGCGAGATCGCGCATGTCGACCGCGACAGCCTGCGCTCAAGGCGGCCGATGATGCAGATGATCTTTCAGGACCCGCAGGCGAGTCTCAACCCGCGCATGACCGTGGCGAGCATCATCGCCGAGCCGCTTGACGAGCATCTGAAACTCAATCCGGACGAGCGTCTGGCCCGGGTCTACGAACTGATGGACTGGGTCGGCCTGAACCGGGCTTTCGCAAAGCGCTATCCGCATGAGTTTTCAGGCGGCCAGCGCCAACGGATCGGCATTGCGCGGGCCCTGGCGCTCAATCCCAAATTCATCGTTTGCGACGAACCCATCGCGGCGCTTGATGTGTCGATCCAGGCGCAGGTCGTCAATCTTCTCGAGGAACTCCAGGACAAGCTCGATCTGACCTACCTCTTTATCAGCCATGACCTGTCGATGGTTCGCCACATCGCCGACCGCGTGGCGGTGATGTATCTGGGGCGGATCGTCGAGATCGCCTCGCGCGACACGCTGTTCGCCGAGCCTCTGCACCCCTACACCCAGGCCCTGCTTTCCGCCGTTCCCGAACCGGACCCGAGTTATGAGCGCAACCGCAAGCCGATCGTGCTCAAGGGCGATGTTCCCTCGCCTGCCAATCCGCCGCAGGGGTGCAATTTCTGCACGCGATGCCCGAAGGTCATGGAAATCTGCCGGCAGATCGAACCGGAAATATTCCACTTCGATAACGGACGCCAGGTGGCCTGCCACCTCTATTCGGACAACATGACAATGACCGCGGAGCCAACCGACGGCGAAATAACCAAGAAAATCAACAAGGAGACAGTCTCATGAAACTCAAGACAATCCTGATGGGAGCAGTGGCCGCTCTGGCTTTTGCGCCTGTCGCCAATGCCGAGCGCGGCTCGGACGGCGAGGTCAAGATCATCTATTGGCAGGCGCCCTCGATCCTCAACCCGTATCTTTCGGGCGGCACCAAGGACATCGAATCCGCATCGCTGATCGTCGAGCCGCTGGCGCGCTTTGACGAAACCGGCAGTCTCGTCCCCTATCTCGTCACCGAGATCCCCACGGTTGAAAACGGCGGCGTGGCAGCGGACCTGACCTCGATCACCTGGAAGCTGAAAGAAGGCCTCTTGTGGTCGGACGGCACCCCGGTGACCTCGGCCGACGTGAAGTTCACCGCCGACTACTGCATGGCGCCCGACGGCGGTTGCGCCCAGAGCGCCAAATTCGACGGAGTGGAAAGCATCGAGACCCCGGACGACCTGACCATCGTGGTGAATTTCGACAGCCCGAAGCCGGTCCCCTATGCGGCTTTCGTCGGCGCGCAGTCGCCGGTCATCCAGAAGGCGCAGTTCGAAGACTGCCTCGGAGCAAAGGCGCAGGAATGCACCTCGGCCAACTTCGGTCCGATCGGCACCGGCCCGTTCGTCGTGACCGACTTCAAGCCGAACGACGTGATCACCATGAAAGCGAACGAGAACTACCGTGATCCGGCCAAGCCCGCCTTCGCAACACTGACCTTCAAGGGCGGCGGGGACGCTGCCGCTGCAGGCCGTGCTGTCATGGAAACCGGCGAATTCGATTATGCCTGGAATCTCCAGCTGGCTCCGGAAGTCATTTCCCAGATGGCCGAAGGCGGTCAGGGCAAGCCAATCTCCGGTTTCGGTACGCTGGTTGAGCGTATCGAGATGAACCTGACAAACCCGTCGCCGGATCTTCCGCCGGAGACACGCGCCACCGCCGCAGAACCGCATCCGATCCTGTCGGACGAACGCGTTCGCCGTGCTCTTTCGATGGCGATCGATCGCGAACTGCTCGTCGAAATCGGCTACGGCCAGGCCGGCCGCGCAACCTGCAACCTGGTGCCGGCGCCGGATATCTATGCCTCCGATAACACCGATTGCCTGACACAGGACATCGAAGGCGCCAAGGCTCTGCTCGAAGAAGCAGGCTGGACCGTTGGCGCGGACGGCGTTCGTGAAAAGGACGGCATGAAGCTTTCGCTTCTGTACCAGACCTCGACCAATGCCGTTCGCCAGGACTTTCAGGCCCTGATCAAGCAGTGGTGGTCGGAAATCGGCGTCGAGACCGAATTGAAGAACATCGACGCTTCGGTGTTCTTCGGTGGCGACCCGGCTTCGCCCGACACGTTCCAGAAGTTCTATGCCGACGTCGAAATGTACGCCAACAACTTCGACGGCACCGATCCGGAGCAGTATCTGGGCCAGTACACCTGCGAAAAGGCTCCGCGGCCTGAGACGCAGTGGCAGGGCGAAAACATCAACCGCTACTGCAACGAAGAGTACGACGCGCTCGTCGCCGAACTGGCGAAGACCGGCGAAATCTCCAAGCGGGCGGAAATCGCCAAGCAGCTCAACGACATGCTGACCAAGGATTCGATGACCATCGTGCCCCTGGTTGATCGTGGCCGCGTCTCGGCCCACTCCAACAGCCTCGGCGGTGTTGTACTCAACACCTGGGATTCCGAGCTGTGGAACGCAGCGGACTGGTACCGCATCCAGTAACTCGAACTCCGGCCGGTCCCGCACAATTCGCGGGACCGGTCTTTCGCATGTCCACACTACACAGACCGTACTGCTGAACCGAGGCGTCGCTCATGCTGACCTATACAATCCGGCGATTGTTGCTCGCAATTCCGACGCTTCTGCTCATCAGCCTGATCATCTTCCTGCTGCTCGATCTGGCGCCGGGCGACCCGCTCGCCAACCAGCCGCTGAGCATCCCTCCTGAAGTCCGCCAGAAGATGCGCGATGCGCTGGGCCTCGATTCTCCGGCCTATGTCCGGTACCTGCTGTGGGCCAAGCAGTTCTTCTGGGTCGAGCCGCTGGTGTTTGTCGACTGGGTGCTCGGCACCGGTTTCTCCGCCGACATGCAACGCATCGTATCCTGGCAGTTCCGGTCCCCGGTCTTCGACATCATCATCCAGCGCCTGCCGCAGACCCTCTGGGTCGTCGGGCTGGCCTATCTGGTCGGCGTCCTGATCGCACTGCCGATCGGCATCATTTCCGCATACAAACAGTACTCCTGGTTCGATCAGGTGGGCACGTTCATCTCGATGATCGGATTTTCGGTGCCGCCCTTCTTCTCGGGCGTTCTCATGATCGTGGTGTTTGCGATCATGCTTCCCTGGTTTCCCTCAATTTACGACACCACGCTGGTGGTCAATGATCTCGAGAGTTTCGGCCAGCAGATCCGGCAGATGACGCTGCCTGTGCTGGTGCTTGCGCTTCAGACCACCGCGCAGCTGTCGCGCTTCATGCGCGCATCGATGCTCGACAATCTCAATCATGATTATGTGCGGACCGCACGCGCCAAGGGCATGACGGAGAAGGTGGTGCTTCTGGTCCACGTGCTGCGCAATTCGATGATCCCGGTGGTCACGGTGATTGCGCTTGGCATCCCGTCGATCTTCGGCGGTGCGATCATTACCGAGCAGATTTTCAAAGTGAACGGTCTCGGCCAGCTGCTGATCACCGCCATCTACGCCAACGATCTGCCGATGGTGCAGACACTGGCTTTCATATTCGCCGTACTCATCGTCCTGTGCAATCTGATCGCAGACATTCTCTACGGCATGCTTGACCCGAGGATCCGCTATGACTGATCAGCCCATGGCCAAACCGATCCCGCGCGACACGTCCGGCAGATCACAATGGTGGGATGTCTGGGACCAGTTCAAGACGCACAAGGGTGCGCTGTTCGGCGCCGGCGTCTTCCTGTTCATCCTGCTGGCGGTGACGCTCGGCCCGCTGGTCTGGACCATTGAACCGACTTTCATCGACATCCGGGCACGCAATTCGGGGCCGTCGCTGGCGCATCCCTTCGGGACGGACCAGTTGGGCCGGGATATCCTGGCGCGAATGATGGCCGGCGGGCAGGTGTCCATCGCGGTCGGGCTGACGGCAATGGCGATCAGCGTGTTCCTGGGCGCCCTCATAGGCGTTGTTGCCGGCTTTTTCCGAAGGCTCGACGGCATGTTGATGGGTTTGACCGACCTGTTTCTGGCTCTGCCACTGCTTCCGCTGCTCCTGGTCATGGTGATGCTGTTCCGAGAGACCCTTTCACGCAGTTTCGGACCGGAAATGGGAACCTTCATCCTGATTGTCTCCGCCATCGGCATTACCAGCTGGATGCAGACGGCGCGCATCGTGCGCGGCGAGGTTCTGGCGCTCAAGGAGCGGGAGTTCGTGCTTGCCGCGCGGTCGATCGGAACGCCCTCCCGGCGGATGATCCTGCGCCACATCCTGCCCAATGTGCTTTCGCCGATCATGGTTTCGGCCACTCTGGGCATTGCAACCGCGATCATTACGGAATCGGCGCTGTCGTTCCTGGGACTCGGCTTTCCGCCGGACTTCCCGACATGGGGTCGGCTGCTGTTCGACGCCATCGATTATCTGCAACAGTATCCCGAGCGTGTGTTCTGGCCCGGCCTTGCGATTTCGCTGACCGTGCTGAGCGTCAACTACATCGGTGACGGGCTGCGCGATGCGCTTGATCCGCGGATCCGCGGGCGCTGATCTTCAGCGGTTGTGGCCTACCGGTTTGTTTGGGGGCTACGGCTCGACGGGGATCACGTCGACCGATTGGTTGCTCGCATGACCGCCCGCGGTTCGAATGGCGCCACGGATCGGCGCGATGTCCGCGTAGTCGCGCCCGTAACCGACAACAATATGATCTGTTCCGGCGAATGTAGCGTTGGTCGGATCATATTCGATCCACCCGGTATCGGGGCCGCACCAGGCACAGACCCAAGCGTGCATGGCGTCGGCTCCTTCGAGCCGGGGTCGACCGGGCGGCGGCAGGGTCCTGAGATATCCGCTGACATAACCGGAGGGAATACCAAGCCCCCGCAACCCGATAATCATGATATGGGTAAAATCCTGGCAGACGCCGTGACGCGCCTCAAAGGCCTCAGCCGCAGGGGTTTCAACCGTGGTTGCCCCCGCATCGAACCGCATTTCGTTGTTGATCGCCTGCCCCAGATCCGAGACGATCTCGCTGACCTTTCGGCGGCCGCCACTGCGGCCTGCTGCAGCCCAGTTGCGAATACCCGGATCGTCAGGGGTGTAGCGGGAAGCCGCCAGGAAATGCATGGGAGACCGCGACCCGAGATCGCGAAGGGTTCCGATTGCCTCTCGCAGTTCCGGCAGCGTCGCCACGGACGCCATGGGCTCCGCTCCAGCGGTGACTTCGACACGCGCATCAAGAGAGATCAGTATGTTGCGGCAGGCTTCCGAAAACGCCATCTCGGTTACCGCGTTGCCGAAGAAGTCGGATCGATCAATGCAGTTCGAGGGATGCGGTGAGACGCTGACTGCGCCGCTGATCAGGCGCTGACGGCCCGGAATGCTGAGCGGCATGGCCCGGAGGATCTGCCGCGCCCCTGCCGCAGGGGCCTCGAAAGCGTAATCAAGCGCAAATTTGATGTCGTAGAGCATGAGCTATCCCAGATACTGGGCGTGTATGTCATTGGTCAGGAATCCGATCGCACGACCCAGTTCAACCAGTGCATCATGATCAACCTCTTCCGGCGCAGAATCGGCGAGACGATCCCTTATCTGGAGGATCGCGGCGGAGAGCGCCGAGACTTGTCCATCAACCACCGCTCCGGGCAGCAGGCCCACCTGCTCGCTGATCTCGTCGACATGGAAAGCGACGGATCGCGGGTTCAGAGGGTCGAGAGCGAGGAGATCGATGACCGTATTGCGGCTCGCGGTCACCGAATACCGCCGGCGATGTGTCATGACACTGTCGCCTACCTCCACGCACAGTTCGAAGCCACCCTGCGAACCCGACCACTCGGCAAATGCGGCCAGCAGTTCGGCCATTGCGATCGCCCGTTCAATGGACCGGCCGATGGTCAGAAAGCGCCATCCCGACGAGCGGTACATGTTTTCGTGAACCAGGCCGGAGAATCCCGTAATCTTGCGAAGCAGAATTCCCATGGCGGCTGCGGCATCCTCACCGGGCACCACGGTCTTGCGCATCTTTCCAAGGGTTTTTTCAAGGTCGTTCAGCGAAGCCCACGCATCCACTGAAAAACGGTCGCGCACCTGATTGGCCGCGTTCACCGCCATTGCGATTGTCTTTTCGACCGCATCGGGAATGCCCTCATTTGTACCGACCCCTCGCGCGGCCAAATACTCTTCGAGACTGGTTGTCAGCGGTGTTCCGCCGGGCGGACTGTCGGGCAGCCGGCTCATGTACGCACGGTAAAGGCGCATCAAGCCTTCGGCGCGCTCCACATAACGGCCCAGCCAGAACAGGTTGTCCGCGGCCCGGCTCGGCAGCAGTCCGGAGGCTGCCCGCACGAAGCTTTCTCCGGGCCTTGTCAGCATCGTATCCTCGGGCACCGGTGCATCCGACACCACCCAGACGTCGGCCACGGACCCGCCGCGCCGGATCGAGACCGCCGACGAATCCTGATTGCCGGCGGCAAGGCGGGCAAAGCCGCCCGGCATCAGGCGCCAGCCATCCCGTGTGCGGGCAAGGAACACGCGAATGCTCATCGGACGCGGCGTCAGGGCACCGTTCTCCCATGCGGGTGTTGTGGACAGCGAAACGACTTCCTGACCGACGAGGTCCCGCCCCTCACTTGAAAGCCAGGTTTCGAGATCGCCGCCGTGCTGTGACATGTCACCCTTGAGCACAGAACCGGGTTCCGGTTCCAGCGGAAGATGGGTGGAGTTGGCAGGCCCGATGAACATTCGGTCAGCATTGCCCAGCACATGGGCCCGTTCGGCTTCGCCGCCGCACCACCAGGTGGCGATGTTCGGGATGGCCAGCGGACGCCCGGTCAAGACCTCGGATAGCTTAGGCAGAAAGGCAAGCATGGCGCGGCTTTCGAGCACGCCCGCGCCCAGCGCGTTGATCATGTTTACCGTGCCCGAACGCACCGCGCCGAGCAGACCGGGTGTTCCGAGGCGCGAGGCGGCATCGAGTTCGAGCGGATCCGCCCAGACCGAATCCAGCCGACGCCACAACACGCTGATCGGTTCCGTGCCGGACACCGTTCGCACCATCAGACGGCCGTTCTCGACAATAAGGTCGTCACCCTCGAGCAGCATCATGCCAAGATACCGGGCAATATAGGCATGTTCGAAATAGGTGTCGTTCAGTGGCCCGGGCGTGAGGATGCCGGCGCGGCTTCCCGCCTCCCGCCGGGCGGCGTTGAGTTCGTCGCGGAAGGCGCGGAAGAAGCCCGCCAACCGCTCGACATTGGCCTGATTGTAGTAGCCTGAGAAGCTGCGCATGGATGCAACACGGTTTTCGAGCGCATAACCGGCTCCGGACGGCGCCTGGGTCCTGTCACCGAGAACCCACCAGCCTCCGTCCGGGCCCCTTCCGATTTCGAACGCAAGAAAATGCAGGAAGTATCCTGAAGCCGGCTTCACCCCGACAAGCGGACGCAGCCATTCGGGGTTGCCGGCAACCAGGCTTGCCGGCAGATGCCCCTCCCCCACCAGGCGGTTCTCGCCATAGAGGTCTGCCACGACCGCCTCCAGAAGATTGGCCCGCTCAGCCAGTCCACGTTCCAGCATCCGCCATTCGCTTTGGGGCTGTATCACCGGAACCGGGCTCAGCGGCCAGTCGCGTGGCGACGCTTCCTCGCCGTAATTTCGAACGAACACGCCTGCATCGCGCAGATATTGCGCACCGCGCGAAAAGCAGCGTTCACGTTCCTCCGGCGCAAGTCCTTCAAGATGATCGACCAGGCCCATCCACGCCGGATTGATCGCACCGTCGGCACCCAGCAATTCGTCCGGAACGCCGGGCAGGAGCGAATAGGCGTTGAGGATCGAAGGACGATCCGGGGTGTCGGTCATCGCGCGGCCAACCGTACTCATTCAAAGGCCGGGCTTGCGGCGAAGATCCAGCGTGAACGGGAACTCCGGATGCGGCGTTTCCGGCGCCGGAAGGCCGGTGCCCGGGGTATGGCCGCGATGCTCGAAACGGGCAAGCCTGCGCGCTTCGGCCTCGTTGCCGTTGACCGGGAACGTATCGTAGTTGCGCCCTCCGGGATGGGCCACGTGATAGACACATCCACCCAGCGGACGATTGGACCAGGTGTCGAAGATATCAAAGGTCAGCGGCGCATCGACCGGCAGGACAGGGTGCAGCGCCAGTGGCGGCTGCCAGGCCTTGTAGCGCACGCCGCCGATCCCGACACCCGCTTTTGCCGCTGGCACCAAGGGCACCGGGCGACCGTTGCAGGCGACGACATAGCGCGTCGGATCGGCGGTCTCGAGCTTGACCTGAAGCCTTTCGACAGAACTGTCCGTGTAGCGCACGGTTCCTCCGATCGCACCGGTTTCCCCAAGCACATGCCAGGGCTCGAGCGCCTGCCGGAGCTCAAGGCGAACGCCTTCGAACTCGACTTCGCCGCAGAAGGGAAACCGGAACTCGGCCTGGGCCTCGTACCATTCGGGCCGCAATTGAAAGCCGTGATCCCCGAGGTCAGCGAGAACCTCCATGAAATCCTGCCAGATGAAATGCGGCAGCATGAAACGATCATTGAGTGCGGTGCCCCACCGGGTGAAGCGTCCGGTCGCAGGCTTATCCCAGAAACGGGCGATCAGTGCCCTGATCAGCACTTGCTGGGCAAGACTCATGCGCGGGTCGGGCGGCATCTCGAAGCCGCGGAACTCGACGAGCCCGAGACGTCCGGTGGGGCCATCGGGCGAATAGAGCTTGTCGATGCAAATCTCGGCTCGGTGGGTGTTGCCGGTCACATCCGTGAGAAGGTTGCGCAACAGCCGGTCGACGAGCCAGGGCAATGGCGGATTGCCCGCATCGGGATGGGGGATCTGCTCAAGCGCCATCTCGAGTTCGTAGAGGCTGTCATGACGTGCCTCGTCAATGCGCGGGGCCTGGCTGGTGGGACCTATGAAGAGGCCGGAAAACAGATAGGACAGGCTGGGATGGCGCTGCCAGTGCAGGATCAGGCTGGCGAGCAGGTCCGGACGTCTCAAGAACGGACTGTCGAGCGGGGTGCCCCCGCCGACGACCACGTGGTTGCCGCCGCCGGTGCCGGTGTGCCTGCCGTCAATCATGAACTTGTCGGCGCCCAGCCGGGTCTGCCGGGCCTCCTCGTAAACCCCTTCGGTGATCGCGACACAGTCAGCCCAACTGGTTGCCGGGTGGATGTTGACTTCGATAACGCCGGGATCGGGGGCGACGCGGATCACGTTGAGGCGCGGGTCATGCGGCGGGCCATAGCCTTCGATATGGACCTTGAGGCCGAGTTCGTCAGCGGCGCTCTCCGCGGCTGACACCAGTTCGAGATAATCCTCGACCTTCTCGACCGGCGGCATGAAAACGCACAGACGGCCGTCCCTCGGCTCAACCGAAATCGCGGTGCGTACGGCGCCGCCGAGCTCACCGAGTTCCTGTTCGATGCGTTGCTGCGCGGCCTCGGACGCGGTGAAACGGGCAACCTGCTGACCCGCTGCATCGGCAGCACGTGCATCCGCACCCGCCCCGGACGTCGGATCGGGCAGATCGCCGCGCGGTTCCGTCGGGTCGGCGGGATTGACGAAAGGGTAGTCCGATTCGGGGACATGCGGCAGCGATCCGAGCGGCAGGCGATAGCCAACCGGGCTGTCGCCGGGAACAAGGAAGATTTGGCCGCGGCGGGTCTTCCACTTTTCCGAACG
This sequence comes from Hoeflea sp., assembly GCA_040218025.1. Taxonomy (GTDB): domain Bacteria; phylum Pseudomonadota; class Alphaproteobacteria; order Rhizobiales; family Rhizobiaceae; genus Hoeflea. Next base: position 261,971 of record JAVJQD010000018.1, on the reverse strand, counting down.
CCATCCATGGGGCGCGGCCTTCGACTGCCATCTCTGGACCGGCAACACATAGCCGGATGGCTTGGCGAGCCCGCGCGAGAACACGGTTGCGATGCGGTGCCGTTCCTCGGCATCCTCAAGCTTGGAGTTCAGCGGCGTGACATTGTCCGGAAGATTGCCTTCCTTGATGATCCATTCCGCCGGATCCTCATAGGCGGGCGCAACGTGATCGTCATCGATTCCGAGGTTGCCGGCAATGGCCGCCAGGAGGTTCTGCGCGGTTTCCGGGGTTGCCTTTCCGGCTTCCTCGGTTTCGGTGGCGATCAGTTCGGGGTTGCTCCAGATCGGCTTGCCGTCGCGACGCCAGTAAAGCGAAAACGTCCAGCGCGGCAGTGTTTCGCCCGGGTACCACTTGCCCTGCCCGTAATGAAGGAAGCCGCCCGGCGCAAAGCGCGCGCGCAGTCCGCGGATCAGCTTGTCGGCGGCCGCCCGCTTCTGCGGGCCGACGGCAGCGGTGTTCCATTCCGCGCTTTCAAAGTCGTCGATGGAAACGAATGTCGGTTCGCCGCCCATGGTCAGGCGGACGTCACCTGCTTCGAGCCTGGCATCGACGTCTGCGCCCAGCTTGTTGAGCGCCGCCCAGCTTTCCTCGCTGAACGGCTTGGTGATGCGCGGGTGCTCCGCCATGCGTGTCACGCTCATGTCGAAGGCGAAATCGACTTCGGCGAAACTTGCCATGCCGGAGATCGGCGCTGCATTGCGATAGTGCGGTGTGGCTGCGAGCGGAATGTGACTTTCACCGGTGAGCAGGCCGGACGTGGGATCGAGGCCGATCCAGCCGGCTCCGGGAAGGTAGACCTCCGCCCATGCATGCAGATCGGTAAAATCATGATCGGTGCCGGCCGGTCCGTCGATGGCGACCAGGTCCGGCTTGAGCTGGATCAGATAACCGGAGACAAACCGCGCCGCGAAGCCGAGATGTCTGAGAATCTGAACCAGAACCCAGCTCGAATCGCGGCAGGACCCCTTGCCGGTTTCAAAGGTTTCCTCCGGTGTCTGCACACCGGGCTCCATGCGGATGACATATCCGATTTCATTGGCCAGTCGGGCATTGAGCCCGACGACAAAATCTACGGTCCGTGTGGTGTCCTTCGGGATCGACTGCAGAAATTTCGACAACCCGGGACCCGCCGGTTCCGGCGTCCGGTAGATGACGAGGTCCGGCGCAATGTCTTCCGGGTACTCGAACGGCCATTCCTCGGCGAAGTCTTCCACAAAGAAGTCGAACGGGTTGTAGACCGTCATGTCTGCGACCAGGTCCACCTCGATCTTGAGCTCGCGAACCGGGTCCGGAAACACATACCGCGCCAGCCAGTTTCCATAGGGATCCTGCTGGTAGTTCACAAAATGATTGTCTGGAGTAACCTTGAGCGAATGCGAAACCACACGGGTACGGCTGTGGGGCGCGGGGCGTAGCCGGATGACCTGCGGACCCAGGTTGACGGGTCGGTCATACTTATAGTGCGTCAGATGGTGAATGCTTGCGAGAATGGACATGTGGGGGACCTGAATGGCGGCTGCGAAGAAGCCGTGCCGCAGCATGCCTCGCCGATCCCACCCTGTCCACCACCGATGATGCAGTGCAAGCGCCAATCTCGCTTCGGGTCATGTAAACGCAAAAAGCGGGCGCCTTCGGCAACTGCCGAAGGCGCCCGCCCGATATCGGGGTCCGCCAAGAGTGCATGTCCGTGAACGCGGCCTCAAGCCGCGAGTTCACCTTCCTCGTCAAGCAGCGAGTCGAGGTCGAGATGCGAGATCATCTGCTTTTCCTTGGCGATGATCGCGGTGGTCATGCGCTGGATCTCGGTGGCGCCGACCTCCGGAACCGACTGGATTTCGTCTTCGTTGACCGTCACCATGTCCGACACATTGTCGACAAGCAGTCCGACAAGCTGCCCGCGGACACTTGCCACGATGATGGCGGAGCGCTCGGTCGGGTCGATGGCCGTCAGCCCGAGGCGCAAGGCCATGTCGATCACCGGGATCACGGTGCCGCGAAGGTTGATGACGCCAAGCACATGCTTGGGTGCGTGCGCAAGCGGCGTTGCCGGAGCCCAGCCGCGAATTTCCCTGACCGACATGATGTTCACACTGAACACCTGATCGCCGAGGAAAAACGAAATGATCTCAAGACCTGACGTCTTCTTTCCGGTTTGCGTCTCGTTCATCCTGTCCTCGCTTCAAGTGATCCGGGCCAATGATGCTTTGTTGCAGTCCCCATGAGCCCCGGAGAAATATGGTTCTGTTTCGCCCGAGAAGACCATCCGAAGCTTGCATGTGACTTTCGCTTGCCTCCGTTTTCTCGAAGACCTCACATGCCCTTGCAGGACACTTCTTCCGTTGTGCCGATAGAAACACTCTTTCGTTAAGAATATGGAAATATATCAATCCGCCGCCTCGAATTTCTTGCGGGTGATTTTCTTGAGACCGCCGCCGGAGAGACGCGGCTCAGGATCTGTCCCCGCCCGCCACGCCCTCGCACTCCCGTATATTCTCCCTGAGCGCCTGGCGCTGATCGGCCGGAAGAACGCGCAAGAGGTCACGGCGAGTGGTCAACTGGACGAACGGATCGTTCTGACGGGTTCTGATGAAGGTGCGGACCGGCATGGTTTCTACCGCCTTGCTGACGGTGCACCCACCGCCTACGCTGACGGAAAAAGCACCAACTCCCTCCACTCCGGTCGCCCTGAGCGCCAGGATCCTCGCCTGGGTCGCACGCATCCGAAACGCATCGTCCCGAGAGAGGCTGGCCACATAAATCCGCTCTCCGGATTGGGGCGGCGGCGCATCCGGCAATGCGCCGGCCTCGGCAACATCAAGCGCAAATCTCTCGGAAATGCGGGGTCGGCTCTCCGGTTCAACCGTGTAGCTCATGACGATGGCCACATCACCATTGGAGAGACGAATGGTCTGCGGCACAGCCACTCCTGCGCCGAGCCCGGCGGGATTGCTGGTCAACGGATCGAAGCGCGAGGCCTCCATCAGTCCGCCAGGCGTCACGGAAAGACAGCCTCCCGCAAGAAGCGTGAGGGCAAGGACCAGAAAGCGCTTCGCAATCATGGATTCTCCCTTGATTTATTATTGTTTTACGATAATTTATGAACCTAATATAGAATTTTTAAGGAGAATGCAATGGAGAATGTACTCATGAACAAGGTCAACCGGGTCAGCCGGCGGCTTGCAACGATCCTTTGGGCGGGCGCCGCGATCGGCACTGTTTTCGGCATTGCGGTGACCCTGGCAGCCCTGCTCCGACCGGAACTCCTGCGTGGATGGGCGAACGGCGCCTACCCTCTGACAGATGGGCTTACGCATCCGCAGATCTTCCTGCTGGTTGTTCTGGGTCTCGGGCAACTCGCTCTGACGGTCGCTGCCCTGTGCGCGCTAGCCAGAATGTTCAGCAGCGTTGCGCGGGAGGAACCGCTCAGTCTTGAGGCCTCGGCCCTGATGCGGCGCGCCAGCGGCTGGCTGCTCGCCGCGACCGTCTATGCCGTGGCCGTTCAGATCCCCGGCAGCCTTGTTGCGAGTGTGCATATGCCGGAAGGCTCGCGCTTCATTTCCCTGGCACTGAGTTCGAGCCATGCGAGCGGCGTGATAGCCGCCCTCGTCCTGTATGCGGTGGCGAGCATTCAGGAGCTTGCCGCGCAGGTCCGTGACGACAACCGGCAGATTGTCTGAGCATGGCCATCATCGTCCGTCTCGATGTCATGCTGGCGTTGCGGAAAATGCGCTCCAAAGAACTGGCGGCCCGCATCGGCATCACTGAACAGAATCTCTCCCTGCTCAAGTCGGGAAAGGTAAAGGGCATCCGGTTTGAAACACTTGATCGCATTTGCGCGGAGTTGAACTGTCAACCCGGCGATCTTCTGGTCTATGGCGCGGATGATGATGCGCCCGATCCGCAAAAGGCCTGACAGCGGTCAGGCCTTCGGCTTGCGCTTGAGGCCGCCAGACCCGGGGCGGCTGTCCGGAGCGGATTCCCCCTTGCGATGCGGCTTCTTGCCTTTCGCAGCCGCTCCTGCAGGCTTTTCAGTGCCGGCATCCGGCCGATCCCGTTTCGGCTTACCGGATTTTCCTGCAGGTTTACCGGTCTTGCCCGCACCTTCGGCATGACTTCCCCTGCCCTCAGGTTTTGCGAACTTGCGGGCGCCCGGCTTTTTCACCTCTGGACGTCCTGCATCTGTCCGGGCGGCGCCGGCCGGGGCTTTCGCTGGTGCAACATCATCATAGGGCCAGACACCCGGCGTTGCGCCGGCCGGCAGGTCGTCCCCCGCACCGGGCTTGCGGTCGGCATAGGCATCGTTGCGTGGCGGACGATCATTGCGCTTCGACTTTCCGCCGGTGAAAGGACGCTTCCTGGCGTAGTCGGGCTTGGCGCGCTGCGGGCGTTCGCCGTCGAACTCCCGTGGACCGCCGGGACGCGGACCCCGGGATGAAGCATCATCCGATCTGGGCGGGCGCGGCCCGCGCACAGGCGCGTCCGGCACACCATCAAGCCGGGTGACGGTGACGTTCTTTTCAATCTTGCGGGTCGGGCCGATGGCGGCTTCGAACTTGGCTGCGGCGTTGCCGGAAATTTCCACATGGGTCTCGAGATCATGGATCCGGATGGATCCGATTTCGGTCTTCGTGATATGGCCGGCGCGGCAAAGCATAGGCAACAGCCAGCGCGGCTCGGCCGACTGCTTGCGGCCCAGCGACAACGAAAACCAGACCGCGTTCTGCAGCGGTACGTGCTCGCGCGGCTGACGCTCGGGATAACTGCCGCCAGGGGCGGACACAGGTCCGGCATCGATCAGTTCTTCGGGCGCCGAGCGACCGGCGCGATGCATCCGCATCAGCGCGACCGCAACCTTTTCGGCCCCGTGGCGCTCCAGCAAGGCCTTGACCATTGCTGTTTCCTCTTCCCCGATCCCCGCTTCGAAATGGGCATCCGCAAGCAGCCGCTCATCATCCCGCGCGACGATTTCATCGGCAGACGGCGGGCGCGCCCAATCGGCGGAAATCCGGGCGTCGGACAGCAGCCGCTCGGTGCGGCGGCGGGCGTTGTAGGGCACAATGAGCGCAGACACGCCCTTTCGGCCAGCACGGCCTGTGCGGCCTGAACGGTGCAGCAGGGTCTCGGGCGTCTTGGGCAGATCGGCGTGTATAACCAGTTCCAGATCGGGAAGGTCAAGGCCGCGCGCCGCGACATCGGTTGCGACGCAGACCTTCGCCCGTCCGTCGCGCAGCGCCTGCAACGCATGGCTGCGCTCATTCTGGCTCAACTCGCCCGACAGGGCGACCACCGCAAAGCCGCGGTTGGAAAACCGTGCTGTAAGATGGTTGACGGTGGCGCGTGTGCTGCAGAACACGATGGCGTTCTTGGCGTCATAAAATCTCAGCACATTGATGACCGCGTTCTCGCGATCGTTCGGCGCCACGGACAGGGCGCGGTACTCGATGTCGAGATGCTGCTTCTGCTCGCCTGCGGTGGTGACCCGAACAGCCTTGTTCTGGTAGCGCTTGGCCAGACTGGCGATTGCCTTGGGAACGGTGGCCGAGAACATCAGTGTTCGGCGCTGGTCCGGAGCAGCATCGAGAATGAACTCCAGATCATCGCGGAAACCCAGGTCGAGCATCTCGTCGGCTTCATCAAGCACGACGGCGCGGATCGACGTCAGATCGAGCGAACCGCGCTCGATATGATCGCGCAGCCGCCCCGGAGTGCCGACAACAATGTGCACACCGCGCTCAAGCGTGCGCCGTTCGGTCATCATGTTCATGCCGCCGACGCAGGTTGCGATGCGCGCCTCCGCCTCGCCGTAAAGCCAGGACAACTCCCGCTCGACCTGCAATGCCAGTTCACGGGTCGGCGCGATGACGATGGCCAGCGGGGTTCCGGCGCGCCCAAGCGCGGCTTCTTCTCCCATGAGTGTCGGGGCAAGCGAAATGCCGAATGCCACGGTTTTGCCGGAGCCGGTCTGGGCCGACACCAGGAGATCGGCGTCGCGCAATTCGGGCGCAAGTACCGCCTCCTGCACCGGGGTCAACGCATCATAGCCGCGTTTGGTCAGCGCATGATCAATGGCTGAGTGGATATCTGTCCTTGACGTCATCGTTTTCTTTCGTTCGGGGAATTCCAGTGCCCGGGTTCAAAAGCCGGGTCGGTGGCAGGGATGGAATACAATCAACCAAGGCGGCCACGCGTTGCAGCCGGTATAAGGCATCACAGCCCCGCTTCAAAGCGCCAAATTTACCGACGGCGGCGTCTTGCCAGGGCCTTCCGAAGGCGATCCCGGCGATGGTGCCCGGCGCTTGCCGGGAACCAGAACCCGATTTGGGCGTTACCAAGGCATGAAAAAGATTGCAATCATGTCCGCTTCCATGCTGGTCCTCGGCGCCGTTTCGCTGGGCGCCGCCGACTTTAGAACGCCTTCGCCGGAAAGCGCAATCGCCGCGTCTTCCGGGAGCGAATTCCGCACGTCCCGCCTGAATATTGAACCTGTCGCGCAGCCCAAGCCCGTCGAGGGCGGCACGACCATCCGCCGTTTGCTGTCCGGCACGATTGAAGTGAAGAACTGCCAGGATGCCTACTGGCCGAATATCCCGGCCCAGTGCCTTGAGCCGGCCGATCCTGCGGAACCGACAGGGGCCTGATACCTGTCCCGCTCGATTGCGATCGTTCGAGCGCCACGCACATTCGTTAAGCCGCTTTCTCAGACCGCTGCGCATCGGGCGCGATGCGCAGCGGTTCATTTTCCTCTCCACGAGCACGCGGAAGGATATTGCGGCAGTTCATCCGGCCCGTTGACAACCGTTTCCCTGGCGACACCCCCGCAGCCTGTTCCCTCACCGGCCATGGCGCCAGCATTTGAGCAGCGATTGCCCCACGAAGTCTTGCCTCCGTTTAATTATCATGTATTCTTGATATATTGATTCAAACGCGCGCCCAACCGGTGGCGACGTGTAGCGGGGAGAAGGCTTCAATGACGGACAAGATCTACAACGTGCTGTTCCTCTGCACCGGAAACTCGGCCCGCTCGGTGCTCGCCGAGGCAATCATGAACCGCATCGGTCAGGGAAAGTTCCGGGCGTTCTCCGCAGGATCTCAGCCGAAAGGCGAGGTCCATGCCTATACGCTCGACCTTCTCAAACAGTTGAACTACGATACCGGCTTCGCCCGCTCGAAGGACTGGAGCGAGTTCGCGGAACCGGACGCGCCGGCGCTCGATTTCGTTTTTACAGTCTGTGACAATGCAGCCAACGAAGCCTGCCCGGTCTGGCCCGGACAGCCGATGTCGGCCCATTGGGGTGTTCCGGACCCGGCGGCGGCCAGCGGAAATGAAGCCGAAAAACGCTTTGCCTTCGCCGAGGCCTACCGCATGCTCAATGCAAGAATTTCGGCGTTCACAAGTCTCCCGCTGCAAAGCATCGACCGCTTGACGCTGCAAAAGCGCCTGGATGGTATCGGATCCGGCGAGCAGGCCGAAGGCGCCGCGTAACTCGCGCCGAGGCATTGCTGCTGCTGTCTTGACCCTGCCGGGACGATCCCGCAAGAAGCTGCGAAGGCCGGGCCGGTTTGCTGGGTCTGCGCAGCGGAGACGTCATGAACTGGGACGACATACGGGTCTTCCTCGCTGTCGCGAGGGCCGGACAGATACTTGCAGCGGCCAGGCGACTGGGCATCAATCACGCCACTGCCGCCCGGCGGATCACATCGCTTGAAACGGCACTCGATACGCAACTGCTCGTCCGGCGTACCAATGGCTGCGGCCTCACCGGTGAAGGCGAGGCGTTCCTCGCCCATGCCGAACGAATGGAAGCCGAGTGGCTCTCCGCCCAGGCCAGTCTCGGACGGACCGACAGTACGATCTCCGGGACGGTGCGGATCGGCGCCCCGGACGGTTTCGGCGTCTCCTTTCTGGCGCCACGGCTCGGAGCCCTGACGGCACAACACCCCGACCTTCGCTTGCAACTCGTCCCGGTACCCCGAAGTTTTTCGCTGCCTCAACGCGAGGCGGATATCGCGATCACGGTGGAGCGGCCGGCGGAGGGCCGGCTGGTGGCGCGAAAGCTGGTGGACTATACCCTCTCGCTATATGCATCGCGCAGCTATCTGGACGCGCATGGCGCGCCGGAAACCGCCGAAGACCTCAAGCAGCACCGGCTGATCAGCTATGTCGAGGATCTCATCTTTTCACCGTCGCTTCATTTCACACGGGAGATCCTGCGCAACTGGACCGCGCGGTTCGAAATCTCGAGCGCCACCGGTCAGACCGAGGCGGTGCGCTCAGGCGCGGGCGTGGCCGTGCTTCACGATTACATTGCCGGACTGGACCCGAACCTCGTTCGCGTGCTTCCCGATCACCGGATCGAGCGGTCCTACTATATGGTCTACCATGAATCCGCGCGCGATCTGGCCAGGGTGCGCATCGTGGCCGACCATATCCATTCCGCAGCCCAGTCCCACAAGGCGATGTTCGCCCCTGCCGAATAGATCAACCGCCCTTCCCCGCGCGCGACGGGAGCGTGTTGAGTTCTACCGCTCAAAAAACAAAACGCCTGCCGGGTCAGACCCGACAGGCGCTTATACTCTGTCGAAACCTCTCACCGGTGCTTGGGAGGAGGATCCCGGTGGTACCGTTTCGACGATTGCCATGCCGGACATTGGGAGGAGGAGGTGTCCGGCGTGGCGTTGATCTGCATATGGGCGCAGAAATGCTGCAACGCAATAGGCGCTGCGAATCTTTTTTGATCTTCCGGTAAATAAATTGTGAGACGTGTAAGAAAGCGTGTTCAGACACAGCTACAAAAGGCGCTGGGGAACCGGAGAATTGGCCCCGGTTCCCGTAACTGCGTCAGGCCATCTGCAGCGCGCCGGGACCGGGCACCGCATTGGGCGGGCACTTGCCCGCGATGATCATGCCAAGCATGTCATCTTCCGTCACTTCGTCGACCTTGACCGTGCCGACAAGTTGGCCGTTCTTCATCACGTTGGCCCGGTCGCACAACATCTTGACCTGGTGGATGTCGTGGTCGATCAACAGGATGCCGATGCCTTCCGATTTCAACTGCTCGATAAGTTCGGCCACCATCTGGGTTTCCTGAACGCCGAGTGCCGCAGTCGGTTCGTCCATGATCAGGATCTTGGCGTTGAAATAGACCGCGCGCGCAATCGCAACCGATTGACGCTGACCGCCTGACAGACCCGCCACCGGCGTGTGAAACCGCCGGAAGTTCGGGTTCAGGCGCGCCAGGATCTTGCGGGTCTCTGCCTCCATCATGGCGTCATCCAGAAATCCGGCGTGGCCCATGAGTTCCCGGCCCAGGAACAGGTTCGACGCTGCATCGAGATTGTCGGCGAGCGCGAGGTACTGGTAGATGGTTTCGATCTGATAATCGCGGGCGTCACGCGGATTGTTGATCGCGGCCTTCTCGCCATTGATGTAGATCTCGCCGCTGTCGCGCTGCAAGGCGCCCGACAGCATCTTCATCAGCACCGACTTGCCCGCGCCGTTATGGCCGAGAACGCCGACGACTTCGCCCGGATAGAGATCGATGGAGACATGGTCGACAGCCTTGATGCCGCCGAACGACTTCACCATGTCGCGCATTTCAACAAGAGGTGTAGTCATGTTCTGTCTCCCGTCCGGCGGCGGTAAAGGATATCGATGAAGACGGCGAGAACAAGGACGGACCCCACGACCATGTTCTGGTACGGAGCGTCAACGCCGACCATCGCCATGCCCGACTGGAGGCTCTGCATGATCAGCGCTCCGAGAACAGCGCCGTAGATTGTGCCGATCCCGCCGGCCAGTGCCGTTCCGCCGATCACGGCAGCCGCAATCACGCGCAACTCGTCGAGTGTGCCGATATCGTTGGAATGGAACGTCTGGCGCGACGAGGCGACGACGGCTGAAATGGCGCAGAGAATGCCCATGATCGCGAACACCTTGACTGTGAGCAGGCGGGTGTTGATCCCGGCCAGTTCGGCCGCTTCCGGGTTTCCGCCGGTTGCGAATATGTAGCGTCCGAGCCTGGTGCGCCGGGCGATGATGGTCATGACGATGACGATGAGAATGAGCACAAGCACGGATATCGGAATGCCGTAGCCGGCAACCGTGCCCTCGGGCAGCAGCTCCCCGCGTGCTTCGTAGATGCGTTCAAGACGCGCGGTCGGGATCTCGTAGGCGTTCAGCACCGCAACGAAACCGATGATCGTGGCGGCTATGACCGCGCCCAGAAAGACCTCGGCCCAGATTGGCTTGACCGGAAACTCATGCGCCACGCGGGTCTTTCGCGTCTGGTAGAGCGCATAGATCGAGCCAAGGATGGCCACAACGGCGAAGACCCAGCTCCACGTTTCCCCCAACGTACCGTTGATGCCTCCGAAGAGCTGAAAATTCTCGTCAAGCGGCCCGATCGTCTGCCCCTTGGTCAGATGCCAGGCAACGTTGCGCCAGACAAGGAAGCCGCCGAGCGTCACAATGAAGGCGGGGATGGCCAGATAACCGATCAGCCAGCCCTGAAAGCCGCCGATGATCATGCCGGCCATGATCCCGACGAACACGGCCACGGGCATGGTGATCGGATTGTTGAGACCGAACCCGAGCAGATCCGGAATGAACCAGGTCTGGGTCATCGCCATCATGGCCGAACAGGTCGCAAGCAGCGATCCGACCGAAAGGTCGATGTTGCGGGTGACGATGACGAACACCATGCCGGTGGCCATGATCGCCACGGAGGCTGTCTGGATCGTCAGGTTGAAAAGGTTGCGCGGCGTCATGAAACGCCCGTCGGTGAGGAAATTGAACACCAGGCAGATCAACACGAACGCGCCGATCATGCCGAGCAGACGCGTGTCGATTTCCAGTGCGGCAAAGAAGCTGCGCTGCTTGGGCGGCGCGCTGATGGCGGGTGGCGTATCGGTCATGACCGTCTTCCGGATAGAATACAAAGATGCGTCCCCACCCCTAAGGGTGGAGACACTGTTCGCATTGGTCGTAACAAAGAGGGTGTCTTAGTTACAGGGAGCCGGACCGTCGGTGACGCCCTGGCACAGGTCTTCCTGGCTGATCCAGCCGGCATCCACGACGGTGGCCAGATTGTCCTTGGTGATCGGAACAGGAGCCAGGAACATGGCGGTCATGGTGGTCCCGGAAGGTGAGGTCCATTCGACGGTCCCGTCGATTCCGCTCATTGCGGTGCCGTCGGCCAGCTTGGCGGCGATCTCGCCTGCAGCGGTGCCGAGTGCGCGTGCGTCCTTCCAGACGCTCACGGTCTGCGTGCCCTTGGCAACGCGATTGAGCGCGGCATGGTCGCCGTCCTGTCCGGAAACCGGAATGCCTTCCATGCCCTGCGCCGTCAGTGCTGCAACCGCGCCGCCGGCGGTGCCATCGTTGGAAGCGACGACCGCGTCGACATTGTTGTCTTCAGCGGTCAGGATCTGCTCCATGTTGCGCTGCGCGTTGGCCGGAAGCCAGCCGTCGGTATAGGCCTCACCCACGATGGTGATGTCGCCGGCATCGATGGCGGACTGCAGGACTTCCTGCTGACCGCCACGGAGGAAGTCGGCATTCGGGTCGGTCGGCGAACCCTTGATCATGACGTAGTTGCCCTTTGGAGCGGCAGCGAGAACCGCGCGCGCCTGCATGCGGCCTACCTCGACATTGTCGAACGTCAGATAGAAGGCACGCTCGTCTTCGATCAGACGGTCATAGGCGATGACCGGGATGTTTTCATCGGCGGCGGCCTGAACGGCGGGGATAATGGCCTGGGTGTCCTGCGCCAGAACGATCAGCGCATCGACGCCCTGAGCCATCAGGCTTTCAACGTCGGAAAGCTGCTTGGCCGCAGACGACTGCGCGTCGGTCGAGACATAGGTGTCGCCGGCAGCCTCAATGGCCGCCTTCATTGCCGCCTCGTCGGTTTTCCAGCGCTCTTCCTGAAAGTTCGACCAGGAGACGCCGATCACCTTGTCGGCCGCAATGGCAGCCGTCGACATGGTGAGTGCAATGGCCGAGCCGGCCAAAAGATGGATGATGGATTTCATGTAGTCCTCCCAAGGAAATTACCTGCCGGTCGGACTCCTCCGAGCCGGCCAATGTTCAACTGCGAGCCCGCAAAAAAGATCAGCAAGCTTTTTCTCGACAGTCGAGAAAATTAATGTCAGGCTTCCCGCACGCTGTCAACACGCCCCCGGTGACCGCAATGTTTCCGGTCAGGAACCGATAGGCATTCGAGGCCGGGAAAACCGATTTCGGCGCGAGACAGACAGGACTGCGGGACATAGAATGCGACCCGAAGCAGGGTTGAATGAAGCCCGCATGAGGGATGGAAACGCGCAAGCGAAAACTCCGGCAAAGAACAGGAGGCCGCGTGCGAATGCAAAGAGAGGAGCCGGCCGGTTGAGCCCGGGTGCGCCGGGCGATGCACCGGATGTCATCTGCACATGAAGCGGCCGCGTTTATCATGCTGACAAAATCGAGCACCGAGCTCATACGCCGGCAGAATCGCGCGCTTGTACTGGGTGCGCTGCGGCGGAAAAACGGTCAGTCCCACACCGAACTCGCCGTGGAGACCGGGCTGGCCTCGGCGACCGTGACGGCCATCACGCATGAACTGGTCGATGAAAGGATCATCGAGCGGACAGAGGCGCCTCCGGCCGGCGGGCGCGGACGGCCGCGCATCCTGTTCAAGCAACGTCGGTCGGCTGCCTACGCGGCTTTCGTTCGGATTTCCTCCGACATGTTGCAATACTCTATGGTCGATTACTCGGGAACGCTGATCCACCGCATCGAGGAGAAGCGCGACAATGCCGGCCAGAAAATCGAGGACTTTGCTGCGGGAATACGCTCGACGCTCTTCCGGCTTGCAAGCAAATCCAGGGTGTCGCGCGAAGACCTGAAAGCCATCTCGATATCTTCCAAGGGCGTGGTGGCGGACGACAACACAACGCTTCTTTGGTCGTCGGTTCTGGGCAGTCAGCAAATCGACATGCGCAAGACCCTGGCGTCGGACTGGGACGCCCAGGTGACGCTGAATCACGAAAGCCTGCTCGTCGCAAGCGCTTTGCATTCGTCGCTCAGTCAGACCGAGGGCAGGCCAATTCCCCGGCTCGCGGCCCTGTCCCTCGGCCATTCGATCGGCCTTGGCGTCGTTCATGCCGACGGATACGAATCGCCGCGCGCACGGGCGCCGGGCTTCGGTCACATGATTCACAGCCATGGTGGCGCGCTGTGCCGCTGTGGATCCTACGGGTGCATCGAAGCCTATGCCGGCTCCTACGCCATTTTGAGGGCCGCCTTCAGGGTCCCGTCGAACACGATCCCGGCCAATTTCGTCCCGTTCCTGGAGATCGCAAAGATTGCCGGCGCCGCGCGAAAGGGCGACAGACTTTCGAGTGCCGCTTTCCGGGACGCCGGGACAGCCATCGGAAATGGCCTGGCCCGCCTGATCAGTCTTCACGGGAAGATGCCGGTCGTTTTCACCGGACCGGGTGTCCCGTTCTTCGATCTGATGAGGCCCGGCATCGATGAAGGCCTTTCCGCATCGCTCGGCGTCCGGATCGAAGGACCGCCGGAGATCTCATTGTCGCTGGACGAAGAACGGCTGGTGTTCGAGGGGCATCTCAACCACACCATGGCGGCAATCGATCGGGAGGCGATCGCGCCAAGAGCGGCCGGAGCCAGGATTGATAAGCCAGGAACCAATGGCAGAGGAGGAGAAGAGACATGAAGACAAGGTGTTGCAACGGGCGCCCGCTGCTGGCGTCGGGGGCGGTCGGGCTTTTGTTGATGACTTCCGGCGCAGCCCTCGCCGAACAACAACTCGCCGCCGCCATGCCGCCGGATGTGCCATGGGCGGAGCGAACCACCGAACTTGGTTCGGTGGGACCAATGCCGGAAGGCGTTTTGGCGAAGGACGATCTGCTCGATCTCATTGCTGTGGGCGAGGCGTTGTTCGCGGCCAGCTTCACGAAACTCGACGGCGCCGGTCGACCGGAAGCGACACAGGCCATCGACCCCACACGGCGCAAGCACCCGCGCGAGCAACGGTTTTTAAGGACCGCCGGACCCGATGGCGGGTCCTGCTCGGCCTGCCACAACATGCCGCTGATGGGAGGAGCCGCCGATTTCGTCGCGAATGTCTTCGTCTCTGAGGGGTTCGAGAGCGCGGACTTCGATTCGCTCGACCCGCAGTTCTCCAACGAGCGGGGCTCCAACCACCTCTTCGGGGCCGGGCTGGTCGAACTGCTGGCCAGGGAAATGAGCCACGATCTGCAGCAGATCCGGAACGGAGCGCTGGCCTCGGCGCGTTCATCCGGCGAACCGGTCCGGCGCGCGCTCGTCACAAAGGGCGTCGAATTCGGTTTCATTACCGCCGAAGCCGACGGCTCCGTGCTCCTTGACGGGCTCGACGGCGTCGATACCGACCTGGTTATCCGCCCCTTCAGCCAGAAGGGTGTGATGACGTCGCTGAGGCAGTTCACCGTCAATGCGCTCAACCATCATCACGGCATGCAGCCGGACGAGAGGTTTGGCGTGCGATGGACCGGAACCGACGATTTCGACGGCGACGGCATGTCGCGCGAGGTGAGCGCTGCCGATGTCTCTGCGCTGGTGGCCTGGCAGGCCACCCTGCCAGCACCGACACAAGTCATTCCGGTGGTCGAAGGCTGGAGCGAAGCGGCCGCCCGCGGCGAGGAGATGTTCGGAACGATCGGTTGCGCGGATTGCCACCGCCCTCACCTTCCGCTTGAAAGCCTCAGCTTTGCCGACCCGGGGCCCTTCGATTCCGCCGGCACACTGAATGCCCGGCAGGTGAAAACCCCCGGCATCTACGACCTCGAACTGCTGGACTGGGCAAAGGATCTGCCGCGGGATGATGAGGGACGGATTCTGGTGCCTCTGTACGGCGACCTGAAACGCCACACCATGACCGACAGGCAGATCGATGCGCTTGGCAACGAGCTGCTTTCCCAGCGCTTCGTCGATCGCAACATCTTCCAGACGTCCGAACTCTGGGGCGTCGGCTCGACCGCGCCCTATGGCCATCGCAATGATTTCACCACACTCGACGAAATCATACTGGCGCACGGCGGCGACGGCAGGTCGGCGCGCGACGCCTATGCGGGAAGCGCGGACGCGGACAAGCTTTCACTCATCGCGTTTCTCAAGACCCTGGTGATAGAGCCATGAAGATTGTTCGATTCCTTCTAGCCGCCGGCCTCTCGGGCCTGATGATGTCCGGCCATGCCTTTGCAGAAACAGGTCCCGGAAGCGATGTGCCCATTCTCAAGGAGGAGGCGCTCCTTGCAGGTGTAGATCACAGCTACACCGGTCCCTGGGAGTTCTTCGTCGGTGGCGGCGCCGCAAGCTTCGA
This sequence comes from Hoeflea sp., assembly GCA_040218025.1. GTDB lineage: Bacteria > Pseudomonadota > Alphaproteobacteria > Rhizobiales > Rhizobiaceae > Hoeflea. The sequence goes on along the minus strand of JAVJQD010000018.1, from coordinate 246,566 downwards.
CTGCAATGGCGACCGTCTGCCGGACCTGCTGCTTGCCGGCGGCACTTCGCCGATACAACTCCTTGTCAATGACAGCGCGACTGGCGGTGCGCTCTCTTTCCGCGCGAAAGACCTCGGACTCGCCGAAGAGGATCTGCACAGGGTGCTCGGCGCCTATCCGCTCGACATCGACAATGACCGGCATATGGATGTGGTCCTGCTGCGACTGGGCCGCAACGTCGTACTCAAGGGCGGGCCGGACTGCGCCTTCGAGAAAGCCAACCGCGCATTCGGGTTTGACGGCGGCCGGGCCTGGTCGACGGCGATGTCGGCGACGTGGGAAGGCGAAAACCGGTTTCCCACCATTGCCATCGGCAATTATGTCGACCGGTCCGCTCCCGGAACCCCGTTCGGCACGTGTGAGCCCAACACTCTCCTGCGGCCTCTCGACGCCGAGGCGCCGGACTACAGCCAGGCGCGCGCGCTCGAACCGGGTCACTGTGCCCTGTCGATGCTGTTTACCGACTGGAACAGGTCCGGGACGGCGGACCTCAGGATCACCAATGACCGCCAGTATTATCGCGGCGGACAGGAACAACTTTGGGATCTGCGCGAGGGCCGGGCGCCACGGCTCTACTCCTCGTCCCAGGGCTGGCAACGGCTGACGATATGGGGCATGGGGATTGCCGAGACCGATTTCGACGCCGACGGGTTGCCGGAATATGCGCTCACGTCAATGGGCGACACCAAGCTTCAGAAGCTCGACGACGAAGCCGATGAAAACCGGCCGGTCTATCGCGACATTGCATTCGAGAAAGGCGCGACTGCACACCGCCCCTACACAGGAGGCGATCACAAGCCCTCGACCGGGTGGCACAGTCAGTTTGCGGACATCAACAACGACACGCTGACGGACCTGTTCATCGCAAAGGGCAATGTGCAGGCGATGCCCGACTTCGCCGGCTACGATCCCGACAATTTGCTGCTCGGTGGCTTTGACGGAACATTCCACGAGCATGGGGATGCGGCCGGTATCGCCCTTGACACCCGCGGCCGCGGCGCGGTGATCGAGGATTTCAACATGGACGGCATGCTCGATCTTCTTGTGATCAATCGCGAGCACCGGGCGAGCCTGTTCCGAAACCTCGGCGCAGCCACGGAATGGGGGCACAGGCCGCTCGGAAACTGGATCAAGATCGAACTCGACAACGGCAAGATCAATCCCCATTCGGTCGGCGCCCTGATATCCGTGCGGACGGGAACGCGGACCCAGACACGCAGGCTGCAGGTCGGCGGAGGACATGCCTCGGGCCAGGCAGGCTTCTCGCATGTGGGGCTCGGGGTCTCGGAACGGGCAACGATCCGGGTGCAATGGCCGGATGGCGAATGGAGCCACCCCTACAGGGTCTTCGCCAACCAGCATGTCCGCATCATCCGGGGTGAGGCGGATGCTCGCTACTGGTATCCCGTCCCCCGGTAAGGGCAGCGTGAAGTGGCGCCCCTCTTTCGGGGGGCGCCGTCTGACCGGAAGCTTCAGTCGATAAAGCCGTGACGGATCGCGAAAGCAACCGCCTGCGTGCGGTTGACCGCATTCAGCTTGCGCGCAGCGTTGTTCAGGTAATGATTGACGGTGTGCTCCGAAAGGCTGAGGATCCGGGCGATCTCGACCGAGGTCTTGCCGCTGGAGGTCCATACCAGGCACTCCCGCTCGCGCTCTGTCAGCGGGGAATCCACTGTCACCGGCTGGGCGGAAACCAGTCTCAGCTTGTGATGGGCAAGTTGTGAGACCAGCGCCAGATCTGCGATGTCGGCAAAGCCCAACGGTTTCCGCTTGCCCAGAAAACAGACCGTTCCCGGTCCGAAATCGCGATGATAGACCGGTGTCACGAAACAGCTGTCGAGGTTGAACTCCTCGCGGAAGGCTTTCAACGCCTCAAGCTGCTGCGGAGAGCAGCCCTGAAACTCGATATCCAGCCTGCAGTGAAAGGGTACGCCAATTCCGCTCAAGGCATGCCTCAGCGGGCTCTTCTCGAACAGACCGATTTCATCATAACGTTGTATGAGGTTGGACTGCGCCGAACTGATGATGATCATGTCGGTAAGCGTACGGGAGCCGTCGTCGCCAGGTCCGGCCACGAAGAAACTGTCGAACCCGTAGAGCTGGGTGATCTCCCTCAGAAGGCGGAAAAGATCGAACTGGGTGGCACATTTTTCGAGCCTAAGACGAATGGAATCCAAGGATTCGTCATCTGAACGGCGGGGGTTCATTTCTCACCTGACCGGTTTTCACATGACCGCCACATGATCTTCCTGGCGCGGGTCATCGTCTTGGTACTGACTTGATTTCTCAAGGACTGGAAACGCCCTTTAGCCGATAAAAACTCCATCCATAACCCCTAAAAAATATGCAACGGGCAGATCGGCCAAACGAATGCCTGCATGCAGCGGAAATCGCGCCATGGTTGCTCTTAAATGATTCCATCACAAAGCTATACTGATCGCAAACCGGATGCAAAATTCGCGGCTGGCCGGATAGGGTGCAAAAGCACTTGCCTCAAAATTTTTCATGATAAGGTTCGCGCCGTAGCCGGGGCGTCAAGAATCCGGATTGAAAGATGTATTTGGGAGGGGAATTGATGCTGGGATTGATGCAGGACTGGCCGCTGCTGTGCCACAAGGTGATCGATCATGCCGCGACCTATCATGGCGCACGCGAAGTGGTCTCGCGTTCGGTGGAAGGCCCGATTCACAGGACCAACTACGCCGACATCCGCTTGCGGTCTCTCAGGCTGTCCCAGCGTCTCGCCCGTGACGGCATCGGTCTCGGCGACAGGGTCGCGACCATGGCATGGAACACCTGGCGACACCTGGAGAGCTGGTACGGCATACTCGGCGTCGGCGCGGTTTATCACACTCTCAATCCGCGCTTGTTTCACGAGCAGATAGCGTGGATCATGAACGACGCCGAGGACCGGATTCTTCTTGTCGACCTGACCTTCCTCAAGCTGGTCGAGATGATCGCGCCCAAGGTTCCGAGCCTCGAGCGCGTCATCATCCTGACCGATGACGCGCACATGCCCGAAACTTCGCTGCCCAACGCAATCTCCTATGAAAGCTATATCGCCGAGGTTGATGGCGATTTCCGCTGGGCGGACTTCGATGAACGGACCGCCGCCGGAATGTGCTACACGTCGGGAACCACCGGCGACCCGAAGGGCGTGGTCTATTCCCACCGATCCAATGTGCTTCATGCCCTTGCCGCACTTCAGCCCGACATGCTCAATCTTGCGTCGAAAGACCGCCTGATGCCGGTCGTTCCGCTGTTTCATGCCAACGGCTGGTCGACAGCCTTTTCCGGCCCGATGTCGGGCTGCGCCATGATCATGCCGGGCGCGGGCATGGATGGCGAATCGATCTACCAGATGCTGACGCAGGAAAAGGTGTCGATCACGGCGGCGGTTCCGACGGTGTGGCTGATGCTGCTCCAGCGAATGGAAAAGGAAGGCGGATCGCTTCCCGATCTTGATCGTGTGGTGATCGGCGGGTCGGCCTGCCCCAGGGCAATCACCCAGGCCTTTCAGGACAAATTCGGCGTCGACGTGGTGCATGCCTGGGGCATGACCGAGATGAGTCCGCTCGGCACCCTGTGCTCGATAAAGCCGGAATATGCGCATCTCGAAGGCGAGGAAAAACTCGACCTTCAGGCCAAGCAGGGGCACCCGCCTTTCACCGTCGAGATGAAGATCACCGACGACGAGAACAATGAACTGCCCTGGGACGGCGAGACTTTCGGGCGGCTGAAGGTGCGCGGCCCGGCCGTCTCGTCGTCATACTACAAGGGCCGCGGCGCGGAGCAGTTCGATGGCGAGAGCTGGTTCGATACCGGCGATGTCGCCCATATCGACCCGCACGGTTACATGCAGATCACCGACAGGGCCAAGGACGTGATCAAATCCGGGGGAGAATGGATCTCCTCGATTGAAATCGAAAACCTGGCGGTTGGCCATCGGGATGTCGCGGAGGCCGCCGTCATCGGCGTGGCGCATCCGAAATGGGATGAGCGGCCTTTGCTGGTTGTGGTCCTCAAGGAGGGACGGTCACCGGCCAAGGAGGATATCCGCTGCTTTCTCGAGGGCAAGATCGCCAAATGGTGGATGCCGGATGATGTGATCTATGTCGACGAGATACCGCATACGGCCACCGGCAAGATCCAGAAGACCGCTTTGCGCGAGCAACTCAAGGACTACCGTTTCCCCGGGACATGACACGCATCACGTCCGCGGGTCGCTTCGCGAAAGACCTGTCTGGACACCTGAACAAGAAAACAAGCTTTTCATCGCGTCGTCCTTGCCCTTGACAGCCGGGACGGAAAGCAAGACCACACGCTCAGGGGAGTCAAAATGAGTGAAGCATTCGCATATCCGGTCTATCCCGACCTTGACGGGACATCCGTGCTGATCACCGGCGGCGGCACCGGGATCGGCGCGGCACTGACCGAAGGGTTCGTGCGCCAGGGCGCCAGGGTCGCCTATATCGACATTGCCGAGGCGCCAAGCCGTGCGCTTGCTGAACGGCTGGCAGGTCTCGGGAAGGTCGCACCGCTGTTCATCAAGGCAGACCTCACGGATCTGGACGCCATCCGGAAATCGGTGGCGCAAGCGCAGGAGGCCCATGGGCCGGTACGGGTCCTCGTCAACAACGCCGCCCTTGATGACCGCCACGAATTGCTGGATATGGATGGCGAATACTGGGACGCCAATCAGGCGATCAATCTGAGGCCAGTGGCCTTTGCCGCCAAGGCCGTGGCGCCGGGCATGATCGCTGCCGGCGGCGGGGCAATCGTCAATTTCACATCAACATCCTACATGCTGAACATCGGCAACATGCCCTCCTACACTGCCGCCAAGGCCGGAATCGTCGGCCTGACGAAGGGACTTGCCGGCAGGCTCGGACCCGACGGGATCCGGGTCAACGCCATTGCCCCGGGCTGGGTGATGACAGAGCGGCAGAAACGGCTTTGGGTGACGGACAAGGGACTTGCGGCGATGATGGAGCGGCAGTGCCTCAAGCGTGCGATCGAGCCGGAGGACATGGTCGGCCCCTGCCTTTTCCTCGCCTCCGGCGCCAGTTCCATGGTCACGGCGCAGGTCCTGATCGCTGATGGAGGCATGATGTGAGCACCACTCCGCACCTCGCCGCGGTCGATTGGGGGACCTCGAGCCTCAGGCTGTGGCTTCTGTCTGCCGATTGCACCGTGCTTGCCGAGCACCGCAGCCACGAAGGCATGAGCGAAGTCGCCGACCGTGGCTTCGAGACGGTTCTCGAAGGCCACCTCGGGACCCTGTCGGTTCCGGACAACGTTCCCGTTGTGATCTGCGGAATGGCCGGTTCGCGGCAGGGTTGGGTCGAGGCCGGTTATCTCGACACGCCCGCCGATGTCGGCGCGATCGGCGCATCTGCAACCCGCGTGCCCGGCACCGCCCGCGAGATCATCATTCTGCCGGGTCTCGCCGTGCGTTCGCCGGATGAGCCGGACGTGATGCGCGGCGAGGAAACGCAATTGCTCGGCGCATCGCTGGAGCAGCCCGAAGGCGCGCGCTACTGCATGCCGGGCACCCATTCGAAATGGGTCTCGATGCGCGGCTCGGTTGTCTCGGGCTTCGAGACTTTCATGACCGGAGAATTGTTTGCCTGCATCAGCGGCAAGACGATCCTCGCCCATTCCACCGGCGGGGGTGGTGCGGTGGATGCACGCAACCCCGCCTTTGCAAGCGGGGTACGCGATGGCTGGACGCGACCGGAACTTACGACGCACCATCTGTTCTCGCTGCGCGCCGGCCAGTTGCTTCACAACTGGTCGGATGACGAAAATCGCGCCCGCCTGTCCGGTCTTCTGATCGGCTCGGAATTGTCGGGCGCCGGCATTCGCGGCGGCGAAACGATTGCCCTTGTGGCCAGCGGCGCACTTGAGCGGTTGTACCATGTGGCGCTTACGGAATGCGGCGCGCTTGTGCATGGCATTGACGCTGATGTGGCCGTTCAGAGAGGCCTGACCGAAGCCTGGCGGAGCTATTGCACCACCTCCAAGAACCGGAAGCAGACATGACACGAATTCCCTTTCCTTCGATGAAACGTTCGCTGGTGGCGATCCTGCGCGGGATCAGGCCCGATGAAACGGTTGCGATCATTGACGGCCTGATCGAGGCGGGCCTGACCGCCATCGAGATACCGCTCAACTCTCCCGAACCGTTCCGGTCCATTGAAATGGCGGCGAGGCGCGCACCGGATGGCGTTCTCATCGGAGCAGGCACTGTGCTGACGGTCGAAGACGTCGACAGGCTCAACGATGCCGGCGGGCGGCTCATGGTCAGTCCCAATGTCGACGTCGAGGTGATCCGGCGTGCGGCATCGCACGGCATGGTGACCATGCCCGGCGTGTTCTCCCCGACCGAGGCGCTAGCCGCCTGCGCCGCGGGCGCCTCTGCGCTCAAGTTTTTCCCCGCGAATGTGCTGGGGCCATCAGGCATCAGTGCGATTTCCGCCGTGCTGCCGCCGGACATGCCGATCGGTGCGGTGGGAGGCGTTGGAAACTCGGATTTCGCGGCCTACGCCAAGGTCGGGATACGCACATTCGGACTCGGGTCGAGCCTTTACAAAAAAGGCATGGCAGCAGAGGAAGTGGGTCGGCGCGGCCGCGAGGCGGTTACCGCCTATGACGCATTGGAGATCGCCTGATGACAGAAAAGACAGTCGCCTTCTCCGGGACAACTGTTGAGGCGCCGGCCTGCACGCTGGGCGAAGGTCCGACATTTGATCCGCATACCGGCACGGCATGGTGGTTCGATATCCTGGGCAAGATCTTGTTCGAATATGTGCTTGCGACCGGTGCGATCCGGCAGCATCCGCTTCCGGCCATGGGCAGCGTTCTGGCGCGGGTCGATGCGGACCGGCAGATCGTGGCAACCGAGGATGGCCTGTATCTCCGCCGGACAGGAACAGGTGCGACGGAACTTGTCACACCAATCGAAGACGACAACACAGCCACACGTTCGAATGACGGGAGGGTTCACCAGAGCGGGGCGCTCTGGTTCGGGACCATGGGCAAGAACGCCGAAACCGGCGTTGGCACGATCTACCATGTCGCGCGCGGCACCGTGACAAAGCTTTATTCGGGCATATCCATTCCCAACGCGATCTGCTTCTCGCCGGACGGCGCAATTGCCTACTTTGCCGACACTGCGGTGAACAAGCTCATGAGGGTGTCGGTCGATCCCGCGACAGGCCTGCCGGCCGGCGATCCCGAGGTGCTTTTGGATCACAGCGGCCGAGACGGCGGTATTGACGGGGCGGTGTGCGACACGGAGGGCGTGATCTGGAATGCGCGCTGGGGTGGCGGATGCGTCGACGCCTATTCGCCCGATGGAGAGCACCTTCTGTCGCTCAAAGTCCCGGCAGGCAAGAGCACCTGTCCGGCTTTCGTGGGGACAGATGCCGGCCGGTTGCTGGTGACCTCCGCGCGGGAGCGAATGAGCCAGGACCAGCTTGAGCGCGATCCCAAGGCCGGCAACACCTTCATTCTCGACCATCCGGTCAAGGGCCGTTTCGAGCCCGACTACCTGCTGTAAGGACCGCAAGCGGGGCAGCGGACTGCACGGGTCTTGCGGGCCTCAAACATCAGATCTCCTTGACCAGCCTCAGCGCGTCATAGATCGCGGCATGGGTGTTGCGCGCGGCGATCGCATCGCCGATCCGGAAGAGCTGGAAGCCCGGGCCATCCGTCGGGCCGCCATTCAGCGTTTGCGGTGCGCCGGATATGAATGCTTCGTAGTCGACCTGACCGAGATTGCCCGACTTCGGCTTGAGATCGAAGTAGAGATCATCCAGCGGCAATGTCCCGTGGTTGATGACGATCTGATCGAAGTGGCGCGTCTTGGCGAGCGGCATGTAGTCGCTGCCGATGACGGCCTTCAGCCGATTGCCGTCGCGCTCCACCGAGGTCAGCCGGTAGGTGACAGTGAATGTGACGTCCTTGTCCTGCAGCGAGCGCATGTAGGGCACCAGGTTCATCGCCATCACGTCCGGCGCGAAGCTGCGGTCAGGCGTCATGATCTCCACCGAGGCGCCCGCTGCTGCCGCAACTTCCGCCGCCTGCAGCCCGGCATGGTCGCCGGCGTCGTCATAAACCAGAACCTGCTTGCCCGGCTTCACGTCGCCGGAAATCAAATCCCAGCTCGAGACCACCAGATCATTGCCCTCTTCCAGCACTTCGGTGTGCGGCAGTCCGCCGGTGGCGATGATCACCACGTCCGGCTCCTCGGCAAGCACATCGGCGGCCTCCGCCCATGTGTTGAAACGAAACTCGACGTCGCGCGCTGCGCATTGCGCCATGCGCCATTCGATGATGCCGATCATTTCCTTGCGGCGCCGGTTCTGGGCGGTAAGCCGGATCTGGCCACCCGCATCGGGCTGCGCCTCGAACACCGTGACCCGATGTCCGCGCTCGGCAGCCACCCGCGCCGCTTCGAGCCCCGCCGGCCCTGCCCCGACGACGACCACACGCCTTGCCTTGTCGGCCGGAGCGATCGTGTGCGGCATGGTCAGTTCCCGGCCCGTGGCCGGATTGTGGATACAGAGTGCGTCGCCGGCCTGGTAAATCCGGTCGAGGCAGTAGGTGGCGCCGACGCAAGGGCGGATGTCATCCTCGCGGCCCTCCACGATCTTCCTGACAAGATGCGGATCGGCCATATGGGCGCGGGTCATGCCGATCATGTCGAGCTTGCCACTGGAGATCGCATGACGTGCGGTGGCCACGTCCGGGATGCGGGCCGCGTGGAAGGTTGGGAGCCCCACTTCCGCGCGGATCCGGCCCGCGAAATCGAGATGCGGGGCCGAACGCATGCCCTGGACAGGGATGACATCGGTCATTGCCGGATCGGTGTGGATCTGGCCACGAATGACATTGAGGAAATCGACCTGGCCGGTGGCCTTGAACATGTGCCCGATGGCAACGCCCTCTTCCTCGTCGATGCCGCCCCCGGCAGTCTCGTCGGCAGTGTAGCGGATGCCGACCAGCAATCTTTCACCGACCCTTGCCCTGATCGCGGCGATCACATCGAGCGCGAAGCGGGCGCGGTTTTCGAGACTTCCGCCGTAAAGCCCGTCGAGTTCATTGGTCAGCGGCGACATGAACTGGTCCATCAGATGGCCGTAGCATTCGAGCTCGATGCCATCGAGACCGGCCTCGGCCATGCGTTCGGCGGCATCGGCATAGTCGGTGATGACGCGGGCAATGTCCCAGTCCTCCATCTTCTTGGGGAAGGCCCGGTGCGCCGGCTCCCGCTGATGGCTGGTCGAAAGCGCCGGCAGCCAGTCGCCCTTGTTCCAGTGGGTGCGGCGGCCAAGATGGGTCAACTGGATCATCACCGCACAGCCGTGCTCATGGCACTCGTCGGCGAGCTTCTTCATCCAGCCGACCACCTCGTCCTTGTAGGCCAGCACATTGTTGAACACCGGGGGACTGTCCCTCGACACCGCCGCGGAGCCTGCCGTCATGGTCATGGCGATCCCCGCCCGGGCGCGCTCGACATGATAGGCGCGGTAGCGGTCCTTCGGCATCCCGTCTTCCGGATAGGCCGGTTCGTGACTGGTGGTCATGATGCGGTTTTTCAGCGTCAGCCGGCCAAGCTGGTAGGGCTGAAGCAGCGGATCGTTGACTTGCACCATGGGGACGCCTCCTAAAGGAATCTTGCTCTTCAATACCATGCGTCGGACATGCCCGCTTTGGTCCGATCCACAAAGTCCACAAGCGCCTCGTCAATCGCCTCATCCATCGGCGGCGCCTGGTATTCAGCCAGCATCTGCTTCCAGCGCAGGTTGGCCCGGCTGGCCGCATCGGTTCGCCCGGCAATGTCCCATTTCTCGAACGGTTCGTTGTCGGCAACGGACGAATCCCAGAAGGCTGTCTGATAGTTTTCCATCGTATGGGCGCAGCCAAGAAAGTGCTTTCCGACGCCTACCTCCCTGAATGCATCGAGCGCCAGCGAGTTGTCGTCCACGACCACTCCGGCAAGGTAGGAATGCAGCGCTCCGCACAGATCGGCGTCCATGACGAACTTTTCGTAGGACATCGACAGCAGCCCGTCGAGAAAGCCTGCCGAATGCAGGATGAAGTTCGCGCCGCAATGGACGGCGGAAAGCATCGACATGGTGCCCTCGTTCATCGCCTGGGCATCGGGCAACTTGGAATTGGAGAAATTGCCCGCGCAGCGCAGGGGCAGATTCAAACGCCGCGCCAATTGCCCGACCACCATCGAGCCGATGGCCGGTTCGGGCGTTCCGAAAGTGGGCGAGCCCGAGCGCAGGGACATCGAAGACAGGAAGTTGCCGAATATGACCGGCGCCCCCTTGCGCTCGAGTTGCGCAAGCGCGCATCCGGCCATGGTTTCGGCCAGAGCCTGCGCGATTGCGCCCGCGCTGGTCACAGGCCCCATGGCGCCCCCCAGAATGAACGGCACGACGACCGCCGCCTGGTTGGCGCGGGCATAGGCCCGCAGCGCATGGGTCATGGTGCCGTCCCAGACCAGCGGCGAGTTGACATTGACATTGCCCAGAATGACGCAGTTTCGATCGACGAAATCGCGGCCGAAAACGATCCGCGCCATCTCGATCGACTCCTCGGCCCGGCTTTCGGCTGTGACGGAACCCATGAAGCAGCGGTCGGAATACTTCAGGTGCGAATAGACCATGTCGAGATGGCGCTTGTTGACCGGAACGTCGACAGGCTCGCAGATCGTCCCGCCGGAGTGGTGCAGCCAGGGGCTCGATTGCGCCAGCTTGATGAAATTGCGAAAGTCCTCGATGGTGCCGTAGCGGCGCCCCTTGTCCAGGTCGGTCACGAACGGAGATCCATAGGCCGGCGCGAAGACCACGCTCCTTCCGCCGATCTCGATGTTGTTTGCCGGATTTCGCGCGTGCTGCGTGAAGCTTGCGGGGGCCGATCCGAGGATCTCTCTCAGCATTCCCGGCGGAAACCTCACCAATAGGCCGTCGACTTGAGCGCCGGCCTGTTTCCAGAGAGAAAGTGCCGCCGGATCATCGCGGAACTCTATGCCGACCTCGGCCAGGATGCGGTCCGCCACAGCCTCGATCTTCTCGAGGTCGGCTTCAGCCAGCACATCGAAGGTGGGAATGTTGCGGACGATATAGGGCGCGGCCCGATGGGGAAGGCCAACGCCCTGCCCTGCACGGCGGCCGTCTCTCCCGCCGCCGCGCTCACGTCGGCGGCGAGCGACGGGAGCCTCTGCGATCACATCAACACTCTCCATTGCAAACCCTCCTCGACATGACGTCAGAACGGCCCGAGACTAAGACCGGACAGCGGCGATGTAATGCTGGAAAATTCTTCGGCTTAAGATAAGCTCAGTTTATGGAAAACCTGCGTCACCTTCTTCCCTCTGCGGGCAATCTGATCGTGTTCGAGGCGGCGGGCAGGCATATGAGTTTCACGCGCGCCGCGCGCGAACTCGCAATGACACAGGCCGCGGTCAGCTATGCGATCCGGTCGCTCGAGACCCAACTGGGCGCGCCGCTGTTCCAGCGCGCTCACCGCGCGGTTCACCTCACCGAAGCCGGGCGGCGGTTCCACGCCGATGTCACGCTTGGGCTGAGCCATATCCGCAAATCTGCCGAGGATATTCGAGACCGTGGCAAAGCGGCCAGCGTAACGCTGGCCGCTTCCACCGCGTTTGCGTCGTTCTGGATGCTTCCGCGTCTTCATCGGCTGCGCGACGATCTGCCGGACATCGACTTGCGGATCCAGACCGCCGACCGCGATCTCGACATTCGGACCGAGGCCATCGAACTGGGCATTCGCGGCGGGCGCCCCGAGGATTGGCCGGATTATGAAAGCGCACTGATTGCGCCGGAAATCATCGAGGCTGTGACCAGCACCGCGTATCTCGAAAGGCATGGAGAGCCCGAGAGCGTTGCCCACCTCACTCAACACAGGCTTATTCATCTCGAGGAGCCGTTCAGGGTCGCGTGCGATTGGCGCCAGTGGTTCCTGAGTGCCGGCGTCAACGGCGCAACGGCCAATCGGGGGCTCGCGATCAACGATTATGTTCTGGTGATCCAGGCGGTGATGGAGGGCCAGGGCATCGCGCTCGCCTGGCGTCACCTGACGGGACGACTGATCGCATCAGGGCTCTTGCACAGGGTGACGCAGCATAGCCTTGTCACCGGAGCTGCATTTCATGTCATCTGGCCCAAGGGCCGAACGCTCACGCCGCAAACAAGCCGTGTGCTCGAATGGCTTACCGCGGAAGGCCGTAAGCTCAACGACTGAAGACCTGGATCGGAGACCTGACGGATTGGGAACTGCGCTGGGCTTCAATCAGATCGAAGGTCCTGGACGCTTCGACAGCCTTGCCATAGAGCCATCCCTGGCCGGTCTTGCAGCCAAGGGCGCTAAGTTTCTCGGCCTGTTCTTCAGTCTCGATGCCCTCGGCGATCACCTTCAGGTTCAGCCCCTCGCACATCATCAGGATGGCTCGGACAATGTGCTCGGCGGATTTGTCGAGCGTGATCTCGCTGATGAAGCTGCGATCAATCTTGACCTTGTTGAAGGCGAAATTGCGCAAACGGCCAAGGCTCGATTGCCCGGTACCGAAGTCGTCGAGGGAGACCTTGATGCCGATGGCGTGGAGTTCATTGACCACCTTGGCGGCAACCTCCGGATCACTCATCATCGCGGTTTCGGTGATCTCGAGTTCCAGCCGGCGCGGATCGAGACCCACCCGGTTGACAATGGCGAGCACATTGAAGGCGGTTGCCGGGTCAATCAGCTGCGCGGAGGACAGATTGAAAGACAGGAACAAGTCCGACGGCCAGTGCTTGGCGGTTTCCGCAGCCTTTTTCAGAAGTGTTTCGGTGAGGGAATCGATGAAACCGCGTTCTTCGGCGAGCGGTATGAAGATGCCTGGCGACACGAAGCCGAGTTCGCGGTCGGTCCAGCGCGCAAGCGCCTCGAAACCCTGGATGGAGCCATCGGACAGATCGACGATAGGCTGGAAATGGACGGCCACTTCATCGGCGATGATGGCGCGGCGCAAGGCCTGCTCGATCTCGGTTCCGCGCCGGATTTCCTCCGCAATCTCCTCGGAATACACGGTGATCTGGCCGCGCCCGCGGCGCTTGGAACGATACAGCGCGGTGTCCGCGCTCTTGAGAAGTTCCGCAAACTGTTCGCCTGCAAACGGGTAGACCGCGAAGCCGAAGGATGCCGAGAGGCGTACATTGCGGTCGCCGAGGTCGTAAGGCGCCGAAAGGACGTCCTTGAACATTCGGCCGATCTTCTCCGCGCCCTTCTTTTCGAAAACGAGCGGAAGGACGAAGGCGAACTCGTCGCTTTCTATGCGTGCGACAAAGCCACCGTCAGGGAGGCAGGCGCGCAAACGGTGAGCGACCTGGCAGAGAATTTCGTCGCCCGAAGCGTGACCGAAGAGATCGTTGATGGGCTTGAAGCCGTCGATATTGACAATGCCGATGGTAAAGGGCGCCGGATCGTCGGCGCGTTCAGACGCCAGCTTTCGGATCTTGTCCATCAGACGGCGGCGATTGCCGAGCCCGGTCAACGGATCCGTATAGGCCACGACTTTCGGGTTTGAGGACAGCGCGTCCGGATTTTCATCTTCAGGTGTCATAAGAAGCAGCTGTCTTGAAACATGGAAACTCTGCCCCAATCTGCTTGATAGATCTTAATATTGTCCTATGGAGGGACCCGCCGGTTTTGCACTTATGCCGAGCCAGAACCGGCGCGAGCCTGGCGGAATTGCACCAAGCCGTCCGGGGTCGTGGTGACGCCGGGACTCCCAATCCATTTGGAAATGATGGCCTCAAGCTTGTCGGGACTGACAGGTTTGGACAGGTAATCATCCATTCCCGCCTGCAGGCACCGGTCGCGGTCGCCACTCATGGCATGCGCTGTGACGGCGATGATCGGTGTACATTTTCGAAGACTATCGTCCTTGCTTTCCGCATCGCGGATGGCCTGGGTGGCCTGAAGCCCATTCATGACCGGCATCGATATGTCCATAAGGATCAGGTCCGGCGGCGAGGCGCGCCAGGCGGCCACGGCCTCTTCTCCATTGCCGACAATCCTGTAGTCAACACCGATCCCCTCAAGGGTCTGCTCAAAGACGATCTGGTTGACGCTGTTGTCTTCCGCCACGAGCACACGCACGCGGCCTTGCTCAATGGCAGGCGTTGACGTGTCGTTGCCGGTTGACGGTTTCGTTTCGTCCGCCGATCGCGAGGCGGTTTGCTGCTCCGGCGCATCGTGGGCAAGGGGCCGCGCCGGGACTTCAGACCGAGGTGGCGCCGGATCCGTGGCTGCACGCTCGACCGAACTTCTGACGGAGTAGCGGCTCGGGAGCAATTCGGACGTGGCGTGCACATCGGGAAGGACCATGTTGCCCACTCGTTTGCTGCGGCATTCCTCCAGCGCCGCAACAAGGACAGGAAAGCGGCCTATGCCATCCCGAGCGGACAGATCTTCAGCGAGCGGATCAAACACTTCTATCCGGCTGACGGTTGCCTGCATCGCCTCTGCCGCCCCAAGAAAGGCCATGGCTTCCTCGGCGTCGCCGATGGCGAGCGCATCGTACCCGCCGGCCTTCAGGTCCGCGACCCGGCCTCCCGCCCGTGCCGGATCGGAATCGAGAACCAGAACGCGTTCCGGCCGCCCCTGCAGGGTGCCGGCGGATTGCGGAACAGGCTCTTCCGGTGTCGGGGTGTCCGTTTGCCGCTCATCGGCCTGAACAAATTCGGTGATGTCATCAAAGGACACCGTCACGTAATAATTGCCCGGCGTGCCCGAGCGCCGGGCGCGGGTCACCGTGTGCATGACGGACCCATCGCTTCTGACAATCTGCTCCACAGCCTCGTAGGGGATGCCTGTTTCCAGCACCCGGCGTTCCATGGTCTCAAACCGCAGGGCAAGCTCGGGGCCGACCAGATCCGCCGCATAACGACCGATCACACGCTGGGCGGTGACGCCGGGAATCCGGCAATAGGCTTCGTTGACGATGACATACCGGAGCGACGAATCCTTGACCATGACGGGATTGGCGAGATTGTCGAGAATGTGCTGGGCCAATTCGGCTTGCTGGCGAGTGTGGGAAAGTTCGGAATCGCGTCGGTGCTGTTCGGACACATCGGATATGGTCGAGATCAGAACGCCGTCCGGCATGCGCCGCTTGCAAAGCCGGATCCATCGCCCGTCCGGAAGCCGTTCGATGCTCTCGTGCCGCTCGCGCCAATGGGTCGCGATGCGCTCGGCGATAAAGTCGTCGCGTGATACGACCCGGGTGTTGCCGTCAATCGAGCCGAGGCTGCGGGCGCCGGAATCGTAGGCTGCCCCGAGCAGGTCGCGAAGCCTCGTGCCTGGAACCAGCAACTCGGCGGGGATGTCGAAAAATCGCCGGAACTGCGAACTGGCCGCGATCAACCTGTCATTGCGGTCATAGAACGTGATCGCGATATCGAGCGCCAGCGCCAGCGCTTCGATAATCTTGCCGTCGCGTCCGGCACGCGATAATTCGGCTTCACTCAAATCCATATCACTGTGGTCCGCTACGCAACTGTCCGCCAGGGTCTCGGTGATTGGCCAGGATGCGCTTCTGTACCCGACAAATCGATCCTACTCATCGATTGACATTGCCATTGTATGGTTAAGCCGCACTTAACCCCGGACCCCACAACCTGCCAGTCGGCTCAACCGATCAATATGAGTCTGAGATCGTTGACGTTCGTGCGGGTGGGACCGGTGGTGACGAGATCCCCGAGGGCGGCGAACACCGACCAGGAATTGTTGCGCTGCAACTCTCTCGCCGGGTCCAGTCCCGCTGCCCTGATCCTGGCTAGGCTTTCGGGATCGATGATAGCTCCCGCGTTCTCTTCGCTGCCGTCGATCCCGTCGCTGTCGCAAGCCAGCGCACAGATGTCGGGGTGCGCATCGAGACCGAGCGCCAGCGAAAGCAGATATTCGCAGTTGCGGCCGCCACGTCCGCCCTCGTGGGTCACAGTCACGGTGGTTTCGCCTCCAGAGACGATAAGCACCGGCTGATCGCCCGGCCTGCGACCCGCCGCGGCCTCCAGTGCAAGCCGTGCCTGGGCAAGCCCCACATCCCGGGCTTCACCCTCGATATCCGCCCCGAGCGAGATCACCTTGTAGCCGCGTTCTCGCCCCTGACCAGCAACTGTCTCGACCATGTTGGAAGGCCTCGCGGCCATATGGAAGCTCGAGGTGTTGAAGACCGGATTTGAAGGCTTGGGCGTTTCATTGGCTGGATCGGACAAATGCGCGAGCACCGCATCGGGAACCGATATGCCGTAACGCTCAAGGATTTCGAGTGCCTGGGCCTGAGTGGTCACATCCGGAACGGTTGGCCCCGATGCAATCACCGAAGGATCGTCGCCGGGCACATCCGATATTCCGATGGTGTGGATCCTGGCCGGGAAAGCTGCTTCGGCAAGTCGTCCGCCCTTGATGGCGGAGAGATGCTTGCGCACGGCGTTCATGTCGCCGATAGGTGCTCCCGAAGCCAACAAGGCCCGATTGACCGCCTTTTTCTGATCCAGGGTGAGCCCGGGCGCCGGAAGGCCCAGAAGCGCCGACCCACCGCCGGAAATCAGGCACAGCGCGAGGTCATCCGCACCAAGGCCCTGCGCCTCCTCAAGCAGCCGCCGGGCCGCGATTTCGCCCCTGTCGTCGGGAACCGGATGCGCGGCCTCTATCACTTCGATGTGCGCGCATTCGACGCCATGGCCATAACGCGTCACCGCAATTCCCTGGAGAGGGCCGTCCCAATGGGTTTCCACTGCCCGCGCCATCGAGGCCGCCGCCTTGCCTGCCGCAATGACCAGGGTCCGCCCCTTCGGCGGCACGGGCAGATGAGGCGGGACGCACACCGCCGGATCGGCGGCCCCGACCCCGATTTCGAAGAGTTCGAGCAGTTGCGTCCGGCGGGCGGAATGTTTCATCGTTTCTCCCATGATCCTACTTGCGCCATTCGTCCCATGAAGGCCGGAATGGCGTACTTTTGCAATGTCCGGAGCGATGAAATCCTGAATTCCTGCCTGGTTCTGCCTCCGATCCATTGCGCTCAACGGCGAATCCCTGAACATGGGACCATGCGTATTCATCAATTGCCGGAAACCCTGATCAACCAGATCGCCGCCGGCGAGGTGATCGAGCGGCCGGCCAGTGTCGTCAAGGAACTGGTCGAAAACGCCATCGATGCCGGCGCCGGCAGGATCGAGATCGCCACTGCCGGCGGCGGCAAGGCGCTGATTCGTGTCATCGATGACGGGCGCGGCATGGATGCCGAGGATCTGCGATTGGCCGTACGGCGTCATTGCACGTCGAAAATCGACGAGCGGCTCGATGATATCCGAACGCTCGGATTTCGCGGTGAAGCCCTGCCCTCGATCGGTTCGGTGGCACGGCTGACGCTGAGATCCCGGCCTGCCGAGGGGGCACATGCCAACGAGATCTCGCTTGAGGGTGGCATCCCGTCCGCACTCAAGCCCGCCGCCGCAAATCGCGGCACGACAGTGGAGGTGCGCGATCTCTTTTTCGCCACCCCGGCGCGCCTCAAGTTCCTCAAATCCGATCGCGCCGAGACTGCTGCCATTACCGAGGTGGTGCGGCGCATTGCAATCGCCTTCCCAGCGGTTCGTTTCACCCTGTCCGGTCCGGACCGCTCGTCACTGGACATGGCCGCCACCGGGGAAGACCGGCTCGGACGCATCAACCAGGTTCTCGGAGCGGAGTTTGCCGCCAACACCATAGCCCTTGATGCGGTACGCGAGGATGTCGGCCTCACCGGCCATATAGGCCTGCCGACCTGGAACAAGGCCAATTCGCTGTCGCAATACGCGTTCGTCAATGGCCGCCCGGTTCAGGACAAGCAGATCCTCTCGGCCATTCGCGCGGCCTATTCCGACACCCTGCCACGCGGTCGTTACCCGGTTGCGGTCTTGTGGATCACGATCGATCCGGCGCTGGTGGATGTCAATGTGCATCCGGCCAAGGCGGATGTCAGGTTCCGGGATCCGGCGCTGGTGCGGGGACTGATCATCGGCGCGATCCGCCAGGCGCTCCTGGCCGAAGGCGACCGGGCTTCACCATCGGCGCGATCCGAGCTTGTCCGTGCGTTTTCGCCGGGGCAATCCGCGACCGAAACCGGCGGCGGGCCCGATACGGCACGGGACGGGCACCATCTATCGAACCGCGAATTTCCCGGATCGACCTTGCATGCTGCCTGGACCCCGGCACAATCTCCCTCCCGCCCGCTCGCCATGCCGGCTCCGGGCTTCGGCGAGACAGGCCAGGCCGAATTCGAGGCAGCGATCACCCCGTCGGGACGCTACGAGCCGGATCGCGAGGAAGGTTCCAGCCTTTCGCACCGTCTGGGCGCCGCACGGGCGCAGGTGCATGAAAACTACATTCTTGCGCAGACCAGGGACGGGATGGTGATCGTCGATCAGCACGCGGCCCATGAGCGACTGGTCTTCGAACGGCTGAAGACAGCACTGCGTCAGGGAAAGGTCGCCTCGCAAATCCTGCTGCTGCCGGAAATCATCGACCTGTCAGAGGAGGATTGCGACCGGCTTGCGGAACGCGCCGATGAGCTTGCCGGGTTCGGCCTGGTTCTCGAACGCTTCGGACCGGGGGCAATCGCGGTTCGGGAAACGCCGGCGATGCTCGGTGAAGCGGACGTTGCAGGGCTGGTGCGCGACCTGGCCGACGAGATTGCCGAGTGGGACAGCTCGGGCGGACTCAGGGACAGGCTCGAGGCCGTCGCCTCGACCATGGCGTGTCACGGTTCTGTGCGATCGGGACGACGGCTGACCCGCGAGGAGATGGACGCCCTCCTTCGCGAGATGGAGCGGACACCCGGATCAGGCCAGTGCAATCATGGCCGCCCGACCTATATCGAACTCAAACTCAGCGACATCGAAAAACTGTTCTCGCGCCGCTGATCCACGCACCGGAAGGACGGCGGCACAGGCCTGCAATCTTGCATTTGCGGTCTCGAAACGGCATAGAACGGTTTGTGACATACGGGAGCACTACCTGACATGAACAGATTTGAAGGCCCCGGCGCCCGTCCGGCAAAGATCCGCTATATGGATGGCGACTTCCAGATCGTGATGCCGGGCAGCCATGTGTTGTGTGCGGTAACGGGAAAGACCATACCGATCGAAGAGCTGAAATACTGGAGCGTCGCGCGGCAGGAGCCCTATGTCGACATCATCGCCTCAGTGACCGCCGAGCAGCGTGCGGGCGCCTTGCCCACTTCCGGCTGAAACCCGTCGATGAGCATACCAGCGCTTTCCGGTCAGATCCCGGAGAGCCGCCGTTTGAACGCCGACATCGCCGAGTCGATGATGGCGCCGGCCACATGCGGACTGTCGAAAACCAGATCGATTTCCAGCACCTCGCATTTTTCGACCAGTTCCGCCGCCCTGCCATGACCCGAGCGCAGTCTGACATGGTCCTTTGACGTGGTGATCAGATCGAGACCATAGAGTTCTGCCTCATCGAGGAGATCGGCAATCTCGTCATCGGCGAAATGATGGTGGTCGGGAAACCCGCGACTGTGGGCAACACGGATCCCGGCGCCTTCAAGCGTTGCGAAGAACTTTCCGGGATCGCCGATTGCGGCAAAGGCCAGGCAGTTGCTCTCCCTGAAGCGATGCGGATCGCGCGGTTCGAGCCGCGCCAGATGGACCGGCTTTGCGGCTCGCGCTGCCATCCGGATCATGGGGTCGGCTCCCGGCCCTTCCCCGACAACGACGAGCGCGTCCGCATGACGGACCTGATCGATGATGGGGGCGCGAACCGGACCGGCTGGCAGTACCCGGCCGTTGCCGATACCGCGACGGGCGTCAACCACAAGAAGCGCCTGATCGAAGACGAGCCTGGCGCTCTGGAAACCGTCATCCATGATGACCAGGTCGCAGCCTTCCCGAACCAGAAGCCGGGCGCCCTCGACCCGATCCGCCGAAACCGCGGTAATCGCCTTTTCAGCCAGAAGCATGGGTTCATCGCCGACAAGTCTGGCTGTGTCACGACTCAGGTCCACGAGCTTTGCATGGCGCACGCCGCCGCCGTAGCCGCGCGAGAGGAACCCAGGTTTGAGCCCTTTCGCCCGCGCCGCGTCGGCCAGAGTGAGCGCGGTTGGAGTCTTGCCCGAACCGCCAACCGTGAAATTTCCCACACAGATCACAGCCGCATCGACGGGGGCACGCTCAGTTTTGTCCATGATCCGACGGGCAACACGGCCATAGACCCAGCCGAACGGCCAAAGCAGTGCCGACTGAAACCCGGGACGTTTCCACCAGAAGGGAGGCGCTTCACTCACCACTGGCCGCCGCCTCGCGTCTCCGCATTCTCGTTCTCACGCGGCAGAAGCCGCGCCTTCACCGTTAGCGGATTGATATAGGGTTCAAGCGCCCGCACGGTGGCCTTGAGCGCTCCGCGCATGTCGTTGAGCGTCTTTTCGCCCCCCTCCGCCATGGTCTTGCGCGCCTCCGGATTGGAAAGCAGGTAGTGAACGCCCTTTGCCAGCATCTCGCCGTCGCGGACAAAGCGCGCACCTCCATTCTTGAGAAGCCGGGCATAGGTTTCGCGGAAGTTATCAACCTGGCTGCCAGAGAGCACCGCGCAACCGAGCATGGCCGGCTCCAAGGGATTTTGGCCGCCGCCGCCCTTGAGAGACTTTCCGACAAATACGATATCGGTCAAATTGAGATAGAGGCCCATCTCCCCGATGGTATCGCCAAGATAGACATCGGTGTCGGGGCCGATGGAATCGCCACGGGAACGGCGGGCAACCTTGAGCCCTATGCCCGCGAGCATGGTCTCGATCGCATCGCCACGGTCCGGATGCCGCGGCACCAGAATGGTCAGTGGCTTGTGCCGCGGCTTGAGCGCCCGGTGGACCGCTGCCGCGATCTCGTCCTCGCCTTCGAAGGTCGAGATCGCGGCCCAGGTGGGGCGATTGTTGATCTGACCCTGCAGCCTTTGCAGTTCCGCCTCATCCCAAGGCGGCGGCACAGTATCCACCTTCAGGTTGCCGGAGACCGTTACCGGCCTCGCTCCGAGGCTCTGAAACCGCTCAGCATCAAGATCCGATTGCGCCACAACATGCGAAAGGTTCTCGAACAGCGCATCGGCGAGGCTCGGGCGTTTGCTCCAACGGGCAAACGAGCGATCCGAAAGACGCCCATTGACCAGAACTTGGGGGGTCCGGCGGGCGCCAAGCTCCAGAATTGTCATCGGCCAAATCTCGGATTCGGCGATAATGGCGAGATCCGGTTTCCAGTGATCAAGAAACCTTGAGACCGCCGGCTTGAGATCGAGCGGCACATACTGGTGTATCACGTCGTCACCGAGACGGTCGCGGGCCACTCCGGCGGAGGTTACCGTTCCCGTCGTCAGGACCACGGCGATACCGCGGCGGCGTACTTCCTTGATCAAGGGGACGACCGCGTTGGTTTCGCCGACACTCGCCGCATGGAACCACACCAGGGGACCACTGGGACGGGGAATTTTGGAGCGTCCGTAGCGCTCCTTGCGGCGAGTGCGATCTTCCTTGCCCTTGGCTGCTCGGATGGCGAGGTAGGGGCCCAACAGGGGGTATACGCCGGCTCCGAACCAACGATAGCCGACCAGCGCCGCTCTGGCCCAGCCGCGGCTCATGAGCGCGCCTCCACGGCGTGCTGCGCTTCTTCAGTGATCCGGTTCAACTCTTCCGTCACCCGGGCGCGGGCAGCGGCAATACCGGCCTTGTCGGCATCGGCGGGCACGTGGATGGGAGGCGCCAGTTTGAGGCAGCGCCGTCCGAAAGGCAGGTTGATCGTGGTCTTGTCCCAGGTTTTTTCCAGAACGTAACGGCGGCTGGTCACCAGCGCCACCGGCACGATCGGACGACCGGAGATCTTGGCGAGCATGACAATTCCTTCGCCCGCCTGGCGCACCTCTCCCTTGGAGATGTCGGCAATCATCACCACGTTGACATTGCGCCTCAGGGCGTCGCGCATGGCGATGAGCGCCATCACGCCGCCCTTCCGTGCGACGGCGCCCGGATCCCGGCCGCCGGAAGCGCGGATGACCTCGAAACCGGCCCGCTTGATCACCCGGGCGTTGATTTCCGCATCGGCGCTGCGCGAGACCAGGGATACGAATTTCAGGTGCCTCGGTCCGGCATAGGGGACCAATATGTGCTGGCCATGCCACAGGGCGAATATCGCGGGGAACTCGCCCTCGAGCAGTGCTTCCCAATCGGTCGATTCAGGCGTGTCGCGATTGGTGCGCCAGATCGTGGCCAGCGCCGCATTGATCAGGGCCGATCCTGCGCGCTGAAGCCAATCCGACTGCAGCAATCTCTTGCCCAGACGGCGCATGTTCGTCAGGTCGCGAAGTCCCTGGAATCTTGGCGCGGTCTCGGCGTCGGGCTTGTTCATTCTTGTCTTTCGCCAAGGACCTGGAGATCAGGAGCCGGTTGTGGTGTCGCTGTCCGGGTCGAGCATTCTGTGCATGTGCACGATGAAATATCGCATGTGGGCGTTGTCGACCGTCATCTGCGCCTTGGCTTTCCACGCCTGATGCGCGGAGGCGTAATTGGGGAAAATGCCAACGATGTCCAGATCGTTCAAATCCCTGAAATCCATTGAATTCAGGCTCTTCAATTCGCCGCCAAACACAAGGTGCAGAAGCTGTTTGCCTTCGCCTTCGGACATAAGTGAGCTCCAGGTTGATACGGATGTGCCGGATATGGCGCGGTTTGCGGCAATTCTGATGAAAGGTCAATGCCCAACAGGTAGCTGGAGTGGAGCCAGAAGCTCCGGGATCAGGTCCCGCCGGGCAGCCAGCAGAATGGAGCGCGACGGATCGGGCTGGTTGTAGCGCATGAGATGGCCGGCCTTGCCGACAATCTCGTGTCCGGTTTCGCGCAGCATCACGTCGGCTGCGGCGAGATCCCATTCGTTCGAGTGGGGACGGATATAGACGGCGTCAAAGTCTCCGCTCGCCACAGCCGCAACCCTCAGAGCCAGGGAAGGACCGCCCGGCAGGCTGTCCTTCGGGGCATGTCCGGCGCGCATCGCCCTGGCGACCGCCTCGGGAACGACCAGCCGCAAAGCCGACCCCACTTCCGCGGTGGCCGTGTCCAGCGCGACGTTGTTCAGATAGGCGCCACCGCCACGCACAGCCTTCCAGATTTCCCTGCGTGCAGGCGCGGCGAGCACACCGGCGACAGGAACGCCGTCCTCGACGAGCCCGACGCTGACGCACCAGTCCTTGCGGCCGCCAATATAGGCGCGTGTTCCGTCAATCGGATCGACCACGAACACCCGCTGCCGGGAAAGCCTGCGGTCATCATCCTCGGCCTCTTCCGACAACCAGCCATAGTCAGGCCTCGCTCCAAGAAGCAGGTGCCTGAGCTTTTTGTCGATGGCGATGTCGGCTTCGCTGACGGGCGATCGATCACCATTCTTGTACCAGACGCCGGGATCGTTGCGGAAGTAGGACATGGCGATGGCGGCGGCCGTTTCCGCAGCCTCCAGCATCAGGCCCAGGTCTTTCGCGTCCGCGTCAATCGCCTGCAAGCGTCATGCCTTCCACCGCGATGGTCGGCGCCGCGATCGCGAATTTTCTGTCAATGTCGTTGGCGAGCGTCATTCGCCGGAACATGTCCTTGAGATTGGAGGCGATGGTCACCTCGGAGACCGGAAAACTGATTTCCCCGTTCTCGATCCAGAACCCGGACGCTCCGCGGCTGTATTCACCCGTAACCTGGTTGACGCCCTGACCGATAAGTTCGGTGACATAGAACCCCGTTCCGACCGATCCGATCAGTTCTTCACGCGAACAGGCGCCCGGGCTGACGATGACGTTGCTGGAGGACGGGGACACGCCGCCTCCGCGGCTGGCGCGTCCGTTGGTCGGCAGTCCCAGTTCGCGGCCGACGCCGGTGGTCAGATACCATTGACGCAGCAAGCCGCCGTCGATCATTGTCAGTGGGCCGACAGACACGCCCTCTCCGTCAAAGGGCCTCGAACCGGGTCCACGGCGTACAAAGGGATCATCCACCAGTGTGAGCCCCTCAATGGCCACCTGCTTGTCCATCATGTCCTTGAGGAAGCTGGTCTTGCGCGCCACGGCAGCGCCATTGATCGCCGAGACCAGATGACCGATCAGGCCTCGCGAAACGCGCGGATCGAAAACCACATTGACGTTGGAGCCCGTCTTGACCTTGCGCGGGTTGACCCGCGCCGCCGCCCGCTCTCCCGCACTGCGGCCGATGGCCGTGGCATCGTCGAGATCGGCATGAAAGACACGGCTGTCAAAATCATAGTCGCGCTCCATCTTCACGCCCTCGCCGGCGATGACGCTCACCGACCGGGAGAAGCCGGAACGCTCGAAAGCCCCGGAAAAGCCATGCGAAGTCGCAAGCACCATTCCGAACAATCCGGTGCCGGCGCCGGCGCCCACGGAACTGCTGACACCCGGCACCGCGAGCGCGGCGGCTTCGGCTTCGCTCGCGGCCTCCACGAGGCTTTCGGCGGATGGCTCGGTCGGGTCGAACAAGTCGAGATCGGGCCAATTGGCTGCCAGCATGTCCTTGTCGGCAAGGCAGGCGTGGGGATCCTCCGGAGAGACTCGCGCCATGGCGACGGCGCGCTCGGAAAGTGCTGTTTCATCGGCGCCGCGACCGGCGTTTACCGTGGCAACTTTCTGGCCGATAAAGACGCGAAGGCTGAAATCGTCGGACTCGGATGATTCGGTGTTTTCAACCGCGCCATTCCGGATCGAGGCCGATCTGGACCGGCGGCGAACCACAAGAACATCGGCCTGGTCGGCGCCTGCGGCGCGCGCCCGGTCGATAAGGCGCTCGGCTGTTGTCAGAAGGCCATCGGATTGTTTGGAGGTGCTCATGTTTTTTCGCCTTTCGCTTGGCTCTCATGTATTGTCCTGACGGTCAAGCATCAAGCCCGGCATACGCCGGCGGCGCCGATCGCCGCAGGGATGGAAAAGAATAAGGAACGACCTCATGGCCACAGCCGAAGCCGGTCTCTACGCGGAAGGCCTCGTTCTTCTGTGCGGTGCGATTGTCGCTGCCCCGCTGTTCAAGAAGATCGGCCTCGGCACGGTGCTGGGGTATCTCGCTGCCGGAATCGTCATCGGACCATTGCTCCGGATCATCACTGACGGCGAGGAAATCCTTCATTTCGCAGAACTCGGCGTGGTGCTGCTTCTGTTTGTCATCGGACTCGAGCTCAAACCGTCGAGGCTATGGCAGATGCGCCGCGACATCTTCGGCCTCGGCACAACGCAGGTGATGGTTTCAGCCGTCGCGATCATGGCAGCCGTGATGGCCATCACGGGCCAGGCCTGGACCGCGGCAATCGTGATTGCCTTCGGGCTGGCGCTTTCCTCGACCGCCTTCGGAATCCAGATTCTGGAGGAACGCGGCGATCTCAATACCCGTTACGGCCAGCAGTCCTTTTCAATTCTCCTGCTCCAGGACCTCGCGATCGTGCCGATCCTTGCGCTGGTTCCGCTTGTGGCCCCCGCCACGGGCGACAATGGCGGCTCCATCTATGCCGACATCGCCATCACCGTCGGCGCAATCGTGGCGCTGCTGGTGGCCGGACGTTATCTGCTCAACCCGCTGTTCCAGCTGATTGCGGGCACCGGCGCCAAGGAGGCCATGATCGCGGCTGCGCTGTTCGTGGTTCTGGCGGCAGGAATGCTGATGCAGTTTGCCGGCCTTTCGATGGCGATGGGGGCCTTTATCGCAGGGGTGATGCTGGCCGAATCCTCCTACCGGCATGAGCTTGAGGCGGACATCGAGCCGTTCCGCGGCATTCTGCTGGGGTTGTTCTTCATGGCTGTGGGCCTGTCGCTCGATCTCGGCGTGATCCTGAGCAATGTGCTGGTGATCATCGTGTCAGTGCCGGTCCTGATGGTTCTCAAGGCCGTTGTCATCTATGGCGCCTGCCGGGCGTTCGGATCAAGCCACAATGTCAGCATACAGATCGCCGGGCTGTTGCCACAGGGTGGCGAGTTCGGCTTCGTGATCTTCAGCGCCGCCGCGGCGGCCGGCGTGTTCGATCAGGGAACCGCGTCGCTTCTGGTCGCCATCGTCACCATCTCGATGGCGCTCACGCCGCTTGCCGCGATCCTGGCCAAACGGCTGATGCGCGAGGCGGGCGCGGAGCACATGGACGAGGACTTCGAGGGCGCGGGCTCCGATGTTCTGATGATCGGGTTTTCGCGTTTCGGCCAGATTGCCTCCCAGATCCTGCTTGCCGGCGGGTCCGATGTCACCATCATCGATCATTCCGCGGACAGGATCCGTTCCGCCGCGAAATTCGGTTTCCGGATCTATTTCGGTGACGGATCCCGCAAGGACGTGCTGATCGCCGCGGGCATCGAGCGGGCAAAGATCGTTGCCGTGTGCACCCACAAGAAGGAAATCACCGACCGCATCGTCGATTTGATCCAGGCAGAGTTTCCCAACACGCGGATCTTCGCGCGGGCCTACGACCGCACGCACACACTGTCGTTGAGGGCGCGGGGCGTCGACTACGAGGCGCGGGAAACATTCGAATCGGGAATGCTTTTCGGCAGGAAGACGCTTGAAGCACTCGGCGCCACCGAAGAGACTGCCATGGAGATCAGCAATGACGTGCGCCATCGCGATGAGGAACGGCTGGCGTTGCAGGCGGTCGAGGGCCTTCTCGCGGGGCGGGAAAAGCTGCTTACGCGGCCGGTCACGCCCGAGCCACTCGTCAAGCCCAAGCGCAAGTCCGAACGCCTCGATCTCGACCGTCCCGACGAAAAAGACAGCGGCGTGACCGATCCGGCTTGAGCCGAAGCGCGATCATCAAGGCTCGTGTCGTGGGAAGGCTCGCCATTCGACAGCTCGGGCGATTGGTCCGGCTTACTCTTTACAATTCGAACGCACCGGATATCTCACTACCAACATGATCTTCACCGGGCCGGAGCCGACCATTACAAATGACCCCGTTTCATCTTGCATTCCCGATTCACGACATTGACGAAACCCGCCGGTTCTACGGCGATGTGCTGGGTTGCCCGATGGGGCGTTTCACGGACAGCTGGATCGACTTCGATCTCTTCGGACACCAGATGTCCGGCCATCTCCGCCCGGACTCGAAGGCGGCAAAGGACTCCGGAACCGTTGACGGGCATTCGGTTCCAATCCCGCATTTCGGCGTCGTTCTGCAGATGGAAGACTGGAAGATCCTAGCCGGAAGACTGGAGACAAATGACGGGATCGACTGGATCATGAAACCCACCTTGCGCTTCGAAGGCCAGCCCGGCGAACAGGCGACCATGTTCCTGCGCGACCCTTCCGGCAATGCGCTTGAATTCAAGGGGTTCTCGGACCTGGGCAAGGTCTTCGCATCGTGAGTGCGCCGCGCCCGGCCGCGCAAGCATCCGGCGGGCAGGCGAAGTTCGTCACCGGGTCGACCATGCGGCACGTCGTGACGATGACGGCCACCGGTTCGATCGGTCTGGTGGCGATCTTCATCGTTGACGCGCTCAACCTGTTCTACATTTCGCTTCTCGGCCAGCAGGAACTGGCCGCCGCCATCGGATACGCGGGAACACTTCTGTTCTTCTCCACCTCGATCGGCATCGGCCTGTCGATTGCCGCCACGGCACTGACATCGCGTGCGCTCGGACGGGGCGCACGGGCGGAAGCGCGCGAGATCGCCGGAGCCTCGATTGCCTACATGCTGATTCTCATGGTGGCGACAGTTTCGCTCGCCTACCCCTTCATCGGATCTCTGGTCCGTTTGATAGGAGCCGAAGGCCGAACGGCCGAACTCGCCACCGAGTTCATGCAGATCGTGCTGCCATCGCTTCCGGTGCTGGGCGTCGGCATGTGCATGGGAGCGCTGCTCAGGGCCGTTGGCGACGCAAGGCGCGCGATGTATGTCACACTCGGCGCGGGCGCGATGACGGCAGTGCTCGATCCGATTTTCATCTTCGGCTTCGACATGGGCATTCACGGAGCCGCAATCGCCACCGTGATTTCGCGCTTCGCACTGGTCGCCATCGGCCTTCACGGCCTGATACGGATCCATAACCTGATCGCCATGCCTTCCTCGACGGTGATCCTCAGGGAGTTCAAACCGTTCCTCGCCATCGGCCTTCCCGCCCTGATGACCCAGGTCGCGACGCCGGTCGGCAACACCTATGTAACTGTCACCATGGCTCAGCATGGGGATGCGGCAGTCGCAGGCTGGGCGGTCGTCGGGCGGCTGATACCGGTTGCTTTTGGCGCGCTGTTTGCATTGTCGGGCGCGGTCGGGCCGATCCTTGGCCAGAACTTCGGCGCGCGCCGCTTCGACCGGCTGATCTCGACCATGCGCGACAGCCTGATCTTCATCCTCGTCTACACGCTCGTGACATGGGCGATCCTGGCTTTGTTCCGCAACCAGATCGCGGACCTGTTCGGCGCGACCGGAGAAGCGCGCGACGTGATCCTGTTCTTCTGCCTTTTCGTGGCCGGAAGCTTCGTTTTCAACGGCATGCTGTTCGTGGCCAATGCCGCCTTCAACAATCTCGGCTTCGCGCTCTATTCAACGGTCTTCAACTGGTCGCGATCCACCCTCGGCGTGATCCCCTTCGTCTGGGTCGGATCGCAACTTTACGATGCCGCGGGAGCGCTGGCGGGCTACGGGCTTGGCGCCGTGGTGTTCGGGCTCGCCGCTGTCATCGTGAGCTTCCGAGTCATCTCGAAGATGGAACCGGGTGACGGTGACGGAACGCCAACCCACGCGGTGCACACCCCTCCGGCAGGTCAGTCCGCCTTCACCAGCGGCAAGGCCTCGACGTTGTAAGCGGGCTTACGGGCGCTGACCCGATCCGAAGATGTTTATCTAGCGATGAAACGCGAAGGCGGCGTCGAGGTCGCGCTTGAGCTGCTCGGCGACACCGGCGGATTCCTCAAGGATTTCCTTTGCCTTGAGAAAATCGAGCACCCGAAACTGGTGCACATCCGGACGCAGCAGAATGTCGGGGGGATGGGTCTTGCACTTCATGCCGATGATGGACTGCATCATGAGTTGGTTGGCGCCGAACATCATGTCGATGGTCGAAGGCGGCTGGCCGGGTACGCCGGAAGGCAGACCGACAACATCGATGCCGATGATGATGTCGGCAAGGCCGGTGATCTGATCAAAGGGGACGGGATTGAAGATCCCGCCATCGATCATCACACGGTTGTCGACCATGACCGGCCGGAAAACTGCGGGTATGGCCGCCGATGCTGCGACCGCAAGACGCAAATCGCCGGTTTCACAGACCACTTCGCAATGATCGTAATAGTCGGTGACCATGATTTTCGCGGGGATCTTGAGATCCTCGAACCGGCGGGCGACGGTTTCAGGCAGAAATTCGTCGAGAATGCGCTCCACATTGAACTGTCCGAGCCTCAGCCCGCCTTCCATCGCGTCGCGCATGCCACGCGGACGTGCGGCTTTCCAGATCCGTCCGATCGCGTTGGTCGGCTTGCCGATGCTTTCAAGCGCGAACTCGCGGATTTCCGTGCCGCTCAGCCCGGACGCCATGGCCGCACCCATGATCGCACCGATCGAGGAGCCGGAGATTGCCACGGGCTCGATCCCCATAGCGTTCAGGGTTTCTATGACATGGATATGGGCAATGCCGCGTGCGCCGCCGCCGCCGAAGGCGATGGCAACGGTCGGGTCGCCCGAAGATCGGACGGTACGTTCAGGAACGGCTATGCCGGTGTCTGCCATTTGATCGCCTGTTGTTGAACCGGTAAACGACGAGCCGAAGTGACTCAGTCGGATACAGTATAACGGAAAAAGCGCATTTTCGTGTCGCCGAATGCGCGAACCTCGGCAATGGTGAACATTGGCCCCGGATCCGGCTCGGCGCTGACGGTCTCCTCAAGCACCACCAGTGCTCCGTCTTCGAGCCATCCGCCGGAAGCGGCCGAGATCAGCGCCTTTTCGCCCAATCCCTTCCCGTAGGGCGGGTCGGCGAAAACGAGCCTGAAAGGCCCCGAGGTTCCGGCCGGTCCAAGTTTCGTGGCGTCACGCCGGAAAAGGCGCGCCCTGCCCTGAAGTCCCAAGGACTCGATGTTCTTCTGGATCAGGCCGCGGGCCTCCACGCCACTTTCGACGAACAGCGCCAACCGGCAACCGCGCGACAGCGCCTCAAGACCGAGAGCGCCCGTTCCCGCAAAAAGATCCAGCACACGCCCGCCATCAAGCGCCTCCGGATAGGCATGCGCCAGAATGTTGAAAAGGCTCTCACGGACCCTGTCGGTGGTCGGCCGGATCGATGAGGTTCCAGGTGCGGCGATGGTGCGGCCGCGAAATTCACCGCCGACGATCCGCACCGGGTCCGCGTCCTTTGCCGCCAGTGGGCTTGCCGGTCCGGGTATCGCGCGCCGGCCGTTCACCGGACGGCTTGCCAGATGGCTTGCCAGCGCCCTTGTTCGGCGCCCCGCTGTGCGATTTCGTCCCGGCAGGTTTTCCGGCAGGCTTCACGGCTGAGCCCGCATCGGGCTTGCGCCTGTCGCGATCCGGCCGCCCGGCCTCCTCGTCCCTTGGCGGACGCGGCTTGGCGCGACCCTTCGGAAAGCTGCCTCGCCGGGTCTCTGCGCGCGCATCGGCGGAAGGCTTGTTCCGGTCGCGCTTCGCCGGATCCCGGCTGCCGGTTGTGTTTTCCGTCTCCGCCACCGGCCGCGCGCCTGGCGCCATCCAGACATTGGACGCCCGGCTTCGCTGAACAAAGCCGCGTTTGGCCGGTTTTTCGCCCGGTTGTTCGTTCCGGCCTGCACCCGGAGCGTCCCTGCGCGGTTTACCGGCGGGCTTGTCTCCCATGCTCCGGCGCTCATCCCCGCGCGCCTTGGCCGGCCCCCGCTCCGTGCGGCCGCCTTTGCGGCCTTCGCCGCGCTTGGCGTCCCGATCCGGCCTCCCCGGCTTGGTATCCAGCCGGGCTCGCGCGCGCTCGGTCTTCTCCGAACTGGAGATCCATTCGCGCTGCGCCGGTTTGGCGGGGGCCTTGGGTTTGTCATCTTGCTTGACGGGCGGCGGCATTTCGTTGAGCGGAGCATCGAAATTCGCACCCGACTCCTCGATCAGCCTCGGCCCGAGCTGTTCGCGGAGCGTGCGGCTCCTGATCTCCACGACATCGCCTTCGCGCATGTCGCCAAGCTGGAAGGGCCCGAAGGAGATCCGGATCAGCCGGTTGACGTCCAGTCCAAGGGCGCTGAGCACATTCTTGATCTCGCGGTTCTTGCCTTCGCGAAGGCCCATGGTGATCCAGACATTGTGACCCTGCTTGCGGTCGAGCGTGGCCTCGATCGCGCCGTACAGAACCCCGTCAACCGCGATGCCATCCTTGAGAGTGTCGAGGCGCGCCTGATCGATGTCGCCATAGGCGCGCACCCGGTAACGGCGCAGCCATCCGGTCTCGGGCAGTTCAAGCGTCCGGGCAAGGCCGCCGTCATTGGTCAGCAACAGCAGGCCTTCGGTATTGATGTCGAGACGGCCGATGCTGAGCACCCTGGGCAGATATTTCGGCAGAGTTTCGAACACCGTCTTGCGGCCTTCCGGATCGCGGTTCGTCGTCACAAGGCCCGCCGGCTTGTGATAGATCCAGAGCCGCGTCCTTTCGATGCCAGCGATTTCCTCGCCATCAACCTCGATCCGGTCGCTGAGCGAAACCACGACAGCCGGGCTATCAAGCAGTTTACCGTTCACGCGGATGCGGCCCTCCGCAACCATCCGCTCCACATCACGCCGTGAGGCTACGCCTGCGCGTGCAAGGATCTTGGCAATGCGCCCGCTCTCGACCGCGGCCGGGGTATCGCCGGATGCGGGATCTTTCGGGCCGGACTTGCCGCGCGTGGGTTTGTCTTTTGATGTCATTTCCTGCTTGCCTGGCTCTACGGCGCCTCAGCCAATGGTGGCGGGAATGGGTTGCCGTGATAAGTTTGATTGCGTGTTTGCGGCGCAGCCGACCCGTTTCGTTTTCGGGAGACCGGTTCTATAAAGTCACGCCTCTGCCGCTCTCTAGCAGGTTGGGCGCATCGGGTTAAGAGATTTCATGCACCGGGGGAACGCATGGTCGGACAAGGTTTCATGGATCTGGCGCTCGCCGAGGCCCAAGAGGCAGCCGAACGCGGGGAAGTCCCGGTCGGCGCTGTGCTCGTTCTGAACGGAGAAGTCATTGCACGCGCCGGAAACCGCACCCGCGAACTCAACGACATCACCGCGCATGCGGAAATCCTCGTCATACGGCAGGCTTCTCAAACCCTGACCAGGGAACGGCTCACCGGCGCGGATCTCTACGTCACTCTCGAACCCTGCACGATGTGCGCCACTGCGATCTCGTTTGCACGTTTGCGCCGCCTTTATTTTGCGGCCGAAGACGAAAAGGGCGGCGCAGTGACCAACGGCGTGCGCTTCTTCGCCCAACCGACCTGTCATCACGCGCCGGATGTTTATTCCGGCCTGGCGGCCTCGGACGCGATGGCCTTGCTGAAAGATTTCTTCGCGGCGCGCCGCGATCGATAGATGTTGCGGTCAAACGGTTGCAATGGGGCGATCAGGCACCCCGTCAGATCGAGTTGTGAGGGCGTCGTTCGAGCAGCCGATTGCCGTGAAGCCGCCGGAACCATGGCTTCCGTAAGGCTGGCGCGATTACCAGGGCCACCATGAGCGTTTTCCGGTACCGGCCTTCTTTGCCTCCGCAAGGCGGCGGCGTTCCTTGACCTTCTCAGGCTCGCCGAGTTCGCCCACCGGGGCGGTTTCGGCAGGCTTGCGGTAGGTCAGCGGCGGATCGGACAGGAAGCGGCGGCGATCGGAATAGGCGCCCTGCTGGATCTTCCGGGCCTGCTGATAGGCCTCGCGCTGACGCTTGTCCCGTGTCGCCGTTTCAAATGGCGTGGGAGGGCCATCGGCGCCGCGGCCCAACGTGGTCGGTCCGCCAGCGGAAGAATCGACGCCGCGACGGGCGAGCGGCGACCGGAAACCGGCGGAATTGCCGTTCTCTTCAGCTTCGGCGACCAGACGCTCGCGTGTTTCCTCGGGCGATTCCACCCAGGCCGGATTGTTTTCGGAGATGTTCTGCTGCGGCGCAGGCAGGGACGCCGTTTGAGGCGGTTTGACGATTGCGGGACGTGGATTGTATTCGATATCCGCGCCCTTGCGCTGGGGACCGATCGAGGCAATGTTCCCGAGATCGTCAACCAGTTGCTCGGTCGACGACTTGTCGGTTCCATAGGTCGGGCCGAGGCAGCCCGACAATGCAAGGCTTGCGGCGATGACGGCGCCGATCGATACGCAGGCGCGATACTCTGTCTTCACTGTCATGCTTCGGGTCCCGTTTCAGGCAGTCACTTGGAATTCGATCCGTTTGTTGCCGCACAATCCGACCATTTTCAGGCAGGATCGGCCATTTTCACGCCGGGTTGTACCGGATCACCGTCTTCAGGGCAATTGACCGGATCAATTTTGGCTTAACGTGAAAGGCCGGGGAGCTGATACAGCCCCCCCCCGGCAATTCAGGCTTCGATCAGACCCAGCGCCTCCAGTTCGCGAAGCGCCGCCGCGTCGCGCGCGGAGACATCCGGATAGTCCGGATCGGAACCGACATCGTCGGTCACCCGCCAGGAGCGCGCGCATCTGCGGCCCTCCGCCAGGTCCGGCACAACCGCGACATTGTTCACGTCATCGAGACGGAAGGCATCGTCGGGGGCCTCGCCCTGTTCGATCACGATGCCGGAGGTGATGCAGACTTCCGAGAAATCGGTTCCCTTGACAGCCTCAACCAGTTCCGGATTGCTGATGTAGACCAACGGGGCGGCTTCGAGCGACGCGCCGATGCGCTTTTCCCGCCGTTCAACTTCGAGCGCGCCTGTGACCACGCGACGCACGGTGCGGATTTTCTTCCATTTCGCGGCCAGTGCGTCGTCGCGCCAGGTTGCGGGTACTTCCGGAAATTGTTCGAGATGCACGGATTCGGCATCCGGCTTGTTGGATAGCCAAGCCTCTTCCATTGTGAAGGGCAGCATGGGCGCAAGCCAGGTGACAAGGCAATCGAAGATGGTGCGGATCACCTGCAGCGAGGCCTTGCGGCGTTGGCTCGACGGCGCATCGCAGTAAAGCGCGTCCTTGCGAACATCGAAATAGAACGCAGAAAGCTCGATATTGGCGAAATCCGTCAATGCGCGGGCGATGCGCTTGAAATCGAAATTGTCGTAGCCGGTGCGCACCAGCTGATCGAGTTCGAAGAGCCTGTGCAGCATCAGACGCTCGAGTTCGGGCATGTCCGAAGGCGCGACATCATCGCCTGCATCGTGCGTCAGCGTGCCCAGCATCCAGCGGATGGTGTTTCTGAGCTTGCGGTATGCGTCGATGTTGGTCTTGATCACGGTCTTGCCGAGCCGCTGATCCTCCCAGTAGTCGGTGTTCATCACCCACAGACGCAGGATATCGGCGCCCGACTCCTTCATCACGTCCTGCGGGAACACCTGGTTGTTCAGCGACTTCGACATCTTGCGGCCGTCCTCGGCCATGGTGAAGCCGTGCGTGATGACGGCGTCATAAGGCGCCCGGCCGCGCGTGGCGCAGCTTTCGAGCAGCGAGGAATGGAACCAGCCGCGATGCTGGTCCGAGCCTTCCAGATAGACGTCCGCCGGCCATTTGAGATCCGGGCGATCCTCGAGCGTGAACGCATGGGTGGAACCGGAATCGAACCAGACGTCGAGAATGTCGGTCACCTGGATCCATTTCGGATCGCTTGCCAGATCTCCCAGGAAACGCTCGCGCGCACCCTCGGCAAACCATGCGTCCGCGCCTTCCGCCTCGAAGGCTTCCAGAATGCGGGCATTGACGGCCTCGTCCAGAAGCACCTCGCCGTCGGCATCGGCGAACACGCAGATCGGCACGCCCCAGGCGCGCTGGCGCGAGAGCACCCAGTCCGGCCTGTCCTCGATCATGGCGCGCAGGCGGTTTTGGCCTGCGGCGGGCACGAAGCGGGTCTCGTCGATCGCCTTAAGGGCACGCGAGCGCAGCGTGGTGCCGTCGCCGAAGTCCTTGTCCATATAGACAAACCACTGCGGCGTGTTGCGGAAGATGATCGGTTTCTTCGAGCGCCAGGAATGCGGATAGTCGTGCTTGAGCCGGCCGCGCGCGAAAAGGTTGTTGGCCTCGATCAACGCGGTGATGACGGCCTGGTTGGCGTCGCCCTTCTTGCCCTTGTCGTCGATGACGCGCGCAGGCCCACCCTCTCGGTCGGGTCCGAGACCGGGCGCGTCCTTTGTGTAGAAGCCGGCGTCGTCGACCGTGAACGGGATGGCCGACGAAATGCCACGCGCTTCAAGGTCACGGGCCGCGTCCATCCAGGCGTCAAAGTCCTCGCGGCCATGGCCGGGGGCGGTGTGCACAAAGCCGGTACCGGCGTCATCGGTGACGTGATCGCCGGCGATCAGCGGCACGGCGAAATCGTAGCCACCGCCGAGGCCCTTGAGCGGGTGGGAACAGGTGATCGCACCGAGTTCATCGGGCGAGACCTCACGAAGACGCTTGAATTCGAGCTTGGCCTTGGCGAAGCATTCCTCGGCCAGCGCATCGGCGAAGATCAGTTTCTCGCCCCGCTGCGGGCCGAAATCGTTCTCTGCAGCGGTGACCTCATAGAGACCATAGGCGATGCGATCCGAAAACGAGACCGCGC
The DNA here is from genome assembly GCA_040218025.1 of Hoeflea sp. GTDB lineage: Bacteria > Pseudomonadota > Alphaproteobacteria > Rhizobiales > Rhizobiaceae > Hoeflea. Next base: position 210,763 of record JAVJQD010000018.1, on the reverse strand, counting down.
GGTTGCCGGGGATGGTCCAAGGCGTGGTGGTCCAGATAACGACGGAGGCATTCCTAAGGTCCTCCGCCAGCTTGCGGGATGGAACATTACCACTAACCGGCCCCAAATCCGCGAAGTCTGGATGGTTTGCCACCGGAAACTTCACCCAGATCGTATCGCTTTCGACCTGCTGGTACTCGACCTCTGCCTCGGCGAGCGCTGTGCGTTCGACCACCGACCACATGATGGGCTTGGAGCCGCGGTAAAGCTGGCCGGACCTGGCGATCTTCAGCAGTTCGCCGGCGATCCGGGCCTCGGCGTGGAAATCCATGGTCTTGTACGGCTTGTCGAAATCGCCCTCGATGCCCAGCCGCTTGAACTCCTCGGACTGGACCTTGATCCAGTGATCGGCATAGGCGCGGCATTCCTGGCGGAATTCGAGCATGGCGGAGGGTTGCCTGAGGTCCGGTTTTTCCCTGCCCTTGGAGCGATAGTTTTCCTCCTCGATCTTCCATTCGATCGGCAGGCCGTGGCAGTCCCAGCCCGGCACGTAATTGGAATCGAAGCCGCGCATCTGGAAAGAGCGGGTGATCACGTCTTTCAGGATCTTGTTGAGCGCATGGCCGATATGGATGTTGCCGTTGGCGTAGGGCGGGCCGTCATGGAGCACATATTTGGGACGGCCGGCGGCAGAGGCGCGCAGCCTGTCGTAAAGCCGCATCTCCTGCCATCGCCTGACCAGTTCCGGCTCCTTCTGCGGCAGGCCGCCGCGCATCGGGAAATCGGTTTCGGGCAGGAACAGGGTTTTCGAGTAATCGAGCGTGTCTTTGGTGTCGGTCATGGTGTCGCAATCTTCCGGGCCGGTGGCCCCTCGTAGACAGTGTATCGGAGAATTCTGAAGCGGGCGCGCAGACGCGCCGGAATGCCCGGTCCCCTGCGAGCCCTGCTCAGCGGGAAACCGGGACCATAATTCGTATCGGCGGCGAGCCTGTGATCGGGACGGCCATGGTCATGGCGGGCTTTTATCAATCTCTTCGGGGTCAGGGAAGCGCAAAGTGATCGATTGAAATCTTAGCCATTTGCGCTTATGTTCAAGGGCACTTGGCGAGGATATAAGATGGCGCAATCCAAGAAATCAGATCTGGCTGGCTCTGATTGGGCAAAACGCGGACGAATGGCCAAGACTGCGGGCGGCGACGGAAAGTATGTAAATCCTGGCCGGCTTTCGGAATTGTGGGGTAACCGGATTGCTGAGCCCGGAGTGTCTTTCGCCCAACACCGAAGCGATTTGAATGTCATCGACACGCTCAAGGCAACGGGGTTTTCCACCACGGAAATCTTCGGCCTGGTCGTCTCAAAGCGATCCCTGGAGCGGAGGCAGCAAAATAATGAGCGCCTGAGCCCGACGGAAACTGACCGGGCGTTCCGTCTCCTGCGCATCTACGAGCACGGCGTTCGCGTCTTCGGCTCGTCCGAGAAGACCAACCGCTGGCTCCGAAAGCCCTGCCGCGCTCTCGACAACGCCGTTCCGATTGATCTTCTGGCGTCGGAAACCGGTGCGCATATCGTTGAAACCGAACTCCATGCGATCGACCACGGCATGTTTGCCTGACAATGCGGGCCTGGCGGATTTCCAATTACGCGGACCTGTCCGGGATCGGCGGAACCTATGCTGCAGGCCGGTGGAACCATCTCGGCAGACGCATTGTTTACTGCGCGGAGCATCCGGCGCTGGCAATGCTCGAAATGCTGATGCATTTGGATCCCGAAGACCTGCCAGAGACCTATCAGCTGGTCGAGATCGATGTCCCCGGCGAAGTGGATGTCGAGCCGGTTGATGTCACGCCCGGTTGGAAAGAAAATCCGGCATTATCCCGCGATGCGTTTGAGGACTTTTGCAACCGGGGCGCTGCTCCGGTTTTGAGCGTGCCCAGTATCCTCATGCCGCATTGCAGGAACCTGCTCATCAATCCGGCTCACGCCGATCATGCGAAGCTGTCGATCCTGTCTGCGGAACTGCACCCGCTTGATTCACGCTTCCTCACGTAAACCCCTTCCCGCAACCGGATTCTACACGAGCATGCGGTTACAGCCGCTCATAGATCAGCCGCCGCATCAGGGCGGTCAACGGTTTCGGGGCAAGCCTGCCGGCAAGTGCGGCTGCGCGGTTGGCTCTGCCGGGAATCGATGACTTTCGCCCGGCGACGAGATCGACGAGGATCAACTCCGCCGCCTCGGACGGGTCCATCCGCTTTCGCGCATCCGCTCCCCTTGGCGCATGTCGCTCGGCATGAGCGGTCCGCAGCGGCCCCGGGAATGCGACCGTGACCGTGACGTTTCGGAGGCCGGCCGCCTTGCGGATGCTTGCCGCAAACACGGCCAGCGCATCCTTGGACGCGGCATAGCTGGCAGCGCCGGGATAGCCGGTGAAGTGCGAGAGCGACGAAATGAAGCCGATCGCGCCGCCGGGCCCTACCCCACCCTCTTCAAGCATGCGGGCTGCAATGATCATCGGCGCTTCCGCATTCACCCGCAGCACATCGAGATGGCTGGAGAGATCGATGGTCTCAAAGCTGCCAGTCGCACTGACCCCGGCATTCAAGACAACCAGATCAAACGGGCCGGCGGCCACCAATTCGCCGAGGGCCTGATCAAGCTGTGCCCGGTCGGAGAGATCGCAGCCGAGATGCCGTACAGCCGCCTCGTTTGCATCTTCTTCGCCAGGTTCGTCCCGGTCGAGAGAGAGGACGTCATATCCCTTCGCCGCCAGCAGGCGCACAAGGGCCAGGCCCAGGCCGGCGCTTCCGCCGGTGACCAGCGCACGGTTGCCCGGCGCGCTCACAGGCGCCGTCCCGTGAACGCGCCACCGACAAGATAGCGCAGCCAGGAAACGGTGACCGGTGAGCGGCGCGACGCGATTGCCGCGGCCATCATCTTTGCCGTGTCGTCCGCGTCGAGAAACAGCGCACGCAACCGGCCGGGATCATAGCCAGCCTTTTCGTGCATGTCGGTCCTGGTCGGTCCAGGATGGAGGATCTGCACCGCGACGCGTCCGCCCCACTCCGATCTGAGCGCCCGGGCCAGACCGTGCAAGCCGGCCTTGGAGGCCGCGTAGGCCGGTATCGCCGCCGAGCCCCGGTGTGCAACCGATCCCACGAATGTCAGCGTTCCCCGGGATTTCTCCAGGAACGGATAGAGCAGATGGGCCTGCGCGATTGCGGCGGCAAGATTGATGTCCAGCGTTTGCCGAATCGCATCGGTCGTGTCGAACCCGTCCGACAGAGCAAAGCCGACGCCGGCATTGAGCACGGCGTTGTCGACTCCCTCCCAGCCGAGGTCGATCAACCCGGCTGCCAACGCATGGGCCGAGGCCTCGGGATCGCCCTGGTCCGACACAATGTAGCTTACGCCCGCGGGAATGACACCGGCGACATCGCCGGGTTGTTTGCGGCCTGTGATCAACAGGCGATGCCGGTCCGCGAGCTTTCTGGCCAGCGCCAGGCCGATGCCGGCATTGCCGCCGGTAATGACGATGCGGCGCGAGACCGCGCCGATCATGTCACGGTCTCGAATGTCAGCGTCGCATCGAGCGGGGAGACCGGCTTGATCCCGGCAAGCACCGCCCGTGCGTCGGCTTCATCGCTTCTCATCTGCGCAATCAGGGGATCAAGCCCTTCGAACTTTTCCTCGCCGCGCAGATAGGAGACCAGCGAAACCGTGCAGGTTTCGCCGTAGAGATCGCCCGCGAAATCGAAAAGATAGGTCTCGAGCAGCAAGGCCGCGCCGTCGTCGTCAACGGTCGGGCGGCGGCCGAAACTGGCCACGCCATCATGGAGGATACCGTTGCTGCGGCGAAACCGGACAGCGTAGATTCCTGGCATCAGGTTCGTTTCGGGAGGCAACGCCATGTTGGCGGTCGGATAACCAAGCGTGCGCCCGAGCTTTTTGCCGTGGGTGACCTCGGCGGTCACCGCATAACGGTAGCCCAGCAGGCTCGCGGCCTCGGAGACATCGCCCTGCGCAAGCGCCTGTCGGATGCGGCTCGACGAGACAACATTTCCGCCCTCATCGCTGAACTGCTCAACGAGGGTGACAGAAAACCCGTGGCGCTCGCCTGCCTGCGTCAGATAGTCGGGATTGCCTTCCCGGCCCTTGCCGAAATGGAAGTCATAGCCGGTTATCACATGCCGGACTCCCAGGCAGCCGCAGAGGATTCCGGAAACGAACTCCCCGGCGCTCTGGGAAGAGAACGCCCGGTTGAAGGGCTGCTCGACCACCGCATCGAACCCCAAATGGCCGAGGATCGTCGCTTTCATCGGCGCAGGCGTGATCCGGGATACCGGCTCGTCGGGCCTGAAGACCGTGCGCGGGTGCGGCTCGAACGTCAGCACGGAAGCGGCCAAGTTTTCAGCCCTGGCGGCGTCCAGAGCCTGGGCAAGCACCGCCTGATGGCCACGGTGGACGCCATCGAAATTGCCGATGGCCACCACGCCCCCCTTCAGATCACCGGGAAACCGGGTGACTTCCTGAACCCGCAGCATCATTGTGTGTCCCATCACGTCCCCGCTCAGGCCAGCCATTCCATCCAGTACTCAGGACGCAGTCCCTCGCCTGCGAGAAAGGCATTGAGCCGGGCTTCATCGGTCGTGCGTCCCGAAATATACTGTTTGGCGTGAATGCCCCGGGCGATGAAGACAGCGGCGAAGCCGTTGTCGAGGGCGCCGCGAATGTCGGTCGAGGCTCCGTCGCCGATCGCGACCGCCCTCGCACTGTCGAAAGGGCCGCGCAAGGACTGAGCACGCGCCATTGCCTCGCGGTAGATCGGTGCATGCGGCTTGCCGGCGATGCGCGTCTCGCCGCCCATCTCCGCGTACAGATCCGCCAGCGCCCCGGCGCAGGGGACAAGACGGTCGCCACGCTCCACCACCCGGTCCGGATTGGCGCAAATGAACGGCAGGTTCTTCGCCCTGAAGCCTTCGAGAAGTTCCCGGTAGTCTTCGGCCTGCTCCGTCTCGTCATCAAACAGCCCCGTGCAAAGGACGGCGCTGGCCGCCTCCGGACCGACAAGTTCGATATCGAGTCCTTCGACCAGCGAGGTGTCGCGATCCGGGCCGAGAAAATAGATCTCCCGCGGACCGTCCTTGACCAGCTGCCGGGTGACATCGCCGGAGGTGACGATGTCGTCCCAGCAATCCGGATCGACGCCGATGGTACCGAACTGCTGGATCACACCGGCTGCGGGACGCGGCGAATTGGTGATGAGAACGACTGTCTGGCCCCGTCCGCGCGCCGCCTTCAGCGCTTCCACAGACAGGAGAAAGGGGTTGACGCCATTGTGTATGACGCCCCATACGTCGCACAGAAGCACATCGACGTGCTCGGTCAGCTGGTCCAGGTCGGTGATCTTGCGTGACATGACGGGTGGTTCCTGTTGCGCAGAGGGATGTCGCGCAGCTTGTTCCGGAATACAAGTCCCGGAGCGCATTTTGCTTTGCAACGAGCGGAAACCGGCCCCTCAAATTCGCAGCCGATCTCTTGACTCTTCAATCTCTCATCCTTATCTCCGGCCCGTTGGCACTCACCCAGTGGGAGTGCTAACACCCATTCATGAGACCCAATTCGGGGTCTCGGCCGCTTCTGTCATTCGATCAAGGAATATAGACAATGGCAAAAACCAAGTTCCGTCCGCTCCACGACCGCGTTGTCGTCCGTCGTGTCGAGTCCGAAGAAAAGACCAAAGGCGGGATCATCATTCCCGACACCGCAAAGGAAAAGCCGCAGGAAGGCGAAGTGATCGCCGTCGGCACCGGCAACCGCGATGACGCCGGCAAGCTGGTTCCCCTCGACGTCAAGGCTGGCGATCGTGTGCTTTTCGGCAAGTGGTCCGGCACCGAAGTCAAGCTTGATGGCGAAGACCTTCTGATCATGAAGGAAAGCGACATCATGGGCATTCTCGGCTAACCGGCTGCCCGGCCGAAACAATCAATTCAATCTGCCTCAACACGATGGGCCATGGCCCGGGAGTTAAGTGAAATGGCTGCAAAAGAAGTTAAATTCGGTCGTACCGCGCGCGAGAGAATGCTGCGCGGCGTCGACATCCTCGCCGATGCGGTGAAGGTCACCCTTGGCCCGAAAGGCCGTAACGTGATCATCGACAAGTCCTTTGGCGCTCCGCGCATCACCAAGGACGGCGTGACCGTCGCCAAGGAAATCGAACTCGAAGACAAGTTCGAGAACATGGGCGCCCAGATGGTGCGCGAAGTGGCTTCGAAGACCAACGATATCGCCGGCGACGGCACCACCACCGCAACCGTTCTGGCCCAGTCGATCGTCCGCGAAGGCAACAAGGCCGTCGCCGCCGGCATGAACCCGATGGACCTCAAGCGCGGCATCGACATGGCCGTGAATGAAGTGATCGCGGACCTTCAGAAGAAGGCCAAGAAGATCAAGACCTCTTCGGAAGTCGAGCAGGTCGGCACCATCTCCGCCAACGGCGAAGCCCAGATCGGCAAGGACATTGCCGAAGCCATGCAGAAGGTCGGCAACGAGGGTGTGATCACCGTCGAGGAAGCCAAGACCGCTGAAAGCGAACTGGAAGTCGTCGAAGGCATGCAGTTCGATCGTGGCTACCTGTCGCCGTACTTCGTGACCAATCCGGAAAAGATGGTTGCCGAACTGGAAGATGCCTACATCCTTCTCCACGAAAAGAAGCTTTCCAACCTTCAGGCGATGCTGCCGGTGCTCGAGTCCGTCGTCCAGACCTCGAAGCCGCTGCTCATCATCTCGGAAGACGTTGAAGGCGAAGCGCTTGCAACGCTGGTGGTCAACAAGCTGCGCGGCGGTCTCAAGATCGCAGCCGTCAAGGCTCCGGGCTTCGGCGATCGCCGCAAGGCCATGCTTGAGGACATCGCGATCCTCACCGGCGGTCAGGTGATTTCGGAAGACATCGGCATCAAGCTCGAGAATGTCACCCTCGACATGCTCGGCCGCGCCAAGAAGGTCTCGATCACCAAGGAAACCACCACCATTGTCGACGGCGCCGGCAAGAAGAAGGAAATCGAAGGCCGGATCGCACAGATCAAGGGCCAAATCGAGGAAACATCTTCGGACTACGACCGCGAAAAGCTGCAGGAACGCCTGGCCAAGCTCGCCGGCGGTGTTGCCGTGATCCGCGTCGGCGGTGCGACCGAAACAGAAGTGAAGGAACGCAAGGACCGCGTCGACGACGCGCTCAACGCGACCCGCGCCGCTGTTCAGGAAGGCATCGTTGCCGGCGGCGGCACCGCGCTTCTGCGCGCTTCGGTCTCCATCAAGGTGAAGGGCGGCAATTCCGACCAGGAAGCCGGCATCAACATCATCCGTCGCGCATTGCAGGCACCCTGCCGCCAGATCGCGGACAATGCCGGTGATGAGGCTTCGATCGTCGTGGGCAAGATCCTCGACCAGAAGAGCGAAACCTACGGCTACAATGCCCAGACCGGTGAATATGGCGACATGATCAACATGGGTATCGTGGACCCGGTCAAGGTTGTCCGCACTGCCCTGCAGGACGCGGCTTCGATCGCCGGCCTTCTGATCACAACCGAAGCCATGATCGCCGAACTTCCTAAGAAGGAAGGTGCAGGCGCCGCCGGCGGCGGAATGCCCGACATGGGCGGAATGGGCGGAATGGGCGGCATGATGTAAGAGGCGCACGCCTCTTCATCCAAGCTGCAGTTTGCTCAATCACTCCTGACTCGCCGGTGCACCCGCCCCGGCGGGCTCAGGAGAAGCCAATCAAAGCGGTCTTCGGACCGCTTTTTTTGTATCGCGGCCATACAGCCGCCAGTGGCGTGACCCGCCGGATTTTGGGAACAAGTTTAGCAGTAGTTTAACCATTAACCGAACATAAAGGATGGGATTGATCGTATTGCGCATCGAGCCTAAACACTCCGGTGCGCGCTTGTTGTTGCAGTGTGTTTGCGAGTCTGTACTGTTTGTACCCGTAGCGCGCCGTCGTCCGGCATGTGGCCTTTCGAAGTGAGAGGCCGATCCGGTAGCGGATGGAATTGAATGCGAATGATGTCTGCCTCACGCAAAAGGCAGGCGATTTTTCTGAGTGAATGACCGGAGCTGGTCTTGTTCAAGATCACAAAGACAGACGGGATTACTGGATTCGGGACGCCGCCACAGGACTTTGTGGCGCCGGATCCCGAACTTGTCTCGCATTTCTGCCGGATCGAAAGCTGGACCGCAGACCTCGCCACCGGCGCATTCAACCTCGGCACCGCGGCGAAGCACCTCCACGGGCTTGAGGGAAACGGCAGCATCGGGCTCTTGAACCTGGTGCAATGTTATGACGCCGAACATCGCCAACATGTACTGGAACTGTTCGAGAAGGCCGCAATGGCGCCTTCCTCCTTCTGCTTTTCCACCACCCTGGTTCTCGACGACGACGGCCATGTGCCGGTAATGTGCATCGGCGAATCGTCGGATTTCGCGGACGATGGCGCCGGCAGCATCAACGGCGTCTTCGTGTTCGCAAGCTTCCGCGTCGAGCAGACTTCAAGCGTCTTCAACCAGTAGCCGACCAACGCGTATATCGTCGTCTTCGGCCCTGCCGCCCCTGATGTGTCAGCCGAATTCTGGCTCGTCGGCGGTCCTGTGTTGTCGCAGCCCTGTGCTTTTTGCGTTTTTGCTCCATCTTCACACTCAGGCATGGAGATGGGAATGAGCGCAATGAAACCCGAAAATGTGGCCGACTACCCTCGACCGCCCGCGATCGAGGGTTTCAGCGGTTCAATCCGGGTTCGGTTCAACGGCCAGGTGATCGCCGAGACGCGCGAAGCTTTCCGGATCCTCGAAACCTATCATCCGCCGACCTTCTACCTCCCCTCGTCAAGCTTCATGTCCGGCGTTCTGCGTCCCTCGAAAGGGCCTTCAAGCCTTTGCGAATGGAAGGGACAGGCAAGCTATTTCGATCTCGTTGCGGGAGACGCGGTTGCCGGGCGGGCAGCATGGACCTACACGGCGCCGGAGGCCCGTTACCACGAGCTCACAGATCATGTCGCCCTTTATGCGGAGCCGATGGAGGAGGTGCTCGTGGATGGTGAGCGTGTCGTTCCGCAGCCCGGGAACTTCTATGGCGGCTGGGTCACGCGAAACATAACCGGACCGATCAAGGGTCGCCCGGGAACCACACACTGGTAGCCGTCTTTGTGAACAATATGTCTCCAATTGTTCATCTATGTTGGAAGCCCGCAACCCGCTAGATGGTGTCCAGTCCCATTCAACGGAGAATTCCATGTCATCCAGCATTCAACTTCTCATCGGCCGCGTGCTGATGAGCATCATCTTCATTTCCGCCGGCTACGGCAAACTCGGCGGTGTCGAGGGCACGGTCGGCTATATGGCGAGCATGGGCATTCCGCTTCCATCCGTCACCGTATGGCTCGTGATCGCGCTCGAACTGCTTGGCGGCATTGCGCTTCTGCTGGGCTTCTTTACCCGCTATGTTTCGTGGGCGCTGGCTGCATTCTGTCTGCTGTCGGGCTACCTCGCCCATTTCCAGCCCGGCGACCAGATGCAGATGATCAGCTTCATGAAGAACCTTGCAATCGCCGGCGGTTTTCTTGTGCTTGCGGTCCATGGCCCCGGCACATTGTCGGTTGACGCCCGCCGCAAGTCGGCCTGAAACCACGTCCGGGATTTCACAGCCCCGAAAAGAAACCCGGCAACCCCCAGGCTGCCGGGTTTTTCTCTTTGAGACCGGTCATCGCCTCAACTGGGCGCCTGATGCGATGCCGGTCGCGCCAGCCTGAGCATCACCACTGCCGAGACAATGGCAAAGCCCAGAAGGACGATGACTTCGACCAGAGCGGAGGGAAAATAGGCCTGACCGGCAAACCCCATGAGAAGCAGACCGACGGTGATGCCGCTCGATATCGCAACGCTTGTCATGGCGGACACGATATCGCTTCGAAAGAGGATAAGGTTTTTTCCCTCAGCGGAAATTCGGGCGAGAATCGCCAGCAGTCCCAGCGACGACAGAAGCACTGCCGCACCGATGATAAATTGCATGTTCGCTCCACAATTCAAAAACGCCCCTTTGCCCGGGACGAGGCTGAACCGGCAGAGAAGCGGCTTTGTGGTTGGCGGAGCCATTCGGATCGCCGGCCCGTGGAAGGGAACGGAGCGCGAAGGACGCGTGCAGGCCGGGTCTGTCCCGGACAGGCCGATAGTGCCCGATCCGGCGGAAAATACAACGGCTTCCTTGCGGATACATATCGGGTTCAGTGGGCCTGATCCGTGTGGGCTGCCAGATGGAGCGATCCCTTGAACCGGCCGCGCCCTTCTTCGTAAATCCGACAGAATGCGCACGAACGAAAGGCTGCGGCAAAAAAAGTTCGAGCGATGTGATCCGGGCGACAGATGCGCGCGTAACCTGCGTGTATGTCACTGGGGTGTTCCCCCCGATCAAACATCCCGTGGCCGATACAAACCCTGAGGTTCCCGATCCCTCATGGTTCAGGCCGCCTCCCCACCGAGGCGGCCTTTTTTTGTTTCACCGACTGAATTTTCAGGTCTGACGACTGAGGCAGGATCAACTCGGCGCCGGTCCCGGCCGAGGTCAGGCTTGTGCGGCGGCGATCAGCCGGGCGATCCTCGGGTCCCGATCATGGCCGGGCTTGCGGGCGCGGACCAGACAGGCTTCGGATTTCAGGATCACCCCGTCGGAGAGAATTCTAAGATGGTTGGCGCTGAGCGTTGAACCGGTGGAGGTGATGTCGACGATGATGTCGGCTGCGCCCGAGGCCGGGGCGCCTTCTGTGGCGCCGAGACTTTCGACAATCCGGTAGAGCTGGATGCCGTGGCGGGTGGAGAAGAAATTCTGCGTCAGTCGCCAGTATTTGGTGGCGATGGTCAGGCGGCGGCCATGGCGGGCGCGAAAATCCGCGGCCACATCGCCGAGATCGGCCATGGTGTCGACGTCCTTCCATATGTCGGGAACAGCCACCACAACATCGGCGTTGCCGAAGCCAAGCCTCGCCTCGATTGCGACGCGCTCATCGGACCGGACCAGACTTTCGCGGACCAGATCCTCGCCGGTCACGCCGAGATCGACGGCGCCTGCGCCAAGTTCGCGCGCGATCTCGGAGGCCGAGAGAAACGCGACCTCCACATCGTCCATCCCCTCGATCCGGCCGCGATAGCTGCGGTCATTGCCGATCACCGAGATTTCCAGTCCGGCGCGGGCGAAGATGGCGATGGCGTCATCCTTCATCCGGCCTTTCGAGGGCAGCGCGAGCGTAACAGTCATCGGTCGGCCCTCACGGTTTCGATACGGTCGAGCCACAGCGAGAAACCGACCGCCGGGATCGGTTCGCGCGCGCCGAGCAGCGCCATCAGCCGGTCGTAACGGCCACCGCCGGCAAGAACAGGGCCGCCCGCACCTGCGGCAATTTCAAACACCAGGCCGGTGTAGTAGTCGAGCGGCCGTCCGAAGGCGGCGCGCCAGCGAATGGCGGACAGATCCTCGCCGCGCTCCGACAGGGCGGCGAGACGGGCTTCGAAACTGGTCTGCGCGTCCTGAATGTCGAGCCGGGCGCTGCCGGCGAAATCCGAAAGCGTCTGCGCCGCGCGATCGAGCGGCACGTCCAGCGCCAGGAATGTCTTGAGGGCATCGAGCGAAGCCGGCGACAGCCGGGTTGAGGCCAGCGCCTGTTTCTCGATCAGGCGCGCGGCGATTTCGGCCGGCGACCGGCTGGCATGGGTGGAATAGCCGGTGTCCTGCATGACGCTTTCGATATGCGCTTCAAGACCCGCCGCATCGGAGTTGGCGAGGAACCCCGCGACGGAGGCATCGGGCTGGGCCGACCCGTCAGGGTTTGCGAGGCGGCCGATCATCGCATCAAGGGCCTGTTCGTTGCCGAAGGCATGGATCAGGCGCTTCTGCCATCCTGACGGAAGGCCAAGACCTGCAACCACGGCTTCGAACACCGACTGGTCGCCGAGCGTGACCGTAAGCGCGTGGCCGGGCGTGAAGGCGGAAATCAGCGCGCGGGCATCCGCGATGGCGCGGGCGTCACTTGCCGCCTCGTCCGCCTCGCCCAGATCCTCCACGCCGGCCTGGAAGAACTCGTTGGCGCCATCGCGGCGCTGGCGGAACACCTTACCGAGATAGGAATAGCGGCGCGGCGTGCCGACATTCTCGGCGATATGGGCGCGGCAGACGGGAATGGTGAATTCGGGCCTCAGGCACAGGCTTTCGCCGGTCTCGGACTCGGTCAGGAAAATACGGCGGCGCAGGTCTTCACCCGCCATGTCGAGAAAGGGCTCGGCGGGCTGGATCACGGGAATGTCGACCAGCGGCGCACCAAGATCCTGCATCGCACCGGCAAGTTCATCCGCGAATGTGGGGGCTCCGTGCTGGGTCAAGACAAAGCCCCTTCCCCAACCCCTCCCCACAAGGGGGAGGGGCTTAGCCCGGCACCTCGCGGTTGACGATGCCTCGGATCTTTCAAGTCAGTGAGGGTTTTCATCAAGGTGGCCATACGAAGCACTAGCCCCTCCCCCTTGTGGGGAGGGGTTGGGGAGGCGATATTCTTCGGGCTGAAATCACGACCCGTCACGTCAGACATCTCCGGCATCGGAGGCCTGTTCGGCGAGCACGCGCTTGACGGTGATGACCAGATCCGCCTCGTCGACCAGGTGTTCGCCGGCCTTGGCCTCGCGCCACTCGGCATTGTCGGTGATCGTCTCGGCGATGCGCTTGCCCTCGATCAGGTCCTTGACGATGACCTTGCCCGCTTCCTTCTCGTTGCCGCCCTGGATGATGGCAATCGGCGAAGCGCGCCGGTCGGCATAGCGGAGTTGCTTGGGGAAGTCCTTGGGATTGCCCTGGAACAATTCGACCGGGATCGTCGGGCCTGTGGGCTGGTTGCTTTCGTCCACCGGGTTCAAGGCAACGCGTAGTTCCTGCGCCATCCTGGCGTAATCGCCGATCCGGTCGCGGTCCATGATGGTCACGAGGATCGGGCCGGAAGCTGCCTCGCCCGAAAGCTTTCCGAGGTTCTTCAGCGCCGTCATCAGCCGCGAGACGCCGATGGAAAATCCGGTGGCGGGAACCGGCTGGCCCATGAAGCGCGAGACCAGCCCATCGTAACGGCCGCCGCCGCCGACGGAGCCGAACTGCACGGTCTGGCCCTTCTCGTTGGTGACGTCGAACAACAGTTCAGCTTCGAACACCGGGCCGGTGTAGTATTCGAGACCGCGGACGACGGAGGGGTCGATTTTGATACGGTCGGGGCCGTAGCCAGAAGCGACGGCCAATTCGGATATGCTGCGCAGTTCGGCTACTCCCGCCAGAACCGTTTGGCTATCGCTGAACCGGTTCTCCGCGGAAACGAGTGTCTCTTCAACATCATTGCCTTCCGCAATGATGAGGAAGCCAAGCAGGCGCTCGATCTGTGTTTCATCCAGCCCAGCACCCGGCGTGAAATCCCCCTCGCCTTCCTTGCCGCCGTCCCAGCGCCCTTTTCCGAGCAGCAGCTTCACACCTTCAATCCCGAACTTGTCGAGCTTGTCGATGGCGCGCAGCACGGTGAGACGTTTGCCGGCGTTCTCGTCGCCGGCAAGCCCTATGGCTTCCATCACGCCGTCGAGGACCTTGCGGTTGTTGACGCGGATGACGTAGTCGCCGCGCTTGATGCCGAGCGCTTCCATGGTGTCGGCCATCATCATGCACATTTCGGCGTCGGCCTGGACACCCGGCGCGCCGACGATGTCGGCGTCGAACTGCATGAACTGGCGGAAGCGGCCGGGGCCGGGCTTTTCGTTGCGGAACACCCAGCCGGACCGGTAGGTGCGGTAGGGCAACTGGATGTCGTTGAAATTCTCGGCCACGTGACGGGCCAGCGGCGCTGTCAGGTCGTAGCGCAGCGACAGCCACTGCTCGTCATCGTCCTGGAACGAGAACACGCCCTCATTGGGCCGGTCCTGATCCGGCAGGAACTTGCCGAGCGCGTCGGTGTATTCGACAAACGGGGTTTCCACCGGCTCGAAACCGAAGCGCTCATAGACCTGGCGGATCTTCGCCATCATCTCATCGGTGGCGCGGATGTCGGCGGGCGAACGGTCGGGGAAGCCGCGCGCCAGCCGCGCCTTCAGCTTCTGAGGCTTCTTTTGCTTCTGCTTCTTGTCGGACATGGAAAAGGGCCTGGAAAAGGAGAATTGCTGTGTTGCGCTTCTCCTAAACGACAGGCCCCCGGGCTGCAAGGCTTGGCTGTGCTGCAAGGCATGGCCGGGACGAGACCGCCCGGCAAGGCGGCCGAACGCTCCGAGCCGGCGGCGCAACAACACCGCCGGTCGTGTTCACAGGCCTGCGCGGCTCAGTAGTAAGGCGAGCGGCACTGGCGGCGCGGGCCGTGATAGGGCTTGAACGTGTTGTCCCGCACCCGGTAGGACCGGTACTTGTCGTCACACCAGCGAACGTGCTGCGGGTTTGTGTAACCGGGACGCGCATGTCCGCCGCGCCGATGGTTGTCGATGATCACGCCGAATGAGAATGCCGCGGGCGGGAACCAGTACCCATTGTAGTGGCGATAGCCGCGGCGCTTGTGCCGGAAGCCGCGATGGCCATTGTAGTAGCCGCGCTTGTTGTGGCGGTGAAAGCCACGCACCTGATCGCGGTTCTTGCCACGGTACCATTCACGTGGAAGCCGGTGAGCGCCGCGCCTGTGCCGGTACTGGGCGTCGATCACGCCTGAAGCGCCATTGATCTCGACAGCCGGCTTGGGCACATGCACCGGGGCGGCAAAACCGGGCGTCACTGGCGCCAGAAGGAAAGTCGCTGAAACCAGCGCCACCATCGTGTTCCTGAACATTGAAGTCTCCTCAGTCTCAAATCCGACAACCCCGTTATAGCACAATGCGTTCGGGCGCGGATGGTTCCAATCCGACGGACAGTTGCGCCCCGAACGAAAGTCCGTATGGCGGCGCCGGCCGTCGATGTCGCCGCGATACTCAAGGCGTGATGTTGTCCCTGACGGGATCGCCGTGCCGCAGCTTGCCGAAGGGTTGTAGCCACAAAGGCTTGAACCTTCAGTGACCATCCCGTTCATCTCCCGTTCATGTTCGAGAACGATCCCGGCAAGACCAAAAGCGGACGGGATTGCATTTTCGGTCGACAGCCGACGGCAAAACGGCGATAGCTCCGGTCTACACCCGTTCCCCGTCACACCGCCAAGGCAGGCCGCCCATGGGCCTTTTCCTCATCACCACGCTGACCATGATCGCCTTCGCGGCCAATTCGGTTCTCGGCCGCATGGCGATCGGAGCGCCGGGAGACCCACTGATCGATCCGGCGAGCTATTCAGCGGTGCGGCTCATTTCCGGCGCGGCCATGCTCATGCTGCTTGTTGCCGGGACTGCAAGGCGCAGGGTCGGCGGGTCGCCCGAACATCGGGGATCCTGGACGTCTGCTTTCGCGTTGTTTGTCTATGCGACAGCCTTCTCATTCGCCTATGTGGCGCTTGCGGCAGGCCTCGGCGCACTGATCCTGTTTGCCTGTGTGCAGGCCACCATGATCGGCTGGAGCCTGAAGGAAGGCGACCGGCCATCGGTGACGGAGTGGCTCGGGCTCGTGACAGCTTTCGGCGCATTCGTTTGGCTGGTCTCGCCGGGACTTGCCGCGCCCGATCCGCTGGCGGCGGCCACGATGGCGGTTTCGGGCATCGCATGGGGAATCTATTCGCTGAAGGGGCGGGACTCGCCGGACCCGCTTCAAGCCACGGCGCACAATTTTCTCCGCTCGACCGTCTTTCTTCTGCCGCTGGGCCTGATCGTTGCAGCAACCGCCCTGCCGCTGCACATCACCGCCGCCGGAGCATTGCTGGCGGCGCTCTCGGGCGCGATCACCTCGGGCCTCGGCTATGCCCTGTGGTACCGGGTGCTTCGGCAGATTGGCGGCACGCTCGGCGCGATCGTTCAACTGACCGTGCCCGTGATCGCCACCTTCGGCGGCGTGGTGCTTCTCGACGAGGCCTGGACGCTCAGGCTGGCGCTGTCCTCGGTGCTGATCCTGGGCGGCGTGGCGGTCGCGATCCTGGCCAAGCAGAAGCGAAGCTGACTTCATCCATCCCCGTTTCAGGCCGTCGTCCGGCGCTTGCGCAGCTTGTAGGTCAGCGCCAGGGCGATGCAGTGCGACAGCGCTTCGGCGTCGACCGGTTTTCCGGCTTTCACCAGGATCGCCCGGTTGCCTTCGAAGGTGAGAGCGGCGGGGTAAAGTGCGCGGAACTCCTCCACCAGATTGGTGTGGCAAATGAACATGAGCGCCAGATCGCCATTGGCGCGCGGGGCAATGCGGACCGAACTGCCGACATTGCGCTTTGCCGGCGTGAAGCTTGGCTCGCCCCACTTGAGGCTTTCCTCGAGAGGACCGATCTCCGGCGTTCGCGCGGCCACATCATGGATCAGACCCCTCGCCTCGGAAGGGGTCATTTGCCTGCAATCCGGGGCCGTTCGAGACCGTTGCGCAGCGCTTCCACCTCGGCGCGGCAGTGGCAGCCTTCCAGGTGATCGTTGACGAGCCCCATCGCCTGCATGAAGGCGTAGACGGTCGTGGGTCCGACAAAGCTCCAGCCGCGTTTCTTCAGATCCTTCGATATCCTGGTCGAGACCGGGGTCGTCGGATTGGCGGTCAGGGTCGCGTAATCCACGGTTTCGGGCCGGTCCTCAGGTCCGGGTTCATGGCTCCAGAAATAGGCGGCGAGGGAACCGAATTCCTCGACCATCTCGATGGCGCGCGCCGCGTTGTTGATGGTCGATACGATCTTGCCGCGATGGCGGACAATGCCCTTGTCGCCCAGAAGCCTTTCGATATCGTCATCGCCGAACAGGGCGACCTTGCGGAAATCGAAACCGGCGAAGGCAACCCGGAAACTTTCCCGCTTGCGCAGTATGGTCAGCCAGGAGAGGCCCGACTGGAAGCCCTCAAGGCAGATCTTCTCGAACAGGCGGACATCCTCGGTGACCGGCCTGCCCCACTCATCGTCGTGATAGGCGAGATAATCCGGCAGATCACCCGGCCAGAAACACCGGGTCAGTCCGTCTTCTCCGGTGATCAGGCCGTTGTCATGCGCCACACTATAGCTCCAGTGCCCCTGAAAGGCCTTATGGTTAATCGGGAATCGGGGGCAGTTAAGCGGACGTTCACCGCGTTTGGCAAGCCGGCGATAACCCTAAGCGAAGGTTTCCACCGCAACGCGCGTTTTATCGAAAACGATTCATCAATTGATACCACCGCTGGCGCAGCATGGTGACGAGCAAAGCCGCTCTCCAACGGTGACTGGAGGCGGCGAGACCATCTGTGACGAAATGTAAGGGGTCCGTCTGATGAAGAAACTTCTGCCAATCCTGTTGTCCGGTGCGGCCTTGAGCCTCGCCGCCCTGTCGGCGCCCGCCACGGCCGGTGACCGGTACGGCCAGCGTCCGCCCGTCGTGCTGAGCCCCGATCTGTCCGCCCCCTGGGTGATGCAGCTTGGCGGCCAGGCAGCGCCGCGCGGCGGCATCGTCTATCGGGCAAAACCACAACCCCAACGCGCCCGCGCAATCCAGCAGCGCTCGCTGTTCGCATCGCCACGGCGGGTCACGCAGGTCGCCGCGGCTTCGGCGCCGCGCGTCAAGCCCAATCCGGCACGCCAGCTCGACCCGAAATTCCTGCCACAGACTGTGGCCTACAGTGGCGGCGAAAAGCCCGGCACGATCATCATCGATACCAGTGACCGCTTTCTCTACTTCGTCATGGGCGACGGCCAGGCGCGGCGCTATGGCGTCGGCGTGGGCAAGGAAGGTCACGCCTGGAGCGGCACCGAACGCATTACCCGCAAGGCGGAATGGCCGGACTGGCGCCCGCCGGCGGAAATGATCAAGCGAGTGCGCGAGCAGGAGGGCCGGATCCTTCCCGTGCACATGAAAGGCGGGCCGGAAAACCCCCTTGGCGCGCGGGCGCTTTATCTCGGCTCGACGCTCTATCGGATCCACGGCACCAACCAGCCCTGGACCATCGGGCGGGCGGTGTCCTCCGGCTGCATCAGAATGCGCAACGAGGATGTTACCGAGCTCTATGAACGCGTCCGGATTGGCGCGAAGGTGATCGTGATCTGAACTGGCGCGAACGCTGTGGCGCATGCGTGATTGCAACCACTCAGGCCGGTCCGGGAGCAATTTCGGACCCGCTTTTCGATGCTCCGGTCACAAACCTGTGACGGCTTTGGCCCGTCTGACGGTTGATCCCCTCCGAATCAATGGTACCTTTTTGGTGAGGTCCACGGCAGCTTGAGAGGGGAATATGACAAAACGAACCGGAATGACCCGACGCTTCATGCTCGGCGCGGGGGCAAGCGCACTCATGATCGGGCCGCTGACGCAGGCCGCTTCGGCCCTGCCGCGCGCGGCAACACCAGCTTCGGATACGGGGCTTCCGCTGGTCGAGGCATCGACCCAGTCGAAAAAGCCGAAATCGAAATACTGGCGCAAGAAGGTCCGTCTCGAGACGGACGAAAAGCCGGGAACGATCATCGTCGATACCAGCACCAAATATCTCTACTATGTCGAGGGCAACAAACGCGCCACGCGCTACGGCGTCGGCGTGGGCCGCGAAGGCTTCGGCTGGTCGGGAACGGTCAGCGTCGGTCGCAAGGCAAAGTGGCCCGACTGGCGGCCGCCTGCGACAATGATTGCCCGTGAGCGGCGCAAGGGCCGGATCATCCCGACCTATGTGAAGGGCGGGCCCAACAATCCGCTGGGCGCCCGGGCGCTGTATCTCTATCGCGGCGGGCGCGACACCATCTTCCGCATTCACGGCACCAATCAGCCCTGGACGATCGGCCAGAACATGTCGTCGGGCTGCATCCGGATGATGAACAAGGATGTCGAGCACCTGTACAGCCGCGCCGATATCGGCTCCAAGGTGATCGTCATCGGCCCGAACGGAAAGGGCGCCAGCCGGATCTACAAGGACCGCGGCATGGATTTCTTTGGAACGCTGTTCGGCGGCTAACCGGGCGAACCGGTATAGAGAACAGGTTCGCATAGAGAACAGGTTCAAGGACCACGGAAGCCGAGAGGCGGCGCTGCGGAAGCGCCGCCCATGTTGATTCGGAACGCGTGTTTCGAAAGATCGGCGCCGGAATTCCGGTCGCATGGGGCCTGACGAAGGGCCCGGGTGCTGCCTCAGGGTTACTCCGCAGCTTCGAGATGGCCGATCCCTGCCGGATCCGCGTCCGGCAATCCCGCCGGCTTTTCGCCGCCGTAAACCCAGTCGAGCAGTTCGACGGTATGTATGATCGGGATATCGGTGCCGCCGGCGATCTGGGTCATGCATCCGATGTTGCCGGTTGCGATCAGATCCGGCCTGGTGCGCTCGATGTTTTTGACCTTGCGGTCGCGGAGCGTTCGGGCGATCTCGGGCTGCATGATGTTGTAGGTGCCAGCCGAACCGCAACACAGATGCCCTTCCGACGGCTCCTTGACCGTGAAGCCGGCAGCCTTGAGCAAGGCCTTCGGCTGGGTCGTGATCTTCTGGCCGTGCTGCATCGAGCAGGCGGAATGATAGGCGACCACAAGGTTTGCCCGGTTCGCCGGCTCCGGCAGATCAATGCCCGCAAGATACTCGGTGATATCCTTGGCCAGAGCCGAGACGCGCGCCGCCCTGTCCGCATAGGCCGGATCCTCGCGGAGCATGTAACCGTAATCCTTGATGGTGGTGCCGCAGCCCGACGCCGTGATGATGATCGCATCGAGACCGCCATTGTCGATCTCGCGGGTCCAGGCATCGACATTGTTTCGTGCTGCGGCAAGGGCGTCATGCTCGCGGCCCATATGGTGGACGAGCGCGCCGCAGCACCCCTCGCCTTCCGGCACCACGACCTCGACGCCGATCCGGTTCAGGAGCCGCACTGTGGCCTCGTTGATACCGGGCTTGAGCACCGGCTGGGCGCACCCGGTCAGGATGGCGACGCGGCCGCGTCGTTCGCCGGCGGCCTTGCGGGGACCGGGACGGGCGAGTTCCGACCGCGCGGGGATCGAAGAAGGCGCAAGCTCCAGCATCGCCGCCATCGGCTTGAGGCCCGGGATGACCCGAAAGAGGGGCGCGAACGGTCTGCCGAGCCTGGCCGCATAGAGTGACGCGCGGAAACGGGCGGGATAAGGCAGCACCATGGCGAGGAGAGCG
Organism: Hoeflea sp.; assembly: GCA_040218025.1. Lineage (GTDB taxonomy): Bacteria > Pseudomonadota > Alphaproteobacteria > Rhizobiales > Rhizobiaceae > Hoeflea. The sequence goes on along the minus strand of JAVJQD010000018.1, from coordinate 190,572 downwards.
CGCAGCATCCGGTCCACAAGCGGCCGTTTGTAGGTCTTTTCGATATGGGCGCGGGCATGATCGACCAGATGCATGTAGTTGACGCCGGAGGGACAAGTGGTCATGCAGGCGAGACACGACAGGCAGCGGTCGATATGGGTGACCACCTGCTTGTCGGCCGGGCGGTCGTTTTCCAGCATGTCCTTGATCAGGTAGATCCGGCCGCGCGGGCTGTCGAGTTCGTTGCCGAGCGTCACATAGGTCGGACAGGTGGCGGTGCAGAAGCCGCAGTGAACGCACTTCCTGAGGATTTTCTCGGATTCGGCAACTCCGGGATCGGCAAGCTGCTCAGCGGTGAAATTGGTCTGCATATCGGTCGATCCCTGTTCGATCCTGAGGTGTTCTTACTGTCGCCGCCACGCAACCGCCATCAGCACCAGCCATCTTAGAGCAATAGGCTCTGCGGATTGTCGATCGGTTCGTTCCGGCCGAGTTTCTGCAGGCCGATCACGACGCGCACGATCACCCAGATCGCGACCAGGAAAATCGTGAGCATACCGATGACAACGAACATCAGAACGAAGCTGATAACGGATCCCAGCAGCCCGAGCCAAAACGTGCGGATCGCCCAGGTGTAGTGGCTCTCGATCCAGGGCGCCGACTTACCCTTGTTGAGATGGGCGAGAACGATGCCGACGATACCGGAGATTCCGATAAAGAAGCTGGCAAGATAGAGAATGTAAATGACCTGTAGATTGGTCTTGCCGGGTTCAAGCCAGCGGTCGGTCTGGCGTGGTTCAGGTGTCTGGTCTTGGTTGCTCATCACAGGTTCCCTTTCCTGATGTCGGTCATGCAAGCCTATCACATCACGGATGACATGCGGCCCGGGTTGAGAACCCCTCGCGGATCAAATTGCTCCTTGATACGCCTCGAAAGGGCTTCCAAACCGGCAGGCTGCGGTTCGAAGACGGGAATATCTGCCCGCATGGACGGATCGGCGCGCACCAGCGTGGCATGGCCGCCGCCCAGCGCCTTGATGTACTGCCGAACGAGGTCCGCTTCGGGATCGGCTTCCATCTGAAGCCAGACCAGACCACCCTGCCAGTCGTAATATGCATCCACCCCGGCCTTGAGCCTCAATGCCGCAACCAGCTGGTGGCCGGCCGACGGCGCTACAGAGACCCGCCAGACAGGTTTCGGCCCACCGCCCTCAAAGGGTTTGACATCGCGGATCTCGCGCCAGAGACCGGAGGTCGCGTCGGCATCGAGCACGCTTACCTCGCCCCGGCGGCGCATTTCCTCCACCAGCCGCTTCGATCGCACCGCGACCGAGGGCTCAAGTCCTTCCAGCCTGAGCACCGTGGCGGGACCGCTGTCGAGGGCGCCGCCCATCAACCTGTAGATGACGCTCTCCGGAAGGTGGGCCGCGCCCGAGACTTCCACCGACATGCTCATGGCCGCGGCCATGGCTTCCGCAGCCTGCGCATCGTTCAGCCCGCGCACCGCGATGGTGACTGCGGTTTCGGGACGCGGTAAAACCTTGAAAGTGACCTCGCAGAGAACGCCGAGCGTTCCCCATGACCCCGCCATCAGCTTGACCAGGTCGAGGCCGGTGACGTTCTTCATCACGCGGCCGCCGCTCTTGACGATCTCGCCTGATCCGTTGACGAAGCGCACGCCCAGGAGGTTGTCCCGTGCGGCCCCCGCCGAAATCCGGCGCGGGCCGGAGACGTTGCCGGCAAACACACCGCCGATGGTGGGAGTTCCTTCCACACCATAAATCGGTCGGTGATCCATCGGCTCGAAGGTCAGCATCTGGTTGTTTTCATCCAGTGCGGCCTCGACTTCTTCCAGCGGGGTGCCGGCGCGCGCGGCCATCACCAGTTCGGTTGGGTCGTAATTTGTGATGCCGGTGAGCCTGGCGACCGAAAGCGTCGAGGCGGCCTGCAGCGGCCGCCCCATCCCCCCGCGTGTGCCGCCGCCGCGGATTTCCACCGGGCTATCGGAGCGCACCGCGTCGGCGACAAGGCGCGCGACATCGTCCTCGCTCTCGGGATACAGGACTTGCGTATCGATCATGCCGCGGTCTTTCCGGATGCGGGCTGCGCGGCATGGCTGCCGTTCCTGCCGTCGAGCGGGAACACCTTGGACGGATTGAGGATCCATTTCGGATCGAAGGCGGCGCGAACACGCATCTGCTGGGCGAGATCGATCCCGGAATACTGATGGCGCATCAGATCGCGCTTCTCGACGCCGACGCCATGCTCGCCGGTCAGGCAGCCGCCGGCATCGACACAAAGCTTGAGAATGTCGTTTCCGGCCATTTCCGCCTTCAGACTTTCCTCGGGATCATTGGCGTCAAACAGGATCAGCGGATGCATGTTGCCGTCACCGGCGTGAAACACATTGGCAACCCGCAGGCCGTAGCGATCAATGATCTCAGACGTCTTTTCCAGCACATGGGACAACTGGCCGAGCGGCACGGTTCCGTCCATGCAGATATAATCCGCAATGCGCCCGGTGGCGCCGAAGGCGGATTTCCGCCCTTTCCAGATCAGCGCGGCTTCGGTGGCGGACTGGCTTTCCTTGATGGTCTTCACGCCATGCCGGCGCGCAATCTCGATGATGCGTTCGAGCATCGCCTCCATCTCGGCATCCGAACCCTCGACCTCGACGATCAGCAACGCTTCCACATCCATCGGATAGCCGGCATTGGCGAAGGCTTCGCAGATTTCGATGGCCGGCTTGTCCATGAACTCGATCGCGACAGGAATGATGCCTGCGCCGATGATGTCGGTGACGCACGCGCCCGCGGCAACGGAGGATTGAAAGCCGAACAATACCGGGCGCGCGCCTTCGGGCTTTGCCAGGAGGCGAACGGTGGCCTCGGTGACGATCCCGAGCTGTCCTTCCGATCCGCAGATCAGGCCAAGAAGATCGTATCCCGCCGAATCCAGCGCCTTGCCACCGATCTCAACGATGGAACCGTCGAACATGACCATCTTCACGCCCATCAGATTGTTTGTGGTTACACCGTATTTGAGGCAATGCGCGCCACCCGAATTCATGCCGATGTTGCCGCCGATGGTGCAGGCAAGCTGTGAGCTTGGGTCAGGCGCGTAGAAAAACCCGTCCGCATCCACCGCCTGGCTGATCGATATGTTGGTCACTCCGGCCTGAACCAGAGCAGCACGGTTGGGATAATCGACCTCGAGGATCCGGTTGAGCTTCGACACGCCGATGACGATGGCGTCTTCCTGGGGGATCGCGCCGCCCGAAAGCGATGTGCCGGCGCCCCTTGGAACAACCGGGATGGAATTGTCGTTGCAGTATTTGAGAACCGCAGCCACCTGCTCGGTCGTTTCGGGAAGCACCACGGCGAGGGGCATCCGCCGGTAGGACACGAATGCATCCGTATCGAACGGAACCAGTTCACGCTCCTCGGTGATAAGGCAGCCCTCGGGGAGCATGTCCGCAAGATCCGAAATGATGACGGGTCGTCGATCGATCACTGACCGGTCGGGCTCCAGAAAGGCTATCAGCTCCGTCATGTCATCCTCCCCTTTGCAGTCACGACCGGCGGGTTTTTCGCACGCACCACCGCAACTGGTATTTTTTATTTACCACTTAACAGGGATACCGGCAACGGGAAATCGCCCCTGGTCTCGGCAGCCTTGCAGCATGAACTGACGACACGCCATGGCGCAGAGTGATCCGCGCGCGTCTGTTCTGCGTATGGACCAGGATATCGTCTTCAAAACCGACCGTTAAACCGAGAGTGGGACGAGAATGAACAATCTGGGAGATCTCGAGATCTTCGCACGCGTCGTGTCAGCCGGCTCCATGTCGGCGGCCGGTCGCGAACTGGGACTTTCACCGGCTGTCGTCTCCAAGCGTCTGCGACGTCTGGAAGACCGGCTCGGTACGCGGCTGATGCAACGCACGACACGGCAGATATCCCTTACCGAAGCGGGCCAGGGCTTTTACGAACGCGTGCTGGCCATCCTGGCGGGCATCGAAGACGCCGAAGCGTTCGTGTCGCGTCGCTCGGCGCTCGCACGCGGGGTCCTCAAGATATCCGCTCCCACCTCTTTCGGTCGCATGCACATCGCCCCGCACATCAACACATTCATGCGGGCAAATCCCGATCTTGGCGTCAATCTTTCGCTGCATGACGAATTCGTCGATATCGTCGGGGACGGCTATGATCTGGCTATCCGGATCGCCGAATTGAGCGATTCAAGCCTGGTCGCACGAAAACTGGCGCCGGTGCGACGCATTCTTGTGGCCGCACCGGATTATCTGAGCCACAGGGGCCAGCCCCGGAGCTTCGACGATCTCGAAGCCCATGTCTGCCTTTCGCCGCACAACAACGATCCCTGGAAACTGGAAGGACCGAACGGAGCCGTAATCCACCGCCCCACGGGACCGCTGCAAACCAATTCCAGCGAAGTGGTCCGCGAAGCTGTGATCGGCGGCGTTGGCATTGCGCTCAGGTCCACATGGGACATAGGCGCGGAACTTGCCGATGGACGGCTGGTTCAAGTGCTGCCGGACTTCGAGGGATCGCGAAACGTCGCCATTCACGCAGTCTATGCAAGCCGCAGATTCCTGCCTGCCAAGGTCCGGGTGTTCATCGACTATCTCGCCGATCTCTACGGCCCGGTTCCCTATTGGGACAGGCGTGAAGACGACGGGAGGACGCAGACCACGCCGGACAGCCGCTTTGCGCCGGGAGCGAAAGCCAAGGATGCCCCCCGTAGCGAGAGTGAAGCCAGGCAAACCGATCCTGGAAACCAGCGCTTCGACGCGGCGGAGTAGGCGATTTCCGGTCCGGCGAAAGTCTGTGTTCACACGGCAACCATCGAATCATGAAACAAACTGGATAAAAATATTGACCACCTTTCCCGCCACTTGATACGCTCAATGCAATCAGGAGGATGGAAAAGGCTGATGCCTACCGACATATTTGAACGGATCGCGCACAGCCGCACCGCCGACGAGGTGGTTCACCAGATCGAAATCCTGGTTCTTGAGGGGATCCTGCGGGTCGGCGACAAGCTTCCCGGCGAACGCGAGCTTGCCAAGCAATTCGATGTCTCCCGCCCGATCCTGCGCGAGGCGCTCAAGGTGCTGGAAGGGCGGGGACTGCTCACCACCCAACATGGCGGGGGAACCTTCGTCGCCGACGTGATCGGGCAGGTCTTCACCCGGCCCGTGATGGAACTCATTGCACGGCACCAGAAGGCGACACTCGATTATCTGGAGTACCGCCGCGAAGTCGAAGGCATCACAGTCGAGTTCGCCGCGCGGCGGGCCACCGCCGCCGACAAAGAACTGCTTACACGCCTCGTCACCGCCATGAAGGCCGCGCACCAGAAGGATGATTTCGAGGAAGAGGCCGCCATCGATGTGGAGTTTCACAGCGCCATCGGCGAATGCGCCCACAACATCATTCTGCTTCACACCCTGCGCTCCTGCTACAGGCTGCTTGCCGAGGGGGTCTTTTACAATCGCGCGATGGTCTACAATCTCCCCGGCGCGCGAGAGAAGCTTCTGGAGCAGCATCTTGCGATCTACGACGCCGTGATGGCCGGCGACCCCGAGGCGGGGCGCACGGCAGCGCAGGCGCACATGGATTTCGTATCCCGGGCAATGGTGGATGCCGAGCGCTCGGACAATTGGGAGCGGGTTTCGCAGCTTCGCTTTCAGCAGCGCGTACCCGACATGACGGGTGCTGCAAAACCCGCAAAGCTTGATCAATCGGAGGCTGCGCAGTGACGTCAGCATATTCCGGCGCAGCCGCACAACCTCGTGTCGGGCTGTTCGCCACCTGTCTTGTCGACCTGTTCCGGCCTTCGGTCGGGTTCGCCAGCGTGAAACTGCTGCAGCAGGCCGGCTGCGAGGTTCATGTGCCGGTGGCGCAGACATGTTGCGGTCAGCCCGCCTACAACAGCGGCGACCGCGCCGATACCCGGGAAATCGCCGAACAGGTGATCGAGGCCTTCGAGGAGTTCGACTTCGTGGTCGCACCTTCGGGCTCCTGCGCGTCGATGCTCAAGAAACACTATCCCGAGCTTTTCGCGGGCGATGCGGCATGGGAAGAACGGGCCACGCGCTTTTCCGAAAAATGCCACGAACTGATCTCGTTCCTCAGCGATGTGATGATGCTACGCAACACCGGCGCCGGTCTCGACGCATCGGTGACCTATCACGATTCCTGTTCGGGCCTTCGCGAACTCGGCGTTCAGGAACAGCCGCGCAAGCTGCTTGCGGGCGTGAAGGGGGTTGAGATCAGGGAAATGAAGGATTCGGATGTGTGCTGCGGGTTCGGCGGCACGTTCTGCGTCAAGTACTCGGACATCTCCAACGCCATCGTGACCAAGAAGGTCAACAACATCGGAACCTCGGGCGCGGACATGCTGCTGGCCGGTGATCTTGGTTGCCTCATGAACATGGCCGGCAAGCTCAAGCGCCAGGGGTCGGACATCGAAGTCCGGCATGTGGCGGAAGTGCTCGCCGGCATGACCGATCAACCGCCGATCGCCGGCTCGGGCAAGTAGGCGGCAGGGAGCAACATCATGGAACTGGCCGCAAAACACTTCAAAGCCAACGCTTCCAGGGCGCTGATCGATGTGCAGTTGCAGAAGGCGCTCGGCAATGTGGAAAAGGGCTTTATCGGCAAGCGTAAGAAGGCCGCGGATGCGCTGCCCGAGTTCGAGCAATTGCGCGACAATGCCCGCGACATAAAGGACCATGCGCTTGCCCATCTCGATCTCTATCTCGAGGAATACGAGGCCCGGGTAAAGGCGGCAGGCGGACATGTGCACTGGGCCGAGACCGCCGAAGACGCACGCCGCATCGTGCTCGACATCTGCAGGAAGGCGAATGCCCGGACTGTGACAAAGGGCAAGTCGATGATCACCGAGGAAATCGCGCTCAACGATCATTTGTCGGCCAACGGCATCGAACCGGTGGAAACCGATCTCGGGGAATACATCATTCAGCTTCGCGGCGAGCACCCGAGCCACATCATCGCGCCGGCGGTGCATCTGAACAAGGAACAGGTCGAGGGCGATTTCCGCCGGGTCCACACTCATCTGAGCCAGGAGCGCGATCTCACCGAACCGGTGGCGTTGCTCAGCGAGGCGCGCGAGGTGCTCAGGCAACGCTATTTCGCCGCCGATGTCGGCGTTACAGGGGCCAACTTCCTGATCGCCGAGACAGGCTCGTCCGTGATCGTCACCAATGAGGGCAATGGCGACCTCACCCAGACCCTTGGGAAGGTCCACGTCGTGGTGGCCTCCATCGAGAAGATCGTGCCGACGCTGGAGGACACGTCACAGATCCTGCGTGTGCTCGCGCGCTCGGCCACCGGACAGGACATGAGCGTCTACACGACGTTCTCCACCGGACCGCGCCGCCCGGAGGATCCCGACGGTCCCGACGAATACCACGTCGTCCTGCTCGACAACGGCCGCTCTTCGATGCTCGGAACCGAGTATCAGGACATGCTGCGCTGCATCCGCTGCGGCGCCTGCATGAACCATTGCCCGGTCTACCATGCGGTCGGCGGTCATGCCTACGGGTCGGTCTATCCCGGCCCGATGGGCGCCGTGCTGACGCCCTCGCTCAACGGGATCGACGAATCCGGCCATTTGCCCAACGCCTCGACCTTCTGCGGGCGCTGCGAAAGCGTCTGCCCGATGCGGATCCCGCTGCCGAAGATGATGCGGCATTGGCGCGAAAGCGAATTCGAGCGCAATCTCTCCCCTTCAACCACGCGGTACGGGCTGAAGTTCTGGGCGTTTTTCGCCAAGCGGCCAAAGCTCTACCGGATGGCGGTCTCCTTCGGGATGCCGCTCCTGTCGCTGTTCGGCGGCCCTTCGCGCCGGTTCAAGTCATTGCCGCTGGCGGGCGGCTGGACCCGCTACCGCGATCTGCCGGCGCCTGAAGGCCGCACGTTCCTGCAGGCCTGGGCGCAGCGCGAGGCGCTCAAGCAGGAACCTTCAGCCGAGGGAGCCGAAAAATGAACGCGCGGGAAAACGTTCTGGCCAAACTGCGCCGCGTAACCGGAGTAACGGGCGATGACGCCGCGCGCCGCGCCACTGTGGCAAGCCGGCTGTCGGACGCGCCGAAGGGCGTTATCCCGGATCGCGCCAACCTGCCCAGGGATGGAAAGATCGAGCTGTTTTGCGCAATGGCCGCACAGTTCGGCGCAACCATGACACGCGTGGGGAGCTACACCGACGTGCCGGCGGAAGTCTCTGCCTATTTGCGGGCCCGCAACCTCCCGGCGGAAGTGCGGATGGGCGCCGACAAGCGGCTGGAAAAGGCCAAATGGTCGTCGGAGAAGAACCTTGAGGTCCGTAGCGGCGCTTCGGACGGCGGAGACCTCTCCGGCGTGAGCCACGCCATGGCCGGAATCGCGGAAACCGGGACACTCGCGCTGTTCTCCGGGCCCGACAATCCGACGACGATCAACTTCCTGCCCGAGCACCATATCGTGGTCCTCAAGGCGAGCGACATCAAGGGCGACATGGAAAGCGTCTGGGCCATGGTGCGCAAAGCCAAGGGCAAGGGCGAAATGCCCAGGGCGCTCAATCTGGTGACCGGACCGTCGCGCTCCGGCGACATCGAACAGACGATCATTCTCGGAGCCCATGGCCCGCGGGCGCTGCACATCGTGATCGTTGACTGAAGCGTCTTCGTTAGCCTGAACCGGGGCCTTCGAGCCTTGCGCCCGTGTCTTCCGGCGCCAGCCGAGCAGCCTTGCGAGCGAAGGCCTCGGCCCAACCGCTGGCAAGGCGCGGCAATCGGGCGAGTTGGGCGGCGGTGCCGGGATCGAGTTCCCCTCCAAGCCGTGCGCGCGTGACCCGCTCGACCGTCCAGCCGGGGTTGGGGCATTCGATCCGCCTGATCTCGTCACCGACAGCCACCACGCCGGGTTCGAGGACGCGGTAGTACCAGCCGGTGCGGGCGGTCTGCTGGAATCTCGCCGCCATATCGGGAACTCCGGTATGGGCGTTGAGTTTCCAGCATGGCTGCCGTCCTTGAGAGACCTCGACAATCGCCGTTCCGAGCGTCAGAACGTCCCCGATGCACAGATCGGTTTCGGTGACGCCGCGCGTGGCGATGTTCTCGCCAAAGCGTCCGGGTCCGAAATCTCCGGCCTGTTCGCCGAGTTCGCCGCGCCATTGCGGGTAGTGATCCGCCGCATAGTGGTGGACGGCCTTGTCTCGGCCGCCATGTACTTTCAGATCGGCCTGCGCATCGCGTTCGAACCCCTCCCATCCAAGGTTCTGCGGACTTTCCGTCAGCTGCTTGGCGATCGCCGTTGCCGGTCGTCCCGGCCAGGGCTCACTGATTTTGCCAAGGTAAAGCCCGATGATGCGAGCGCTGATTTCGTTACTGGAGGTCATTGTGCCGGCTCATGTTCATGACAGATCTGCGTGGTTTCCGCGGGCTTCAGGTCCACCGACAGCAATTCGCAGTAGCCGCCGTCTTCCTTTCTGCGGTGATGGCGACAGGTTCGGCAAAGACCGAAAGCCTTGCCGCCGCGCAACCCCAGCAATTGGCGAAGAAGATTTTCGAGACCTGCCTCAAGCGCTGCGGAAGTCTCTTCTGGAAGGTCGGCAATCACCCGGTCAATCTCCTTTTCGGCGGAGGCGAGCGCCTCTCCCGCATCTGTGAGTTCGAAAGAAATGCTTCGGCGGTCTGTTTCGGATTTCCTCTCGCTGACGAGACCTTTTCTCTCGAGCGCGCGGAGCGTTTGGGAAACAGTGCCGCGTGTCGAACCGGAATAGGCGGATACGTGGGAGGGCGCGCGCGAAAACCGGTTGGCGCGCGACAGGTAGTTGAGCGCAGTCATCTGCGCCGGATTGAGATCGGCGGCCCAATCCTCGCCTTCGGAAAGCTTGGCCAGACGATCGATCAGAGCACGGATGCGCTGTGGCTGGTGTGGTGTCATCGCGAATTAATAGCGAGTCAAAACATTTCTTGCAATAGTTTCGAGTCGCTACTATTAGTGTCTGCGTTTCAACCGAACTGGAGACCACCATGAGAAGTCTGATATCTCTGGCGCTGCTCGGCGCCTCCACCCTGCTGACACACGCTGCAAGCGGCCACGCAATCGACAACGAAGCTGCAATCCGCTCCGCCGAGAGCAGCTCGGCCATGGCCGAATTCGACATTCTTGCCGCCCATGCCCATCGCGACGGAGACAGGATCACCTTCCACATGACGACACGCGCGACAGCAGGTGCGGCAAAGCCCGCAGCGACCGGCGCCCTCGGCGGCGCTGCGGTCTGGTCCTATGTGTGGCCGACTTCGCTCGATCCGTCTTCGGTTGGGTTCGAGGAGAAGACCGGCATCCTGGCGCTGGCCGCCACCAGCCATCCCGATTTCGACGATACGCCGCTTGAGGATGAAAACGGCGATGGCGATACCGGCAATGATGGAGGAGACTGGCATAGTCATTGGGTTGTGCTGACTCCGAACGAAGAATGCAGTCCCGGGGCACTTTCGGTGCGCGACATCGGCGAGGATGAAACACCGAAGCTCCCGGAAACCTGGCCTGGCCTGCCGCTGTTCATTGACAGTCCCGGCTTCACGCCCATCTTCGACGGCCCTGAAATCTCCGTCACGGTCGAACTTGCCGGAAAGCACGATGCAGCGGGCGCAAGCTATGACGGGGTCACCGCAGCCTTGCAGGTGCATGCGAATGTCCACGCGCCGCTCCTGTGTGTGAGCGATGTCTTCGACGTGGCGTCAGGCGATCTCAGCCTTCCCGGCAGGATCGACTAGACCGGGACGGTTCCGCCCGGTGCGATGCCGTCATCCAGCCGAATGAAGGGCATGCACCGGGCGCCTTGACGGCGGGCGGAATCTGCGGCTTGCTCCGCCTTTTGCAATTACCGGAAGACCGCCATGCCGATTTCGTTCGAACATTTTGCAGCCTTTGTTCTGGCCAGCGTCATTCTGCTGATCATTCCCGGCCCGACCATCGTGCTCGTCATCAGCCAGGCGCTCGCGCATGGGCGGCGGGTTGCGCTTGCAAGCGTGGCCGGTGTCGGGTTCGGGGATCTCGTGGCGACGTCGTTGTCGATCGCCGGTGCGGGGGCGATCCTCGCCACGTCCGCCACACTGTTTCAAGCGCTCAAGTTCCTCGGCGCGGCCTACCTGATCTGGATCGGCTACAAGATGTGGCGGACACCCGTGTCGATCCCGGAGATTGACGCGAACGTCTCTCCCGCGGCCGATGCGAAGGCGCGACCGGGAATCATCCTTCGGGACTCGTTTCTCGTCACCGCGCTCAATCCGAAGGGCATCCTGTTCTTCGTGGCTTTCGTGCCTCAGTTCATCGATCCGGAACTGCCCTATGTTCCGCAGGCCGCAACCTATGTGCTCACCTTCACGGCGCTCGGCGTTCTCAATGCGGCGATGTTCGCGCTGGCGGCATCCGGCGCGCGCAAGGCGATCCGCCGTCCGGGCGTCATGCGGATAGCCACTCGCAGCGGCGCCTCGCTTCTGATGATGGCGGGCGTCGCTGCCGCCCTGACGCGACGGGCCGGCTGAATGCCCCTTCAAAACCGTGTCGACCCCGCCGGCAACATCCTGCGGGATCCGGCGCGCGGGATGTTCATGGGCAACCGCGGAGGACCCTTGCACGATGCCGCCCAACAGATCGTCAGGAAACAGAAGAGCCAAGCCTGGATCACTTGCCTGACCGGGTTCAAGAACCGCCGTCGTACGCTGATGCATCCGGGACGCTACACGGAACTGTTCTTTCTCGACGAAGCAACAGCCCTCGCGGCAGGCCATCGGCCCTGTTTCGAATGCCGGCGGCGGGATGCGCTTGCCTTTTCCGAAACTCTCGCGCGCTCCCAAGGCGTTGTGAAACTCAAGGCCCCACAGATCGACGCGCTGGTGGCGCGTGACCGGGCAGTCCCGCCGGATGACGAATCCCGCCGGATCGAAGCCGGGCAGATCAAGGAACTTCCCGATGGCGTCATGATCCGCCGCGACAGCACATACCTTTTGGTCCTGGATGGCAGGCTGCGGCCATGGAGCTTCTCGGGCTACGGGCCCGAGGCAACGAATGTCCGAGTAACGGGCCAGACATTCCATCTGGTCACGCCCGGGGTCACCATTGCGGCCATTCGGCAAGGGTATCGGCCCATCCTGCACCCGTCCGCCACGGACTGAACTCACAAGCCCGGAAAGGCCACTCTTGATCTTGGCCGGCGCTTGGGCAAGAAAGCCGCCATGCGCGCAAATTTCAAACTCCAGCGGCTGTATCTCGACACGCCTCTTTCCAAAGACGAGAAAGTGCCGCTCGGCAAGGAGCAGGCCCATTATCTGCTAAACGTGCTGCGGATGAGCGATGACCAGGAGGTCCTGGTCTTCAATGGCAAGGAAGGGGAGTTTCTGGCGACCCTGACGCCTACGGGCAAGAAAACCGCAGACCTGCGGATCACGGATCAGATCCGGCCCCAACCTCCCGAGGCCCGGCTCGATTTTCTTTTTGCGCCGCTGAAGGTCGGCCGCCTCGACTATATTGTCCAGAAGGCGACCGAGATGGGTGTGCGGCGGATAACGCCCGTCTTCACGGACCATACCCAGTTGCACAGGGTCAACGAGGCGCGGCTTGGCGCCAACATTCTGGAAGCCGCAGAGCAATGCGGCAATCTTGCCATTCCGACGCTCGGAGAGCCCTTGAAATTCGATGCCCTGCTTGAGGCCTGGGATCCGGCGCGGCGGATCATCTTCTGCAATGAAAGCCAGGCAGGCGACAATCCGACGGACATCCTGAACGGCATCGAGGAACGCGATCTGGCGCTTCTGGTCGGGCCGGAGGGCGGCTTTTCCGAGCGCGAGCGTGAGCGGCTGACCGCCCTGCCCTTCGTCACCGCCATTCCGCTCGGCCCGAGGATCCTGCGCGCGGACACCGCCGCAGTTGCCGCCTTGACCGCCGTGCAAATGACGATCGGCGACTGGTAGGGCCGCAACCCTGGTACATATCAAATCTGTTTGATCCACCGTTCAGGGTTTTTTGCTTGCAAGCCGGACCGGTTCCGGTCCAATCAGCGTCATGGCGTGGTTCGGCTGCGCGGATGAGATGACAACAAAGGGCCGGCCATGGCGCGCGACACGACCGATGACACACCGATCAGCGAGATCGAGGAACTGGCGGAATGGATGGCGGCCGGCTGCAAGCCCCGCGAAGAGTGGATGATCGGCACCGAGCACGAGAAGTTCGTCTTTTACACCGAATCTCTCGACCCGGTGCCCTATGAGGGCGAGCGTTCGATCCGGGCGCTGCTAGAGGGCATGGCGGACAAGCTCGGCTGGGAACCGATCGTTGACGCGAACAAGATCATCGGCCTGGCAAACCCGACCGGTGGCGGGGCGATCAGCCTCGAACCCGGCGGGCAGTTCGAACTTTCCGGCGCGCCGCTCGACAACATTCACGAGACCTGCCGGGAATCCAACGCCCATCTGGCGCAATTGCAGGAAATCGCCGCTCCCCTGGGGATCGGATTTCTGGGCATCGGCGGCAGTCCCAAGTGGCGCTTTGACGAAACCCCGCGGATGCCGAAATCGCGCTACGACATCATGACCCGCTACATGCCGAAAGTCGGCAGCCAGGGGCACGACATGATGTACAGGACCTGCACAATCCAGGTGAACCTGGATTTTGCTTCCGAAGCCGACATGCGCCGCAAGATGCAACTCGGCATGAAGCTGCAGCCGCTGGCAACCGCCCTGTTTGCAGCCTCGCCTTTCACCGAGGGAAAGCCCAACGGACTTGTCTCCTGGCGCGGGAACATCTGGCGGGACACCGACAACCAGCGTTCCGGGCAACTGCCCTTCGTCTATTCCGATGTTTTCGGGTTCCTCGATTATGTCGAGTGGGCTCTCGATGTGCCTATGTATTTCGTGCTCAGGGACGGCAAGTATCACGAGGCCACGCATGTGACCTTCCGGCAATTCATGAACGGTGCGCTGAAGGACGAACTGGCGCAGCCGCTGCCGACGATGGGCGACTGGACCAATCATCTCGGCACACTGTTTCCCGATGCGCGGCTCAAGCGCTTCATCGAGATGCGCGGCGCCGATGGCGGCCCCTGGCGCCGGATCTGCGCGCTGCCCGCGCTTTGGGTCGGCCTGCTCTACGACGAAGAGGCGATCGGCGACGCACTGGAGCTCACGCGCGACTGGACCGCGGACGACGTCAATGCGCTGCGCGACATCACGCCACGTGACGGGCTCAATGCCAGGATCAAGGGACAAAGCCTGCGCGAAATCGGGCGCACGGTGCTTGGCATTTCGCGCAAGGGACTGGTCAACCGGGCGCGGCTCAATTCCGAAGGCAACGACGAAAGCCACTTCCTCGCCCCGCTCGAGGAATCGATCGCCCGCGGCACAACGCTGGCCGAGGAGATGCTCGCCCTGTATCATGGCCGCTGGAACGGTTCTGTCGAGCCGGTTTTCCGGGACTATGCCTATTAGGCGCAATTCCCGCCTCAGGCCTTTTCAGCTTTGTGATGTAGGCACAAACCCCGCACCGGTATAGTCTTTCCTGAAAGCCTGCGGCGCGCTGCCGGGGTCAAGGGAGGAGACACGCACCGATGATGCCGCTTTTTGACATGATGAAGAGCGCCCAGAACGGCGAGGCCATGCGCGCCATGGCCTCGCAATTCGGGCTCAGCGAAACCCAGGTCGAACAGGCGATGGAAGCGCTGATGCCTGCCTTTTCAACGGGTTTGAAGCGAAATGCGAAGACACCCGCCGACATGTCGGATTTCGTCGCGGCGCTGGCCACCGGCAATCATGCAAAGTATTTCGACGACTTGCAGACCGCGTTTTCGCCAAAGGGTGTGGAGGAGGGAAACGGCATTCTCGACCATATCTTCGGCTCCAAGGAGGTCAGCCGCGCCGTGGCCAGCCAGGCGCAGTCCGTGACCGGCATCGGCCAGGACATTCTCAAGCAGATGCTGCCGGTGATCGCAACGGCGGTTATGGGTGGCCTCTTCAAGCAATCGACCGGGCAGATGCACGCAAGCAGCACCGCCGGCGCCAATCCGCTCGGAGACCTGATCTCGGAGATGATGCGCCAGGGGCTAGGCGGAGCCCGGGCCACGCGGAGCGCTCAATCTTCGCCGATGGACAATCCGATGGGCAAGATCCTCGAAGGAATGTTCGGTGGCGGACAGCAGACCGGCGGAAGCCAAAGCAGCCAAGGCGCCAACCCGTTTTCAGACAATCCGCTTGGGCAGATTTTCCAGGACATGTTCGGCGGTGCGCTCGGTGGACAGAAGCATCAAGCCCCCGAGCCCCAGACACAGCCGAAACCGGACACCATGCCTTCGGGCCGGCCACGAAACCCCTATGACGATCTGTTCGGCCAGATGTTCGATTCCGGCCGAAAGGTTCAGCAGGGCTATCAGGAGAACATGGAATCGATCTTCGACCAGTACCTCCAGGGCATGAACCGGCGCTGATGCATCGCAAATTTCGATTGCTCAAGAATTGAAAAACCGGCCGCCGCGGCACGTGTGGTGTCGCAAAGCGGCCGGGAAAGCGGAACACAGGGCAGTATTCCGCAGGGGACCTCAGTAAACGCCGCGGTCGAGCTTGCGCCGGTTCTCACGCGCACGACGCCCGAACTCGATGGTCGGATCGACCGTCAGCGGCATAGAGAAGGCATGCCCGAGATCGTCCCGGGTGAGCCCGATATCGGCGAGCTCCCGGTCAGAAAACTCGTGGAGGCGGCGCGCTCCCGCACGATTGATCAGCGCGCGGGTCACCATGCGCACCTTGACTGCCGAATTGACCAGGGTACGGCTCAGAGCCGAACCGAATCCGGTTCTCGGGGCAAGAGTGCTGGCGGGCGCGAAATCGTGGGCAGTCATGACATATATCCTTGATCGGGAGATGCGCCTTGTGGCCGAAGCCGACGCAGATTGTCTTACAACTCTTGTGTGTCAGAAACTGATTGATCAGACCAGCGAATGTTTCTAATCTTTATCATCAGTTCCGTTGATAGGATTTTTGACTATGCCCGCTCCCCTTGACATCGACCAGCTCCAGACCTTCGTCGCCATCGTCGACACGGGCAGTTTCACGCGCGCCGCCGACAAGGTGTTCAAGACCCAGAGCGCGGTCTCCATGCAGATGCGCAGACTGGAGGAGCGGATCGGCAAGACGCTTTTTGTCCGCGACGGGCGGCTCAACCGGCTGAGCGAGGATGGCGAGCGCATGCTCAGCTACGCGCGGCGGATCATCCGGCTCAACAACGAGACCATCGCCGCCTTCGACGACCAGCAACTCGAAGGCTCGATCCGGATCGGCACGCCCGACGACTACGCCGACCGCTACATGCCGGGCATCGTCGCCCGCTTCGCCAAAACAAATCCCAATGTCGAGCTTTACATTGAGTGCGAGCCCTCCGTGGAACTGGCGGCGCGTATGGCCCGAGGAGAACTGGACGTGGCTCTGGTGACGCACAATCCGCGTGAACGAACCTCGGAGGTGGTCCGTACGGAACCGCTCTACTGGGTGACTTCAACCAACCACACCGTACATGAGGACGAGGTGGTTCCGCTGGCGGTGGGCCGAAGGTCGTGCAACTGGCGAAACCTCGCCTGCACAGCCCTCGACACTGCGGGACGGGACTATCAGGTGTTGTTCACGAGCTGGTCTGCGACCGTCGTTGCGTCAGCGGTGCTGTCAGGTCTTGCGGTCTCGCTGCTGCCTGAATGCGCGGTTCGGCCAGGTATGCGCATACTGTCGCCGGCGGACGGATTTCCGGCGCTCGAACCGGCCCAGATCGGCCTGATGAAACGCCCGGGCGCGCCCACGGCGCTTGTGAACGCGATCTGCGGCCACATTGCAGCCAGTCTCGACAACATCACACCGCCCGGGGCGGAAGAGAACGGCAAGAGCGGCGGGCCTGGCGCATCGCTTCGGCGCGACCAGCGGATCCGGCCCGACGATGCGATCCTGCCTTCCTGGTAGCCCTGACAAAACGGCCGGAACCTTTACGGTCCCGGCCGTGATTTTGTGTCGGATCAGTGCGAAATTCCGACCCGGCTCAGAGCAGGTCGAAGCGGTCTGCGTTCATCACCTTGGTCCAGGCGGCGACAAAGTCACGGACGAACTTTTCGCTCGCATCATCCTGGGCGTAGACTTCGGCATAAGCCCTCAGGATCGAGCTTGACCCGAATACCAGATCCACACGCGACGCCGTCCACTTGACCGTATCGCTCTTGCGGTCACGGATCTCGTACGATCCCTTGTCCGCGGGCACCCACTTGTTGGCCATGTCCGTGAGGTTGACAAAGAAGTCGGTCGTCAGTGCGCCCACACGGTCGGTGAACACACCATGCCCGGTACCGCCGTGGTTGGTTCCCAGCACGCGCATGCCGCCGACCAGAACCGTCATTTCCGGTGCGGTCAGCCCCATCAACTGGGTGCGGTCGAGCATCATTTCCTCGGCGCTGACGATGTAGTCCTGCTTGAGCCAGTTGCGATACCCATCCGCCAGCGGTTCCAGTGAATCGAAGGAGGCTGCATCGGTCATCTCGTCGGTAGAGTCGCCGCGGCCGGGAGTGAACGGCACCGTGATGTCGAAACCGGCGGCTTTCGCAGCCTTTTCGACGCCGACGTTCCCTGCCAGCACGATTACGTCGGCGATGCTTGCGCCATATTCGGCCGCGATCGGCTCGAGAACGCCGAGCACCTTTGCAAGACGTGCGGGTTCATTGCCTTCCCAGTCCTTCTGGGGAGCAAGACGGATGCGGGCGCCATTGGCGCCGCCGCGCATGTCGGACTGGCGATAGGTGCGCGCGCTGTCCCAGGCGGTAGAGACCAGTTCGGAAACCGACAGCCCCGAGGCCGCGATCTTCGACTTGACGGCCCCGATGTCATAGTTGCTCGGACCTTCGGGAATCGGGTCCATCCAGATCAGTTCCTCGGACGGCACGTCGGGACCGACATAACGGTTCTTCGGACCCATGTCGCGGTGGGTGAGCTTGAACCATGCCCGGGCGAAGGTATCCTTGAAGTATTCGGGATCGGCCATGAACTTTTCGCAGATGGCGCGATAGGTCGGGTCCATCTTCATGGCCATGTCCGCATCGGTCATCATCGGCATGCGGCGGATCGAGGGGTCGGTCGCGTCGACCGGCTTGTCTTCTTCCCTGATGCCGATCGGCTGCCACTGGTTGGCGCCGGCAGGGCTCTTGGTCAGTTCCCACTCATAGCCGAACAGGAGTTCGAAATAGCCCATGTCGAACGTGGTCGGGTTGGTGGTCCAGGCGCCCTCGATGCCGGAAGTGACGGCGTTGGACGCCTTGCCCTGAAGGTTCGGGTTGATCCAGCCCAGGCCCTGGGTCTCGACGTCGGCGCCTTCGGGCTCGGCCCCGAGAGCGGCAGCATCGCCATTGCCATGGGCTTTGCCGACCGTATGGCCGCCGGCGGTCAGGGCCGCGGTTTCCTCGTCGTCCATGGCCATGCGGGCGAAGGTCTCGCGCACCTGGGCTGCGGTCTTGAGCGGATCGGGCTGTCCGTTGACCCCTTCCGGGTTCACGTAGATGAGGCCCATCTGCACGGCTGCAAGCGGGTTTTCCATGGTGTCCGGCTTGGCCACGTCCTCGTAGCGGTTGTCGGAGGGCGCCAGCCATTCCTTCTCGGCACCCCAGTAGGTGTCCATTTCAGGATGCCAGATATCCTCGCGACCGAAGCCGAAACCGAAGGTCTTCAGACCCATGGATTCATAGGCAATTGTGCCGGCGAGGAGGATCAAGTCGGCCCAGGAAACCTTGTTGCCGTATTTCTTCTTCAGCGGCCAAAGCAGGCGGCGCGCCTTGTCGAGGTTGCCGTTGTCCGGCCAGGAATTGAGCGGCGCAAACCGGATGTTGCCGCCGCCGCCGCCGCCGCGGCCGTCGGCCAGACGGTAGGAGCCTGCGGAATGCCATGCAAGGCGGATCATCAGGCCGCCATAATGCCCGTAGTCGGCAGGCCACCAGTCCTGGCTCTCGGTCAGCAGTGCGTGCATGTCCTTCTTCAATGCGGCAAAATCGAGCTTCCTGAGTTCCTCGCGATAGTTGAAGTGCTTGCCCAGCGGATTGGACTTGGTGTCGTGCTGGTGAAGAATGTCAAGATTGAGGGCCTTGGGCCACCACTCCGTGACAGTCGTCCCGGTCAGCGTCATGCTGCCATGCATGACCGGGCATTTTGCCGAACTGTCGTTGATCTCTTTGAAGGTTGTTCCCATGTGCTGTCTCCAGTCGTAGTAAGGATTGGGTTTTCGGATAACACGCTGAAAGGCGGTCTTGATCGGATACTCGCTTCGCGCGCCGTTCCCCGGGATCGTTGTATTCGAGTGCGCTGCCGTGCTCTCTGAGTTGATCTTGGTCAGGTCTGAACTGCCGAACCGCAGGCGGTCCGCGCATGTTCCTCCAAATGGAATTTGTTTTGAACGATTCCAATGTGACCGAAATGCGCGATAATTTCCAATTGTATTTTTGAGTTTTTACGATAGTTTTTTCTTATGATTACATTGAAGCAGATCACCTATTTCGACGCCCTGGCGCGGACCCTGCATTTCGGTCGCGCGGCAGAACGCGTGAACGTCTCCCAACCGGCGTTGTCGGCGCAGATCGCCGAACTGGAGGCGCAGCTGGGCTGCCTTCTGGTCGAGCGCACGCGGGGCGCAATCGTGCTGAGCGAAAGCGGACAGCGGCTTCTGCCTTCGTTTCGCAGGGTCCTGGCCGAAGTCCGCTCGATCGAGGAACAGGTGCAGCAGCAGTCGGGCGTCCTTACCGGCCGGATGCGCATCGGGATGATACCGACACTTGCCCCCTATCTGCTGCCCGCCCTTGCTCCCGAGCTTTCAAGACGATTCCCGCAGCTCGACTTCGGTGTCCGGGAAGCGATCACCGAGACACTGGTGGGTCAGTTGCGCAGCGGCGATCTTGACGCGGTCATTGCGGCGATGCCCATCCGGGAGTCCGGATTGAGCCACCGCCTGCTGTTCGAGGACCGGTTCATCATGGCCGTTTCCAACAATGACCACGACATTCTCGATTCACCGCTCAACCGGCACAAGGCCGCCTTCGACCGTCTTCTACTGCTTGAGGAAGGCCACTGCCTGCGTGACCAGGCCCTTTCGGTCTGCCACGGGCAAAGCCAGGGGGCGCTGGTCAATTTCGGCGCCACGTCGCTGACCACACTGCTGCAGATGGTGGCGCACGGCATGGGCCGTACATTGCTGCCGGAGATCGCGGTATCGGCGGAGAGCCCGCGGCTGGGGGACATTCGCTTTCTGCCCTTCGCCCCGCCGGCCCCTTCCCGCCAGATCGCCATGTTCTTCCGCGCGGCGAGCGAACGCCAGGCCGATTACGAGGCTCTCGCCTCGGTGGCGTCGGAGATCGGCCTGGAGGTCCTCACAGCCGGACGGTCGCGGATGGGCCTGGCCGCATGACCTGAAGGTCGCATGGTTCAGGCAATATGGACCGCCAGCATCAGCCACTGCACGAAGTTGACCGCAAGACTTGCAATGAAAAGCCGGCGGCGCAGCAGGACGCGGTTGCTGGTCACGTGGACATAGGCATGGACAATGCGCGCCAGCACGAAGAGCCAGGCGACTGCCACGGCCACGGTCCCGGCACCCCCGGTGACATACAGCGATATCGAAGCGGCGAAAAACAGCACCGGAAGTTCGAACTGGTTTGAGAGGTTTCGCACCGCGACCGCGCTTGCCTCGGGCTCGACGAAGGGGGTCTTGAAGTCCGATGGCTTGGCCTTGCCCGCCTTTACCGCGCCAATGCGACGCACGGAAACCAGCACGTAAATCGCGTAAATCAGCAGCACCTGGGCCAAGATCGGCCAGAAAATCGCGGTGGAACTGCCCATGGTTTCGTCTCCTGCTTTCGATGTGTGACATGTCGCGGCGGCCCTGTCCGCCGCTTCCGCTTCATTCAGCCTGATCGGGATGGTCCGCCGGCCTTTCGACTGTTTATGTTTCAGGGCGCTCGCGACGCCTCGAGCGCAACGCGCCGATCCACAGCGACAGGATCAACGCGACGGCCGCGGCAATGGCCAGATACTTGCCGATTGTGAGCACCCTGAGCACCGGCACCAGATCGGCATTCAGGGTCAGCTTCAGGGATGGCGGCCCGAACAGCGCGTCGGCAACGGCGTTCTCGACATAATCGAAGCCCAGATAGGTAAACGCCACCGCGAATGCGATGCCGAGCGTGATCCTGGCGGATCGGGGCACAGCGTTGGCACGGCCGCGGGCATTCAGTCCGGCAAAGGCCAGAAATGCCAGACTCGCAGCCAGCATCGGCGGAAACAGGAGATCGGACCCGGCATGCATCGACACATAGGCGGCGGACGCACTTTGACGCCCAGCCGCTTCCGACTGCGCAAGTTCGTCCGTGAAGGCGGCATAGAGCGTTCGGGCTGCATCGTGATCATAGCCCGTGACCACCGTGTCCGGCAGAGACGTACCATTGATCCTGGCGCTGATGGCCGGCGCCTCGAACGCCGCCATATAGACAAAGAGAACGATGGTCAGCCCGCACAGCACCCAGCCGGGCCACAACCGCTTCATCACACCGCACCGGGATAGTTCGGGCTTTCGCGGGTAATCGCTACATCATGGGTATGGCTTTCGCGCAGTCCGGCGCCGGAAATCCGCACGAAGGTGGCGCGCTCGTGAAATGCCTTGAGATCGGGAGCGCCGACATAGCCCATGGCCGCCTTCAGACCGCCGGCGAGCTGATGCAGCACCGCGCCCACCGGTCCCTTGTAGGGCACCTGTCCCTCGATACCCTCCGGCACGAGCTTGAGCGTGTCGCGCACCTCGGCCTGGAAATACCGGTCTGCCGAACCCCGCGCCATGGCGCCGACCGACCCCATACCCCGGTAAGCCTTGAACGAACGGCCCTGGTACAGATAGACCTCGCCGGGGCTTTCATCCGTGCCGGCAAGAAGCGAGCC
Source organism: Hoeflea sp. (assembly GCA_040218025.1). GTDB lineage: Bacteria > Pseudomonadota > Alphaproteobacteria > Rhizobiales > Rhizobiaceae > Hoeflea. The sequence continues at coordinate 168,579 of JAVJQD010000018.1, read as the reverse complement.
GACCATGCAGGCCGACGCTCCGGCGGCGATCGCCTTGGCGAGATCGCCGGAATACTTGATGCCGCCATCGGCGATCACCGGAATGTCGTGTTTCTGTGCCTCGTCGACGGCGCTCATGATAGCGCTCAACTGAGGAACGCCCACACCCGCCACGATCCGGGTGGTGCAGATGGAACCCGGCCCGATCCCTACCTTGACCGAGTCCGCGCCTGCATCGATGAGCGCCTTTGCGCCCTCCGCAGTCGCCACGTTGCCGGCCATGATACGGACGGAATTCGAAAGCTTCTTCGCCCGGGTTACGGCATCGAGCACGCGCTGGGAATGGCCATGGGCAGTGTCGATCACCAACAGGTCGACGCCGGCATCTATGAGCCGTTCGGCGCGTTCAAAGCCGTCATCGCCGACAGAGGTCGCCGCCGCAGCGCGCAGACGCCCCTGCGCATCCTTGGACGCGTGCGGGTTGAGCTGCGATTTTTCGATATCCTTGACGGTGATCAGGCCAACGCAACGACCCTCGCCGTCGACAACCAGAAGTTTTTCGATCCGGTGTGCATGAAGCAGGCGCTTCGCCTCCGTCTGATCGACGCTCTCCTTGACGGTTACCAGACTTTCCCTTGTCATCAACTCGTGGATCTTCTGGTCGGGGTTGGTGGCGAAGCGCACATCGCGGTTGGTTAGAATGCCCACAAGCCGCCCCGGTCCCGTGGCATTGGCGCTCTTATGCTCGACAACCGGGATCCCGGAGATGCCGTGTGCCTTCATCAGGGAGAGCGCCTCGGACAACGCCGCCTCGGGACCTATGGTTACAGGATTTACGACCATGCCGCTTTCGAACTTCTTGACCTGACGAACCTGCTCGGCCTGTTCCATGGGCGTGAGGTTGCGATGTATCACGCCGACGCCGCCGGCCTGGGCCATGGCGATTGCCAGGCGGGCTTCCGTCACGGTGTCCATGGCCGAGGACAGAATCGGCAGATTGAGATCGAAATCACGCGCGATTCGTGTGGCGATGCTGGTCTGGCCGGGCATCACATCGGAGTGGCCGGGCTGCAGCAGCACGTCATCGAATGTCAGCGCTTCCACGCCGGTAATGGATTGGATAATGGTCGCCATCGCCTGTTGTTTCCGTCTGTTCGGGGCGCGGCCCGAAGGGGCGGCCCGGTGCTACTCGGTGTCATGCGTTGGCAGCGGCAGGTACCATGCTTCCATGACACTTGAAAGAGGCTGATTGGAATTGACCACCGAATTCCGAGGCAGCGCAAACACACCGGATAGCCGAAACGGGAAAGCCCGGGCGCCGAGGCCCGGGCTCCCTGTCTCATGCAACGCACGGCATTGCGCAAATCAGAGATCGAGCTGATAGGTCTCTGGAATGAAACGGTACCCCGTACCCATCTTTTCCACATAGCCCACCGACGGGAACGGCATGTGATAGCCGACGAAAGCGAGGCGGTCGGAGGCGATCCGGTCGAAGACCGACTTTCGGGTGGCCGCGGCGGCGGACTTGTCCATGTCGAACCGGACCTCCCACTCGGGCCGCTGCAGCGACAGCACGAAGTGGTTTGCGGTGTCGGCCGTCAGCATGAGGGAGCGGCCAGCCGATTCCAGACCATAGATCATGTGACCGGGGGTGTGGCCGAAGGCAGCCATGCCGGTGATGCCGGGCACAACAGAGCCGCCGTCGCCGATGAAGCTCATCTTCTCGGCCAACGGCGCCACCTTGGCCATGACGTTCTTGTGGCCGTTCTCGGCGGGGGTGCCGATGCGATCCTCGGACGCCCAGAAGTCATACTCGCCCTGTGCGGTCACATAACGGGCATTGGGGAACGCCGGCGCGCCGGCCTCCATCAACCCGCCGATGTGATCGCCATGCAGGTGGGTCAGCACCACGACCGTGACCTGATCGGGGGTGTAGCCAGACGCCTCGAGATTGGCGAGAGCCCGGCCCAGGCCGCCTTCCCGTCCGCCCTCGCCGTTGCCGGTGTCGAACAGGATCAGGTCGTCACCGGTGTTGACCAGCGTCGGCGCGAAGGTGAACTGCATCCTGTCGACCGGAAGGTAGCTTTCCGTGAGCAGGCTCTCGACATCCGATTGCGAGGTGTTCATGCCGAAGATGCCATGCGGGTTCTCGACGATGCGGTGCCCATCCGAAAGCACCGTGATTTCGAACTCGCCGAGCTTGAACCGCTTGTAGGCGGCAGGCTGGGCCGCGGCCATGGGGACCTCGGCCTGGGCGGCCCGCACCAGAATTTGCGGGGCGGCAAGCGCACCGGCGCCAAGCGCGGTGGCCTTGAACAGGGAACGGCGGGACAGGCTGGATTGAAATGCGGTCATTTTATCCTCCGGGGCTGTGGACGGGGTGTCGCATTGACACACGCGCTTCCGGAAAATGGCGCTGCAGGTGTGAACGGCAAGCTCCGGCCCTTGCGATTTGCAAGACGCTGCGTCAACCGCAAGAAGACAATGATCGGGATGGGAAGGAATGACTCGCCAAACGGACCGAAGATCAAGGCGCGGTCCGATGACACGACACCGCGTGCGTCGCTGTCTATTCGGCGCCGGACGGACGTCCCTTGAAGCCTTTGGCGAGCACGAACATTTCGACCGATTCGGCGCGTGAAGACGGCGGCTTGATGTGCACCACCGATTTGAAATTCTTCTTGAGCAACGTCAGCAGATCGTTCTCCGTGCCACCCTGGAAGGTCTTGGCCAGGAAATGACCGCCCGGCGCCAGCACCTCTATGGCGAAATGCGCCGCCACCTCGCACAAATGCATGGTCCTGAGGTGGTCGGTGCGCTGGTGCCCGGTGGTGGGCGCCGCCATGTCCGACAGGACCACATCCGGCGCACCGCCAAGTGCATCCATCAGCGCCTGGGGGGCTGCGTCATCCAGAAAGTCCATCTGCAGGAACCTCACCCCCGCCAGGCCATCCATCTCGAGAAAGTCGATGGCGACCACCTTCGGATCCTCATCGGTGGAACCGGTCACCCGTGCGGCAATCTGTGACCAGCCTCCAGGCGCCGCGCCGAGATCGATGATCCGACGGGCCTTGTCGAGAATCCCGTGTTTTTCGTCGACTTCCAGAAGCTTGTAGACCGCGCGCGAGCGATAGCCCTCCTGCTTGGCCTGCTGGACATAGGGGTCGTTGAGATGGCGCTCGATCCAGCGCCTGGAGGACGCCTTGAGCTTGCCCTTCTTGACTTTCTGTCCGAGCTTTCGGCCGGTCGGCCCCGATGGCGGTCTGGTCATGGTTTTGTTCCCGGGCCGGGCCGATGGTTGCGATGCCGGGGATTGCGCCCGCGTGTCCGCCAGACGCCGTCAGCCGCCATCATCTCGTTGAGCAAGCCCTCGCGCAGGCCGCGGTCGGCAACGCGCATGCGCTGCGACGGCCAGCGCTTGCGGATCGATTGCAGGATGGCGCATCCCGCCAGGACCAGATCCGCCCGGTCCGCGCCAATGCAGGGATTGGCCGCCCTTGCATCGAAGTCCCAGGACAGAAGCTTGTCGAGCATCAGATCGACTTCGGAGTTGCTGAGCCAGAGCCCGTCCACCTTGCGCCGGTCGTAGCGCGGAAGATCGAGATGAAGACCGGCAAGGGTTGTGACCGTGCCGGATGTGCCGAGGAGATGCATCCGCGCATCCACCCGACCCGTGAAGGCCGGCATGGGCGGTGGCGCAAAGGCCGAGAGAAGTCCGTCGACCTCGGCGACCATGGCCTCGAAGATTTCCCGCGTGACCGTGCAGCCGCCGTGCCGCTCGGAGAGCGTGACGACGCCGACGGGAAGAGACGTCCAGGCCTTGATATGGTTTGCGAGCCGGTTGGATCGGTTCTCGGTCAGGTCGATCATGGCGATTTCAGAGGAACCGCCGCCGATGTCGAACAGCACCAGACCGTCAGTATCGCGACCGACCAGCGAGGAACAGCCCGCCACGGCAAGGCGGGCTTCGGTTTCCCGCGTCACGATCTCGAGTTCAAGCCCGGTTTCGCGCGTGACGCGTTCGAGGAACTCCGCGCCATTGCGTGCCGAGCGGCAGGCTTCCGTGGCGATCAGCCGGAAACGGCGCACGGGCCGGTTCCTGAGCTTGCCCGCGCAGACCTTCAAGGCCTCGACGGCACGGTCCATTGCGCCGGCGGACAACTCGCCGGTGGCGTCGAGCCCCTCTCCGAGACGGACGATTCGCGAAAACGCGTCCACCACCCGGAACTGACCCGGGCGGGTCGGCTGGGCGATCAGAAGCCTGCAGTTGTTTGTGCCGAGATCAAGCGCCGCGTAGAGATCGTCATACTGGCCGCGCGGAGCCGGGCGGAGCGCGTTCTGGGCGGCGCCGACCCCGCCGGTTGCGACCGTAGCATGACCGTTGGGCCTGGCCTCGACCGACTGGGTATCGCCAGAGGCGCCCCCCGCTCCGGCCCCCTGCTGCCGTGCGAGCGGCCGCCCCTGGATTTCGCGACCGGACTTCCTGCGCCTGCGGCGGCTCTTCCCCGCAGGCCTTTTGCCGGACTCAGCCCGGGCCGCAAGAGCACCGGCGCTTTCGGTTTCAGGCTGCTGAGGTGTCGCGGGGTTCGAGGACCCCGACAGCGCCGCCATGGCGGACGATCCGCCGGATTTGCTCGCGGATTTACGTCGCCTGCGCCTCCGGCGTCCGGGCCGTGAAGCACGGTTGGTTGTTTCTGCGGAGTCGCTGGCTTGAGCCTTGTCCGATGGTTTGCCATCGGAATTCATGCCCGAGGGCGCGGAACTTCCGCAACCCTGATCCACACCCTCCGTCGCAGCCTTTTCGGCGCGCCCGGATTGCCCTTCACCTGCCAGTGTCACCCCCGCGTTTGGCTTTTCGCCGTCCCGAAGGTCTTTCACGGTCTGTCCTGTCGTGCGCGGCTGACCCGAAGTCTGCGTCGCGCGTCACGATTTTTCGTTGACCCAAGACTAGCAAAATGGCCACGAGAACGCAAAAGCCTTTTTCTTCCCGCTTTCCCGTTCCAGCCAGGATCAAGGGCCGGCTGCGGCCAGAGGCTGCCGGTTTCAATGGACCCGCCTGCCCTGTCAGCCGCAACGGCGAGCTTCAAAGCCCCTGGACGCCGCGGAAGCACACAGGACCTGGCCCGAGACGGAGAAACGACGGTCACCCGCCCCCGGCGGAACGGATGATCAATCCCGTGATCCGCTGCTGACGCAGTCGTCAAAGCTGCACGTCGGGCGGTGGCGCGGCTCTTGCCTGGCATGCAAGAAAGTTTCACCGGGGTATTTGCATCGGCCGCCAATATTGGTTATACACCGCTCCGCCGGAGGCCGCGAACGGCCCGGCGACGTTGGGGAATAGGTTAACGGTAGACCCACGGACTCTGACTCCGTTAGTCCTGGTTCGAATCCAGGTTCCCCAGCCAGTTTTCTCGGAGAGCACGTCAAGCGTTCGAGGCGAAGCGCGAAGGGTGTCCGCCACGGCGCGAACCGCGCGCTCAGACTTGCAGATCAAGCCCTTGTCGCTGATGAGCCTGACAAGACGGGAAGTTCTCACCCTCCTCGGCTCTCGCAGCACGGTCCGCATGGGGCCGCCATTCTCACCGAGGCACCGTCTGCCCGCGATACTTACCTTCGATGCGACCGAACAGTCCGTCAGCAGGACCGCGGCCGTCGATCGGCAGCGCGAACCTGCACGCTGAACTGACCACGCCTCCCCTACCTGTCCCGGAGGATCATCTCGGCGGCGCGTTCGGCAATCATGACGACCGGGGAAGCGGTGTTGCCGGAAACAATTTTCGGCATGATCGACGCGTCGACCACGCGCAGGCCCGCCATGCCGTGGACCTTGAGCCGCGTGTCGACCACGGCACGGGCGTCATTCCCCATCTTGCACGTGCCGACCGGGTGAAAGATCGTCGTTGCGATGTTGCCCGCCTCGCGCAACAGATCGGCGTCGGTTGCATGCACCGGGCCGGGCAGGATCTCGGTGGGTGAAAAGGGCTTCAGCGCCCTGGCGGTCATGATCTCCCGCGCCTGGCGGATCGACCGGACAGCGACCTGCTTGTCGGCCTCGGCGGAAAGATAATTGAGCCTGATATCCGGTTGCAGGTCCGTCTCGGCGGCCGTGATATGGCAGGAGCCGACGCTCTGCGGGCGCAGATTGCAGACCGAGACGGTGATCGCCGGGAAACCATGCAGCGGATCGCCGAGCTTGTCGGTCGACAATGGCTGCACGTGATATTCGAGATCGGGTGTAGCAAGAGACGGGTCGCTCCTTGTGAACATGCCGAACTGGCTCGGCGCCATCGACATCGGCCCGCTTTGCGCCAGCGCATATTGCAGGCCGATCCCGAGCTTGCCGAACCAGCTGTTGACGCGCTCATTGAGGGTCTTCGTGTTGCTGACCCTGAAAACCGTGCGGATCTGCAGATGGTCCTGCAGGTTCTCGCCGACGCCATCAAGCGCATGGACCACGGGAATGCCGAGCCCCGAGAGATGGTCGGGGTTGCCGACGCCGGAAAGTTCGAGAAGCTTGGGCGAATTGACGGCGCCCGCCGCCAGGATCACCTCGCGCCCGGCGATGGCGAGATGCTGCCTGCCCTGATGCCTGTACTGCACTCCCGTCGCGCGGCGCCCGTCGAAGGCGATCCGGTCGGTATGGGCGTGGATGACGACGCGCAGGTTCTTGCGGCCGCGGGCGGGCTTGAGAAAGGCCTTGGCCGCGTTCCAGCGCACGCCGCGTTTCTGGTTGACCTCGAAAAATCCCGAGCCCTCGTTGGTGCCGGAGTTGAAATCATCGGTCGGCTCGATGCCGAATTCCCGTGCGCCCTCCTGGACCGCCTTCAGGATGTCCCAGATCACCCGCTGGCGCGAGACCTTCCACTCCCCGCCCGAACCGTGCAACCCGGTGGCGCCGGCATGGTGGTCCTCGCTCATCGTGAAATAGGGCAGAACGTCGTCCCAGCCCCATCCGGCGTTGCCCATCTGCGCCCACTGGTCGTAGTCGGCGGCCTGGCCGCGCATGTAGATCATGCCGTTGACGGAAGTGCAGCCGCCGAGCACCTTGCCGCGCGGATAGCCGAGCGCGCGCCCGTTGAGCCCGGGCTCCGGTGCGGTTTTCATCATCCAGTCGGTGCGCGGATTGCCGATGCAGTAAAGATAGCCGATCGGGATGTGAACCCAATGGTAATTGTCGCTGCCACCCGCCTCCAGAAGAAGCACGCGGTTGTTCGGATCCGCCGACAGCCTGTTGGCCAGCACGCAGCCGGCAGTGCCGGCCCCGACGATGATGTAATCGTAGCTTTCCGCCGCCACAGCTGTTTCAGGCATCACGCAACTTGCTCCAGAAGCGGCGCAGATCCGCGCCGAGTTCGATGAACAAGGCATAACGCCGGTCGTAATGGTCGCGCAACGCGGGATCGGGTTTGAAGGACGTTTTCGCGCGGGTCATGCGTGCGACACCCTCTTCGTAGGAGGTCAAAAGCCCGGCACCGCAGCCCGCCGCAATTGCCGCACCGAGCGCTCCGGTTTCCTGACATGCCGCGATGGTGACAGGCTTTCCAAGCCCGTCGGCAAAGATCTGCGGCCATACCTCGCTGCGCGCGCCGCCGCCGGAGAGCAAAATGTCGTCGAATGCGACACCGGCTGCGATCAGCACCTCGATGTGCCGTCGGTGTTCGAACATCACGCCTTCGTAAAGCGCACGGAGCATGTGCCCTTCGGTGTGCCAACCGGAAATACCGTAAAAGCCCGAACGCATTTCCGAGCCGAGCCGTGCGCCGTAGAGGAAGGGATGAAACATCGGATCGTCGGCGCGCGGTTGCGTCTGCGCCACCAGCCGGTTGCAGTATCCGAAGGGATCGTCGTGATGGCCACGGCTCTCGATGAACTCGCGGACATACCATTCCAGATTGGCCGCCGAGGTGGCGCTCGATTCGATGTTGAGATAGCGGCCGGCGCCAAAGCCCGACACCATGAAGACCTCCGGCGCGGTCACCGGCTCCGCCGAGACCACCTGGTTGATGCTCCATGTGCCTACGATGACCGAGGCCTGACCGTTGGCCACCACACCGGAGCCGAGCGCACAGGCGACCACGTCGAAGAAGCCGGCGACCACAGGGGTACCCTCGGCAAGGCCGGTCAGGGCGCTGGCTTCGGCGGTCACCGTGCCTGCCACCCGGTTCGGTTCCAGCAGGTCGGGCAGCATGTCGAAGGCATCCTCAAGCCCGTAGAGCCGCATCAGTTCCTTGTCATAGCTGCACTCGGGCATGCGCAGAAGCCCGCATCCGCTCATGTCGGAGACATCCGAGACCAGCCGCCCGGTCAGCTTGTAGGTGATGAAATCCTTGCACAGCAGGATGGTGGAGGCCCGGTGGTAAAGCTCCGGGGCCTGGCGTTCGAGCCATGCCAGCAGGGTGGGCGTCTGCGAGGGCCACGGTTTCTGAAGGCAAAGGCCTTCCAGCGCCTCGCCGGGCGCACCGGCGGCAAGTTCGTCTGCGAGCCCCGCAGCGCGGCTGTCGAGCGACTGGATGCCAAGCAGCGGTTCACGCGCGGCGTCGAGCAGATAAAGCCCGTTGCCGTGACCCGCACAGCCGACGCCGGCAATATCGCCGGCTTCGACGCCCGCCTTGCCAATGCAGGCGCGGATCGCCTGCTGCGCATTCAGCCAGAGCTCTCCGAGATCGCGTTCGACATGCCCGGATTCTGGAACCGTCGTCTGACCGTCAAGCGCGTGCATGGCCACCTGGTTGCCGTCGAGATCGAACAGCACGGCCTTGATCACGGTGTTGCCTGCATCCAGTCCCAGCAGGTATCGCTTGCCCTCAGCCACGGTTGTAGATGTCCCACGCCTCTTCGCCCGATGCGCCGTTGTGGATCATCGCCATCAGCGCATTCACCACGGCCTTCGGGTTGTCATGCTGATAGATGTTGCGACCATAAACCATCCCCTTGGCCCCCTGTCCCATCAGCGCGGCCGATTTGTTCAAAACCGTCTTCAGGTCCTCCTTGCCGCCGCCGCGCACCAGAACGGGCACCCGCGCCGTCTCCACGACGCGATGAAAATCCTCCGGGTTTTCTGTCGGATCTGCCTTGATGATGTCGGCCCCCATCTCGCTCGCAAGCCGCACCAGCGTAACGATCTTCTCGGCATTGCCATCCACCTGGTAGCCTCCGCGCACATCGTTGGGCAGCATCACCAGCGGTTCGATCATCAGCGGCATCCCGTATGTGTGGCAGGCCGCTCGCACGCGGCTGATGTTGCGAACGCACTGGCGAAACAGGTCCGGCTCGTCGGGCAGCATGAACAGGTTGACCACCACGCAGGCGGCATCCATTTCGAGCGCGCCGACGATCGGCTCGTCGTGGTTCTGCAGTTCTGACCACATCACCCGGTGCCGCGTGTCATTGTAGGGGTTGCCCATGTCGATGCGCATCACCAGCGCCGGCTTGTCCTTCTCCGGCCGGCTTTGCAGCAGGTCGGCCTGACCGTAGGCCATCTGGATCGCATCGGGTTTGGCATCGACCAGCGTGGCGATCACGCTGTCCATGCTTTCAAGCCCCTGCAGAAAACCGGGCTCGTTACAGACTCCGTGATCGACGGCGACATCAAGACAGCCTCCATTGGTGAACATGCGGTTCATCCGGGCTTTCGTACTCAGGCGCATCCTGTCTTCCTTTCAAGGTTTCTCTGGTCGAGCATCTCCGTCGAGACACCGTAAAAATCATTCAGTTCGCTGACGAAGGAACCGATCTCCTCTTCCTGACGCGCAGCAGTCCAGCCGAGTTCGCGCGCGACAATGTCCGCGATCGCGGAGATGAGACCGGTCGAAATCGTCCCGGTGATGGCAAGCGGGGTCCGGCGGAGAATGAGATCGGAGAGGTGGACGACCGCTTCCCTGTCCACCAGATAGGCCACCTCGCCCCGAGTCATCTGGGTTGCCGACGCGAGCTGCTCATCGGACTGAAAGGCGGAGCAGAACGCCACCACGTCCCGCGCCTTCGTTCCATAAACATCAACGAGGTGGGCGGCGCGTTCGGGTCCGATGCCGTGGGACTGAACGAGTTCTTCAACCAGCTCGGCGCCGGCGGCAAGGTAACCGTCTCCACCGCCGATCGGCAGATCGAGCGTGTCGAGCCGGCGTTCGCAGTTGAGGTACGACATCACCTGGTTCGCAGCCTGTTCGGCGAAGGCGCGGAATGTCGTCCACTTGCCGCCCACCATGCAGAACTGGGGAACGGCGCCATCGAGCCGATGAACAAAATGGCCCCGTGTGATGCGGCCGGTGAAGCGCTCGTCGCTCTTGGGCAAGGGGCGGATGCCGCTGTAGCTGAACACCACATCGTCGTCCGTCACCTCTATGTCAGGGAATGCCAGTTGCAGCGCATCGAGTATGTAGCGCTGTTCCTCCGGCTCGCAGCGAACCCGCTCAACCGTATCGACCCGGATATCGGTCGAACCCGCGAGCACGTTTCCAAGGTAGGGAAAGACGATGCAGACGCGGCCGTCTGTGTTTTCGAAGAAGACCATGTGTCCTCGGAGCGCCTTGTGGAGCGCCGGATTGTTGAGGATGACATGCGATCCCTTGGTTCCGGAGACCAGCCTTTCCCGAGAGTTCCGGCGGCCGGAGAAACTCCCGACCGCCTCATTGAGCCACGCGCCCGTGGCGTTGACGATCGCTCTGGCGGTGACTGCCAACCTCACCCCGGTTTCACGATCGGTGACGACAAAGTCTGACGATTCGCGCTCGATTTCCGCATAGTTCAACGCCACGCAATCGGGCGCCATGCGGATCGTGTCCGTGACGAGCTCGACGCCGAGACGCTCGGGATGACTTATCCAGGCATCATGATAGACGGCGGAGAAGCGCAGGTCTCGGGTCAGGTCCGGCCAACGCCGGAAGGTTTCTCCTGCCGCGTGAAACCCGTGACTTGGCAAAACACGCCGTTTGCGGGTCACCCAGTCGTAGAGCGAAAGACCGATCTTTATCGGCAGCGCGCCACGCTTCGCCGGCTTGCTCGTCAGACCCAGAAAACCGGCGGCGCCGTTCAGGAGACCCGAGAACACCGATCCTATCGGAATCACGGTCGGCAGTGGCCGCACGAAATGCGGCGCGTTGCGCAACAGTGCATCACGTTCGCGCAGCGATTCCTGGACGAGATCGAATTCGCCGTTCTCGAGGTAGCGAAGTCCGCCGTGGATCATCCGCGAGGGCGCTGCGCTGCACCCGGAACAGAAGTCGTTGCGCTCGACCAGAAGCACACGCAAGCCCTGCAGCGAAAGTTCGCGAAACACTCCGATGCCGTTGATGCCGCCGCCAACGACAACGACGTCAAAAGCGCCGTCGTCGCGGACTTCCTTCAGGCTCTGGCTGCGGTGTTCAAGCATAGGTTCTCCGTTCACCGTCCCCAGGGGCGGCGTCCGCAATTGGCTTCGTTCATGTGCGTAACTTCAGGCGTCGAGATTGGTCAGATGCGTTCGTGCTGCCTCACTGATCAGGTTGATTTCCTCCGCTGACAGGCGGATCGCGCCTGCCCTTGCATTTTCCCGCGCCTGATCCGGGTTGCGCGCGCCGCACAACGAAAAGGTGATGCCGGGCTGCTGCAGGGTCCAGGCGATCACGATCTGGGCGCTTGTTGCCTGATGCCGCTCGGCCACCGGGGCGATTGCTTTCATGAGCCGGGCGACCTTTTCGCGGTTCCCGGTGGAAAAACGGGGATTGTCCTTGCGAAGATCATCGCCGGAAAAGCTTCGGTCGGGGCCGATCTTTCCGGATAGAAGACCCAGGGCAAGGGACGAATAGCTCAAAGTGGCCACGCCGTGCTCGGCACAGATCGGAAGCAGCGACGTTTCGATGTCGCGCTTGACCATGCTGTACTCTTCCTGAATGGCATCCAGTTGGCCCGCGGCAACATAGTTCCGCAGGTCCTCCGTCGAAACATTGCTGGCGCCGATCGCGCGGATCTTGCCTTGCGCCTTCAATGTCTCCAGCGCATCCATCGTCTCCTGGACCGGCGTCGTCGGATCCTGCCAATGGGTAATGTAGAGGTCGATATAGTCGGTCCTCAGACGCGTAAGGCTTTGCTCGACTTCATGAACGATCGACTCCTTGCCCAGATAGCGGTGAACCGGTCCGTTGTCATAGTCGAAGAAATGATTGCCCTTCGTGGTGTGCCAGACGAGGCCGCATTTGGTGGCCAGAACAACCTTGTCGCGGCGGCCCTCGATGGCCTTTCCCACAATGGTTTCCGCCAGCCCCTGGCCGTAGGCCGGTGCGGTGTCGATCAACGAAATGCCTTCATCGATGGACGTCCGGATCGCCTCTATCGATTTGCTTTCCTCCGTACCGCCCCACATCCAGCCGCCGATCGCCCAGGTGCCAAGGCCGACCGCCGAAGCTTCGATACCGGAATTTCCGATCGGACGGTTGAGTATTTCATGCGACATGTCTTCCCTCTCGTATGTTTTGAAGAACCGCGGTTGCGGTCTGCTCATCGATGATGAGCGAATTGAACAGGCGGCCCTCAAGCGCCGCGCAGATCGGCTCCACCTTCTCCTCGCCCGAGGCAACGCCGATGATGACCGGGCATTTCGCCAGTTCCGCCGGGCTCAGCGCGACGATGCGAGAGTTGAGCGGATAATTGGCGACCGAGCCGTCCCTTAGGATCAGATGGGCGAGGAACTCGCCGGTCACGCCGCCGTCAATGGGGAGTTGCCGTCCGGAATCCGGTCCCGGATGAAGATCGAAATAGCTCGAACCCGGTGTGTGAATCGAGCCGATGCCGACGATGGAAACCGACGCATTGCGCGCCAGGTCCAGCACCTCCCGGATCGAACCCATTTCCATGAGCATGTCGCGCTGCTCCCGGCTTTCGGCAAAGAGCGGCGCATGCAGCAGCATGGCCGTGCCACCCAGCCGCTCGGCCAGTTGCGTGGCGAGGTGGTTGACGTCGGTGTAGTACTTGCCCTGAACCCCGCCGGTCAGCGGAACGACCTTGACGTTGAAGGCCCGGTCCGGGTTCAAATTCTGCACAATCGAGCTGACCGCCTTGCCGCCGGTGATCGCGATCACATCGCCATCGCGAATGGTCTCGAGAAGATGATTGGCCGCAGCTCGTCCGACCTGCTGCAGATTGGTATCCGGGTTGCCCGACACTGCGGGGGTGACGACGGCGTTCGCAAGCTGCGTGCTTGCCACAAGACCGTTCTCCAGATCCACCAGCGGCTGGTACGGGCTCTCGATCATGATCTTGACCATGCCCATCCGTTTGCCCTGGGCGATCAGGCGGTTGACCTTCGAGGTCGAAAGGTTGAGCCGCACCGCGATCTCCGATTGCTTCATCTCTTCGAGATAATGAAGACTGAGCACCGTGTGCATCTGCCGTATCGCTTCGAATTCTTCTCTGTTCTCAACCATTCTTGGCTTCCACTTTACCTGCCGACACCGGATCTATCGCCGCCGCTTGTTGAGATAGTGATCTATGGTCACAGCGGCGAGCAGGATCGACCCGCGAATAATGTCCTGCCAGTAGACCGAGACATCAAGCAGCGCCAGGGAGCTGGAAACGACCGAGAGCAGAATGACGCCCAGAATTGCGCCAAGAATCGTACCGGAGCCGCCGGACAGGCTGGCCCCCCCGATCACCGCGGCGGCGATGACATTGAGCTCCATGCCGATCCCGAAGGTCGGCTGCGCGGAGCCGAAACGCGCCATGTAGATGATGCCCGCAACGCCGCACAGCGCCGAACACAGTGTCGTGGTGAAGAACACCACGCGCTTTGTGCGGATGCCCGAATAGGCGGCCGCTTTCTCGTTGCTGCCCGTGTAGAACACCTTGCGGAAGAAGGTGGTCCGGCGGAGCATGAAATCGGAGGCAATGACGACGGCGATGAAGATCAGGATCACCACCGGGATCACGCCGATCGATCCCTGTCCGATGAACTTGAACTCGGGCGGTAGCGTGTAAAGCCCGAGCGGGCGTCCACCGGTCCCGAGCAGACACGCGCCCCGCGCGATCACCATGACCGCAAGCGACACGATGAAATGATGCAGGCCCACCGTGGTGACGAAGAACCCCATGATTGCACCGATCATCGTGCAGGCAAGGATCGACAGCGCGGAGGCCGTCCAGGGATCGACGCCGGCCAGGAACAACAGCCCCGCGATCACCATTGCAAGAGCCGTTACCGATCCCACCGACAGATCGATGCCGCCAGAGATGAGCAGGATCGTCATGCCGACCACCACGATGCCTTCTACGGCGAAGGCCATGGCCATGGCCCGCATGTTCACCCAGGTGAGAAAATAGGGTGAAGCGAACGACATGATGACGAACAACGCCAGGATGATCAGCACCAGGCCGGTTTCACGCATGCGGAACAGCCGCAATACGGCACTGCCAAGACTGTCCGGAGACGCCGGCTGGTTGCCCGGCCCGTCAAGCGCTGCGGTTTTGGCGTCCCGCGTCATTGCACTGCCTCCACCTGCGTTTCCAAAACCGACGCCAGATACATGATGTTTTCCTCTGTCATGTCGTTGCCTGCCAATTCGCCGCTGATCTGGCCTTCGCGCACCACCAGAACGCGATCGCTGACGCCGATGAGTTCCGGCAGTTCGGACGAGATCATCACGATGCCGACGCCCTCTCGCGCCAGATCGCGCAGGATGCGGTGAATTTCGGATTTGGCGCCGACATCGACACCGCGGGTGGGTTCATCGAGAAAGATGACATCGGGATTGACCGAAAGCAGCTTGGCAATGGCTACCTTCTGCTGATTGCCGCCCGACAGGTTCGAAACCGGCTCACCCACGTGACCGCATTTGAGATTGAGCATCGCGCCCAACCGCCGCGCCAGGCCTGCTTCGAGCCGATCGTTGATGATGCCCCTGGGCGCTGAAACCTGCGAGAGCTTCAACGCAGAGACATTCTCGGCGATGGACATTTCCAGAAAGAGACCGTCACCCTTGCGGTCTTCGGATAGATAGACGACGCCTTCGCCGATGCTGTCCTTGTAGTTTGCCGTTTCAAGCCGGCGGCCCTTCAGCGTCACTTCGCCGGTGACCTCGCCCTCAAGCTTGCAGATGCCCTTGACGATCTCGCTCCGGCCCGCGCCGATCAGGCCCGCCAGCCCCAGGATCTCGCCCTTCCTGAGATCGAAGGAAATGTTTCTGAACCGGCGGCGTTCGGTCAGGTTGCGCACCGACAGGATGATCTCATCGGTCTTGTCCGCCTCCGGCTGCTTTTCCGGGTAAAGCTTGTCGATGACACGACCGACCATGGCATTGACGATTTCGGTCGGAGTCGTGTCCGCCACATCGCGGGTGACGATGTATTGCCCGTCGCGAAACACGGAGACGCGGTCGCAATTGTCGAAGATTTCGACCATGCGGTGGGAGATGTAGATGATGGAGATCCCCTGGCTGACCAGGTTGCGCATTATGTCGAAAAGGATCTGCGCCTCTTTCTCGGTCAGCGCCGCGGTCGGCTCGTCTAGAATGAGAACCCGGCAATCGAGGGTGAGCGCCTTTGCGATCTCGACCAGTTGCTGCTGGGAGATCGAAAGGCTTCGCACCAGGGCGGCCGGATCGATGTCGGCCAGGCGGTGGAGCACCTGCCTCGCCTTGCGCTCCAGGTTGGCGTAGTCCATCAGGGGGGAGCGGCTGACATTGGTGGTCGCCATGAAGATGTTTTCGGCCACGGTGATGTCGGGACACAGCGCGATCTCCTGGTGCACGAAGCCGATTCCGAGCCTCTGGGCGATTGCGGGCGAGGCAATGTCGACGGGCTTGCCGTCAAACCGTATCTCACCGCTGTCGGGGCGCAGAATGCCATCGATCACATTCATCAGGGTCGACTTTCCCGCACCATTCTCGCCTGCAATGGCATGGACTTCGCCCTTGCGCAGTTCGAAGTCGACGCCCCGGAGGGCGTGAATGGGCCCGAAGGACTTGCTCAAGTTTCTGATTTCGAGGATCAGGTCGCTGTTCATCTCGTCTACTCTGCTGTACCCGGCCTGCCCTGGCGTAGCCGGGGCCATGCAGGCTGCTGGTTCCGGCCGCCCGCGCGCCGAATCCGGAACGCGGGCGACCCGAATGGAAGCTACACTCAGCTTGGATCGCGGCCTTCCATGTAGGTGTTGAGATCGAACGAGTCGGCGTTCTCCCTGGTGATCACCGAGAAACCGTTGTCGACATAAGGGATCTGAACCGGATTGAAGCCGGAGACCTTGTAGTCGTTGAACGGATCGAACATGTCCGAATGGGCCGCCATGAACAACGCGACAAAGCCCATGAAGCCCTGCATGCCCTGGTTCGGATTGAGCGCCATGTGAATGTTGCCGGCCTTGATGTGTTCAAGGGTTGTTGGCGTCACATCGGCATGCATGACCAGCACGTCGGCCCCGGCTTCGAGCACCGCCGCCACGGCTCCTTCCGCCGAGCCCGCTTCCGGGATCCACAAGGCGCCCAGGTTCGGGTTGGCCTGGAGAATGGACGCGGTCGCGCGATAGGCGGCATTGCTGTCCTGATTGGTCGCCTGGCGGCCGACCAGCTTCATGTTCGGAAAGTTTTCCTCCATGTAGGAGATCAGTGCGGTGACCCGCAGGTCGTGATTGCTCTGACCCGGGTTCTCAAGCACCGCATATTCCGCGCTGTCACCGATCTGGCTGACGATTTCCTCGGCTGCGAACTTGGCTTCGGCGAGGTTGTCGGAGGTAATGTAGGCGGTCCGTTTGGACTTCGGTGAATCGGCGGCGAAGGTCACCACCTCTACACCGCTGTCGATGGCCCGGTCGATCGGCTCGATGAACGGGTCCGACTGCATCGGATGAAGAAGAATGCCTGCCGGTTGCTTGACCAGGTCCTGCTCGAAGGACGCGATCTGCTTGGTGATGTCATAATCGGGCGTGCCCGAGAATGCCGTCTCGCACCCCATGGCTTCCGCAGCCTGCTTGAAGCCCTGATAGACCGGGACCCAGTAGGGATGCGCCGAAACCATCACGTTCATGATGTAGGTTTCACCCGGCTCGCACTGGAACTTGCTCTGCGCCGAAGCCGCGCCCGGAACAGCGAATACGGCAGCCATTGTGACCGCGGTCAAAGCCGTGGCCATTTGAACGATTCTCATGATTTTCCTCCACGCTATATCTTGCCCTCTCTCCCGGCTCCGCCACGGAGCCGCCTTGCAAGATATTTCAGTATGCGATTTTTATCGCACAACGGCGATCTAAGCTTCAGGCCATCCTCCTGTCAACAGGGTTATGTATTTTTTTCATTCAGTGAAATTTATTTCAGTTTTGCTTTCCTTGCAAGTCGAGCTCTTCATTTTTCCGGAATGCGCAGCGCCGCGACCGGGGCCGGGACAGCCTTCGGGGAACAGCTTTCCGCCTCTTGCGTAATTCCAAGACGGTGCTAAAAATTTAGACATGGTTAGTTTTTATGCAGATACGCCGCAGTCGCCGATTTCATCTTCGAAGAGAATTCCAAAACGTCTGCGGGAGGGGCTCGCGCACCTTTTGCAGTCGATCTATCCGGATCACGACAATCAAGCGCTGGTGGATGCTGTCTTGGGCGCCTTCTGGCCGGGTGACGAGGGGCCCCGCCCGCGCGGCCGGCCGCCGGGCAATACGCTGTGGAGCGAAAAGGACAGCTACATCATCACCTACGGCAACAGCTTCGTGAATGGTGAGCACAAGCCGCTGGACCTGCTCTACAACTTTCTCGACACCCGGCTGCGTGACGTGGCGACCGGCGTGCACATCCTTCCCTATTTTCCCTACACCTCGGATGACGGCTTTGCCGTTACCGACTACTACGCCGTCGACGGCATGCTCGGCGCCTGGGAGGATATCGGGCGGATCGCGAGCCAGTTCCGGCTGATGTCGGACCTGGTGATCAACCATTGCTCGAGCCAGAGCCTGATGTTCAACGAGTACCGGCTGGGTCATACGCCCTATGACCGGTTCTTCTTCGAAGCCTCACCGGATGACGACCTCTCGATGGTCGTCAGGCCACGTGCGCATCCGCTGTTGCGCGAAGTCGAAACCGCCAGAGGCATCAGGCACGTGTGGTGCACCTTCAGCCACGATCAGGTTGATTTCGACTTCTCGAATCCGGAGGTCCTGCTCGAGTTTCTGCGCATTCTCCGCTTCCACGTCGACCGCGGCGTGCGCACCATACGCCTCGATGCGATCGCCTATCTCTGGAAGGAAGCGGGCTCGCCCTCGATCCATCTTCACCAGACCCATGCGGTGGTGCGGCTGCTCAGGCTTCTGTCCGACTTTTGCAAGCATCCACTTGTGCTGATCACCGAGACGAATGTTCCGAACGCCGAGAATCTGAGCTACTTCGGAAACCGCAACGAAACCCACGTCGTCTACAATTTCTCGCTGCCGCCACTGCTGCTGCATGCGCTTCTTCACGGAACCTCGAAGCATCTGAATGCCTGGCAGATGTCGATGCCGCCGGCGCAGCTCGGGTGCACCTATTTCAATTTCACAGCATCGCATGACGGCATCGGGATGCGGCCGGCCGAAGGGCTTCTGAGCGACGAGGAAATCGACAGCGTCATCGCCACGGCCAAGCGCTTCGGCGGCCTCGCCTCCATGCGCAAGATGCCGGACGGGAGCGTGCGTACCTACGAGATCAACATTGCGCTGTTCGACGCGCTCAAGGGCACGGTCAATGGCGAGGACGAATGGAATATCGAGCGCTTCCTTTGCAGCCAGACCATCGCGCTCGGTCTCGAGGGCATCCCCGGGATCTATATCCATTCGCTGCTGGGCACCGGCAACGATTACGAGGGCGTCGAGAAATCAGGCCACAACCGGGCGATCAACCGACGCCGCTGGCACTATCCAGAGCTAATGGACCAACTTGAAGATCCCGACAGCCCCCACGCCCGTGTCTTTGCGGGTTTGACGCGGCTTTTGAAACTCAGGGCGCGCCAGCCCGGTTTTCACCCGAATGCAACGCAGTTCACACTGCAGCTTGGTGACAAGCTGTTCGGCTTCTGGCGCCAGAGCCTGGACCGCTCGCAAAGCATCTTCGCCATTCACAATCTGACTGCGGACGACGTTGCCGTTCCGGTGATGTCGCTGAACCTGATCGGCGGCGAGGTCTGGACCGACCTGATATCCGGCGAGGAAATCGGCCCGGCCGGCAGCGACATCTCGTTCGAGCCCTACCAATGCCGCTGGATCACGAACTGACCCCCGCGCGCGGAGTGCCACCGGATCCCGGCCGGTTGATCGTGTTCAGCGATCTCGACGGAACGCTCCTCGACCACGAGACCTATTCCCATGCCGCGGCTGCCGAAGCGCTTGCCGGGCTTCGAGAGACCGGTGTTCCGCTCATCCTGGCTTCGAGCAAGACCGCCGCCGAGATTGCGCCTTTGCGCGCCGAACTGGGCTTTCCCCATTGCGAGGCCATCGTCGAGAATGGCGCAGGCATTCTTGAACCTCACGAGAGCGGCGATGAGGCCTCCGGAACTCATGACAGGCTTCTGTCTACCATTGCGGGCCTTCCGCCCGAATTGACGGCGCAGTTTCGCGGTTTCTCGAACTGGACCGACGCAGAGGTTTCCGCGCGCACGGGCTTGTCGACCGAGCAGGCGGCCCGGGCCCGGAAGCGGCAATTTTCCGAACCGGGTCTGTGGAGCGGCAGCAATGCGGAGCTCGACCGTTTCCGCGAACTCCTCGATGCCGAGGGCATCCGGGCCCAACAGGGCGGCCGTTTCATGACCCTGTCGTTCGATAGCGACAAGGCCTTGCGAATGACCGAGATCATCGACCGGTATCGGAATAGCAGGCATGAACCGTTTGCGCTTGCGCTGGGCGATGCAGGCAATGACATCGGGATGCTCGAGGCCGCCGCGCTCGGCGTCATCATTCCGAATTCGGGTCATGGCGGCATCCCCCGCCTTGCCGGCGAGGCCAACGGGCAGATCATTCGCGAGACGCTGGAAGGTCCGGCGGGATGGAACAATGCGGTGCTGCAAATGTTGCAGATTCAAAATCGGCTCAGGGAGAGTTGAATGGCGGACTTTCATCAGAACGGCAACGTTGCAACACTCCACAATCTCACCCGTATGCCGCTGGAACTGATGGAAGCCCAGCTCAGGCAATTCTCCAAGAGCCGGAAGATCACCCTGATCCTGCCGTCACTGTTTTCGGAACTCGAACATGACGCACTTGCCCGGATCCTCGATGAACTTTCCGGCGCGGACTATATCAGCAACGTGATCATTGGCCTCGACCGGGCGAACGCCGAGGAGTTCGCCTTCGCCAAGCAGTACTTTTCCCGACTGCCTCAGAAGCACGACATTCTCTGGAACGACGGCCCCCGCCTGAAGGCGGTCCACGCCCAGCTTGCCGATGCCGGGCTTGCTCCGACGGAACCGGGCAAGGGGCGCAATGTCTGGTACTGCATCGGCTATGCGCTCGCCTCGCAAAACGCGGATGTCGTCGCCCTGCACGATTGCGACATCACCACCTATTCACGCGAAATGCTGGCGCGGCTGATCTATCCGGTGGCCAACCCCGGATTTCCCTACCAGTTCTGCAAGGGGTTTTACCCGCGCATTGCCGACGGGAAACTCAACGGAAGGGTTTCCCGCCTGCTCGTGTCTCCCCTGCTCCTGTCGATCCAGAAGGTCTGCGGCCACAACGACTACATTGAGTATCTGAAGGGCTTCCGCTACCCGCTTGCAGGCGAGTTTGCCATGCGGATCGGCATTCTTCCCGACATGCGGATTCCGTCGGACTGGGGTCTGGAGATCGGAGTCCTGTCGGAGGTCTGGCGCAATCTGTCCAACCGTTCCGTCTGCCAGGTGGACATCTCCGACGCCTATGACCACAAGCACCAGAAGCTTTCCAAGGAGGACGCCAGCACGGGACTGTCCCGCATGTCGGTCGACATTTCCAAGGCCCTGTTTCGCAAGCTCGCCACCGACGGTGTCGTGTTCAGCCAGGAAACCTTCCGCACCATCAAGGCGACATACTACCGAACCGCGCTCGACCTCATAGAGATGTATCACAACGACGCCCTGATGAACGGGCTCTACACCGACCGCCACCAGGAAGAAGAGGCGGTTGAACTGTTTGCGGCCAATATCGTGCATGCAGGTCAAATCTTTCTCGAAAACCCGATGGAAACCCCGTTCATCCCGAATTGGAGCCGGGTGCAATCGGCCAATCCGGACCTGCTGAGAAGCATGGTCGACGCCGTCGCGGCCGATCGCACAAACGACGGCGACTGACATCGCAGGCTTTGCCCGTCGCCCGAATGTCCGCCATCCCGGCGAGATGCGCATCTTCGTGAGCGCCGCCGATTAACCCGTCACGCTGTGAATAACGTGTTTGCCCATCGACAGTGAAATCGATTACACTGCTCGTCGGTTCAGCGCTCGCTTGCCCCGAAACAGGGAAACAGGCGCGGCTGAAAGGGGCCCTGCGGCCCCACGGGAGGTGCGTCTGCGGGCTGGTCAATTGCGACTCAGAACGCAGGCATTGGAGGGAGTAACATCAATCGCCGCCACACCGTCGCGGCGCTTCAAGACGGCAGATGCGATACATCGAGTTCAAGTTCGCGCTGTGGGGCCAACGAATTTTTCCGCGGCATGGCAGCGGACCGCTTGACCGGCCGTCAGCCGGTTTCGGCGGGCAACACACAAGCGTGACTATCAGGGAGAGAAAAAGAAATGCCTAGATCCAATACGGGACCGAAAACCATGAAGGGGCCGGGAATCTTTCTGGCCCAGTTCGTCAGCGACGAGGCCCCGTTCAATTCTCTGCCGTCGATTGCAAAATGGGCGGCTTCGCTTGGCTACAAGGGCCTGCAGGTTCCCAGTTGGGATGCACGCCTGTTCGATCTGGAAAAGGCCGCCGCCTCACGCACCTATTGTGACGAGGTCAAGGGCGTCTGCGCCGATGCCGGCGTGGAGATCACGGAGCTTTCCACCCATCTGCAGGGTCAGCTTGTCGCCGTCAATCCGGTCTACGACCTCGCCTTCGACGCATTCGCGCCTGAGCGGCTTCATCGCAATCCCGCTGCGCGTCAGGCGTGGGCCGTCGACCAGATGATGCTGGCCGCCAAGGCTTCGGCCAACATGGGTCTTGAGGGCCACGTCTCCTTTCCCGGCGCCCTTGCATTCCCCTATGTCTATCCCTGGCCGCAACGACCCGACGGACTGATCGACGAGGCGTTCACCGAGCTTGCCAGACGCTGGGAGCCGATCCTGAACGCGTTTGACGAGGCGGGTACGGATGTCGGGTTCGAGATCCACCCCGGTGAAGATGTTTTCGACGGCACCACGTTCGAGATGTTTTTGGACAAGTTGAAAGGACACCAGCGCTGCTGCATCAACTACGACCCGTCGCATTTCCTGCTCCAGCAACTCGACTACCTGGCGTTCATCGACATCTACCAGGAGCGGATTTCGGCCTTCCACGTCAAGGATGCGGAGTTCAACCCCACCGGACGGCAGGGCGTGTATTCGGGCTATGCCAAATGGATCGACCGGGCAGCGCGGTTCCGCTCACTCGGTGACGGACAGGTCGATTTCGGCGGAATTTTTTCCAAGCTCGCACAATACGGCTATGACCGCTGGGCGGTCATCGAGTGGGAATGCTGCCTCAAGCATCCCGAGGACGGCGCGGCGGAGGGCGCGGCCTTCATCTCCGATCACATCATTCGCGTGACCGAAAAAGCCTTCGACGATTTCGCCGGCGGCAAGACCGATCGCGAGACCAACCGGAAGATGCTGGGACTTTGAGAATGGCAAAGACAAACCCCAAATACCAAAGCGATGGCCGCATACGGCTGGGCATGGTGGGCGGCGGCCAGGGCGCCTTCATCGGCGGCGTCCACCGGATCGCCGCGCGCATAGACGGCGAGTTCGAACTGGTGGCGGGCGCGCTGTCTTCGGATGCCGACCGCGCACTTGCCTCGGCCCGGGAGCTGGGTCTCGACCCCGAGCGGTCCTATGCGGGCTTCGAGGACATGGCGAAGGCCGAGGCCGGACGGGAGCACGGGATCGAGGCCGTGGCGATCGTCACCCCCAATCACATGCATTATCCTGCCGCAAAAGCCTTTCTCGAAGCGGGCATTCACGTGATCTGCGACAAACCGCTGACCTCCAACCTTGCGGACGCGAAACGTCTCGCCGCCATCGCCGAAAAATCCGGCCGGCTGTTTGTGCTCACTCACAATTACACCGGCTATCCGATGATCCGTCAGGCGCGCGAAATGGTTCAGAAGGGTGTGCTCGGCAAGCTGCGGCTGGTTCAGGCGGAATATGTTCAGGACTGGCTGAGCGAACCGATCGAACAGACCGGTCAGAAGCAGGCCTCCTGGCGGACCGACCCGAAACAGACCGGTGCGGGCGGGGCCACCGGGGATATCGGCACCCATGCCTACAATCTGGGCTGCTTCGTCTCCGGTCTCGAACTCGAGAGCCTGTCCGCGGATCTCGACGCCTTCGTGGACGGAAGACTGGTCGACGACAACGCCCATGTGATGATGCGCTACAAGGGTGGCGCCAAGGGCATGATCTGGGCGAGCCAGGTGGCGCCCGGCAACGAGAACCGGCTGTGCCTGCGCGTTTTCGGCGAAAAGGGCGGGCTCGAATGGGCGCAGGAAGACCCGAACTATCTGTGGTACACACCGCTTGGAAAACCCAAGCAGTTGATCACGCGCAACGGCGCGGGTGCGGGCGCAGCCGCGGGCCGGGCGAGCCGGATTCCCGCCGGACATCCTGAAGGATACCTCGAGGGGTTCGCGACGCTCTATTCGGAAGCCGCAAAGGCGATCCGGGCGGTTCGCAAGACCAGCGGCCGTATTCCCAAGGACGTGGTGTTTCCCACGGTCAGCGACGGCGTGGCCGGTGTCGCCTTCGTCGAGGCCTGCGTCAAATCGTCGAAGAAGAACGGCGCCTGGACCGCGCCCTGAGGGGAAACCCTTTCTCGCCGGGTTCCGATGTCCGTTTTGCCCGCCGCTTCAGCCGAAGCGGCGGCGCACGGACAGTTGATCGATCAGCAACACCAGCCGGGCGCTGACTGCCAGGAACAGGAAGAACATGCCGATCAGCCCGCTGCCCTCGACGAGAACCTGTCTCCACCCCGTGTCGGCCGGCATCGCGACACTGACCGCAGCATCCAGAGCGACAAAGGCGACAGCCACCGAAAACAGGGTCAAAAACGTCCGGCTAGCCCTGATCTCGCGCGCGGACAACGCGAAAAAGCCAAGGATTGCAACGGCCAGACCGGCTGCAACGACCCATCCGGCAGCCATCGGTGGCGCGGTGAACAGACCAGCGCCCAAACGGATCTCGAGCGCGAAGAACACGCAAGCCATCGCGATTGCCAGCCAGAACAGTGCGCCGGGGTCGAAGCGTTTCGCACGGATATAGAACACCAGCACCGCGGCCATTCCGCTCATGGCGGCAAGCAACGACTTGAGGGCGGTGTTCAGACCCTGTTCGCCGAACTCCTGAGCCGGATTGCCGGGCGGGGAAAGATGCACCGAAATCACGATGCTCAGGAGCACCAGCACGAAAGCGAGGCTCGCAAAACTCACAAACATCGCCGGCAGCCGTTCCTCTGCCGGTTGGCTGTGAGATGAAAAAGGTTCGCCGAGTCCTGAAGCACTCATGGGCACGCTGTCTCCGAATTTCGGTCTCGTGCGGGACCTTGCCGCAAAAGACCAATTTCATGCATTCTTACAAAAAGCACATCCGCAGACATTGTGCGTGCTGAATTTGTTGCGATGGTTAGCGGTCGTTTAACGATTTGGTAACCATGATATTGCCCGCAAACGCGAGGAATACAGCAAATCGCACGATCACTACATTCGCTGGGCAGCAGTCGGATCGACGATCGAGGGCAACAACCTTCAAGTCGGGCCTTGTAAGAGATCACCCGCGATGCGATAAACCGGGCCGGGTTCTTTCAGGTCTGTTTTACAGTTAGGAGCGCTTCCTTGGCCCCCACACTTATCCGTATCATCGGCATCGCCGCGATTGCAGCCGCAAGCTTCGCTTTTGCCCCCGCGAATGCGCAAACATCCGGCACGGCCACCACGGATCGCCCGAAAAACAACTGGGCGGTCAATTGCGGCGCCGGCGAAACCGCCGATTCGCCGCTGGTCTGCCAGATGGTACAGAACGTGACGGTGACTGAAACCAATCAGCGCCTGTTGTCCGTCGTCATTCGTCCGCAGCCCGAACAGGCAAATCACATGCTGACGCTGGCGCTGCCGCACGGTGTTGACTTCACCAGAGGTGTGGAAGTCGCTATCGACGAGAACGAGGCAATCAATCTGGTGGTCAACACCAGCACTCCTCAGGGCGCATTTGCCAATCAGCCGATCAGCGATGGGCTTCTTTCCGAACTCAGGGCCGGGAGCGTCGCCAAGATTACGTTTTATTCAGTGGCGGGCCAGGCCGTTTCGGTGCCGATCAGCCTGGTCGGGTTCACCTCCGCCTATGAAAAGCTGGCCGCCGGCTAGAGACCATGAACACACCTGTTCAGGGTCGCTACAAGGATCGGAACTTCTTTGAGAAGACGGTCATGCTTGACGGCTCCGGCTTCACAAGCTGCGCCTTCGCACGATGCACCATGGTCTATTCGGGCGGCGAAATCCCGTCCCTGTCCGGATGCAGGTTTGACGAGTGCGCATGGCAATTCGGCGGTGATGCGGCCAATACGATCGCCTTTCTCTCCGGCATGTACCGGGGCGGATTTGACCGTTTGATTGAAGCAACGTTTCACGAGATCCGCCGCGGCGCGATGGTGAGCCAGGAGCAGAGTGCGGCTCCGGAGCCTGATGCCACAGCCGGCAAGGCCAGCTTCCTGAAGCCGCTGCGCATCTTCCGTGTCCCCAAGCAGGAACAGGGCTCATGATCGACAAGCTGACCGCTGAAAGTTTCGAGGGTCTCGACACCCAGACCTTCACACTGCCCGGGATCGAGCCGCCACAGAGGCTCAGGCTGATCGAGGTTGTGCGAAAGGGCAAGGGCGAGCGGATGGGGGGCGCCTTCTCACTGCTGTGGCAGTCGGACAGCGACAGCATCCTGCCGCAGGGCTGCTACACCTTCAAACATGACGGCCTCGGCGATCTGGACATCTTCATCGTACCCGTCGGCCAGGCCAGCGAAGGCGTACATTACGAGGCCGTTTTCACCTGACGCCGGTCCCGGAACCGCAGTTTCACGTTCTTCAGAACGCATCGGGATCAGGCCCCTCCCCGGCTCCAGCGCAACAGGTCATACACGCCCTTGTCCTCGATGGTGCGGAAGCCCAGCCGGCGATAAAGGCGCATCGCCGGATTGGCCTTTTCGACGTGGATGCCGACCGCCTTTCCAGCCGTATCAGCCTTCTCCATGATGTCTCGAAGCAGGGCCGCGCCCAGTCCCCGTCCGCGAAAGGGGGGCATCAGCGCAATATCGATGATGCGCAGTTCGCTGGGCCATTCCTCGATGTAAAGCCTGCCTGCCGGGTCTTTCCCGTGCTCGAGAACCAGCCAGGCAGCATCGGGATAGTGGGCCTGATAATGCGCATGCTGGGCATTGAACTGCATCTCAAGGAAATCCCGTTTCCGGGCCGCGTCCCAGGGCAATTGCGACAGCTCTTCCTCTCGCGTCGAGGCGTACAGCGCGGACAGGAACTCCATGTCGGCGTCTGTCATCGGCCGGAGACGAAGCCTTGTCGCCTCCGCGCGGGCATAGCCGCCTGCGAGGTCCGCCTCCCGGGGCGCAGCACTGGACAAGTGACCCGCCATCAATCCTGTTCGGGGGGCGTTAGGTCGCGGACGATGCCGTAGGTGAAGATGCCGCTGTCGGCGAGCATCGTCCATCCGGCCGACCAATGGGTGGAGCCGGGCGCCATTTGTGAAATGAACTTGACGCCATTGGTTCCCGTCTCGCCCTGGAAGTAACTCAGGGCGCCATCGGCATTGTAGTCCATGGCCACGAGACCGAAATCGGGCGCTGTTCCAATCTGCTGCCAGCCGCTCCAGGTCTGCTTGCTCACATCGGTCTGATAGTTGGCGTGCAGGCCGAGATTCTCGTCGAGCGCGACGAGGACGATGTTTCCGTTGCTGTCGAAGGCCGATATCACATTGACGACCGCGGCATTGATGTAGCTGATCTGGTGCCACTCCGACCAGGTGGTCTTGGCCGGTTCGGTCTGCCGGATCTGGACGACCTGCGAATTGGCTCCGACCATGAAGATGTTGAGGAAGCCCTCGGGATCGAGCACCGCAGTCGGCAGCGCGCCGGCGGTGCCGCTGGCGGCATTGTCGATCCGGGTCCAGCCGGTCCAGTCGGTCGCGGCCAGCGCCGTGTCCTTGGTCTGGGCGTTGACATAGACCTCCTGCGCGTCGGGATTGTCGCTGATCGCCACAAGCGTGATGCGGCTGTTGATGTCACTGGCCGCGATCAGACGGGCGATCTCTCCGCCCGTCAGCTGGGTCCAGTCGCTCCACGGAGTCTCCGGCGGCGCGCTCACCCGCGCGTTGACGGTAATCGGCGTATCCGAGCCGGGCGGAATAACCTCCTCGGTGGTATCGACAATGGTGTCCGGGTTCTGGAAGATCCACCAGACATGTCCCGTGGCCCCGTCCACGCCGAAGATCTCGATGCGACCGTCGGCATCGCGCAGCATTGCCAGTTGCGCAAGATCCGTCACCCCTGCCGGCAATCCCAGGTCCACCGGCGTGTTCCACCGCTCCTCGCCGCCGGGTCCCTGTGGCGCCTCATCGATATAGTGAACCGTGGCCGGGCTGGCATTGGTGACCGCAGCCATGGCCACCCGCCCATCCATCGTCAGACCGGTGCCCAGCACGATGTAGGCATTGTCGTTGACCGAGGCCAATTCTCCCGACCAGGAGCCATTGGGCATGCCCTGCGCGGTCCAGACAATGTTGTTGTTCCGGTCCCCGTCGATTCCCAAAAGCATCAGCCGGGAAATCTCCGCAAAAGGCGTCAGGACCGGTTCGCCCGAGGGGAGAAACGCACCTTCTTCAAGTTCGATTTCGGTTCGGACAGCATCGCTCATGATCAAGCTCCTTGTGGAATGCCTCGCGCCTTAAGCCCGCGTCAGCTGCGCGAGGGATAGAGCCCCTGAAGCGCGATGATGAAATTCATCGTCAGGTAAGGCTGCATGTTGTTGTGCGCCTGGGAACCGCCGGCCTCGGGCAGCATCTGATCGGCCATGGTGCTGTTCGGCTGGTTGAGCGAATAGGCGTTGCCGCCACTGGAAAACGCCAGGGATGTGTTGCCGGTCGGCGTCGTTACGTCTCCGGGGTCCGAGCCGACGGCACGCAGCGTGTGTGAGTGGTTGGGCATCTGCGCTTCTGTCAGCGTCACCTGCTCCACCCCGCCACGCTGACCAAGCCGCCTGTCGGTCAATCCGGGCCCACGGCCCGGATGCATCGGCGCACGCCCCTCCAGGTTGGGCAGCGCCGTGGTGGTGCGGCCATCACCGCCATAGGTAGTGCCGATCAGCGAAAAAAGGGCGGTATTTTGCGAAACCGGAAGCAACTGGCCATTGCA
This sequence comes from Hoeflea sp., assembly GCA_040218025.1. GTDB lineage: Bacteria > Pseudomonadota > Alphaproteobacteria > Rhizobiales > Rhizobiaceae > Hoeflea. Next base: position 140,070 of record JAVJQD010000018.1, on the reverse strand, counting down.
GAAAGCCCAACTCCGCGGAGCGAAATTGCCGGCGAAGATGCGGATTTCGGCGATGAATGGTTCGGACATGTCGGGCCTCCCTCAGTGCCGGCTTGGATAGATGCCGAACAGCGCAATGATGAAATGCACGCACAGAAACGGCATCAGGTTGGTGTGCGAGCGGCTGCCACCGGTACGGGTGACCGCCTCCGAGCTCAGATTGCTGTCCGCCGTGCCGTCAAAATAGATGTCCACAGCCGTGGATGTCGCCGTGACATTGCCGGCCGGGGAGGATTCAGTTCCGATATTGGTATCCGCGCGCGGCGGATGGCCGTGGCTCGGCATCTGGTTGACGGTAAGCGTCACTTTCTCGGCGCCGCCCTTGGCGCCGAGACGCCGTTCCGACAGACCGGGGCCGTGTCCGGCGTGAATTGGCAGGCGCCCGCGCATGTCGGGCAGGCCGAATGTCGTGCGTCCGTCGCCCCCATAAATCGTTCCCAACAGGGAAAACAGCGCATCATTCTGTGAAACGGCAAGAAGCTGGCCATCGCAGAAGGCCCAGCCGCGCGGCGCGAAATTGCCCGCAAACATTCGGATTTCACCAACAAAGGGTTCGGACATATGCGCAGGCCTCCCAAGCCAACCGACGGATGTTCATTCTAGTTTCGCGACGGGAACAGACCTTGCAGGGCAATGCAGAAATTGACCGCGAGATAGGGCTGCATGTTCTCGTGCGCCTGACTGCCGCCGACATTGAGCAATGTTCCGGCACGCAGCGTCACATTGGTTCCGGAAAAGTCGGCGAAACCGCCCGGAAAACCGCCCAGGACATGCCCTGCCGGTGACCGCGTCATGCCGCTGGCGGAGTCCGCCTCGACAAGATGTCTATGCTGCGGCATCTCGTTGACGCTGAGTGTGTGGGTTTCCTCGCCGCTCTTCTGGCCTTCGGAGTGGTGCGCGCCGCCATTGGAACGCCCGACGTGGATCGGGGTGCGGCCGCGCAGGTCGGGGAGCGCAAATGTGGTGCGCCCGTCGCCGCCGTAGGTGGTGCCAAGCAGTGAGTAAAGCGACTGGTTCTGGTTGATCGGCAAGATCTGGCCGTCGCAGAAACCCCAGCCACGCGGCGCGAAATTGAATCCCATCAGTCGGACTTCGGCGAGAAACGGTTCGGACATGCTTCCTCCAGACTTCAGGAAAGCGCATACGCGCTGGATCTAACCTCTTTTAACATACATTATATTTCACAATGTTGAAATGGCAATCATACAATTCCGACTACTTCCAAGAAATATTTAAAACACAAGAATCACATCGATACAAATGTATGACAGAATGATCCAAACCGACGAATACATATTCAAGAGAACGCCGATTGATAGCGGCGTTCCCATGAAATTTCTAAACTGACACCATTTCTATTCTTTTCAAGAATTCCGCAGACTCTTTCTCAAGGAGAGAATATTTCTAATTCGGACAGGCTACAACGAAGGTGTGTGCGCCGGTACCCGACAGCGTGGCATTGATGGTCTGGGCGACCGTGTTGTTCGCCGCGCCGCCAAGATGGGCCTCGATAGCCCCCTCGGACACGCCACCACCGACGCCATTGGCAATTTGCAGAGTGCCGTTGTTGCGCCCGCGCACCCGGATTCCGTGGCCAAAATAATGGTTGCCGGTCACCGTGTTGTTGGTGACAGTGGCGCAGATCGTCGGCGTCGTGCCGCTGGACACACCGGAATCGACGAGAATTCCGTCGAACTCGATGCCTGTGGCCGTATCCTGCACGAGGTTGTCGTCGATCAAAACGCTCATCTGGTGACTGGAGCCGGCGCCTTCGCCGGCCTTCACCCTAATTCCGTAAAAGTTGTGATCGAAAATCCGGTTGCCCGTTATCCGGTAGATCGACGAGCCGCCGCCGTCGCCGTCGACATCGATGGCCGTGACGTCAGTGCCCGATCCATTGACGCCGTTTGTGCCGATCGTGTTGCCGGAAATCGTCATGTCGACCGTGCCGGCAAAAATGCCTGCTCCGTTGACACTGCCGACATCGATGGCGTTGTTGAGCGAGCCGAGCGTCTCCATGTTGTTGTTCGAGATGGTGACGTCGAACAGGCCCGAACTTTGTGTGTTTGCGGAAATGCCGATGCCGCCATTCCCCACGATACCGGAATGGCGGGTGAAGGTGTTGTTATCAACGGTCAATGCGAAGTTGGCAGTCCCGGACGAGGCCAGTTGCAGATGCGTGGTAGTGGCGGCGATAAAATTGTTGCTGCTGATCGTGCCGTTGACGTTGCCGGCGCTCGCCTGGATGGTGATGCCATTGCCGAGCAAACTGGCGTCGACGCCGTCGCCGGTGGTGATCGACATTCCGGTCATCGCCAGCGTCAGCGTGCCGGTGGTCCCGTCATTGTCGATATTGATCGAATCCTCGATCCCGCCGAGATAGGTGCCGCCGGTGAAGGTCGCCGTGCCGGTGAGGTTGTTGACGTAGAAGACGCCTTCGTCGGGACCGGCATTGTCGCCATGGCTGCCGGTGAAGTCGACATTGTTCATCGTCACGCCGTCCACGTCGAATCCGCGCAGGCCGAAGTTCGAGGTGTTCTGCACCTGCAGGTTGGCGATGCGGATGTCGGATACGTTTTCCAGATAGATCGCCGCACCCTGGCCGCTCGCCGTCGGCGTCTCGTCCGCCATGTCGGCGCCGGTGATGTTCTGGATCAGACCACCGGAGCCGTCGGTCGAGCCCGTGCCGGTGATCGAGAAGAAGCCGCTCGAACCGGTGTTGCGCAGATTGATGGCGTTGCTCGCCCCGTTGGTCGAAACGCTTTCAAGCGTGATCCCCGCAGCGCCGATCGTGGTGTTCTGGATATCCACCGCCGTGCCGGTAGCCGAGGTCACGCTGGCCGTCCCGCCGATCACCACGGTGCCGCCGCCATTGGCCTCGATGCCTTTGCCGGTTGTCGTGGCGGTGATGGTGTTGGTCCCGGATGAATTGAAATTGACCGTTGCGCCGGCGGAAATGTCCACCGTATTGCCCGAGGTGGTGGTCAGCGACGTGTTGGTTCCGGAGAACGTGACTGTGTGGGCAGCGCTGGTGTTGATGGTCAGTGCCGCGCCGTTCAGGGTGCTTGCCGTCACATTGCCTGTGATATTGGTAGCGCCACCGGCGTTGCTGTCAAACAGGTAGCCGGAACCCGCGCCTGTCAAGTTGTGGACGCCGGAGAAAGTGTTGGTGCCGCTGACCTGGTTGGTCACACGAATGCCGCCGCTGGCGGTCGTGATCGCCTGCCCGATGGTAACACTGGCGGAGAGGCGGTTCATGTTGACCGCATTTGCGCCTGTGTTCTGGATTGTCCCGCCGGATCCGGTATTCAGCGAACCGCTGATTGTGCCCGTAGCGAGGCTGTTCTGAATGAAAATTCCGTTGGCGCTGCCATTCATGCTGACGCTGGCAAATGTCGCGCCCAGATCGATGGTTGCGTTACCGGAATTCGAGATGAAGATCGGGGTTCGGCTGCCGCTATTGATCGTCCCGGTGGTGACGTCGAAGTCGGTCCTTCCGGTGCCCGTTCCACGCTGAACAAAGGCGCCGCCGCCGCTTGCATTGGAGATGTTCAGGGTATTGGCGGTAAAGGTCAGATTGCCATCATTTCCGACGTTGGAGTTGAACAGGTTCAGACCCGCTGACGCGCTGTTATTCAGCGCGGCGGTGCCCGCGACCGTAAATGCGCCATCGACGTGCTGCAGCAATATTCCGTTCGTGCCGCCGCCTGAGGAGATGCTGGCAAAAGTGGCGCCCGACCCGCCGATGGTCACATTCTGCATATCGACCGCGGCGCCGCCGGAGGAAGCAATCGTGTTGCCCGCCCCGCTGACATTGACCGTGCCGCCCCCGGTCGCCGTGAAGCCCGTGCCCGACGTGGTGTCGATGTCGAGCCCGCCGCCGGTGAAATTGACCGTGGCGCCGGTATTGTTGGTCAGCGACACGGCGGCATTGGCGCCGGTGTTGAGCGTCTGGGTGGCACCCGAGAAGGTGACCGTGCCGCCGGTGTTATCCCCCACGATGATGCCGGTCGCAGCGCCCGTGGCACTGAGATTGCCCGACAGGGTTACAGTGCCGCCGGTGCGGGCTCGCACCAGAACAAGTTCTCCGGCTGTCGTTTTGGTTACCGTGGCGGCGATGTTCACATCGCCCGAGCCTAGGTCAATATGTATCGACCGGCCCGAGGTGCTTGTGCTGGCGCCGATTGAACCACCATTGATGTTCAGGCCGCCGGTGCCGCCTACATAAATGGCGCGCGAACCACCGTCGATATCGACGGTGGTGAAGGTTGCGGTGCCGTCAAAAACCGACTCGATCGCATACCCCCCCACATCGTCCATGGTGGCACTGGCGAAATTGATGACGGCTCCGGGCTTGCCTTGACCCAGTGAAATCCCGCTGTCGTTCCCGCCCGCAGTTCCCGCAATGACAACATCGCCGCCATTGAAGGTACCGGCTTCGATATCGAGTTCGATCGCGTCGCCGTTGACCGTGTCGGAGGCGGTCAGGCTGTCGAAATTGATCCCCGCACCGGACGCGCTGGTATTCAGCAGATCAAGTACCCGTCCGGTGGTGGTGTTGATCGTTTCGGCGCCTGCATTGGCCACCTGAAGGTTGAACGTTGACGACACAAACACATTGGCCTCGAAACCGGTGCCGGACGTGGTGTCGATGTCGAGGCCGCCGGTGAAATTGACATTCAGCGTATCCCCGGGAAGAGCCGCAGTTGCATCGAAATAGACGCCGCCGCCCCCGGTTCCGGTGTTGTCAATCGTGGTCGCGCCGAAATTGAAGGTGCCGGTCGAGTTCTCGATCACGAGACCCGCGCCGGCGGACCCGGTGATGTTGAGCGTGCCGATGTCGAGCGCCACGCCGCCCGCGCCGCCGGATGCGTCGCCCTCTTCGATGAACACGCCGGAGTCGAAGCCGCCGCCGTCGTCTGCTCCGGTCGAATTCACCGTAGCGAACACGAGGTTCATCGTCAGCGGATCGAGGAACAGCGCGGTGCCGTTTGTGGTGTCGACCGTACCGCCCGCATTGTCGAGGTTGAAGGTGGTCGTCGCGCCCTTGGTGTTGACCTCAAGCCCGGTGCCGTTGTCGTTGAAGATGTTGAGTGTCGTGAAGCCGAGATCGCCGGTCGGGTTAATCAGCGACAGGCCGTCGCCGACCACCCGGTTGCCCGTGCCCTGGCCGATATCGAGCGTTCCGCCCGCAAGCTGAGCGCCCCCGCCGTCGCTGTCGAAATCGACATTGGTGAACAGGATGCCGCCTGCCGTGCCGTTGCCGATCACCGTGTTGTTCGAGAACGAACGCATACCCACCGAACTGGTGGTGCCGGAATCGTTCTGCCCGGTGATTTCTACGGTCTGGCCGGCAGAGCCGCTTTCGAACGTGGTGTTGTCAATGCTCAGCAGCACATTGTTTGCGGTCGCAACGCCGTTGGTCTCGTCCACATCGAGCGCCTGGCCGGTGGAGCGGATCACGTTGGTTCCGGTCAGGTTGACCGTCAGAACGCCCGCACCCGAGGAATTGATGTCGATGCCGGCCCCGGCCACGTCGGCGGTGTCGCCGTTGCCGCCCGAGCCCATGGTGATGTTCGAGAGATTGACCGTCCGCGACGTGCCGTCGGTGTTTTCGATGAAGATGCCTGCGCCGCTGATGTCGTCGGCGGTACCAGTGGCAGAAGCGCCGAATGTCACGTTGGAGATATCGGCAGACGCATTGGTGATTTGAATACCGTGGTCACCGGTGTTGTCGATGGTGTTGGTTCCGGCGAGAGTGAATGAACCGACCCCGTCATCGTCAAACACCAAGATACCATAGTCGGAACCCGTGGTGCCCGCGGAATTGATATCGATGCCGGTCATCGTAACGGTCGCGTCGGACAGATTGAAACTTATCGCCGTGGTATTGAGGCTTGTCGAGAAACTGGAAGCTGTGCTCGTGTTTCCGACGTTGAAGGTACCGGTGGAATCGCTACCAAAGTTAAAGCCGTTACCAAGAGTAACAAGCTGAACGCCGCCGGACCCTGCGCCCGTGCCAACGTTGACGACACCAGCCGTGCCGATGAACTGAAGACCCAGCCCCGCATCGCGGATATCGACGCCGCCCGCGCCGGTGCCCAGATTTATGTCGGACGTATGCCCGCCATTGCTCAATATCCCGCGCAGGTTGTTGCCGCCGGTCGTCGGCATGTCGATGTCGATATTGGCGATCGTCAGCGCGCCGGTGGTGCCGATGTTCGTCAGCTCGATGGCATGGCCGCCACCCGCGCCGCCCGAATCGACAATAGTGGCGTTGGCGATCGTGACCGCGCCGGCGCCGGAAAGTGTATCCAGCCTGATGCCGGAATTGCCGTTTCCTGCGTTGGTCGAGTTGACACTGTCACTGGAGAAGCCGCCAGCCCCGATCACCACAGTGTCGAGATAAAGACCGGTACCGACCGCACTGGCAATCGTGTTGGTTCCTGTCGCGGTTCCGGTCAGCGATCCGCCACCGGTTCCGTCGAGACGCAGGCCACTTATCATAGTGAGATCGGAGAAATCGAAGGTCGAGGCGCCCGCCGTGGTTGCGATGTCAATGGCATCACCGCCTGCGCTGCCGATGACGCTGGACCGGATGATGACGTTTTCCGCCGCGCCATAGCTTGCAAAGATAGCGTCGCCCGTGCCGTCATTGTAAATATTGACGCTCCGGATCCCTGCCGACCCCGCCAGCGACACCGTGTTGTTGGCGCCGGTGGTCGTGATTCTCGCACGGCTCACGCCGGCCACGCCGGACCCGGTGATCGTCGTCGTTCCGCCCACATTGGTGAACTGGAAGCTCGCCGGAGCAGCGGCGCCCAGGCCCGAGATCAGCGTGGTGACATCGATGGACTGGCCGTTGAGCAGACTTATCAGGGCCTGGTTGTCGTCAAGGCTGAGTGTGTTGATCGATCCCTGCCCTGCGGAACTCAGGTCGATGACATTGCCGATGACGCCGGAATTGTCGATCGCGACGAGCACGTTGACGCCGGCGGCTGCGGCCTCTGCAGCGGTGCCCGGATCGGCAAGAGTGCCTGCGCCGGAGGTTCCTTCCTCGTCGAAAACGAAGAAGCTGGCGCCGCCGGAGATGTTGGCAATGCCGCTGGCGTTGAAGTCGATATCGCGGAAATTGTAGGTGCCAGTGCCCGGCAGGGTGCCGGAAATGGCGGTGGTGGCATGGATGTCGGATGCCGTCAGATCGCCCGAGGTTCCGTCGCCATCGCCGATTGTGAAGGTCGTGTCTGTTGTCCCATCCACGCGCACGCCGATGGCGAGCGGGTTGGCGCCGGAGCCGAGCGTGATCTGCGAACCACCATTGGTGTTGGTGTCACCGATCCGGATCGAACCGCCGGTGGCCCCTTCAATGTCGATGCCAACAGTCCCGGTCGTCGAGGCGCTGACGATGTCGAAATCGCCGAAACTGATCGTGCCGCCAAGTGCGCCAATTACCTGCAGGCCGATGTCATCCTGCTGCAGGGTCGCGTCGAAATCTGCGACCGTCAGGTTGTTGTCGAAGGCGTCCGAAATCGCGATGCCGCGCGTTACACCTCCGCCGACAGCGGTATTGACGTCGACGTTGCCGAGCACGATGTCGCCGCCGGTCACCCCACCGCTGATGTTGATGCCGGTGGCCGTGCCCGCGAGATCGACGGTGTCAAAATGCAGACCGGCGGCACCGATTGTTGTACCGGACAGAACAAAGCCAACGCCACCACCGCTGGCCGTCAACGAGTTCAAACCCGGCGCGGAAGCGACACTGACCTGCGCGGTGTCGAGGACAATACCGCCGCCTCCGGTAGACTCCACCTGAAGGCCGCCCGTGAAATTCGTCTCGCCCGCGGCGTCATTGTCGTTGATCAGCACGGTGGCGGCAGCGGAAGAGCCGGCACGCACATTGGTGAATGTCGTTGTCGCATCGGCAAAGGCGGAAAAAATACCGTTCAGGTTCGCGTCAAGCCGCGACTGGTTGGTGGTGTTGCCGACATTGATCGTGCCGGCCGAGTCGACATTGATCCGGAGAGCTTGTTGGGTCGGGCGGGTTGTCGCGCCGATTTGAACCACGCCGGTTGCGGAGGTACCCAGATTGACCGTTCCCGCCGTCTGGGCAATCCGAATGCCGCGCGAACCGCCATCCACATTGAGGCCCATGATGGCGTTGGAGGTGCCGGTGCCGATCGATATCGTGCCGTTGGCGCCGCCGATGTCGACGCCGACGCCGCCGGCGCCAAGGTCGATGTCGGCGGAAACAAGCGAGAAGCCGCCCGCGCCCGAGATCGCATCCAGATCGATTGCCGTGCCGGTGTGTCCGGCAAGGGTTGCCGAGCCAATGGCAATGCCGCCTGCGGCCGTGTTCACGGTGTCGATGCCGATGCCATCGGCTGCGCCGCCGGTGCTCACCTGGACGGTGTCGAAATTCAGGCCACCCGCGCCAATGGCCATACCGTTCAGATTCAATGCCTGGCCGGACGTGGTCGAGATGCTCTGGTCTCCGGCCGTCGCCGCCACAGAAACCGTGCCGCCGCCGGTGGCCGAAAAGCCCGTTCCGGAGGTGGTATCGATGTTGAGCGTGTCACCGAAGGAGACGCTGCCGGTGTTGGCGGTCAGGGCGACCGCGTTGGACGTGCCGGTGTTCAGCGCGACAGATCCCGAGAACGATACCGCGCCGCCCTGCTGGTTGGCCGCGATACCCGCGCCAGCGCCGTCGGTTTCCGAGATCGTTCCGGCGAACCCGAAGTCGGATGCGTTCTGGTCCAGATTGACTGCGATCGTCGTCGTGTTCGTGATCGAGCTCGCCGCGTCGACGGTGACGTCGCCCGCAGCAGTGCCGAGCTGGTTGTCGATACCAGTAGCTGTGGCGACGATGTCGACGTTGTTCAATCCGATGGCGGCCTGCGCGCCCTGGATGGAAACGCCGGTGCCTGTCCCCGAAATGCCGGTGATGCCGACATTCGTCACCGTGACGCCTGCCGTGTTGCCATCGATCAGGATGCCTGTCGCGCCGGCCGGAATATCGAAAATATCGAGACTTCCAATCGTGTTGTTTCCGCCGGCAGAGGCGTTGATCACCGAAGTCGCGCCGACGGTCGAATTGCCGACAGTGACATCGTCCGAGGTCACGCCCGCTATTCCGAAATTGCCTTCGAGATTGACGGGCTGGGTCACGCCAAGCGGGATCGAATTGCCGTCGTTGAAGCTGACAACGCTCTGGCCGGCCTCGAGCGTGAAGCCGTCAACCCCGCCGCCTGCCAGGTCGAGCGTGCCGCCCGCGCCGCCGACGAAGACGAAGGTCTGATCGGTATCCGCAAGCGTCTCGGCGTCAACCACGGTGATGGTGGTCACATCCTGGCTGATATTGTTGGTTCCGGCCGTTACCAGGCCTCCACCAAAGGAGACGAACACCGGCGCATTTCCCGTCGGAAGATTGGCGGTGTCGCCCGCGCCGAACGCCACGTCGTTGAAATCGAAGCTGGAGGCAGCCAGCGTCCCGCCGCCGGCATCCACCGTGAAGGCGCCGGCCTGGCCGTTGACATCGATCGAGGAGCCCCGGTCGCTGCCGCTTTCGCCGTCACCGAAGGTGAACTGAACGGCGGCGGTGTTGTCGATGACCACGCCGCGATGAAGGTCGGTGATCGAGCTCGACGGGCCGGATGCCGGGTTTGCCTGGGTTCCGAGATTGACGCTCTGGTCGCCCAGAACCCCGGTCAGGTTCACGCCGATGGAGCTTGTCGAGGTGTCGGGTCCGGAAATCGAGACTGAATCGAAGTTGACCGAGCCACCGAGCGTGGCGCCGGAGAAATCGATGCCGGTCTGGTTGGCCGCGGCGCCGACATTGCTGATGGTCGTGGCGCCGAAGGTGAAGGCCGCCGTGGTGTTGCCCGCGAAATCGATGCCCGCCGCGCCCGCGCCGGACCCGAGACCGATGGTCGTGGCGCCGGAGACCGCGAAGGCCCCGCCCGTAACATCGGTGAAGGCGAGTGCGGATCCCGCAGCGCCGCTCGAGGAGACGGAATCGAGATTGAACCCGCCGCCGCCAATGGCCACGCCGTCGAGATTGAGCGCCTGGCCCGAGGTCGACGCGATGCTTTCGTCACCGGCAGTCGCAGCCACCGAAACCGTCCCGCCGCCCGTGGCGTTGAAACCCGTCCCGCTGGTGGTGTCAACGTTCAGGCCACCCGTGAAGTTGACATTCGAGTTGACGATATCGACGCCGTTGCCGGTCGTGGTGGAGACCACGGTGTTGTCGAAGGTCGATGCTGCACCGGTCAGATTGTCGAGGTCGATGCCCTGGCCGCCAACATTCTGAATGGTGATGCCGGTTGCGGTTATGGCGGTTGCACCGCTGGCCGTGAGGCCGTCGCCGCCAGCGGTGTTCGACAGGATGAAATCCTGCAGGTTCACCGTGCCCGAAGCGGTCAGCGTATCGCCCGAACCGCTGTTGATCAGCGTTGCCGCGCCATTGCCGGTCGGATCGACGATGGTGGCCCCCGCGCCGGGCACGCCCGAGAAGTTGGCCGGAATCAACAGGCCCGTCGATGCAAAGGTCCTGCCGTTGCCGAACGACGCCATGGTCTGGCCGTCGGACAGCGTAAACCCGTCGGTATCATCGATGGCCGCGCCGTCATTGACCAGTACAAAGGTGGTCGTGGTGGCCGTGATCGCGTCCGCTGTCGCGGCATTGGCCAGATTGCCGACACTGGAACCTGAGCCGTCGCCGGTGGCGGTGGAGCCGACAAAAACGAGGTTCTGCCCGCCCGCCGAGGCGAAATCGAGCGCTCCGGTGAAGGTTACGTCATCAAAATCATAGGAGCCGAGGGTAACTGTCGAACCGCCGGCAATGGCCGTGACCGCAGAGATGGACGACCCCTGATCGGCGCCCGATTCCCCGTCACCGAAAACGAGCGTTGCGTTGGTCGCCGCGGTGAACCGGATCCCGGTTTCGACCCCGGCTACGGTCGCGCTTGCCCCATTGGGGTCCACATCGCCAAGACGGACAATCCCCGTACCCGTGGCGCCCGACAGATCCACCCCTGTCGTTCCCGCGGCGGTCGTTGAGGTCACGTCGAAATCGGTCGCCGTCAGATTGGCATTGAGGGTCGCGCCGGAAAGATCGAGACCGGTTGCACCGGCGGTCTGCAGAGCGATGTCGAGATCCGTCAGGGCAATCGTGCCGCCATTCGTCCCCGACACGTCCACGCCGGCGGCGGCGGCAGTCATGGTGATGCTGGTGGCCCCGCCGAAATCGAACCCGGCGGAATTGCCGGACAGGGCGAGGCCGGCTCCCGCGGAGCCTGAAATGGTGGTCGCCCCCGAAACAGCAAATGTGCCGCCCCCGGCGCCCGTGACCGAGATCCCGGCGCCGGCGCTGCCGGTGGAGGCGATATTGTCGAACGTCATTCCGCCGGCGCCGATATCGACGCCGTTCATGGCGACAGCCTGACCGGCCGTTGACGTGATGCTCTCGTCAGCACCGCTTGCGCCAACCGAAAGGGTGCCGCCGCCGGACGCGTTCAGGCCGGTTCCGGTCGTGGTGTCGATGTCGAGTCCGTTCAGAAATGCGATCGACGCACCGGCATTGTTCGTCAGGCTCAAACCATCGCCGCTTGTGGTGGCTATCTCCGTATTGCTGAATCCCACATTGCCCGAAAGGCTGTCGAGCCGAACGCCGTCGGCGGCGCCGCTCGAGATTGTGGCGTCACCTATGGCGATATCGGCGCCCGAGTTTGAAAAATCGATACCGCCATTGTTGAGAACGACATCATTGACCCCGATTGTACCGGTCATGCCGTCGCCACTGATGCCGGCAGCGCCATTGGTCGCGATCCCGGCCACCCGGGAATCGGCGAAATGACCCATGTCGATGCCGGTCATGATCGGACGTCCGCCGAGACTGCCGACGATCAGTGTCGATCCGGCTGCATCGCTCAGTTGCACGATCGCCTGGCCGCTCCCCCCGGCGCCGATGACCTGCTGGCGGTCGCCGTTGAGCGTGAAGACGCTGCCGATCACGCCGGCGATGTCGACCGGGAGAAAGGTGTCGCCGGCGCCGGCAAGCCCCTGTGCGGTCGCAAAATCGCAGGCATCGGCGACGCTTGAACAATCGGCGGCGCCCTGCGCGGTGTTGGCCACGAAAAAGGCCTGCAGCGTCTCGCCGCTCAAGGCGTCGGTGGCTGCGCCCGTACCGGCAGCATTTCCGTTCCGAACAACCGGGGCGACGACATCCTCGTCCCGGTTGATCCGTCGGGTCATCAGCCTTTCGAGGTCGCTCAGTTGCCGGTCGGCGAGCTCGGCCTTGCCCGGCCCGCCGATCGGCACCCGCAGACGCATCAGTCCGCTGGCTTCCGTGCCACGGACCTTGTCGTCGCGGATTTCGCCGCCGATGCTGAGCTTCGCGCCGTCCCAGCCGAAGGGGTCTTCGATTTCGACTTCGGCGCGGAAGCGCGGGCCCTCAACCAGCGTGTCGCCGCGTTCGAAACGGAAATACCCGGCATTGAGCCTGATCGCGGCTTCGGAGAAATCGATCTTGACGCCGGCCTCGACGTCGAAGCCCGGGAGCGCGCGCTCCACCAGATTGCCAGCGGAATAGACGACATTGCGTCCGTTGAGCGTGACCCCGCCGCCCGGCGCCGTTCCGACGACGTACTGATTGCCGGATGGCAGATAGCCGTTGACGCGGAACTCGAAGCGATCCGTGATCAGTTCCGCGCCCAACGATCCCTGATAAAACATGTTGTTGTATTCGGAATGGCGGGCATCGACGAAACCGTAGACGCCCAGAATCGCATCCGAGCCGAAAAACGCGCCCGGGACGATCTGGCGATAACCGACTCCGAAATTGCCTTCCTGAACATCCGTGGTCCAGGCGGATGCGCGCAAGTCTGCATAGAACAGCGAATCGGAATCCTGCATCAATGGTGCAAAAAGATTGACCTGCCCCATGGTGCGGTTGTTGCCGGGCGCCACACTGAATTCGACGTGCGGGCGCCATTTCTTGCCCCCCGCAAACCCGTCTATCCCGGCAATGAAATCGCGATCGCGTTCCGGCGTCGCGCCGTAGCTGCGATCAAGCAGAACATCGAGGTTGTCGTTGAGATCCTGCTGACCGACCGTATAGGCGGCGTCGGCGGTTTCCAGAACATTCGCGCTGGCTGCCTGCGGCTCGCGTTCGGCCGGAGCAGAATTCGGGCCCTGGTCATTGCCGCGCAGATTCTTCCAGGGATCGCGTGTCTCATCTGCCGCCGCGACACCGGCGGACAAGGTCGCGAACGCGGCTGTCAGGCAGGAGGAACACGCCAGCCGGTTGCGAAAGTGAAACACGCCTATCCCCCAACAGGGCGGAAAGCGCCCCAAATACTAACAATTCGCTAATACTTATTTTTCACGGAACATATTTGACAGCAAAACTCAACCCTGAGAATCCAACGGATGCAGACATGTCAGCAGCGGTTGTGGTGTATTTGCAACATCGAATGCGGATTTCTGCGCCTGTTCCAATGCTTGCTGACCGAGAGTGCTTTCAATCCGTTCATATGGATCGGTTCCCGAGAAAAGCCGACTTGGCCACTTCGCTCGTCGTCAATTTTCCGCCCGGGAAACTCCCTCAACCCGCATCTCGGAAATTGCCTCGACCGCGCACCCGGCGAGCGTCCGGAAGTGCTGCTCACGCGAACTGCCCTTTCGCCAGACGAGACAGATCTCCCGGCGGATGGGCCACCGCTCGATTTCGCACAGGCGAATGGATCCGTCTGTGCTTATCTCCGATGCCGCGTAGGCAGCGGGAAACAGGGAGAGGCCCATGCCGATCGACACCATTTGCCTCAATGCATCTAGACTTGTTCCCTCATAGTCCTCGCTGAGCTTTGCACCGGATGCATCGGACAGCGTCTGCACCTGCTCATAGAGACGATGGCCGCGCCCAAGCGTGAGCAGCCTGCTGCCCCTGAGCATGTCGATCGTCACGGAGCGGCTTTGCGCCAGCGGGTGCTCGACGGGAATGCCGAGATAGATCGTCTCCTCGCAGATCGCGGCGCTGGCAAAGGCATCGGGAAGGTTTGGCAACGGGGTGATGGCGCAATCGATCAGACCGTTGCCGACCCCCTCCTCAAGCGCGGACGGCCGGTCTTCCCGGATGTAAACCTCCAGTGCCGGAAACATCGCGTGCAGCCTGGGCAGAAAGCGCGGCATGAAATAGGGGCCGAAGGTTGGCGCCACGCCAAGCCGGACGAGACCACCGAGGTTGTCCGCTCCGGTGGCGGCCAGGCCGACCATGTCGTCCAGCGCCGACAGCACGGTTCTCGCAAGCGGCAGGAGCTTGAGACCGACCGGCGTCGGCCGGGCCCGGCCGCCCCCACGTTCGATCAGGTCCGCCCCCAGTTGCTGCTCAAGCAAGCGCAACTGGGTCGACAGCGTAGGCTGCGAGACGCTGCACGCGCTCGCCGCCTCGGCGAAATGCCCGCGCTCGGCAACGGCGACGAAGTACTCAAGCTGGCGGTGGGTCGGTCGATAGGGCATTCTTGATAGTTTCTCTATATGCATTCCATATAGACAATCGATTTGCTCTATCAAGAGACTTGTACCATCTTGCGCTCACCCGAAAGAGGAAAGGGTCCACAATGATAGCAAGACTGAAGGCTCTGCGCAGCCGCCACAGCATCATCGAATCCCGTATCCAGCGAGAGGAGATGCGCCCCTCTCCGGATTCGTTGCGGATCATGTCGATGAAGAAGATCCGCCTTCAGCTGCGCGAGGAAATCCAGAAGGCCGAAGCCATGGTTCTTCAATCGGTCGAAAGATCCCCCGCCTAGGCAGGGGCCCGTGGAACCGGGCATGTGCGACAGGGTCAATCCGGCCCCGGCCCTCACGCGCATCATGCCCGGTTCCCGAAACATCGTTCAAACCCGGCGTCGCTCCGCCATCGTTCAGCACGCCATGGATTGCCTTCCACTGCCCCACCAGCAAGAGGATTCATCGTGTTCTTCAACCTGTTCGCACTCCATGTCACGCCCGGCATTTCACACAAACGCGACAGCAGGCTTAGGGAACTGGACATGCGCATGCATGACTTCCTGACCGCCAAGCAAGGCAGGGCGAGCGCAACCGTGATAGAGAAAGTGGCTTCGGCGCGGGACCATGTGCGTAGTGAACTTGAGCACGGCATGCCTTCTCGACCGTCCGACCAGGTCTTGCGGAAAAGATCGGTGCGGACTCGAACCTGATCGGCGGGTTGTTAACCTTCGCGCCTTATGGTTTGAGTGCGGCCCCCAGCGGCACGATCTCAATTCCAGCAGCACCGGACAGTTTTCATGTTCCCACTTCGAATTCCCGGCACGATCGCAGTTACGCTCGCGGCCGGCACCGCCTTCGGTCCGCTTGCCCTTGCGCAGGACGCCTCAAGCCAGAGCGGACCCGGCATTTCGTTTGAGCTGGGAGCAGCCGGCAGGCTGTCTCCGAGTTACTTCGGATCGAGCGATCTGGTCTTGTCGCCTGTGCCGCTTCTCCGGCTCAAGCGGCTTGAACTGCCAAACGGATTTGTCATTGGCGGCGGAACGGACCAGGGTTTCTCGCTAAGCCCGTCTTTCGGTGTCGTCGGCGAACGATCCGCCAAGGACTCGCCGGAGCTTGCCGGTCTCAACACGATAGATACGGCGTTTGAATTCGGTCTCGCTGCGAAGTACCGGGTCGGGCAATTTCGCGTTGAGGGTGCGTTGCGGCGTGGCTTCGGTGGCCATGAAGGCATCCGCGGGGAACTGGGGGCGGACTACATTGTGCAGCCGGACGAGAAATTGACGGTCTACGGCGGGCCCCGGCTTGATTTCGCCGACAGCACTTTCGCAAATACCTATTTCGGCGTGACGGCTGCGGAAGCTTCGGCTCGCTTTCCCGCCACAACCGTCGGCGGCGGTTTGATCAGCGCGGGGCTGGAAGCCGGCTTGCGCTACCAGATGGACGAGTACTGGGCGATCGAGGCAGGGGCCGGTTGGGACCGGCTCGTCGGTGACGCGGCTGACTCACCAATCACAGCGCAAGGGTCAAAGAACCAGTATTCCTTGGAGTTTGGTCTCCTCCGGCGGTTTGACATCGGATTCTGAGCCCGGCCCTGAGGGCTTGTGAACCGAGCCTTGATGAGGCCGAAAAGGGCTCCCGCTTCACGATGCGACCGCGGTCATGCAAGTCATCGGTTCACGAACCTGGGGACATCGCGCGGCATGCACTTTCCCCGCACATGCCGGACGCCCGGGCCGCGTCGGTCTTGTCGCATGCTTGTGCATCGGCGCGCGATCCCGCTCGATCACCCGGGCGTCAGAATACCGTGGCATCAAAGCGTTGCGGCGCCGTTGTCCTCGATGGAAACCGTTCCGGCTTGCAGCTTGGCAAGTGCGCGGTCGATGATCTTGAGATCGTCTCCGACATCGTCATCGGCGACCATCGGACTTTCGGTGGCCGCGCGCATTTCCGCGCGCCTTCCATCACGCATGCTCTCAAGCGTCTCGATTTTTGCGGAATCGCTCTTGCCACTGTCATTCAGGATTTCCAGAACTTCTTGCTCGGTGGCATTGTGTTTCATGCTTCTAGCCTTCCCTTTTTACGAGCTAGCGCAGCTGTCTCTTCTACCTGGCTCGCCCGATTGAATTCGATTCACATCGGGAAACGCATGCGAAAGCGGTTTGGTTCCACAGTCAGCAAAGGCTTGGCCTCCGGACGCCAAACCGCTATCAGGCCTTGATGTCCATGAACGATTGTCAGAGCGCGCCGGCGATCCGGCTGCTGGTTGATGCGGATGCCTGCCCGGTCCGCGAAGAATGCGTGCGGGTGGCGCTGCGCCACGGTGTGAAGGTCACTTTCGTTTCCAACAGTTTTTTCCGGATCGAAACCGACCCCCTGGTCGAGCGCGAGATCGTGCCGGGCAATTTCGATGCCGCCGACGACCGCATCGTGGAGCATGTAACGCCGCATTCCGTGGTGGTGACGGCCGATATCCTGCTTGCGGAACGCTGCCTGAAAGCCGACGCGGCTGCGGTTCTGGGACCGAACGGCAAGCCCTTCACCCATGATTCGATCGGCATGGCCGTGGCGACACGATCGATCATGGCGGATCTGAGAGCGGGAGGCGCGCAGGTGGGCGGCCCGGCGCCCTTTTCCAAGCCCGACCGCTCGCGGTTTCTTTCCGCACTCGATCTCGCCATCGTGCGGCTGAAACGCCGGGGCTGACTTCATCTGCGGGCCTGCCCGATCTGCGGGACTTCCTGGTGATTGCACCGGCTTCCAAGCCGAATTACCATGCGCAGCAAGATAATTGTCCGGGCCTTCAGCCAAATCCGCTAAATCGCAAGCGCGGAAGCGCCCGGTTATGCCAGACAGTCACACTGCCGGACATCGGGGGACACAATCATGGCCTATGTGGACATGCTCAGAACATTCGTCCGGGTCTATGAACTTGGCAGCATGTCCGCTGCCGCGCGGGACCTGAGGGTCTCGGCGGCGGTGTCATCCAGCCGGATATCGGATCTGGAGAAAAGCCTTGGCGTGCGCTTGTTCAACCGCACCACGCGCAGCCTTCGCGCGACTGCCCATGGCGAACTGTTCTACAAGGGCGCGATCAAGATCCTCGACACCATTCAGGAGGTGGAAGGCAGCATCGCCGAGATCACGGCGCAGCCCAAGGGCACACTTTTCATCTCGGCTCCGCTGGCGCTCGGCAAGAAGCTCGTTGCCCCGCTGATACCGGCCTTCAAGGCCGAGTATCCGGACATCAACGTCCGGCTGAGATTGTCGGACCGCAAGGTGGATATCGCCCAGGAGGGACTGGATGCCGCATTCGTTCTTGGGCCATTGCCGGATTCGGATTTCCGGGTGCGCGCCATCCATGATTTCGAACGGGTGCTGGTCGCCTCACCGGCCTATCTCGAAGCCAACGGCATGCCCGCGAGCGGCGACGAGATCATCGCAGACAAGCACAAATGCCTGTTGCTGCGCTATCCCGGCGCCACCGAGTTCTTCTGGAACCTGGTCGTTGACGGAGAGATCCGCGCCTATCATCCGGAAGGTTCGCTGGAAAGCGACGACGGGGACGTGCTGACGGCCTGGGCGCTTGCGGGCTGCGGCATCACCAGCAAGACCCGCTTCGATGTCGCCGGACATCTCGAGGACGGATCGCTCGTGGAGGTGGCGCCGGCCACGCCGCCGGTGCCGCAGCCCTTTTCCTGCCTCTATCCGCACAAGCGGCTTCAGGACCCCAAGATCAAGCTCTTCATCGACCATGTGATCCGGGGTTCGCGCGCCACGATAGAGCAGGTTGCCGCTGCAACATCTTCAGGAAAAATTTGAAACCAAAGCTGATTTATTGCGATACGCTGGCGACAGGATACCGAGCGCCTACCATGGGCCTCAGCCCGGACCCAACCATCCAGGAGCATGAACATGAACGAACAGATCGCGGCTGTTCCAGGCTTTGTCGTCAACAGCGTCAATCTTGCTTCGGCCGGCCTCGGCGCGCGCGGGATATCGGCGACCGACGAGTTCTTCGCGCCGCTGGAGCGCATGCTGGCCGACCGGCCGGCCGTGTTCATTCCCGACAAATATGACGACAACGGCAAGTGGATGGACGGCTGGGAGAGCCGGCGGAAACGCGTGCTCGGACATGACCATGCGGTCATCCGCCTGGCGGCCGCAGGACAGATCCACGGCTTCGATGTCGACACCTCGCATTTCACGGGGAACTATCCGCCGGCTGCGCGCATCGAGGCCTGCAATGTGTCGGGCGATCCCGATGCCGCGACAGTCTGGACCGAGGTCGTGCCGACAAGCCCGCTGGGGCCCGATGCGCATCACTATCTGGCGTCGACTTCGGGCGAAGTTTTCACGCATGTGCGGCTGCATATCTATCCCGACGGCGGCGTGGCGCGACTGAGGGTGTTCGGCCAGCCCCATCTCGATCCGGCGCATGCCGGCGATGGCGAAATCGAGCTGTCCTCCGCACTCAATGGCGGGCGGATCGTCGGGTTCTCAGATGCGCATTACGGCTCATACCACCGGCTGCTCGCGCCGGGGCGCGGCGAGAACATGGGCGATGGCTGGGAAACCAGCCGCCGGCGCGTGCCCGGCAACGAATGGATCGTGATCGCGCTCGGCGGGCGCGGGCTGCTTTCCCGCGCCATCGTCGACACAGCCTATTTCAAGGGCAATTTCCCCGACAGCTGCTCGATCCAGGCCGCCGACATGAGCGAATTCGGGTCTGATGCCCGCGACGCCATCATCACCGCTTCGATGTTCTGGCCGGAACTGATCGCGCCTCAGAAGCTTGAGGCCGACCATGTGCACGATCTGTCGGACCGTATCGCCGACATCGGACCGGTCACCCATGTGCGTCTCAACATCTTCCCCGATGGTGGCGTCAGCCGGCTGAAACTGTCCGGGCGTCTCGCCTGAGCGACAAAGCCGACATGGTGTGCTGCGCCTGAGCGCCGCGGATCACGGCCGGCCCGCTTGGCTTTCGTACCGCTTGGAAAGTGCCTATCCGGCCGCGCTGCGGATCGCGGCGATGTTCTTTGCCCAGTCGGCCTCGCCATTGCCCTTGAAAACGGCGGAACCCGCGACGAGCACATCCGCTCCCGCATCGGTGACCAGCGGTGCGGTCTCGGGCGTCACACCGCCATCGATTTCGATATGGATCTGGCGATCGCCGATCATCTCTTTCACCCGCGCCACCTTCTCGACCACGGACGGGATGAAGGCCTGCCCGCCGAAGCCGGGGTTGACGGTCATCAGCAGGATGAGGTCGAGGCGGTCGAGCACATATTCGATCACGGTTTCGGGCGTCGACGGATTGAGCGAGACGCCGGCCTTCCTGCCCAGCGCCCGGATCGCCTGTAGCGAGCGGTCGAGATGCCTGGTGGCCTCGGCATGCACCGTGATGATGTCGCAGCCGGCATCGGCGAAAGCCTCGAGATAGGGATCGCAGGGTTCGATCATCAGATGGCAATCAAACACGGCGTCGGTTCGCGGCCGGACCGCCTTGATAACGCCGGGGCCGAAGGTGATGTTCGGGACAAAGTGGCCGTCCATCACATCGAGATGGATCCAGTCCGCACCGGCGCGCACCACACCCTCGATGTCGTCGCCGAGACGCGAGAAATCGGCCGACAGGATTGACGGGGCAATGAGCACGGGCTTTGACATGGCGCGATCCTTTTTCTGACGGCGACGGTTGTTATTCCCGCGCGCGTCCTGCTGGCCTGCGCTTTGCCCGATCGCAGCGGTCCAGGTCAAGCCAATGCATGTCGCGCTCAGCGTTTTCAGCAGAGCAATAGCGTACATGGTTCTTACCAAGCGCTCATGCGTTCTTTGCTCATCGAATTGGATGCGCATGCTGCAGAGGGGTGTGATGCCGGTGCAAAGCCGCGCGACCTCTTGCCCGAATCATGCTGCAAGGAGCAGGCTCCCGGCAAACCGACCAGGAGCCATCAATGACCAGACCGCCGATCAGCCATTCCATCGTCTTCACCTACACCAGCGACCTGGAGCGCGGTTCCCGCTTCCTGCGCGAGGTGATGGAACTGGATTTCGTCGTCGATCAGGGCGCCTGCCATATCTACCGGTTGACGCCGATGAGCTATATCGGCGTGTGCAACCTGCCCGACCGGCCGCAGGGAACGGCCGGCGTGACGCTGACCATCGTCTCGCCGGATGTGGATGGCTGGCGTGATTTCCTTGAAGGCAAGGGCGTCACCTATGTCAGCGGACCCGCGCACAGCGACGAGTTCGGCGTTTACTCGTCGCTGTTCCATTCGCCCGACGGCTACCGCGTCGAGATCCAGAGCTTCGACGATCCGGACTGGGACAAGGGCCGCATCGGCTGACATCGCACCCCCCGGCAGCAGTTCAGAAACGGATCGGTTCGCGGGTCATCTCCAGATGCAGCATGTCGCCGGTCCAGGGGTTTGCCTCGCAGACCGCCTCGTCGAGTTCGACGCCCAGCCCCGGCTCGCTCGACGGGATGACGAACCCATCCTGCCACTGGATTCTGTTCATGAGCACCTCGGCATGGAACCCGTCCCATGTCTTGATCGATTCGAGCACCAGAAAATTGGGCAGCGCGACGGCAAGCTGGATGTTGGCGGCGGCCACCAGCGGTCCGCAATAACAATGCGGTGCGATCTGGATGCCGAAGGCTTCCGCCATGCCGGCGATCTTCTTGGTTTCGAGCAGCCCGCCCGACCGGCCCAGATTGGGCTGCAGAATCGCCGCGGCGCGGGCCTCGATGACGCGGGCAAATTCGTGCTTGGTCACCAGCCGCTCGCCGGCGGCGACCGGAATCGAGGTTGCCCGCGCCACCTCCGCCATGGCGGCCACCTGATCCGGCGGCACCGGCTCCTCGAACCACAGGGGATCGGCGGCCTCGATGGCGCGGGCCATGCGGATGGCGCCGCCAGCGGTAAACTGGCCATGGGTGCCGAACAGGATGTCGGCGCGGTCTCCGACCGCCTCCCGCACCGCGCGAACCATGCGCGCCGACAGGTCGATGTCGCTGGGGAGCGGCTGATGACCGCCCTGCACCCTGTAGGGTCCGGCCGGATCGAACTTGACCGCGGTGAAGCCCTGCCGCACCGCCTCCGCTGCGGCGGCAGCGGCCAGATCCGGATCGGTGTAGACATTCTTCGGGCTGTCGGTTGCGAGCGGGTCGGCGCTGCCGGTTGCCGGATACAGGTAGGTGTAGGACCTGAGCCCTTCATGCACCCGGCCTCCGAGAAGTTTGTAGACCGGCTGGCCGGCCTCCTTGCCGATGATGTCCCAGCAGGCCATTTCCAGCGCCGAGCAGCAGGCCATCATGGTCATGTCGGGGCGCTGCGAGAAACCCGACGAATAGCAAAGCCGGAAAAAATTCTCGACGTCGTGCGGATCGCGTCCGACCAGATAGCGCCAGGCCACATCCTCGATCAGCTTCGCCGTCAGATGCGGGTCGAAGGCAGCGTCATAGGCCTCGCCATAGCCGACAACCCCGCCATCGGTCGTCAACTTGACGAACAGGAAATAGCGGCCGCCGGCTTGCGGGGGCGGATTGGCAACGACGAACGTCTTCACATCATTGATTTTCATGGGGCACTCCCGGCACGCTTTGAACCGCGCGCAATCGATCAGGATTCACCGCCGAAATCCAGCCCCGAACATGGCCGCTTCGGGGTTGGGCGTTTCGTTCCGCCGGTCCATGCACGCGGGAACGCCGAAGGGCAACGGCGAGGGGCAAGGATCGGGCAAGCTTGGCCTGAAAAGGTGGCTGCGCTCAGAGCCTCAAGCGAAGAAGACACATGAACCAGCTTTCCATCTGCCTGCCGACGCGCAACAGGCAGAGCTACTGCATCGAGACGATCCGCGCACTCGCCCGGAGTGACCGGACGGATTTCGAGGTCCTTGTCGGCGACAATTCCGACAATGGCGACATTCTGGCGGACTTCTTCGACAGCGAACTCAAGGATCAACGGTTCCGCCTGGTCGGCCCTGAAGACCGCGTGCTTGCGATGGTCGACAACTGGGAGCGGCTTGCAGCCCTTGCCAAGGGTCGCTGGATCAGCGTAATCGGCGACGACGACTACATCGACCCCAAAGTGGTGCTGCTGCTCAAATATTATGAGCGCCTCTATCCGGATGTCGACGCCGTGGGATGGTCGCGGATGAATTTCAACTGGCCTGACAACCGTCCTCAGCCGGCGCTGTCCACGATCCCCGTGTGCCATGATACCGTCATCGCCGTGAAGTCCAGGTTGCAGGACCATCTTTATCGCTGGACAGAGCGCAAGCGGGTCCCGTCCGGCGCCTTCGGCGCCTATCACGGCGCAGTGCGCCGGTCCCTGATGGAAAGGATAAAGCGGAAGTATGGCGGCCGCTACTTCGAACATCCGGTGGTCGACTTTGAAAGTATCTGCAAGACCATTCGCGAGGCCAAGATGCTGGTTCACTGCCAGCGACCTTTTTCGGTCCTGGGCGCCGGCGCCGCCTCGAACTCCGCGGGCACACAGTCGCAGAAGACGCTCGTGGAAAGGGCACGGACCTTCAAGAAGGAAACCGAGGGCAAGGTCGACATGGACGATCCGGTCTTTCCGTTTCCGATCAGCGATCCAGGCGCCGGACTGTGCGCCTCGATCGCATCGACCACCTCCTGGTTCTGCCGCACCTATGACATCGACACCAGCGGATTCGGCGAGAACTTTGCCCATGCCGCGATGGATGAGTTGCGGTATGCGCGGACCGAGGAGGATTACAACGTCAAACGCGGCTATTTCGAACGTGGCTTCGCGGCCCTGGACGGCGGAAAGTGGCGTCATGTCTTCAATCCAGCGCCCTATCAAGGCAACACTTCGCTCAACGAGTTGAGCGGCGTGCTCAAAGACATGCTCTATCTCCGCGAGGCTTCCGTTCCGTCAACCACGCCAGCCGATTTCTACAGGTTTGCGGAGCATACGATCCTGCCTGTCGACATCGTGGCATCCGGCGCGAGGGCATTTGCGCGATGACCCTGCTGACCATCTGCATCCCGACACGCAACCGCCAGTCCTACGCAATGGACGCGGCGCGCCACATGCTTGCTTCCAGCCGCGATGATTTCGAAATCCTGCTGGCCGACAATTCCGATGACCCCGCGCCGCTTGCCGATTTCGTGGGTGAACTCGGTGACAGCCGGTTGCGGCTTCTGTCACCTGCGGAACAACCGCTTTCCATGCAGGAAAACTGGGAACGCCTGCCGCCCCAATGCCGCGGTGAGTGGATCAGCATCATCGGCGACGACGACTATCTCGATCCGGAACTCTGCGAGGCGCTGCGCGTGACGACCAAACGCGTGCCGCAGGCCGACGCGTTTACCTGGGGGCGGTCCTATTTCGTCTGGCCCGAGGCGCGCACCCACCGCGAAATCACCAAGATCCCCACCGGCAGCCATCTCGTACACATGGAAAAGAAGGACCTGATGCGCAGAATGTTCTTCTGGGAAGGCGCCAAGGACCGACCGGCCTGTTCCTTCGGAATCTATCATGGCGCGCTAAAGAAAGATCTGCTCGAGCGAATCCGCAATGCGTTTTCGAACCGCTACTTCGAGCATCCGAATGCCGACTACGAAAGCATCTGCAAGACGGTGATGATGGCGGACATGTGCATCTACTGGGAGCGGCCGCTGTCGGTATTCGGCACCTGCAGCCAGTCCAACAGCGCCGGGCTGCGCGATCCGGAAGTGGGCCTTGAGCGCATCAGAACTGTGCGCGCGGAAAACCAGGGAGCTCTCGAAGCAGAGAACTTCCCGTTCCCGATAGAGCTTGGCATCACCGCCTCCGTCGCGCATACGATCGAATGGTTCAAACAGCGTTACGGCATCGAGCTCAGCGGTTGGGAGGAAGGGTTCATCAAGGCCTGCGCGGGCGATTGCGAAACCGTGTCCGACCGTGCGCGCTTCAACGCCAAAAAGGCCGCCTATGCAGCCGCGATCAAGGCCTGGGGTGGAGAGAAGGCAGTCAAGATGTTCGAGCCGGTCTACCGCTACCGCAGCGACATTCCCAAATTCATGGGTTTTGCAGAAGACCATCTGAGTTTAGACATGGCGATCGGCGACGCACAAAGCGCGGCGGAGTATTACAATCTGATCGACGGAATGATGTTTCCGGTCCGTCTGCTGGAAAGCAGACTCAGCGAAGGCTGACAAGCCAACAATCGCAGGATACTGCGCCACAAAGACCACCCTCCGAGGACTCCGGCAATGCAACTGAACGAAACCCAACTGCAGGAATTCGCGCATAACGGTTTTCTGGTCATCCAGAATTTCTATGACGCCGACGACGTCGCAGCCGTCCAGACCGGCATTCACGCCATCATCGGGCAGGTCATGGCGCGTCACGGAATCGAGGACACCAGGCCACCGCTCACTTCCGAAACCTTCGATGCCGGCTACATGGATCTGATCCGGACCAATCGGCGGTGGGGCGGCGAGATCTATGATCTCGTCAAGGAAATCCCGGCATTCAACCGACTGATCGCGCATCGCGCACATGAGGAGTTGATGCGCCAGCTTCGTCCCGGCGCGATCCCGGGCCTTTCATCCGGCGGTTCGGGCATCCGCATCGACAACCCCAACGAAGACAAGTTCCGAGCCATGTGGCACCAGGAATATCCGGCACAGCTCAAGAGTCCCGACGGACTCGTGTTCTGGTCGCCACTGATAAGCGTGACGGAGGATTTGGGGCCCGTGGTTTTCTGCCCCGGCTCGCATCGCGAAGGGCCGCTCCCGGTCTGTCTGGCGGATCCCGAGAATGCCGGCCGAAGCGGAGCCTATGCGCTCAAGTTTGCCGGCGAGGAAAAGCTCCTGGCGCGGTACGACAAGGTTGCCCCGCTGTCGTCGCCGCGTGATCTGGTGGTTCTGGATTTCCTTGTGCTTCATGCATCGGGCTACAATCGGAGCGACCGGCCGCGCTGGTCCATGCAGTTCCGCTACTACAACCTTGCCAACCCGGTCGGGCGCGGCCACGGATGGTCGGGATCCTATGCCGCGGGCGTTGATTTCCGAACGGTTCATCCGGAACTGTTCGTGGAGGCAGACAATGGTTGAGGCGCCGGCCCGATGCCCGGTATGCCACTCGAATGAAATGGTGCCTGTCTATCACTCAGGTACAAAGACCAGCTTGAGTTCCCTTTGCCAGATCCTGCCCGGCGCGAAGATCGTGAGCTACTGTTCCGAATGCGGACATCTGGCCGGCACCGGTGTTGTGGATACGGATCAGTTCTACGAAACCGACTATCGGATCCTTCTCGACGATGATGAGGAAGACCAGGTCTACGAAATCCGTGGCGATGAAATCATAAGCCGGACAGATCATCAGATGGCGGTTCTGCACGGCAAGGCCGGGCTTGCCGCGAACATTCGCGTTCTC
Source organism: Hoeflea sp. (assembly GCA_040218025.1). Classification (GTDB taxonomy): domain Bacteria; phylum Pseudomonadota; class Alphaproteobacteria; order Rhizobiales; family Rhizobiaceae; genus Hoeflea. The sequence continues at coordinate 114,130 of JAVJQD010000018.1, read as the reverse complement.
GATTACGGCTGCGCCAAGGCGGCCATGGCCCGCAGAATTACCCGGGGCGTTCCGGGCATCGACATGCACCTCTTCGATGTCAGTCACATGTACGAAACGTTCTGGGACAAGTTTGTCGCCAGAGAGAAGCAGGCCGTGCACAGGACGCCGGAGGCGTGGGACGGACGTTTCGATCTGGTCACATCCTTTTTCGCCTTCGAGCACATTCCCGACCCGAAGGCGTCGATTGCGCATGTGGCGCGACTGCTCAAGCCCGGCGGTCTATTCCACATGATCGTGCCCGACGTGACCGGCAACGCCGCCGACTTCATCGTGATCGACCATGTCAACCATTTCACCCGCAGTTCGGTGGCCAGGCTGATGACGGATTCCGGGTTCGGCGAAATTGACATCGATACGACTTCTTATCGCGGCGCGCTCATCGTCACCGGGCGCAAGACCGGAACACCTCCATCGGCACCCGTCAACGATGCGGAGAAGGCGGAAGTTCTCGCGCAAGCTCGTGAACTGGCCCAATTCTGGTCAACGGCTGCAGACAGGATCAGGGCCAGCGAGCCGGAGGAGAATGGGTCAGGCGGCTCCGCGATCTACGGATCGGGTTTTTACGGCGCATTCATCCATGCCAATCTCAAGAGGCCGGAAGCCGTCGCCTGTTTCCTTGACAAGAGCCCGTGGCAGCAGGGCAAGAGCCTTTTCGATACCCCGATCATGGCTCCGGCGGACCTGCCCGGGAACGTCGACACGGTCTATGCCGGCCTCAATCCCGCAATTGCACATCAGGTGATGAACTCCCAACCCTGGGCCGGCCGCGAGGGGCTGCGCGTGGTCTACCTGCAGGATTCAGCGGAATGAACCCGGGCGGGACGTCGATAGCGCTGCGGGACTGGCATGAGAACGACCTTCAGTTTCTCATGCGGCTGCGCAATGACGTTTCGCTTCAGGCCTTGCTCCTGGCAACCGCGCAGGGGAGTGACGAAGCGGCCGTGCGGACCTGGCTTCTGAAACGGACCTCAGGACCGGGCCGGCTGTTCCGGGTAATCGCCGATGATCCGACCAATGATCCGATGGGCTATTTGCAGGCGGATTGCGTGGACGAAACAACCGGCGTCTGGAGCTTCGGCATCTGCCTCGACGCGGCCCATCAGGGAAAAGGCAATGGCGCTGCCGCGCTGAAGGCGCTTGAAGATTTGCTGGCCGAGAAATTTGGCGCACAACACCTGCAACTCGAAGTCGGGCTTGACAATGAACGCGCGATCAACTGCTACACAAAGCTCGGATATGCGCGAACCGAGGCTCCAACCTGGCAGGTGACTGTCTGCGGAGAGCAGCGGGACGTGATCTCCATGGTGAAATCCCTCATTCCTCGCGGTCAAGACGCATGAGGGTTGTGATCAGCCAGTCGATGTATTTTCCCTGGGTCGGTCTGCTTGAGCAGATCCGGCTTGCGGACATCTTCATTCACTACGACGACGTCCAGTTCTCCAAAGGCAGTTTCTCAAACCGAGTGCAGGTGAAAACGGCGGAGGGACGAGCCTGGATGACCGTGCCGCTGAGTGATCACAGGCTCGGGCAGACGATCGACGAAGTCCGGATCAAGCCAACCTCATCCTGGCGCGATCGTCACCTTGCACTGCTCGAAAAGAGTTTCACAGGCGCTCCGCATGCCGGCGATGCTCTCGAGATCGCGGCCTCCGTCACCGCCAAGGGGCACTCCACCGTTGCCAAGGTGAGCCGGGAAAGCATGCTTGCGCTCAGCCGGTATTTCGGACTGGACTCGGATACGCGGTTCATGGATTCCCGAGATTTCGACATTCCGGGTTCCAGCACCGAACGGGTGTTGGCGCTGGTCAAGGCGGTCGGCGGCACGGATTACATCACCGGCCACGGCGCAAGGAACTATCTCGACCACCAATTGTTCGAATCCCGGGGCGTTTCGGTGTCATACATGGACTACAAATGCGTCCCCTACCCCCAAAACCACGGCGATTTCACACCTTATGTCACCGCGCTCGATCTGGTAGCCAATTGCGGCCGCGGCGGGCGAGCATCAATCGCGTCCGGAACGCGGAACTGGAAGGAGTTTATCGATGGATCCTCATGAGGCTTTCCGCGAGGAAGTGGAACAAAACATCGACGGTCTGGTCGCCGACGACGATTTGCAGGCTCTGTCCCGGACCTGGGTACGGGAGGTATCGCCGCACAAGTATGCCTACAACTTCACCTGGCTTGGCCGGCCCGCAATCCAGTTCCCCAACGATGCCTGGGCCCTGCAGGAACTGGTCTGGCAAATCAGGCCCGACCTGATCATCGAAACCGGAATCGCCCATGGCGGATCGCTGATCTGTTCGGCCTCATTGTTGGCGCTTCTCGACATGTGCGATGCGAGCGAGCGTGGTGAAACGCTCGATCCGCGCAAGCCGAAGCGCAAGGTGCTGGGCATCGACATTGACATCCGTGCACACAACCGGGAAGCAATCGAGGCGCATCCGATGTATCCGCGCATCGAGATGATCGAGGGGTCGAGCATTGCGGAAGACACCATCGGGAAGGTCAGGGCCGTCGCAGCGGGGTACGAGCGTATTCTGGTCTGCCTCGATTCCAACCACACCCACGACCATGTGCTGGCCGAACTCGAGGCCTACGCGCCGCTGGTGAGCCGCGACAGTTATTGCATCGTCTATGACACGCTCATCGAGGACATGCCTGCCCGCCTTTCAAGTGACAGGCCCTGGGGCCCGGGCAACAGTCCCAAATCGGCGGTCCACGCCTTCCTGAAGGCCAACACCGAATTTGAAATCGACAGGCGGATCGACCGCAAACTCCAGATCACGGTGGCCCCGGACGGGTTTCTCAAGCGCGTGCGCTGACATTCGCGCTTTTCCCACCACTGCTGAAACGCAATTGACGCGGAACTCACGGTCACCGCGACGGATTTCCGTGAATCTCACCGTGCCCGCCCGATAAAATCGATTGAGAATCCGAATCTCTGGGGACTTTCAAGTTTTCTTGTTTTCGGATCTCAAAAGGCGGTATAGAGGCCAAAGGGGAAAAGAGGGCGCGATGACAGCGCCCCCCATAAAAACAACAAGAGGGGTCTGAAGCCTGATGGAGTATTTCGTTCAGCAGCTCATCAACGGGCTTACGTTGGGTTCCATTTACGGGTTGATCGCCATCGGCTACACGATGGTCTACGGCATCATCGGCATGATCAACTTCGCCCATGGCGATATTTTCATGATCGGCTCGTTCATCGCACTGGCCACCTTCCTGGCACTGGTCGCCATCGGTTTTACCGCCCTGCCGCTGATCCTGTTCCTGACCCTTATCATTGCAATGCTGTTCACCTCGGCCTGGGGCTGGACCGTGGAACGGTTCGCCTACCGGCCGTTGCGGGGCTCGTTCCGGCTGGCGCCGCTGATCACCGCGATCGGCATGTCGATCGTGTTGCAGAACTTCGTCCAGATCACTCAGGGCGCGCGCGTCAAGCCGCTGCAGCCGCAGATCCAGGGCGGCGTCACGCTGATGGAGGGCGTGACAGAAAACGGCACCATCGCCGTGCAACTGTCTTACATGCAGATGATCATCATCGTTACCACGCTGGCGCTGATGATCGGCTTCTCGCTGCTGATCTCGAAAACTTCGCTCGGCCGGGCGCAACGCGCCTGCGAGCAGGACCAGAAGATGGCCGCGCTTCTCGGCGTCAATGTCGACCGCACCATCTCGCTTACATTCGTCATGGGCGCGGCGCTGGCCGCGGTGGCAGGCTTCATGTTCCTGCTGCTCTACGGGGTGATCGACTTCTATATCGGCTTCCTTGCCGGGGTGAAGGCCTTTACCGCCGCGGTTCTCGGGGGCATAGGCTCACTGCCCGGCGCCATGCTCGGAGGCCTGCTCATCGGGCTTATCGAGGTCTTCTGGTCAGGTTATTTCACGGTCGAGTACAAGGATGTCGCCGCGTTCTCGATCCTGGCCATCGTGCTCATCTTCATGCCCTCCGGCCTGCTTGGTAAGCCTGAAGTCGAGAAAGTCTGATGACAAGCATAGCACCAACACCCAGCCTGCTGGCTGAATCCGTCAAGGATGCCGCAGTCGCGGCCTTCCTGGCGGCCGTCCTCGGCTTCTTCTTCTTCGCCCTTAGGACGGATATCGGGCCCGGCGGCCTGGACCTGACCTACCGCTGGGGTCTCTGGATCACGGCGACCGCGATCGTCTTCGTGGTCCGACTGGCGCTCAACCTGCTGGTCTTCAAGACACGAAATCCGGTCACGCGGCACATGAAGATCACAGCGTCGGAATCGACCCTGAGCGGCATCGGCAAGGTGCTCGGTCCGGTGCTTCTGTTCATTGCCGCGTTCCTGCCGTTTCTTGTGATGTGGCTGTTCCCCAACCGCGACCGTCAGTTCATCGACCTTGCCATCCTGATCATGACCTACATCATGCTCGGATGGGGCCTGAACATCGTGGTCGGACTCGCGGGCCTGCTCGATCTTGGTTACGTCGCCTTCTATGCGGTGGGCGCCTATTCCTTCGCGCTGATGGCGCAGTATTTCGAGATCGGCTTCTGGATGGCGCTGCCGCTGGCGGGCCTTCTGGCCGCGACCTGGGGCGTGATCCTCGGCTTCCCGGTTCTCAGGCTGCGCGGCGACTACCTCGCCATCGTGACCCTTGCCTTCGGCGAGATCATCCGGGTCGTGCTGCTCAACTGGTATGAGTTCACCGGCGGACCCGACGGCATTTCGGGCATCCCCAAGCCCACATTCTTCGGCCTCGAATTGTCGAGGAACGGCGGCTTTGCCGATTTCTTCGGCATCGAATATGACAGCATTCACCGCTTCATCTTCCTGTACTACATCATCCTGGTGCTGGCGCTGATCACCAATTTCGTCACGCTCAGGCTGAGGAAGCTTCCGATCGGCCGCGCGTGGGAAGCGCTTCGCGAGGACGAGATCGCCTGCCGCTCGCTCGGGATCAACACCACCAACACGAAGCTCACCGCCTTTGCGATCGGCGCCATGTTCGGCGGATTCGCAGGCTCGTTCTTCGCCACGCGGCAGGGCTTCATCTCGCCCGAAAGCTTCACCTTCCTGGAATCGGCCATCATCCTGGCAATCGTCGTGCTCGGCGGCCTGGGGTCGCAGATCGGCGTCGTCATCGCCTCCGTTGTGATGATCGGCGGCATCGAGGTGCTCAGAAATCTCGGCTTCCTCAAGGAGATCTTCGGGCCGGACTTCGAGCCGACCCAGTACCGCATGCTGATTTTCGGTCTGGCGATGGTGTTGATCATGGTGTGGAAACCGCGCGGCATCATATCGAGCCGCAATCCTTCCGCCGTGTACAAGGAACGCAAGAAGATCGGCTCTGACATGGTCGCTCAGGGTGAGGGCCACTGATGGAAACGGCAATGAAATCCGCACACATGCATAACTGGGACGAAAACGTCGTTCTTTCGGTTGAGCACCTGACCATGCGTTTCGGCGGCCTGGTCGCCGTCAACGATCTGAGCTTCAATGTCGGTCGCGGCGACATCACCGCCCTTATCGGGCCCAACGGCGCCGGCAAGACCACGGTGTTCAACTGCGTCACCGGGTTCTACAAGCCCACCGAGGGCCGCATCGTCATGCGCCACGGCAAGGGCCTGCAGTCCGAGAAGATCGAGGCGCTGACCCGCACCGGCAAGCAGTTCGACGCCGAAGGCGACGACCGGGTGTTCCTGCTCGAACGGATGCCCGACTTCGAGATCTCCAAGCGCGCCCGCGTGGCGCGCACCTTTCAGAACATCAGGCTGTTTGGCGGCATGACCGCGCTCGAAAACCTGCTTGTGGCCCAGCACAACCCGTTGATGATCGCCTCGTCGATGACGATCGGCGGCATTCTCGGTCTCCCCGGGTTCCGCAAGGCTCGCAGCGAAGCCATCGATTTTGCCGCCTACTGGCTCGAGAAGACCGGCCTAATCGACCGTGCCGACGACCCGGCGGCCGACCTGCCCTACGGCGCCCAGCGGCGACTCGAAATCGCGCGGGCCATGTGTACGCGCCCGCAATTGTTGTGCCTCGACGAGCCCGCAGCGGGCCTCAATCCGCGGGAATCCACCGAACTCAACGAAATCCTTCAGTATATCCGCAAGGACCACGGCACCTCGATCCTACTGATCGAGCATGACATGGGCGTGGTGATGGAAATATCGGATCATGTGGTTGTGCTCGACTACGGCGAGAAGATATCCGACGGCAATGCCGAACAGGTCCGGAACGATCCGAAGGTGATCTCCGCCTATCTGGGCGTTGACGAGGATGAAGTTGCCGAGGTCGAGGAAGCTCTCGACATGCCCGTGACACACGCACCCCCGACCCCGCCGGCGAACGACGAAGGAGGCAAGTGATGAGCGATCAGTCCCTCCTTTCCATCCGCGGAGTGGAAACCTATTACGGCAAGATCGTCGCCCTTCGCGGCGTTGACGTCGAGGTCAACCGCGGTGAAATCGTCACGCTGATCGGCGCCAATGGCGCGGGCAAGTCCACCCTGATGATGACCATCTGCGGCAACCCGCGCGCCCGTACAGGCCAGATCATCTTCAACGGCGAGGACATCAGCCGCACGCCGACCCACGAAATCATCCGCATGGGCATTGCGCAGTCCCCGGAAGGGCGCCGCATTTTCGGCCGCATGACGGTGATGGAAAACCTGCAGATGGGTTCCCAGCTTGTCGACGACAAGCATTTCGATGACGACCTCAAGCGGGTCTTCGAACTGTTTCCGCGGCTCAAGGAACGCTCCGGCCAGCGCGGCGGCACGCTCTCGGGCGGCGAGCAGCAGATGCTGGCCATCGCCCGCGCTCTGATGAGCCGGCCGACGCTGCTGCTGCTGGACGAGCCCTCGCTCGGTCTTGCGCCGCTGATCGTCAAGCAGATCTTCGAGATCATCAAGGAACTCAACACAAATGAGGGCCTGACCGTGTTCCTGGTCGAGCAGAACGCGTTCCATGCACTCAAGCTTGCGCATCGCGGTTATGTGATGGTCAACGGCAACATCACCATGTCCGGCACAGGAGCCGAACTGCTCAAGCGCGACGAGGTTCGCGCCGCCTATCTCGAGGGCGGAGCTCACTGATGCGGGTTGTCGTCACACGGCTTCATCCGGCCGGCAATGCCGATGCATCAAGCCAACACGCTGCAGCCCTGTTTTGCATTCCCGTGAATGCGTGGCGGGGCGACTGAGGGGAAAGACATGGAAAACAGCCTCCTGTGGGAAGTCTCGATCGGCGAGTTCATCTTCGTCACCATGATTCTCGGTGGCGGGACGGCGTGGATGACCGGACGCGCAGTGGCCCAGACCTGGCGCACACCGCTTCAACTGGTCGGATACATGCTGATCCTCGGCCTTGCGGTGCGGTTCATCCATTTTGCGCTCTTCGAGGGGACGTTGCTGTCTGGCTACTATTTCCTGATTGATTTCATCGTGATCCTGATCTTCGCCTTTCTCGGCATGCGCTACACACGCGCCGGACAGATCGTCAGGCAGTACGGATTTGCGTTCGAGCGTTCCGGTCCGCTGAACTGGCGCCAGAAGGGCGGTTAACCGCAAGAAACGAGCTTATGAATTGCCAATCAAAACCTCTGTATTTCTCTTTGAAATTGAGCTTAGATGGCAACATCCGGGGCGCAACGCCCCCCACACCGGATCCGAACCAAACAAACGCCTGCGGCTCCGGTGTCAGGAAAACGAACAGGTGTAACTGGGAGTTAAAATGAAGAAGATCCTTTTGGCAGGAGCCGCGCTCGGCTTCGCAATGTCTTCGGCTCAGGCTGACATTATGATTGCTACCGTCGGCCCGATGACCGGTCAGTACGCTTCCTTTGGGGAACAGATGAAGATCGGTGCCGAGCAGGCTGTCGCCGACATCAATGCCGCCGGCGGCGTCAATGGCGAAATGCTATCCCTCGAAATCGGCGACGATGCATGCGACCCGAAGCAGGCTGTTGCAGTGGCCAACCAGCTCGCAGGCAACGGCGTGTCTTTCGTGGCGGGCCACTTCTGCTCGGGCTCTTCGATCCCGGCCTCGGCCGTGTATGCCGACGAAGGCATGATCCAGATCTCGCCGGCTTCGACCAACCCGAAGCTCACCGACGAGCGTCCGGGCGGCGCTGACGGCGCCACCTACCGCGTCTGCGGCCGTGACGACCAGCAGGGTGAAACCGCTGCAGCCTATCTGCTCGAAAATTTCGCGGACAAGAAGATCGCATTCGTCCACGACAAGACCGCCTACGGCAAGGGTCTGGCCGATGCCACCATGGGCTCCTTCGAAGCCGGCGGCGGCACACCTGCCATGTATGAAGCCTACACCGCAGGTGAAAAGGACTACTCGGCGCTCGTTTCTAAGATGAAGCAGGAAGGCATCGACGTTCTCTATGTCGGCGGATACCACACCGAAGCCGGCCTGATGGCGCGCCAGATGAAGGAACAGGGCATGGAAACCGTTCTGGTTTCGGGCGACGCGCTCGTGACCGACGAGTACTGGGCCATCACCGGCGAAGCCGGCGAAGGCACGCTGATGACCTTCTCGCCCGATCCGACCAAGAATCCTGCGGCTGCTGACGTGGTCAAGGCTATCCAGGATGCCGGCAAGACCACCGAAGGCTACGTGATGTACACCTATGCAGCTATTCAGGCCTACGCCCAGGCCGTCGAGGCTGCCGGTTCGACCGACTTCGACGCAGTGCGCGAAGCTCTGAACTCGGGTGAATTCTCCACCGTTCTCGGCGACCTGTCGTTTGACGACAAGGGTGACGTCTCGCTTCCGGGCTACGTCTTCTACCGCTGGTCGGACGGCAAGTACGCCCAAATCAACTAAGCTTTTTGAAGCTTGATTGAACGGCCCCGGCGTGAAAGCGCCGGGGCTTTTTTTGTGGCGGCGAACACCGCCAAACAGTGTGAAAGGCCGGCTGTCTGTTGTCTTCCGGAGTGAGGCGACGGGCCGAGCCAGGCGGAAGGCCCTGCCCCCTTCCCGGTCACACAACCGTTCGCAAGGCCTCAGTCGCCGTTTTCAAGTGTGATATCGGCGGGACGCGAGGCGTGAAGCACCAGTTCCGCGTTCGGGATGTCATTGTGCATGGCGCGGGCAAATGCATCGGCTTCCGCCAGATTGTGATCGATCCAGCGTTGGATCAGGCGCGAGCGGAGTACCTCCGCGGGGGCGGTCAGCATGACGGTCATGTCGAACAGGTCCGCCATGTCCTGCCAGGGCGGCCGGTCGAGAAGTAGATAATTGCCCTCCGCAATGAGAAAGCGCTGACCGGCGGCGATAACGCGGCCGCCGGCGCGCGAAAGATCATGCAGGCGGTCGAACACCGGAATCGCCACTTCGCGGTCCGCTTGACGGCGCAACCGTTTGAGCAGCATGGCATAGCCGTCGGCATCAAAGGTGAAAGGCGCACCCTTGCGGTCCAGATCGCCACGATCCTCCAGTACCGCGTTGTCGAGATGAAACCCGTCCATCGGAACGATGGACGCGGCTTCTCCGCAAGCGTCGAACGCGGCGAGCATCGCTTCCGACAGCGTCGACTTGCCGACGCCCGGCGGTCCAGCGAGCGCGATGACGAAGCGCGGTCGCTCGCCTGCCCTTTCAAGCGCCGCGCGAGCGATCAGCTGTGCGTTGTCCTCGAGTGTCAAGCGTGCCTCAAGCTGCGATCTGGTCCTGCGGCGGTTCTTTCGCCCCGGTCATGAAGGCCACGGCGTCGGACATCGTATAGTCCTTGGGATTGATCACGCAAAGGCGCTTGCCGAGACGGTGGACATGGATCCGGTCGGCAACCTCGAAGACATGCGGCATGTTGTGCGAGATCAGGATGATCGGGATGCCGCGGGCGCGGACATCGAGGATGAGTTCCAGCACCCGGCGGCTTTCCTTGACCCCCAGGGCGGCGGTCGGCTCGTCGAGGATGATAACCTTGGAGCCGAAGGCGGCCGCGCGCGCAACCGCCACGCCCTGACGCTGCCCGCCCGACAGGGTTTCGACCGCCTGGTTGATGTTCTGGATGGTCATCAGCCCCAGTTCGTTGAGTTTCTCGCGCGCAAAGGCATCCATCGCCTTGTGATCGAGCTGCCGCATGACCTTCCCCATGAAGCCGGGCTTGCGCAATTCGCGGCCCATGAACATGTTGTCGGTGATCGACAGCGCCGGTGACATGGCAAGCGTCTGATACACAGTCTCGATTCCCGCGGCGCGCCCGTCCAGCGGTGAATGGAACCGGACCTCGTTGCCCTCGAGCCAGATCTTGCCTGCATCAAGAGAGACTGCGCCGGAAATCGCCTTGATCAGCGACGATTTGCCGGCGCCGTTGTCGCCGATGACCGCGAGGATTTCTCCCGGATAGAGGTCGAAATCGCAATTGTCGAGTGCAACCACGCGGCCATAGCGCTTGACCAGATTGCGGCCTTTGAGAATGGGTTCCATCAGACTGACACCTTTCTGATCCACTGGTCCACGGACACTGCGCCGATGATCAGCACTCCGATCAACAGGTAGGTCCATTGGGCATCCGCACCGAGCAGGCGGAGGCCGAGCGAGAACACGCCCACGATCAGCGCACCGAACAGCATGCCGAGGATCGAGCCGCGTCCGCCGAACAGAGATATCCCGCCGATCACCACGGCCGTGATGGATTCGATGTTGCCGAGCTGGCCCGAGGTCGGGGACACCGAGCCAATCCGGCCGATCAAAGCCCATCCCGCAAAGGCGCAGATCAGGCCCGAGAGCACGTAGACCGAGATCAGCGTGCGCTTGACCTGAACCCCGGAAAGTTCGGCGGCTTCCGGGTCGTCGCCGACCGCATAAACGTGCCGGCCCCATGCGGTCTGTTTGAGGACATAGGCCATGACCAGCACAAGAAGCACCATGAAGATTGCGCCATAGGTGAAAACCGCGTCCCCGACGGTGATCTTGTTGCCGAAGAATTGCAGCAATGGCGCCTGATCGGCAATTTCCTGGGCACGGATGGTCTCGTTGGCCGAGTAGAGGAAATTTGTCGCCAGCACGATCTGCCACATGCCGAGCGTGACAATAAACGGCGGCAACTTCATCACCGCGACCAGAAAGCCGTTGATGAATCCGCACAGCGCTCCGCAGGCGATCCCGCCGGCCACGGCCAGTTCCACCGGAAGGCCGTAGCGGAACGAGAACAGGCCCATCACCACCGAGGACAATACCATGATGGCGCCGACGGAGAGATCAATGCCGGCGGTGAGGATCACCAGGGACTGGGCAACGCCCAGAATGCCCACGATCTGGACCTGCTGAAGTATGAGGGTCAGGGCGAAGGGAGAAAAGAACTTCTGGCCGAGCAGCAGTCCGAACACCAGAATGGATCCGACAAGGACAATCAGCGGCACCGCCGAAGGGGTCTGATGCAACGCGTGCTGTATCCGTCTGACCGGACTGTTGTGATTGGATGCGAATTGCGCGACCGTCGTCGGACTGGTCGCCGCCGCCTTCTCGTATTCCTGCGTATCGGACATGGTTCCTCCCAAAACTCCACCTGCCACCAAGGCAGGCCGGCAAGCGTCGGACCCTTTTCTCCGGAATCGCGCCAGCCCGTCCTTGAAAACGAGGCGGCCCGAAAGCCGCCCCGCAAGTGTTTACCTGTTGTTGAAGCTTATCAACCCCAGCACTTGTCCATGCCTTCGGCAACCGAGATCGACTCGACGCCTTCGGCGGGATTGTCGGTGACGAGCGCCACGCCGGTGTCGAAGAAGTTCTTGCCTTCCGTCGGCTCGGGCTTGGTGCCGTCCTTGGCCCAGGCGGCAATCGCCTCAATGCCGAGCGAGGCCATCAGCAGCGGATACTGCTGCGAGGTCGCGCCGATCACGCCGTCCTTGACGTTGGCGACGCCGGGGCAGCCGCCGTCCACCGAGACGATCAGGACATCGCTCTCGCGGCCGATGGCCTTGAGAGCTTCATAGGCGCCTGCAGCGGCCGGCTCGTTGATGGTGTAGACCACGTTGATCATCGGATCCTTGGCGAGAAGGTTTTCCATCGCCCTGCGGCCGCCTTCTTCATTGCCAGCGGTCACGTCATTGCCGACGATGCGCGGATCGTCCTCGTCGCCCCACTTGCCCGGATCCTTTACGTCGATGCCGAAGCCGGTGAGGAAGCCCTGGTCGCGCAACACGCCGACAGTCGGCTGGCTGACACCGAGATCGAGCATCGCGATCCTGGCGTTTGCGGCTTCATCGCCAAGGGTTGCCGCGGCCCATTTTCCGATCAGCTCGCCGGCCAGGAAGTTGTCGGTGGCAAAGGTTGCGTCGGCCGCGTCAATCGGATCGAGCGGCGTGTCGAGCGCGATGACCAGCAGGCCGGCGTCGCGTGCCTGCTGAACTGCGGACACGATCGACGAGGTGTCGGAAGCGGTCAGCAGGATACCCTTGGCGCCATCAGCGATGCAGGTCTCGATGGCCTGGACCTGGGTCTCGTGGTCACCGTCGATTCTACCGGCATAGGACTTGAGCGAGACGCCGAGTTCTTCCGCCTTGGCCTCGGCGCCCTCTTTCATCTTGACGAAGAAGGGATTGGTGTCGGTCTTGGTGATCAGGCATGCGCCAACGCTGTGGCTGGCGGCCTGGGCGGGAACCGCGGCCATGGCGCCAAATGCTGCGGCTGCAAGCAATGCGCTCTTGAGTAGGGAAATCGGTTTCATGTTTATCCTCCCGGGATTTCTGAAAGCAGGTCAATCTGCACGCGCATTCATCCGGAAGCTCCTCACCCCCGACGCCTGCGCCCCGGCAAGACACCATATTTGAAACTCGACTGTCAATAAATAAATCACTCTTATTTATTTATTGACCCGAAATCCCGGGTACGGCATTGTCGCGTCAACAAAAGGACGTATACGGGGACGAGGATCGGAGGACGCATTCAGGTGCCGCAGGATAACAATGCAGCCGAGGAACGGACGGACAGCGCGACAGTGCCGCTGCGCGGGTCGAACCAGAGCGGATTGAGGGCCTACAATCAGCGGCTGGTGCTCAGTCTTGTCTATGCGCGCGGCAACCTCGCCAAATCCGACATTTCACGGATGACCGGGCTTTCGGCGCAAACCTGTTCGGTCATCATGCGCGAGCTCGAGGCGGAGGACCTGATCGTCAAGGGCGAACCGGTGCGCGGCAAGGTTGGGCAGCCTTCGGTGCCGCTTTCGATCAATCCGGACGGCGCTTTCTTCCTCGGCCTGAAGGTGGGGCGCCGGAGTGCGGAACTGATCCTGATCGATTTTGCCGGAGAGCCTAAAGCTGCACTGCGCAAGAGCTATCCCTGGCCCACGCCGCCGCAGATCATCGAATTTGTCGAGACCGGGATTGTGCAACTGGTCGAAAGCCTGCCCGCATCTCTGCGCGAGCGCGTCGCCGGGCTGGGCATCGCCACGCCTTTCGAACTCTGGAACTGGACCGAACAGGCGGATGCTCCCCGCGAGGAGATGGATCTCTGGCGCGGTTGCGATCTCCGAAGCGAACTGGCCGCGGTATGCGACATGCCGGTCTATCTCCAGAACGACGCAACGGCGGCCTGTGCGGCGGAGCTCGTGTTCGGCAAGCACAAGACCGCCAACACCTTTCTCTACATCTATATCGGAACCTTTGTCGGCGGCGGCGTCGTTCTCAATGGCGGCATCTTCTCGGGCCGCAGCGGCAATGCGGGAGCACTGGGACCATTGCCGGTCAGGGGCGCGGACGGCGAGCCCGTGCAACTTCTCGACCGCGCCTCGATCATGCTGCTTGAACGCATGCTGCGCGCCGGGGGCCGCGATCCCTCACCGCTCTGGAACAGCCCGGATCACTGGGAGGGTTTCGATGACCTTGCGGCAGAGTGGATCGCCATCGTCGCCGGCGCCCTGGCTCAGGCGATAGTTTCGGCGGCGGCCATCATCGACTTTCAGCATGTCATCATTGACGGCGGCCTGCCGACCGGGATCCGCGCCGACATCGTGACCGCCACGCGCGCCGAGATGATGCGCTACGATCTGCGCGGGCTGGAGCCGCCGGAGATCCTGCCCGGGACAGTGGGAACGCTGGCACGCGCGCTCGGGGCCGCCAGCCTGCCGCTGTTCGACAAATACCTGATCGACCGCAATACCCGTCTCGGCGGCGCCTGACCGCATTTCGCCCGGAGCAGATCAGTCGTAGCGAAGCTCGACCGCCTTGCCGCCGAATATCCGGTAAGCCCAGATCGTATAGCCGGTGATCACCGGCAGCACGAACAAGGTGCCCACGAGAATGATGGCGAGACTTTCGGTTGCGCTTGCGGCCTCCGCGATGGTGATCCGGCCCGGAACGACATAGGGGTAGAAGGACCAGGCCAGGCCTGCAAAACCGAGGGCGAAGATGCCGGACAAGGCTGCGAACGGAGCAAGGTTGAGACGGTCGCCCTCAAGCGGCATCCGCGCCGAAAGCCTCCATACCCAGACGAACAATCCGAATGTCAGCACCGGCAGCGGCGCCAGCAGCAGGCTTTCGGGATAGCCGAGCCAGCGATCCCAGATCCGCGCGCTGGCGAGCGGGCTTGCCAGCGAGATCGCCACCATGCCGAGCGCCACGAGCCCGAGCGCCCGGCGCAGCCAGGCGACGGACTTGACCTGCAATTCGCTTTCACTCTTGTGGATCAGCCACGCCGCGCCGATGGCCGTGTAGGCCGCGGCCAGGCACACTGCAACCAGCAACGCAAAAACCACGGCGGGCCAGCCGGTATCGAGGCCGAGCACGTAAAGACCGAGCATGTAGCCCTGCGAGAGCGCGGTCATCAGCGATCCGATGAAGAACATCCGGTTCCATGCAGGTTTGGCGCCCGCGCTGACCTTGGCGCGGAACTCGAATGCGACCCCGCGCAGGATCAGACCGATGAGCAGAACCGCCACCGGGAAGTACAGCGTTGTCAGAATGACGCCATGCGCCACCGGAAAGGCGACCAGCAGCAATCCCACGGCAAGAACCAGCCAGGTTTCGTTCGCATCCCAGAACGGCCCGATGGCGGCAACCATCCTGTCCTTCTCGGCATCGTCGCCGAACGGCAGGAGAATACCGATCCCGAGATCAAACCCGTCGAGAATGACATAGACCAGGATCGAGATGCCCATCAGGCCCGCGAAGACATAGGGCAGCCAGAGGCCCCAATCGACATTACCCATGACTGGCGCTCCCTGTTCCAATCGTCATCGCCGGATCGGCATGCATGCCGGGGTCGTCCTCTCCCGGAGGCGCTTCGTGCGGCGTCCGGGCGGCTTTCAGCGCCAATGCGACGATCACCGAAAGATAGGCGGCGATCAGTCCGGCATAGACCAGCAGATAGGCCGCAAGTGTTGTGCCGACCGAGCTTGCCGGCAAGGCGGCGACCGCATCGGAGGTCTTGAGAACGCCGCTGACAAGCCAGGGCTGACGGCCGATCTCGGTGGTGTACCATCCCGCGAGCGTCGCCACCCAGCCCGACAGCGCCATCGGAACCAGAAGGTAGGCAAGCGGGCGATTGATGTCGCGGCGCCGCCACATCATCCAGGCGCCGGCCCAGGAAACGGCAAGCATGGCGAGCCCCACGCCGATCATGATGCGGAAAGCAAAGAATACCGGAGCCACGGGGGGATGGAGGCTTGTGCCGTCCTCGGCCACGAAATCATTGAGACCGGGGACGATCCCGTCGACATCGTGCTTGAGGATCAGGCTCGCGCCTGCGGGAATGCCCAGTTCGAACCTGTTCTCCCGGGCCGCCTCGTCGGGCAGCGCGAACAGAAGCAGAGGCACCCGCGATCCGGTTTCCCAGTTGCCCTCCATGGCCGCCACCTTCTGCGGCTGGTGTTCGAGCGTGTTCAATCCATGCAGGTCGCCGGCCAGGATCTGGAGCGGAATGAGGATTGCGCCCAGCGTAAGTCCTGTCCGGAGGGTCAGGAAATTTCCGCGTCTCCGGTCGCCGGCGAGCCAGCGCAGCGCCGAGACACCCGCCACCAGAAAGGCCACGGTCAGGCCCGAGGCCAGCAGCATATGGACGACGCGGTAGGGCATCGAGGGATTGAAGATGATGGCGAGCCAGTCGGTTGCATAGGCAACGCCATCTCGCATCTCGAAACCTTGCGGCGTGTGCATCCAGGAATTGAGAACAAGGATCCAGAATGCCGACATCGTGGTTCCGAAGGCCACCAGAAAGGTCGCGGTGGTGTGAACCGCGCCGGAGACCCTTCTCGAGCCGTAGAGCATGATGCCCAGGAACACCGCCTCCAGAAAGAACGCCGTCAGGATTTCATAGGCAAGGAGAGGTCCGGCGATATT
Source organism: Hoeflea sp. (assembly GCA_040218025.1). Classification (GTDB taxonomy): domain Bacteria; phylum Pseudomonadota; class Alphaproteobacteria; order Rhizobiales; family Rhizobiaceae; genus Hoeflea. The sequence continues at coordinate 97,834 of JAVJQD010000018.1, read as the reverse complement.
GCCCACGCTTTCCATGAATCCCGGCCAGTTGGTCCCGAACTGGAAACTCATCGTGATGCCCGACACCACCCCCATGCCAAAGGAGAGCGCAAACACCTTCACCCAGAAGAAATAGGCGTCCATGTAGGCCTGATCGCCGGTGCGGTTGAAGCGGAGACGGAACCACAGCAGCAGCCACCCCAACGCGATGGTGATCGTGGGAAACAGAATGTGGAACGAGATGTTGGCGGCGAACTGTATTCGGGACATCAGAACGGCGTCCATTGCGGAGCTCCTTTCGGTTGATCCCTAATTGGGGTGACCCAGGGCCGGAGGGCAGATGACATTCCGCCGCAGAGCGCACCATAGCACAAGTCGTTTTTGCAAATGATTTGCATGAGCATTGACATGGTGCCGTTTCGCGCTAGATTGCTTTTTGCAAACCATTCGCAAGAAGCATTCAATTCAAGCACAGGGGAAATTCATGCGGTTCCTGACCATCGTGACGCTCGGCCTGGCCCTCGGTCTGGGCGCGATGTCGCCGGCCTCGGCCAAGATAAAGGTGCTGACCTCGTTTACCGTCTTCGCCGACATGGCCCGCAACGTCGCAGGCGATCATGCCGAGGTGGTGTCGATCACCCGCGAGGGCGCGGAGATCCACACGTTCCGGCCGACGCCCGGCGACATCCGGCGCGGTCTGGGGGCCGACGTTGTGCTTTGGAACGGGCTCGGGCTTGAGACCTGGTTCGAGCGCTATCTCGAAAATCTCGGTGATGTCCCGGCCTACACGCTTTCCGAAGGTGTGGAGGAGATCGCGATCGCAGAAGGCGCTTATGAGGGTCGGGCCAATCCGCATGCCTGGATGTCGCCGGCCAACGCGATGATCTATGTCGACAACATCGTGCGCGCGCTTTCGCAGACCGATCCGGACAACGCCGCCGCCTACGCCGAAAACGGCGCGCGCTACAAGGACGAGATCGAGGCCACGTTCGCTCCGATCCGGTCCGCCATCCAGGCACTGCCCGAAAGCCGGCGGTGGCTTGTCTCGAGCGAGGCGGCGTTTTCCTATCTGGCACAGGATTTCGGCCTCAGGGAAGCATCGATCTGGGCGATCAACGCCGACAGCCAGGGCTCACCGCAGCAGGTCCGGCGGATCATCGACCTGATCCGCGACAACGACATTCCCGTGATCTTTTCCGAAAGCACGGTCTCGCCCGAACCGGCGCAGCAGGTGGCGCGCGAGACCGGCATCGCCTATGGCGGCGTGCTCTACGTCGACTCCCTGTCCCTACCCGACGGTCCGGTGCCGACCTATATCGATCTGTTGAAGGTCACCGCCGACACCATCGTCGAAGGGCTGACGGTGCAACAATGATCGAGGCGACCGCCGCAACCACGCCATCGACCGCAAGGACCGGCCCCGCTCAGGCGCCGGGTCTGGATGTCCAGGACATAACGGTCATCTACCGGAACGGCAACCGGGCGCTCGACGGCGCCAGCTTCTCCGTTCCCGGAGGATCGATCACGGCTCTCGTCGGCATCAACGGCAGCGGCAAGTCGACGCTGTTCAAGGCGCTGATGGGTTTCGTGCCGCTGGCATCGGGCCGGATCGGCATCATGGGCATGAATGTCAGCCGGGCGCTCGGCCGCAACCTTGTGGCTTATGTGCCGCAAAGCGAGGAGATCGACTGGTCCTTTCCGGTGCTGGTCGAGGATGTGGTGATGATGGGCCGCTACGGCCACATGAACTTTCTCAGAATGGCGCGGGCGCGCGACCGCGCGGCTGTCGATGAGGCGCTGGACCGGGTCAACATGTCGGCCTACCGGAAACGACAGATCGGGGAGCTCTCGGGGGGCCAGAAGAAGCGGGTGTTTCTCGCCCGCGCGCTGGCACAGGAGGGACAGGTGATCCTGCTTGACGAGCCCTTCACCGGTGTCGACGTCACGACCGAAAGCCAGATCATCGAGCTGCTCAAGGATCTGCGCGCCGAGGGACGGGTGCTGCTGGTCTCGACGCACAATCTGGGCAGCGTGCCGGAATTCTGCGACAGGGCGGTCCTGATCAATCGCCGGATCCTTGCCGAGGGGCCAACCGAGGAGGTCTTCACCCAGAAAAACCTGCAGAAGGCCTTTGGCGGGGTTCTGAGGCACTTCGTGCTTGGCGGCGAAGATCTGCACGATGACGACGATTCCCGTCAGGTCACGGTCTTGACCGACGACGAACGGCCCTTTGTCATCTATGGCGACAGCGAGCGAACGTCCGATGCGCGGGAGGCCGCCGGGAACACGGCTGGCAAGCGCCCGTGAGCGTGCTGCTCGAACCCTTTTCCTACAGCTACATGGTCAACGCCATGTGGGTGTCGGCGCTGACCGGGGCGATCTGCGCCTTTCTCTCGTGCTATCTTATGCTCAAGGGCTGGTCGCTGATCGGCGATGCGTTGTCCCACTCCATTGTGCCGGGCGTCGCCGGCGCATACATGCTCGGCCTGCCCTTTGCCGCCGGCGCCTTTCTTGCAGGCGGTCTGGCCGCGGCGGCGATGCTTCTGATCCGCGCCCGCACACGACTGCGAGAAGACGCGGTGATCGGCATGATCTTCGTCTCCTTTTTCGCACTTGGGCTGTTCATGGTGTCGATCTCGCCGACGCCGATCAATGTGCAGACCATCGTGCTCGGCAATGTGCTGGCGATCACGCCGGCCGACACGGTCCAGCTCGCCATCATCGGCGCGGTCACTCTGGCGGTGTTGTCGGCGATCTGGAAGGACCTGATGCTGGTGTTCTTCGACGAAAGCCATGCCCGCGCCATCGGCGTTCGCGCCAACGCGCTCAAGGTCATCTTCTTTGCGCTGCTGGCCGCCTCCACGGTGGCCGCGATGCAGACCGTCGGCGCGTTTCTGGTGATCGCGCTGGTGGTCACGCCCGGAGCCACCGCCTATCTGCTTACCAACCGGTTCCCGAAGCTGATACTGATTGCGATCACCATGGGCTCGCTCACCTGCTTCCTCGGGGTCTATCTGAGCTATTTTCTCGATGGCGCAACCGGCGGAGTGGTGATCATGCTGCAGACCGGCATCTTCCTGCTGGCCTTCCTGTTCGCACCGCGCCACGGCCTCCTGGCGCAACGCTCCCAGGTGCGGGCCGCAATGCCGGATGACGCGCTTGAGGACACGGGAGCCGCCTGATGGAATTCGCTGTCGATTTCTTTCTCGATCCGTTTCGCTTTGCCTACATGCAGAAGGCGTTCCTGATCACCATTCTCGTCGCCATACCGATGGCGGCGATGAGTTCCCTGATGGTCCTCAAGGGCTGGTCGCTGCTGGGTGACGCCATGGCCCACGCCGTATTGCCGGGCATCGTCTTGGCCTATGTCGCAGGCCTGCCGCTGGTGATCGGCGCCTTCGCCGCCGGGCTGTTCTGTGCGGTCGCCACCGGCTGGCTGTCGGCCAACAGCCGGGTCAAGGAGGATACTGTGATGGGCATTGTGTTCTCGGGCATGTTCGGGCTCGGCGTGGTGCTGCATGTCAGCGTCCGTTCGAGTCTGCATCTCGACCACATCCTGTTCGGCGACATGCTCGGCGTCCTCTGGTCCGATATCGGCGCAACCGCGCTTCTCGCCGTCCTGTGCGGCGGCTTCCTGCTGCTCAAATGGCGCGACCTTGTCGCCCAGGCCTTCGACGGGCTGCATGCCCGCGCAATCGGCCTCAGAACCGGCCTGCTCCATTACGGGTTGCTGACCGCGATTGCCCTGATGATCGTCGCAAGCCTCAAGGCCGTCGGCATCATCCTATCGATCGCGCTGCTCGTCGCTCCCGGCGCAATCGCCTTCCTGGTGGCGCGCACCTTTGCGGGGATGCTGACGGTGGCAGTCGGGTCGGCGGTTCTATCGGCGCTCATCGGCATTTTCGCGAGCTTTCACATCGACAGCGAACCTGCGCCGACGATGGTGCTGTGCCTGACCGCGCTGTTCATCGCGGCGATGATCGCCGGGCAGATTCGCGATGCCCGGGCGCGCCGCGTTTCGGCGTCCAACTGACGTCTGCCCGGAAAACCGGAGAGACCAGGCCCTGTATTGGAGGGATGCGAAGACCATCCGAACCGGTTCAGGCATGGTTAGAGAATTCTTTATAAGTGTCATCTAGGTTTTGCAGAAGATTTCGTAATCTCTCAGGCAGCCGGCATCGTGATCCAATCGGGAAACATAGAGAGCGTCGATCCAGCGGAAACAGTCATCACGAAGATGCGCGAGCAGGGGATTTCCTCGCTGCCGCGCAACTATGAACTCGTGTACCGGTTCCTGAATTCCTCAAACCCGAAGCTCATCCTGGCGCTTGCCGCCCTCGGGCAACGCCCCAGCCAGGTTCAGCTCGACGCCATCGGCATGAGGTTCCTGCCCCATCACTATCCCGAGAGTGCCGCTGAGCAGTCCCTGGACAGCGTCTACAACGAAATGCTGAGCATGATCCGCCTGTTCAAGCAAGACCAGTCCAGGCTTCGAAAATACTCGTACGTGCTCGGGGAAACGTCTACCCGCATGTCGCGGTACGATGCCAGGGACCAGGACGGCATTCATGACATGCGCCGAATCCTGTCGTCCGCCACCTGCGAAACGCTGGAGAAGAGCGAATCCGTCATATACCAGATGGTCGAACAGGCGAAGGAACTCACTCGCCTCAAGTCCGAGCTGGAAGAATACAAGCGTCTTTGCGCCATCGACCCGGTCACCAGGCTTGCCAACCGGCGCGCTTTCGACAAACGGTTGTCGGGCATTTACGATCAAAAGTCCGAGGCAGCGTCCCAGGCGCTGATCATTGCCGATATCGACCATTTCAAGGCGTTCAACGACACCTATGGCCACCAGGTCGGCGACCGCGTGCTCAGCGCAACCGCTGCCGTGATGAAAAAGACGCTTGGCAGCGAAACCTTCATTTCCCGAACCGGCGGCGAGGAATTCGCCATCATCCTGGAGGGCGCCGGCCAGGAGGTGGCCCTGAAAACCGCCGAGCGCGTGCGTGAGGCGATCGCTTCGACTCCGCTGAAAGATCACAATGACGGACGGGACTGCGGCCGCGTCACAATCAGCCTCGGCCTTTGCATGGCGACCGATGCTTCAGGCCCGCAAGACATCTACAACAAGGCGGATGCGGCGCTGTACGACGCCAAGAAGAACGGCCGCAACCGGGTAAAAATGTACAGTCCGAAAGTGAAGCGGCTTCTGTCATTGCTAAAGCAATAAGGCGCGATGTCCGCGCCGGAAATGGTCCGCGTGCCGGCCCCGGTGCAGGCGTTGCGGGCGGCGCAACGAGGCCATCCCCTTCCGCTACATCTCCAAATAGGTCCGCGGCATGGCCTGAAGATCGGTCGCATCGGGCTTCACACCGGCGGCGGTCAGCATGGCGTGGATCTGGCCGCGGTGGTGTGTCTGGTGGTTGAACATCTGCACGGCCAGCATCTTTCTGGGCCGCGTGGCTGTGCGACCGGTCATGCCGGAGAACCATGTCAGATCGCCTTCGAACCATTCGGGCAAAACGTCCTTTGCCCAATCGAGGATCCGGCGGTCAAGCGCGGCGCGTTCGTTCTGAAACGTCTCCCAGCTTGCGATCAGCGCAGTCGAGTCGGATTCGTAGTTTGCCGGCGGCTCGCGCTCCTCGAAGCGGCTGAGCCAGATGCCATCGCCCCACAAGAGGTGCGAAAAGGTCTTCTCGATGGAGCCGAAGAAAGCGCCCCGCTCGGCTTGGCGCGCGGCCTCATCAAGCGCGTTCGCAGCCTTGATCAGGTTCTCGTTCTGCCACGCATTGTAGCGCGCCATCAGGAGCACATAGTCCTTGTTCGCCATGATGGTCGTCTCCTCAGCCTCATTTGAATGCCGGCATAGTGGTTCATCCAGACGGGCCGATCAACATGCTGCGCTTCCGGCGACTGCGTTCGTCTCAGCGCGGCCCGGTCGCTGTCGCCCGGACGGCGGCAATCCCCACACCTCCCCCTTGCCTTTCGCATGCATTTCGGCATAGTTGGCCCACCCGTTGGGAGAAGCCGGTTTCGCGCCGGTGCCGAAGGAGCAACCGCCCCGGAAACTCTCAGGCAAAAGGACCAGCGGCACCGGACGGACTCTGGAGAGAGGCGCATGTTGCGTCCGCCGAAGGGATAGCAATCTCAGGCGAAAGGACAGAGGGGGCTTGTTGAAGGCAGATTTTGCCTGAAGATTGGCCCGTGCGCGGCATCCCGCCGGCACCCTGAACGGAGACTGGCGCGTGGATACCACCGCAGACCTTCAAAAGACCCCGCTCCACTCACTGCATGTCGAACTCGGCGCCCGGATGATGGGCTTCGCCGGCTATGAGATGCCGATCCAGTATCCGCTGGGCGTGATGAAGGAGCACCTTCACACCCGCGCGGAAGCGGGTCTGTTCGACGTTTCCCACATGGGACAGATCCTTATCCGCGCGAAAAGCGGCGATGTGGAAGATGCCGCCCGCGCGCTCGAGAGCCTTACGCCGGTCGATGTGACGGGCCTGAAAAACGGTCGCCAGCGCTACGGGCTCTTTACCAACGACACGGGCGGACTCGAGGATGACTTCATGGTCGCCAACCGGGGCGACCACCTCTATCTCGTGGTCAACGCGGCCTGCAAGCATGCCGACCTCGCGCGGATCAAGGCTGCCCTGTCGGACACGTGCGAGATCGAGGCGCAGTTCGAACGCGGGCTGATCGCGCTGCAGGGGCCGGCGGCCGAAAGCGTGCTGGCGTCCTACGCGCCCGAAGCCGAAGACATGCTTTTCATGGATGTGGCAGATCTCGAGATCGCCGGCACCCCGGTGGTCGTCTCGCGTTCCGGCTATTCCGGCGAGGACGGATACGAAATCTCGATCCCGGCGGAGGAAACCGAACGGGTCGCACGGCTGCTGCTCGATGACGACCGGGTCGAGGCGATCGGGCTTGGCGCGCGGGATTCGCTCCGGCTCGAAGCAGGCCTTTGCCTTTATGGCAATGACATCGACCGGACCACAACGCCGCTTGAAGCCAATCTGAAATGGGCGATCCAGAAGGCGCGGCGCGCGGGCGGCGATCGCGAGGGCGGTTTTCCAGGCGCCGATGTCATCCTGAAGCAGTTCGAGACCGGTCCGTCACGGCTTCGGGTCGGGTTGCAGCCCTCCGGCAAGGCGCCGGTGCGCGCCGGCGCGGAACTTTACGAACGCGAAACCGGCGGCGAGCCCATCGGCAAGGTAACTTCAGGCGGTTTCGGGCCGAGCTCCGGTCACCCCGTCGCCATGGGCTATGTGCCGGCCGCGCTTGCCACCGAAGGAACAGCCCTTTTCGCCGAAGTGCGCGGCAAGCGGCTGGAACTCGCCGTTGCCGCGCTGCCTTTCGTCACACCCGGCTACAAACGCTGAAACCAAATCATCAAAACCCAGGACAAGACAGGAACAGCTCGATGCTCAAATTCACCGAAGATCACGAATGGCTCAAGATCGAGGGCGATGTCGCCACCGTGGGAATCACCGAACATGCCGCCGAACAGCTCGGCGATCTGGTGTTCGTCGAACTGCCCGAGCCGGGAACCAGCTTCGATAAGGGCGGCGAGGCCTCGACTGTCGAATCGGTCAAGGCGGCGTCCGATGTCTACTGCCCGCTCGATGGCGAGATCGTCGAGGTCAACCAGGCCATCGTCGATGATCCGTCGCTGGTCAATTCCGATCCCACCGGCGAAGGCTGGTTCTTCAAGCTCAAGCTCGCCAATGCGTCCGACGCCGACGCGCTGATGGACGAGACCGCCTACAAGACAATGATCGGCTGAGTTCACCCATGACCGTCAAACTGACAGACTACGACCCTTACGATTTCGCCAACCGCCGTCACATCGGCCCCTCGCCCTCGGAAATCTCCGAGATGCTTGAAGCGGTGGGCGCTCCCTCGCTCGACGCCCTGATCGAGGAGACCGTGCCGGCCTCGATCCGGCAGACAAACCCGCTCGCCTTCGGCGATCCGATGAGCGAGCGCGAGGTGCTCGACCACCTTCGCGCCACGGCGAAGAAGAACACGGTTCTGGTGTCGCTGATCGGACAGGGCTACCACGGCACGGTCATGCCGCCGGTGATCCAGCGCTGCATCCTCGAAAACCCGGCCTGGTACACGGCCTATACGCCCTACCAGCCCGAGATCAGCCAGGGCCGGCTCGAAGCGCTTCTGAATTTCCAGACCATGGTCGGCGACCTGACAGGTCTCGATATCGCGAACGCATCCCTGCTTGACGAGGCGACAGCGGCGGCGGAGGCCATGGCGATGGCCGAGCGGGCGTCAAAATCCAAGCGCAACACTTTCTTCGTCGATCATCATTGCCATCCGCAAACCATCGACGTCATCCGCACCCGAGCGGAACCCTTCGGCTGGGAAGTGACGGTCGGCGATCCGTTTACCGAGCTGGACCCGGCAGCCGTCTTCGGCGCGATCTTCCAGTACCCCGGCACCTACGGGCATGTGCATGACTTCACCCACGTCATCGCCTCTCTGCATGCGGAAAAGGCAATCGCCATCGTCGCCGCCGATCCGCTGTCGCTCACACTCCTGAAATCTCCCGGCGAGATGGGCGCTGACATCGCCATCGGCTCCATGCAGCGCTTCGGCGTACCGATGGGCTATGGCGGGCCGCACGCGGCCTACATGGCGGTCAAGGATACCTACAAGCGCTCGATGCCCGGCCGGCTGGTCGGCGTGACCGTCGATGCGCGCGGAAACCAGGCCTACAGGCTGGCGCTGCAGACCCGCGAACAGCATATCCGGCGTGAGAAGGCCACCTCCAACATCTGCACGGCACAGGTGCTGCTTGCCGTGATCGCCTCGATGTATGCAGTCTTTCACGGTCCCGTCGGTCTGCGCGCCATCGCCGGACGCGTTCACCTCAAGACCACGACGCTGGCTGCCGGCCTCAAGCATCTGGGTTTCATCATCGATCCGGCGATCTATTTCGACACACTCACCGTGTTTGCCGAAGGCCGCCAGACGGAGATCCTCGAAGCGGCACGGCGCGAGGGGCTCAACCTGCGCAAGGTCGACGATGACCGCATCGGCATCTCGCTCGACGAGGTTACGCGGCCCGCGACGGTGGAAGCCGTGTGGCGTGCATTCGGCGGCGAGATTTCCTTTGCCGACTTCAAGACTGGACCGGAGATTCCGGATCCGCTGGTCCGGCAAACGCGCTATCTCGAACATCCGATCTTCCACATGAACCGCGCCGAAAGCGAAATGACCCGCTACATCCGCCGGCTCTCGGACAAGGACCTGGCGCTCGACCGGTCGATGATCCCGCTCGGCTCCTGCACCATGAAGCTCAATGCGACCGCCGAGATGCTGTGCATCACCTGGCCGGAGTTTGCCGACATCCACCCCTTCGCGCCCGCCGATCAGGCCAGGGGCTACAAGCAGATGATCGACGACCTGTCGGACAAGCTGTGCCTGATCACCGGCTATGACGCGATTTCGATGCAGCCGAACTCCGGCGCGCAGGGCGAATATGCGGGGCTGATGGCAATCCGGTCCTACCATCGCGCCAATGGCGAGTCGCACCGCCATATCTGCCTGATCCCGACATCCGCGCATGGCACCAATCCGGCTTCGGCGCAGATGGCCGGCATGACCGTGGTTGCCGTAAGGACCCGCGAGAACGGCGACATCGATCTCGATGATTTCCGCGCCAAGGCAGAGCAACACGCGGACAATCTCGCCGCCTGCATGATCACCTATCCGTCCACCCATGGCGTGTTCGAGGAAACGGCCGCGGAAGTCTGCGAGATCACCCACCGCCACGGCGGGCAGGTCTATCTCGACGGCGCCAACCTCAATGCGCTGGTGGGCCTTGCGCGCCCCGGCGACATCGGCGCAGATGTGAGCCACCTCAACCTGCACAAGACCTTCTGCATCCCGCATGGCGGTGGTGGCCCCGGCATGGGACCGATCGGCGTCAAGGCGCATCTGGCCGATCACCTGCCCGGTCACCCGGCCACGGATGGCCGGCCCGGCGCGGTTTCGGCGGCTCCCTTCGGCTCCGCCTCGATCCTGCCCATCTCCTGGGCCTATTGCCTGATGATGGGCGGCGAAGGCCTGACCCAGGCGACCAAGATCGCGATCCTGAACGCCAACTACATCGCCGCGAAGCTGAAGGGCGCCTATGACGTGCTCTACACCGCGCCGAACGGCCGGGTGGCGCATGAATGCATTCTCGACACCCGCCCGCTGGTCGAGAGCGCCGGCGTAACGGTCGATGACGTGGCCAAGCGGCTGATCGACTGCGGCTTCCATGCGCCGACCATGAGCTGGCCGGTGGCGGGCACGCTGATGATCGAGCCCACGGAATCGGAAGTGAAGGCCGAGCTGGACCGTTTCTGCGCGGCGATGCTTGCGATCCGCAACGAAGCGTGGGCCATCGAGGACGGGCGCATGGAGCGGGAGAACAACCCGCTCAAGAACGCGCCGCACACGATCGAGGATCTCGTTGGGCCGTGGGACAGGCCCTATGACCGCGAGGCGGCGATCTTTCCGCCCGGCGCCATGCGCAACGCCAAGTATTTTGCCCCGGTCAACCGGGTCGACAATGTCTATGGCGACCGCAACCTTGTCTGCTCCTGTCCGCCGATGTCGGACTATGCCGAGGCCGCCGAATAAGGCCAGGATTCGGTCAACCACGAGAGAGGCGGCGCCGGGCCGCCTTTTTTATCTCGGGTGGAAGACACCTTCTCAGACCCCCAGCATCTCGGTCTCGACCTCGGGCGTGAGCTGTTGCGGCGTCCCGGTCCACACGCTCTTTCCACGGGCCAGGATGACGCAACGGTCGGCCACCGCGCGCAGTTCCGAGAATGCCTTGTCGATCACGAGGATCGACTGTCCGCCCTGCTTGAGCCGGGCGATAGCAGCCCAGATCTCGTGACGAACCACCGGCGCAAGGCCCTCTGTCGCCTCGTCCAGGATCAACAGTCTCGGATTGGTCATCAGCGCGCGGGCAACGGCGAGCATCTGCTGTTCACCACCCGACAGCGTGGCCGCCGTCTGGCCCATGCGTTCGCCAAGGCGCGGAAACAGCGCGGTCGCGGTCTCGACGTTCCAGGGGCCCGGGCGCGCCGATGCCATGAGGTTTTCCGACACCGTCAGACCGGCGAAGCAGCGGCGTCCTTCCGGCGCAAGCCCGATGCCGAGACGCGCGGCCCGGAAAGAGGGCAAGGCTGCAAGATCACGCCCATCGAATTTCAGCGTGCCCCGCGTGGTCCTGAGCATCCGCGTGATCGAGCGCACCGTCGTTGTCTTGCCCATGCCGTTGCGGCCCATCAGCGCCAGCAGCTCGCCCTCGGCAATCTCGAAATCGACGCCGAACAGCGCCTGCGAAGCGCCGTAGAAAGCTTCAAGATTGCTCACCTTAAGCAGGCTCATGCTCCGTCCTCCCCGAGATAAGCGGCTCGGACTTCGGGATGGCTGCGGATCTCGTGCGCATTGCCGCGGGCAATGATACGGCCCGCAACCAGCACCGAGATCCGGTCCGCAAGCTGGAAGACGGCGTCCATGTCATGTTCGATCAGCAGGATGGGCGCCTCATGCCGCAGCTTGTCGAGAAACCCGATCAGCCGCACCGAGCCTTCCTGCCCGAGACCGGCCATCGGTTCGTCCATAAGGAAAATGCGCGGTTTCATGGCAAGCGCCATGGCGATTTCGAGCAGCCGCTTTTCACCGTGCGAGAGCTCGCTGACCCTTGTTCCTGCCCGGTCTGCGAGGCCGACGCGTTCGAGCGCATCCATCGCCTCTCCGGTCAGGTCCGGATCCGTCGCCACCTGGCGGAAGAACCCGAACACCGAGCGCCGCCGCGCCTGGGCTGCGAGCGCAACATTGCCGCGGGCGGAGAATTCGGGGACCAGCGAGGAAACCTGGAAGGTTCTTGTCAGACCCAATCGCGCCCGCGCGACCTGGTCGAGTTCGCCAATGTCCCGGCCGGCAAAGCGAATGGCGCCGGCATCGGCAGGCAATTCGCCGGCGACCAGCTTGATCAGGCTCGACTTGCCGGCGCCATTGGGGCCGATCAGCGCGTGGATCTCGCCGGGTTTCAAGTCGAGGTCGACGCCATCGGTGACCTTGAGCGCGCCGAAGGATTTGCTCAAGCCGGAGAGAGCGAGCACGGGATCAGTCATGTTCGACCCTCCCGGCGACAAGCCCGATGAACCCGCCCCGGGCAAACAGCACCACGGCCAGCAGCGCCGCGCCGAGGAAGAACTGCCAGTGGTTGGTGAAGCTTCCGAACAGGTGCTCGAACAGCACGAACAGGCAGGCGCCGACCACCGGTCCGAAAAGCCGCGCGACGCCACCCAGAATGATGAACACCATGATCTCGCCCGACAGGTGCCAGGAGAGCATGGTCGGGCTGACGAAGCGGTTGAGATCGGCGTAGAGGGCGCCGGCAAGGCCGGTGACCATGCCGGATATAACGAAAGCCGCGAGCCTGATACGATAGGGCGACAGTCCCAGCGCCGCCACCCTGCCCTCGTTCTGGCGCACCGCCTGCAGCGCCACACCGAAGCGCGCGCCGGTCATCCGCCACTGCGCGATCAGCACGACGATCAGCACCGCATAGCACAACAGAAAGAAATCGAGCGGCCTGAGCGTGTTGATGCCCGGAAATGCGTTGCGAACATAGATCGAAAGCCCGTCCTCGCCGCCATAGGCCGGCCAGGAGATGGCGAAATAGTAGATCATCTGCGCAAAGGCGAGCGTGATCATGATGAAATAGACGCCGGAGGTGCGCAGGCTGAGCGCGCCGATCAGCAATGCGGCAATACCGCTGACAATTATCGCCACCATCCAGAGGATCAGCATCTGATTGGTGCCGTTGATGACGAAAGGCGCCGTCATCAGCGGCTGGTAGGTCTGGTGGTGGCTTGCGAGGATTCCCACCGCATAGCCGCCGAGGCCGAAAAAGGCGGCATGTCCGAAGGAGACGAGGCCGCCGAGACCGAGCGCGATGTTGAGACCGACGCCGGCAAGCGCCAGGATCGTGGCGCGCGTGGCGAGCGTGACCAGGAAGGGTTCTTCGGCGTAATGCGCCACCAGCGGGCCGATCAGCAGGATCAGCGCCAGAATGATGTTGAGCCGGTGTTCGGTGATCAGCTTAGGCATTGGCGGGAAACAGCCCCTTCGGCTTGAACACCAGAACCACCGCCATCAGCAGATAGATCAGCATCGAGGCGATGGCCGAGCCGACGCCGCGGGCGGCGGACGCTTCCATCACGTTTGCGAGCAGGCTCGGGAGCAGGAAGCGCCCCATGGTGTCGACAATGCCGACGATAAGCGCGGCGACGAGCGCGCCCCGGATCGAGCCGATGCCGCCGATGACGATCACCACAAAGGCCAGGATCAGAACCGGTTCGCCCATGCCGACCTGAACCGACTGGATGGCGCCGATCATCGCGCCGGCAAAGCCGGCAAGGGCCGCACCGAGGGCGAAGACCACGGTGTAGAGAAAACGGATGTCGACGCCGAGTGCGGCGATCATCTCCCGATCGGATTCGCCCGCACGGATCTGCATGCCGAGTCGCGTGCGGCTGATGAGAAGACCGAGGCCGACAGCAATCAGCAGCCCTGCCAGAATGATTGCCAGCCGGTAGGCCGGATAAGGCAAGCCGCCGGGAAGCGTGATGGGGCCTGCGAGCATTTCGGGCGGGTCGAGATAGAGCGGGAAGGAGCCAAAAATGAAGCGCACGCCCTCGGAAAACATCAGAACCAGGGCGAAGGTCGCAAGCACCTGGTCGAGGTGGTCGCGGTCATAGAGCCTGCGGATCACCACGATCTCGACAATGGCGCCGAGAGCTGCGGCGGCGACGAGGCTTGCCGCAAGGCCGAGCCAGAACGACCCGGTAGCAGCCGCGATCGCCGCGCAGACGAAGCCGCCGACCATGAACAGGGAACCATGGGCCAGGTTGATCAACCCCATCACCCCGAAGATCAGGGTCAGGCCGGCCGCCATCAGAAACAGCGTGACGCCAAGCTGCAGCCCGTTGAGGATCTGCTCGAGGAAAAGGGCAATACTCATCGTTTACCGGTCTCGCGCCAGCGCCATGAACGACAGTTTCCGGACGGGACTCAACGCCCCGTCCGGAGGATACCGTCAGGTTACATCTTGCAATCGGCCGCGTAGGCGTCGGCATGATCCTCAAGGGCGACGCCAACCAGCTTGTTGGTGAAGACATCGCCTTCCTTGATGACTTCGCGGACATAAATGTCCTGGATCGGATGATTGTTTGGTCCGAACTTGAAGTCGCCTCGGGTGGACTTGAAATTGGCCGCCTTCAGCGCCGCGCGGAACGCGTCCTTGTCGGAGATCGAGGCGGCGTCCATTGCCGAGATCAGCAGGTTGGCGGTGTCAAACCCCTGGCTGGCATAAAGCGAAGGCAGGCGGTCGTATTCGGCCTGGAAGCTTTCGACGAAGGCCTTGTTGGTCTCGTTGTCGAGGTCCTTGGACCACTGCGAGGTGTTCTTGACGCCGAGTGCGGCATCACCGACCGCCTGCAGGATGGCCTGATCGAAGGAGAAGGCAGGGCCGAGAAGCGGCACGTCGACACCGGCGCCGGCATATTGCTTCATGAACGCTATGCCCATGCCGCCGGGCAGGAAGAAGAAGACGCTGTCGGCGCCCGAAGCACGGATTTCCGCGATTTCGGCAGCGTAGTCGGTCTGGCCGAGCTTGGTGTAGAGCTCGTTGGCGATTTCGCCCTTGAAGAAGCGCTTGAACCCGGTCAGCGCATCCTGGCCGGCCGGATAGTTCGGAGCCAGAATGAAAGCCTTCTCATAGCCCGCCGAGCTCGCATGGGCGCCCATGGCTTCATGCAGGTTGTCGTTCTGCCAGGCGACGTTGAAATAGTTCTCGTTGCAGCCCGCGCCGGCAAGGGCCGAGGGGCCTGCATTGGGCGAAAGATAAATCTTGTCCTGCGCCACGGCGCCCGGGATAACGGCCATGGCGAGGTTCGACCAGATGATGCCGGTCATGACATCGACCTTGTCGGACTGGATGAGCTTGTCGGAAAGCTGGACCGCGAGGTCGGGTTTGCGCGCGTCATCCTCGATGATCAGTTCGATATCGTCGCGACCGGACTGCTTGAGCGCAAGCTCGAAACCGTCGCGGACGTCGATGCCCAGCGATGCGCCGCCGCCCGAAAGGGTTGTGATCATTCCGACCTTGACCGGATCGGCGAAGGCCTGCGCTGCGCCGGCGGCGAGAGCGGTTGCGGCCGCAAGTGCGATGACTGCTTTCTTCATGGATAGTCCTCCGATTTTGTGTTCCCGTGCCGCCGGTTCTCTTTGTCTGTCCGGTTGGCGCCCTGTTTTCCGGTCGGCAACCCGAAGGGCCTCCAGATTGCAGTTGACTGGGAGCTTATCAGCCGCGGCAAAGATTTCCAGTGGTATTTTTAAGCTTAAAGTAATTCATCGGTTCCTTCCCCTTGCGATCTCGCTGCAGGCATGGTTCGAAGGCAGGGGAGCGCGCCGCGGCCGGTTCGAGCCTTGATGCAGGCGTGCGGGGAAGCTCCGGGACCAGCCTGTCCATGACCTGAGGAGAGCGGCGATGCAGTGTTTTTTTGTGGAGTTCCAGTGCAAGCTCGGCGAAGCCTACACAGTGGCCGACGAGATCGCCAACAGAGAGATCGCCTCGGAAATCTACTCGGTCAGCGGAAAGTTCGATCTGCTCGCCAAGTTCTATGTCGGCGACGATGTCGATATCGGGCGTTTCGTGGCTGACAATATCCACACGGTTCCCGGCGTTGAACGAACCCACACGATCCTCACCTTCAAGGCATTCTGACGCCGTTCCAGGGGTTCCCTGTTGGCTGTCCGGACCACAATGGCGTGTGCAGAACCAGGCCAAGGCTGCGCATCGGCTCCGGTGCGAACAGCTTTTGCCGGGTCCGGCGGGCTGGCGTTCAATCTGATGAAATGGGAAGCTGCAGGGGTGGTACGGTTGGGTGGGCTCGAACCACCGACCTCCGGATCCACAATCCGGCGCTCTAACCAACTGAGCTACAACCGCACGCCAGCGACAACGGGCGACGCCCTGTCCGCTTTCTGGTGGCTCACATACGGGGAGCAGGTGTTTTTTGCAAGAGGCGAGACGCCGGTTTTGCCAATTTCCCCTGTCGGCATGAGGGCCGACGCCGGGCTCTTCAGCGTGTCTTGCGCGCATGAAAAAGGCCGGGCAAGCGGCCCGGCCTGTTCTCATCGGATTTCAGGTTGGTTTCAGGCAACCTTGAATTCGTTCATTGCCTTCTCGGAAACGGTCTTGGTCGGCTTTGAGACGTCTTCGGCGACCTTCTTGGCGGTTTCCTGCATGATCTTGGTCTGATCGACCATCATCTCGGCCTGCTTGCGCATGAAGGCGGTCTGAAGTTCGAACATCTGCGCAACCGACTTGACGCCGAGCAGGGCTTCCATGTGCGAAAGCGACAGCTCTGCATTGGTGCGTGCAGTGTCGATGGCCTTGAGGCTCAATTCGACGGTGCCGGCCTGGGCGCTTTCCATGGTCGCTTCGATCGCCTTGGTGGCGTCTTCGGCAACGGCCTTGACCTTGGCGTAGTTTTCCTTGGTCTGGTTGACCGACTTGTCGGCCATCTCGCGATAGCTGTCAGCCATCTTGCTCATGTCGAATGCCGGAAATTCAAACATTTCGGCGGAGGTTGCGGTTTTCTTGGTCGCCATTACATTTCTCCTTTGGAGATGTGAGAGGACCTTTTCGCGGCCCCGTTCAAGTTCATGATGTTGGTAGCACATTTTCTTGTGCATTGCAACATTGTTGTGCGCTGCAACATATATTAACCTTCTCCGGACATTTCAAGGCGGTGGTCCGGCCGATTGCTGGACCGCCGGGCGCGGCAAAGCTATTAACAAAGCCTTAATCTGCCGCCACAGTGCGGCTCGACCGGCCGAAACTGGAAGTCTGCCATGCAGCCTCATCACTATCCGTTCATCGATCTCTGCGTTCATCCCGACGTCCGCGAGCGTTTCGCCGAAGGCGATGCGATTGCCGTTCTCAGCGATGACCTCGAAGCGGTGCTCTGGGCCAATGGCGCAGCGGCGGAGCTTTTCGGCTTCGCGACGATCTATGACATTCTCGATGAGGGGCTTGCGGCCCAGACAGTCATCCGGCGGCAGATCGCCGGCGCGAAGAGTGCACTCGAGCGCACCGGCAAGGCGCAGGATTTCATGATGCGGATCAGCCGCGGTTTCTCGCGGACGATGACACCGGCAAACCTGCGGACCATCGCGCTCCCCGATGGCGCGAGCGGACTGATGGTCACAAGCCAGGCCAGATCCTCGCTGGCGCCGAAAGCGCGGGCGCGGCAGATCATCAGCGGTTTCGAGGGAACCGGCACGCATGTCGCTGTTCTCGATGAAGCCGGCGCGGTGCTGGCGGCTTCCCAGACCTTCGACACGATCAGCATCGACCAGGGCTCCATCAGGCGCATGGTTTCCGATGTCGCCAATGAAAAGGACCGTCTGATCAAGCGTATGATCGAAGCGGGCGAAAGCCCCATGCCGGCCGCGATCGCCCGCCTGACAGAAAGTCCGGCCCTGCATCTGTTGTTCGCCGTCGAGCCTTCCACGGATGAGGACAGCCAGGTGTTGTCCGATGAGGCGCCTGAAGGACCCGCGTCCGTAGCGGCTGACGACACTGTGCCTGAACAGGAGATGCCTGGCGCAATCGAACAGGACCCGGATCCGGTTTCCGAGCCTGGCAAGAATGACGACGCAACCTCCGGCGTTGATGAGATATCCGGATCCGAAGGGCATGCCGGCTCCGGCGATTACGACAAAGACGGAGGCGATGCCGCTGACAGCGCAAGTGACGGGATTGCCGCCACTGAAATGCCCGGAGACGAACCCGGCGTGCCGGCGGAAACGGGAAAGAGCCGGTTCGATGCCGAGCGTGTCCGCACCGAATTGACCGGGACAGCCGCACCGCAACCCGATCCGGACGCGGTTCCCCGGCCTTTCGCTGACGCCCGGGACATCGAGACACCTGTGGGCGCGCTGGAAGACGAGACATCGGCGGAAGATCCGGCGCCGGAGCCCGCTGCGCCCGTCGCATCCGGCTTCACGTTCAACCCCGATGCGAAGCCCGCGCGCTTTGTCTGGAAGATCAACCGGGAAGGCGCCTTCAGCGAAGTCTCCCCGGAATTCGCCGAAGCGGTCGGCCCCAATGCCGCAGACATCGTCGGACGCAGATTTGCCGATCTCGCCCGTGTCTTCAATCTCGACCCCGATCATGTGATCGAGGAAGCACTCAACCGACGCGACACCTGGTCGGGCAAGACGGTGTTCTGGCCGATTCAGGGCACCGATCTGGTCACACCGGTCGATCTCGCCGCCCTGCCGACCTACACCCGCGAGCGCGTCTTCGACGGCTTTCGCGGTTTCGGCATCGTGCGCTGCGGCGAAACCCGGACCGATCCCGAGGCCATAGGCCTGGCGCTGCAGCCCGGCTCGCGAACGGACGATGACAAGGATGGCGCGGACCTGCCGCAGGACGAAGACAGCCTCACCGGCGCTGCCGCTTTCCCCGAAAATGACGGCCTGGCCCATGACGGAGACGCCGACAGCGGCGAACTCCAGGAGGATCTCGATGACCTCGCCAGGCTCGATGGCGTCGATCCCGCCGAGGCCGGCCTTGCCGATGACGCCGAGACCGAAGAAACCGGACCATCGGCAGATGACGACTCCGGCGACGACGACGCCGAACCGGCTTCGGACGATCCGTTTCGCGGTGAGCAACCAGCGCTGCGGCTGGTCGAGACGCCGATGCGGCGCGAAAGCGACAAAATCATCAGCCTTGAAACACGGAGAGGCCGATCGGCGCGGGATGCGCTTTCGGCAGGCGAACAGGCGGCCTTCCGCGAGATCGGCGCCCGGCTGTCGGAAAGCTCGGGGGCTGCTGGCGGTGACGCAGAAAACCGGACGCCCGAAGCGCAGCCGCCGTTCGGCAAGCGTCAGCCGCCGCTCGACTCCGATGGCGAGACCCGCGACATCGAGGTGAATTTCCAGGATAGCAATTCCGATACGGAAACTCCGGAACAGACAAACGAAGCCCTTGGCGCCGAAGAAACCGGAGACGCGCCCGAAACTGTGGACACGGAACGTGACAGCGACGCTGGCGCCGGTCAGGCAACTGACGCCGAGGCGCACCAGGACAGCGCAGCCTCCGATGCCCGGTCCGACGAAACCGAGCCGAACGCGAGCGTGCATGGAGACGGGGACGAAGCGCGCGACGACGCGCCGGATGCCGAGACCCCGGACGATGAACCGGACGGGGAACCGGACGGGGAACCGGACGCCACAGATCTGCCACCGGCTGCGTCAACAGAACTGCCGGTTGACGAGACCGGGACAGACACCCGCATGGCCGATGACCGGTTGGAGTCCGAGGCGGAAGCCGGAACTGAAACCGGAACCGAAGAACATGGCGGGGAGTCGTTCGTCAGCGAGCAAGATCCGGCCGCCGGGACGACAGAGGGTGGGGCACCCAAAGACGAAGCCCGTCAGCCCGACACCGCCGACCCCACCGCCACCACGGAAGAGCCTGCCGCAGACGGCGACGATGCCAAGCCCGCCGGAACCGCCCCTGCCGCCGCGGAGGTGGAACCGGCAGCCCTCGCGCCGATGCCTTCCGCTTTCGCTTTCCCTGCGCGCCAGCAGATGCGCGCCGGGCTCGATGCGGGCCTGATCGACGCCATCCCCGCACCGCTGCTGGTTCATGCGGGCGACGAACTTATTCACGCCAATCCCGAATTTCTGGAACTGGCAGGCTACCCTTCACTCGACGCACTTGCCGAGGCCGGCGGGCTCGATGCGTTGCTGGACCGCTCGGGTGAAGCCGTCGAAACCGGCGACGGCAGTCTTGTGGTGCGGCGTGGCGACGGCGAGACGCGCCGCGTCAAGGCGCGCCTGCGTTCGGTCAACTGGCTCGATGCGCACGCCCTGCTGCTGGCGCTGACGCCGCTTCAGTCCGGCGTTCAGGAATCCGTTTCGGCCACCCCCGCCGGTCCGGCGTCCGAAACCGGGGCGGAAACCGCCAGGGTGATCGACCTGCCGGTTGCAAACCTGCATGCCGATGCAGACGCTGCGAACGGCATGCGCGACACCGGCGCCCAAGCGGATCACGGGCGAGCCGACGACGGTCTCGATGTGAGCGGAACGGGCGCCAGCGACGCGCTTCAGATCGAGGCGCAGGAGCTGCGCTCGATCCTCGAAACCGCGACCGACGGCGTGGTCACACTCGACAATGACGGCACAATCCGCTCGATGAACAGTTCGGCCTGCGCGTTGTTCAACTACGATGAACGCGACACGCTTCATCAGCCCTTCGCCATGCTGTTTGCCCATGAAAGCCAGCGCGCGGTGATGGATTATGTCTCCGGTCTTGCCGAACATGGCGTATCGAGTGTGCTGAACGACGGTCGTGAAGTGATCGGCCGCGAGGCCTCGGGCGGGTTCCTGCCGCTGTTCATGACGATTGGCAGGCTGTCGGGATCGAACGGTTTCTGCGCTGTCTTGCGGGACATCACCCAGTGGAAGCGCACCGAGGAAGAGTTGCGCACCGCCAAGCGCGCCGCCGAGACCGCGAATTCGCACAAGTCCGATTTTCTCGCCCGGGTCAGCCATGAGATCCGCACCCCGCTCAACGCCATCATCGGCTTTTCGGAAATGATGGTCGAGGAGCGCTTCGGACCGATCGGCAGCCCGCGCTACCTCGAATATGCCCACGACATCGGCAATTCGGGCAAGCATGTGCTCGACATCGTCAACGACCTTCTCGACATCTCGAAGATCGAGGCCGGCCAGGTGGACATGGAGTTCACTGCCGTGTCGCTGAACGGACACCTGGCCGAAAGCGTGTCGCTGCTGCAACCGATGGCCAACAGCCAGCGGGTCATCATCCGCACAAGCCTGTCCGAGAGCGTGCCCGACGTGGTCGCCGACCAGCGCTCTGTCAAGCAGATCGCGCTCAATCTGCTTTCGAACGCCATCCGCTACACGCCGGCCGGCGGGCAGATCGTGGTCTCGACCTCCTACGAGACCTCGGGCAATGTGGTCATCCGCATCCGTGACACAGGCATCGGCATGAACCGCAAGGAACTGGAACAGGCGATGAAACCGTTCGGCCAGGTCGGCCCCGGTCCGCGCCAGCGCGGGGACGGCACAGGTCTCGGCCTGCCGCTGACCAAGGCCATGGTGGAAGCCAACCGCGCCCGCTTCGACATTGTGTCGACACCGGGCGAAGGCACGCTCGTGTCGATCGCGTTTCCGCCGCAGCGGGTCCTGGCCGACTGAGCCACGCTGCGCGAGAGAAGACGAAGCCGGCGGCAGCAAGACTGCGAAAAGCCCACAAAAAAGAAGGGGATCGCGTTTGCGTCCCCTTTTTGAATTGCATTAGTGCTGACCATCGAATGTGGGAGCGAAGCCGCCCGAATGGTTGATGCGATTAATGCGCGGAATCCGTTACCGAGACCTTGCCAACTTGCCTAAGATTTTACCCGGCGGCCCTGCTTTGCAAGGCTTGGTTAAATTCAACGGTAAGGTTTTGTTAGGAAATTGCCGCGCAACCCTTTCGCCTCACGGCTTGACCGTCGTTGCTAAACGGTGCCTTCGGCCGCCTCCCCTTCTTTCTTCCGGTCCCATTGCAGTAGGTTGTAAAGAACCGGCGTGAGAAACAGCGTCAGGATTGATGCAACAAGGAAGCCGCCAATGATCACGATGCCGATGGAAATGCGGCTGGCGGCCCCGGCGCCGTTGGACAACACCAGCGGCAATGCGCCGAGAACGGTCGACAAAACTGTCATCAGGATCGGGCGCAGCCGCACGGTCGCGGCTTCGATCACGGCTTCACGGACGGCCTTTCCCTCTTCGCGCAGCTGATTGGCGAATTCGACGATGAGAATGCCGTTCTTGGCCATAAGGCCGATCAGCATCACCATGCCGACCTGTGTGTAAATGTTGATGGCCTCCCCAAGCGTAAACAGCGTCAGCAACGTGCCGGCTGCGGCAAGCGGCACCGACAGCAGGATCACCACAGGCTGGATGAAGCTCTCGAACTGGGCCGACAGCACCAGAAACACCACCAGAAGGGCAAGACCGAATGTCAGGGCTATGCCGCCGGATGTCTCCTGAAACGTTTCGGCCTGCCCGGAATAGGAGACCTGTATCTGCGGCGGGAGATCCGCTGCGATCCTCTCGATCGTGGCGATCGCCGAACCGAGATCGACCCCATCGGCGAGCGAGGCCGAGACCTCCACGGAGGGCTGGCGATTGAACCTGTTGTAGGCCCGCACCGAAGCGCGGCGTTCAAGCGTCACCAATCCATCGAGCGGCACCAGTTCCCCGCTTTCGGCGCGAACATTGATGCCATTGATATCCTCTGCCGCGGCGCGTCTCTCGTCGGGAGCTTGCAGGATTACCGGATACTGTCGGTCGCGCGCAATGAACTCGGTGACCTCGGCTGAGGCGAAGAAGGTTCGCACGGCATCGGAAATCGCGCGCGCATCAATGCCGATTTCACGCGCCAAAGCGCGGTTCACGTTGATGTCGTAACCGGGCGTGTTGATCTCGTAATCGCGGCGGACCCCGACAAGTTCGGGCTCGTCGCGCAGGCGCCGGGCCAATTCGGCGGAGTAGGTCGCGGCGTCCTCAAAACTCGGCGCGGTAACGATGAGTTCGAGCCCCGAACCTCCGCCTGCATCGAGCCCTGAAGGCGCAAAACTGCGAACGCTGGCAAGCGCGATCTTCGCAAACTCCGGACGCAGTTCCGCCAGGACATCCCTTGGCCCCATCTCGCGTTCCCCCCACAACGCCATGGTGGCGACGACGAAGGCCCGACCGGTCTCGCCATACTGGCCGACAATCGCGATAACATCCTCGACCACCCCGTCCTCGCGGTAGGGTTCGATCAGATCCTCGACCTGCTTCACCGCTGCATCTGTCAGTCCCAGCGCCGAGCCGGCGGGGGCCTGAATGGAGACGAAAAACGCGCCGCGATCCTCGTTCGGAGTAAGTTGCGAGGGAAGCTGCTGGTAGAGCGTCCACGATATTCCCGTCAGCGCGGCGGCGATGGCAAGAATGACGAGCGGCGCGGCGATGGCACGGGTCAGAAGACCGCGGTACGCGTTTGACAGACGTTTCGTCGCGCCGTGAATTGCGCGGGCAAAGCGACTGTCGTTCATCCCCTTCTTCAGCACCAGGCCAGCGATGACCGGGCAAAGGGAGAGCGCGACAAAGGTGGACAACGCCACCGCGATGGCAAGCGTAATGCCGAATTCGCGGAACAGCTTGCCGATCTCCCCCTGCAACAGGGACAAGGGCACAAAGACCGAGATCAGAACGGCCGAGGTCGAAACCACCGCGAAGAACACCTGGTTGGCGCCGACGCGCGCCGCTTCCTTCGGATTGTCGCCTCTTTCCACCTTCCTCTCGATGTTCTCAAGCACCACAATCGCGTCATCCACCACCAGGCCGATGGCCAGTATCAGCGCGAAAAGCGTGAGGATGTTGATCGAGAAACCTGCCGCCGCGATGCCCGCGCAGGCGCCAAGCAGTGCGATCGGGATGGTGACCGCAGGCACGATCGTCGCGCGGATGGAGGTCAGAAACATGAAGATGACGGCCACCACGATGGCGACCGAGATGGCCAAAGTGGTCAGGACCTGGCGGATCGAACTTTCGATAAAGTCCGCATCATCCGATGTCACCTGCAGCGTGGTTCCACCGGGCAGGTCGGCCCGGATGGCTTCCACCTCGGCGTTGACCGCCGCGGAGATCGAGAGCGTGTTGGCGGAGGACTGACGCAACACTCCGATGCCGATCGCGGTCTCGCCGTTGGAACGGAATTCGCTGTTGTCGGACTCCGTTCCAATCTCGACCCGGGCGACATCGCCAAGGCGGATGCGACCCCGGTCGGTCGTTCTGACAATAAGGTTCTCGAACCCGGACACGCTCGACAGTCTTGTCTGGGTTCGAAGCTGATAGGTGCGTGAGCTGCTTTCGACCTGGCCCGCAGGCAATTCGAGGTTGTTGGCACGCAGCGCGTCGGCAATCTCGTTGGCCGCAACGCCGCGTGCGGCCATCGCATCAGGATCGAGCCAGATTCGCATGGCGTAGGGACGGTCGCCGTAGATCTGAACCGCGGCGACGCCAGCCAGCGTCTCCAGCCGGTCGGTTACAAAACGGTCGGCATAGTCCGTCAGTTCGGGCGCCGACATCGTATTGGAAGTCATGGTCATCCAGACAATTGGATCGCCCTGGCTGTCGTTCTTCTCCACCTGCGGCTCGTCTGCCTCCGACGGCAGGTCGCCGGCCACGGCCTGTACCGCAGCGCGAACATCCGACGCCGCCTGATCCACATCGCGACCCTGACGAAATGTAATGACTGTCCGCAAACCGCCGAGTTCGGATTCGGTCGAAATCCGGTCGATGCCCGCAACGGTCGAAATCGCTCCTTCGATCACGGAGGCCAGTTCGCTGTCGACAACCCCGGGTCCGGCGCCGGTATACCCCACGCTGACGGTTACACGCGCGGTCGAGGTGTCGGGGAGTTCGCGCACCGGCATGCCGGTAACGCCCGCGATACCCAGGACAATGATGAGAATGGACATCACCGTGGCGAGGACGGGGCGGCGAGTACACAGGTCTGGAAGTGTCATTCAAGGCCCTCCCGTGCCACATCCTCATCGATCTCGACGGGGGCCTGATCCGAGAGCTGATCCCATCCCGCTATGACCACACTGTCCTGTGCGCTCAGGCCCTCCCGAACCTCCGTCAGCGCTCCAAGCGAGGCGCCGATGTCGATCTCGTTGCGCCGGGCCGTGCCGTCCCTTACCGTGTAGACATAGGTTGTCAGACCTTCGCTGATGATCGCATCGTCAGGGATGACAAGGCCTTCGTAGGTCTCAAGCACAAGCCGGGAATTGGCGAACATTCCGCCGACAAGGCGGCCCTCGGGGTTGTCGATTCGGGCGCGGATCTCCACGCTGCGGGATCCGAGATCGATCTCCGGCGCCCGCAGTGTCACCTGGCCTTCGAAGCTCTCTTCAGGGTAGGCCGGCGTGGTGACAATCAGCGCCTGGCCCTCCCGCACCCTTTCAAAGTAGCGCTCGGGCACGGAAAGCGAGACCTCCACCGCCGAAAGATCCGACAATCTTGTTATAGCGACACCGCTTTGAACAAAGCTGCCCGGCTCGGTGTCGATCACCCCAAGCGTACCCGAAAACGGCGCGGTAATCGCGCGATCCTCAAGATCCGCGCGAGCTCGCATCACCGCCGCCTCCGCGCGGCTCAACCCGGCGCGGGCTTCCTCGAGGCTGGCTTCAGCCGCAATATTGCTGTCAGTCAATTGCTCGATGCGTCGATAATTCTGTCGGGCCTCGCTCAATGTCGCCTCGGCCTCGACCAGAGCGGCACGCGTTGCGCGATCATCCAGCTGGATCAGCAGTGCGCCCTGCTCAACCTCCTGCCCGGATGACACCGGCACGCTTGTCACGCGTCCCGGCGCGTTGGAGACAAGCTCCACAGAGCGTACGGGCATGAGCGTTCCGACAGCGGAGATGGCCTCCTCGATGGTGCGCATACGGGGGGTCGTGACATTGACGCGGGCCGGCTGCCGACCCGCACTGTCACGCGCAGAGCCCGGTTCATCACCCGAAAGAAGCGCCCGGGTGCCGAAAACCCCTCCTGCTGCAAAAGCCAGAACGACAATGAAAGAAAGAACGAACTTTGAAACACGTTTCACGGCAAACCTTTCGTCAGTGTTACGAACGAACTGGTTCACCCTCATGAAGTTTCAACTTGCCGGAGCCATAATGTCGGAAATGATAATAATCGGTCGAATTCATTCTCATTTTTCACAAATGAGGAGTGGAGTGTCTTGTACTTGAGACCACGAGAACCTTGGAGAATCGGTATGGAAATACTTGTCCAGGATCATGTTCAAGGCCGTTCAATACAGTTCATCTCGCCGGAAGATCCAATGGTCTTCTTTTGCCAAGACATCCGACGACAACCGCTCCCGGCCCGCCGGCCCGGCTCCTCAAATGACTCCTCCATAGGCCATCGGGGACCCGGACACCTTCCGTCTAGGCGGCGGCAACGCTCTTGTTGAACAGCAGCTGCCGTGCCGCAACCGGTACGACGAGCAGCAGGCCAATGAAGGTGGCGACCATATCCGGTGCGACCAGAAGGATGGCTGCAAGGACGAGAGCGATGCGCTCATACCAGCGCAGCGGCGCGAACAGCCAGTTGGAGACCGCCGCCGCCAGCGCCCAGATGCCGAGTACCGTGCCGCCGAAGGCGAGGAAGAACGCGGTCCATGTGAAGTTGTCGGTGACAAGCAGCAGCGCCGGCTGGAAGGCGAAGACAAACGGAACCAGCGCCTTGCCCATGGAGAGCCGGAACGCCGTGTTGCCGGCCTTGAAGGCGTTGGCGTCGGCAATGCCCGCGCCCGCATAGGCCGCCATCGCCACCGGCGGCGTCACGTCCGCCAGCACCCCGTAATAGAAGACGAAGAAGTGGGCGACCAGCGGTTCAACCCCGAGGAGACCGAGGATCGGGGCTGCGACCGCGACCATGATGATGTAGTTCGCGGTCGTCGGGATGCCGCAGCCCATCAGGATGCAGACAATGCCCGTCAGAATCAGCGTGAAGAGCAGCGTCAGCGTCGGCACCGCCATCAGTTCGAAGGGAAGGAAGGCCAGAAGGGCGTGCACCGAGCCGGCCCAGTCCTGAGCCAGTCCGGTGACCATGTAGGCGATCTTGAAGCCGACACCGGTCAAGGTGACCACCCCGATGACGACGCCGACAAGGGCCGCGGCCGCGGTGACCGAAAGCGACTGCTTGGCGCCGAGAATGAACCCTTCCCAGATCCCGTGGAACGTGCCGAGCAGACCGGCAGCGACGCCACCGGCGCGCACCTGTTGGATAATGAGCACCACAACGCAAGCGGTGATCGACCAGAAGGCTGCGGCGAACGGCGTGCGGCCGGACAACAGGATTGCGATCAGCACGATGAGAGGCACCACCGACAGCCAGCCCTCTTTCAGAACCTTCCAGGCATTGGGCAGTTCCTCGGCCGAGAGGCCTCGGAGGCCGAGCCGCCGGGCTTCCAGATGCACCTGCACCAGAACCCCGAAGAAATGCATGAAAGCAGGCACCAGCGCGGCGGTCAGAATGGTGGTCAGCGGGAGGCCGAGATATTCGATCATCAGGAAGGCGACCGCGCCCATCACCGGAGGGGTGATCTGTCCGCCCGTGGAAGCAGCGGCTTCGACGGCGGCGGCAAAATGGCGCGGGTAGCCGATGCGGATCATGGCGGGAATGGTAAGTGCCCCGGTCGTGACTGTGTTGGCGATGGAGGAGCCCGAGATCGACCCGAGCATCGCCGACGAGAGAACAGAAACCTTGGCCGGCCCGCCGGCGTAGCGTCCGGCAAGTGCGGAGGCCACATCGATGAACAGCTGGCCCAGACCGATCCGCGTGGCCATGACGCCGAACAGCACGAAGTGGAAAACATAGGTGGCGATGACGCCGAGCGCCGTACCGTAGATACCCTGCGAGGTCAGATAAAGGTGATTGACGATGTTCGACCAGCTTGCGCCCGGATGCACGAAAATGCCCGGCATCGACTTGCCGAAATAGGCATAGGCGATGAAGAGAAGCGCGATCACCGGCAGCGGCCAGCCCATCGATCGGCGCACGGCCTCGAGCAGAACGACGATCAGGATCGTGCCCATGATGACATCGATGGGCAGCGGGTTGCCGACGCGGAAGGCAAGCTCGCTGTAAATCCAGGGCACGTAGAGTGCGGCGATGAAGCCTGCAATTCCGAGCACCCAGTCGATCAGCGGCAGGCCGAACGGCGCGAAGGCGCCGGGCTTGATTTCCTTCCTGCCGAACGCGGAAAAGCTCAGGAAGACGACCAGCAGTGTGACACCGAGATGGAGGCCGCGGTGCACGGTGGCCTGCGGGATGCCGAAGCCCGCAGTGTAAAAGTGGTAGCACGACAGCACAAACAGGACTGCCGCGGTGATGAGCGTCAGCGGCCAGACGAGAACGCGAAAGCGCATCTCCGGATCATAGGTTTCCTCGATCCTCTGCAGTTCATCCGCTGAGAGAGGACGCAGGTCATCGGCTGTGTCCGGCTTTTGCTTGTCTGCGCTCATGGTCCCCACCACTTCCTGACGGCTTAAGAAAACGAGGGCCGCGCAACCAATGCGCGGCCCTCGCAAGATCGTTCTCGCTCAAGGCAATCGGCCTTTGCCTACTGCAGCAGGCCGGCTTCCTTGTAGAACTTTTCGGCGCCCGGATGCAGCGGGATGCCGATGCCGTCGAGTGCGGTTTCCTTGGTGATCGACTTGCCCTTGGCATGGCCGGCGTCGAGCTGCTTGCGCGTGTTGTCGTTCCACAGCGCCTTGGTGATGCCGTAGATCAGGTCTTCCGGCTGGTCGGCGCTGGTGACCCACTGAGCTCCGACGGCGAGGGTCTGCACGTCGTCCGCATTGCCTTCATAGGTGCCGCCGGGAACGGTGTCTGCGGCGAAGAAGGTATACTGCTCGCAAATCGACGGAGCTTCGTCGCAGGTAATCGGCACCAGCTTCACGTCGTGCTGGCTGGCAAGTTCGGCAATGGCGCCGGCCGGATAGCCGCCGACGAAGAAGAAGGCGTCCATGGCGCCGTCACGCATGCGGTCAGCGGCCTGGTCGGGTTTGAGGTATTCGGGCGTGATGTCCTCTTCCGACAGCCCGTAGCCTTCCAGGATCACCCGTGCGTCAACCAGCGTGCCCGAACCGGGCTCGTCCAGCGAAACGCGCTTGCCCGCAAGATCGGCGACGCTGTTGATCCCCGAACCGGCGCTGGCTACGAGGTGGATGCTTTCGGGATAGAGGTTGGCGATGGCACGCAACTGCTCGACAGCGGGCTTGCCTTCCCAGATGCCGGTGCCGGTGTAGGCCCAGGTGGCCACGTCCGATTGCGCGAAGCCCGATTCCAGCGTTCCGCCGGCGATCGCATTGATGTTGGCGACAGAACCGTTGGCCGAGAGAGCCGAGGCAACGAGACCGGGAACGCCGCAAGAGCCGCCCTCTTCGCAGGGACGGGAACCGGGCGGGTTGGAGATCGCGTTGGCCAGCAATCCGCCGATCGGATAGTAGGTTCCGGCGGTGCCGCCGGTGCCGATGCGGAAGAACGACATGTCCTGGGCGACGGCGGATGTCGCGGAGGCGGCCAGGCCAAGAGCCAGTGCAGCGCCAGCGACGAATTTCAAATGTTTCATGATAACTCCCTATCGTGTTTTTCAATTTTTCAGCAGCTTATGTGTGTTTCGGCAGGCATTCAAGCGCAATGCACACGGGTTGGCGGCCAAGGCGTTTTATTGGGCCGTCCACACGGAACCCGCTTCGGGCGTTGCCTTCAGCGCGACGAAGAAGCGTCAACAGCTCGTCGCTTCGCCCCTCCCAGCAGTGGCGGATGCCGGACGCAGGGACATGTGCCTGCCGCGCATCCATAGCGCACAGCGGCCTATGCCTGCAACTCCGCAAGCCCCTCGTAGAGCTTGAGCGCCTCGGGGTTCGCGAGCGCCTCCTGGTTCTTGACTTCGCGGCCATGAACGATGTCTCGCACCGCGAGTTCGGTGATCTTGCCCGACTTGGTTCGCGGAATGTCGTCCACGGCGACGATGACGGCGGGTACATGGCGCGGCGAGGCGCCGGTCCGGATCCTGGTGCGGATTTTCTGCCGGAGCGCATCATCGAGCATGACGCCACCGGCAAGCCGGACGAACAGGACCACGCGGACATCATCGTCCCAGTCCTGCCCGATGCAGATCGATTCGAGGATTTCGTCGAGTTGTTCGACCTGATTGTAGATTTCCGCCGTGCCGATGCGCACGCCGCCCGGGTTGAGCGTCGCATCCGAGCGCCCATGGATGATGATGCCGCGATGGGAGGTCCATTCGGCAAAATCTCCATGGGTCCAGACATTGTCGAAGCGGGCGAAATAGGCGCCGTGGTACTTCTCGCCATCGGGATCGTTCCAGAAGCCGATGGGCATGGCGGGGAACGGTTTGGTGCAGACGAGTTCGCCCTTCTGACCGGTCACGGGCTTGCCCTGTTCGTCCCAGACGTCCACCGCCATTCCGAGACCGGGACCCTGGATCTCGCCACGCCAGACCGGCAGGACCGGATTGCCGAGCACGAAGCAGGAAACGATATCGGTGCCTCCGGAAATCGAGGCCAGGTGTACGTCGGGCTTGATTCCCTCATAGACAAAGGAAAAGCCCTCGGGCGAGAGTGGCGATCCGGTGGAGGTCAGGAGCCTGAGTGACGAAAGGTCATGGCTTTTCGCCGGCTCCAGTCCCGTTTTGCGCACCGCGTCAATGAACTTGGCGGAAGTCCCGAAGACGGCGAAGCGTTCCTGGGCTGCGTAATCGAACAGCACATTGCCGTCGGGCGCGAAGGGCGAGCCGTCGAACAGGCAGAGCGTGGCGCCGGCAGCGAGACCCGAAACCAGCCAGTTCCACATCATCCAGCCACAGGTGGTGAAGTAGAACACCCGATCGCCGGGGGTGACGCCGCAATGCAGCCGATGCTCCTTGAGGTGCTGAAGCAGCGTGCCGCCGGCCGAATGGACGATGCATTTGGGCACGCCCGTGGTGCCGGAGGAGAACAGGATGTAGAGTGGATGCGAGAAAGGCAGCGGCGTGAACTCGACCGGTCCGGCCGGGTGCCCCGCCAGGAAAGCTTCAAGAGCGAGCGCGCCTTCGATCCGGGAGACTACCTCCTCCACCTCGCCCATCAGCGGGACGATGACAGTTGCCTCAGGCTTCAACTCAGCCGCGATTTCGGCGAGCTTTTCGGCCACGCCCTGGCGTTTGGAGTTGTACCAATAGCCATCGCAGGAAATGAACAATTTCGGCTCGATCTGGCCAAAACGGTCGAGCACCCCGCGAACGCCGAAATCGGGCGAACAGGAAGACCATATCGCGCCGATGGAGGCTGCGGCCAGCATGCAGGCCACGGTTTCGGGCATGTTGGGCATCATCGCCGCCACCCGGTCTCCCTCGCCCACACCATGGGCGCGAAAGGCCTTCTGCAGCCGAGAGACCAGCGCATTGAGCTGATCCCAGCTCATCTGCCGGCCGATCTTGTCTTCGGCGCGAAACAGGATGGCGGGTTCGGGCCCGGTCCGGCCGAGCAGGTTTTCCGCAAAGTTGAGACGGGCCCCGGGAAAGAAGCGGGCGCCGGGCATGGCGTCGCCGTTCTCCAGGATCGTGCCCCCTTTTTCACCGCGCACCTGGCAGAAATCCCACAGGGCCGACCAGAACCCCTCGCGGTCCTCGACCGACCATTGATGCAGACTATGCGGATCCTCGAGCGGCTTTCCGGCCCGGCTGCCGGCGAGCGCGGCAAAGGCCATCCAGGGGCTCCGCACCATGGCTTCCGGTGTCGGACTCCACAAGGGGGTGTCGGTCATCTTGAGCGCTCCTGCGAATTGCACCGGCTGGTTAGTAGCATCGCGGCGCAACGATGCAAACAGCGCGTTTGGAGCGCTTGCTCGGACGCGAATGGCAGGGCCGGAGGGAAGCGCCGCCACGCGCCCTGGCCGCGGCAATTGCATTCCCCTTCACCAAGCTTTAACCAGAACCTCAAGGCTGGGTGAGGAGTGGCAGAGTTTGAAGCTGAATGTGAGGCATTGGCCAGCAAGGCGGTTCGTGATCGGCGCAGTCGCCCTGTCGCTCGTTCTGGTGCTGGCGGTGGTCGTGACCGTTCCGCTGGCTGTCTCGAGCGGTGTGGTCCGGGACCGCCTGGAACGCGACATCGGCGCATGGGCGGGCCATTCGGTGTCGCTCGGCGACGCCCCCTCGCTCGACTTCTGGCCGACGCCGACCATTCAGCTCGACAATGTGGTGATCAATCCGGCGACGTTTTCGGGCGGCGATCCGATCCTTCGCGCCGACAGCATCGTGGCCAATTTCAACCTGTTCTCGGCCATTGCGGGCGCGCCGAGCTTCACCGATTTCCAGCTCATCCGCCCCACCTTCAACGTCGAGCTCTATCCGGACGGAACATCGAACTGGTCTTCGGCCAACGGGCAATTGTCGCAGGGCATAGCCGCGGCACTTGCGCGCCACAATGCGCAGCAGGCCGGCGAGCCCATACCCGACGACGCCGTCATTCCCGATTCGGCCGCATTGGGCACCGTAACGATCACCGACGGCGCACTGCGCTGGATCCGCGATCCGGGCGCTGCGGCGGAACGGCTGACGGCCATCAACGGAACGATTGCCTGGATCACACCCACCGCGCCGGCGCGCGCCAACATCACCGGTATCTTTCGCGGCGAGCAGTTCACGCTGGAGGGCACGACTTCGGCGCCGCTGCTGCTGCTCGGCAAGCAGACATCACCGTTGAACATCAAGCTTTCCTCCTCGCCGCTGTCGATGGATTTCAACGGAACCGCCAGCCTGGGCACGAACCTGTTCGCCTCCGGATCCCTGCGCCTTGCCAGCGCTTCGGTGCGCCGGGCGCTCGAATGGTCGGGCGCCGAAATCAAGCCCGGCGAAGCGCTGGGCGCGCTGGAGCTGACGGCAAAGCTCTCGGTGGAGCCGACCCGAGCCCGGCTCGACGACCTGATCGTCCTCGTCGACGCCAACCGGGGCATCGGGGTGATTGATCTGAGCCTGCGGGAGAACGAACCGCCGCTGGTCTCCGGTACGCTCGCCTTCAGCCGCCTCGACATCGCCTCCTTCCTGCAGGCGTTCACGCCGCTGCCGCAGGGTGGCGACGACATCGCCTCGACGATCGACACGCGCTTCCTGCGCGAACTCGGCCTCGATCTCAGGCTGTCGGCGCAATCGGCCAGCTTCGGGCCGGTGATCATGTCCAACCTTGCCGCCGCCGCGCGGGTCGACCAGGGCCGCGCGAATTTCGATGTCGGCGACGCCACCGCCTATGGCGGCAATCTGATCGGGCGCATCGTGCTGTCGGAACTTGGCGTCGATGGTGGGCTCGACGTCCAGCTCTCCACGCGCGATACCAATCTCGGCGCATTGTTTGACGCCGTCGGGCTCACCGGACCATTGCCGCGGGGGCCGGGTTCGCTCGACATAAAGGTCACCTCCCCCTACCCGACCTGGGCGACCGCGCTGACCGACCTGACCGGGCAATTGTCCCTCAACCTTTCAAACGGGATCCTCCCCGGCCTTGATGTCGCAAGGTTCAGGGAACTGGCAGCGTCGGAGCGGTTTTTCGATCTCGAGCAGTTGGGGCAGAACGGAAGCTTCGCTTTCAACAGCGCGCGTTTCGAGGCTTCGATCGCCGCCGGCGAAGCCGATCTCAAGACTGCGGAACTTGTCGGGCCGCAGCAGACGCTCTCGC
The DNA here is from genome assembly GCA_040218025.1 of Hoeflea sp. Taxonomy (GTDB): domain Bacteria; phylum Pseudomonadota; class Alphaproteobacteria; order Rhizobiales; family Rhizobiaceae; genus Hoeflea. Next base: position 64,433 of record JAVJQD010000018.1, on the reverse strand, counting down.
TTTCCGGTGTCATCCCCTACACCCGGTCGAGCCTCGCCATTGCAGGCGTTCTCGAGCCGACCCGCGATGAGCAGGGAGAGACCGTATCAGGAGCGCCGACGGAGCCGGTCCGGTTCTTCATCGGGGGCTCCTGGCCGCAACCGGTGATTTCTCCGGTGAAGCCCTGAGGGCTCACGGAAAACGGCGACGGACCAGTCCACCGCCTACCCTTGTCGTTCGCGATTCATCTCGCGGCGCTTGGTGAGCAGCGACGCAGCGATGACGCCGAATGTCACCACCGCAATGAGGATGGTGCAGACCGCGTTGATTTCGGGCGTCACCCCCAACCGGACCTGGGAATAGATCTTCATCGGCAATGTGGTGGCGCCCGGGCCCGACGTGAAGCTTGCGATCACCAGATCATCGAGCGACAGCGTGAAGGCCAGCATCCAGCCCGAGATCACCGCCGGCAGGATCACCGGCAGTGTGACCTTCATGAAGGCCTGGAACGGCGGGCAGCCCAGATCCTGCGCCGCCTCCTCGAGCGAGCGGTCGAAGGTGATCAGGCGCGATTGCACCACCACGGCGACAAAGCACAGCGAGAAGGTGATGTGGGCAAGCGTCACGGTCCAGAAACCGCGGCCGAAATCGATCGAGACAAACAGGAGCAGCAGCGACAGCCCTGTGATGACTTCGGGCATCACCAGCGGGGCGTAGACCATGCCGGTAAACAGCGTACGTCCGTTGAAACGGGTGAAGCGGACCAGCGAGACCGCGGCAAGGGTTCCGAGCACGGTCGCTATGGTCGCCGAGAGGAAAGCAACGCGCACCGTCACCCAGGCAGCATCCAGAAGCCCCTGGTTCCGGAACAGTTCGCCATACCATCTGGTGGAAAAACCGGCCCAGACCGTGACCAGCCTCGACTCGTTGAACGAGTAGATGACCAGAAGCACGATCGGCAGGTACAGGAACGCGAAGCCGATGACGACCGACGAAATGTTGAACCAGGACCAGCGCGCGTTCATTTGCCTGCCTCCGCGGCCTTGGCCTGGGCGTTCTGGAACCAGACGATCGGCACCACCAGCACAATCAGCAGGATGATGGCGATCGCGGCGGCCACGGTCCAGTCGCTGTTGTTGAAGAACTCGATCCAGAGCGTCTTGCCGATCATCAATGTGCCCGATCCGCCCAAGAGGTCGGGGATGACGAATTCGCCGACAGCAGGAATAAAGACCAGCAGGCAGCCAGCCAGCACGCCCGGAACCGCCAGTCTCGCGGTCACCTTCCAGAAGGCGCCGATGCGGGTGCAACCGAGGTCGCGCGCGGCTTCGACCAGGGATTCATCCATCTTCTCGAGCGCTGAGTAGATCGGCAGCACCATGAACGGCAGATAGGAATAGACAATCCCGATGTAGACTGCGGTGTTGGTCGAGAGGATTTCGAGCGGCGTGTCGATGACGCCGAGCCAGAGCAGCAACTGGTTGAGCAGCCCCTCCTGCTTGAGGATGCCGATCCAGGCGTAGACCCGGATGAGGAAGCTCGTCCAGAATGGAAGGATGACCAGCATCAGCAGCGTCGGGCGCAGACGGTCCGGCGCGCGCGCCATGCCGTAGGCCAGCGGAAAACCGATCATCAGGGTGAACAGAGTCGAGACGAACGCGATCTGCAGGCTCGACAGATAGGACTTTATGTAGAGCGAATCGCTGATCAGGAACGCGAAATTTTCGAGGTCGAGTTGGGAGAGCCTGTCCCAGAATGTCGACCAGCCATCGCTCAGGCTGAATTGCGGCGTGTAGGGCGGCTGACCGTATTCGAGATCCGACAGCGCGATCTTGAGGACGAGAATGAAGGGCAGCAGGAAAAAGAACAGCAGCCAGACATAGGGTACGAGGATGACGAGCCGGCTCTTGATGGATGAGAGGATGTTCATCGGCCCGGCCTCCGAAATGGCAATATTCTTCGTCCGCCGCGAAACAGTCCGTCGTACAAGACATGAACTGCAAAAATGACGGCGATCAGGATGAAGACGACGGTTCCAAACAGTTCGACAAGCTCCGGGGCCGCGACAAGCGTCACAAGAAAGCCCAGGGTGGAGAACGCGACAAAGGCCGCCAGGTTCTGGCGCTTCAACGGCACCGGCCTGACCAGAATCCCGTGACTCCGCACAAAACAGAGGCTCCAGACGGAAACGCCGATATAGGCCAGAAAGGTCAACACCAGATCCGCGCGCTGGACAAACAGAACCGCAGCGACGCCGATCACCATCACAAGGGCCGACAACCGGTTGAAGCGGTTGGCCTTGTCGATCACTGCATCGGCAGCAATGTCGCCCTGTTCAGCCGTCATGATCCGTCACCGCTCAAGCACGATGCCGGAATCGGCGCCAAACGACAGCCAGATCCGCTCATCGTAGCCGATCGGATCCTCGACCAGGCGCAACCGGTTCAACAGCGCCGCCTGCATCACGGTTCCGGACCCAAGCCTGACATTGATGACGGTCATGTCACCGAGATAGGCGATGTCCCACACCTCGCCTTCGAGCGCATTGACCGCGCCCTCGGGACGCGTGCGGCTGACCGATATCTTTTCGGGGCGAATTGCGAACCAAGCCGTCGCGCCTTCTTTCGGCGCAGTTTCACGGGTCGCGCCGGTGATTTTGCCGTCCGGTCCGTCAAGCACCACCTGATCATCGCCCAACGCCGTGACCTTGCCTTCGAGCGTGTTCACGGACCCGATGAAATCGGCGACGTAGCGGGAATTCGGCGCCTCGTAGATCTCGGCCGGGGTCCCGGTCTGCACGATCACCCCCTTGTCCATCACCGCGATGCGATCGGACATGGTCATTGCCTCTTCCTGGTCGTGGGTCACGATCATGAAGGTCAGGCCAAGCTCCTGCTGGAGGTCCATCAGTTCGAACTGGGTTTCCTCGCGCAGCTTCTTGTCGAGCGCGCCCAGCGGTTCATCGAGTATGAGAAGCTTCGGCCGCTTGGCGACCGAGCGTGCAAGCGCCACACGCTGACGCTGACCGCCGGAAAGCTGGTGGGGCTTGCGTCCGGCAAAGTCCTCGAGCTTGACGAGCTTGAGCATCTGTTCGACGCGTTCGTCGCGGGCGCCCTTTTCCATGCCGTCCTGCTTGAGGCCGAAGGCAATGTTGTCGGCCACGCTCATGTGCGGAAACAGCGCATAGGACTGGAACATCATGTTGACCGGGCGCTTGTGGGGCGGAACGCCCTTGAGCGGCTGGCCGTCGAGATAGAGTTCGCCCTCGGTGGGCTCTTCGAACCCGGCAAGCATCCGCAAAAGCGTGGTCTTGCCGCAGCCCGACGGACCCAACAGCGAGAAGAACTCGCGCTCGTAGACATTGAGCGACAGGTTTTCGACAGCGGTAAATGTACCGAATCGCTTGGTCACATTCTGGAAGGAAATATAGGGTTTGGCAGCGGGATCTTCCCACGGCGCGAATGAACGACGGATACTACCCAGAGACGGCATTGGAGTCCCACCCGATCCAAAGAAAAAAACCCCGGCGCTCGGGCGCCGGGGTCTGATGCATCACTGTCCGGATTTGACTTCGGTCCAGGCCCGGTTGAGCATCCGCTTCTCACGCGCGTTCTCCGGGGAGACGGTGTAGAGACGCTCAACGGTTTCCTCGCTCGGGTAGATCGCCGGGTCGCCGATCACATCGTCGTTGAGGAACTGCTTGGAAGCGGCGTTGCCGTTGGCGTAGTAGACGTAGTTCGACGCCTTGGCCATGACTTCCGGGCGCATGATGTAGTTGAGGAATTCATGCGCTTCCTCGACATTCGGCGCATCAGCGGGAATCGCCATGTTGTCGAACCACATGAGAGCGCCTTCCTTGGGAATGGTGTATTCGACGCTCACACCGGCGTCCGCCTCGGCAGCACGGTCACGCGCCTGAAGGATGTCGCCGGACCAGCCCATGGCAAGGCAGATGTCGCCATTCGCGAGCGCGTTGATGTACTCCGACGAATGGAACTTGCGGATGTTCGGCCGAACCTCAAGCAGCTTGGCCTTCGCCGCATCATAGCCTTCCGCGGTCTTCAGGTCCGGGTCCATGCCGAGATAGTTGAGCGCCGCCGGAACAGTCTCGGTCGGGGCGTCGAGCATGAAGACGCCGCAATCGGCCAGTTTCGCAACCGTTTCGGTATCGAACAACAGATCCCAGGTGTTGAGTTCGGCATCGGCGCCAAGGCGTTCCTTGACCATGTCGACATTGTAGCCGAGTCCGGTGGTGCCCCACATGTAGTTGACGGCATACTCATTGCCCGGATCGTATTTTTCGAGCCGCGCGGAGATGGCCGGGTCCATGTTTTCGAGGTTGGAGAGCTTTGACTTGTCGAGTTTCTGGAACACGCCGGCCTGGATCTGGTTGGCCAGGAAGGTTCCGGTCGGCACCACGATGTCATAGCCTGTCGAGCCGGCCAGCAGCTTGGTCTCGAGAACTTCGTTGGAATCGAAAACGTCATAGACGACTTCGATCCCGGTTTCCTCGGTGAACTCGGTCAGGATGGATTCGTCGATGTAGTCGGACCAGTTGTAGATGTTGACAACGCGATCCTGAGCCGATGCGAGCGCGGTGGATGCGGCAAGCAGTACGGCTGCGGAGAATAGGCGGGTTTTCAGGGTCATTCCTGTTCCTCTCTTTATCTTTGTTCCCCAGCCGAGGCGGCAGAACCGGGCGACAGTCTCGTGCCGAAACCGTGCCAGCCTGCCTTCCTCCGGCGTGGATCCGCGCCAGCGCCAGTGATGACGGTGGCATGCGGACGTCCAACCCTATGAAGGAATTGCCGGACTAACAAGAGGAAACAGGCCGATCGAACCGGTTAATGCTGCAACGCAATCCCGCATCGCGGGACGCCCCCTTTTTGCGCGCGCCGGATGCGGGCCATCGCTACTGGAAATCGAAGGCTGAAAGCCCCGTGACCATTTCATCGAGGCCCAGGGGCCGCGTGATCGGCGGTTCGGCGCGGGCGAGGCAACCGCTGCGCTCGCAAAGACGGCAGGACGGACCAACGGGAATGGAAAGGGCGCGCGGGCTCTTTCCTGCCCTGACCGGCAAGGCTTCGCCATAGACGATCTCGTCGCGAAAGCCGATATCGCAGCCAAGCAGGATCGCGGTTCGGCGCGGCCGCTCAGAAAACGAGCCCTGCGGACCTTCCAGCGTCCGCGAGATGGTGATGAATTCCGCTCCGCCCGGCATTTCGACGGCTTCGACGAGCACCTGCGCCGGTTGGGAGAAGGCGGCGTGCACCGACAGTTTCGGGCAGTTTCCGCCAAAGCGCTGCTGCGGAAATCCCTGGGCTCCGGCACGACGGAAACGGTGGCCGGCGACATCGACCTCCAGCATGAAGAACGGAACGCCCTGGAGATTGGCGCGGCAGAGCGTCGTCAACCGGTTGGCCGCCTGTTCGAAAGAGACGCCATAGCGCGATTTCAGCACGTCTATATCATATCGGGCCCGCTGGGCTGCCGCATGGAAGGCCTGATAGGGCATCATCAGCGCATGCGCGGCATAGCGGGCAAGCTCGAACCGGGCGATGCGCCGGGCCTCGTCGCTCGACAGCTTCAGTTCGTTTATCCCCGCGGCGATCGCGACATTCATCCTGATCAGCGCCGCCTCCATGGCGACCTCGCGCAACTGATCGAATGGCGACAGCCGCTCGGAGAGAAACAGCCGCTGCGAATGCCGGTCGTAGCGGCGGCGCCAGTTGGGCATGGTGGCGACCGGCAGCGAGCGGACGACGACGCCATGCTCGGTCCTGAGCCAGGCCTTGAGCGCGCCCATCAGGTCATCGCCGGGCTTGAGCAGGGCGTGGAAGGCTTCCGCCTCCTCCTCCAGAGCCGGGTGATGATTGGGCCTGGCCTCCATCACCTCGCGAACCTCGTCCATCGGCAGCCGGGCGCCCGACAGCGATGGCGCATGTCCCTCGCGGGCCAGCATGGATGAAAGGTCCGACAGCCGTTCGGCCTGCTCGCGGTAGGCGCGGTGAAGCTTGACGATGGCGGCGCTGGCGTTGGGCGCGGCTTCGGCGATCTCCACCACCTCCTGATCGCCCGGGAGTTCACCGGCAATCAGCGGATCGGCGAAGACCTCCTTGAGGCTCGACAGCGCCCCGCCCGCGGCCTCGCCCTGGAGCTCTTCGACGTCGAGCTTGTAGACCGAGGACAGCTTCAGAATGAGCTGGACGGTGAGCGGCCGCTGATTGCGCTCGATCAGGTTGAGATAGGACGGCGAGATGCCGAGCGCCTCGGCCATGGCGGTCTGGGTCAGCCCCTTGGCGTTGCGGATGCGGCGGATGCGGGGGCCTGCGAATATTTTCTGGTCGGCCATGTGCGCCTGTCTGGTTCCGGGTTGCGCGGAAGAACCGGGGCAGATTTCCGGCTCCTGATACAGCGTCATTTTTACAAATGTTTACAGTGCGGACCTGATTTCGTCGAGATCCGGGTATTTACAATGTTGACAAATTTACAAGCGCCTTCTGTCAAAGGCAATACAGCGTGACTTCTATTTCTCACTGAAAATGCGGAATTTTCTCGGCTTCATGTGCAGCGCAATGTAAATCTCGTCACATCAGGAGCGGCCAAGCACCTCCCAGGCCTGCCCGCCAAGCCAAGACAGTTTGCAGATCGGAGACACATCATGACTGATTTTTACAACCTCGTCCCCACCGCACCGGAAGGCCGCTACGACGGCATCGAGCGCCCCTACAGCCCCGAGGACGTCCAGAAGCTGCGCGGCTCGGTCAATATCAAGTACAGCCTGGCTGAAATGGGCGCCAACCGGCTGTGGAAGCTGATCCACGAGGAAGACTTCGTCAATTCGCTCGGCGCCATGACCGGCAACCAGGCCATGCAGCAGGTTCGCGCAGGGCTGAAGGCCATCTACCTTTCGGGCTGGCAGGTGGCTGCCGATTCCAACACCGCCTCGTCGATGTATCCGGACCAGTCGCTCTATCCGGCCAATGCCGCGCCGGAGCTGGCCAAGCGCATCAACCGCACGCTGCAGCGCGCCGACCAGATCGAGACCGCGGAAGGCAACGGATTGTCGGTCGATACCTGGTTCGCGCCGATCGTCGCCGACGCAGAAGCCGGTTTCGGCGGACCGCTCAACGCTTTCGAAATCATGAAGGCCTTCATCGAGGCCGGCGTTGCCGGGGTTCACTATGAAGACCAGCTGGCCTCGGAAAAGAAGTGCGGCCACCTGGGCGGCAAGGTTCTGATCCCGACCGCGGCGCACATCCGCAACCTCAACGCGGCGCGTCTGGCCGCCGACGTGATGGGCACGCCGACGCTTGTCATCGCCCGCACCGATGCGGAAGCCGCGAAGCTTCTGACCTCCGACATTGACGAGCGCGACCGCGAATTCGTCGACTACGACGCCGGGCGCACGGTGGAAGGCTTCTACAACATCAAGAACGGCCTCGATTCCTGCATAGCCCGGGCCAATGCCTATGCGCCGCATTGCGACCTGATCTGGTGCGAGACCTCGAAGCCGGATCTCGAGCAGGCCCGCAAGTTCGCCGAGGCCGTGCACAGGGAGCATCCGGGCAAGCTGCTCGCCTACAACTGCTCGCCGTCGTTCAACTGGAAGAAGAACCTCGACGATGCGACGATCGCCAAGTTCCAGCGTGAACTCGGCGCCATGGGCTACAAGTTCCAGTTCATCACTCTGGCCGGTTTCCACCAGCTCAACTACGGCATGTTCGAACTGGCCCGCGGCTACAAGGACCGCCAGATGGCCGCCTATTCGGAACTGCAGGAAGCGGAGTTCGCTTCCGAGGTCAACGGCTACACCGCGACCAAGCACCAGCGCGAGGTGGGCACCGGCTATTTCGACGCCGTGTCGATGGCGATCACCGGCGGCAAGTCGTCGACCACCGCCATGGGCGAATCCACCGAGTCGGCCCAGTTCAAGCCCGCAGCCGAATAACGCAAAACCCTCCGCCAGCCTTGGCGGGCGGAGGGCCCAACCGGACAACCGATCACAAACCCCGTCAGAGGAGAAATGCCAATGTCACCCCAGACCCGCGTCAAGGAAAGAGCCGAAGAACAGTCATCGGCCATGTCGAACGACCAGCAGGCGGCGATCCGCATGCTCGCCAACGATCTGCACAGGCTCAATCACTCGGTGATGAAGGCCGTGGATGCGGGCGTCTCCGTGGAACTGGTGCGCTCCGCGCGCCATCACGGCGGCGACGGCAACTGGGGAGACCTGCTGATCCCGGTGATCGTGACCCAGGGCCGGTAAGGGCAGGCCGTCCGGCCGCGCCCCGGACCGCTTCGAGCCTGCGGGAACAGCTTCAGCCTCCGGGCGCATCCCCCCGTCGCGAGATTTTCGCGGCGGGGGTTTTCATTTCGACGCAGCCGGTCCTGGTCCTGCCTCAGACCGGAGCGTCCGGCGGCAGGACCGGAACGATGGGCCGGCGCGAGCGGGCGGCCTGGGTGAACAGCATCGCGCCCAGCGACAGCAGTGCCGCGGCCGCGATGGCCGCGACCATGGGCAGGGGATGATCGGTGAAGAAGGGACCTGCGAGCATGGTGAGCACACCGCCGGCCAGCATCTGCAACATGCCGCCGAGCGAAGAAGCGAGCCCGGCCGCGTCGCCGTGATCATCGAGCGCCATCACCATGGTGGTCGGGATGACAAGACCCAGGCAGGCATTGGCGCAGATCAGCAGCCCGACCAGCAGCGCGAAATGATCCAGCCCCGACGCCACCAGCGCCAGCAGAAGCAGCGCGAACACCGCGAACCCCGTCACCGCGCACGAAACCACGCGTTCGGGGCCGAACCGGTCTCCCAGCGATGCGGCAAGCTGCGAGGCGGTGAAGAACCCTGCCGCATTGGCGGCGAAGGCAAGGCTGAAGCCGGTCGGAGTGAGCCCGTAGTGGCCGGTATAGACAAACGAGGCCGACGCCAGGAAAACGAAGAAACTCGCCATACCGAAGCCGCCGATGAAGGTCAGTCCCATGAACAGCGGATCGCGCAGCAGTCTTGCCGAACCACTGAGGATTGCCCTGACGCGCACCGGAGTGCGCCTTTCGGGCGCCAGGGTTTCGGGCTGCACAAAGAGCGTCATCAGGATGCTGAGCCCTGCCGCTGCGGCAAGCACGCCGAAGATCATCCGCCAGCCGGACACCGCGATGACGCCCGAGCCCAGAAGCGGAGCCAGCATCGGCGAGACCGAGATGATAAGCATGACCAGCGCCATCAGCCTTGTCGCCTCGCGACCGGTATGCATGTCGCGAATGATGGCGCGCGGGATCACCATGACGGCGGCGCCGCCGAGCGCCTGCACAACCCGCCCGGCAATCAGCCAGTTCATGTCGGGCGCGAAGGCGCAGACGAGCGAGCCCGCGGCAAACAGCGCAAGACCGGCGATGACCGGCGGCTTGCGCCCGGCCATGTCGGCCAACGGCCCGTAGACCATCTGGGCAAGGCCGTAAGCGATGAAATAGGCGGTGATGGTGAGTTGCGCGCCCGCCGCCGTGCCGCCGAGATCCCCGGCGACGGTGGGCAGAGCGGGCAGGAACATGTCGATCGCCAGCGGACCGACGGCGCACATAAGGCCGAGCACGAGCGCGGCGCGGAGAAAAGCAGACATTTGAATACCTCGAGGGATCGAAAGACGACGCTGAACAACGTGACATCGGCGGACGCCTTTGAAGAAAACGATGATCGCCGACGCCGGCCGTGCCCGGACCGGATGTCGCGGCCCTTCATCTCATGGGCAACCGGACAGGATGCAGGGGCGACCGTGCCCGGAAGGACAAACCGGGCCGGCGGACAGACCACGCGGGGCGCAGGCGGAATTCGGATGCTGCCAGTGGCCGCGGGAAACAGGGCCCGCTTTCACCGGACGAACTCCGCCCTGGCTACCGGATCAGGTGAAAATTGTTCATGATACGCACTCCCGAAATGGGCGGCGCGAAAAATGACGCGCTGGAGTTGCTTCTACGCGCAACGCTTCGCATGGAAAAGACCCGGCAGGCTCCGGAAGGTGCGTTTCATCGGCCGGGTGTTGCAGCAAGGCCGCAATTGTGGCTTCGCCGGGCGCTGAAACTGCCGGAAGAGGAGCCGCCGTGGCGGCGGATCTTCAACCCTCCTCGCGGCTTTCGCCGGGCCGGTCGCGTTCATGGCGCCCGGCGAGCGGGAACTCCGGCAGCCAGGCCTCGCGGCGGATCGTCCACAATTCGTATGCTGGGACGAACATATTGGGGTCGTCCAGCGCACCGAGATGAACTTCGATCTCGTCGCCGCTGCGGCTGTAGACCGAGGAGCCGCAGGCGGGACAGAAATGCCGGCCGCGGTACGCGCCGGTTTCGCCACTCACCCTGACCGCGGCCGCCGCGAAGATCGCCGAGGCGTGAAACAGCGCTCCGTGGTGCTTGCGGCAATCGAGGCAGTGGCAGAGCCCGACGCGCAGCGGTTCGCCGCGCGCCTCGATCCGCACCCTGCCGCAGAGGCAGCCGCCCTTGGTGTGTTGCATCTCGCCTGCTCCCTGTCGCCCGAATGGTATGCGGAGGCTATCGCGGTGTCCTGCCCTTGTCATGTCCCGGCGGTCACAGGCCAGACGGTCACAGGCCAAACGGTAACAGGGGTGCGATCCCGCGCGGTGGCCCGCCGGGGTTTTGCCGTTCAGGTCCGGAGGGCCGCGCGCTGGCTGTGCCGTTCGGAGTTGGGTTGGGTGTGCATGCCGCTGCTTTCACAGTGCCATGCACGGGGTGGCGCAACCGGTGCGCGGCCCGATGATCGCCGGATGATGTCCGCATCCGACAGGCAATCGCCGCTTCGCTTTCCCCGCTTGAGGGCGCCATCCCGAAAGAGAGCGCCCGACGCGGAGGGCATCCGGGGAGACCCCGGACCGTCCGCCCCGGACAGGGGGCGGCGGCGAAAGTGTTTGGCGCGGTTTCCGGCACGAAGCCTTGCCCCTCCCCTTTTGATGCACGGGCGCGGCGCCTCGGATGAAGCAGTTCACGCGCCATGCGGGACGGGGCAAGCTCCGCCACAGGCCCGGTCCGCTGTCCGGCCGCCGCCCGCGCAGTGCGGACAAACGGCCCGAGGTCGTCCCGGTGGCCGGCTTGACCCGCTCGCCCTGCGAAGGTGAGCCGGCCCGCCGACGGAGCCACGCTGGCAATCGCCTCCCCTTTCGCCCTGCCGCACGTTCCGGCACGGCCAAAGGGGCCTTCCTCCCGCCCGGACCGGCACGTTTCCGGTCCATCCGGCAGCGGGAGTGCGGCAAGTATGGCACGGGCGGTGACGGGTGTGGATGAAATGGGGGGGATTTATCGCGGGAGGGGCGGAATTGCCGGGGACGGTGGGCGTAGGGTGTCCACGGATGGCGGCGGAGAGACACGAGAAGCTCCCCCGCACTCCGTCATGCCGGACCCCGATCCGGCATCCAGCGGGCGAGCGTCCGCGAGCCGGAAGATGTGCCTTTCAAAAGAGTCCCTCACCGCGTGGACACGTGGTGGATGGATACCGGAGGCAACGACGTCGCTGCGTTTGGCTTTGGATCCTCGGGTCGAGCCCGAGGATGACGAAGAATGGGAGCCCGAGGATGAGGACTGAGGGGGCCGTGGATGACGAAGAATGAGAGGCCCCGGGGATGACGATGAACCTGAGTTTGGGGATGCATACCACCCCCTCTGTCACTTCGTGACATCTCCCCCGCAAGGGGGGAGATCTGACCTCTCCGGCTTGTTGCTCCGGCAGCGGAAGATGGGTGCTGTTGCGGCGCGATGTTGTCACCCGAAGCAGGCAGTCCACTCACACCGGCGGTGTCGGTTCCGGGTCGGGGGCTTTTGCGGGCGGGGAGAGGGCGAAGCAGGCGATGCCGGCGCAGACGAGCGCGACGGCCACGATCAGCGAGGCGGTGACTTCGCCGCCCATGAAGATAAGCGTCAGCAGGGCCGCCGTGACCGGGTTGAGCGCCAGGAAGCCGGTGACGCGGGTGGCGGGCAGACGGGCGATGGCGTGGAACCACATCAGGTACCCCACGCCCGAGGACAGGCCGATGGTGAGGACCAGCCACCAGGTGGCGGCGGGCCATGCGGCGAGCGCGGCGCCGGGCGGCATCAGCCAGACCAGCAGGCTCAGCGGCAGCATGGAGGCTGCGAAGGCGATGACGCCGATCTTCGGGCCGCCGTAACGGACGACGAAGGGCCGGTAGTGCGAGGAGCAGAAGGCGACGATCAGCGTGGCGGCGAAGGTGGCGCCCATGCCGATCAGCTCGTCCGCCGTCAGCCGGGCGGCGAAGGCATCGTGGCCGACGAGAACGGCAATGCCGGAGATGGAAAAGGCGATGCCGATGAGCGAGAGCCTGCCGCCGGTGACCTGGCCGCGCAGCATGTCGATGCAGAGGCTGGCGGCCGGCAGCGTGGCGAAGATCAGCGCCACGCGGGCGGCGCTGGTGTAGAGCACGGCGATGTTCAAAAGCGTGATCATGACGCCGACCTGGCCGGTGCCGAGCATCAGGATCCAGGGCCAGTCGCGCGCGGCAACGGGCGGGCTTTTTCGCGCAAGCACCAGCGGCAGCAAAAACAACAGCGCGATGCCGTAGCGCATCATTCCGAGCAGCCCGACGCCCGCATCGGCGACGACGAGCTGGCTCATGAAAATGGCCGCGCCCACCTGCATGCCGGTGAAAAGCCCGGCGACAACGCCCGTGTTCACAACAAGACCCTTTCCGCCCGAAACTCCCTGTCCCGGGTTTGCCGTCCGTGGTTTGCCGCACGAGACATTCTGTTTTCCCGCCGGCGGTTTTCCCGCCGGCCCCGCGGTCAACGTGCGCTTTGTTTATTTACAAGCGGTTGCGGACGCAAACCCGGTTTTTTGCCTGTTACGGGTTTGCTCAAGCGGCACGGACGGAGCCGGAATCGGCGGATGTCCGGCCGGCGGACGCAGCGCCGCCTTCGGCATCGAGGCGGAAGCGGCCGACGAGTTCATTCAATGCTGCGGCTTCCGTGGCGAGCGCATGGCTCGAGGCGTTGGTTTCCTCGACCATGGCGGCGTTCTGCTGGGTCATCTTGTCCATGCGGCCGACGGCGGTGTTGACCTCGTCGAGCCCGGTCGACTGCTCGCGGCTGGCCGTCGCCATGGCGCTGACATGACCGGAGATGTTCTCGATGCGGGCGATGATGCGGGTGATCGCCTCGCCGGTCTCGCCGACGAGGGCGACGCCGGAGCGGACCTCGGCGCCCGACTGCTCGATCAGGGTCTTGATGTCCCTGGCCGCCGAAGCCGAGCGGCCGGCGAGATCGCGCACTTCCTGGGCGACCACGGCAAAGCCCTTGCCGGCCTCGCCCGCACGTGCGGCCTCGACACCGGCATTGAGCGCCAGAAGATTGGTCTGGAAGGCGATCTCGTCGATGACGCCGATGATCCGGCCAATGTTTTCGGACGCCTCCTCGATGCGGCCCATGGCATCGACCGCGCGACCGACGACGGCGCCGCTCTCGCGGGCGTCATGGCTGGCTTCCCGGGCCAGGCGGTCGGTGTCGGTGGCGCGTTCGGAGGCGGTGTGCACGGTGGCGGAAATCTCCTCGACCGCAGACGCCGTCTGTTCGAGAGAGGCGGCCTGCTGCTCGGTGCGGCGGGCGAGATCGTCGGCCGCGGTGCGCAATTGCGCGCTATCGGCCTCGATGGAGACGGCATTGGTCCGGATGTCGATCAGCGCCGCGCGCATGCGCTCGACGGATTCGTTGAAATCGAGCCGCAGCGCGTCGAGATCGCCGCCGAACGGCGTGTCGATGGCCGTCACCAGATCGCCGCGGGCAAGATTGCGCAGCGCGGCGCCCAGCGACTGGACGGCGAAGCTCAACTGCCGGTCGGCCTCCGCCTTTTCCGTGTCGGTCAGGCGGCGGAGTTCGTCGGCGCGATGGCGCGCGTCCTCGCTTTCGGTCTCGATGCGGATCTTGTCGAGCGAGTTGCGCTTGAAGATGTCGAGCGCGCGGGCCATCTCGCCGATCTCGTCAGCGCGGGCGCTGTCGGCGACGTCGACATCGAGATCGCCGGAGGCGACCTCCCGCATGGCGCGGACCAGCCGGATGATCGGACCCTTGAGGGCGCTGATCAGCAGATAGGCCGCAACCAGACCGAAGGCGATACCGCCGGCGACAGCCGACAGGGTGATGCCGCTGGCGCGGTCCTGGACCGTCTCGGCGCCCTGCTGCTGATGGCCTGCAAAGGCGACGATGCCGTTCCAGGCCTCATCGATGCGGCCCGACGCCTCGGCGAAGGCATCGGTGTGGGCCTGTTCGAGCCCGGTCAGTTCCGCGGCCATGGCGGGAATGGCTTCAGCATGGCCGGCCCAGTCCGGGCCGATGGCGGCATTGATCACCGGGGCCGCGCCGGTTTCCCCGATGCCCGTCAGGGTGTCTGAAAGCGCCGCGACGCTTGCGGAAAGGCCGGTTGCGGCAGCCCCCGAAGGCTCGCCCAGGAAGCGGACGATGGAAAGTTCGAGGGTCGCGAGGCGGGCGAGAAACTCGCGTCCTGCGGCAATGATTTGCTGGCCTTCGAGAATCGGCTGGTCGAGCTCGCCGAACTTGACCGTCGCCTGCCGGGCGACCTGTGCCGCGAGCCCCTGCAGCTTGATGCCGGTGGGGCGGAGCGCGTTGGCGTATTTCTGCAACTCGATCATGCCGGGCTGGCCGGTGACGCCGGAGTCCATCGTGGCAAGCAGCGCCGCCATGTTGTCCTCGATCAGGCTTCTGACTGCCGGCTGGTTCGACGGGACTGCCGGCGGCAGGGTCTCGAGCATGGTCTCGATTTCAGGCCTCAGCCCGCGGGCGGCCTCGAAGGCCGCCTCGGGGGTCTGCGCACCGGAGATGGAGCTCGAGATGGCGACCACGGTTTGCGCGCCATTGCCGAGCTTCTCGGCGGAGCGCAGCATCGACTTGGCCTCGGCTTCCGCGTCGGCAAGCGATTGACCGACGGTTTGGATCGTCTCCTCGAGTCCCGCGCGGACCTCGCCGATTTCAGCAAGCGACAGGCCGAAGCTGTCGCGGACGGC
Organism: Hoeflea sp.; assembly: GCA_040218025.1. GTDB lineage: Bacteria > Pseudomonadota > Alphaproteobacteria > Rhizobiales > Rhizobiaceae > Hoeflea. The sequence continues at coordinate 49,422 of JAVJQD010000018.1, read as the reverse complement.
CGATTCCCGCTCATGGAGCTGCCAGAGCCGGTCGACATCGCCGCGCAGCGCCTCGGCGGTGGCGCGGGAGCGCGAGATTGCCTGCGACTGCTCGGCCGTGTCGGCCAAGGCAATGATGGTCTCCATGCGCGCGAGCTGATCGTCGAGGCTCTGCATGACGGCGGCGCGCTTTTCGGCGTTCTGGTCCCGCAGGAACTCGGTCATGCCGGCATAGGTCTGCTTGAAGCCCGACAGCGATTCGATGCTGGCGCTGGTACCCAGAAGGCGACCGCCGAGCAGCGATCCGGTGTAGAGGTTGATTGCCGCCATGGCGATGATGCCGCCGATCAACGGCACGATGAAGACGATCACCTTGGTCTGGATCGAGAAACGGGCAAGCAACCGGTCGATGCTCATGGGCTGGTCCTGAAAAACTGAGAGGTCGGCATACGGCGCGGCCGCCGAGACCCGTGCCCGCATCATGCAGAAGCGGCGGGTGGTCCGCAGCCGGTCCATTGTGCGGCAAGATTCGCATCACAGGGTTAACCGGGTCTGAACGCAGGCCGCCAATTTCCACCGGTGAGGCCTCGGAGAAACAGACCCCGTGGCACATGGGCCGCCGGCGCTGGTCAGTTGGCGAAAAACGGCTATGATCGCGCCATCAGTGTCCATACCCATGGTGATTCATGACATCGCGAAAGGCCGGCAAGCCGGCCGCATCGAAACCCGGGGCGCGCAAGAGCGCCTTAGCTTACCTTGACGCCAAGCGCGGCGTTTCCAGCTGGTCCCAGGCCTCGGAGTGGCTGAGAGTCCGCGGCATCGAGGACATCGAGTGCATCACGCCCGATTTCGCCGGAGTGGCCCGCGGCAAGATGATGCCCTCGTCGAAATTCACGTCCAACACCTCGCTGTCGCTTCCCTCGGCCGTGTTCCGGCATACGATCTCGGGCGAATATCCGGAGGAGACCGGCGACTTCCGCTACGATCCGCTCGACGGCGACCTCAAGCTGATGCCGGATCTTTCGACCCTTTCGGTGGTGCCATGGGAGAGCGACCCGACGGCGCAGGTGGTCTGCGACATGGTCAAGACCAATGGCGAGACCGTGGCCTACACGCCGCGCAACGTGCTCAAGCGGGTGGTCGATCTCTATACCCGGCGCGGCTGGAAACCGGTGGTGGCGCCGGAAATCGAATTCTATCTGGTGGCCCAGCATGACGACCCGGATTATCCTCTGAGGCCGCCCAAGGGGCGGTCCGGGCGGACGATCACCGGCGGGCAGTCCTACTCCATCGCCGGCGTCAACGAGTTCGACGAGCTGGTCGATGACATCTACGACTTCTCCGACAAGCAGGGACTGGAGATCGACACGCTGATCCACGAGGAAGGCCCGGCGCAGATGGAGATCAACCTGCGCCACGGCGACCCGGTGGAACTGGCCGACCAGGTGTTCATGTTCAAACGCACCATCCGCGAGGCCGCGATCAAGCACGGGGTGTTCGCCACTTTCATGGCCAAGCCGATGCAGGAATATGCGGGCTCGGCAATGCACATTCACCAGTCCGTCGTCGATGCGGAGACCGGCAAGAACATCTTCTCGAAGGCCGATGGCGGACCGAGCCAGGCGTTTTTCAATTTTATCGGCGGCATGCAGCATTACGTGCCCAAGGCGCTGGTGATGATGGCGCCCTATGTCAATTCCTACCGCCGGCTGACACCCGACATGGCCTGCCCGGTCAACAATGCCTGGGGCTACGACAACCGCACCACTGCGTTCCGCGTGCCGCATTCGGACGCGGCGGCGCGGCGGGTGGAGAACCGCCTCCCCTCCTCGGACGCCAATTCCTACCTGGCGCTCGCCGCCTCGCTGGCCTGCGGATATCTCGGCATGGTCAACGGCATCGTCCCGAGCGATCCGGCGGAAGAAACGGTCAACGAAGGCTCGGTCGACCTGCCGCGCGGACTGCTGGAGGCGGTCTCGCTGCTTGAAAGCGAGAGCGCCTTTGCCGACATGTTCGGCCAGGAGTTCATCAACACCTATGCAGGTGTCAAACGCGGCGAGTTCGAAACCTTCATGCAAGTGATCAGCCCGTGGGAACGGGAATTCCTGCTGCTGAACGTGTAAAGCGAGCATGGCATGAGCTATCAAAGCCCGATATCGCCGGGGATCTCCTTCTATGAGGCAACGCATGGCGAGCGGCCCGAATACGGGCGGCTGGGCGGCCCCGCGACCGCCGATGTGGTGATCGTCGGCGGCGGTTTCACCGGTCTTCAGGCCGCCTACCACCTGGCCGCTTCCGGCAAGGACGTGGTGCTGATCGAGGGCGCGCGTTTCGGCGACGGCGCATCGGGACGCAATGGCGGCCAGCTCGGCACCGGCCAAAGGGCCTGGCCGGACGAACTGGAGGATGATTTCGGCAAGGCCGCATCGCATCAGCTGTTTGCGGTGGCCGAACGGGCCAAGGCGCATCTCCTGGATTTTGCCGCCAGGCACGACATCGACGCCGATTTCCGGCCGGGCCAGATCTCGGCCGCGCACAAGGCCGGATATGTCAAGGACTACCGCGAGCATGTCAGCCGCATGGCCGGTGAGTACGGATACGAGCACCTGAGCTTTCTCGACCGTGACGCACTGGCCTCGAAACTCGGCTCGACCCGCTATTTCGGCGGCTGCCATGACGCCGGCACCGGCCACATCAATCCGCTCAAATATGTCGTCGGACTCGCCAAGGCGGCGGCGAAGGCCGGAGCTCGGCTTCACGAGAAAACCCGCGCGCGCGCGATCGACAGTTCGGGCGGCAAGGTGACGGTGAAGACCGACCACGGCGACATCGTCGCAGGCCAGGCGCTGATTGCCTGCAACGCCTTCATCGAGGGGCTGGAGCCGGTGACATCGGCGCATGTGATGCCGATCCGCTCGTTCATCGGCGCGACCGTGCCGCTGGGGCACAACAGCCCGGTGATCCCGGGCGGGGAATCGGTCGACGATTCACGCTTCGTGGTGCGCTATTTCCGAAAGAGCGCCGACGGGCGGCTGCTGTTTGGCGGGCGCGAGGCCTACACTTCGGACAATCCCACCGACATTTCGAGCCACATCCGGCGGCAGATCACCGAAATCTACCCCGATCTCGACGATGTCGAAATCACCCATGCCTGGGGCGGTTCGGTCGGCGTCACGCTGTCGCGGCGGCCGTTCGTGCGCGAAGTGATGAAGAACGTCACCTCGATCGGCGGCTTTTCCGGCCACGGCGTGATGCTGTCGAATTATTGCGGCAAGCTCTATGCCGACCACGTCAATGGCGGCTCGGAAGATCTCGAAGCGATGCGCGGGCTCAAGGTCGGCCCCTTCCCCGGCGGCGACCGCTTCCGCAAGCCGCTGCTGTTTCTGGCGCTGACCTGGTATTCCTTGAGGGACCGGTTTTGAGAGGCGCCAACGGGCCTCGTACCAAGGTCACGGGTTCCGCTTAGTCGCCGTGAAGGGGATCGTTGGCCCAGTCTTCCCGATGATGCCTGACACGCAGGATCAGCACGCCAAGCGCGTCAATCTCATAGATAATCATGTGGGAGCCGAAAGGATGTACGCGTACAGGCGGGCTGATTTCCGTACGTTCGCGTGCGATCCCCGGATTATCGGATATTAACCGGAGGGCGTGTTCCAACCTGTCATGATAGGAATTCGCCTGGTTGACTCCGAATCTTGAGACGCTTTCGACATAGACGTGGACAAGATCATTGGCCGCTTCTTCCGTGAGCCTATACGTCAATGCCGGCCTGTCGGCGGCCTTCGGCCCGTATCTCATCCAGCGAGCGACTGCTAACGCCGCTCGCTCTGGCTGCATCCACCAGCTTCTGCATATGGACGATTTTTGTATCGCGTTCCTGATCCCTTCGGATCAAGTCGCGCACGTAGTCGCTGGTGTTGCTGTACTGGCCAGAGTTGGCCTTCTCTTCAACCCAGCTTTTCATCCTGGCGGGGAGCGATACATTCATTGACGACATTTCGGCCATAGACATCTCCTTTGCCCTAAGATGACAGATATTGGCATAATTTGCCATGCCCGTTTTTGTGGTTCCGAACAGGGTGGATGCGGCCGACCTTGACTTGGAGGGCGCCCCTTCCACACCAGATCCAGGCGGAATGATCGCAATCCTTCCGCGCCCTGGCCCTAGCATTATCTAATCGATTAGATTAGAAGAAAGCCACCGTTCATGGACAGGATGCCATTTCATGAGTCAGATCATTCCGGTCGATCCGTTCGACTATGTCGTTTTCGGCGGTACCGGCGACCTTGCCGAGCGCAAGCTTCTGCCGGCGCTTTATCACCGTCAGTGGGCGGGCCAGTTTACCGAGCCGACCCGGATCATCGGCGCCTCGCGCTCCGAACTGTCGCATGACGCCTATCGCGACTTCGCCCGCGATGCGCTCAAGCAGCATCTCAAGGACGGCGAGTATGACGAGGCAGAGGTCGACCGCTTCCTCGCCCGGCTCTTCTACGTTTCCGTCGACGCCCGTTCGGACCAGGGTTGGGACAATCTCAAGGCGCTGCTCGACGAGGGGCGCGACCGGGTGCGGGCGTTCTATCTGGCCGTCGGGCCGGGACTGTTCGGCGACATTTCCGAGAGGATCCGGGCCAACGGCCTGATCACCGACCTCACCCGCATCGTGGTCGAAAAGCCGATCGGGCGCGACCTCGAATCCGCGCACGAGCTGAACCGGACCATCGGCCAGGTTTTCAGCGAAGAGCAGATCTTCCGCATCGACCACTATCTCGGCAAGGAAACGGTGCAGAACCTGATGGCGCTCAGGTTTGCAAATGCGCTCTACGAGCCGCTGTGGAATTCGGCGCATATCGACCATGTGCAGATCACGGTGGCCGAATCCGTCGGGCTCGAGGGCCGCGCGGGCTATTACGACAAGGCGGGCGCGCTCAGGGACATGGTTCAGAACCATATCGCCCAGCTTCTGTGTCTGGTGGCGATGGAGCCGCCGTCGTCGATGGACGCGGAAGCGGTGCGCGACGAGAAACTGAAGGTTCTGCGCTCGCTCAGGCCGATCACCGAGGACAACGCCGACAGCCTGACCGTGCGCGGCCAGTACAAGGCCGGGGCGTCCGCCGGCGGGGCGGTGAAGGGCTATCTCGACGAACTCGAGGGCGGGGTTTCCAACACCGAGACCTTCGTGGCGATCAAGGCCGAAATCAACAACTGGCGCTGGGCCGGCGTGCCGTTCTATCTCAGGACCGGCAAGCGGATGAGCGAGCGGGTGTCGGAGATCGTCGTCGCCTTCAAATCGATCCCGCATTCGATCTTCGGCACCAGCGCCGGACGCATTACCGCCAACAAGCTGGTGATGCGGCTGCAGCCCGACGAGGGCGTGAAGCAGTGGATCATGATCAAGGACCCCGGTCCGGGCGGCATGCGTCTGAGGCATGTGTCGCTCGACATGACCTTCGCCGACCGATTTGAGGAACGCAATCCGGACGCCTATGAGCGGCTGCTGCTCGACGTGATCCGCAGCAACCAGACCCTGTTCATGCGCCGCGACGAGGTTGAGGCCGCGTGGAACTGGGTCGACCCGATCCTCAGGGCATGGTCTGAAACCGGCCAGCCGGTGCTGCCCTACACCGCCGGCACATGGGGACCGAGCCAGGCCATCGCATTGATCGAAAGAGACGGCAGGACCTGGCATGAAAGCGACTGATCCCGGACGCCTCTCCCCGTCCCTTCGCCACCACGAATTCGGCGACGGCGCGGAACTGGCAGAAGCGCTGGCGACCAAGGTCGGCGCGGTGCTGCAGGCGGCAATCCAGGCGCGCGGACGGGCGCTGATCGCGGTTTCGGGCGGCTCGACGCCGAAGCGTTTCTTCGAGGCGCTTTCCGAGCAGGAGATCGACTGGGACCGTGTAACGGTCACGCTGATCGACGAACGGCTGGTGCCGCCAGAGAATGAGCGCTCCAACCACGGGCTGGCAAGCCGGCACCTCCTGAAAAACCATGCGGCCGCCGCACACTTCATTCCGCTCTACGCCAAGGCCGAAGACGCCGTAGCCGCCGCCCGCATCGCCGCAACCCGCATTGAGGGGCTCGGGGGACCTTTGGACGTGGCCGTGCTCGGCATGGGGACGGACGGGCACACCGCATCGTTCTTTCCGGGCGGATCACGGCTCGCTGAAGCGACCGATATCGATTGCCCGTTGAGCGTGATTGCGATGGAGGCGCCCGGCGCGGGCGAGCCGAGACTGACACTGACGCTGCCCAAGATCGTGGAAGCCGGGCTGATCGTGCTCCATATAGAGGGGACGGAGAAGAAGGCGGTCCTGGCCAGGGCGCTACAGCCCGGTCCGGACGCCGACATGCCGGTGCGTTCCGTGCTGCGGGATGCGGCGGAACCGGTCGAGATTTACTGGGCGCCCTGAAGCGCCCCTGCCTGCCGGCAATGCCGGCCAACCGCCGTGACCATTCGAACCAGCGATGCTGGTTTCTTGAGCCAACACCTGAAAAAGGATGCCAGTCATGACTGTCGATCCCCGAATTGCCGCTGTGACCAAGCGAATTGTCGAGCGCTCCAGGCCCGGCCGTGAAACCTATCTCGAACGGTTGCGCAGCGCCGCCTCCAAGGGCCCGCATCGCGCAACGCTGTCCTGCGGCAACCTGGCTCACGGATTTGCCGCCTGCGGGCCCGCCGACAAGGCCAGCCTTTCCGGCGACGTGGTGCCGAACCTGGGCATCATCACCGCCTATAACGACATGCTCTCCGCGCACCAGCCGTTCGAGACTTATCCCGAACTGATCCGCAAGGCGGCGCGGGAGGCCGGGGGCGTGGCGCAGGTGGCAGGCGGCGTGCCGGCCATGTGCGACGGCGTCACCCAGGGCCAGCCCGGGATGGAGCTTTCGCTGTTTTCGCGCGACGTGATCGCCATGTCGGCGGCAGTGGGGCTATCGCACAACATGTTCGATGCCGCGGTCTATCTCGGCGTCTGCGACAAGATCGTACCGGGTCTTCTGATTGCCGCGCTGACATTCGGCCACCTGCCGACGATCTTCATTCCCGCAGGCCCGATGACCACGGGCCTTTCCAATGACGAGAAGGGCCGTATCCGTCAGCTTTATGCGGAAGGCAAGGTCGGACGAGACGAACTGCTGGAATCCGAATCCAAATCCTATCACGGGCCCGGCACCTGCACCTTCTACGGCACCGCAAACTCGAACCAGATGCTCATGGAGATCATGGGGCTGCACACCCCGGGCGCGTCCTTCATCAATCCGGGCACCCCGCTCAGGGATGCGCTGACGGCCGAGGCCGCCAAACGCGCGCTGGCGATCACGGCGCTGGGCAACGAGTTCACACCGATCGGCGAGATGATCGACGAACGCTCGATCGTCAACGGCGTGGTCGGCCTGCACGCCACCGGCGGCTCGACCAATCACACCATGCACCTGGTGGCCATGGCGCGCGCCGCGGGCATCACGCTGACATGGCAGGATATTTCCGAACTGTCGGACGCGGTGCCGCTGCTGGCGCGGGTCTATCCGAACGGTCCGGCGGACGTGAACCACTTCCAGGCCGCAGGCGGGCTCAACTTCCTGATTGCCGAGTTGCTCAAGACGGGCATGCTGCACGAGGACGTGCGCACGGTCTGGGGCAAGGGGCTGACGGCCTATGCGGTGGAGGCCAGGCTCGGCGAAGGCGGCAGCGTCGAACGCGTTCCGGTGCCGGTCGAGAGCGGCGATCCGAAGGTGGTGACTACAATCGACAAGCCGTTCCAGCCCAATGGCGGGCTGAAGATGCTCACCGGCAACATGGGCAAGGCGGTGATCAAGATCTCGGCGGTTAAGCCCGAGCGCTACGTGGTCGAGGCGCCCGCGCGGGTCTTCGCAGATCAGAACGAATTGCAGGACGCCTTCAAGGCCGGCAGCCTGACAGGCGACTTCGTCGCCGTGGTGCGCTTCCAGGGGCCGAAGGCCAACGGAATGCCCGAACTGCACAAACTCACTCCGCCGCTCGGCGTGCTTCAGGACCGCGGCCAGGCGATCGCGCTGGTGACGGACGGGCGGATGTCGGGCGCTTCGGGCAAGGTGCCGGCGGCGATCCACGTGACGCCGGAGGCAAAGGACGGCGGCCCGATCGCAAAGATCCGCGATGGGGACACGATCCGGCTGGACGCTGTCGCAGGCACGCTCGAGGTGCTGGTTCCGGCAGCCGAATTCGACGCCCGCCAACCCGCCGATGCCGATCTGAGCGCCAATGAATGGGGTATCGGGCGCGAATTGTTCGCACGGCTCCGCGAGAATGCCGGCCCTGCCGACGAGGGCGCGAGCGTGCTTTACTGAGGGCGGTCAGCGGTCACGGCGACGATTGAAGCACAAGCACAGGCCATGTGGCGGCACCGGACGCAAAACCGGCAACCACTTTTGCTGGAATTGCAGACCTGACGCCCGCGCAATTCCGGACGCAAAACCGGTGCCCACTTTTGCTGGAATTGCTTCAGGCCCGCAGGTCGAGCTTGTGGTCGCGGTGCGCGGGATGGTCGCTGTAGACGAAGATGCGATTGAGATCGCGTTCGCTCAGCAGCCGCAGGAAGCGGGCCTCGATGGTGTTGTTGGCATTGACGCGCCTGAGGACGCAGCCGATCCGGTCGATGCGCGCTTCGGGCACATCGATGCAGAACTGATCGGGAATCTTGAACTGTGTGAGAATTCCAAGGATCGCGGTGCTTCGCGAAATGGCGATGATGGTGCACCGGCGCGAGGCCATGTGCATGACGCCCTTCTCGGTGTACTCGATGCGGGCGCGGTTGAGGGTCTCTTCCATGGTGAACCGCGTCTCGCGGTCGTACATGAAGGATTCCTCCCTCTGAAGGTAGTGCACTCCGGAACTGCTCACAACATTCTCTCCGTACAGGTCACAGCGCAAATCTAAACACGGATTGCTTAACGGAGTTTTGATGCCGGTGGTCTGAGCGCATTTTTGCGCGGAGCCGAACGATTGCGTCCCGTCCCGGCACAGACTGCACCGAGGCTAGGGCGGAGCGTTAACTTCCGGCACTCACCGGTAGCGGCAGATATCCCGCTCCCCGGGACGGAGAAGCGCGTGGCGAGCCGCCGCGGTGACCGGGTTGCGACTACCTGCGATAGGTCTTTCCATTCCCGTCGAAGAGATGAAGCTTCTCCTTTTCGGCCTCGAAACGCACCTTGTCGCCACGGTCAACGGTCTGATGGCCGGTGAGCTTGGCAATGATCGGTTCGCCTTCCGTCAACCCCTCGACATAGACCAGCGTGACCTCCCCGAGGTGCTCCACCAGGGAAACAGTGCCCTCGAACAGGAAATCCTCCCCCTTCGAGATGGTCAGGTCCTCAGGGCGAACCCCGAAGGACGCCTTCTTGCCGTTTTCGCTCCCGGGAACGGAAATTCCGGTGTCGACGGACTTGCCGCCCGAGAGCGTGATGCGGGCGCTGGCTCCGGCTTCCTCGATGGTGGCGGGGATGATGTTCATTGCCGGCGAGCCGATGAACTGCGCCACGAAGAGGTTTTCGGGCTTGAGATAGAGCTCCATCGGTGCGCCGACCTGCTCGATGTATCCGCCCGAGAGCACCACAATGCGGTCTGCGAGCGTCATGGCCTCGACCTGGTCGTGGGTCACGTAGATCATGGTCGTGTCGGGCATGGTCTCGTTGAGCTTGGAGATCTCGATGCGTGTGGCGACGCGCAGCGCCGCATCGAGATTGGATAGCGGCTCGTCGAACAGGAACACCTTGGGATCACGGCAGATCGCGCGGCCGATGGCGACGCGCTGGCGCTGGCCGCCCGACAGCGCCTTGGGCAGCCGGTCAAGATAGGGGCCGAGTTGGAGAATGTCCGCAGCCGAGCGCACCCGCCGGTCGATGTCCTCGCTCGATTCCTTGGCGATGCGCATGCCGAAGGCCATGTTGTCGTAGACGGTCATATGCGGATAGAGCGCATAGGACTGGAACACCATGGCGATGCCGCGCTTGGAGGGCGGGACATCATTGACAACCATGTCGCCGATTTCGAGCGTACCGCCGGAAATCGACTCAAGCCCAGCGATCATCCGAAGAAGCGTGGACTTGCCGCATCCGGACGGCCCGACAAAAACGATGAACTCTCCCTGCTCGATCTCAAGATCCACACCGTGAATCACCTCAACCGATCCGTAGGACTTCTTCAGGCCCTTCAATTTCAGACCGACCATGTTTTCCTCCCGGTTCCGCCGTTCATGATCTCATCCGAGCCTGGCGAAAAAGGCATCGTATGGCGACAATTCAATGGTATCGGAGCGCAGAAAGCCTGAAAATCCGTGCCCGTCCAGCGGCTCAAGCGGTCCGTCCGGGCAGTCGATGACCTGCATTTCCTCACTCAGATTGAAGGCGCAGAAAATGGTCTCGTTGCCATCGCGCCGAATGATCGACAGCACGCTGTCTCCCGACTCGTGGAATTCCAGCGTGCCTTTCGCGAGCGGCCGGTGCGCGTGGCGGAAGGCCAGAAGCCGCCGGTAGTGATTGAGCATGGACGCCTGGACATGATCCTGCGCATCGACCGCAAGATGGCGGTGTTCGGGCGGAACCGGCAGCCAGGGCTGCCCGACGGTAAAGCCCGCAGACTGTTCATGCTCGGACCAGACCATCGGAGTGCGGCAGCCGTCACGGCCCTTGAAATCCGGCCAGAACTGAATGCCGTAGGGATCCTGAAGATCCTCATAGGCAAGATCCGCTTCGGTCAGGCCCAGCTCCTCTCCCTGGTAGAGACAGACAGACCCCCTGAGCGTCATGATCAGACCGGCGAGAAGCCGCAGGTAGCGGTCGGGGTCGTTGACGCCCGAGCTCCAGCGGGTGGCGTGGCGGACCACGTCATGGTTCGAAAACGCCCAGCAGGCCCAGCCTTCCGGGGCGGCGGCCATGAAATCGTTCAAGACCTGCCTGACGCGGGCCACGGTGATCTTCTCATTGGCGAGGAATTCGAACGCGTAGCACATGTGCATCTTGTCCACGCCCGACGTGTAGTCGGCCACGATCTGGAGTCCGATCTGCGCGTCCCCGACCTCGCCGACCGCGGTCGTGCCGGGATATTCGTCCAAGAGTGCGCGGAACCGGCGCAGGAAATCGAGGTTCTCCGGCCGGTTCTTGTCGTAAAGGTGAAGCTGGTGATTGTAGGGATTGACCGCGGGCGCGATGCTGTCGTTGCGCAGCTCCTTTGCAAGGGGCGGGTTGTCGCGCAATTCCTTGTCGTGAAAATAGAAATTGATCGTATCGAGACGGAACCCGTCGACGCCGCGGTCGAGCCAGAAGCGCACCACATCCAGAAGCGCCTGCTGCACCTCCATGTTGTGCAGGTTGAGATCGGGCTGCGAGGTGAGGAAATTGTGCATGAAATACTGTTCACGCTTTCCGTCCCACTGCCAGGCCGAACCACCGAAGATCGACAGCCAATTGTTGGGCGGGGTGCCGTCCGGCTTCGGGTCGGCCCAGACGTACCAGTCGGCCTTCGGATTGTCGCGATCAGACCGGCTTTCGACAAACCAGGGGTGCTGGTCGGAGGAATGGGACATAACCAGATCGATGATGACGCGGATGCCATGCTCGTGGGCCACCTTCACCAGGTAATCGAAATCACCGAGCGTTCCGAACATCGGATCCACATTGGTGTAGTCCGAGACGTCGTAGCCGAAATCCTTCATCGGCGAGGTGAAGAACGGTGAGACCCAGACCGCATCGACACCGAGAGAGGCGATGTAGCCTATGCGTTCGGCTATCCCGATGAGATCGCCGACACCGTCACCGCTGGTGTCCTGGAACGAGCGCGGATAGACCTGATAGATAACGCCCCCACGCCACCATTCCGCATCCGATGTGATTTCGGCGCCGGTTTGCAAACGCTTTCCGGCCAGGGTCATCGTTTTCATCGATACTCCATTACTTTACTTGACCGAGCCCGACAGGAGACCACGGACCAGATATTTCTGCATGGCGAAGAACACCACCAGCGGCACGGCGATCGAAACGAAGGCCGACGTCGCCAGGATTTCCCAATTGCCGCCCCTTGTGCCGAGAAGTTCGACGATCTGCTTGGTCATCACCGTGGTCTCCCCGGTCGCATCGATCAGGAACACGAGAGCCACGAGCAGATCGTTCCAGGTCCACAGGAACTGGAAGATGGCAAAGGACGCCAGCGCCGGAAACGACAGAGGCAGGATGATCTTGACGAAGATCTGGAAATCGGTGGCGCCGTCGACCCTGGCATTTTCGATAATGTCACGCGGAAGCCCGACCATGTAATTGCGCAACAGGTAGATCGCCAGCGGCAGGCCAAAACCGGTATGGGCAAGCCAGACGCCGAGATAGCCCTTGCCGATGCCGATGTCGTTGTGAAGCTTGAGCAGCGGAATGAGCGCCAGTTGCAACGGCACCACCAGAAGGCCGACAACGGCGGCGATGAGCAACGATCGCCCGGGAAACCGCATCCAGGCCAACGCATACGCGGCGAAGGCCGCGATCACGATCGGAATGACAGTGGCGGGGATGGTGACCGTGAGCGTGTTGAAAAAGGCCTTGGCCATCCCTTCCCTGTTGTTCGGATCGAACAGCACGAACTGATAGTTTTTCAACGTGAATTCGGGCGGACGGGTGGCGGTGGTGAAGACGCGCGGCAAGCGGCTGTCGCCGAAACTCTGATCAGCGGAAAGCCGGAAGGCGCCATCCTCGGCGACCGTCAGGCGCTCGCCGTCGCCAAGATCGACCACTTCACCCGGCTCATAGGCCTCCGGCGCGCGGGAACTGGTCCCCCAGCGGCTGATGGTGACATCGCCGGCCTCAAACAGGTTTCCATCGATGACGAACTCCCCGTCGATTACAGCCTCATTGCCCTCGATACGGATCGCCGGCGCCTGCCGCTCCTGGGTGAACAGCGCCGCCCACCAGCCTGAATTGGCGATCTGGTCCGCAGTGCGGAAGGAGGAGACAAACAACCCGACGGTCGGGAACAGCCACAGCGCAACCAGAGCCACGACCGAAATGTGCACGGCCCAGACGAGGGGCGATTTCTTCGATGACGATGCTTGCATCTTCGCCTCCCTCAGCGCGTTTCTTTGCGGGCGTTGTAGACGTTCCAGGCCAGGATCGGCGTAACCAGCAGCATGATAATCATGGCGCTCGCCGAACCCACACCCCAGTCGTTCGCCCTGAACAGCTTGTCGTACATGTAGTTGGCGAGAACCTGTGTTTCCCACTGCCCGTTGGTCATGGCGAAGACGATGTCGAACACCTTGAGAACAACGATGGTGATCGTGGTCCAGACCACGACAATGGTGCCCATGATCTGCGGCACCTTGATCTTGAAAAAGATCTGAAACGGATTGGCGCCGTCAATCACCGCCGCTTCGATGGTTTCCTCGGGAATGCCGCGGATCGCCGCCGAGAGGATCACCATGGCGAAACCGGTCTGGATCCAGACAAGGACGGTCATCAGGAAGATCGAGTTCCAGAACGGAATGGTCAGCCAGGTCTGCGGTTCGCCATAGGGCAGCGTGGCGGTGAAAAGCGAGAAGATCGATCCGAGCGACAGCCAGACGAACCAGATGCCGACCAGCGCCAGCACGATGCGCAGCGGCTTGAACCACCATTCGGCCTTGCGATGGCCGAGCTCGGTTTTGATGAAGGGACGGATCGCCTGATAGACGCACCACAGAACGAAGGCCGCAAAGGCCGCCAGAAGCAGGGCGGGAACAATCTTCAGCATGAGGACGGAGAAGAAGCCGCCATCGAAGGAGAGCCAGACGGCGTTGAGCACGCCGATCTGGTCCTTGCCGGCCGGTCTCGTGTCGTAGACCAGTTTCCAGATCACCGCCGCGCCGACGAAGGAGATCGCCATCGGCATGAAGATCAGCGACTTGGCGATGCCGCCCCAGGCGATACGGTCGGTGAGTTGTGCGGCAAGAAGGCCGAAACCAGTGGAGAAGGCCGGAACGATGACCAGCCACAGCATGTTGTTGCGCATGGCCTCCCAGAATTTCGGCTCGCCGAACATCTGGGTGTAGTTGGCCAGCCCGACAAATGCGCCGCCGACGCTGCGATCGGTGAGCGAGAGCCACAGCGTGGCGAAGACCGGATAGGCGAGATAGAGGCCGAGCGCGAAAAGAGCGGGGAACAGGAACAGCCAGGGCCTGATCTGGTTGGCCCGATTGATGTTGCGGCCCGCATTCTTGCCGGTGGCGGGAAACAGCACCCTGTCGAGAAGCTGGTTGGAGAAATAGAAGTATCCGACGCAACCGCCGACGCCGATGATGATGGTGATAATGCCCTGAAGTGCCGGATGCATTCTTTCCTCCCCAACAAGCAGTTGTTGCGAAGATCCCGGCGCGTGGCCGGGATCTCCATGTCTGCCGGAAAGACCCGCTTACTTGAGGGAGTCCCAGGACTGCTGGATCGCGTCGGCGACTTCCTCGGCAGGCTTGCCGCCGGAATAGTCGACCATACCGGTCCAGAACGAGCCGGCGCCGACGCCGCCCGGCATCAGGTCGGATGCGTCGAAGCGGAAGGTTGTCGCGCCGAGAAGGACGTCGTTCATCTTCTTGAGCGTGGGATCGCTGAACAGCGCCGTGTTGACACCCTGGTGCGGCGTCAGGAAGCCCTTCTGGGCCATCCAGATTTCATGCGCGATCGGCGACTTCAGGAACTCAATGAGGGCCTGTGCACCCGGGCTGTCATCGGTGATCGCCCAGAGCGTGCCCGCGCCGAGCACCGGGGTGCCGAGGTCCTTGCCTTCATAGGCCGGCATGTAGAAGAAATCCACATCCGTGCCCACTTCGGTCCCTTCGGGGAAGAAGGCGGGAATGAAGGAGGCCTGGTGGTGCAGGTAGCACTGCGGCGGCGAGGAGAACAGACCCTTCGGACTGTCGCGGAAATCGACCGTGGAAACGGCATCGGCGCCGCCCGCGACGAAATCGTCGTTGCGGGCAAACCAGCCGAATTCCTCAATCGCGCCGACCACGGCGGGATCGGTGAACGGAATCTCGTTGGACACCCACTGGTCGTAGACCGAAGGCGGCTGCGTGCGCAGCATCATGTCCTCGACCCAGTCGGTTGCGGGCCAGCCGGTGGCCCCGCCCGACCCAAGACCGATGCACCAGGGGGTTTCGCCGTCGGCGGCGATCTGTTCGGTCAACGCTTTCAGGTCTTCCAAGGTCTGGGGCACTTCGTAGCCCGCATCCTCGAAGTTCTCCGGAATGTACCAGACCAGCGACTTCACATCGACCTTGTAGAAGAAGCCGTAGAGGTCCTCGTTGCCGTCCGGGCCTTCATAGGTGCCCAGATCGACCCAGGACTGGCCGGCTGCATAGTTTTCCTTCACCCATTCCTCGGTTCCGTCCGGCAGCGGGCTCAGGAAACCGCGCGAGGCCATGTCGGAGGCGAGACCCGGCTGCGGGAAAACCGCGATGTTGGGGGCCGAACCGGCTTCGGCATCGATCACGATCTGCTGTTCGAAGCTGTCGGAGCCGACATATTTGACGTCGGCGCCGGTGGCTTCACCGAAATAGGCGAGAACGGATTCGACAAATTCCTGGTCCGGCCCAAGCCATGGACCGAACACGGTCACCTCTTCGCCGTCAAGCTGGGTTTCCTTCAGCGCCTCGTAGCTGTCCCAGTTGAAATCACCCTCTCCCGGGGTGAACATCAGTTCCTGGGCGTTCACCGAGCCCAGCGTCAGCGCGAGGGCTGCGGCACTCGTCAATAGAATTTTGTTCATGGACTTCTTCCTCCTGGCCTGTCCGGGCCTTTTCGTGAAGCTTTGATGTTCTCGTAGCCTGAGCGCCGAAAACTCAAAGCGCTTTGGCTTACCTTCAGAGGATTACGGGAGCGTGACTGAGTCAAGCCTTAACTTTCCTCCGAAAGGCCAATTAGGGCATAGAAGGTCAAAAACGAGCCGTTTCGCTGCATTGCAATATCATTTCGCAGCGCAACGATGCTATTTTTTGCGTTTTTCCTGTTTCCCGTTACGATGTGACATGCACAACCGGAAGATCAGGATCACAATGACGTGTCCTTGTTTTTAAAGCGCTTTGAAGAACTGGACCCGACGCGGTGAATCTCAAACAGCTTGCCGAGTATCTCGAATTGTCGCAGACCACGGTCTCGCGGGCGCTCAACGGCTATCCGGAAGTCCGCGAGAAGACCCGCCGGCGCGTGCTGGAAGCGGCACAGCGGCACGGCTACAAGCCGAATTCGAACGCACGCAAGCTCGCCACCGGCAAGGCCGGGTCTATCGGCTACGTGCTGCCGGTGGGGCGCAATGTGGATCTCGATCCGCATTTCGTCGAATTCCTGTCCGGCATGGGCGAACACGCGCTGTCGCGCGAGGTGGACCTTTCGCTGACCCCCGCCCCCTATGAGCGCGAATCCGAGGCCTACAGCAGAATCGCCGCGAGCCGTTCGGTCGACGGGGTGTATCTGTCCTCCATGCGCAATGACGAGCAGCGGATTGCCCTGGTGCGCGACCTCGGGATCCCGTTCCTCGCCCACGGCCGGGCGCTCGAACCGTCCCAGGGATATTCATTTCTGGACATCGACAACGAAGGCGCGTTTCACGATGCCACGCGGCTGCTTCTGCAACTCGGGCACACACGGCTCGCCTATATCAACGGGGATACCGATTACACTTTCGCGGTGCACCGGCTCAACGGCGTCACCCGTGCGATGACGGAGCACGGGCTGCCGGTGGAGCGGCTCGCGCACCATTCGGCGGCGATGAACGAGGAGAACGGCTACAGGCTGGCGATGGACCTGTTCCGCGACGCCGATCCGGCCACCCGCCCGACGGGGGTGCTGTCCGCCTCGATGTTCACCACGCTCGGGATCGTCCGGGCGTTCAACCAGCTCGGGATGCGCATGCCGGACGACGTTTCGATCATCACCCATGACGACGTGTTCCCGTTCCTCAAGCCCGAAAGCTTCACGGTGCAACTGACGACCACCCGCTCCTCCATCCGGGTGGCCGGCGCCCGCATCTGCGAAAGGCTGGTCGACATCATCAACGGCGTCGAGAAAGGCCCGGTGGAGGAAGTGTGGCCCGTGGAGCTGATCGTGCGGGCCAGCACGGGGCCCGCGCCTGCGGAGGGGAAGCGAGGCCGGCGCGTGTCACCGCAGGCGGCGGAGTAAATCAGGGTGCGGCTGCCTGATTGACCTCGGCGAAAATAGCTTCGCCGAGATGAGGGGTGCTTGGTGGGACGGCAGGGCCTGGGCGGGGAGTGGAAGTTCGCTACGCTGTGCCTAGATGTCGCCACGGAGGGACACGACGGCAAGCATCAGGTTAGAGTCACGCATGTCGATGATCCAAGACCTTATGAAAATAGCAACAAGAGTCCTGCCGGTCGATCCCAGCTTCCGATTGGTCGAACGCGAAGATTTGGATCGTCACGTCAACGAAGCCCAGCAGCATGCACTGGCAAACTCGAAGGACGCGTTCCTGCTTTCCGTGATGCGGCTCCTGGCACTTCCGGGTAACGGACATACACGCTTGATCCCTAACGGTGCCATCTCAGTTCTCCCCTTAAGATTTGCAACCATCGGCACCGTTGTCCGCCTGCTCGACAGCGCGTCAAGTTTCTCCGTAGCGATGGGGGGCGATTTGATATCCATAAATGGCGTTCCGGTCGGTGAAATTGAATTTGCTGCAGAGGAGTTTCTGGCGGGGACGCAGCAACGAAAGCGCGTAATCGGGCCAATCCTATTTGTGTGGCCAAGTGCGTTGCGACGCCTGGGGGTATCTTCGGGCGGCGATACGATCGAATACCGGATACGGATTGAGACGGGGCAGATCAGCGAACTGCTTCTGGATACCGCCGATGTGGTTCCCGGCTCGACGCTCTACCCGCGCAACGAGCATGGAAAAGCCGACGCATCCTGGTCTCCCAAGTCCTTTCTGACGGTCAAGGACTTCGGCCAGCGCGGGTTGTTGTTGGTCCTTCCGAGCTTCTTCGATCCCGGTGAAACTGAACTTTCGGATGCGGTTTCCGAGGCGACGGAACTCGTAAGGTCCCGCCCGGACATCCCCCTGCTTATCGACGTTCGCGGCAAAACGGGCGGCGACTTCCTTCGAATCATGCCATTGATCGACGCGATCTCGGAGGGTGCACAAGATCGGCGGGTCGGCCTGCTTGTCGACAAATTCACCTTCTCTGCCGCGATCGTCTTCGCCGCGCTGTTGAAACACCGTCTGGGAGACCGGCTCGCACTTATCGGGGAAGAGATGGGGGACGGGCTGACCTTCTTTGCGGAAGGTGGAACAATCGACCTATTGTCCAGCGGAGCGGTTGTTCGTTATTCTTCGGCCTTTCATGATTGGGCCGGTGGTCGCATCGACAAGACCACTCCGGCTAAGATCGCGGAGAGAATTGTCCCGGCCGGAACACTGCGACTGGACCGTATCTGGGTCGCGAATTCGGACGATGTCGAAACGCTGGATCGGTTCTACCGGGATTTACTCGATAGTCTGAACACCTAGACGAACAGTCGCTCCGTCCAATCGAACAGTCTTTGCTCCGTGTCGACAAGGCGCATTTGCGGCGAACGCTGCTTCTGGTGAACCACACCGCAGCCTCATGAAGGCGGCAATCATGATTTTCGCCATCGGCCCGGATGTCGCACTTCAGTTGACCAGCATTCTACTTCCCGGAGCCCGTCCCCTTGCGTTTGCGCAGGCCGGCGACGCGCCAGGCTGCGGGCGCGATGGGGATCCGTGACAGGGTGGTCAGGACCGGGCGCTTGAGCGACCTTTCGCCGATCTGTTCGCGGACAACGATCACGAGGCCGGATGCGATGATGATGAGGCTGCCCAGAAACGTCATGAGATCGGGAAACTCGCCGAACAAAAGCGCGCCGAAAGCCGTCGCCCACAGGATCTGGCTGTAGTTCATGGGGGAAACCACTGCCGCTTCGCCCGCCCGGAAGGCGGCGATCACGGTCAGACTGGCTGCGAAATTCAGGGCCGCGACAACGGCAAAAAGCGCCAGATGGTCGAGCGGGACCGGTATGTAGACCGCCGGCAGGGCGAGGCCCGTCACGACGAAGGCCGCCAGCATGGGATAAAGCAGAAGGACCGCGTTGCGCTCAATCTCTCCGACCTTTCGCCCGGCGACCGCCGCGAGAGAGCCCCCGAAAGCCGCGCCGAATGCGGCAAGGTGGCCAAGGCCGAGTTCGGTGTCCCCTCCCGGGCGCAGGACCACCAGAACGCCGGCAAAGCCCAGGAGAATGGCCCCCAGGCGCGGCAGCCCCAGCCGTTCGCCGAGAATGGGCACGGCAAGCAGCGTAATCATCAGCGGGCCCGTAAACAGCAGGCTGTAGACCTGCGCCAGCGGCAGCACGGCGAACGCATAGAAACCGCAAATCGAATTCACTAGGTAGCCCACGACCCGCAATCCGACCCAGAAAGGACGCCTTGGGCGCAGGCTCGCTTCCGTCGGGTCGCTCACCAGCATCACCAGCGCAACCGGAAAGCCGAACAGGACGAGGAAGAACAGCGTCTGAACCGGCGCGTAGGTCTGGCCCAGCACCTTCACGAGGACATCGTTCGCCGCAAAGATTGCGAAGCCCAGAAGCCCCAGCAGCGCGCCCCTCAAGTTCGGGGAAAGGGTTGCCAACAGCCGTCCTCCTGCCTGTCCAAAAACGCGGGGGAGGCACAACGCACCTCTGCCAAGCGACGTCACGCAACGTCCATGGGGCGTCAGGGAAGTCCGATCCGAGACGCCGGTCAACCGCTATTACCGCGCAGTGTGACCCGTGCACAAGACCGCATGATTGTTGGCTTGTCCAGCAACGACCCGGTCAGCCGTCCGGCGGGCACCCGGCCGAAAGCGTCAATCGCTCCTGCGGTCCAGGCCGCCGAATTGCCCGACAGCGCTGCTCAGAACGAAGGCTGCGTCAGACCCTTCGAGCGGGTTGCCGCGATGACCGTGTTGGCCATCAGCATGGCAATCGTCATGGGGCCGACGCCGCCGGGGACGGGCGTGATCACGTCGGCCACTTCGGCGCATTCGTCAAAGGCGACATCGCCGACCAGGCGGGTCTTGCCTTCGCCGCGTTCGGGCGCGTCGATGCGGTTGATGCCGACATCGATGACGGTGGCGCCGGGCTTGACCCAATCGGCCCTGACCATCTGCGGACGGCCGACGGCGGCGACGAGGATATCGGCATTGCGGCAGACGCCGGCGAGATCCTTCGTGCGCGAATGAGCGGTGGTGACGGTGGCGTTGGCGGCCAGCAGCAGTGCCGCCATCGGCTTGCCGAACAGGTTGGAACGTCCGATCACGACGGCGTTGAGGCCGGAAAGATCAGGACCATGCGTGTTGCGCACGAACAGCATGGCGCCGGCGGGCGTGCAGGAGATCAGGCCACCCTCGAGATCGCCGGTCATCAGCTTTCCCGCATTGACCACATGCAGCCCGTCGACATCCTTTTCCGGCTTGATCATCTGGATCACGGGGGCGGAATCGAGGGACGCGGGAAGCGGCAGTTGGACCAGTATGCCGTGAATTTCGGGATCGTTGTTGAGCCTGTCGATGAGCGCCTCGAGGTCTTTCTGGCTGGTGTCCCCGGGCAGGGTGTGCTGAACCGACTTGAAACCGCATTGCTTGGCCATGCGGCTTTTCGACGAGACATAGACATGGGAGGCGGGATCATTGCCGACGATGACGACCGCCAAGCCCGGTTTCATGCCGGTCTCGGCCTCGAATGCGGCGCTGGCCGCCGTCACCTGTTCCACGACACCGGCTGCGACGGCCTTTCCGTCAATCACAGTGGCCATATCAACTTTCTCCAAATCCTGAGACGGCACGGGAACCGTCCCTGCCCCGCTCCAAATTGCGGTTCGGCCCTTGCGCTGATCCGCTTCGACGATCCGGACCCTACGGATCACGGCGGCGAACCGATAGCCTCAAAGCGTCCTCAAACGTCAAAATCAGGACTCCGGGGGCGACCCGGAGACAGGTCCGGGATCAGGCGCGGCGGCGAAGGCCGGAGCGGTCGCCGATGCGCGCGCGCAGTTCTTCCATCTTCTCGCGGATCCGGTCCACCGCCTCGTCCCGCGGCGCCTGTCCCGTACCGGCCGCCACGGACTGCGGGGCAAACCCGGCGGTTTGCCGGGGCTCAGGGGCTCCATGGCCGGAATGGGCCTGAGCGGGATGGGGCTGAGCGGGATGGGGCTGAACAGGGTAGCCATGAGCGGGATAACCCGGGGCTGCTTCCGCATGGGGCGCGGCATGCTGGTGCAGAGCCGCATGCCCAAAGGGCCGGGGCTGGAATGGCTGATGCTGCGGATAATGCGGGTGCTGCGCCGGACCGGAGTGATGCGGATGGGCCGCATGACCTGACTGATGCGGATGGGCCGCATGACCCATCTGATGCGGATGGGCCGCGTGAGACGGCGGGCCCGCGCCCCAAGCCTGATGAGCGGCACTCAGATGCTGCTGAACGGGAGCATGCTGTGCGGCTGGATGGTGCGCTGCCGGATGTTCGGAATAACCTGGCTGCCATGGCTGCGGGGGATAGACCTGCCGGGGGTCGCAGGCCGACTGCGATTCATGGGATGATTGCGCAGGAGCGGCGGCCGGCTGCGGGTGTCCCTGCGGCGCGTAGCCTGGAAGCGGCGCCGCCTGTTGCGGGTGGGCGGTGTAACCGGGCTGATGTGCAAATGGCTGATGCGACCGCTCCTGCATCGGCGCCGGATGGAACGGCGCCTGATGGCCTGGATAGCCCGGACGGTGGTCATGATCAGGCCGGGCCGGATGCGGATATGCCCGCGGTTCCGATCCCCGATAGGCATCCGCCCCCGGGTGGCGCGAAGCCGCGTGCGCGGGTATGGCCGGATCGGCGGCGGAGCCCGCCGGTCCCGGATTTCCGAAGCCGGCGGCAGAGGCGGCGTGGTTCGCGACAGGATCCGAAGCGCGCCCGAAATCCCGATCGAACGGCCGGCGATCCACCGGATCCTCATCGTTCGCAGACGCTGTCGCATGCCCGGCGGCATGGGGCTGTCGCTCACCGGCGGGTGCTCCGCCATCGGCGCTGAAGACCGGGTATCCGTCGCCGGACCGGGCGCCGCGACCGGGATGCGGAGGCTGGGGCGGCGGGTAGCCGCCGGACGGAGATACCGGATTCCGCCCGCTCCAGCCATGGCCGTTGCCCGCGGCTGAAAACGCGCGCACGCTCTCCAATGCGCCGACAAGAAGCGCAAACCCGAAACCCATGAAGAAGCCGGTCATCATGCCGCCGATTGCGATGAATTTCCGCGACGGACCCATCGGCTGCAGCGGTGCTTCGGCCGGCGAGATAACCCGCACATTGCGCGTCGACAGGTTCGAGCGCTCGCTGGTCTCGCGCGACCGCCTCAGGAAGGCTTCATAGATTTCCTTGGTGGCCGTGGCCTTCCGCTCGAGCTCGCGCAGGGTCACGAACTCGACAGACTGGTCCATGGCGCGGCTCTTGGCGACCGCCATCTGGCTGGCAAGCTCCTGCTCGGTTTCGACCGCGCGCTGCAATTCGCCCTGGGAGCTCGCGACGATCCGCCGGAGTTCGCGGGTGATTTCCTCGCGGATGGTGTCGAGCGACTGGCTGGCAGAGACATATTGGGGGTGCCGGGGGCCGAGACGGGTCGCCAGCGCATCCGCGCTCGACTTGGTCTGGGTGTATTGCTTGCGCAGATCGATCAGGTTCGCCGACAGAAACTCTTCCGGGAAGGAACCGGCGAGCACATCCTCCGGATTGGCCCTGGCCAGGCTTTCCGCCTTCACCCTGACGCCAACCTTGACCGCCCGGGCATTGGCAAGCTGCTCGCTGATGGCCAGAATCTCCTGGTCGTCGATGGACTGTCCCCCCGCGACGCCGACAATTCCGTTCTCCGCCTTGAACCGCTCGACCGCCCGTTCGGCCTCGTCGAGATCCTCGCGCAGCGCGTTGATGCGGGTGTCGATCGCATCCGACGTGCGTTCGAGAAGATCGGACTGGGCCTCGCCTTCCTCATCCAGATAGGTCTGGACAATCGTGTTGGCGATGAGGGCGGATTTTTCCGGGTCGCGCGAATCGACGCCGACAATGATGACGAAGGTCATGGAGTCGCGCGAGACGGAAACCGCGTCCCGCAAGGTTTCGAGCGCCTGCTGTTCGGCATCCGACATCGGATCGCGACCGGTGAAGATCTCCTTGATGAGATTGATCCCGGCGCCGATCCCGCCCGAGGACATGGCGCCGTTGAACTCGGGGTCCTGCGCCAGGCCGAGATCGGCGACCACCGTTTCAAGAACACTTGTCGATTCAAGGATCTGCAACTGGCTGTCGATAATGGCCAAAATCGCCTCGGTCGAAAGCTGCTGGTTGCGGACGTCGTCCTCCGTGACGCGGACTTCGCGCGGATCCACGAACAGCCGGCTTTCCGCATAAAAACGGTGCGGAGTGGAAAGGGCGATCATGACGCCGATGATCGCGCCGGCAATCGTCGCGAAACCGATCAGCATGCGCCACCGCCATACCGCCTGAATGAGGATCGACATGTCGAGAAGCGGACGCTCGTCGGCGCCGGCCCAGCGCGCCTGTTCCAGCGGACGCTCCCCGGACGGCCCCCGGGGCGGCACGGCCAGGTGATTGTCGAGCCGCTCTTCCCGCGGAGCTTCGGCTGTAGCGTCGGCGCCCGCGGATTGCGATCCGCCATCCGTATCGGACATGCGAGGGCCGGCCCGGTGACCGGTCGCCGCGGGGGATGCCATTTGCATCAGGCCGGCGATGCGGTCGCCGAACGAAGGCCTGGCTTGGCCGGTTTGGCCGGCCGGACGCCCCGACCCTGTGGGCGCGGTTTCAGCCGGCGGGGTTTTGTCGGCCATGCGGGCGGTCGAGATCCTGGGACTGCGCGCCGATGCCGACAGGAGCGACGCAGCCGGAGGCTGCCGCCTCCCGACTTCCGGGGCATCACGGTGCGCGGGCGGCGCGCCGACGGCGTGGTCCAGCAAGGACCCCCTGCGAGGCCGCTGCCTGCGATCGTTTGCGTTGTCACTCATGCCTGGCCGGGACGCCTCAATTGGAAAGAAACCGGTATTCGTTAAGGCAAGCTATAAATTCATGGGTAACAAAGAGTTAATTTCCGGCCAGGCTTGACGATTTTCTCCGTTTTTTCCGCAAATTAGGACCGGCAAAAAACATAGGAAAAACCGACTGCATTTCCGCACGGGACGCGCCTCCAAACGCCGGGTTAACGTTTTTCCGGTAGGAATTCAGGCCTCAAAGGACACTTGCGACCGTCGCAAGCGCTGAGCTGCCGGATCGAGATGATTGCCCGTCTGAAGAACCTAGCCGTCACATATCGGGAAACCGTTCGCGCGTATCTTTCCATGATCGGCGGATCGGCAGGGCGACTGGTCATGTCGCTCGTCTATTTCATCGCAATCGCGAACACGCTTTCGATTTCCGAGTTCGGCCTGTTCGCAACAGCCTCGGCGTGCGGCATCATGCTTTCGCGACTGCTGGCATTCGGCTTCGTCTCCCCCCTCTACCGGATCGCGACGGTCAAGCAGCGATTGCTCGGGACCTATACCGGAGGGTTCCTGGCGGGAACGGTTCTGTCTCTCCCGGTGATCGCACTGGCCGGCTGGGTGACGCACCGGCTGGTTTTCGCCGACCAGATGACAATCCCCACCTTTGCCAAGATCCTCGTGGCCGAGGTCCTTTGCTGGCGGGTCATGGAGATCGTGGTGATCGTGAGTTACGGGGTCAACCGGTTCGGCGCCGGTTCATGGCTTGTGGTCATGGCCACCTCGTTCAAGACCGTCGCCGCTCTCTTGTTCGCCATCGCGGCCGACGGATCCCTGTCGGCCTGGGCCTGGTACTATATCGCGGCGAACGGTCTCGCCGCGCTGGTGGCGATCGTCTTCTTCTATCCCCGCGTCCGTCTGAGATGGAAGCCGGTGCTTTACATGCGGCGCTGGGCCGACGCGATTTCGGTGGCCGGCGCCGAAATGCTGTTCTACATCCAGTCCGAGCTGGACAAGGTGCTGGTGCTCTCGCTTGGCGGCGCGGAAGCCGCGGGCATCTATGCCATGATCATGCGCCTGGTCGACCTGACCGCACTTCCGGTGCGCGCCTTCCTGACACTCCTGACGCAGAAGCTGATGCGCACCGCAGCGCTGCTGGAGCAACTCAAATACCGGATCATGCTGGAAGCCGGCGTCGCGTCCATCTCGACCGCGGGTCTTCTGGCGATGTCCGGGTTCCTGTGGATCTTCCCCAATGCCCTCGGGCGGAACGTGGCCGAAGTCGCGCCGCTTCTGATACTCGTGGTGCTGGTGCCGGCCTTCAGGAACCTGATCGAGTACCATTCGGAACTGCTCTATGCGACAGGCCGGACCTTCGTGCGGATGCTGGTGCTCGCCTCGCTGGGGGCGATGAAGGCGCTGCTTCTCGCCCATCTCCTGGGTCTGGCCCTGGACATTCCTGTCTGGGTCGAACTGATGAACGTCCTGTTCCTGGTCCTCTACGTGCAGTCGGCGGTGTTCACCTATCGGGCGCTCAGGGGAGCCGCCAGACGGCCGATCTGACCGGTGGCGACCGGAAGGACATCAGCGATCGGGGAAAAGCGACTCAAACCGGAGTGACGGAGAACGCCAGCCGGCGGATCTCCGAGAGCGGATGACCGACAAAGGACTGCACGCCGATGGCGACCTGATCAGGGCGCAGTTCGGCCATGAAGCTCGCCAGCCCCTCACTGGTCTGCGGGAACGTTTCCCTGAACCAGAGCACATGCGAAAGCGACCGTCCATCGGGGCGGTGCCCGGCGCCGCCCAGCACCTCATCGGCAAAGCGGCCGTAGATCATGCATTCGGAAATGTCGCGCGAGGAAATGACCGCCCGAAGCCAGCTCTTTCCTGACCGGTTTTCGAGATGATCGAGCAGGGCGCGCGCGGTGTCGGCGCGCCAGGCGACCATGTTGGAAATGTAGTCGTGTGCAGGATCGGGATGCGGCGGCAGCCCGAGAATGTTGCCGGCATGGGCAAGCCAGGCGAGATGGCCGGGGGTTGCATCGTGGGCGCCGTTGTCGGCCCGGAACATGCGCAGGATGCCATCTTTCCACATGCTCGCAGGATCGAAGGGGCGCACGAGGACCACATCGGAATCGATGGAGAGGATCGTTTTCGCGTCCACATGACGCGCCATGGCGAGACGCCGGAGCTGTTGAGCGTGCCAGCCGCGAAGCGGAAGCGAGAAAGGCGACAGCCAGACCCGGCGCCGGCCCATGCTCAGGGGATCGGGGAACGCCCTGAGCCAGGAGGGAAACAGCTCGGCCTCGCTGACTACGGATCGATTGACGCCTTCAAGCGATTTGAAGAGCTCGGCATCGGCGCGCTCGACCAGCAGATAATGATGCCACTTGCCCTCGAGAAACCGGTCCATGCTCTCGCACAAGAGCGCGCAGCGTTCGAAATCTGCCACATAGGACGCGGTCATCACTGCGGTTGTCATGGCTGGCTCGGCTCGTTCGGCTGCGCTTCGGGCAAGGACGCCAGAATGAACGAAGGACGTTGACAATATTCTAAGATCGACGAACGGAGGGCGTCACGCCATGACACGGTCGTTTCGGCCTGCGCCACCGACCTTGTACTTCAGCAAATTGAAAAGGAAGAGCGGATTTCCCAGAATGTAGCGACGCCACAGGCGCGAGGGCTCGAGCACAAGCCGCCAGAGCCATTCGAGCCGCATATTGCGCATCGTTTGAGGCGCACGCGCCACCGATCCCGAAACGAAATCGAACAGCGCGCCAACTCCGAAAACAACCCTGCCGTGACCGGGCCGGATATGGTCGTCGATCCAGAGTTCCTGGACCGGGCTTCCCAGGGCAACAAGCGTGATATCGGGATCAAGCGCCTCAAGGCTTTGCGTCACTTTCGCGCTGTCGCCGCGGTCGAAATAACCGTCGGAGACGGCATGGAAGCTATGCCAGGGTGTGGCAGCGCGGAAATTCGCAACGGCGCGCTCAAGAACCTCCGGCCGCGCGCCGATCAGCGCCACAGTCAGCGGCTTTTCGATGTGCACGAAAACCGCCGGCAGAAGATCGGTTCCGTTGAGATTGGCCGGGAAAGCGGTTCCATGGAGCGTGCGCGATGCGAGATCGACACCAACGCCGTCGGGAAGCACCTCGCATCGGGCCAGCCCCTGACGGTAGGTCCTGTTTGTCATGGCGAGGTTTGCATTGTGAGCGTTCAGAAAATTGAAGACCCGCTGCGGCCCCTCACCCGTGACTGCCTGCTCGATCTTGCGCAGCGCCTCCGGCCAGCCAAGCGCAGCAACACGGACGCCCAAAATGTCCCGGTGATTGTCCGACTGTTGTTCGCGCATCACAAATCCAAATTCACTTCAAAGAGTCCGGCCCGGCAATCCGTCCTGGCGGGCCCCGGCATTGTGTTAGCACTTTCTTAAGGGGTTGGCAGCGGCGTTCGACAGTTGCGGTTAAGCGGAATGTTTACTCTTTGTTAACCATCCGGCGACAAATCCGCGAGCCCCCTTTCCAGACCGGCCTTCAGTCCGGCCAACTGGCGCGCATGGAAGGCGCGTCCGTCCAGTCGGAGATCCACCCCGGCGCGGGCCCGCCCAACCACGGATCGCAGGGCGTCTGCAAAGCCTTCGGGATCATCGGCCCGTCTGCAGTTTTCCGGGATGGCGGCAATGCCGCGAAGCGCATTGCCGGTAGCGACCGCGGGAAGCCCCAGTTCGAAGGTCTCGATGGATTTGAGCTGAACGCCGGTCCCGGTTCGCGAGACAAGCGGAACAACCCTGCAGGAGCGCACGAAGGCGCGCGCATCCGGCACACGGCCGAGAAACCGGACATTGCCAGGCACATCCGGCGGGGTCGCACCAAGTGAGCCTGCGATTGCGACAGTGAAGTCGACCGGCAGCAACGGGGCGACCCGGCGCAAGAACCAGTCAAGACCGGCGCGGTTGGCCGCCCAGCCCCATGAGCCGATCAGGCCGGCATCATGGATGGCGGAATCCCCGCCGGTTTCCTCCTCCCGGACTTCCGGCGGCATGACGGAGGTGACCAGCGGCAGGGTTGTGGCGCGGCCGGAATCCGCGAGGTTGAGACCGGATCGATCGGCATCCGCGAGGGTGAAGACGTGCCGTGCGCCATTGCAGAGGGTCGACTCCAGATGCTCGAGCAGCCGCGCGTCGCGGGCATAGAGCATCTGCGCCAGCGATGATGCGGCGCCCGAAGCGTTGGCTGCGGCGGTCTTGGCCTCGACATTGTGCGCAACAAAGACATGCGGAAAGGCCCTGAAGATGTCATAGAACGCACCGGAGAGCTGCACCGAATTCAGGATCAGCCCGTCAAACGGTTGAAGCTCGGCCAGCGCAGCGCGCACATCACCCGGCGTCGCCGCATGCATCTTGGCGACCGAAACGGGTTCGCCATGCACAAACGCGTCCTTGAGCCACTTTGCCTTTTGCCATTTGCCGACACGGGCATTGGTGACTTCCAGTTCGCCGAGAAGTCGTGTCCGGCCTTCCGGCGCCGGCTCCTGTCCGGGCTGAAGAAATCCGATCACCGATACCTGATGACCCAGCATGCGGATGGCGTCGGCAATCACCCGGTTGGCAATATCATAGCCCGAGGAGGGTGCTGCGACAGGAACCAGCGAGGAAATGAAGACAAGGTGCATGGGCTATCCAGTTCATACCGAAAGCTTCGTATAGCCCGATCCGTTGAAAAGGCGGTTAAGCCAAGCGTGCAAATGTAGACGACGCTTTTCAGGCAATCTTCAGATTCCTGTGATTTGGTTGGTTCGGGCAGCGGCGCCGCGCACCCCTGCGGGTGCGAAAGCAGCGCTGCCGCCAATGAATGGATGCAGGGCCGCCATCGTTCAGACGCAAGTCAAGCGCGCACAATGCATCGGAGAAAAGGCCGGCCATGCAGTCAGATACCCGGACCATAAGCGAGCATTGCCGCTCGGCGAACCTGAAGACCGAACGGGTCAGGATCGCCATTACGCTTCCGACCTTTCGCAGACCGGAGCACCTGATCGCGACGCTCGACTCGCTCGAAGCGCTGAATGCCGGTGACGAAGCCGCGGTTGTGGTGATGGACAATGACGCCGAAGTCCTCGAGGGCGCCGCCGCCGCGGCGGAGTGGCTAAAAACCGCCAGGCTCAAGGGGATGGTGATCGTGGCGCATCAGCGCGGCAACTGCCATGCGTACAATGCCGGCTGGCAGACCGCCTTGCAGACCTTCCCGGAACTTGAGCACATCGCGGTCATCGACGACGACGAACTGGCGACGCCGGGCTGGCTCGACCGGTTGCGGAAGACCGCCGAACGCACCGGCGCCGATCTGGTGGGGGGGCCGCAGACACCGGTGTTTTCGGATCCGTCCCTCGAACGCTGGAGAAAGCATCCGGTTTTCCAGCCGCACTACGACCGGACCGGACCGGTGCCGATCCTGTATTCATCGGGCAATGTGATGATATCGCGCGCTGTGCTCGACGCCATGCCGCGACCGTTTCTCGATCCGGCATTCAATTTCATCGGCGGCGGCGACAGCGACTTCTATCGACGGGCCAAGGCAAGGGGATTCACCTTTGCCTGGTGCGCGGAGGCCGCGGTGATGGAGACCCTGCCATCACGCCGCACGGAATTCTCGTGGCTCAATGCGCGATCGTTGCGCAACGGCGCGATCTCCGCAATCATCGAAAAACGACAGGATCCGGGAGTTGCAGGCCGGCTTCGCAGGATGGGCAAGTCGGTTGCGCTGCTTCTGGCGTCGCCTGTGCGTGGGGTCAAGATGTGGGCCCGGACCGGATCGGCAGTGGCCGGGCTCTATCACCTTCAGGTGGCGGCCGGGCGGCTGATGGCGGAGGCCGGTCTCGTCAACGAACAGTACCGGAATCCGGAAAGCAACTGATGCCAGCCGCCCATCAGTGCGAAACCTCGGCTTCGGCCTTCCTGGCCGGCTTGCCGCCCTGGACGGAGGCGCCCGGCGGAGGAGCTTCGGTGTTGCGCCGCATATTGGTGCGGATGTCTTCCTTGGAGAGATAGTCTATCTGCTCGACGACGACATCGTGGAACACCTCCTCTCCCAGGCGCGTGTTGATGGTTTCCAGTATCCGCGCCTTGAAGCCCTCGAGGTCGAATTGCGTCATGTTGGGGAAGTCGATGAGCCGATCCCCGACCAGCGCGGTGTACAGCGCATCGGTGACCAGATCACGCGCCGGAATGGTCATCTTTGCGGTCTTCTCGGCGTCGACGGTATAAGAGAGCCTGGTCAGGAAATAGCCCTTCACCGCGCCACCGCTGATGACCGGGATCGAGGTAACCTCGCCGCGAATGCTCTGAAGCCCGCCGAACATCGCCGGGTCAGGCTCCGCGGGCTCCATCTTGTTGGCGGTCTGCACCGAGTAATAGACCGACGCCAGGGCAACGGCCGATATCCAGATCCCGGTGATGAGAAGTTTGATCATGACAGTTCGATACGCCTGAACTGATCTTCGGAATAGGTGCCGTCAGCTTCGGATTCGGCCACGGTTTTCTTGATCATCTCGGCAATTTCGCGCACCGCTTCCATGTGTGCCCGCACCTTGGCGTGATTGACGTCAAGCTTGGCGCGCACGCATTGAAGGTGGTCCCTGTGGTCGGGCGAAAGCTGGTCCGGCTGGACCTGCTTGAACAGCACCGCCATGTCATAGAGACACCGGCTCTTGAGCGCGTTCGAGCGGCCCAGATCATAGTCCCGGTCGACGCCAAGGGCGGCATTCTCCGCATCAATGACGGATTCCAACCTGGAAAGGACACCCTGAATTCGTTGATCCTGCGTGTGAGGTTCGCTCATTTTCGTCATGCTCTCCGGGTTATGGATAGGTCTTGATCAGCGGCATGATCGCGGGACTCCGATCCGGACACATCCGCGAGGATCTGCAACTGGAATTCATTGATCATGCTGGCGGCCCTGTTGGTCACGTTGGAATCGATCGTTCCGGCCGCTTCTGGCTTGACGGCGGCGCCGATACGGTCAGCCAGCATCCGGTCGGCAATGCCGATGCCGCCACCCTTGGCCAGCACCGCGCCGAGCTGCTCGGCCATCATGCCCTTCCAGATTTCACCCGCGGTTCCCTTGCCGTAGAGTTCTTCACTGTCCTGCGGAAGCATGGAGCCGATGAACTTCTGCAGGATCATCGCCTCGAACTGACGGTAGGTCTCCTCGGTCTTGTCGATCATCCTGGCGTCGGCGCCGGTTTCCACCCTCGCCTCAAGCGCATCCATGGCCCGGCTCAGCGGCAGGGTCGACGAGTCCGAGGAGGCCAGCAACTGCCGATCAAAAGCGGGCGTAGCGGCCGCGGCTTCCGACTTGCGGATCGAAGCGGCCTCGAGCATCGCCTCGGCCTTTTGTGCAGCTGCCGGATCCGCCGCGCGGACGACATCCAGTACAAGGTCGGTTGCAGTCTGAATGGACAATGCGCTTCCCCCCGCCGTGTCGGCCAGAAATTCGGTTTAGCTAAATTGCCTGATGAAGCTTACGCTGGCCTTGTGCCGGTGATGGGCCGATCAGCCGCTCGCGCGATGGCGCAACGAGGCCTCGAGCAAGTCGAGCAGCGCTTCATCGGCGGCGGTGCGTTCTTCGTTCGAGGCGGCCGCCGCAGCCTGATCGGCAAGCCGGTCGGCCTTGGTCTTTTCGGTCAGCACCCGCTTCTCCTGAACCGTCTTCATGCCCTCAAGCTGCTGCGACTTTGCCGACAGGCGCTGAAAACGCTGCGCATAGTTGCGTGACATCGCCGCGTGCACCGGATCGAACGATCCGACCGCATCGACGAGCGCGCTCCGGGTGTCGTCAACAGAGACCTGTTCGCGCAGCGTTTGCGACAGAAGCGTTTCGGCCATGCGCTCAAGCTGGCGCTGGACCCTGACGAGACGCTCCAGTTTTTCCGCGCGCGATCCGGCCATCGTCTACCGCAGCCCCATGAACAGAGGGACGAAGCCATCCAGGAACTGCTTGAAGAACTCCTGCGATCCGAAGAAGAACAGGATGAGGCCGCCCATCAGGATGAAGGGGATGGAGATGAAGTAGATCGGGATCTGCGGCGCCAGCTTGTTGATCATGCCGATGGTGATGTTGAACACCATGCCGTAGACCAGAAACGGGCTCGCCAGCCGGATCGCCAGCATGAAGGCGCCCGCCAGCGTATCCGTCAGCGTCATCAGAGCCATTCGGGGGTCGTAGCCCGAGCCGACCGGCATGAAGTCATAGGAGCGGACAAGGGCTTCGATGACCATGTGATGAAAATCGGTGAGGAAGAGCAACAGGATGGCGGTGAAACTGATCAACGAGGTGAGATGGCCTTCCTGTTCCGCTTCCAGCAATCCACCTCCCGGCGCGGCATTGAACCCGATCGCCATCGACATGCCGGTGCCGGCAAACTGCAGCGCGAGCACGATATAGCGGGCGATCAGGCCGAAGGTGACACCGATCAGAAGCTCGACCCCGATGAGTTCGATGTAGATGCGGCCGCCAGCCTGGACACTGGGATACAGAAAATCCCAAAGGAGCGGCAGCAAAGCCATCGACACCGCCACGGCGACAAAGAGACGGATCTGCATCGGCACCCGGAAACTGGAGAACCCCGGCAGCGCCATGAAGCAGCCGCCGATCCTGCAGAACGCCGCGAACAGCGCCAGCACCGTCCCCTCGGGGTCGCTCATCATGAGATCGAACCAAGCAGCTTTATCTCGACGCCCTTGGCGATTTCAACGTGGGAAAGAACCGGCAGCGTGGCGAAGATGCGCTCGACGATCATGCGGACATAGGGCCGCGAATCCGGCGAGGTGACCAGCACGAAGGGAACGCCCTTGTCCATGTGCCCGCGGATCACCTTCGTGGCCTGCTCGGAAAACTCCTCAAGCATGCGCGGATCGATGTCGAACTCCACGATCTCGCCCTTGGCGTCGCGCTTGAGCGCCTGGTGGAAGGCAAGATCCCAACGGTTGCCCAGACGCAACACGTTGAGCTGCCCGTTGCGGGCAATGTCGCCGCAGAGCTGCTGGGCCATGCGGATGCGGACATGTTCGACGATCTGCTCGGTCTTGCGCACGTGCGGAGCGAGTTCTGCCACGGCCTCAAGGATCAGATGCAGGTTGCGGATCGAAACGCGCTCGGCCAGAAGCAGCTTGAGCACCGCCTGGAAGCCGGAATAGGACATATGCGATGTGCAGATCTCATCGGCCAGCTTGCGGTATTCGGGATCGAGCCGGTCAATCAGGATCTTCATGTCCTTGTAGGACAGAAGCTGCGGGAGGTTGTTGCGGATCACTTCGGAAAGGTGCGTCAGCACGACCGAGACATTGTCGATCGGCTGGAAGCCTTCCCGCTTCAGATCCTCACCGAAACTGTCGGGCACCGAAAGCGCGGGCAAGCCGAAGGCAGGCTCACGGATCTCGTCGCCCGGAATAGTCGGACGGCGCGGGCCGGCAAGCACCACCATCAGTTCACCGACCCGGAGGTCGTTGGCCGCAACAGTCGTACCATGGATGCGGATCTGATAGCTCTTGTCCTTGATGCTGATATCGTCGGTCACCTTGATCTCGGGAACCACGAAGCCATACTGGGTGGCGAATTTCTTGCGCATCTTGGCCACCCGGAAAGCCAGTTCCTCATGGCTTCCGAGCAGTTTCGTCGCGACCTGCTTGCCCAGCACCAGTTCGATTTCCGCAGTCTTGAGGATCGACTTGACGGAGTCCTTCTCCTTGTCCTTTTCCTCCTGCTCGGACCGGTGAACCTCCTGGGCTTCCGCGCGGGCCTTGATGTCGCGCTGACGGGGAATGATCCAGCTCGCAAACGCCATTCCGCTACCGAGGATCACGAACGGCAGCAATGGCAGACCCGGCATCAGCGCCAGCAGGAACATCAGGCCGGAGGCGGCAAAAAGCGCGCGGGGATATCCGCCGAGCTGATCGATGACCGCCTCGTCGGTGGAGCCGAGCTGGCCGCCGCGCGACACCAGCAGACCTGCCGCCAGCGAAACGATGAGGGCCGGGATCTGGCTGACCAGGCCGTCGCCGACCGACAACCGGACGAAAACGTCGGCGGCTTCGCCGATCTGCATGTCATGACGGGCGTAACCGATGATGATCCCGCCGAATATGTTGATGCCGGTGATAAGCAGTCCAGCGATGGCATCGCCACGCACGAATTTCGAGGCGCCGTCCATGGAGCCGAAGAAGGAGCTTTCCTGCTCCAGTTCGCGGCGGCGGTCTCTCGCCTGCTTTTCATCGATCATCCCGGCCGAGAGGTCGGCATCGATGGCCATCTGCTTGCCGGGGATGGCGTCGAGCGTGAAGCGGGCGCCGACTTCCGCGATCCGGGTGGCGCCCTTGGTGATCACGATGAAATTGACCGTGACCAGGATCAAAAACACGATGACGCCGATGACAAAGTCACCGGACATGACCATCTGCGAGAACCCGCCGATAACGTTGCCGGCGGCGTTCGGGCCGAGATGTCCTTCGGACAGAATCACCCGCGTGGTCGCGATGTTGAGCGACAGGCGCATCATCGTCGCGATCAGCAGGATGGTCGGAAAGGACGAAAAATCGAGCGGCCGCTGAATCCACAGCGCCACCATCAGAATGAGAACGGAGAAGGCTATCGAGAATGCCAGTCCGACATCAATCAGGAATGCCGGAATTGGAAGGAACAGGATGGACAGAATGACGACAATGCCGAAGGCAAAGCCCATGTCCTTTCCCTGAAAAGCTGTCTTCTGGATCGCCAGCGTTTGCGGGTCGGCCATGATCTGTGACGCTCCGGAGCAACAGCGCCAGCATCATGCCGGCGCATAGGATCGCTGAGAGACTAGCCCGCGAAGCTTGCGCGAAAGTGGCAAACGCGCAACCAAACCCCTTCGCAGCTATAGCGCCGCGCATCCGTTCGGATGCGCAAAGGTCGCTGTACCACTTTGATTGAATGCATGTACGTTATCGCTCAATTGAATCCAATTGAGCGCGACATGCATTAGAAGCCGGATTCGATTCTCTGGAAAACGACGTTGGTAAAGGTGGAGATCTGGGCGCCGACAAAGGGGGCCGACACCGCCACGGTAATCAGGATCGCAACGATCTTCGGCACGAAGGTCAGCGTCATTTCCTGAACCTGGGTCAACGCCTGCACAAAAGCGATGCCGACACCAACGAACATGGCGACGAACACGGCCGGGCCGGAGGCGACGAGGACGGTCCAGATCGCGGTCTGGACGATATCGAGTGCATCAGCTTCATTCATTGAGCCTGCCCTTCAAAGAGACGGGGCCAATCCGGCCGCAGCGTCAATCCATGTCAGATGGCGATCCATGGTACACCCGAATGATCAGAGTGCGATACCCCGGAAGGCCCCGGCCCCGCGATACCGGATCTGACCGGTCCCGGGACCCACGATGCCGCATCTGGACGATCATGTCCGGATGCGAGGTTCCTACTTGATGGACACACCCGGGCCGACCACGACCTTGACGCCATCTTCGAGCACCGCGACCAAGCCATCCGAATAGACCTGGACTTCCTCGATGACTCCGGTGACAGAATCGTCGGCTGCGGTGATTGTACGCCCAATGAGCGATCCGGCCTGGCTCAGGCTCGAGGACTGCAGCAGGCTTTCCAGGTGCTTGTTGGTCTGGATCGTCTGCTCGACCTGGCTGAAGGTCGCCAGCTGCGCGATCTGCTCGGTGGAATCCATCGGATCGGTCGGATCCTGATTCTTCATCTGCTCCACGAGCAAGGTGAGAAACGTATCGTAATCGAGCGTCGCCTTGTTGGCGGCCGCCGTCGCCGGTGAGGTTGAACTGGTTTTCGCGGCCGAGGTTGCCGAAACCGGGTTTACGTCCATGGAGCCAACTCCTTGCGGATCTGTTCGATTGTGCCGGCGGGCATGGCCGGCGTTTCGAGGATCTTTTCCTCGATCGGATAAAGCGCCCGGATCGCCTTGAGCGCCTCGAAGGCCCGGCCCTGCGTGACCATGCCGTCGATATGCTTGAGCTCGGACAGAACCTCATCGTTCTTGAAGCAGGTCAGAAGCATCACGATCGACTTGCGGAACATGCTCATTGCCTGATCGGCGCCTTCGGGATTGATCAGCATCATCTGGACGATGAAATAGAGCTGCTTGAGGGGCGTCGTCGCGTTCTCGGGCTGGAGGACGTGATTTTCGAGAAGAAAGGTCACGTCATTGAGAAATTCGAGCGCCACCTTGCGATCGACCCGGAGAACCGCTCCGTTGATGAAGATGCGTTCACCCGCTTTCAGCGATATGCGCAATGAGCTTTTCATTTCAGCCCGTCCCTGATGATCATTGAGATATCGATGATTCCCTGGAAGTTGTCCGACTCGCGCTGACGGATCCGCTCGCTTTCCTTGATGACCCAAATTCCGATGGATATCAGGTTGGCGCGAAGTTCCTTCTCGAGCTGGTTGTCGGGAGAAGCCAGATCTTCGACGAAGCGGACCCAAAGGCGGCTGACGAAGTAGACTGCTTCAACGGCTTCGCGGGATTCGATGCCACCGGCCTTGGCGGCCTTGAGCAGTGATATGGAGTGATTGATTGCCTCGCGTTCACGCTCACGCGCTTCGGCGACGCCATCCTCCTGAACATCCGCATAGGAAAACTGGTACATTCAGACGCCCTTCATGTTTGTCCAATAGAGCCCCGGAAACCCCGGGGTCTGCACTTACAAGTAATTCATCAGGCTCAAGCGCTGGATCCGGGCCGTGAGCGCATATGATGTCTCCACCTGGGCCAGCAAACTGTTAACGCGGGTGGAGGCCTCATAGGGATCCACGCCCTCGATATCGTTGATATGCAGCTTCAGGATCTTGATCTGGGATTCGAGCGCGACGTCTGCCTTGCTCACCCGGTTCTCGGAGACGCCAAGGAGGCTGCGCTGATTGTCGATGCCGGTCACGGCCTGACCGGAATATTCGATCGCGCGCGCATTGGCCGCCTCGCGAACTTCGCTGGTTACCGGTGCGGTGAGCAATTCCATGCCGATCACCGCGGCCAGAGCGAAGCTGCGCATGCCGAGACTGTTCGAATTGGTGCCCGATTCCACCACCTCGCCATTGCGGATACGGCTGGTGATGTTGGTGTCTGAAGCGCTGGACCAGTTGGTGTTCCAGTCAGTCCCCATGAAGGTCGGCTCAAGGACGTTGGTGATGAAGTTGTCCATCTGCGCGACCGTGATGCCCGCCGCGGCGGGATCGGTCTGGGCAAAGCCGAAATGACCGAGGAACGTAGCGTCGAAGGCTGCTTTCGGCGTGGAGCCGGCGACCGTGTATTCCTCAAGCGGCTTGACGTCCGAGTTGATGCCGGCGAACAGGTACTCGCCATTGACCGACGTGTTGCCCGCGGCGGTGAATGTTTCGAGCGCTGCTTGCACATCCCGCTGCATGACCGACAGTTTCGGCGCATCGTTGGCGCCATTGGCGACAATGAATGTCTCCAGCATCTGCTGGGCGCTGTTCGACATTGCTTCGAGCGCGAGCTGGGAGGTGCCGAGACGCTGTGAAACCAGCGCGTTGGAATCCAAGATCGTATTCATGCGCGCCAGGTCGCGACCGAGCGATACGCTGCTCGATGTCTGTGCGCCCAGGGCGATGCCGATATCGGCGTGGCGCCCGGTCACAGCCTCCTTCTGGAGTTGCTGGATCTCAAGCTGCCCGCGGGCGATCGTCATGCGCATGGCGTTGTTCATCGCCAGATTGGATATGAAGCTGGTTTTCATGGTCTTATCTCACTGTCGACATCAGGGCCTCAAGCATCTGATCAATTACGCTGATCAATCGCGCCGAAGCCGTGTAGGACTGCTCGAGTTCAAGCAACATCGACATTTCCTCGTCGATGGATACGCCCGTATCGTTCGAGTAGGCCTCGACCGCGCGGAAGCGGAAGGCCTCTCTGCTCTCGGAGGCCGAGGAGGCCTCACTTCTGTTGAGTTCCAGCCAGCCGAGCGAGTCGGCGGCGTAATCGATGACGCTGGTGGAAGGCGACAGACCCGAGGCCGGATCAAAGCCCATCGGCGTATCGATCGCGACGACGAAGGCATCGAGGCGGGCCGAGAAACTCGCAGCTCCGGTGGGGTTGGCGTTATAGGCCGCCCCGTTTATGCCGCCGTCGCGCAACAGTTCCGGATTGCCGCCCTGTGCCGGGATCAATGCCGCGTTCACGGCAAACGATGCGGCGATGCCGGGAACAACCGTCGCCCCTGCCGGAACGGTTCCACCGGCCCAGGTGAAGAGGCCGGGCTGATCGGGAAGCGTGGGAACCGCGGACTGGTCGGTTTCGGCAAAGGTGACGATAAGCGCGCGCGCGATTTCGTCGAGATGGGTCTGAACCGCAGGCGCCATCTCGTCGCGGACCTGGAGCAGCCCCTGCAGCGAACCCTTGGCTGTGGAGTTCGCGCCAACGCCTGCCCCCAGGGGTACGCCGTCGACGAAGACGGCGTTTCCCTGAACCGTGGCGGCGAAGCCCACCGACGGCGTGAACGTCACCGGGCGCGGGACGGATTCAAAGAGCGTGGTGCCGTCCGAGGTGTAGATCGCGACATCGTTTCCGGTGCGGGTGATCGTCGATACCCCGATAATTCCGGAGATCTGCTTGAGAAGGCTGTCGCGCTCATCCATATCGGCGCTGACGTCGCCGCCCAGCTGTGTGCCGCGCGTGACATTGTTGTTGGCGGTTTCGAATCTCGCCAGCAACTCGTTGAGCTTGCCGACCTGACGTTCGATCTCATTGTCGGTATCCAGCCTGACCTTTTGCACAGCCGCCGATGCATCCCGGATCCCGGCAGCCAGCGTCTGGGCATCGGCAACAGATGACCGCGCCAGCGTGCTCTCGCCCGGCTGGGATGCAAATGTCGACAGGGTGTCGCGCAATGTGCCGAGCATGGCGGCGGGCGAGGTTTCGTAGTCGTTGCCGCCAAAAATACCCTTGATCGTTTCCAGCCCGCTCAAAAGCGCCTGCTGGCCACTTGCCGCGGAGGTACCCTTGATGGTTTGCCGGAACAGCGCCTGATCCTGGGCACGCTCGATCGAGACCACCTGGGCGCCATAGACATTCGTCGCCAGCGCCGCGTTCCGCCGATTGTAATCGGGGTCCGAGGCGTTGGAGATGTTGCGCGAGACGATGTTTGTCTGTGTCGACGTGTTCGACAAAGACGTCTGCGCCGCGTTGAGTGCTGATGTCAGTGACACTTCCAGGGCTCCCTAGTTCAGTACGCGTACTTTAACGCTTGAGGTTCACAAGGACGTCCATCAGATCCGAGCCTGTCTGAAACACCTTGGAATTCGCGGTGTAGCTTCGCTGCGCGGCAATCATGTCGGTGAGTTCCTGCGCGATATCGACATTCGAGGCTTCGAGAGCGCCGGAGACGAGTTTTCCGAAGGATCCGGATGCTGCGAAACCGGTCGTGATCACGCCGGAGTCGATGCCCTGCTGGTAGACGTTGCCCGCCATCGGACGGAGCTTGTCCGGGCTTGTCACATCGGCGAGCGCGATCCGGTAGAGGGGCTCAAGCTGGCCGCTTTCGTAGGAGGCATACAGAATGCCGTCCTCGGAAATCTCGATCGAGGTTACGCTGCTTGGCTTTTCACCATTGACGTTGGCGTCGTCGACCGTGAACGCATAGTTGAGCTGGGTCATGCTGCTCAGATCGACCGTCAAGTTCGTGCCGCCCGGCACCGCAAGGGTAATGTCGGTGGCGCTGCCGCCGGTGAGCTGGCCGTTTGTCGGGTCAAAGTCGAGCGTTGTCGTTGCGAGCGGACCGGAGCTATAGGGAAAGCCGGTTCCGGGTGCGGCCGCCGCGCGATCATAGACGGTGACTTCCCAGGTGTTGGCCGCGGTCTTGGTGTAATAGAAGTCGAGCAGCACTTCTCCGCCGAGATTGTCAATCGCGATGAGCGAGCTCTTCGAGGTATAGGCGGCTGTGGCCGAGTTGGTCGACGGCAGGTCCGCAGCCGGAACGATGGCCGAGCCGGCATCGAGGTTGGCCTGGAAGTAACCGGTCGTCGACGGGGTGGCTGTCAGGCTGCCGGCGGAAATGTTGACCGGCACCAGGCCGTCGAAGCCGTTGACCACCGGTGTCGGGTTGCCCGCATCGTAGTTGTAGCCCATCAGCTGGAAACCGGCCGCATTGACCAGATTTCCGTCACCATCGGGAACGAAGGAACCTGCACGCGTCAGGAAGGGAAGACCGTTGGCATCGTTGACGATGAAGAACCCGCCGCCATCGATCGCAAGATCGGTCGTGGAGGTGGTGAATTCCAAGGCCCCGGACTGGCTGATCGAATGCCGGATATCCGTGGTCACGGCGCCGGAATTGTAAGCCCCGCCGCTGCCGGGCAGGATAAGGGAGGAGAATTCAGCCGAGGCTCTCTTGTAGCCAGTAGTGTTCGCATTGGCCATGTTGTCGGCAACCGCACTCAAACGGTTGGCCTGGGCATTCATACCGGAGGCGCCGGTTCGCATCATTCCATACAGGCTCATCGCTCTTTCCCTCGTTTTATACGGTAATCCAGCCTAGCTGGCGGGCCTTGCGTGAACCTGTTTCCCCACACAGTGGGAAAACGCCCGGCCGCTTTGTTTCGGCCAGGCGTTCAATCCCTATTTCCAGTCGATGAGGTAGCCAAGGAAGCGCTTGGAATCGATCGGGTCGAAGCCGAGCCGCTTGCGCAGTTTCTTGCGAAGCTTGGAAATGTGGCTTTCAACGACATTCTCTTCAACGTCTTCGTCGAAAATGCCGTAGATGGCGTTGAAGATCTGCTGCTTCGTCACGCGTCGACCGCGATTGGCGACAAGATACTCAAGAATGCGACGCTCGCGCCTCGGAAGCGCAAAGGTCCGCTCTTCGATCTCGGGATCGCGCCCATCGGAGAAAACCCGGATCGGGCCGATGTCGGTATGATTGGAAATGGCCTTGAGCCGCCGGCGGATCGCCGCAGCCCTTGCCAGAATTTCGCGTGGATGAACCGGCTTGCGCACGACGTCGTCGACGCCGCTGTCGAAGAAGGCAAGCGTGGATTCCAGTGACGGCGTATCGCTCACTGCGATCACCGGCGCCTGCGACCGGTCCCGGATCGCCCTCGGCAAATCCATCGTCTGCTCGCCATGACCTATAAGAAAAGCCTCAACCGCATCCAGATCTGAATCTGCTGCGGTGCTGACCCACTCGCCAAACTCCAAAGAATCGAACCCGGCCGAGGGCACGCCCTCCCGCCCAAAAAGGGAAGTATAGCCGTCTTTCACAAGTTTCCTGTCATCAACCACTACGATCATTCGTCCGCCTCCGAATCAGTGTGGTGCCTCGTTAACCAAGAGGTACGAACAGGGGGAATCTGGGTAAACTATGAAAATCACATGGTGTGATTTAATAATTGATTAACCATGTTTCCCGCTGATTTGGCCACATTTAGTGGCTGTCAGCCCGAATGGCACAATTTTTCTCGGGAAAAGTTAACAAGAGGTTAATTTTTTGCTTGCAGCATTAACCTTTGCCTAACTCTCGCCAAATATCGCAATCGAATCCCGATTGTGAACATATTCTCGCATAGGTTGTATTTTCGGGACGCTCTCAAAAGCAGAATTCGCGTGCCGGCGCCGTCCATGCGCCATGCCCCGTAGCCACCAGGTTCGCGATCACGCGACAGACATAGCGCTTTTGTGCCGGATCATTGTCAGGTCCGGCGTGATAGCGCGCCACCGCCATCGTCCAGGTTTCGTGCCGCGCATGAAGCCGGGCCAGAAACCGCGCCGCATAATCGACGTTTGAATGGGGGTCGAGCATCGCCCGGACCGAGGGAAACTCCTTGCCGTGATAGCGGTGATTGATCTGCATGCAGCCCAGATCGATCAGCCTCTTGCCTTCCGATCTGGCCTTTTCGAACTCCTGCAGAGCCTTTTCGCGGCTGCTCGCGAACACTGCCCGTCCCTCGATATTGAGCGCGTAGGGATGCAGCGATCCCTTGCGGCCGGTCTCTGTGAGACCCACGGAATGAAGAATGCCGGGCGGGACGCCGTGCACACGTGCGGCCTTGAGTATTTCGGCCTCGCACGCGCCAGCCGCGGCCCGTGCATGCGGCGCAAGGCCGACGCAGAGACTAAAGATAAACGCCGTCAGAACGCTGCGTGTCAGAGCTTGCATAGGAGTTTTGCTCATGCCCCTGGTCACCCTGTTTGCCGGTCTGCCGGCCACTGCCCTGTCCGCCGGCTTCGCGGCCCGATGCCTGCGCGTCACCGGAACCCGGTCCCTGGAAGCCGTTCTGCTGGCCTTGCTGGAAGGTCTGTCCCGCCGACCGGTCAGGACCGCCGGGCACGTGCTGGATGTTGATCTGCTCGACGCCGTACCCCTGGGCCCGCAAGGACTTCAGGATCGCCTGATTGTCGTCGCTGAGTTGACGATAGGCTTCTGCGGTGTGGACCTTGATGTCGACGGTGAGTTCCTCACCGGCAAGTTTGAGAACCGCGGTCACGCTGCCCAGTGACGCCGGATTGAGCTGAAGCTTGAGTGTGTGCAGCAT
This sequence comes from Hoeflea sp., assembly GCA_040218025.1. GTDB lineage: Bacteria > Pseudomonadota > Alphaproteobacteria > Rhizobiales > Rhizobiaceae > Hoeflea. The sequence continues at coordinate 6,869 of JAVJQD010000018.1, read as the reverse complement.
CTGACCGGATTGCGGCTGCCCCGCCAGCGATGCCGATTGCGCCGGGGCCGAGCGCTGAGCCTGGAAGATCTCGCCGCTCGCATCGCCGAGAGATCGCGTGAGCATCTGTGCGTTTCCGCTGACCGGCTGCGTCCCCAGGAAGCGGCGGGATTCGAGAACCTCGACGTTCTTCGACCCGCCTTCCAGACGCTCTTCGTTCCGGCTTGCACCGAGGCTGGTCCGGGCTTCCACGAAGGCGTTGGGACGCTCGTTCCGGGTGGCCCTTTCAGGCTCGGTCCGTGCCGGAACCGGCTCTGTTGCCGAACCCAAACTCGTGGATGCCCTTCTGGTGTCCGATGCCGACGCATCACCGCGTTCACGCGGCTGAGACGAGCCGGTGAATTCGGCCGCCGCCTTCCCCCCGGAGGGAGACTTCCCCGCCGCAACGGCTTTCGCTGCCGTTGCCTGTGGCGCAGCGGCGGCAGCCGTCGCGGCCTGCGCATCCGTAGCGGCCCGGGCGCCTGTTGCGGCCTGGCTCACGGGTTGCGCGCCGGCATTCGGAACGGGCTTCTCTCCGGCCGGACCGGTAGTGTCGGGCCTTCCGGCCAATTTGTCGCCGGTCTTGCCGATCACATCATCTTCGGGCCTGACGGCAGTATCTTCCGGCATGGGTGTGGTTTCAATATCCGCACCATTGCCGATCCGGTCGTCCTGGTCAGGTGTCGGTCCGGTCCCGTCGGCCAGGCCTCCGGCGTCGGCTGCCGCAATTTCTTCGCCGGCCGTTCCGGCTCCGTCCCCGACTTCCGCGTCAGGGTCCGCAGACGCCGCCGCCGGCTGCGAATATGAGGCACTCGACATCAGGCCCTCAAGCAAGGCCATCATTTCCCCGGACCCCGTGCCGGAAGCGCCTTCGCCATCGGTCTCGTGACCGGCGGTGGCGGCTTCAGCGCCGTCTTCGGCGGCCTCTCCGCGGCTGGTTTCGTTCGTCCGGTCCTGGTTCTGCCGCTGGCCCGAGAGCACCTTTGCAAACGGATCTTCCGATGCAGCATTCTCGGCACGCGTCCCGGGTTGCCGAACCGCGGGCCTGGCAGGAACCTGACGCTGCATGATCATATCCAACGCACTCAAGAGCCTTGTTCCTCTTCTACACCCTTGAGCATCTCATCGATGCGTTCGAGGGTTTTCCTCCGGTCCGAGACATATCCTTCGAAAGCCTCGACCGCGGCTTCCGCCTCTTCGTTCTTCGCCGCGACTGCCGCAAGATCGGCGGCTGGCTGGTCGCCCGCCTGCTCGGTGACGGCGCCTTCCGTGCCGCCTTCCAGCTGCGGTTTATCCAACATGGGACCGATTGCTTGCGTGAGGCTGTCGGGATCGGGTTTGCGGACGACTTCAGCGGCCATTGTCCGCGCAGCCTCGCGCAAGGCGCGGTCTCGGCGCGTCAGTTGTTGTTCGGGAACAGCGTTGAGCGTTTCCAGTACGGCATTGACGCCTTCGGTCGGAACCCTGGCCATCCCGGAATAGAGACCCGCCAGCACCTTGGGGACCTCATCACCCGGCATGAGCAGTTCCTCGGCCTTTTCCGAGGCGATCAGAGCCAGATCGCGCAGACCCGATATGACCGCCTTGCGTGCGATTCTGAGATAGACCTCGCGCTTTCGCGGACGGTCCATGAAGGACAGGATTGCATTCAGCCGGTCTTCGCCGACCTTGCCGTAGTTGAGCACCACCAGGTCGACGAGAAGATCGGCATACTGGCCGGCATAGGGTGAATTGATGAATCGGCGCGCATAGAGCTGCGCATAGGAGATTGCCTCATCGATCAAGCCATTGCGTTCGGCAATGAACAGCGAACGCCTCAACGCTGCTTCTTCGACCAGAGTGCCCGGGGCTGTCAGGCGCGCCCAGTCGAACAGCTCAAGGGCCGATGAATCATTGAGGGCGGCTGTAACATTTGCCGCTACCAACGTGAGATAGGGTCCGACAGGCGTGTCACGATAAATGTCGACGACTTCCTGCAGTTCCTCCTGGGTCTTTGCCGCGCGGCCGTTGAGATAGGCGCGCAGCACCGTCGTGATCTCGTTGTCGAAATTTCCGAACTTGTCCTTGATCGCCAGGATCTCGAGGGTTTCGGGATTGCCCCCGCTCATGGCGTAGATCAGTGCCGCGTCGACATTGCGCGGATCATCAAAGACCTTCTCGTCAGCGCTGCGCAACCGGCTATCGATAACGCCGAGAAGAAAGCGCTGCATCTCCATGGCCGAGTGGTCGCCGCTGACAACCGCATCCTGCACGACCTGAAGCGAGCGTATCAGCTTGTACGGCTCCAACTCGTTCATGTCGTCGGTCATGGCGAAGTCTTCGGCTCGCACCCCTTCGGCAGGTGAAGCCGACCCATCCGGAACGGCTTGCGCCCGAGTTCCCTCAGCGGCAGCACCGGCGGCGTCGCCAGCCCCCGACGGAGCCGAACCATGCTCGGCAATGGTCCCGTCACCGCGTTGCGCCGGCGTTCCCTCGGCGTCGTGGGCTTGAGCCTGATTGTCTTCCCCTGCAATCGGCGGACCGGCGGATTGCGGATCAGAGCGTTCGGCCACGGGGGGAAAGCCGACCGTGGGATCGAAAACCGGCGCGGGCCGTGCGTCGGTCGACGCAGCGCCCGGATCCTGCTGAACCTGAAAACCGTCATCCGCCTTTGTCCCGGACCCGGACGGCTCCTCGGCGCTCGCCGCCAACGCAAAAACCGCCGCGAAGGCGGCGAAGCACGCTGTTTTCAGTCGACGGCCGTGCGACATGGATTAACTCGCTCCCGCCTCAACCAGGATTTCAATGCGGCGATTGACTTCGGCATAGGGATTTTCGGCATCCTTCAGACGGCGATCGGCAAAGCCGGACACCTGCACTATGCGGTCTTCAGGCACACCCCCGCGCACCAGCATGAAGAAGGCGGAGTGGGCGCGCGCCATTGACAGGCGCCAATTGTCTCCCTCTCCGGAGGTGTACGGCCTTGCATCGGTGTGCCCGCGAATGGCGATCGCACCCGGGCGTTCGGCAAGGATTGCACCGATCTTCTCCATCGCCAGCACAAGATCGCGGCCGGGGACGGCGGAGCCGACTTCGAACATGCCGAAATCGAACTGATCTGTAATGGAAACCAGCAATCCGCCTTCGGCCGGCTCCACGGTCAGGCCTTCGGCGAGCTTGCCGAGCGTTGCGCCCAGGGACTTCGTGATTTCTTCCTTGAGCAGTTCGGCGTCCGCGATCCGTTCGGCCGCAGTCGCGCCCGCTTCAGCCCCGTCGGTCCCCGTGTCGGGCTTGCCGTCACCGTCAAGATCGGCGGCCGGCGCGCCGGTGGCGTCGAATGCATCAGTGGTGGCGCCGTTGCCGGTGAAATTCTCCGCCTGGACCATCGACTGACTTTCCTCCAGCGCCTCGCGCTCCTGGTCGATGGTCTTGGTCCAGAAATCCGGGTCGAAGGGATCGCGATAGGCGTCGCCGCCCGACGCACCTGTGGCCGGTCCCGATTCGGCGGCGCCGCCATCGCCCTTCGCGGATACGTTCGTCTGGGTCCCCGTTTCCAAGGCAATCTCGGAGAGGACCGAGTAGGGATTCTCGAAATAGTCAGCCTCCGAGTAGGCCTCCTCCTCGCCGGCGGTGGAGTTTTCCTGCGAGCCGGCGTCCCCGGACTGTCCGTTGGAGGAATCCTCGCCCTCGACCTTCGATTTCGGCGCGTTGGCCTCGCCGTCATTGCTGTTGCCCACCTGCTTGATTCCGCGCTCGGTGGGCTTGTCGTCCATCAGCTTGATGGGATTGAAATAGGCGGCGACCTGCGCCTTTGTTTCCTCGTTGGCGGCATTGACCAGCCACATGACCAGAAAGAACGCCATCATGGCTGTCATGAAGTCGGCGTAAGCGATCTTCCAGACGCCGCCGTGGTGGCCGTCATCACCGCCGCTGCCCCGACGCTTGACGATGATGATCTCGTTCTTGCCCTGATGGGTGGTGTCGCTCATGCCAGGCTTTCCTTGAGGGCTTGGGTCCATTCCGACAGCCGGCTGGCGAGAAGGGTGCGGTCGGTTTCAATCTCGATGTCGAACTGCTCGTCATGAATCACGGAAATCCGGTCCACATCGGCGCCGAGGCTATCGCCGAGAGCGGCAACCAGGCTTTCGGGTCCTGTGACGGTGATCCGGCCGGCATTGTCGATGTCGAGCATTCCACGTATTTCGGCGGCCAGTTGGGCGACCACGCGGGCCCGAACGGCCTCATCGATCAGGGGCGCCAGGATTTGGGCGACATCGCCCGCCACGGCATCGGCGATTTCGACGCTTCGCGCGCTGACGGCTTCGGGAATGGACTTTGCGGCGAACGCTTCGAGTTCCGTGCGCAGGGCCGCAAGTTCGTCGGCATGGCGTGCCGCGGCGGCATCCAGTTCGCTGGCGTGCCGGGCTTCGAGTTCGTTGCGCACAGCGGCCTCGCCCTCGGCCCTGGCTTCGGCGCGAATGGCCTCCACATCGACAGCAGGCCTGACAGGCTGCGGGCGGGGCGCAACCTCATCGGGGATACCGGGAAAAGACCGGATATGCGAAAGCTCGAAATCCGGAAGGAACCTGGCGAGACTGGCCGTCATCTTGGTCTCCAATTCGAGGCGATGGCTGGCAGGGCGCCGGTCATGTTCATGCCTCTCCACACTGTGATTGCACGGGCAGAACAAAGTGATTGCGCCCCGATGCCCGGGAAGCCTAGCCAGCAAAACTTGCGTGAGCATGAACGCCGGACCGGCGCCGCTTTCCCACGGTGGAACATGCGCCCAAACGTCACTGAACCGCACCAAGGGCAATGTTGGCGCGGTTCAGCTGACCCACCATGACCGATGACCGGCGGCATGGCAGTATTCTGTTGCTCAATGCGCTCACCCGGGAGCGCCCGGGCTTACTGCTGGAAGAGCGACAGGATGTTCTGCGAGTTGGTATTGGCGATCGACAGCGACTGGATGCCGAGCTGCTGCTGCGTCTGCAACGCCTTGAGCCTGGTCGATTCCTCGTTCATGTCCGCATCGACAAGGCGGCCGATACCGCTGTCAATCGAGTCCATAAGATTGGCGACAAAGTCTTCCTGCATCGAGATCCGCTTGTTGACGGCGCCGAGGTTGGAGGCCGCATCCGTCATCTGGCTGAGCATGGAGTCCACCACGCGGATCATGTCGTCGACCTGTGCGTCGGTCGTCGTCGCGGTCAGGGTGATCGCGGTGCCCGATGCCTGCGTGCCGGTGGTCGAACCGGTGTCGATCAGGAAATAATCCCGGGCCGCGGTGCCGGTTGCGTTCGGATCGAGCGCGTTGGCGTCGATGTCCTTGGTCAGGATGCCGAGGCTTTCGTTGGCCGCGCCGATCATGGTCAGGCTCGTCACATTCACGTCGAGAGTGGTGATGGTGACAAGACCGTTGACGTCGCGGTTGAAGCCGCCAACCACCGACTTGGTGCCGGCAGCGGTAGATATGGTGTTGTTGAGCCAGTTCTCACCTGAGAAGGAAGCGGATTCGGAGATCGAAACCAGCTGGTTCTTGAGTTCGGTCAGTTCCTTGTTGATCTTGGTCTTGTCAACGCCCGGCTCGCGGGCCGCAACCAGCTTGGCCTTGATTTCGGAGACCACGTCGATGGAGCTGTCCATCGCGGTGTAGGCGATGTCGACTTTCGCGGCGCCGAGGCCGAGAGCGTCCTTGACGGTCGAAAGCGCCTTGTTGTCCGAACGCATCGTCGTCGCGATCGACCAGTAGGCAGCGTTGTCGCCGGCGGTCTGGACGCGATATCCCGAAGACACGCGCGCCTGAGTGGTTTCCATCTCCGAGTTGATGCTGCGGAGAGTTTGCAGTGCCGCCATCGCGGCGGTGTTCGTCATAATGCTGGTCATGAAACATGCCCCTCTTATTGCCCAGGGACATACCGGCCATCTTCCCGGTTGCGGTGATCTAGCATCATGCTGGCCGGAGCGCATATTGCCCTTGCGATCCGGTTCACCGTTGGTAACTAACGTGTAAAGTTTTATGGTTAATGGCCAGTTAACTCAATGCCTGAATTTTCAATGGGGATTCATAATTTTAGCAAACGCAAAAGGCCGCATCGGAACCGATGCGGCCTTTCTGATCCGATGGATCCGGGAGCCTGTGGAGCCCCCGGTTTCCTGTGCCCTTAACGGAACAGCGACAGGATGTTCTGCGAGTTGGTGTTGGCGATCGACAGCGACTGAATGCCGAGCTGCTGCTGTGTCTGCAGGGCCTTCAGGCGGGTCGATTCCTCGTTCATGTCCGCATCGACCAGACGGCCGACACCGCTGTCGATCGAGTCCATCAGGTTGGCGACGAAGTCCTCCTGCATCTGAACCCGCTTGTTGACGGCGCCGAGGTTGGAGGCCGCGTCGGTCATCTGCGTGAGCATGGAGTCAACGACACGGATCATGTCGTCCACCTGGGCGTCCGTGGTGGTCGCGGTCAGGGTGATCGCGGTGCCCGATGCCTGCGTACCGGTGGTCGAACCGGTGTCGATCAGGAAGTAATCCCGGGCCGCGGTGCCGGTTGCGTTCGGATCCAGGGCGTTGGCGTCGATGTCCTTGGTCAGGATGCCGAGGCTTTCGTTGGCCGCACCGATCAACGTGGTCGAGGTGGTGTTCACGCCCAGCGTCTGGATGGTCACCATGCCGTTGACGTCACGGGTGAAGCCACCCACGATGCTCTTGGTGCCGGAAGCCGTCGAGACCGTGTTGTTGAGCCAGTTCTCACCGGAGAACGAGGCGGATTCGGAGACCGAAACCAGCTGGTTCTTGAGTTCGGTCAGTTCCTTGTCGATCTTGGTCTTGTCGACACCCGGCTCGCGGGCGGCAACCAGCTTGGCCTTGATTTC
>JAVJQD010000016.1:0-294779 GCA_040218025.1 Hoeflea sp. | reverse complement strand
CTGAATGCCGATCCCGGTGAGGGCTTCGCGCACCTCGTCGAGCTTGAACGGCTTGATGATGGCCATCACAATTTTCATCTGGTTTCCCATCCTTTTTGTCTGCGGCAATTGCCGCCTGAGAGGAACGGGCAGAAGGCAAAGCCTCTCCACCCCGCTCGCGACTCAGCAATCAAATGCCGTGCCAGATTCAGAAAATCCGGATAAGCTTCTGATATAGAATGGAAATATTGACGGTGATCAATTCCTGCGCAAAAGTGCTGCAGGGGCGAAGGCTAATAATTATTCATTTGTAAATAAATGCACATAAATTAGGCATTTGCCCGATCTCGAATCAGGCCCTCCTGCACGACCGAGGCAATCAACCGTCCGTCACGCTGATAGAGACTGCCGCGCGTGAAGCCGCGGGCGCCGTTGCTGTTGGGTGAATCCATGCTGTAGAGCAACCAGTCGTCGAGCTTTGTGGGGCGGTGGAACCACATAGCGTGATCGAGGCTCGCGACCTGGAGATTGCGGTCAAACACGGATCTGCCATGGGCGAAAAGCGCGGTATCGAGCAGGGTCATGTCCGAGAGATAGGCCAGAATGGCGGCCTGTATGATCCGGTCGTCGGGCACCGGACCGGTCGCCCTTATCCAGACCTTCTGCTCGGCCTCGAGCTTTCGGTCCGAAATGTAGTGCTCGAGCGACAGCGGCCTCACCTCGATGGGCCGTTCGCGCTCCCAGTAGGTCCGGATATGGTCGGGCGCCCCCGACAGGAACGCCGCACGCATTTCCTCCTTTCCCGGAAGATCCTCGGGCTGTGTTACCTCGGGCATCTGCGCCTGAAACTCGAGCCCGTCCTCCTCCTTCTGGAACGAGGCCGAAAGCGAGAAGATGGCCTTGCCGTGTTGGATCGCAACCACCTGGCGGGTGACAAAGCTCAATCCGTCGCGAATCCGGTCGACCGTATAGACGATCGGCGCCGCCGGATCGCCCGGCCGCATGAAATAGGCATGCAGCGAGTGCACCGGCCGGTCCGGGCTCACCGTACGCTGCGCCGCCACCAGCGCCTGACCGATCACCTGGCCACCGAACACCCGTTGCCAGCCCACCTGCGGACTGGTGCCTCTGTAAAGGTCCTCCTCCAGCTTCTCGAGGTCGAGGCTGCTGACCAGCTGCTGCATGGCGGAGGGTTGTGTGCGCGACATTTTGGTTCCCTGGCGGGTGTGGCCCGAAGGCTGCAAAGAGGTGTAGGATGCGGTATAAGCCTTGTGAAGCCGGCTGCAAAGCCCGGCAGGCCATGGCGCCAACCCAGCCATGTACCCGGGCGGCCGGACTGACCGCCGAACCGGGGATAACGGCAAGGACGTTCAGATGAACAAGCAGACGATGGATATTCTGGTATGTGGCGGCGGTTATGTCGGCCTGTCGGCGGCCGTGGCGCTCAAACTGGCGGGCCCCTCGCTCGAAATCGCGATTATCGACGCCGCTCCGCCCGAGGTCTGGCGCAAGGACCAGCGGGCCTCGGCCGTTGCCGCCGGCGCCAGGCGGCTGCTGTCGCAGCTCGGAGTCTGGAACGAAATCGAACCCGAAGCGCAGCCGATCAACGAAATGATCGTGACCGATTCGCGGACTTCGGACCCGGTGCGCCCGGTGTTCCTGACCTTCGGCGGTGAGATCGAGGACGGCGAACCCTTCGCGCACATGGTGGCCAATGTCGCCATGGTGGGAGCCCTGCGCGAGAAGGCCCGGGAAATCGGCGTTGCGATTCACCAGTCGACACCCGCGAGCGGACTTGAAATCGACGAACACGAGGCGCGCGTGGAAACCGCCGGCGGAGCAACGCTCGCCGCACGCCTGGTGGTGGCCGCCGACGGGGTGAAATCGCGGCTGCGCGACATGGCAGGCATCAGGACCCAGCATTGGGACTATGGCCAGTCGGGCATCGTCGCCACCGTCGCCCATGAGCGCCCCCACAACGGCCGGGCCGAAGAGCACTTCATGCCGTCCGGCCCCTTCGCCATCCTTCCCCTGTCCGGCAACCGCTCGTCACTGGTCTGGACCGAGCGAACCGCGGACGCCGAGCGTCTGGTCAATGAGGACGACTTCATCTTCGAGGCCGAACTCGAACGCCGGTTCGGCCATCATCTGGGCGAATTGCGGGTCGAAGGCGGACGCCGGGCCTTCCCGCTCGGGCTCACGCTCGCCCGCGACTTCGTCAAGCCGCGCCTCGCGCTGGCCGGCGACGCCGCCCACGGCATTCATCCGATTGCGGGGCAGGGACTCAACCTTGGTTTCCGGGACGTTGCGGCCCTGGCCGAGACCGTGGTGGAGGCAAACCGGCTCGGGCTCGACATCGGATCGCTTGCCGTGCTCGAACGCTACCAGACCTGGCGCCGCTTCGACACCGTGCGCATGGGCGTGACAAGCGACCTGCTGACCAGGATGTTCTCCAATGACGTCACGCCGATCCGGATGATCAGGGATTTCGGCCTCAGTCTGGTCGACCGGATGCCCGGTATGAAACGCTATTTCATCGGCCAGGCGGCTGGAATTCCGGACGCTTCCGGACCCAGGCTCCTGCGCGGAGAATCCATCTGAGGCCAGCATCCGCCATCAGCGTTTGCCGGCTCCTGCCGCGAATGTTGTCCGGCGGACGGATCGACAGAGGCGCCTCAGGGCCCGAATTGCAGGCTTTGTTCGGCGCGGCGCAGGCTCTCGGCCAGAACCGTCATGTCGCCGAAGGCATGGGCAAGGGCGATGCCGCCCTGCCACTCGACGACGACCGAGCGCGCCCGCGCCATGGCAATCGACGGCCGGGGCCCGGTCTTCTGCAGTTCGCGGCCAATAAAGCCGACAATCAGTTCGAAGCTGTGCGCCGCGCGCGCCGAAGCCTTGGGAGCCGCCTGCCGGAAGTCCCGTATGGCGGCGCTGATCGGACACCCTTTTTCCACCCGGCTGGCATTGGACTGTCCCAGCCGGGCAAGCAGGAAGCGCACCCGCTGGCGCGGATCTGCCGTTTCCGCTTCCGCCTCCGAAATCAGCGACCGGGTCTCATCGACAAAGATATCCGCCACCGCCAGAGCAAGGTCGGCCTTTGTCCGGTAGTAATAGAACATGTTTCCCTGCGGTACGTCTGCCTCCTTGGCGATGTCGGCGAGACTGGTGGAGGCAAACCCGTTGCGCCAGAACATGCGCGCGGCAGCAGCAATGATCGCTTCGCGTCTCCGATCACCCTTTTTCGACATGATCCGCTTCTTATTGATTGAGTGGGATAACTTATAATTCAGCTGTCGTTGCGTGCCAAGCGCTGTCGGATGCGGCGAGCTGCACGGCTCGCAACGTCTTGCAATGGGGGCCGAGAGGGGTCAGTCGCCGTCGGGCAGCTGCCGCGCTTCCGACACCAGCATGATCGGGATACCGTCGCGGACCGGATAGGCAAGCCGCGCACGCTCCGAGATCAACTCGTTGGTCTGAGAATCATATTTGAGGGCGCCGTAGGTAAACGGGCACACCAGAAGCTCCAGCATCTTCACATCGACGGAACCTGCCGACCGCGCGCTCCGGACAGGCCTGTTTCCTGCCGGTTCGCCAGGCGGATGGTCGCGGTCCGTTGTCATGCTACTGCAAGACCCTGTCGGGATCATCGCTTTCGCGCGCCAGCGAGATCTCCGTAATCGCAACGAGGGTCTCGGCCCGTGTCTTGATATCGTCAGCCTCGAGAAGCGCCTGTTTCTCCGCCGGACCATAGGGCGACATCATGGAAAGCGAATTCACCAGCGTCACGGTGCTGGCTCTTTCCACCGAACTCCAGTCGGCTTCCAGATTGTTCGCATCAAGATAGGCACGAAAACTGTCGAGCAGCGCCTTTCGATCCACATCAGTGCCGTCATCGGCCGGCTCCAGGTCCGTCAGAAACGGCTTGATCGCGCAGACCCGGTAAGGCCGCGCCTTCTTGTGGATCTCCTCGGCCAGCCGGAACCTGCAGATGCCGCCAAGCGTGACAACATACCGCCCGTCCCCGGTCTCGCCGAAGGACAGAATGCGTCCGAGACATCCCACCGCGCACAAATCGTCGACCGGCCCGTTCGTCTTGCCGCCCTCAAGTGCGGGCTGAATGATGCCGATCACACGGTTGCTGCTCAGAGCATCGTCAAACATCGCCAGATAACGCGGTTCGAAAATGTTCAGCGGCAGCTGTGCGCCCGGAAGCAGAAGCGCCCCGGAAAGCGGAAACACGGGGATTTGGTCGGGAATGTCCGTCGCTATCCGATAGGATTTGTTGCCAACCTGCATTCTTTCCTGCCCTGCTTGCGCCACTGTTATCAATGTGGAGCGAGACGCAAGTTTCTCAAGTGCCCGCGGACTCCCGGTTACCCCGGGGAATTGCCGATCCGTTACGAGAACAGAAGCGACGAAAGTTGCCTGCGGGCCGAAAGCGTTGCCGGATCGGTGGGTCCCCAGGCCTCGAAAAACTCGATCAGCGTCTTGCGCGCCGCCTCCTCCTCCCAGGACTTGTCCCTGCGCATGATTTCGAACAGCTCCGCCGCCGCGGCGTCGCGGTCGCCCTTGGCGTTGAGGATCTTGGCGAATTGCAGCCGGGCATCATGATCGGCCGGGTTCTTGACGATGCGCGCCTCGAGCTCGACCGGGTCGCCCAGCTGAGCAACTTCGCGCGCCATCTCGAGCCTTTTCAATACCGCGGCAACCTCGACATCCTTGCGCCCGTCCGGCCCGATCGTAGCAAGCATCTGTTCGGCGCGATCAAGATCGCCCATTTCGATCATGCAGGCGGCAAGTCCCGCGGCGGCCCCGGCATTGTCGGACTGCATCTGCAGGATAGCGGCAAAGCCCTGCGCGGCCTTTTCGACATCGCCATTGGCGAGCGCCTCGCGCGACTGGGTCAGAACCGCCTCGATCTGTGTTTCCGCCTCCGACACCGGCGGCGGCCCGGCAACTTTCTCGATGAACTCGCGGATCTGGCTTTCGGGCAGCGCCCCCATGAAGCCGTCAACCGGCTTGCCGCCGGAGAAAGCGACCACGGCGGGAATCGACTGGATTCCCATCTGTCCGGGGATCGCCGGATGGTCGTCGATATTGAGCTTGACGAGCTTTACCCGACCGCCCGCCTCGCGGACCGCCTTCTCTATGATGGGCGTCAGTTGCTTGCAGGGCCCGCACCAGGGGGCCCAAAAGTCCACAAGCACGGTCACCTCCCGGGAGGCCTGAAGCACATCCGCGGTAAATTCGGCCGTTGTCGTGTCTTTGATCAGGTCACCCGCCGGCGCCCCTCCAACCAACCCGCCGCCCGGGTCGCCGGAACCCTTTGCCGTGGAATTCGGTTTTTCGCCAAACGTCACCGTACCGCTCATCTGGCTGCCGGGGGAGGGTGCATAGGGGTTGTCAAAATCGCTCATGGTCCGCTTCCGTCGGTGAATTATGGATCGTGTGCCCAAGGTCGTGCTTCAGGTCGAAACTTTCAAGATCATCGGTTCATGGCCGGTGTCAGCGAGGAATGTCTTCAGATCCTCGCATCCGATCGACGTCGTCGCCTCATTGATCAGCGGATGCGCATTGATGATGTCATACTCCATCAGCGGCGCGTCAATGACGATTGTCACTTCCCCATCCGGATCGTTGATCGCCGCCAGCACGGTTACCGACCCCGGCAAGACCCCCAGCTTCTCCATCAGCGCATCCGGCTTTCCGAAGGACACCCGGCCGCTGGCGCCGATCAGCGTGTGAATCGTCTTCAGGTCAACCTCGGCATTTTCTTCGAGCGTGACCAGAAAATACCGGCTTTTCTTGTCCTTGAGAAACAGGTTCTTGGTGTGTCCGCCGGGGATCCGGTCACGCAGCCCCTGCGATTCGGCGACCGTGAAAACCGGCGCATGTTCGAAGGTGGTGTGGGCTATGCCCAGCTCGTCCAGACGGTCGAATAACTCTTTGGGGGTCTTGGGCATCGCCATACCGGTACTCCAGCAACAAATCGTCTCGGGTCATCCAGGCATGACACCCTGCCCTTTTCACGCCACCGGCAGGAAAGCTGGAACTCCGGACCCGCATCCAGAGGCCCTTGATAGGCAACTCGGCACGGCTTCGCAATGGCGCTGCCCCGCACAGGCTGACGGCTGTTGACCGATCCGTAGCCGACAACCCGCATCCTGGCGCGGAAACCAAGCGTCCCGCGTGCAGGCCGGCCACGCCGCGAGCTGCCGGCAGGCCATTGAAGCTGCCAATGAAAAAGGCTGAAAATTCCCTGTTGCATTTGAAGGCAGGTTGCGCCATATAGCGCCGGTCCGGATGCGAAAAGAGCCGGACAGCCGGTCCGGTTACCCTCGGACGCAAACGGTCAAGCGGGTGTAGCTCAGGGGTAGAGCACAACCTTGCCAAGGTTGGGGTCGGGCGTTCGAATCGCCTCACCCGCTCCATTGTTCGAAAACTCGGATTGTTTCGACAGGGAACACGGCTTCAGGCCCGGACCTGCTTCAAAAACATGTGATATCCATCAAGGCGACGTGTTCTTGCGGTTGCCGGCATGGCGTGACCGGGCTTCGCCTGCGTCATTCAGACAGTGCGTGCAGGAGAGCAGCAGGTGTCATTCTCATACCCGCCTCACAGAGCCTCCGGCGTGCGGGGACCATGATCGTCGAACTCGCCATCGGAACCCTGACGATCATTGCCTCCATGGCGATCATGATCGGCTTCGTGCTGGCAACCCTGCGGCTCGTTCGCAAGGCGGAAAACACCTGTGCGGACCGTCGGCCCGCACTGTGGCAGTTCTTCGTGCTGCTGTCGGGAACCGTCACTTTGGTCCTGCTGGCGCATACCATATGCGTCTGGCTCTGGGCCCTGCTGTTTCGCCTGCTCGGCGTCTTTCCGACCTTGGAAGAAGCCGTCTACTTCTCGTTGATCTCGTTCACCACGGTCGGTTACGGCGATGTGGTGGTGGATGCCGGCTGGCGAATCCTTTCAGGCTTTGTGGCGGTGAACGGGCTGCTCGCCTTCGGCATCTTTACAGCCGTGCTGATCGAAGTCATCCGCAGCCTATCCGGACGGTACATGCCGCGCGGATAAGCCCGACCGTTCAGACCAATCTCCGCGCCATCACGGTCCGCGACTCGAAAGTGCAGAATTTTTTTCCTATATGAAACTGAAAATGACGGGCGATGGTCCCGCTCAAATACAGGAAATCTCATGGCCCGCAGTGATCAGACAGGAGATTGGCAGGGACGGCATGCACCCAGCCTAAGCGTGTTCGAGTCAATGGCCATCGATGCCTATGCCCGCCTTCCCGATACTTTTCGGAAGCTCACCGGGGATCTGACAATCTTGGTGGAAGACTTTCCCGACGACGAGATCTTCGAGGACATGGGGCTGGAAACGCCGTTCGATCTCTTGGGACTGTTTGAAGGTCGCGGCCTATCGGAACGCTTTACCATCGAAACCGGCGAACTCGCCAACCGCATCATGCTTTATCGTCGTCCGATCCTCGACTACTGGGCTGAAAACGATGAAACACTGGGCGACATCATCACCCATGTTCTCATTCACGAGATCGGCCACCATTTCAGCCTGTCCGACGACGACATGGAGCGCATAGAAGCCGCCGCCGACTGACGCGCCGGCGTCCGGGTGAAACCTTTGCGTCCGGAAAATCCCTATTCGCCGAACGCCATACGCTCAGCCGGCTGTCTGCCCACCGCAGAGATCGCGCACGATGTGTTCGAACATGGCGACACCCGGGCCGATGAGTTCATCCGGAAAGTCGAAGTCCGGATTGTGCAGCCGGGGATGGTCGTCGCCTGACCCGAGCACGAAAAGCGCCGTCTTCGCCACACCGCCGAAACGTCCGAAATCCTCCGACCAGCGAAACGGGTCGTCAACCTCGACCCGCGGCGCGCCAAGCGCCTCCGCGGCTGCTTCGATATGGCCGACCGCGTCCTGGTCGTTGTGCCCGGCGGCGAAATTCTCGTGGCGCTCCAGAGCGATCCCGAGCCCGCCGGCCTCCGCCAGCCTGCGCGCCAGGTTCTCCGCTTCGCCGATCAGTTCGGCCTGCAGCTTGTCGTCGATCGCGCGGATCGTTACCCAGACATGCGCTTCTCCGGGCGAAATCCCGAAAGCCGCCTCCCCGAGCCGGGCATGGGACAGCGTGACCAGCGAATGCCCTGGCTGGTGACCCAGCGTTTCAGGCAGTTCGGGAAGCGCTTCCATGAGGCGCACGGTGACCGCCGCCGGACTGACGCCCGCCTCGGGCTGGGCAGCATGCGAGGTGCGCCCGGTCAGCCGGATTGCCAACCCCTCGGACGCAAATGTGAACGGACCCGGCCGTACGCCCACCGCGCCCAGCGGCAGACCCGGCAGATTGTGGAGCGCGAAGGCAAAGTCCGGCCGGATGCGCTCAAAACGCGGATCCGCGATCACGCCGGCGGCGCCCGTCCCGGTCTCCTCGGCAGGTTGAAACAGCAGCACCACGCGTCCGCGGGCGGGCTTTTTGGCCGCCAGTTCGGCCGCAAGGCCGCAAACGATCGCCATATGACCGTCATGCCCGCAAAGATGGCCCTTGCCATCGATTTCGGAGCGCCAGCCGAATGTCGATATCTCCGTGATCGGAAGTCCGTCGAGTTCACAGCGGAACAGCACCGTGGGTCCTTCGGCGCCGCTGTCGTAAACCGCTGCAACGCCGTGGGTTCCAAGCCCCTTTATGATTTCGTCCGGCCCATGCTTTTCGAGCTCCTCGGCGATGCGCTTGGCGGTTTCGCCCTCCTCGTCCGAAAGCTCGGGACGCCGGTGCAGGTCGTGCCTGAGATTCACGAGGTCAGGCGTCGCGGTGCGTGCCAGAAAATTCGTCACGTCACTGTTCCCCCAGCTTCATCTCCGGACTGTACACCTTGCCCTCGACATCCTTGACCACGGCCTGGCCGCACTGCATGAGCCCGGTCTCGGCGTTGAAGGCGTAACTGGGTGAGCCGTGCAGCACCCATCCCTTGTTGAGCGCGGCTGTAACCTTGTGGCAGAAGGCCGAATCGTCCGGTCCTGTCAGAAAACGGTAAAGCTTCATCGCGAAAACTCCTCCTCAGCCTGATATCGCCTGGGCTTCGGCCCTGGCAATCAGCTTTTCGGCAATCTCGGCATGCAACCGCTCGACCATCCGTCCGTCAAGGCTGATCACGCCGGCGCGGGCGTTCTCGGGCAATGCGAAGGCGGCAACCACGGCCCGGGCTTCCTCAAGCCTTGCGGGATCCACGCCAAAGGCAAGATTCACTGCCTCGATCTGGCCTGGATGGATCAGTGTCTTTCCGTCAAAGCCCATCGCCTGACCTTCCCGAGCTTCCGCTTCGAGACCGGCTATATCCTTGAAATCATTATACACACCATCGAGGACGTCAAGCCCGTAGGCGCGCGCCGCCAGAACGATCTGCATCAGCCAGGATGCAAGCCACGGTCTGCCCGGCACATTCGCCACACCGGTTTCCTTGACGAGATCATTGGCGCCGACCACGAAACAATCGAGCCGCGCGCCATCGGTGCGCGCGCACTGCGCAATCCGTCCCGCATTCATGATACCGAGCGGCGTTTCGATCATCGCCCAAAGCCGCAATTCCGGGGACGCATCGGTTTGCGCAAGCGCATCCTCCACATTGACGATATCCTCGGGCGCATCCACCTTCGGGATCAGGATCGCATCGGGCCTGCATCCGCGCGCGGCGAGAAGATCCTCGGCGCCCCAGGGCGAGGACAGCGAATTGATGCGGATGATCGTCTCCATGCGCCTGGGCAATCTTGCCGCATGTCCCTCGCTGAAGAAGGAGCGGAGGGCTTCCCGCGCATCGTCCTTGGCCTCGGGCGCAGTCGAATCCTCGAGATCCAAGATGACACAATCGCAATCAAGCCCCGGCAGCTTGGCGAGCGCCCGAGCGTTGCCCGCCGGCACATAGAGAACCGAACGGCGTGAACGCACGGGTCTTGAGGATGCGCTTGGCGTCATGTCTGCTCCAGAGGCCGGTTTTGTGCCAGAAGCAGGTCGACAATGGGTGGGCCGACTGCTTCTTCCCTCGCCTTATTGCCCCTGAGCGGATGCCAGGCAAGGGGGGGATCGACGCACTGCCGCCGATCAGCCGGAAGACGACCGGGACGCACCATTGAACCGACGGCGTCAAATCCCCACATCAATTGTATGGACGGGACCCGCGCGTCGCCGTCCTGGAAACGGCCTGAAAGGGCCCGGGATGGGATTGACCGTAATGAGAAAGATCTTAGCCGTGTTCGCAGGCCTGGGCCTGATCGTAGCAGCCTTTACGGGATTGATGCTGGCGCTTGCGCTGACCGTGACCGCCGCCGGCGCGATGGCGATTGCACGTCTGACCGGCAGGTTTAAGCCGGCGGTGGCGGGAAATGGCGCCTCCCGCAAGAACCGGGCTTCCGACCGCACTCGTGAATACCGGGTTTGGAACGACGGTCGCGGCACCATCATAGACATGTAGGACCGCCGGCGTTTTTGGTCCCCCGCATGTCATCGTGCCCGCATGTCATCGTGAAGGACGGGTTTGTGCCTTTTGTCGCTGCAAGCTCCGGTCATTGTAATCCTGCTGCCCTTTTGCGTCCCCTCTGCTGCTTCCCGACCGAATCGTACCGCCAATGACCGGAAGTGGGGCCCGGGTACTTCTTTTTCCGCGCCATGTTTGTTAAATGCTCCGGCAAAGACAGACAGGATCTTCAAGCCATGCAGAAATTCGACCGTCTCACCGGCGTTGCCGCTCCGCTTCCGGTGGTCAATATCGACACCGACATGATCATCCCCAAGGACTACCTCAAGACCATCAAGCGCACGGGTTTGGGCAAGGGGCTTTTTGCGGAGGCCCGCTACAACGAGGATGGCTCGGAAAACCCCGATTTTGTTTTGAACAAGCCGGCATGGCGCAATGCCTCGATCCTGATCGCAGGCGACAATTTCGGCTGCGGATCCTCGCGCGAGCATGCGCCCTGGGCGCTTCTCGACTTCGGCATTCGCTGCGTGATCTCAACGAGTTTCGCCGACATCTTCTACAACAACTGCTTCAAGAACGGCATTTTGCCCATCGTCGTGAGCCAGGAAGACCTCGACAAGCTGATGGACGATGCCCGCCGCGGCGCAAACGCCACCGTCTCGATCGATCTCGAAGCCCAGGAGATCCGCGGCCCCGATGGCGGCGTCATCAAGTTTGACGTGGACGCCTTCAAGAAGCACTGTCTCCTGAACGGCCTCGACGACATCGGCCTGACGCTCGAGAAAGCTGCCTCTATCGATACCTACGAAACACAGGCTGCAGAAAACCGCCCTTGGCTCTAGTTTTACAACAGGGCAGGATATTTGCGTCACGCCGGGGCGCCAGAGGAAGCCAATATGTCAGACAACGTCGAGACCTCAGTCATCGCCCTGATTGCCGAAGCAGCGGAAACCGAGCCCGGCAAGGTTTCCCGCGAAACCGAATTGTCGGAGCTGGAGATCGATTCCCTCGCCCTGACGGAGATCGTCATGGAAATCGAGGACCAGCATGACATCGAGATCGACCTGAACACGGCGGAAGCCTGGGAAACGCTCAAATCGGTCGGCGACCTGGTCGACATGGTCAAGAAACTCATCGCGGACCAGCATTGAGCATGGGCAACCGCCGCGTCGTCATTACCGGCATGGGTGGCATCTGCGCGTTGGGGGGCAACGCAGCCGATATCTGGACCGCGATGAAGCAGGGCCGGAGCGGCTGTCGTCCGCTCACCATCGAAAAGCGCGATCTCAAGACGAGTATCGGCTGCAACATCGTCGATTATCCCGAGCATGACGGAATCGAGAAGCGTCAGGGCATGACCATGAGCTTCATCAGCCGGATTGCGGTGATCGCCGCGCGCGAGGCGATGCAGCAGGCCGGAATTTCGATGGACGCGACAGATCCACGGCGAACCGGGAGCGTTGTCGGCGTCGGCACCTTCGGTACCGATGCGCTGGACGAAGCCTACAGCGACATTTTCCTCGAGAAAAAGAAGCGGACCCACCTTTTCACCGTGCCCAAGGTCATGCCGAGCGGCCCGGCCAGCCATATTTCAATCTCGCTCGGCTTGCAGGGCCCGGTCTTTGGCGTCTCATCGGCATGCGCATCAGGCAATCATGCCTTCGCTTCCGCCATTGACCAGATTCGTCTCGGGCACGCAGATGTGATGTTTGCCGGCGGCGCCGAGCTCGCGCTGGTCTACGGCCCGCTCAAGGCCTGGGAAGCACTCAGGGTTCTGGCCCGGTCCGAATGCCGGCCGTTTTCCGCCGATCGCGATGGTCTGATGCTGGGCGACGGGGCGGCGATTCTGGTTCTGGAATCCTATGAACACGCAAGAGCCCGCGGCGCCGAGATCCTTGCCGAGATCGCCGGCGCAGGTCTCTCCGCCGACGCTTCCGACATCGTCAATCCGACCGTCGAGGGTCCCGCGAACGCCATGCGGAACTGCCTTGAGGATGCCGGCGTCTCCGCCGACCGGGTTGGCTACATCAACGCCCACGGCACCGCCACACAGGCAAATGACAAGACCGAAACCCGCGCCATCCGGGATGTGTTCGGGGCTGCGGCCGACAAGGTGGCGGTATCGTCGACCAAATCCATGCATGGCCACTGTCTTGGCGCCTCAAGCGCCATCGAACTCATTGCCTGCGTCAACGCGGTTCGCGAAGGCGTCATCGCGCCGACCATCAACTACACCACACCCGATCCGGACTGCGATCTCGACATCACGCCCAACGAAGCGCGCGAACGGGAGGTCGATGTCGCCATGTCCAATGCATTTGCCTTCGGCGGCACCAACGCTGTGGTCGCCGTGAGGAAGATCTAGGCGGCAATCTACCTGAGTGTGAACTCCTGGCTCTCGGCGACAATCCTCCTGCCCTGCCTGACGATTGCGGCTTCCAGACGGTAGCGGCCCGCCGCCGGGCTCCCCTTCTTGCCGGTATAGGCGACGTAGACCGCCTTTGACCGGTCGAGCGGCTCGCTGGTCTGTTCGCTGAACAGCCGCCCGTCCTTTTCGATCCGCAGGGTAAGGCGATCCGCCTTCGCCAGGTTGATGACCCAGATATAGCCGACCAGAGCCTGTGATTGCGCATCCGGCAACGCCGGCAGGCCCGACTGCACGAGGTCTTTGTCGCTGACCGGCCGATCCACAAAACCGGCCGACAACAACGTTGGCATTTCAGGTGCGGCCAGAGCGGTCTCCGCCCTGGCGTCCAGCCAGTCCCGGCCCCCCGAGCCCGCAGCCTCGCCCCGACCACTTTCGACGCAATCCTGACCCACGCGCAGCCCGGTAAACGGGTCCATCGCCTGGCCGTCCCGTCGCAAGGTCACGTGAACATGCGGAAACTGCGCCATTCCCGACGCTCCAACGAAGCCCAGCACATCGCCCTTGCGCACTTTCGTGCCCGGCGCCATCCGCAGCGAACCCCTTCGCATATGGCAATACTGGGTTTCGAGGCCATCCCCATGACCAAGGACGAGGCCATTGCCGCATTCGCGCGAGGCGACGGCCTTGCGGTCTTCGTCGGTCGACACAATCCGGTCGGCCATGCCGTCGCGCGAAGCTTTGACGACGCCATCGGCCATGGCGACAACCTCCACGCCCCGCGCCACATCCTGCATCGACAGGACCCGGAAATCCGTTCCCTTGTGGCCATCATAGGTCTTGGTTCCGCACCAGGGATCCCGTGCGCCGGGACCCGCATCGAGATCGACGAATTGCTGGATCGGGCAAATCGATCCTTCCGGACAGACAAGCGGAAGCCCGAACAACGGCTCTGCCGCAGCCGGCAGGGCGAGCGCCGGCACAAGCAGGACAACCCGAATTGACCGGCGCAGCCCAGACAAAAGACATGTTGGCAGGCCAGACAGTTGAAAACCCTCCACAGGGTGTTTAAGGACGCTTCATCTTTTCGATTTTGGTCCGGGGACTTCAAAATGGCAACACGCTCTCTCTTTCTCCTCCCAGGTGACGGCATCGGCCCGGAGGCCATGGCCGAAGTGCGCAAGACGATCGCGCATATGAACGAGAAGGAAGACGCCGGTTTCGTAACCGATGAGGGCCTGGTCGGCGGCGCCGCCTACGACGCCCATGGCGCTGCGATCTCGGATGCCGACATGAAAAAGGCCATGGCGGCGGATGCTGTGCTTTTCGGCGCCGTCGGCGGACCCAAATGGGACGCGGTCCCATATGAAGTCCGTCCCGAAGCCGGTCTGCTGCGTTTAAGAAAGGACATGCAGCTTTTCGCCAACCTCCGCCCGGCAATCTGCTACCCGGCCCTCGCCAGCTCCTCGTCGCTGAAGCAGAACGTGGTTGAAGGCCTTGACATCCTTATCGTGCGCGAACTGACCGGAGGGGTCTATTTCGGCGAACCCAAGGAAATCATCGATCTCGGAAACGGTCAGAAGCGCGGCATCGACACCCAGGTTTACGACACCTACGAGATCGAACGCATAGCCGGCGTGGCCTTCGAGTTGGCGCGCACCCGCCGCAACGAAGTCTGCTCGATGGAAAAGCGCAACGTCATGAAATCGGGCGTCCTTTGGAACGAGGTCGTGACCGCCGCCCACAAGGCGAATTATTCCGACGTCAAGCTCAGCCACATGCTGGCCGACGCGGGCGGCATGCAGCTGGTGCGCTGGCCCAAGCAGTTCGACGTGATCGTTACCGACAATCTGTTCGGCGACATGCTGTCGGACGTCGCCGCCATGCTGACCGGATCGCTCGGCATGCTGCCTTCGGCTTCGCTCGGCGCGCCCGACGCCAAGACCGGCAAGCGCAAGGCGCTTTACGAGCCGGTGCATGGTTCAGCGCCCGATATCGCCGGTCAGGGCATCGCCAACCCCATCGCCATGATCGCATCCTTTGCCATGTGCCTGCGCTATTCCTTTGAAATGGTGGCGGAAGCCGACCGCCTGGAGGCCGCGATCGCAAGCGTTCTCGACAAGGGTCTGCGCACCGGCGACATCATGTCCGAAGGCTGTACGCAGATCTCGACGGCCGAAATGGGTGACGCGATCCTGGCGGCCTACGCCGGCTGACACCGGAAAGCGGTCTTGTTTCTCTCTCTGATCGACCCGGTCCGGCGCTTGCCGGGCCGGGTTTTTTCTTTGAGACCTCAGACAGGAACCCGCCCGCGCAGCGGCGAGGACTTTATGATCGCCGTGTTGGTTTCGGCCCGGTCGTGGAAGGGCAGCAGCAACGGATCGAGTTCGGCAATGGACCGCAGCGCCAACCGGGTGACGAAACAGTCCTCGCCGGTGACCTTGTCGCAATCGATGAAGCGCGCCTCGTTCATGATCATGTCCTCGACGATGTGCAGGTTGCCCGGCCTCGGCTTGATCCGGACAATCGCCTGCAGCGCGAAGCCGAGGGCCTCGAGATCGAGATCCACCTTATACCCCGCGATGAGTCCGTTGGACTCGAGCCGCCGCATCCGCTCCGATGTCGACGGTCCGGACAGGCCGACGCGCTTCGACAATTCGCTCACCGGCATGCGTGCATCCTCGCGCAGAATGCCAATGATAAGCCGATCCTTCTCATCCATTTTCATTTTCAAGGTGCTTCCGTTCAGGGTATCAAGAATCAAAGGAAAATTTATGAAATTGCCTTTGAAATAACAAGGTATGACAACAAACCGATACCTATCTTTGCCGTATGTCAGACTGCAAGGAGATCATCATGACTGTCGAACACATTGCCGCTTTCTCTGACGGTGGAGACGGGGGAAACCCCGCCGGCGTCCTGCTCGCGGAAAGCTTTCCCGCCGAAGCCGAAATGCGCCGGATTGCGGCCGAAGTCGGTTATTCGGAGACCGCCTTCGCCGTGCCCGATGGCGCACCGGACCGGTGGCGGGTGCGCTACTTCTCACCGGAATCCGAGGTTCCGTTCTGCGGCCATGCCACCATTGCCCTGGGCGCGGCGCTGGCCCGCCATCACGGAGAGGGCCGCTACGCGCTTGCTCTCAACGATGCCGAAATATCGGTCGAGGCCGCGGCAACGGCCGACGGATATGGCGCGGCATTGCAGTCGCCCAAGACCCGCAGCAGGTCCGCCCGGCCCGAACTCGTAAACCAGGCGCTCGGTCTCTTCGGCTACGATGTCGATCAACTCGATCCCGTGCTTCCGCCTGCGGAGATCCATGCGGGCGCAGACCATCTTCTGCTGGCGCTGAGGGATCGCGCCGATCTAGCAGCCATGTCCTATGACCTTGACGCCGGCCGCGCCCTGATGAGGGAGTACGGCCTGGTCACCATCATGCTGGTTCATGTTCGCGGCAACAGCGAGTTCGACGCGCGCAACGCCTTTGCCTCCGGCGGTGTTCTGGAGGATCCGGCAACCGGAGCGGCGGCGGCGGCCTTCGCCGGTCACCTTCGCGACCGCGGCTGGCCGCACGGCAACCGAATTCACATCATCCAGGGCGAGGACATGGGCGCCCGTTCATCGATCATTGCCGAGTTCGGGAATGAGAAAGGAACGTCGATCCGCGTTTCCGGCGCGACGCGCGACATGTCCCGCATGTGATGCGGATCGCGGCGGGAACTTCAGGATCCCGCCGCGCCGCGCGCAATTGACATTTTGCGGAACTTCCATCAAAACACGGCCACCATGCGCACCACGATCAAGACCAAAACCACGATCTGACCCGTTCCGCCCCTCACTCTCCCCGGGGCGGGAAGAGTGGCGCTTGACCGCTAACAAGGGGAGAGAGGAGCACGGGAACCATGGGTTTCAAAATCGCAATCGCCGGGGCGACGGGCAATGTCGGCCGCGAAATGCTCAACATTCTTGCCGAGCGCGACTTTCCTGTCAGCGAAGTCGTGGCGCTCGCCTCCAGCCGTTCGGTGGGCACCGAGGTGTCCTTCGGCGACAAGACGCTTAAGGTGAAAAACCTTGAAACCTATGATTTCTCCGATACCGACATATGCCTGATGTCGGCCGGCGGATCGGTCAGCAAGAAGTGGTCTCCCAAGATCGGCGCCCAGGGCTGCATCGTCATCGACAACTCCTCCGCCTGGCGCTACGACGCCGACGTGCCGCTGATCGTGCCGGAGGTGAACCCCGACGCGATTTCGGGCTATACCAAGCGCAACATCATCGCCAACCCGAACTGCTCGACGGCTCAGCTCGTTGTCGCGCTGAAGCCGTTGCATGACCATGCCAGGATCAAGCGGTTGGTGGTTTCGACCTACCAGTCGGTTTCCGGCGCGGGCAAGGATGGCATGGACGAGCTGTTCAACCAGACCCGCGCGGTTTTTGTCGCCGACCCGATCACCAGCCAGAAGTTCACCAAGCGTATCGCCTTCAACGTGATCCCGCACATCGACGAGTTCATGGAGGACGGCTACACCAAGGAAGAATGGAAGGTGCTGGCCGAAACCAAGAAGATGCTGGACCCCAAGATCAAGGTGACCTGCACCGCTGTTCGCGTCCCGGTGTTCATCGGCCATTCGGAATCTGTCAACATCGAATTCGAAAACGAGATCACCGCCGAGGAAGCCCGCGACATCCTGCGCGATGCTCCCGGTTGTCAGGTCATCGACAAGCACGAGGACGGCGGCTACATCACGCCCTATGAGAGCGCAGGCGAAGACGCAACCTTCATCTCCCGCATTCGCGAGGACGCGACTGTCGAAAACGGGCTCAACATGTGGGTCGTTTCGGACAACCTGCGCAAGGGCGCGGCACTCAACACCATCCAGATTGCCGAGTTGCTCTTGAACCGGCGCCTGATCACCCCGCGTCTGGCAGCCTGAACAAGCTGCTCCAGTTCTTCGAAAGCCCGGCATTGCACGCGTCATGCCGGGCTTTTTCATGGCCCGGAAGTTGCCCCGAACGTGACTTTTCTGCGAATCGCTGGCAATCTCCCTCTCGGGCCGGTTTCAACAGACGCGAGGATGAGGTCGAATGCTTATCAAGAGTGGCAAACTGACGCTGTGGAGCGCCGCAGCGCTTCTGACGCTGAGCCTTGGTTCTCCGGCCATGGCCGCCAAATGCGGCAATACATCCGCAGGCTTCCCGGCCTGGATCGAACAGTTCAAGAAGGAAGCGTCAAGGGCCGGCATCTCGCAAAGGACGCTCAACCGGGCCTTCGCCAATGTGCGCTACGCCACAAAAACCATCTCGGCGGACCGCAACCAGCGCAGTTTCAAACTCTCATTTGAACAGTTCATGCAGAAACGCGGCGCCAATTCGATCATTTCCCAAGGCAGGAAGCTCAAGCAACGCAATGCCCGCATGTTCGATGCGCTCGAACGGAAATACGGTGTTCCGGCCGGTCCGCTGATCGCGATCTGGGGCATGGAATCCGGGTTTGGCCGGTTCATGGGCAACCAGCACACTGTTTCCGCAGTGGCGACACTCGCCTATGACTGCCGGCGTTCGGCCTTTTTCACCGAACAGCTCTACGCTCAGCTGCAGTTGATCCAGAAGGGATGGTTGAGCCCGGACTTCAGGGGCGCCGCCCATGGCGAGATCGGCCAGACGCAGTTCCTTCCGGCAAACGTCGTCCGTTTCGGCGTCGATGGTGACCGCAATGGCAGCGTCAATCTCGGAACCACAGCCGACGCGCTTGCGTCCACCGCAAACTTCCTGCGTGGACATGGCTGGCGCCGCGGTGCGGGCTATCAGCCCGGTCAGACCAATTTCCGCGCAATTCGGGGCTGGAATGAGGCCGGCGTCTACCAGAAGGCCATCGCCCATATCGGCGCGGCTATCGACGGCTGAGCGCCCGGCGCCGGCGAAAGGCCGCAAGGCGTCTGTTGCGGCAGACCTTTACAACGCCATGCATCCGGTCGGAGGCGCCGCCATGGCCGCTGTAGCGCCTTGAATGAAAGCACGCATGCCGTCGCTCAAGTGAACTCAATTGAGCGCGACATGCATCAGAACTCCTCGCAGGTATCACCGACGGCGGACTGCACGCTGCCGGTGATCCTGCCGTCACCAAAGCTGAAGATCTCCCGCATCATCAGATCGTTGTCCGGGAACTGGTAGCAGACCAGCGCAGTCGCCTGATCGGGGTCCTGCGGAGCTTCGGCGTCAATCTGCCAGGCAAAATTTGTGTTCCGGGCAATCTCTTCCCATTCGTCGAGCGAAGCAATGTATTCCGCCTTGGTCTGCGTCACACCGAGATCCTCAAGCCGGATAAGGGCCTCGTCGGCCAGGAGCTCGGAAAGCGCCTCGCGATCCACGTCGAAAAGCGCCGTGTACCATCGCTCGAGAATGCCGTTCTCGGCACGGACAGCGGCCACGCCTGCCACGGACATTCCGGCTGCCAGGCACACAATCGCAATTACAGACCGGATTCTCGCCACCATCAAGCTCCCTTGCCATCCCATGCCACCGGCAGAGCCGCATGGAACCGGACCGCAGGGGCCGGTGTCAAGTCACTGGAGCTCGGGCCGGGAGAAATCTCCGCTCTGCGGATCCATGACCCAGAGCTCGCCCGAGGATATGTCGAACCATGCGCCGTGCAGGGAAAGCTTGCCTCTGTCCTCGAGGATCTTCACGCAGGGGAAGGTCCGAAGATTGACAATCGAATTGCGGATCGAAATGTGTTCGAGCGCGAATTGCCGCTCACCGCTGGTCAGAAGCGAACTGTCCTTGATCTGCTGCGCTGCAGGTTTGAGCAGCCCCATCCATTGACCGATGAAGTCACCGGGCGACAGCGGTTCGGCGTTGGGATCAAGCGCGGCCTGAATGCCGCCGCAGCGTCCGTGACCAAGAACCAGGATCTGCCGGATCTTCAGCGACTGCACGGCAAACTCGAGCGCGGCTGACGTCGAATGATAGTTTCCGTCCGGCGCATAGGGTGGCACCAGATTGGCGACGTTCCTGACAACGAACAGCTCGCCTGCGCCGCAGTCGAAAACGGTCTCGGGCGCCGCGCGGGAATCGCAACAGGCAATCACCAGCGTGTGCGGTTTCTGCCCGGCTTCCGCCAGGTTCACATACCGGTCGCGTTCGGCATTGTACCGACCGCTCATGAAGGATTGATAGCCGTCCAGAAGCCGGCGCGGGAAAGTCGACATGACAAGCGGAATAAACGGGCCGGAGCCGAAGATCAATCGGGCTTTTCCACAGTATCGACAAAGGCCGTGACAATCTTGAGGCTTCAGCCGTGAATGGCGATCGCAATTCCGTGGCGGTCATGCATCGGCTGTGGCGGAAACGACGTCGTCAGTCCGGCGGCATGCCGTTCCGCCATCAGCAGGTTGACGGCAGCGTCCACCACATCGTCCATGGACGCGCCGGGCGGCGCACCGGTCTCGAACAGTCCCCGATCGAGGCCGTGACGCACGAGCACCGCAATCCGCTCATTGATGCCTTCGGGATTGACCACGCCCTTGATCTTCTTCGGCATGGACATCGGCTCGCCATTGTTGAGCCGGCAAAACGAAAACTCCGGATGGCATTCGAGTACGCGCGATTTCAGATCCTCGTCACCCTGAAGCTCGGCGTCGATCTCAAGGATGCGCGAAAACAGGTTGAAGGCCTGTCTGGACACCTTTTTCGGCGGATCGGATGTTTCAAGCGCCCTGGCGCAAGCCTCGCCGTAACTCTTCGCTTCCACGGCGGCGCGCGACGGGATCGAGAACACGCTCGACTGCCTGGCGCCCAGAAAGGGCCGGATAGCCTGTTCCGGTCCCCGCCCCGCGCCCGCAATCCGGTCCGGCAGTCCGATCGGCATGTCGACTGCGATCACCGCGCCCTCTCCGAGATCGGCGATCAGATCACTGAACCGGCTGTGGATCCGCAGCAGCGGCACGGAACCGGGCCTGTTCCTGCTCCATGAGATCCATCCCGCCCTGCATCCATCCACTCCGGCAAAGCTTCGCTCCGGAACCATCAGGGCCTTTTCCGCCCCGCGGCGGTCATCACGCGGCGCATGTTGACCATTGCCATTGGCGTACGCAGGCTTTGGGCATCGGTTTCAAGCGTCAGCTCATCGGCCCCGCGACGCGCCGTGCGCGCCAGTATCTCGAAAACAGTGCCGGTGGCCAACTGCAACGCCTTTTCTTCCGACTGGCCTTCCAGGAGACGGGCGAGCAGCGTCGCCGCCATGAGGTCGCCGAGGCCGTTCGGCGCATCCGGGATCACGCGATGCTCCGCCATGCGCGCCTGACCGCCGCTTATCAGCAGATTTCCGGTGCTGCCGGACATCATCGCCGGCGCCGATGTCACCAGAACCCGCGAGGGACCAAGTGTCTCCGCGGCGGCAACGACCGATGCCGAATCAGGAAGCGCCGCACCTGACAGCCAGGCAAGCTCATGAACATTCGGCGTTGCGATGTCCGCGATCGCCACGAGCCGGTCGAGCATGGCCTGCGCGAGACCCTGCGGGACGTAGAGGCCCTCCATATCACCGATAACCGGATCGCACATGTAGAGCGCATCGGGATTGGCGGCCCGGACCGCGCCCACAAGACGCGCGACATCATTCGCCTGCTCGGCGTTCCCGAGATAGCCCGACAACACAGCGCCCACTTCCCCTAGCCAGGACGCGCCGCACAGATCATCTATCAATGTGGAAAATTGTTCCGGATCGGGAACAATCCTTGTGGCGCGGGAGTGGCCCGGATGCCAGGGTAGCACCACAGTGGGCAGGGCCCAGACCGGGAAACCGAGGGTTTCGAGCGCAAACACCGCGGCGCGGTTGCCCACGGAGCCGCGGACCACATGGCTGGAGATCACGATCACCGCCGGTCGGATGACATCCCGGTTTGTCTGCTGGTCTGCTGTCATCGCCCGATTTGCCCGAAGAGGAACCAGACAAGGCCGATCAGCGCCACAAGCGCGAGGGCTCGGGCGATGCGCGTTCCCCACACCTCGGCAGGGTCGGTCTTGTCGGCGTCGGCCGCGGCAAAATGATCCCGCACGCCCTTCGCGGCGGATTTCATGGCCGGGGTCGCCGATAGACCGCCTTCCTCGCCGATCCTGTCGAGCGTACGGCGCGCCTCCCGGACTGTTTCGTCGTCATCATCCTTCATCGGCACTGTTCCTGCTGGTTCAAGGTCTGTTTGCATATCCGACCAACATGGCGGTCTTATCGAGCCTGCGCATGATACTCCGGATTGGGCCGCATATCGGTGGCCGATGCCATCCGGTTGGTCATGTTGAAAAACGCTGCAACGGCGGCGATATCCCAGATGTCGCGGTCGGAAAACCCCGCATCGCGCAACTCCTGCCGGTCTTCTTCCTCGATTGCGGCCGAATTCTCGGTCATCAGGACCGCGAAATCGAGCATCGCCTTTTCGCGCCGGCCAAGATCCGCGGACCGGTAGTTCATCACCATCTGCTCTCCAAGTTCCGGTCTGCCCGAGAGCTGCCGCACCGCCGCGCCATGAGCGGTCAGGCAATAATAGCACTGGTTGACCGATGATACGGCAACGGCGATCATTTCACGATCGAGTTTGCTCAGGCCCGAATCAGCCAGCATCAGATCATTGTAGAAGGCCACGAACGCCTCAAGCTTTTCATTGTTGAAGGAGTAGGCCCTGAGGACGTTCGGCACCATGCCGAGTTTCTCCTCGCATTTGGCGAAATAGCCCTTCATCGCATCGCTCAGCGGCGTTTCCGCCTCCAGTTCAAGCGCCGTGACCGCATCGGTTTTGCCACGCATCACAAATCCTCCACCTGTTCGAATTACTGTCGCATTGGCTGACACTTCTGATAGGTTTCGGTCAAAGATCAAGACTGGGAGGGATGGGAAATGGGGCCGAAGAACAGCCAAAAGCCGGAATCTTTGCTCGCTGACGCCGCTTCGATAGCGGCCAAGGACAAAAAACCGCATGTCGGGCTCGATGTGATGTTCTCCCGGGTCAGCAGGGACGACCTGGAAAACATGACGGCGGAAAGCCTTGCCGCCGCAGCTGTTCTGGCGGAATCGGAAATCCGTGCATGGGACGGAAAGACCGCCCGAATGAACCTTGTCGACCGCGATTCCGCGACCCGGGACGGCCGCGACGTATCGGTGCTGGCCATCACCGCCGGAAACAAGCCCTTCCTTTACGATTCGGTCATGGGTGAGGTCACTTCGCAGGTTCGCGACATCCTCATGGCGCTGCATCCGATCATGGTCCTGGATGGTGAATCCCCGCTGGTTCTGTTCTCGCACGGCGACGGCAGCGAACCGGAACACCGGATAAGCCATATCCAGATCCACATGCCGCGGCTCGGGTCCGCCGCCGCGGAGGAACTGAGCAGCCGGGTTCGCCATGTCCTTGGGCAGGTCCAGGCCGCGGTGACGGACTGGAAGCCGATGCTCGCCATGATCGATCACGCCGCCGCAGATCTGGTGGCGCTCGATGTCGACAAGAAGACCGAACCGGCCCGCCAGGAGGCCCTGGCGTTCATCGCCTGGCTGCGTGAGAACAATTTCACGTTTCTGGGCATGCGCGAATATGTCTACAGCGGCGAGGGCGATGCGGCCGAACTCAGCCGGGCGTCGACGGAGGGGCTCGGCATCCTTTCCGACCCGGATGTAAGGGTGATGCGCCTGGGCAAGGACCAGGTGACGACCACCCCGGAAATTCTCGATTTTCTGCAGGGTCCGGACTTTCTCATCGTCACGAAGGCCAACATGCGCTCTGTGGTCCACCGCCGCGCCTATATGGATTACATCGGCATCAAGCGCTTTGATATTCGCGGCCGGGTGACCGGTGAATTGCGCATCGTGGGCCTGTTCACCTCGACCGCCTACACGCATTCCGTCGCCCGGATTCCCTTGCTGCGCTCCAAGGTCCAGGCCGTTCTCGACGAGTTTGGCTATGATCCCGAGAGCCATTCCGGAAAGCTTCTGCTCAACTCGCTCGAATCCTATCCGCGCGACGATCTGTTCCAGATTGACTCTCATCTGCTGGCACGGTTCTGCGGTCAGATCAACGAACTGGCCGATCGGCCGCGCGTGAGGGTCCTGCCCCGCATAGACCGGTTCGACCGCTTCGTCTCGCTCATCGTCTATGTGCCGCGCGACCAGTATGATTCGGACGCCCGCGAACGGATCGGCGCCTACTTCAAAACCGTCTACAACGGCCGGGTTTCCGCATTCTACCCGGCCTTCCCCGAAGGCGGCGTCGCGCGGGTCCACTTCATCATCGGCCGTTCCGAGGGCAAGACCCCGCAGGTGAGCCAGGAACAGCTCGAGCGGGATGTCAGATCCATTGTCACGCGCTGGGAGGACCAGTTCCTGGCGCTGGGCGGTGGCGGTGCGGACCGCATAAGCGTCAGCCAGTCCTACAAGGAGCGGTTCCGGCCTGAAGAGGCGCTCGCCGACCTCGAAGACATTCTGGCCTGCGCCGAGCCCGGCACCATCCGCATTGCCTTTTATCGAAGCGAGGACACGCCGGACGATCATCTGGCGCTGAAGATCTTTCATGCCGGTCGTCCAGTGGCCCTGTCACGGCGAGTTCCGCTTCTGGAAAATCTCGGTTTCAAGGTGATCAGCGAGCAGACCCACGAGATATTCCTCGATGAACGCGGCGGCCGGTCCAACACCGTAATCGTTCACGACATGGAAATCGTTCATGAGGCCGCGCGCCGGATCGACCTCGACAAAGACCGCGCACGGCTCGAGGAGGCTTTCCTGTCGGTGTGGCGCGGCGACACCGACAATGACAGCTACAACCGGCTGGTCGCGAATACGGGCCTGTCGGTTCGACAGGCGATGGTCCTGCGGGCCTACGCGCGGTATCTCCGCCAGGCCGGCATCCCCTATTCGCAGGAATACATGGCCGAATGCCTCAACCGACACGCTGCCGTTGCCGCCAAATTGTTCGAATTGTTTCACATCCGGTTCGAAACCGGCCTCAAGGAAGACAGGCGCAAGAAGCAATGCTCGGAGCTTGTTGACGCCATCGAGGCGGCGCTCGCCGAAGTGCCGAGCATTGACGATGACCGTATTCTCCGCCGCTACATGAATGCTATTCAGGCTTCGCTGCGCACCAACTACTTCCAGACCGGCGAGGATGGCGGCGTGCGCCCCGCGCTTGCCTTCAAACTCGATCCGAAGGCGCTGGACGGTCTGCCCGAACCCAGGCCCTACCGCGAAGTCTTTGTCTATGGCTCGGAAGTGGAGGGCGTTCATCTTCGTTTCGGCCCGGTAGCGCGTGGCGGTTTGCGCTGGTCGGACCGGGCGCAGGACTATCGCACCGAAGTGCTCGGGCTGGTCAAGGCGCAGCAGGTCAAGAATGCCGTGATCGTGCCGGTCGGGGCCAAGGGCGGCTTCTATCCCAAGCAGCTTCCAACCGAAGGCGGGCGCGACGCGGTGTTCGAGGCTGGCCGTGAGGCCTACAAGCTCTTTATCCGCACGCTCCTGTCGGTAACCGACAACATTGTCGGCGACGACATCGTTCCGCCCGCAGCCACGGTGCGCCACGATGGCGACGATCCCTATTTCGTGGTCGCCGCGGACAAGGGCACGGCGACATTCTCCGACACCGCCAACGCCTTGAGCCAGGAACAGGATTTCTGGCTCGACGACGCCTTCGCCTCGGGCGGATCCGCAGGCTACGACCACAAGAAGATGGGCATCACTGCCCGTGGCGCCTGGGAAGCTGTCAAACGCCACTTCCGCGAAATGGACATCGACATCCAGACCACGCCGTTCACTGCTGCGGGCGTTGGCGACATGTCCGGAGACGTGTTTGGCAACGGCATGCTTCTGTCGGAGAAGATCCGCCTCGTTGCAGCATTCGACCATCGCGACATCTTCATCGATCCGGACCCCGACTGCGATGTCGGCTTCGCCGAACGAAAGCGGCTGTTCGATCTCGGCCGCTCCAGCTGGCAGGACTATGACACCTCGAAACTGTCGAAGGGCGGGATGATCATCCCCCGAAACCAGAAATCGGTCGATCTGACGCCCGAGGCCGCGGCCGCAATCGGGCTTTCGGCCGGAAAGACCGCGCCGCAGGACATCATGACGGCGATCCTGTCGATGGAGATCGACCTGCTCTGGTTCGGCGGCATCGGTACCTACATCAAGGACGCACGGGAAAATGACGCCGACGTGGGAGACCGGGCCAATGATTCGATTCGTGTCATCGCCCGTCAGGTCCGCGCCAAGGTGATCGGTGAAGGCGCCAATCTCGGTGTCACTCAGAAGGGCCGCATCGCCTACGCACTTCAGGGCGGCCGCTGCAATTCCGATGCAATCGACAACTCCGCCGGCGTCAATTCCTCCGACGTCGAAGTCAACATCAAGATCGCGCTTGCCAACGCCATGCGCGAGGATCGCCTCGCGCGGCCCAAGCGCAACACGCTGCTTGCGGCCATGACCGACGAAGTGGCCGAACTGGTGCTTCGCAACAACTACCTGCAAACCCTCGCGATCTCGCTGGCTCAGGCGCAAGGCACATCCGGCGTCGGAGAATTGAACCGGGTCATGACCAATCTGGAATCGCGCGGCCTGCTCAACCGGAAGGTCGAAGACCTGCCGGATGATGCCCTGGTTGCCGAACGGGTGGCGGACGGACAGGCGCTGACACGGCCGGAAATCGGAGTGCTTCTCTCCTATGCCAAGCTGGTGCTGTTCGACGAACTCGTTGCCAGTTCACTTCCCGACGATCCGTATTTCAGCGAAACGCTGAAGTCCTACTTTCCGAAGCGGATGCTAAAGGGGCACGAGACCGACATCGTGAGCCATCGCCTGAAGCGTGAAATTGTCTCGACCCTGCTTGGCAACGACGCCATCAACCGGGGCGGCCCGGCCTTCGTCATCGCGCTCGGAGACAAGTCGGGCGCCACATCCGCCGAAATCGTCAAGGCCTTCGTTCTGGCGCGCGACGCACTTTCGCTGGATCGTCTTTATACCGAGGTTGACGGCCTCGACACGAAGATTCCCGGTCTGGTGCAGAACAGGCTCTATGCCCGCATCGGCGATACGCTGCGCACCGTTACGGCCTGGGCTTTGAAAACCGGCGCCGCCCAGGGCGATCTCGGGGAGGCGGTATCCTCGATGCGTGCGGGCGTAAAAAGGATCGCACCCAAGATCCACGCGGCAATGCCCGATTTCATGCGCGCGGAAGCCGATGACCTGCGCGCCGATCTGGTCGAGCATTCGGTTCCCGAGAAACTGGCAGGTGAACTGGCGGGTCTCGTCGGTCTCACCCTTGCGCCGGATATCTGCCAGGTGGCGGCAACGTCGGATACCGACCTGCCGCGGGCGATGGACACGTTCTTTTCTGTTACGGAGGCGTTCCGGATCGGGCGGATTGTGGCTGCAGTCGACCGTATCCCGGTTTCCGACCATTTTGAGGGGCTCGCACTCTCGCGCAGCCTGGATGAAATCTCGGAAGCCCGGCGCATCATTGCCTGCGCCGCGCTTGGCAGCCACCGCGAGGAAGAGCATCCCGCCGCCGCATGGCTTTCCGACAACAAGGACCGGATCGCCCATGTCGGCGCACAAATTCTTTCGCTGACCGACAGCGGTGAACTCTCGCTTGCCAAGCTGACCGTTGCAGCCGGCATGATGAGCGATCTGGCCCGCTCGTTGCGGACCTGAAACAACCAGCCGGATGGGAATGGCGCATGGCGGATGAACTTTCAGGCGGCAACGCCATGAGCCCGGTCCGGAAGGCCGGCATTTACGGCTGGATGATGTTCGACTGGGCGGCACAGCCGTTCTTCACCGTTGTCACCACATTCATCTTCGGCCCCTACTTCATCAGCCGGATGGCAAGCGATCCGGCGGCGGGTCAGGCCGCGTGGGGTTATGGCATCGCGGCCGGTGGCTTTCTGATCGCGGTGCTTTCGCCGGTTCTGGGCTCGATCGCCGACCAGACCGGGCCGCGCAAACCATGGATCGCCTTTTTCGCGGTCCTCAAGATCCTCGCGCTCTGCGGACTGTGGTTTGCTGCTCCCGGTTCCAGTCTGGTGGCTGTCGTGGCGCTGTTCACGCTCGCCTCCGTGGCGGCCGAGTTCTCGATCGTTTTCAACGATTCGATGCTTTTGCGGATCGTGCCGAAATCCGATATCGGCCGCGTGTCCAACCTCGCCTGGGGTATGGGCTATCTCGGCGGAATGATCGTGCTGATCTTTGTGATCGCGTGTCTCGCCGCGTCTCCGGAAACCGGCCGTACCATCATCGGCATGGAGCCGCTCTTCGATCTGGATCCGGTCCAGGGCGAGGACGCACGCGCCTCGGGGCCGATTTCGGCGCTCTGGTACGCAATTTTCATTCTGCCGATGTTCCTGTTCACACCTGATTCCGGCGGCCGCCGCGCCATGGGAACCGCGGTTCGCGACGGCCTTCGGGAGCTCAGATCCACCATCGGCGAGGTGCGCCAGCGGGCCGGCATCTTCCGCTTTCTGATCGCCCGCATGATTTATCAGGACGGCGTCAACGCACTCCTGGCGCTCGGAGGAGGCTTTGCCGCCGCCATGTTCGGGTGGTCGATCACCGAAATCGGCATTTACGGGATTTTGCTCAATATCGTGGCGATCTTTTCCTGCCTCTACGCAAGCCGGCTCGATACCAGACTCGGGTCCAAGAGCGTGGTCCTGATTTCGATCGCCATGCTTCTTCTGGCGACCGTCGGAATCATATCCACCGGCCCCGGATTCACGCTCTTTGGCGCACTGGCCTTCGGAGTCGCCGATTCGGGAGGATTGTTCGGCACCGCGGCTGAAAAGGCCTATATCCTCTTCGGGCTCTTCATAGGTATCGCCTTCGGCCCGGTGCAGGCCTCTTCACGCGCCTATATGGCGCGCAGCGTCAGCGAGGAGGAAGCCGGCCGCTTCTTCGGCCTTTACGCACTGGCCGGCCGCGCGACCAGCTTTCTGGCCCCGTTCATGGTCGCTTCCGTGACTGCAGCGTCGGGATCGCCACGGTTGGGGATGGCAACCATCATCCTGTTCTTCGCCGCCGGCCTCTGGATTCTCTGGACAACGCCCTATCCGGCTGACCGTCCTGACGGAAAGCCGGCAACCGATCTCGCGGTGTAGCGACATGCCTTGAGACCGGAACCCTTGGAAGAAAGGTCCGGCAGTATCGCTCAATGGCGAAAATGCCGCATTCCGGTGAACACCATCGCCACACCGGCTTCATCCGCCGCATCAATCACGTCCTGATCGCGCATCGAACCACCTGGCTGGATGACGGCGGTCGCACCCGCCTCGATGGCCGACAGAAGACCGTCAGCAAAGGGGAAGAAGGCGTCCGAGGCCACGACGCTGCCTTTCGTCAGCGGCGCGTCAAGTCCCAGCGCCTCGGCTGCATCGACCGCCTTGCGGGCCGCTATGCGAGCTGAATCCACCCGGCTCATCTGGCCCGCGCCGATGCCGACCGTGGCGCCGTCGAGCGCATAGACGATGGCGTTGGATTTGACATGTTTTGCGACCCGGAAGGCAAAGGCCATGTCGGCCAGCTCGCGCTCGTCAGGCGCGCGCTTGGTCACGACCTTGAAATCGCGAACCGCCAGTGCGCCGTTGTCGCGGCCTTGCACCAGAAGTCCGCCTGAAACCGATTTGACCGTCACGCCCGGTGCACGCGGATCGGCAAGGCCGCCGGTGACCATCAGCCGCAAGTTCTTCTTTGCCGAAAGGATCTGGCGCGCCTCGTCGCTGGCATCCGGAGCGATGATCACCTCGGTGAAGATCTTGACGATTTCGTTTGCGGCATCGGCGTCGAGCGGGCGGTTGAAGGCGACGATGCCCCCAAAGGCAGAAGTTTGGTCGCAGGCGAGCGCCCGGCCGTAGGCATCGACAAGGCTCTTCCCCACCGCCACGCCGCAGGGATTGGCATGCTTGATGATGGCGCAGGCCGCGTCCTTGGCCGGATCGAACTCGCTGACAAGTTCGAAAGCCGCATCCGTGTCGTTGATGTTGTTGTAGGAAAGCTGCTTGCCCTGAAGCAGTTCAGCGGTCGCAACGCCCGGTCGTGTATCGCCATTGGTATAAAAGGCGGCGCTCTGGTGCGGGTTCTCGCCATAGCGCATCACCGCATGAAGCTTCCCGCCAAAGGCCCGGTGGCGCGGCGCTTCGAGATCAAGTTCGCCGGCAAACCAGCCCGAAACGGCCGCATCGTAGGCTGCGGTGCGGGCAAAGGCGAGCGCGGCCAACTCGCTGCGAAGCCTGAGCGGGATGGAGCCTTGATTGTCCTCAAGCGCGGCAAGAATGCGCCCGTAATCCTCGGGATCGGTGACCGTGGACACGTAAGCATGGTTCTTCGCCGCTGCCCGGATCATTGCCGGACCGCCGATGTCGATATTCTCGACGGTGGTCGCGGCATCCGCGCCACCCGCGACGGTTTCCTCGAAAGGATAGAGATTGATTGCGACCAGGTCGATGCTCTCGATCCCGTGCTCCTCCATCGCGGCCCGGTGCTCGGCATCGTCGCGGATCCCCAGAAGGCCGCCATGGACCGCCGGATGCAACGTCTTGACCCTGCCGTCCATGATTTCCGGAAATCCGGTCAGGTCCGAAACGTCGCGAACCGCAAGCCCTTCCCTTTCAAGCGCCGCCCTCGTGCCCCCGGTCGAAACCAGTTCGACACCCGCTTTCGCAAGACCCTGCGCAAACGCGATGAGCCCGGTCTTGTCGGACACGGACAGCAAGGCGCGGCGGATCCGAACCAGATCCGGTGCGGGGTGGTTTTTCGAAACAACGGCCATGGGAACTTCCTCGTCGATGCTGCCGGCGGAATCCGGCCCGTTCGGGCCTTCCGGTACCACAGGGCGAAACCGGTTGAAATGCGTCAGATCGCTTTTCCAGCGGGTTTCAGCCGCGGTCGCGGGGCAGCACTGTCCGGACGAGCTTCCAGGCAATTTCCGGCGTTTCGCCAACCCTGAATGTCAACGTGATCTGCTTGCTGGCGCGCGCGCCGGCGAGATCGGCAAAATGCACGTCCTCCTCGATCTCGGGCCTGAGATCACGGGCCAGAAATCTCCAGCTTTCCCCGTCCGCAGCCGTCAGCTGAACCGCATCGTTCTCGTCCCGGTCGACCGCGATCGAGGGATGAACATGAAACCGCGCCACAGCAACAACCTGATTGTCAGGGCTGGGCGGCTTTTCATCGAGACCGAAAATGTGGTCCCGGCCCTGCACTTCGTGTCCCGACGCCAACAGCCGGATCTTTCGGCGATGCAACAGCTTCATATGTGCCGCATAGCCATTATGCGTGGCGCTGAAGCCCTGGTGGCTGCCGGCCTCATCCAGCAGCTCGACATCGACCTTGCTGACACCGCCGGTCACGATCGGCCCGAGAAAGGAGGATTGCGAGAACCGGACCGACGAAGTGTCGTTCAGAGCCACGGTGCTGTGCGCCGCGGTCATGCGGGAGAACCCGACATGGGCAGGATCACGGAACACCGGAGCCCCGGCATTGACAATGTAGCGGTTGACGCCCGAGGACATTTCAAAGGACAGGCATCCCGCATGCGCACTTTCCGATGCAATGCCGGGAGCCGGCACGCCGGTGTCGGCAAGCACCACCACATCGCCGATCGCCAGGCGTTGATAGTTCGAGTGCGGCATTTCCCGAAACGGCGCCCCGGAAGTTTCGTCATACCGCAGCGCCGCCAGCATACGGTCGGCGGATACCGCCGACGCGCCATTGAAAAGGGCCAGCTCTCCCGAAGCATGCCGGAAGAAACGCAACGCCGAAAACAGCCGGTCCATTCCGGCTGCCATGTTGCGCGGTGGTTTCTGCCCGACATTGACGTAGGTCTGGCGCAACGGGAGCAGGTCGGTGAGCAATTCGATCAGGACCATCGGATTGCGCGAGATGTGGCCACCATCGGCAAGAACCTGTTGATCGAACTCGTGGTCGAGATTGCGCGCGGCGGCTCGGATCGTGCCCTGGCTTGCAGGCAGGCAAAGGCTCGCCATCGCCAGCGCGATCCTCGCCTGAAACCGCGTTGCGCCGATCGGCAGACTCGCAGCAACACGCCTCAAGTACCGCGTCTGCAAAGCAATGCTTTTCAGGAACCGCCGATAGAACCCGTGATCGGCGCCGCGCAGCAGGATGGGGGAATGGGAAAACCACGCGATCAGCCGTGTCGCGACGATTTCCGGACGGTAGGAAAGGCCGTTGAGCCGGCGGCCTTCGACCGTGATCCAGTCGTCAACAAGCGCTCTGGCATTGGCGAAGGCAAGTTCGTGATCGGCGGCGCGCATGTGCCTGAGCCAGCCGAAACTGTGCAGGCTGCGCAGGAAAGCGCCATCCTCGATATCCATCTGAAAAGGGCTCTCGCCGCCGGTATCGATCATCCGTCCCGCCATGGCGAAACGTCCCGCATAGATCTCGGCCGCAATATGGGCATCGGCCATGCGAAGATCGATCGGGGCAACCACCAGCCGGTCCGGTACCGTACCGGCAAACCGTATGGCGCTCAATCGGCCGATCGCTGAACGGCGGGTAAACCGTCGCCAGAACTCGGCGCCATACAGAAGTGACAAGCGTTGCAGATCTGGGATCGAGGTTGCCAATCGGTTGTTCCTGAAAACCGCTCCGGTCGCCCGCGGGAAACGAATCGTAGCATATTGGCTTTGTGGTTCTACTGAAGGCCGCATTTTCCGGCTTAGCCCCACCAAAGACGGCCTGTGAGCAATTACCGGTAAGCAATGCCTATCTTCGCGTCAATATCACAGCGTAGAAACCATCGAGACCCGCCTGTGCAGGATCTTCATTGGAAAGCATCGCCGGATGCGTCCGTATTTCGCCCAGATCGGTAATCGCGGACTCCAGGCCGGGCCAGCGTTCGGGTTCCACCGGCTTTATCTGCCAGGCCGGATGATCGGCCAGAAAGCCTGCGACCATCTCCTCGCCTTCCATCGGATCCAGCGAACAGTTGGAGAAAACCAGTTCGCCTCCGGGCCGGACCAGACCGGCGGCGTGATCGAGCAGGGTTCGTTGGACCCGCGCCAGCCGGACAATGTCGTCAGGACCCTTGGTGTAGGGGATGTCGGGATGCCGGCGCACGGTCCCCGTCGACGAGCACGGGGCATCGACCAGAACGCCGTCAAAGCCCTCCGGTGCGATCAGGTCCTGGGCGCGTGTCAACCGGGTGGCCGCATCAAGACCGAGCCGCGCGAGGTTGCCCTTGAGCCGCTCAAGTCGGTTGGCGGACTGGTCGCAGGCGGTCACCCGGGCGCCGCCGTGGGCCAACTGCGCCGTCTTGCCGCCGGGAGCGGCACACAAATCCACGATTTCCCGGCCTTGCAGACTTGAGAAAAGCTGCGCCGGAATGCTCGCCGCCGCATCCTGCACCCACCAGGCGCCCTCATCGAAACCCTCGAGGGCGGTCACCGGGCCCTGGGCTCGGGCAATGCGCACGGTGCCCGTCGGCAGCACGGCGCCGCCCAGCCGGGCCGCCCAGACATCCGGGTTCGACTTCACGGTCAGATCAATGGCCGGCGGTGCGGCCAGCATCCTGAGGATCGGATCCGTGTGTTCCCGATAAGCGTCCTGAATCCGGCTTATGAACCAGTCCGGAAACGGGGGGGTCGTGGCGAGAAGCTCGGGAAGCCGGCTTTCCTTCTCCCGCCCGATCCGCCGAAGCAGGGCATTGACCAGACCCGCAAACCGACGGTTGCGCGGATCGCCGTCGGCCAGGCTGACGGCCAGATCGACAGCGGCACGATCCGGCACGTCCAGGAACAGGATCTGTGTCGCCCCGACCCGCAGCAGCTGGCGAAGCGCCCTTGCGCCTTCGGGCAGGGGCGAGGCGACAAGCTCGTCGATAAAGGCGTCGATTACCCGCAGATGACGCAAGGCCGACAGCAGGATGGCGCGCACCAGCAGCCGGTCTTGCGGCCCGAGCGCGGTAAAGGCCGGGTTGCCGCCGTTGGGATCGAGCAGGCCATCGAGCGACGCGCCGCTTTCCGTGACCGTCGCCAGCAGCCTCGCCGCCGCCTTGCGCGCGGCAAGGCCGGGCTTGGCGTCCCCGGCACCCTGCTCCTTGTCACCAGTCGATGACGAAGAAGCACGCGAGACCTTGGCGCGGTTCCGGTTCTGGCCCTCCCGGTTGCGCGAATCCGACGGCCGTTTTCCGCTCAAGACCAGGGACCCTGGCGGCCCGCGCCCTCGCGGCCCCACGGCCCGGAGTTCCGGGATCGGGATTTCTGCGCTTCGGGGCGCTGTGAGGCGGCAGCGAACTCATTTGCCATCGCTTCCAGCGCCGCGATGCGGTTTTCCGTCGCCGGATGGGTCGAGAACAGGCTGTCCATCTTCTGCCCGTTCAACGGATTGATGATGAACATGTGCGCCGTTGCGGGGTTTTTCTCGGCGTCCTCGTTCACGATCCGGCCGGCACGGGATGCGATTTTTCTCAGCGCGGAGGCAAGCCAGAGCGGGTTTCCGCAGATTTCCGCCCCGCGTTTGTCGGCGGCATACTCACGGGTCCTGCTGATCGTCATCTGCACCAGCATCGCCGCGAACGGCGCGACGATGATGGCCGCGAGAACACCAATGATTCCGAGCGGATTGTTGTTGCGGTTTCCACCGAAGAACAGCGCGAAATTGCCGAGCATGGAGATGGCGCCCGCCAGGGTGGCCGTGATGGTCATGGTCAGGGTGTCGCGGTTCTGGACATGTGCAAGTTCATGCGCCATCACCGCCGCAATCTCCTCCTCGCTCAAACTTTCCAGCAGTCCGGTGGAGGCGGCGACGGCCGCATTTTCGGGGTTGCGGCCTGTTGCGAATGCATTCGGCTGGGCGTTCCTGATCACAAAGACACGCGGCATCGGCAAACCCGCATTCTGCGCCAGATCCGAGACCATCTGGTAGAATTCCGGCGCGGTCGAAGCATCCACTTCAACCGCATTGTGCATCCTGAGCACCATCTTGTCGGAATTCCAGTAGGAGAACAGGTTCATCGCGGCGGCGACGATGAACGCAATCATCATTCCGCCTGTACCGCCGATCATGTAGCCCACGCCCATGAACAGCGCCGTCATCAAGGCCAAAAGCATGGCTGTACGAACAAGATTCATGCACTACATCCTTTTCCGCCACATCGATTCGGTGCCGGGATCGGCTCGCGGGCCGCCGGCTCGAGACTACGGTCCTTGCAGGCTTGGCTTTTCCCGGCTTGTGGCGCTAAAGATGGGGAGTTTCAAGCCAATGTTCAATGCAAACGCAGTTCTGACGGAGCCGCGCACATGACCGACGATACACACAATTCCGAGAGCGGCGACACCCGGCCCGCGGCCGAACCGGCCGGCGGCAGGACGTTGAGTGCCGCGGCCAGACGGGCCCTTGCGGAAGCCGAAGAACGGCGCAATGCCAGAAAAGCCCTCGAACAGCAGCCGGAAAGGGAACTCGGCGGCCGCGGCGGCGCGGACCCTGCCCGTTTTGGCGACTGGGAGATCGACGGCCGGGCGATCGATTTCTGATGGCGCTTCCGGCAGCCCATGATGCGGGTTGCGAGAACCATGAGATCCCTGCCGACAAGCCCGCGGCTCGCCGACTTTCGCATTGACCAGGACGGAACAAAGGAATATATTCCTGTGTCATGAGTCGTCCTTCTCGCCTGTTCATTGCTGCCCTTCTTCCGCTTTTCGCACTGTTGTATGCGGCAGCAAGCGAAGAAGCCGAGTCTGCGGAAAAGGTTTGGCAGACCGTTCCGGGACCGGTTGCGGCAAGGGTCATACGGGTGATTGACGGGGACACGCTGCTGGTCGACGCCCATCCCTGGCCCGGCCAGGCCGTTCGGGTGTCGGTGCGCCTGCGCGGAATCGATACACCGGAGCGCCGGTCCCGTTGTTACGGTGAGCGGAAGGCCGCAGACAAGGCACGCGGTGAACTCGAACGGCTGGTGGCCGGGCATGAAACAGTCAACCTGATCAATGTCGCCGGCGGCAAATACTTCGGTCGCATCCTTGCCGACCTGAGAGCCGGCACCCGGGATATCGCATCGGCCATGCTGCAAAGTGGCCTCGCCCGGCCCTATCAGGGCGGCAAGCGAAAGCGTGCTTCCTGTTCCGAGACGGGGTCCTGATGCGATCCGGTCTGTTGCCTGTCAGACTGACGGCGCTATCGCAGCGATACCGGGAACAGAAAAGGCCGCCCGACAAGGGGCGGCCTTCGCAATTCCGGTTGCCGGTCGGTCGTCAGACCGTGTGTCCGGCTGATCGGATCATCGCACCGTCAGAGGCTGCTCCGACGGAGTACGATCCGCATAGACCGAACCGGAACCTGGGAACCACTCGACATCGGATCACCTCCTTTCAATACGTTAAAGACACCGGGAGTTTGGGGCCGATCCGCCGACTTGGCAAGAGCGAAGCTCGAAAAAACATCGCCGCTCCAAACCCGCCCCGGGTTCGCCCGTCATCGCGGCAATCACACTCCTGCCTCCGCAAACGTCTCGCGGGCCACTGAAAGCCCGTTCAGCGCCGCCGGAAAGCCGGCATAAACGGCCATCTGCATGATGATCTCGACGATCTCCTGGCGGCAGAGGCCGACATTCAGGCCGGCACGGATATGCACTTTCAGCTGCGGCGCAGCGGTTCCCATCGCCGTCAGCGCCGCTATGGTGGCAATCTCGC
This sequence comes from Hoeflea sp., assembly GCA_040218025.1. GTDB lineage: Bacteria > Pseudomonadota > Alphaproteobacteria > Rhizobiales > Rhizobiaceae > Hoeflea. Next base: position 258,284 of record JAVJQD010000016.1, on the reverse strand, counting down.
GCGATTTCAGATCGAGACCCGGCCGGGAATAGATATCGCCAAAGGGAAACTCCAGCAGATACCGCGCAAAATCCGGCGCGATATCGGCGAGCGAAGCTACAACGGCTTCGCCGGCTTCGCCATCGATTTCGGCCAGCGCGCGCCGGCCTCTTTCATAGCGGTCTGTCTCGCTGCTCGTCGCGTTCGGGGTCATGGTCATCCTCTTTCGTCCCTTTGCACTTGACCGGATCGCCGGCGGAAATGGCCGCGGCATAGAAGGCGATTTTCGTGTCGAGGACGGAAAGGTTTTGCCGAAGACCGGCGAGCCGGGCCCGGACGTGCTCCCGGTGGATTTCCAGGATGACCTGACGCTCGGCTTCTGTTCCGTCGCCCGTTTCGCGCAGGGCCGCATAGCGAAGCATCTCGCGCACCGGCATGCCGGTGGCTTTCAGGCGGCCGAGAAAATCGATCCATTTCAGAATGGAAACGTCATAGTCCCGGTGCCCGGAGGTGTTCTTGTCCGGCTGCGGCAACAGGCCGATCCGCTCGTAGTAGCGGATCGTATGGGCCGAAAGCCCGCTGCGCCGTGCCAGTTTTCCGATCTTCATGTCTGTCCTTTCCTCACGACGCCGGAGAAACTGGGACTTCGAGCGCACTCCAAGTCAAGCACGAAAACGCCGGCCAGAAGGCCGGCGCTGCAACTCTCGGAACTGGGGAATTTCCCGCCTACTTCTTGTTCTGACGGTTTTCGATCAGGTCATCGACCACTGCCGGATCGGCAAGCGTCGAGGTGTCGCCAAGCGCGCTGAATTCGTCCTCGGCGATCTTGCGCAGGATACGGCGCATGATCTTGCCGGACCGGGTCTTGGGAAGGCCCGGCGCGAACTGGATCTTGTCTGGCGAGGCGATCGGTCCGATCTCGTGGCGAACGTGATTGACGAGCGCCTTGCGCAACTCATCATCGCCCTGCTGTCCCTCCATCAGCGTAATGTAGCAATAGATCCCCTGTCCCTTCACATCGTGCGGATAACCGACGACGGCGGCTTCGGAGACCGAATCGTGCGAAACAAGTGCGCTTTCCACTTCCGCCGTACCCATCCGGTGCCCGGAAACATTGATCACGTCGTCGACGCGGCCGGTGATCCAGTAATATCCGTCCTCGTCGCGCCGGCAGCCGTCGCCGGTGAAGTACTTGCCCTTGTAGGTCGAGAAATAGGTCTGGATGAACCGCTCATGATCGCCATAGACCGTGCGCATCTGCCCCGGCCAGGAATCGGCAATGCAGAGATTGCCTTCGGTGGCGCCTTCGAGCACGGCGCCTTCATTGTCGACCAGCTGAGGCTGGACCCCGAAGAACGGACGCGTGGCCGAGCCGGGCTTGAGCTTGGTGGCGCCGGGCAGCGGCGTGATCAGGATTCCGCCGGTTTCCGTCTGCCACCAGGTGTCGACAATCGGGCATTTCCTGTCGCCCACCACATTGTAATACCACTCCCAGGCTTCCGGGTTGATCGGTTCGCCAACCGACCCGAGTGTCCTCAGCGATTTGCGGGATGTCTTCGTGACATGCGCATCGCCCGCACCCATCAAGGCGCGGATCGCGGTTGGCGCTGTGTAGAAGATGTTGACCTTGTGCTTGTCGACCACATCCCAGAACCGGCTCGGAGAGGGATAGTTCGGAACCCCTTCGAACATCAGCGTGGTCGCACCGTTGGCCAGCGGACCGTAGACGATGTAGGAATGTCCCGTGACCCATCCCACATCCGCCGTGCACCAGTAGATGTCCCCCTCGTGATAATCGAAGACATATTCATGCGTCATCGAGGCATAGACCAGATAGCCGGCTGTGGTGTGGAGCACGCCCTTGGGCTTTCCGGTTGAACCGGAGGTATAGAGAATGAAAAGCGGATCCTCGGCTTTCATCTTGGCGGGCGGGCAATCGGGTTTCGCGGCAGCGCAAGCTTCGTGATACCAGATGTCACGGTCGCCGAACCACTCGATCTTTCCGGCCGTGCGCTGAACCACCAACACCTTCTTGACAATCACCTCGCTGCGCTCTGCGATCTCGATGGCGAGATCGGTATTGTGCTTGAGCGGGATCTTCTTGCCGCCGCGCAGACCCTCGTCGGCGGTGATCACGAATGTCGATTCGCAATCGACGATCCGGCCGGCAAGCGCGTCCGGGGAGAAGCCTCCGAAGACGATCGAATGGATCGCGCCGATTCGCGCGCAGGCCAGCATGGCATAGGCCGCCTCGGGAATCATCGGCATGTAAATGGTGACCCGGTCACCTTTCTTCACACCGTTCGATTTCATCACGTTGGCCAGACGGCAGACCTGATCATACAGTTCGCGATAGGTGATCTTCTTGTCGTCATAGGGGTTGTCCCCCTCCCAGATGATCGCAACCTGATCGCCCCGCTTCTCAAGATGTCGGTCGATGCAGTTATAGGCGACATTGGTCACCCCGTCCTCGAACCACTTGATCGAAACCTTGCCGGTGTAGCTCGTGTTCTTCACCTTGGTGAAAGGCTTGAACCAGTCGATCCGCTTGCCGTGCTTGCCCCAGAATTTCTCGGGATCCTTGACGCTCTGCTTGTACCATTTCTCGTAGGTATCCTGATCGATCAAGGCCCTCGCCTTGGCGTCCTTCAGGACCTTGTAGGTTTTCTGCGACATTTGATCCTCCTCACATACAGGTACGCAATGCGCGTCATTGTAAACGCGGCGTGACTTGATAGGCGACCATTAATAGCAGCGTAAATCCTTGCGGCAATTAGACCTTGGACCGGGTTTGCAAAACCGGAATGCAAGAATTGCAATTGCGCGGGCTTGCGGTTATAACGACGCCGATTTCCCGGAATTGGTGGTTTCATCCACGGCCCGCGACCCCGGCGCGGACGTACAGGAGGAATGTATTCATGGCACAGCAGCTTCTCATGCCCAAGGCGACGGCCGTCTGGCTTGTCGACAACACGGCGTTGAGCTTCGATCAGATCGCGCAGTTCTGCAAGCTTCACCCGCTCGAGGTCAAGGCGATCGCCGACGGCGAATCCTCGCAGGGCATCAAGGGACTGGACCCCGTCGCCACAGGGCAGCTTTCGCGCGAAGAGATATCGACTGCGGAAAGCAATCCCGAACACAAGCTGAAACTGTCCGATCCCAAGGTTCGCGTTCCCGAAAGCAAGCGCAAGGGGCCGCGCTACACTCCGGTCTCGAAGCGTCAGGACCGCCCGAACGCCATTCTCTGGCTGGTGCGAAACCATCCCGAACTCAAGGACGCGCAGATCTCGCGGCTGGTCGGCACCACCAAATCGACCATCGAGCAAATCCGCAACCGCACCCACTGGAACGCAGCCAATCTGACGCCGATGGATCCGGTGACGCTGGGCCTTTGCACCCAGATTGATCTCGACCTCGAAGTCGAACGCGCCGCCAAGAACCGTGTGCCGACCGCCGACGACCAGCAGGACAGCATGCTTCTGTCGGCCCAGGAAACCGAGACAGCCGAACCGGCTGAAGACAACGATGAGAAGGAAATCGATGCCGATGCCGTTTTCGCCAAGCTTAGCTCCATGAAACGGACGGAGACCGAAGACGACGAGGACAACGGCCAGAACTGATCGATCACCAGGACATCAAAACCCGGGCTCGGTTCATCGTCGGCCCGGGTTTTTTGTCGTCTGCGCCGTTCTTTATCTGCCCATCGAGGCGCTATTCCTTGACAGGCACCGTATAATTGAGCGGCATCCGCCCACCGTCGGCATAGATGGTCTGCCCGGTCACATAGCTCGACTCCGGCGACAGCAGGAAGGCCGTCACCGAGGCGATCTCGGACGGATCGCCGATACGACCAAGTGGCGTACGCGACAAGATCCGGGTGCGCACATCCGGATTGTCCGCCACCGAAGCGAGCATGTCGGTCATGATCGAACCGGGACCGACCGCGTTGACGCGGATTCCGTGCGGCGCCAGCGACAGCGCCATCACCCTGGTCAGCTGGCTCACACCGCCCTTGGAAACGGAATAGGGAACCTGGTTGGGAATCGCGAAGGTATCGTTGATCGAGGACATGTTGACGATCGAGCCGGGCTCTTCGCCGGCGGCAATCTGTTCAACCATGTGACGCGCCACGGCCTGACCGCACAGGAACGCGCTCTTGAGATTGACACCCAAAACGCGATCAAAATCCGCTTCCTCAAGATCGAGGAATTCGGCTGCATGGACAATTCCTGCATTGTTGACGAGCGCATTGATGGAGCCGAAGGCATCAATCGTCTTGGCGACGAGATTGTGCACGTCGAGCCGCTCTGAAACATCGGCGGCCGTAAAGCGGACCTCGCCCTCGCCCGAAATCGCCTCGACGGCAGCAGCTCCGGCTTCCTCGTCAATGTCGGCGATCATGACCCGCGCCCCGTCAGCCGCAAGACGCCTGACGATCGCAAGTCCGATACCCTTGGCGCCTCCGGTTACTATCGCTGTTCGTCCATCCAGTTTCATGATCAATCCTTCCCAATTCTTGTCGGCGCCCGCGATGTCCCGCGCATGCGTCCGGTTTGGGTGATCCGTAGAATCAATCGCACGAGGCGTCCACCTCGTTTCGGGCATTTGCCGAAACCTGCCGAATGAAGGCCGGACGGTTTGAAGCCCGGCGGACCCGCCCGGATTCGCATCGAAAGCCTGAATCAGGCCTCTTTCTTTTTCAGCCCGCGCTTTTCCAGAACCTCGCCGATCTCGTCGAGAATGGCCGGATCATCGATTGTCGCCGGCATTTTCCAACCTTCCCCATCGGCGATTTTCTGCATGGTGGCGCGCAGAATCTTGCCGGAACGTGTCTTCGGCAGCCTTTTGACCACCATGACGTTCTTGAAAGCGGCAACCGGTCCGATCTTGTCGCGGACCAGCTTGACGACTTCCTTCTCGACGTCCTCGTCAGACCGGTCGACGCCGGAATTGATGACGATGAATCCGGCGGGAACCTGGCCTTTCATAGCGTCGGCAATGCCGATGACGGCACATTCCGCCACATCCGGATGACCCGAGACCGCTTCTTCCATCCCGCCGGTGGAGAGGCGATGGCCGGCAACATTGATGATGTCGTCGGTGCGCGCCATGATGAAGAGGTACCCGTCATCATCTATGAATCCCGCATCGGCCGTCTTGTAGTAGCCGGGAAACTCCACGAGGTAGGAGTCGCGGAAGCGCGCATCGGCGTTCCAAAGCGTCGGCAGACACCCCGGCGGCAGCGGAAGCTTGACCACGATGTTGCCCAGCGTACCGGCGGGGACCGGATGTCCGGCATCGTCGATGACCTGCACGTCATAACCCGGCATCGGAACGGCAGGCGAACCGTGCTTGATCGGCAGAAGACCCAACCCCATCGGATTGCCGGCGATGGTCCACCCGGTTTCCGTCTGCCACCAATGGTCGATCACCGGCACCTCAAGCAAGCGCTCGGCCCACTGGATGGTGTCCGGGTCGGCGCGTTCTCCGGCCAGAAACAGGGCGCGGAAGCCGGACATGTCGTAATCCGCGATCAAACTGCCCTTCGGGTCTTCCTTGCGGATCGCCCGAAATGCGGTCGGGGCGGTGAAAAGGACCGAAACGCCGTGTTCTGCGATCACCCGCCAAAAGGTCCCGGCATCAGGCGTTCCCACCGGCTTTCCTTCAAACACGATCGTGGTGTTGCCGTGCAGCAGCGGCGCATAGACGATGTAGGAGTGGCCGACCACCCAGCCGATATCTGAAGCGGCCCAGAAAACCTCGCCGGGCTTCACCCCATAAATCGCATGCATCGACCAGTGAAGCGCCGCCATGTGGCCGCCATTGTCGCGGACAACGCCTTTCGGCTGGCCGGTTGTGCCCGAGGTGTACAGAATGTAGAGCGGATCGGTCGCCCGGACCGGCGTACAGGCCACCTTGCGGCCGGCATTGGCCTGCATCAGCGCATGAAAATCGAAATCCCGGCCCGCGATCATGTCGCAGCGATGCTCGTCACGCTGCAGGATGATGGCTGCCTCCGGCTTGTGGGAAGATTGCTCGATCGCTGCATCCAGCAGCGGCTTGTAGGCGACGATGCGGCCCGGCTCGATCCCGCAAGAGGAGGAGACCACCAGCTTCGCCTGGCAATCCTCAATGCGCGAGGCAAGTTCGGAGGCCGCAAATCCGCCGAATACGACTGAGTGGACAGCACCGAGGCGTGCACAGGCCAGCATGGCGACCAGCGCTTCGGGAACCATCGGCATATAGATCACCACGCGGTCACCCCTGGCCACACCGCGATCGGAGAGCGCGCCGGCGAACGCCTCGACATCAGCAAGCATCTCGCTGTAGCTGAGCGTGCGCTTGCTCCCGGTGATCGGGCTGTCATGGACGATCGCTGCCTGGTCCCCGCGCCCCGCGGCCACATGACGGTCAAGGCAATTGTAGCACGTGTTGGTCACCCCGTCGGGAAACCACCGTCCATAGGCGCCGGTATCGGGCTCGAACGCGGTTTCCGGCTTTTCAAACCAGTCGATCGCCGACGCCTGATCCATCCAGAAACCGGCGGGATCCTTGCGCCAGCCATCATACACAGCGTGATAATTGCTTGTCATCTCTTCCTCCTCCAACGCGCCAGACCGTCACCAACCGACTTCTGGAGCCCGACGCCCAATGCCGCGATACTATCCCTCGCCCCCCTAATATGCCTGCTTTTGCATCTGTGAAACTAGACGAACGGCTAGAGTTTCGGATCGAATCGATTTGATCCCCTGGGCCGATTTCGCAATCTCCGGCGGAGCCGCATTCCGACGCCTCGATCCCGCCACAGCCGCAGCGTGACACCCAAGACCCGAAGCCGGGCGGCCCGTGGATTGATCCTTTGCCGTCCCGAATCATCTTTCAAGCCCGGATCAGTCTCCATACCTTGAGTATTGCCGGTTGACGGAAGGGCGCGAAAATCCGGACCTCTTCATTTGAGCCATGGAAACCGGCATCATCTGCTTTCACGCGCCCCGAAAATGGCCGATCCGACGCGTACCTGCGTCGCGCCCATTGCAATTGCGGTCTCGAAATCATCCGACATGCCCATGGAGAGTTGCTTGAGACCAGCCGTTGCCGCGATCTTCGCGAGTAGCGCGAAATGCGGACCCGGATTTTCGTCAATGGGCGGGATGCACATCAATCCTGCAATATCGAGATCGAGTTCGTTTCGGCACAGATCGATGAACTCGAGCGCGTGGTTTGGCTCAATGCCTGCCTTTTGCGGCTCCGATCCGGTGTTGATCTGGATGAAGAGTTTGGGCGAGCGACACTGTTTGTTGATCTCACGGGCGATTTCACGGGCGATCTTTTCCCGGTCCACCGTCTGGATGACATCGAAAAGCGCCACCGCATCGGCAGTCTTGTTGGATTGCAAGGGACCTATAAGATGCAGTTGGACATCAGGTGTTTCGGATTTCAGCGTCAGCCATTTGGACTGCGCCTCCTGAACCCGGTTTTCACCAAAGACGAGCTGACCGGCCTCGATCGCCGGCCGGATATCCTCGACAGGTTTCGTTTTCGACACAGCCACCAGCCCCACGGATCCGCTTTCACGTCCGGCTTCGCGTTCCGCGGCGGCGATAGCCGCACGCACTTTCGAAAGGTTTTCCGTCGCGGCCACCTGGCGCTCCATCCTTTGGGTTTCATTTCATCTGAGGTGTTAGCGCAGCCGCACCGTCCTGCCAATGCGCATCAAGGGAAGTGAATCGACGCCAATTGCGCGCTATCCCGGCGCCGGGCTGCGCGTGAGCGCGGCTCAATGGTTGACGGTTGCCGGGTTTCATGGTGAAGGTCGCGACCAAATCCGACGAGGTTTCTGGTGATCGCACATGGCAGTTGAACGATACAATCCCAAACAGGCGGAGAAACGCTGGCAACGCCGATGGGAAGAAGAACGGACCTATGAAACGGACAATGAAAGTCCGAAGCCGAAATACTATGTGCTCGAGATGTTTCCCTATCCGTCGGGCCGGATCCACATGGGCCATGTCCGCAACTATGCGCTTGGCGACGTTGTGGCGCGCTACAAGCGTGCGCGCGGTTTCAACGTGCTGCACCCGATGGGCTGGGATGCGTTCGGCATGCCCGCCGAAAATGCCGCGATCCAGAACAACATTCATCCGCGTGACTGGACCTACGCCAATATCGACGCCATGCGCAAGCAGCTCAAATCCATGGGCCTTTCGCTCGATTGGAGCCGCGAGTTCGCCACCTGCGATGTCGACTACTACAAGCAGCAGCAGGCGTTGTTCCTCGACTTTCTGGCGGCCGGGCTGATTTACCGGCGCAATTCGAAGGTCAACTGGGACCCGGTCGACATGACGGTTCTTGCCAACGAGCAGGTCATCGACGGCCGCGGCTGGCGCTCGGGCGCTGTGGTCGAACAGCGTGAACTGACCCAGTGGTTCTTCCGGATTTCAGATTTCGCGGAGGATCTCGACGCATCTCTCGATACGCTTGACGGCTGGCCCGAAAAAGTGCGCACCATGCAGCGCAACTGGATCGGCAAGTCGCGCGGCATCGAGATCCCCTTCCCTCTCGTGAAGCCTCAGGGCGAGATCGATACCGTCCATTGCTTTTCCACGCGGCCGGACACCATGCACGGCGCGAGTTTCATCGCAATTTCACCCGATCACCCTCTCTCGCTGGAACTTGAGGCCCGCAATGCGGATCTCGCCGCCTTCAACGCCGAATGCCGCCGCATCGGAACTTCGGAGGAAGCGCTCGAAAAGGCGGAGAAACGCGGTTTCGACACGGGCCTCAAGGTCAGGCATCCCACCGAGGACCGGGACCTGCCGGTCTGGGTCGGAAATTTCGTATTGATGAGCTACGGAACCGGCGCGGTGTTCGGCTGCCCGGCACACGATCAGAGAGACCTTGATTTTGCCCGCAAATATGATTTGCCGGTGCGAAACGCATTTTATCTGGTCGGCGATCGGACTCCGGTTCTGGATGAAGCCCTGGTTCCGGCCAAATCCGAGACTGTTGTCTATGTCGACCATTTCGCCGGTCTGACGGAAATGACCGGCCAGGAGGCGATCGACCGGACGATCGCCTGGTTCGAGAACAAGAACCTGGGCAACGGCATCACGCGCTATCGGCTCCGCGACTGGGGCCTGTCGCGTCAACGCTACTGGGGCGCGCCCATTCCGGTGATTCACTGCGACGACTGCGGAGCCGTTCCGGTCCCGGCCGCGGATCTTCCTGTCGAACTGCCTGCGGACGTGACGCTTGGCAAGCCGGGCAATCCGCTCGACCATCATCCAACCTGGAAACATGTCGGTTGTCCGGCCTGCGGAAAGGCGGCGCGGCGTGAAACCGACACGATGGACACATTCGTCGATTCGTCCTGGTATTTCGCCCGTTTCACGGCGCCCTGGCACGACGCGCCGACCGAATCGGCTGTCGCCAGCGCCTGGCTTCCGGTGGATCAGTATATCGGCGGCATCGAACATGCGATCCTGCATCTTCTCTATTCCCGCTTCTTCACCCGCGCCATGCGCCAGACCGGCCATCTCGACCTCAAGGAGCCGTTCCGCGGGCTGTTCACCCAGGGCATGGTTGTCCATGAAACCTACCGGGCCGAACGCAACGGCAAGAGCGAATGGATTGCCCCGGCGGACGTCGTCATCGAGGAAAAGGAAGGCCAGCGCCAGGCCCGCCATGTCGGGACCGGCGAACCGCTCCTGATCGGCTCGATCGAGAAGATGTCGAAGTCGAAGAAGAACGTTGTCGATCCCGACGACATCATCGACGGCTATGGTGCGGACACGGCGCGCTTCTTCATGCTTTCGGATTCACCGCCGGACCGCGATGTGATCTGGTCGGAAGCCGGGGTCGAAGGCGCGCACCGCTTTGTTCAGCGTATATGGCGCCTGATCGGCGAAGCCTCCGAAAGCCTGAAAGCCGCAGAGGCGCGGGCCGGCTCCGAGGGCCGTGCCCTCGAGGTTTCGCGCGCGTCGCACAAGACGGTCAAGGCTGTCGGCGAGGACATAGAGAAACTCGCGTTCAACAAGGCCGTCGCCCGCCTCTACGAACTGGTCAACACGCTTGCGGCGCCCCTGTCCGACGTTGTCGCCGGCAAGGCTGATGCGGATCTGGCTGCCGCCTGCAAACAGGCCGCGGGTCATCTGGTCCAGCTGTTTGCGCCGATGATGCCGCATTTTGCCGAGGAATGCTGGAACCTGCTTGGAAACGACGGTATGGTGGCCACAACCCCGTGGCCGGAACATGACCCGGCTCTCGTGATTGATGACCAGATCGTCATGCCGGTGCAGATCAACGGCAAAAAGCGCGGCGATTTGACAATTGATCGCGATGCCGACCAATCTGCTGTGCAACAGGCTGTGCTGTCGCTCGATTTCGTGCAATCCGCGCTCGGTGGCAACGTGCCGCGCAAGCTCATTGTCGTTCCCCGGAGGATCGTGAATGTCGTCATCTGAAATCATGCGGCCGGAGCGATCCGCCAAGACGATCGTCCGGGTTGCGGCGATTTCTCTGGGCCTTGGCATGCTCACCGGTTGTCAGGTGCAGCCGCTCTACGGCAATCTTTCCGGAGAGAGACAGTCGGTGGGCGTTTCGCGGGTCGATACGCGGGTCGAACAGGTGGTCCGAAACGAACTCGTTCTCGGTTTCGGCGGAGAACAACCGGCCGGCGCCTATATGCTCGACATCGACGCCACCTCGAATGTCGCCGGCATTCTGCCCGGCGGACTGGACAATGAGTTTTCTGCCGCGCGCGCCACGGTGACAGCCACCTATGTGCTCAAGACCACCCAGAACGGTGAAATCGTCAAAAGGGGAACCCGTTCCGCCGAAGCACAGCTTGATCTCCCTTCACAGAATTTTGCCCAGGAGCGCGCAAGGATCGAAGCCGAAACCCGGGCAGCCAAGGCCGTTGCCGCCCAGATTCGCGCCGATGTCTCAGCGTCCCTGAAGCGCTAGCGCGCAACTAGCGTCATGGGCCAATGGCTGAGATAAAGAACCACGAGTTCGCAGGATTCATACGGCGCCAGGGCACGCCCTACCGGATTACTCTGGTCTATGGGCCGGATCGGGGATTGGTTTCGGAACGCGCCGCACAGGTTGCATCCAAGACCGGCATCGACCTCAAGGATGATTTTGCGGTCCTGAGGCTCGAGGCTTCGGACCTCAACGGCGATCCCGGACGGCTGGCCGATGAATTCGGCGCCATAAGCCTGTTTGGCGGCGACCGTCTCGTCTGGGTCAAAAACGCCGGCAATGACCGTGGGCTTGTAGAAGCCGTGTCCGCAGTTGCCGGCGTCGATCCCGGCGGATCTCACCTTCTCATCGAAGCGGGAGACCTGAAGAAAGGCGCAGGCCTGCGCAAGACGGTCGAGAGCGCGAAGACCGCGCTTGCAATTCCCTGCTATGCCGACGACGCCCGCGGCATCCAGGCACTGATTGACGAGGAGCTCGGCAATGCCGGTCTCACCATTCAGGGTGACGCCCGCCAGCGGCTCGGCCAGTTGCTGGGCGGCGACCGTCTCGCCAGCCGCGGGGAGCTCAGAAAACTGGCGCTTTACTGCGATGGAACCGGGACCGTGACCGACACCGACGTGATCGAAGCCATTGGCGACGTTGCGGCGCTGTCAGTTGATGACGCAGTCGAGGCCGTGTTCAGCGGCGATGTCACGCGGCTCGAAGCCGCACTTGAACGCATCCTGGCCTCAAAGACATCGGTCTATCTGGTGCTGCGCGGCTGTCTAGTACAACTGGAACAACTCGACAGCCTGCGATCTTTGGTGGAAAACCATGCACGCCAACCAGTCCAGGTGATGTCCGAGAAGGGTCGCGGCATCCATTTCAGACGCAAGCCGATCGTCGAGCGGGCGCTGCGGCACTGGACGCTGAAGGCGATAAATTCGGAAATGCAACGACTGGCCCAGGCCGTTCTGGAAACCAGAAAGAGACCCCAACTCGAGGCTTCGATAGCACGCCAAGCCCTGCTTCGAACTTGCCTTCTCAGCAGATAGATTTCTTATCTATTTGTAATAGTTAGCGATTTTCGCCCAACAGCCGACAAAGTTCATCGAGTTGCTCGAGCGACTTGTAATCGATCCGCATTTGCCCGCCCTGACCCTTGTGAGCCAGTTGAACCTTGAGTCCGAGCACGTCGGAGAGGCTTCTCTCCAGCGCAAGCGTATCGGCATCCTTCCTGTCGGCCGAAGGTACGGACTTTGTCTCCAACCCGCCTGACTGCGACGTCTGCTCGGCATCTTTCTGCGCGAGTTTTTCGGCGTCACGCACCGAAAGACCGCCATCGACAATGCGTCTGGCAAGGGCGGCAGGGTCCGATGTCGAGACAATGGCACGGGCGTGGCCCGCGGACAACGCGCCCTCCGCGAGCATGGAGCGGACCTGCTCCGGCAATTTCAGCAATCTCAGGGAATTGGCCACATGGCTGCGGCTTTTGCCGATCACCTCACCCAGATCGTTTTGCGTATAGCCATACTGCGCGATCAGCTGTTCATAGCCTTGCGCTTCCTCCAGCGGATTGAGATCCGCCCGCTGAACGTTTTCGACAATGGCGATTTCCAGGGCCGTCTTGTCATCGACATCGCGGACAATCACGGGAATTTCTACAAGTCCGGCCATCTGCGAGGCGCGCCAGCGGCGTTCGCCGGCAATGATCTCGAACCGCTCCGCTCCGGCGCTGCGGACCACGACCGGCTGAACCACCCCGTGCTGACGGATGGAGCGCGACAGATCCTCGAGTTCGGCAGCTGCGAAATTCCGCCGCGGATTGCGCGGATTTCGAGTCACATGCTCGATCGGAATCATACGGTCGGCCGTAACCGTCGGTTTCGATTGCGCCGAGGAGGGCTGATCAATTTCGCCAATCAGCGCCGCAAGCCCGCGGCCGAGCCGCTTCTTGGATATATCTTCTGCCATCTTCGTTTCCATTCTTGCCCCTGACCGCGATCCGGTCAGGCGGCCTTTCTGTTGCGTTCGCGCTGGATCACTTCGGATGCCAGTTGAAGATACGCCTGACTCCCGGCGCATTTGAGATCGTAAAGGATCGCCGGCTTTCCGTAGGAAGGCGCCTCCGAAACGCGGACGTTACGGGGTATCAGGGTCCGGTACACCTTGTCGCCAAGATGGGCACGGACGTCATCGACCACCTGCAGCGCGAGATTGTTGCGCGCATCGTACATGGTCATCACGATGCCCTGGATATCGAGGGTGGGATTGAGTGTATCGCGAACCTGCCCGACAGTTTCCAGCAACTGGCTCAGGCCTTCCAGCGCGAAGAATTCGCACTGCAGCGGAACCAGGATGGAATGGGCGGCGGCCATCGCATTCATGGTCAGAAGATTGAGCGACGGCGGACAGTCGATCAGCACATAGCTGTAGGAAGTGGCTGCTTCCGCCTGCAGCGCCTTGCGCAACCGGAAGACCCGGTCGGGCGTTCCCGCGATTTCCATCTCGACACCGAGAAGGTCCATGGTCGACGGAATGATGCTCAGATGCGGGACGGCGGTCTCCACCACGGTGTCGGCCACGGTCGCATTCTGTGTCAGAAGGTCGTAGGCGGACACGCCCCGGTCCCTTCGATCAATTCCAAGCCCGGTGCTGGCATTGCCCTGCGGATCGATGTCGACAATCAAGACTTCCTCACCGATGGCCGCAAGTGCCGTCGCCAGATTGATGGCGGTCGTGGTCTTGCCGACGCCGCCTTTCTGGTTGGCAATGGTGATGATCCGGTTCTTTGCATGGGGCATCGGAAGGCGTCCGCAGAATCAGTTGAATTTCTTGAGATTGCAAATTTCCAGAACGACCGATCCATCCTGGAACTGGCTCTTGTGTTCTACCAGATCAAATGCCCAAAGGTCACGCGCCGATCGCACTTCTTCAGCGTAATCCAGCCCTTTGTGAAACCACAGTCGGATTGCCGGATTCCTGGCTGCAAATGGCGCCGAATGAGACAGCAGATCCGGCAGCGGCGCCAGCGCGCGCGCTGATATGGCGTCGATTTCCGGCAGGCTCTTGATTGCCGCATCGATGCGGACCGGCATCACGCTTGCGCGCGCGCCGGTTCTGGAAATGGCCTGACGCAGGAATGCTGCCTTCTTGTGATTGCTTTCCACCAGGTGCACCCAGCCCTGCCCGATCTCTGCAAGACAGATTGCAGTGACGAGACCGGGAAAACCCGCTCCGCTTCCCATGTCCATCCAGATGGCGGGTTCGCGGCGAAGCGCGAACAGCTGGAGGCTGTCCAAAACATGCCGTGTCCAGAGATCCGGCAATGTCCTGGGTGAAATCAGGTTGATGCTGCCCTGCCATTTCCGCACCAGATCCGCGTAAACTTCGAGCCGCTCCGCTGTTTCACGTGAAACAGAAACAAATCCCGGGATGGCAGGTTCGCCCATATCTGATCGCTCAACAGCCATCATGCGGACCTGGCGGTTTTTCCAGCCTGTCCCCTGCGAAGATGAGCAAGTATCAGTGCGATCGCAGCCGGCGTCATGCCCTCGATCCGTTCCGCATGGCCGATCGAAGGCGGTCGTATCCTTTCAAGCTTCTGCTTGAGTTCGTTCGACAACCCGACCAACGCACCGTAATCAAAATCAGCCGGGATCAGCCGCGACTCTTCTTTCACCCGCTCGGCAATGTCCTGCCTCTGACGCTCGAGATAAACGGCATAGGAAGCGTCCACCGCTGCTGCGTTCAGCACCGTTCGGTCATAAAGCGCAAACTCGGGCCAAACCCGCATCACATCATCCACACTCACGTCGGGATAGGACAGAAGCTGGAAGGCGCTGCGCCTCAATCCGTCACGGTTCAACGCGATTCCGAATTCAGCCGCTTCATTTGGCGAGACCTGCCGCTCCTTGAGAACCGCAATACATTCCGTTAGCGAATCGAAATACCGGCTGAATCTCTCCGCTCTATCCCTGTCAACACACCCGAGTTCCATCGCCATCGGCGTCAGCCTCGCCTCCGCATTGTCTGCGCGCAGTGAAAGCCGGTACTCCGCCCGGGAGGTAAACATCCTGTAGGGTTCACTGACACCGCGTGTGACCAGATCGTCAATCATCACACCGATATAGGAATTGGCGCGGCTGAACGTGCTGGGCTCCCGGCCCTGGACCTTGAGCGCGGCATTCAAACCCGCAACGAGCCCCTGGGCCGCCGCCTCCTCATAACCGGTTGTTCCGTTGATCTGACCGGCAAGAAACAGTCCCGGCACCTTTCTGGTTTCCAGCGCCAGCGAAAGCTCTCGCGGATCGACGTGGTCATACTCTATCGCGTAACCCGGCTGCACGATCCCGACATTCTCAAGACCCGGGATCGTACGCAGAAATGCTTCCTGAACCTCCTCCGGGAGGGATGTCGAGATCCCGTTCGGATAGACCGTGTCATCTTCGAGACCTTCGGGCTCCAGAAAGACCTGATGTCCGTCACGCTCGCCAAACCTGACAATCTTGTCCTCGATGGAGGGACAGTACCTTGGACCAACGCCCTCGATTTGACCTGAATACATTGCCGACCGATGAATGTTGTCCTGGATGATCTTGTGTGTGGCAGACGTGGTCCGGGTAATCCCGCACCTGATCTGAGGCACTTCGATCCGGTCGGTCATGAACGAGAACGGGATAGGTTCGGAGTCGGCTTCCTGCCAGCTCACCCTCTCCCAATCGATCGTCTTGCCGTCGAGCCGGGCAGGCGTTCCTGTCTTCAGTCGCCCAAGTTTGAAACCCGCATTCTCGAGTACGGCCGAGAATCCAAGTGCGGGCGCTTCGTTCATCCGGCCCGCCGGAATTCGACGGTCACCGATATGAATCAGACCCCTGAGAAATGTACCAGTGGTCAGAACCACGGCACCACATGCGATCTGTCGTCCATCCTTGAGAACGACGCCGGACGCGTTGCCGCCATTCTGAAGCAATCCGTCCGCTTCGCCCGCGATGATGTCGAGATTGGGCGCAAGTGCCAACTGCCGCTGGATAGACGCCTTGTACAGCTTCCGGTCGGCCTGGGTACGTGGGCCCCAAACCGCGGGTCCCTTTCGCCGGTTCAGCATGCGAAACTGAATCCCTGCCTGATCGGCAGCGAGGCCCATAATGCCACCCATGGCGTCGATCTCGCGAACCAAGTGCCCTTTTCCGAGACCGCCAATGGCGGGATTGCATGACATGGATCCGATGGTGTCATGCTTATGCGTCACCAGCGCAGTTCGGGCGCCAAGCCGCGCGGCCGCGGCCGCTGCTTCACTTCCTGCGTGGCCTCCGCCGACGACAACAACATCATACTGAAGTGGTGTTTCCATGTGGGAAGTTCTCTTTTCCGTCGTCGACAAAGTCAAGGGCGATAACGTTTCACGTGAAACAAAAGGATGGGCCGTAAGATCTCCGGCTCGGCTGAACTTCCGGATATCGGTGTTTCACGTGAATCACTTGCTGTCCGATCAGGCTGATCCGTGTTTCACGTGAATCATTTACCTACACAAAACTCAGAAAAGATTACGCCCAGCAAATCTTCCACATCGACCTTCCCGGTAATCCGACCAATATCATCAGCGGCGCGGCGCAGATACTCAGCCCGCACTTCAATCGGTACATTCCCGCTGCCAACTGCGGTATCCAGTTCCGAGCAGGCAGATTGCAGAAGGGCGACATGCCGGCCTCTGGACGGAACCACTTCACTCATGTTGGATTGTTTCGCTACAATGCGGTCAAGGATCGCCGATATCAAACTATCGATACCGTCTCCGGTCTTGCTGGATATGCCAATGTCCTGTTGGATCGCCGGTTTGGACGCTGGCAATCGGTCAATTTTTGTCCAGACGCGAATCGACATTGCCCCGATGCGGCTTTCATCCGGATCCGCGGTTGTAACATCCCGGAGATCGAGCACGAGGTCGGCATTCTCCGCTACCATCCGGCTGCGACGCATCCCTTCCAACTCGACGGCATCGTCGGAATCATCCCGAAGGCCGGCAGTATCCTGAACCGTGACCAGGTATCCGTTCAGATCCAGCCGCACCTCCACAACATCCCTGGTCGTACCCGGCGTATCGGCAACAATCGCGACATCGCGGCCGGCCAGGCAATTCAGGAGCGATGATTTGCCTGCATTGGGCGGCCCTATCAGCGCCACCTTGAAACCCGTTCGAACAATCTCCCCATAGGATGCCTTGGCGAGATGGTTCCGGATGTCTTCAAGCAGGGCTTTCATATCCGACCATATACGGTCGGAAACGGAACCCGGAATGTCGTCCTCATCCGAGAAATCCAGTTCCGCCTCGATCATTGCGCGTGCATGGGTCAGGCGCTTCGCCCAGTCCTGATACAGCGCCCGCAATCCGCCACCGACCTGAGACAAGGCCTGGCGGCGCTGCGCCTCGGTCTCGGCGACCAGAAGATCCGCCAGGCCTTCGACCTCGGTCAGATCCATCTTTCCGTTGGCAAAGGCCTGCCGGGTGAATTCGCCCCGTTCTGCCGCCCGGTATCCGGCCAACTGCCCGAGCGCCGACAACACCGCTTGAACCGCGGCCGGGCTTCCATGAATCTGCAGTTCCGCAACATCTTCACCGGTAAACGAGTTCGGACCCGGAAAATACAGCGCAAGGCCCTTGTCCAGAACGACGCCTTCATCGTTCCTGATGACGCACAGGGATGCATGACGCGCGGCGGGAACGAATCCGACAAGCGTTTCGAGTCCGAATCGAACCTTCGGACCGGAAATGCGTATCACCGCCACGCCAGACGGGACCGAGCCGCTGGAAAGGGCAAAGATGGTTTCGGGCATCAAGATACCGGTTCCGAATCGAATCGGATAATTCGGCGATTCCTCAGGTGTTCATCGAATCGAAGAAATCGCTGTTGGTCTTGGTTTGCTTGAGTTTGTCGATGAGGAATTCGATCGCATCCGTGGTTCCCATCGGCGCCAGGATCCGGCGAAGCACGAAGATCTTTTGCAGGTCCTGACGGGGAACCAGCAGGTCCTCCTTGCGGGTACCGGATTTCAGAATGTCCATGGACGGGAAGATCCGCTTGTCCGCAACCTTTCGGTCCAGAACAATTTCAGAGTTGCCGGTACCCTTGAACTCCTCGAAGATCACCTCATCCATGCGGGAACCCGTGTCGATCAGCGCGGTTGCGATGATTGTCAGGGAGCCTCCCTCCTCGATATTGCGGGCCGCGCCAAAGAACCGCTTCGGGCGCTGGAGCGCGTTGGCGTCGACACCGCCGGTCAGGACCTTGCCGGAAGACGGAACAACCGTGTTGTAGGCCCGTCCCAATCGAGTAATTGAATCGAGCAGAATGATCACATCGCGACCGTGTTCGACCAGGCGCTTGGCCTTCTCGATCACCATCTCGGCCACCTGAACGTGGCGGACAGCGGGTTCGTCAAAGGTGGAAGACACAACTTCGCCCTTCACCGAACGCTGCATGTCGGTCACTTCTTCGGGGCGTTCGTCAATCAGAAGCACGATTAGGTAGCAGTCTGGATGATTGGCCGTGATCGAATGTGCGATGTTCTGCAGAAGAACGGTCTTGCCGGTCCGCGGCGGCGCCACGATAAGTCCGCGCTGCCCCTTGCCGAGCGGGGCCACAAGATCGATCACCCGCGAGGAAATATCCTTCGTTGTCGGATTGTCGATTTCCATCTTGAACCGCTCGTTCGGATAGAGCGGTGTCAGATTGTCGAAATGGACCTTGTGCCGGATCTTTTCCGGATCCTCGAAATTGATCGAGTTGACCTTTAGAAGTGCGAAATACCTCTCGCCCTCCTTCGGTCCGCGAATCGGGCCCTCAACCGTATCCCCGGTCTTGAGTGAAAACCGCCTGATCTGCGATGGCGAGATGTAGATGTCATCGGGACCCGGCAGATAGTTGGCGTTGGCCGAACGCATGAAACCGAAACCATCCTGCAGGACTTCGACAACGCCTTCGCCGATGATTTCCACATCCTGCGCGGCGAGCTGCTTGAGAATGGCAAACATCAGCTCCTGTTTGCGCATGACGCTGGCATTTTCGACTTCCACCGATTCGGCGAAGGCGAGCAAATCCGTAGGGGTTTTGTTCTTGAGCTCTTGAAGCTTCATTTCCTGCATGGGAAATCCAGGTCTAGAATTTACATAAATGGGGAGAGGCGGACGAGAACACGCGGCAATAGGTGCCGGCCAGACAGAAACTGGTGCCCGCCTTTGAAGGCGTTACAAGCTAGATAGCGATTCACGTGAAACGCCGCAAGCCCCGTCATGCCGACAATTTCGTAAACGGCGCTGGATCAAAGGCGCCTTTCGAACTCACCCGAACGGTTTGATGATCACCATTATGATCGCCAGGATCATCAGAACCGTCGGTATTTCATTGGCCATCCGCCATTGCCGGGCCGTCATCGTGTTCTCGCCCCGGGAGAACCTGCGTGCCGACCGGCTGAGAAAAACATGAAACGCGGTCAGGCCCATCACCGCAGCGATCTTGATCCAGAGCCACACACCCGAAAAACCGAAGCCGTTCCAGGCAAGCCAAAGGCCGACAACCCAAGACACCATCATGGCCGGGTTCATGATCACCTTGATCAACCGCTTCTCCATGATGACAAAGGTCGCGGCGGGTTCTCCGCCCGGCGCCGCATCCGCATGATAGACGAAAAGCCGAGGCAGATAGAACATTCCGACCATCCAGGAAATGACTGCAACCAGGTGCAGGACCTTGAGCCACTCATAAAGCCAGGTCGGCTGGAACCACCAGGCAAGTCCGGTCATAACCACGACGACCGCAATCGTCAGATAGGCCTTCAGCCGTGCCCGCGAACCTTCCTGTACGCTTGTTGCGGCCGGATCCTTCACGAGCTCGAAACGCCCCTGATCCGGTTCATCAACCGGGCAACATTCCCGGGATCGGCCTGAGGGGTGATCCCGTGTCCCAGATTGAAGATCAATGGCCCGTCTCCCAGGGTTTCGAGGACGCGGTCAACTCCCTCATCAAGAGCTGCGCCGCCGGCAACGACACGAAGGGGATCCAGGTTGCCCTGCACCGCACCACCCTTCTGAATGCGTCGTGCGAGGCCGCCGGGAACCGTCCAGTCGAGACCGACGCAATGCACGCCGGTATCGCTCCGGTAGCTCTCAAGCAGGGCCCCGGCTCCTTTGGCGAATCCGATCACGGGAACACCGGGACGCTCGCGGTTGATCTTCTCGACCATTCGTCTGACAGGTCCAACCGAGTACTGTCTGAATTCGACCTCACCCAGTACACCGGCCCAGGAGTCGAAGATCTGGACGGCGTCGGCGCCGGCATCGATCTGCGAAATCAGGTAATCAGTCGAAATCTCCGTCAGATGATCGATCAGCATCCCGAATTCGCGCGGGTGCTGCATGGCGAACAGCCGCGCTGGCGCCTGGTCGGGTGTGCCGTGGCCGGCAATCATGTAGGTCGCAACCGTCCACGGCGCTCCGCAAAACCCGAGAAGCGTTGTTTCTCCCGGCAGTTCGGCCCGCAATCGCCGGACCGTTTCATAAACTGGAGCCAGATGATCGTGCATTTTTGATGCATCCAGATCGGAAATCGCCTCAGGTGAAATCGGATCCATCTTCGGCCCCTCTCCCTGGACAAAGTGAACATTGCGGTCGAGCGCGTCGGGAATCACCAGAATGTCGGAAAAGAGGATCGCCGCATCAAAGCCGTATCGCCGGATTGGCTGCAACGTGACTTCAACCGCAAGATCGGGTGTGTAGCACAGATCGAGAAAACCTTTCGCGGTAGCGCGTGTCTGCCGGTACTCGGGCAGATATCTCCCCGCCTGTCTCATCAGCCATACCGGAGGTGGAGATACCGTTTCCCCCGCCAGTACCTTCATCACCTTGCGATCCGCAGCCTTTGTCATCACCTGTCCCTTAAAACAAATCCTTATGGAAAAGGATTCTGATTCTATGACTCTGTGGCTTCAGGGGATTAACACTTGTCCACAGTTCCTCCACAGGTGGTTCATATAAACAGGCGCATCTGGAAAGCACAATCGGCCAGTCGAAGTCATTGTGCCACACGTCCTAAAGCCTTTGTCCGCTTGTGTTTATCTGTCTTGCGTTGTCCGAATTATCGGGGACGCCATTCTGTTTTCACCGTAACTCCGAAAAGGCTGCGGAGCCCAATGCACAAAACACCCGTTGTGGAAAAACAGGGGCGCGGTCCCTTGCCTTTGAGTGTCCCCGGCCCTTAGCTCTTGGTCGTCCACCCTTATCAACAGCAGCCGGAGATTTCTGTGGAGCAGGTCAAAAACTATTTCCATCTCCATCTCATCTCCGATTCGACCGGTGAAACCCTGATGGCGGCAGGCCGCGCCGCCGCCGCACAGTTTCAGGGCGCGCAGGCCCTCGAACATGTCTACCCGCTGATCCGGACCCGAAAACAGCTTTTTGCCGTGCTCGACGCCATCGACGGCGCTCCCGGAATCGTGCTCTACACCATTGTCGATACCGAGCTGGCCTCGATCATCGAGCTCAAATGCCGCGATATGGGACTGCCGAGCGTTTCGGTGCTCGAGCCGGTTCTCAATGTATTTCAGTCCTATCTCGGTGCGCCGTCGCGTCGCCGTGTCGGCGCCCAGCACGCCATGGGCGAGGAATACTTCAAGCGGATCGACGCCCTGAACTTCACACTCGATCACGATGACGGGCAATTGCCGGCTGACTTTGATGCCGCCGACCTGGTGATCATCGGAATCAGCCGCACATCGAAAACACCTACCTCGATCTACCTTGCCAATCGCGGCATCAAGACAGCCAACATTCCGATCGTCCACGGGGTACCGTTGCCGGACGGCCTGATCATGGCCGAGAAACCCCTGATTGTCGGCCTTGTCGCATCGGTCGACCGCATCGCCCAGGTTCGCCAAAACCGGGTGCTGGGAACGACGGCCGGATATCAGGGTGAGCACTACACCGACCGGTCGCTCATCAGCGAGGAACTCAAATATGCCCGTTCACTTTGCGAGCGTCACAACTGGCCCGTAATCGACGTCACCCGTCGGTCGATCGAGGAGACCGCCGCGGCAATCCTTGCCTTGCGTCCGAAGTGGCGCTAACCCCCGAGATCAGGACGTCCATGCGACAGGGAGCGCACATGAACCAACGGCTCGTGCTTGCCTCGGCAAGTCCATTCAGAAAAACCATGTTGCGGAATGCCGGTCTCCAATTCGAGATCGAGCCTGCCGATATCGACGAGCGTGCGGTCGAAAGCGCGTTGGCCGATCTCGATGCCGAAAGTGTGGCGACCGTTCTGGCAGAGGCAAAGGCGCAGGATGTCGCCGGACGAAACCCGGGAAGCATTGTCATCGGATCCGATCAGACTCTTTCGATCGACAACCGGCTTCTTCACAAGCCGCGGGATATGGATGAGGCCCGGCGGCGTCTGTTGACCCTTTCGGGCCGCACCCATTCTCTCAACAGTGCGGTGGTTCTGGTCCGGGACGACGAAACTCTTTGGCGTCATGTTTCTGTCGCGCACCTGACCATGCGAAAGCTGGAGCCCGGCTTTATCGGCCGCCATCTCGCCAGCGTGGGCGACAAGGCCTTGTCGTCCGTGGGCGCATACCAGTATGAGGGCGAGGGCATTCAGTTGTTCGAACGGATCGAAGGCGACTATTTCACCATTGTCGGCATGCCGATGTTGCCGCTTCTCAAGGAATTGCGGGATCTGGCGGTGATCGATGGCTGACAATCGGAACACCATCCCAAAGGCTTTCGTGATCGGCGATCCGATTTCGCACTCGCGCTCGCCGCTCATCCACCGGCACTGGCTCGAAACGAACGGGATTCGGGGCGCCTATGATCCCGTTCACGTCCGGCCCGCCGAACTTGCTGGCTTCGCGGCTGCGCTCAGGGACGGATCGTCCGGCTATGCCGGCGGCAATGTCACGATTCCACACAAGCAGGCCATTGCGGATCTGGTGGATCACATCGACGAAACCGCCACACAGATTGGCGCGATCAACACCCTGTGGCGCGAAAACGGCCGGCTTCATGCCGGAAACACCGATTCGCATGGCTTTGCCGCAAATCTCGATGCGTCCGCACCGGGTTGGGAGCGGAGCCGGATCGCCGTTGTTCTGGGTGCGGGCGGTGCGAGCCGGGCAGTTCTGCATGCGCTTGTAGTACGGGGCATTCCGGAGATCCGGGTTGTCAATCGGACGGTGGAACGCGCGCGCGAACTGGCTGATCGTTTCGGGCCAACCTTGTCTGCCCACCCGATGGATGGCCTTCACGAAGCCGCAAGCGGCGCCGATCTCTTCATCAACACCACCTCGCTTGGAATGGACGGCGCGCCGGCCCCGGCCATCGATTTCACCACCATGAACAGCGACGCCCTGGTCACGGACATCGTCTACGTACCGTTGTTGACCCCGATCCTGAAAATGGCGGCCGACCAGGGTTTCCGCTCAGTCGACGGTCTCGGAATGCTGCTTCACCAGGCGGTTCCCGGCTTCGAGCGCTGGTTTGGCGTTCGGCCGCAGGTGACGTCCCAACTCCGCGGTCTGGTGATTGCGGACATGGAGGCGCATCGATGATCACGATCGGACTGACCGGATCCATCGGCATGGGCAAATCGACAACCGCCGACATGTTCAAGGCTGCCGGCGTTCCTGTTATCAGCGCCGACGAGATTGTCCACGAACTCTACAACGGTGCGGCGACGCCGCTGATCGAGGAAGCCTTTCCGGGGACGACATCGAACGGTGTCGTCGACCGAGGGCTGCTGTCGAAGCTGCTGCTTCGCGACTCCGACGGCTTCAAGCGACTGGAAGCCATCGTTCATCCGCTTGTCCGCGAGCGTGAACAGGGTTTTCTGGAAGCCGCGCGAGCGGCCGGCCACAGTTTGGCGGTGATCGACATCCCGCTTCTCTACGAGACAGGAGCTGAAGACAGGGTGGATTCGGTGGTGGTGGTCAGTTGCGGTCCGGAGATTCAGCGACAGCGGGTCCTGGCACGGGCGGGGATGACCGAGGAGAAGTTCGAGGCTATCCTTGCGCGCCAGGTTCCCGACGCCGAAAAGCGCCGTCGCGCCGATTTCGTTGTCGATACCTCAAAGGGCATCGAGCCCGCCAGACAGCAGGTGGAAGACATTATAGGCAGGCTTCGGGAAACCCGTAAGAAATAGGACAGACCCATGCGCGAGATCGTATTCGACACTGAAACCACGGGCCTCGACAACCAGGTCGATCGTGTCATCGAGATCGGCTGTGTTGAACTGGAAAACCAGTTTCCCACCGGCCGGACGCTCCATTTGTTCATCAACCCCGAAGGCCGGCCGGTTCATCCTGACGCCCTTGCGGTCCACGGCATCAGCGATGCCTTTCTCGCTGACAAGCCGGTCTTTGCCGACCTGGCGGACGAAATTGCGCAGTTCTTCGATGGCGCGCGCTATGTGGCCCACAACGCAAATTTCGACATGGGTTTTCTCAATGCCGAATACCGGCGCATCGGCCTGCCGCCGGTGGATCCCGGTCTGGTCGTAGATACTCTGGCGCTGGCCCGACGGCGCCACCCGATGGGGCCGAACTCGCTCGATGCGCTGTGCCGGCGATACGGCATAGACAATTCCCACCGCACAAAACACGGAGCGTTGCTCGACGCCGAGCTTCTGACCGATGTGTATATCGAGATGCTCGGTGGCCGTCAGGCCGCACTTGGCCTGTCGTCGAACCAGTCCGATGCGCGCGAAGGGTCGAGCACAGAGGCAGTGGTCGAAATCGGCGAACGCCCGAATCCCTTGCCTGAACGCGTGTCGCCCGGGGAATTGCAGGCGCATCGGGAGCTGGTCGAGAGGATCGGAAAGGACGCGATCTGGCTCAAGGCCGGAACAAACTGAACACCGGCTGTTGATTCACGTGAAACATGCGCGGCCGATGGACTCGGCCTCACCCTGCCGCCGGAAAGCAGGGAAGATTCGGTCTGCGCCTGCAAACCGGACATGAAAAAGGCCGCCGGAAGGCGGCCTTCTCGAAAATTACCCGTTCAAGGGCAGTCAGTTGACCTGGTTTGAAACCTCGGACTTCGCCTTTTCCTCGGCCATGCGCTGCTGGAACATCTGGGCGAAGTCGATCGGGTCGATGAGCAGCGGCGGAAAGCCGCCGTTCCGGGTTGCGTCGGCCACGATCTGGCGGGCAAACGGGAACAGGATCCGCGGGCATTCGATGAAGAGCAGCGGAAGCATGTGTTCCTGCGGGAAGTTCGCCACCCGGAACACGCCGCCATAGACCAGTTCAACATTGAAGACGACGGTCTGATCGTTCTTCGCCTCGGCATTGAGCGTCAGGACAACATCGAATTCGGTTTCGCTCAACGGGTTGGCGTTGACGTTGACGTTGATGTTGATGGCCGGTGCCTTTTCGCGCGGACCCAGCGATTTGGGCGCTCCGGGATTCTCGAAGGAAAGATCCTTTATATATTGCGCCATCACATTGAGTGTCGGCGCTTCACCGTTGCCTTTTGTATCCGCTGGCGCTGCGGCGCCTGTGCCGATTGTGTCTTTTGCCATCTGGCTCTTCCCTGTTCTCATCCGCCAAAAGCGGCTACCCGGTAAATTGTTCGCGGTTTCGCTAGCATTTCACCACGGGGGTTACAACCCGTTTGCTCAGTCGTGGTTATTCCGGTCCTTGCCGGAAATCCTGTCCGGGTCATCCGACCAGGGCGAGGACTGATCGGGGTGACGCTCGAACTCGTCTTCATCGAGATCCACGACGCCGTCATCCGGTCGGCGGGGGCCCGGGCCTTGTCTGCCATGCCGCGCCGACATCGTCGTGACCACAATACGATCCCGGACAAGCCGCCAGACCGCGTCGCGCAAGGCCGGAACGAACAGGAGGAACCCGAGCGTATCGGTCACAAACCCGGGTGTCAGCAACAGCACCCCTGCCACAAGGATCATGACCCCGTGCACCAGTTCACGGCCGGGAACGCGCTTGGCGTGCATTTCGGCGTTGATCCGGTTGAACAGCCCGATTCCCTGCCAGCGCAGCAGCAGGCTGCCGATGGCAGCGGTCAGCAACACCATGCCGAGGGTCGCCCAGACCCCGATCTGACCGCCGATAACCACGAAGGCCGCGATTTCGGCCAGCGGAACCACCAGCAGCAGGAACGGGATCAGGGAGAAGCGCATGTCGGTGGTCCCGGAGTGAGCGAGCCGCCCGGCAGAACCGTCGGCGGCAAACAATAAATAGAATGGCCGACCCTTTGATTGATCGGCCCGAGAGGATTATATGCATCCTAACAGACGATGAAAATGAAAGAAGGCGGGAATGGGTTCCTTTGATTTTGTGACGTTCTTCTTTTTCGTGGCGGCGGTGATTGTTTTCATCCAGCTCCGCTCGGTGCTCGGCAAGAGGACCGGGAACGAGAGGCCGCCGCGCGAAAAGATGGAACGGCGCGAGCAGACTGCCTCGCAGGATGGCGTCGACGATCCGAAAGTGGTCACGTTGCCGCGCCGGGGACGCGAAGCGGCAGAGCCGGACGCCTTTGCCGCTGTCGATGCCTATGCGGAACCCGGAAGCGATCTCAACAAGAGCCTCCGCGAACTCGTCAAGGCCGATCCTTCCTTTGATCCGAAGGAATTCGTGCGCGGCGCCTCCATGGCCTATGAGATGATCGTGTCCGCCTATGCGGACGGTGACAGGAAAACGCTGAAATCACTGTTGTCCCGCGAGGTCTATGAAGGCTTCGTCGCCGCGATCAGCGACCGCGAGAATCGCGGCGAAACGGTCCGCTCCAATTTTGTCGGCATTGAAAAGGCCAGCATCATTCAGGCGGAGATGAAGGATACGGAAGCCAATGTGACGGTTCGCATCGTCAGTCAGCTGATTTCGGCGACGATCGACAAGGACGGCGAAGTGATCGAGGGCGATCTTGCCGAGGTGACCGACGTCAATGATGTCTGGACCTTCGCGCGCGACACCCGCTCGCGGGATCCCAATTGGCATCTCATTGCGACGGAAGCCGATCAGTAATGCCGCTGTCGCTGCGGCGATGGGAATTCTCGCGGCTGCCCGGTTGGGCGGAGGATTCACCCGCCGCGGCCTTTGACGCGTTCTGCCGGTCCGCACGCCGCGCACTCGAGACCGCGCCATACAAACCCGGCTCGCTCGGCCTGACTCACGGGGATTTCGAACCGGCCTTCAAGGCGGCGCTTGCCCTCAAGGACCGGGGCTCGGCCGATGAGACGACGATCCGGGCTTTTTTCGAGGACCGGTTTTATCCGTTTGAGCTCTGCTCCGACGATTTGCGCGGTCTCGTGACAGGCTATTATGAGCCCGAGATCGAGGTTTGCGATGAACCCGGTGAGAAATTTCGCTATCCGTTTCTGCGAAAGCCCGAACATCTGGTCAAGGTTCCCGATCCGGCACGTCCGCCGCCGGGTATCCCAGAAGGCCATGCCTACATGCTTGAGCGGGACGGCCGGTTTGAGGTCTGCCCGGATCGAAGGGAAATTGAAGCCGGCGCCTTTGACGGCATGGGCCTTGAAATTGCCTGGGCTTCCTCCCGGGTCGATGTTTTCTTTGCCCATGTCCAGGGTTGCGCACGGCTTCATGGCTCCGGCCGCCCGGTGCGGCGCATCACCTATGACGGCAAGAGCGGTCACCCGTTTACCGGCATCGGGCGCCTTCTGGTCAATGCCGGTGAAATCGCCGCTGATGAGATATCCATGGCCTCGATCCGGGCATGGCTGGCCCGCCATCCCGGCCGAGCCGATGAACTGATGCGGCAGAACCGGTCCTTCATCTTCTTCCGGGAAGCCGATGTCGATGACTTGCGGCTCGGGCCGGTGGCGGCGGCCAAGGTGCCTTTGGAGCCGGGACGATCCATGGCCGTGGACAAGCACATTCACACCTTCGGAACCCCGATCTTTGTCTCAGTGCCCGATCTTGAGGATTTCGATGCGCCCGGGCCCTTCGCGCGGCTGATGGTCGCGCAGGATACCGGAACGGCCATTGTCGGTCCCGCGCGCGGCGATCTGTTTGCCGGATCGGGTCCGCAAGCCGGCGACAAGGCCGGAGCGATCAACAATCGCGCCAGCTTCTTCGTCCTTGCGCCCAAATCGTCCGATCTTGCCCGGCGGACCGCATCATGAGCGGTGACCGGCACAAGCTGAGCCATGAGGACAGGATCATCTGGGCCCGTGTCGTCCGCACCGTTGATCCCCTTCCCGGCAAATCTGTCGATGACGAGGAATGGTTTGTGGCCGAGTCGGGAAATCCGAATCCCCTTCCGGCGAATGATCCGCCTGCAAGCGGGCCGCCGAAGATGCGGACCATCGTGGAACCGGCGACCAGCGACCCGAAAGCCGGGTTGAAGCCGGTCCGGAAGCATCCGATCGAAAAGCCCGTGGTCCGGAAACTGGCCCGCGGCCGCCTTCCGATAGATGGAAAGATCGATCTTCACGGTCTGACCCAGTCCGAAGCGCACAATCTTCTGTTCGATTTTCTCGCTCGCGCCCATGAGCGCGGGCTTCGCCATGTGCTGGTGATCACCGGAAAAGGCTCCTCGCATGGCAGCCAGGGGGTCCTCAAGCGGGTGTTGCCGGAATGGCTCGCCAAGCCGGAGTTCCGGTTTCTGATATCGGGGCACGAAAACGCGGCCCGAGGCCATGGCGGAGAGGGCGCGCTCTACATCCGCCTGCGCCGCGAACGGGGTGGACCAAGATGACGCCATTCGGAGAGGCTGTAAGAAAACTGCGCGCGCAGAGAGGCGTCACCCAGCGTGACATGGCGCGGGCGCTGGGCGTGTCGCCGGCTTATCTTTCCGCGCTTGAGCACGGCAAGCGGTCTGAACCGAGCTGGGAATTCATTCAGCGCGTCATCGGGTATTTCAATATCATCTGGGATGATGCGGAGGAACTGCAGCTGCTTGGAAGCCTGTCGCGCCCGAAAGTCACGATTGACACGTCGGAGCTGTCCGCCAAGGCCACAGAAGTCGCCAACCGGCTTGCGTCGTCAATCGCCCAACTGGACACCGAGGCGCTCGATGCGATTGCCAGACTGATCGATCACGTCGAGCCGAAACCGGCCGGACGTCTTGCCCGGCCCTCGATCACCCCGGGCTGCGGCGAGAAACTGCCGCGCTAGCGCGCGCCCTACTTCGCGATCATTTCGCGGAGCTCGTCCTCGTGGTGATTGACCAGCCAGCCGTAATAATTCTCGGTGGGAAGCTGCCGCTTCTGACCCCGGTTGGCACGCTTCCGGTTGGTCTCGGCCAGGTTCTGCGCACGCTTGGCGGATCTGCCGACATTGTAGAGTGTTGCCGTGATCCCGGGATTTCCTGAAATGTCGAAACCGGCAATGTCGCGGTAGTTTTCGATGGATTCGACGATCGAAGCGGCCATATAGGCCAGCGTCGAATCCGGATCCATGATGGCTTCATAGACCCGCGCCGCATTGCCGGCGTCGAGCTTGCGAAGACGCGAAACCTTGTTGACCCTGTCGGTGTGAACCAGTGCGGTCAGCGGATTGAGCTGACCCAGCCCGAAGGTTTGCCCGGCATAGAAAGGCTGGAAGAAGACGGCTCCGAAACGGTCGTTCGGGAACTTTTTCCCGTCGACGGTCTTGCCGCGGAATTCGCTCTCCCACACATCCTCGCGGCAGGTCCAGAGTTTTGCGGATCCGGCGTCTTCGTCGCAGGCCTCGAATTGCGGCCGGTCGACGAAATCCGTGACCTTCTCGCCGCCATATTCAAAACGGAAGCGTTCGCCCGCATAGGAAACAGCCTTGATGTAGTAGGTCTGCAGGCGATCATAGGCATCCACATTGTAGGTGTGTTCGCCAACCAGCGCACCGATAATGTGGATCGGATCGATCCCGTAGCGTTTGGAGACCGATCGGATCTTGCGCTTGAGCCTGTCGTCTTCCGCGATCAGATCGCGGATTTTCTCGTATTTCTGGTCGAAGGTCGATTTCGTCGCTTGGGTGCGGCGCTTGGATGCGCCCGGAATTTCGGGTTGCTTTGCACTCCGGTTTCCGGGGGGGACCACATCCACGGCAGCCATGGCGGACAACGGGGCCATACTCATGACAAACACGGCCGAAATCGCCATCAATGTCCTGAGTGAATGGAAGGCCACGTTTCATCTCCTTTCAAGCAGCGTCGCAGATCAGGCGGGTGGCTGGAAGTGTGCGCGGAGTCGCTCCCGCTTCCGGCCTGTGCCGATCAATGTTGCCGCTTATAGAATGAAACGCGACAAATCTGTGTTCTGCGCTAGGTCGCCGACGTTCTTTCGGACATAGTCCGAATCTATCTTGATTGTCGAGCCCGGCTGGTCCGGGGCGGTAAAAGAAATCTCGTCGAGAACACGCTCCATGACCGTCTGGAGCCGCCGCGCGCCGATGTTCTCGATGCTCGAATTGAGGTGTACGGCGACTTCGGCAAGCTCGTCGATCGCGTCTTCGGTGAACTCGAGGGTGAGGTCTTCTGTCGCCATCAAAGCCACGTACTGTTTGATCAGGCTGGCCTCGGTCTCGGTCAGGATCCGGCGGAAGTCGTCCTTGCCGAGCGGACGAAGCTCGACGCGGATCGGCAACCGGCCCTGAAGCTCGGGCAGCAGATCCGACGGCTTGGAGACATGAAACGCGCCGGAGGCGATAAACAAAATGTGATCGGTTTTCACTGGACCGTATTTCGTGGCTACGGTGGTGCCTTCCACCAGCGGCAGCAGGTCCCGCTGTACGCCCTCGCGCGAAACGCCGGCGCCCATGCCGCCCTCGCGGTTGGCGATCTTGTCGATCTCGTCGATGAAGACGATACCGTCGTCCTCGGCGGATTTGAGCGCCTCCTGGTGGACCTGTTCCATGTCGAGAAGCTTGTCGGACTCGTCATTGATCAGCGTATCGTGGGATTCGCGCACGGTGGTCTTGATCTTGCGGGTTCGCCCGCCCATCGCCTTGCCGAACAGGTCGCTCAGATTGATCATGCCGACGTTTCCGCCCTGCATGCCCGGAAGTTCGAACTGAGGCATGCCGGAACTGTTGTCGGCAACCTCGATCTCGATCTCCTTGTCGTCGAGAAGCCCGTCACGCAGCTTCTTGCGAAACGAATCTCGCGTGGCCGGGGACGCGGTCGAGCCCACAAGCGCATCGAGAACGCGCTCTTCGGCGTTCATCCGCGCCTTGGCCTCAACCTCGCCGCGCTTGCGTTCGCGCACCAGCATGATGCCGGCCTCGACCAGATCGCGGATGATCTGTTCCACATCGCGGCCCACATAGCCGACCTCGGTGAACTTGGTTGCCTCCACCTTGATGAAGGGCGCGCCGGCCAGTCGTGCCAGGCGGCGCGAGATCTCGGTTTTGCCCACACCCGTGGGTCCGATCATCAGAATGTTCTTCGGCATCACCTCTTCGCGCAGATGCCCCTTGAGTTGCTGGCGCCGCCACCGGTTCCTGAGCGCGATCGCGACCGCTCGCTTTGCGTCCTTCTGGCCGATGATGTAGCGGTCGAGCTCGGTCACGGTTTCGCGGGGGGAGTAAGTGCTCATGTCGGAATCATGCCTTTATCGGTGGAAGCCTGTCGAGGACCGATGTGGGAAGAAGCGGCTGGATAATCAAGCGCCGGATCCGCTGCCAGCCGGCGCCGAAAAGGATCACCATCGCTCCGATGGCGATCAGGATAAGCGCAAATGCCGGGATGCCGGTGGTGTTGGCGGCTCCGCTGACGAGATAGTAGATGCCCACCGAGCCGAAATAGGCAAGCGTCGGGGCCAGCAGCGATCTCCTGTCGATCGCCAAGGCCACGAGCACGAAGCCGGCCATCATGACGCCGAGCAGGATGCCGGCGCCGACACCCGGTTCTATCTGGCCCGACAGGATCTCCTGGCCGGTTGCCAGAATGAACAGCGGATGCACCAGCAACGGCGCCGAGACGACATGCAGCCAGAAGGCGCAATCGGACCACACGGTCTGGCGTTCCCGGTCCCGCAGATCGAGCATGACGGCGACGATGAATATTGTCAGGCCGCAGATCAGTGGAATGGCAAGGGCATCGGCCAGAATATCGGCGATCTGGTCCGCCCGTGGCGCCGCCACCGCGCCGCTGACCAGCTGATCGTGATAGAAAACCAACGCTCCGAGAAAGGCCAGGCCTGTGGCGGCGACGGCAATTACACCGGCGAGAACGGGGACCTTGAAGCGTGCGAAATAGAGTGCCGCCGCGACGATCAGGCCGCCGCCTAGGAACAGGGCGATCCGGTCCGCCTCGGATCTGAGTGCGAGAAGCGAAAACGCGTTGATCTGCCCCGAAATGAAGATCCTGTCGCGCAGCAGGTTCGTCAGCAGAAGGACAACGGCAACCGTGAAGATCAGCGCCAGCAGGGTGCTCGAAAGCCGCATCCGCTTCTGACGGGTGATGATCTCCGCAACCAGCCAGCTGGCGACCATGATGGCAATCGTGGCTGAAAGTCCGCCATCCGGGAACATGGCGGCGAGCGCGAACTGAACGCCGGCAAACAAAAGGATAATGCCGACTGCGACAAAAATGTCGTTGCCTCCGCCGACAAGGCGCATCCGGTCATCGACCGAGAGCCCGCCCGATACCGCGCCGCCATTCGTTTCGACAGAAGAAGCGGTGTTGGCCCGGGGCTCCGCCGCCAGATCGATCAGCGCCTGGCGCTGTCCGTCATCAAGAATACCCTTTGCCACCGCCAGATCGAGTGTCGAGCGGTCTATCATGGCCGGATCTCCGGCTTCTTCGGATCGTTGCCGGTCTGAAGATGCATGATCAGCGTTTGCCGACCGCTCTCGGGGTCGGAGGCTGCGAGCAACGGGACGAACCCGGCCTTCTCATAGGCCCTGATGGCGCGCGTATTGGCAGCGTCGGGATCGATGATGATGTTGCGATGGCCTTCATCAGCGAGTTTGTGCAGAAAGGCTTTCAGCACCGCGGTTCCGAGGCCCTTGCCGAGGTCGGCTTCGACACCGATCGAGAGATCGACGCCGATGGCGTCGGCGGGCACATCGATCAGCCATGGCGCCTTGCTGATCCAGGGTTCCGCGAGATTGTCGCTGACCCTCCAGTACTGGATATAGCCGGCAGACCTGCCGTCAAGCAGGAACAGGAAGGGCCGTGTTCGATCCCGTCCCTCCACCATGTCGCGAACGTACCCAAGTTCGGTCTCGACGTCGCCCCACCATTCCTGCCAGTGCGGCCGGCCCATCCAGTCTTCGAGGAGAGCGTAGTCCTCGGCCGTTACCGGCTGAAACACGATGCGGCCGGGGCCGGCCGGACGCCGGTCAATCGAGCTCAAGGGTTTCAACGACGATGCTGCTATTGGTGTAGACGCAGATATCGGCGGCGATCTCCATCGCGCGCCGTGCCACATCCTCGGCGCTCTTGTCGCTGTCCATCAACGCCCGCGCTGCGGCAAACGCATAATTTCCGCCCGATCCGATGGCCATCGTGCCGTATTCAGGCTCCAGAACGTCGCCATTGCCGGTAATCGCCAATGTAACGGTCCTGTCTGCGACCAGCATCATCGCCTCGAGCCGTCTGAGATAGCGGTCCGTGCGCCAATCCTTGGCCAGTTCCACCGCGGCCCGGGTCAATTGGTCGGGATATTGCTCGAGCTTTGCTTCCAGCCGTTCAAGCAGGGTGAAGGCATCGGCTGTGGCCCCGGCGAAACCGGCGATGACATTGTTGTCTTTGCCAATGCGGCGCACCTTGCGGGCATTGCCCTTCATCACGGTCTGGCCGAGGCTGACCTGCCCGTCACCGGCCATGACCGCCTGCTTGCCCTTGCGCACAGTTATGATCGTGGTCGCATGCATCTGGCCAAAGGGGTTGTGCTCGCTCATGAAGCTTCCTTTCCGTCAGGCGGCGCGGGGTAGCCCGCACAATCGCGCGATCCTTATGTAAGCGTCCGGGGGGCGATTGCAAACCGGGTAGAGGGCCCGGATAACAGCTGCAGCACGTTCTGGATATTTGCGGCACGGGCTGGTATTGAGCGGCGATCACAATGCCCGGAGACGCCAGATGGCCAGCACCGAGAGCGCGCGCGCCGCTTCAATCGCCCGCAAGACCAACGAAACCGACATCTCGGTCAGCCTTTCGGTTGACGGCACCGGAGCCGGTTCGATTGAGACCGGAGTGGGCTTTTTCGATCACATGCTCGAGCAGTTGTCTCGCCATTCGCTGTTCGATCTCGACATCAAGGCCAAGGGCGATCTGCATATCGACGACCACCATACCGTTGAAGACACAGGCATCGCCATCGGTCAGGCTCTGGCGAAGGCGCTCGGTGACCGCAAGGGCATAAACCGTTATGCCTCTCTCGATCTGGCGATGGATGAAACCCTCACCAGGGCGGCCATCGACATATCGGGGCGGCCGTTTCTCGTGTGGGATGTAAGCTTCAGCGCGCCGAAGATCGGAACCTTCGACACAGAACTGGTGCGCGAATTTTTCCAGGGGCTTGCCCAGCATGGCGGCATTACCCTGCATGTCGCCAATCTCTACGGCGCAAACAACCATCATATTGCCGAAACCTGTTTCAAGGCGGTGGCGCGGGTTTTGCGCAGCGCCTGCGAGGTGGATTCGCGCCAGAAGGACCGGATTCCGTCAACCAAGGGCTCTCTCGCCTGAGCCGGACCTTCGGACCACAGCTCGGAAACCGGACATACGGAGATCCGCAATGAGCAGCTATCTTGTCTTTGCCGGGCCCGGCGCTGCGGTCCCTGACGAGCGATCAAAGCTCGTCGCCGACAGGTTTGCGGTGCTGGCCTTTGCCTTTCCGGTGATCTGGCTTTTGTTCAACAGGCTGTGGTTCGAGGCGCTGATCGCCTTTGTGCTCTATTTGGCTGCGACGATGATGATGGCGGATGCGGCATGGTTCTGGCCCGGTCTGGCGCTCGGATTTGCGATTTCCCTGGTGACCGCGCTCGAGGGACGCAACTGGCGCGGCGCGGCGTTGGCCCGCCGCGGATGGCGGCTGGTGGATCTCGTGGAGGCCGATGATGCCGACACTGCCTTCGAGATCCACGCCCGCAGGACCGGCGCCAATGGCCCGGCTGCATCGACACCGGGCCAGACCACGCGGCAGCCGGTGATGAGAACCGCTCGTGCCGGGAACGATACGGATGCGATCGGCCTGGTGCCGGTTGAAAGGAGTTGAAGCCGATGCGTGTGGTGGTGGTTGACTATGGCTCGGGCAATCTGCGTTCGGCGGTCAAGGCATTCGAGCGGGCGGCGCGCGAAGCCGATGTTCCGGCCGAGGTCATCTTGAGCGCGCAGGCGGATCATGTGGCGGTTGCCGACCGCATCGTTCTGCCGGGTGTCGGCGCCTATGCCGATTGCCGGGCCGGCCTTGATGCGCTCGACGGTATGACCGATGCGCTCCGCCATGCGGTCGAGGACAAGGCGCGGCCGTTTCTGGGGATCTGCGTCGGCATGCAGCTGATGTCGAGCCGCGGTCTTGAGAAGACCGCGACCGAGGGCTTCGGCTGGATCAGGGGCGATGTCGTTGAAATCACACCGACGAATCCGGCTTTGAAGATTCCGCAGATTGGCTGGAACACGCTGGATGTGCAGCAGGATCATCCGCTCTTCGACGGCATTGAAACTGGCCCGGACGGGTTGCATGCCTACTTCGTGCATTCCTATCATTTGGCGGCTGAAGACCGTGGCGACGTTCTTGCCACCTGCGATTATGGCGGACCGGTCACCGCCGCCGTTGTCCATGAAAACAAGGCCGGAACCCAGTTTCACCCGGAAAAGAGCCAGACGCTGGGTCTGGCCCTGATCGCGAATTTCCTCAAATGGAAGCCATGACATGATCCTGTTTCCCGCAATCGACCTCAAGGATGGTCAATGCGTCCGTCTCAAGCTCGGCGAGATGGACAGCGCTACCGTCTACAACGAGGATCCCGCTGCCCAGGCCCGCGCCTTCGAGGAGCAGGGCTTCGAGTGGTTGCATGTCGTCGATCTCAACGGCGCCTTCGAGGGCCAGTCGGTCAATGGCGGGGCGGTGGAAGCCATTCTCAAGGCCACGAGAAGCCCGGTTCAGCTTGGCGGCGGCATCCGGAGCCTCAAGCATATCGAAAACTGGCTGGACAAGGGCCTGGCGCGCGTCATTCTCGGCACCGTCGCGGTTCGTGATCCGGATCTGGTCCGCGAGGCCTGCGAAAGGTTTCCCGGACGCATCGCCGTTGGCATCGACGCCAAGGGCGGCAAGGTTGCCGTCGAGGGCTGGGCCGAGGCCTCCGAGCTCGGCGTGATCGAGCTGGCGAAGCGCTTCGAGGGCGCAGGGGTCGCCGCCATCATCTACACCGATATTGATCGCGACGGCGTGCTGACAGGGATCAACTGGGATTCGACGATCGAACTCGCCGAAGCCGTATCGATTCCCGTGATCGCTTCCGGCGGTCTCGCGTCGATCGCCGATATCGTACGCATGAAGATGCCCGATGCGGCCCGGCTGGAAGGCGCCATCTCCGGCCGTGCGCTTTATGACGGCCGTATCGATCCGGCCGAGGCGCTGGCAGTCCTAAACGGTACGCTGACCATCGATCCGTCGGCATTCGAGGAACAGGACCGGTCATGACCCTGAAATCCCGTGTCATCCCCTGCCTCGACGTCAAGGACAGCCCGCGCGCCCCGCAGCGGCTTGGCCGCGAGGACGCGCAAACGGAAAAGGCGGGCGTCCGATGAGCTTGAAATCCCGTGTCATCCCCTGTCTGGACGTCAAGGACGGCCGCATCGTCAAGGGCGTCAATTTCGTCGATCTGATCGATGCCGGTGACCCGGTGGAGGCGGCAAAGGCCTATGATTCCGCCGGCGCCGATGAACTGTGCTTTCTCGACATCACGGCGTCATCCGACAACAGGGACACGATTTTCGATGTTGTGGCGCAGACTGCCGAGCATTGTTTCATGCCTTTGACCGTGGGCGGAGGCGTCCGCACGGTCGCCGACATCCGGAAGTTGCTGCTCGCAGGCGCCGACAAGGTCTCGATCAACACAGCCGCCGTGAAAAACCCGGACTTTGTTGCCGAAGCGGCCGACAAGTTCGGCAACCAGTGCATTGTCGTTTCCGTGGACGCAAAGAAGGTCTCCGGGCCAGCAGAAGCCGACCGCTGGGAAATCTTCACCCATGGCGGGCGCACACCGACCGGCATCGATGCGGTCGAGTTTGCTCAAAGAATGGTCGAACTTGGCGCGGGCGAGCTGCTGCTGACCTCGATGGACCGTGACGGAACCAAATCCGGTTTCGACATCGGTCTGACCCGCACCATCGCCGACGCCGTGCGGGTGCCGGTGATAGCCTCGGGCGGAGTGGGCACGCTTGATCATCTGGTCGAAGGCATCCGTGACGGACACGCCACGGCGGTGCTCGCCGCCTCGATTTTCCATTTCGGAACCTATACGATTGGCGAGGCGAAGCGGCACATGGCCGCCGCCGGGCTGGACATGCGGCTGGATTGACCGGACGCGACCGCCTCAGTTGAGGAAAAGACACCGCGATGACAACTTTCACCCTCGTCGATCTTGAGACCATCGTTGCTGCCCGCGCAGCCGCTGACCCGGACCAGTCCTGGACGGCAAAGCTGGCTGCCGCGGGAATGCCGAAAGCTGCAAAGAAGCTGGGCGAGGAAGCCGTGGAGACCGTGATCGCAGCCACCTCGCAAGGGCGCGCCGAACTGGTCAACGAAACCGCGGATCTGCTGTACCATCTTCTTGTGGTGCTAAAAATCGCGGATATCCCGCTCGATCAGGTCATGGCAGAACTTGAGCGCCGGACCGGGCAATCGGGCTTGGCCGAGAAAGCCGGGCGTTCGGCGGAGTAGACATGGACAGGACCGATATTCAGCCTCGCGCCCTTGATCATTTTTCCGGTGACGATTTTTCGCCCTACCGCTTCTTCTCGGCCGAGAAATGGGCCGAGTTCCGGGCCGATACGCCGCTGACGCTGACCGCCGACGAGGTCCGCACGCTGCGCTCGCTCAACGACCCGGTGGATCTCGAGGAGGTCCG
Source organism: Hoeflea sp. (assembly GCA_040218025.1). Taxonomy (GTDB): domain Bacteria; phylum Pseudomonadota; class Alphaproteobacteria; order Rhizobiales; family Rhizobiaceae; genus Hoeflea. The sequence goes on along the minus strand of JAVJQD010000016.1, from coordinate 220,310 downwards.
GCGGATCTACCTGTCACTGTCGCGGCTTTTGTCCGCGCACGTGGAATCGTCGCAACTGCTGTTCGAGCAGCGCAAGCGCTTTCTCAATCTCTCGGACGTGATCAAGACACCGTTCATCATCGGCATTGCCGGATCGGTCGCTGTGGGCAAGTCCACCACCGCGCGCGTACTGGCGCATCTTCTGGCGCGCTGGCCGTCGAGCCCGAAAGTCGATCTGGTCACAACCGACGGCTTTCTCTACCCCAACGAGGTGTTGCGACGCGAAAACCTTATGGACCGCAAGGGGTTTCCGGAAAGCTACGACGTGGCGGCGGTGCTTAGGTTCCTCTCGGACATCAAGGCGGGACAGCACAATGTGCGCGCGCCCGCCTATTCCCACCTCACCTATGATGTGCTGCCCGGCGAGTACACGGTGATCGACCGGCCCGATATCCTGATTTTCGAGGGGATCAACGTACTCCAGGTACGGGATCTTCCCGAAGACGGCAAGATTGTTCCCTTCGTGTCTGATTTTTTCGATTTCTCGATCTATATCGACGCCGAGGAAGCCGACATCCACAAATGGTACGTCGACCGCTTCATGAATCTGCGGCAGACCGCCTTCCGCAATCCCGAGTCCTTTTTCCACCGCTACGCCACGATCAACGAGGATGCGGCGCTCGCCATCGCCGAAAGCCTTTGGGAAAACATCAACCTGAAGAATTTAAGGCAGAACATCCTGCCCACACGCCCGCGCGCCGACCTGATCCTGCGCAAGTCACCCAACCACCTTATCGAGCAGGTGGCGCTCCGGAAGTTGTGAACGGTCGGTTCTGACTCAGGGTGTCGCTGTGCGGGTTAATCCAATCTTATGATCGTGGCTTTATGACCTGAACCTGACCGGGACGACGGGATCGGGCCGATGAGCACACGTGATTTGAACGATATCCAGATCAGGTTTCTTGCAAGCCTCGGAGTGATTTGGGCGGCGGTGCTGATTGCGCTGCCCTTCACCAAGGTTTCAATCGACTATGAAAGTTTCGCAACGGTTCTCGTTCTGGCGCTGGCGCTGGCCGGCGTGGGCATGTTTGCTGGCCGGTACGGGCTTGACCAGTTTCGCGGCATCGCGACCCTGATGGCGGGGCTCTTTCTGATCATGCTGCCGATGGTCACTGCAAACTACATGGCGATGTCCTTGAACCTGCCGCTTGCCGACGAGCTTCTGGTCCGGATGGACGAGGCAATCGGTTTCGACTGGCACGGCTTCATCGGGTTTTTCAACGAGCGCCCGCTGCTCGCCTCGGCATTCTCCACCGCATATCAATCTTTTCTTGTCCAGGTCGCGCTGGTGCCGATGTTGTTGCTCCTGTTAGGCGAAGCGCGCAGGGCCCACGCCTTCATGATCGCCTATGGACTGTTGACCTTGATTGCGGCCGTCGTCGCGATCTGGTTTCCCGCCTACGGAACCTATGCCCATTACGGCTATTCCGGCGCAGAGTTCGCGAACATCAACACCTATTTCGGTTTCGAGTTCATCGAGCACTTCGAAGCGGTCCGGAACAACGAGGTGTTCGTGGTCTCCACCGACGCCATGTCGGGCATCCTCACATTCCCGTCCGTCCATGCCGGTGTGGCTTATCTTTTGATCTGGGCAACCTGGTCACATATCTGGCTTCGCTATCCGTTTCTGGCGCTCAATCTCGCCATGGCCCTGGCGGCCGTGGTCAATGCCAACCACTATTTTGTCGACATCATTGCCAGCGTTCCGCTCGCGGTCTTGTGTATTGTGGTTGTAAGACCATTGTTCCGCCTCGGTGCCCGGAACTCGGCAGAACCGAATGCTGCGTCTTCAACCGAACCGGCTCATGCGACAAACATGTAAAGCGGGAAACGCGGTTCAGGGATCGACCCGCCGCAAGGTCAGGTTGATGCGGCCGCCATCCTTGAGAAGTGTCGACGTTGCCGGATAGATCCTGTCGACACCGTGAAACGCGAGCCGGCTCTCGCCACCGAGAATCACGATATCTCCACTTTCGAGACGGAAAGACCGTGTTGGTTGCCGTCTCTCCGTGCCGCCGAAGCGGAACAGGCAGGCATCGCCCAGCGAGACAGAGAGCACGGGTGAAGACAAATTGCGCTCGTCGCGATCCTGATGCAGGCCCATCTTTGCGGTTTCATCGTAGAAATTCACCAGACAGGCCTGTGGGGGACGGCTTTCGCCGGTCAGATCCATCCAGATGTCGATCAGTCTGGCAGGAATGGACGGCCAGGGCGCGTCGGTGACCGGATGTCTTTCCTGGTAACGGTAGCCGCGCTTGTCGGCGACCCATCCCAGTTCGCCGCAATTCGTCATCCGGACACTGAGTGGTTTGCCGCTTCTGGGCATTTCGGGGCGGTAGAGCGGCGCCTGCCGAACCACCGCCCGGATATCTTCAACCAGTGATGCCTGTTGCTCCCGGTCGAGGTGTCCGGGAATGTGGCGCAATCCCTTCGGCAGAACCAGCATCAAGGCTCCTTGCGGTGCAAACCTGCCCGGTCAGGCAGTCTCGAGATCCGGAATCCGCAACACCTGCCCGGGATAGATCTTGTCTGGGTGCGACAGCATCGGCGTGTTGGCTTCGAATATCACCGTGTATTTTGGACCTTTGCCCTTGCCGTAGGCAGCTTCTGCGATCTTCCAGAGATTGTCGCCCTTCTCCACCGTGTGGAATTTCGGTTCCTTTGCGGGGGTCGATGCCGCCACCAGCGCGGTCATGTCGGCATCGCCAAGTTTGAGACCGGAATCCGGAACAACGACTTTGAGCTCGGAAGCTTCCACTTTCGAAATGCCAAGCGTGTTGCCGACCGCGACAATTGCCTTCTCGAAGATCGACTGGTCCTCGACCACGCCCTTGAGCACGATCTTATCGCCCTCCACCTTCACATCCACCTTCTCCGTGCCGAGCTTGTGGGAATCAAGTTCCTTTTTCACGGCATCGGCGTCCGGGGCGTCATCGTCCCCGCCAATCCCGAGCTTCTTCCCCGCCGATTTGATGAAATCGAAAATGCCCATAGGTCTTCGTCTCCCTGAATGAATGGAGATAGACATAAGCACGCCGGTTTCCTTGTGCCAAGACAAAGCTTGCTCGACCGGCACGGTGAAGCGTCAGTCCGAAACGCGGATTCCGATCTTGCCGATGTGGGATTTGCGCACAAACGCGTCCTGTGCGCTTCGCAGGTCGGAGAGCGGGTAGGTGGCTGCCACTACCGGCTTCAGATCGCCTGCTTCAATGTAGCCGACAAGATCCTCGAACACGGACTCCGGCTGATAGGTGCTTCCGAGCAGTGTCAGGTCCCGCAGGTAAAGCGTGCGCAGGTCAAGCTCGACGATCGGGCCCGCAATTGCGCCGGACGTGACATAGCGCCCGCGATCGCGCAGACCGTCGATCAGACCCGGAAACTGCGGACCGCCGACGACGTCGAGAATCACGTCGAATGCGGTGGCCGGAATGATGGTATCGCGATCGAGCGTTTCGTCCGCCCCGAGCTGGCGCAGGGCCTCGGCCTTAGTGCTGGCGGTTACGGCCGTGACATGAGCGCCGCGACGCTTGGCGAGCTGGATGGCGGCGGATCCGACACCGCCCGATGCGCCCGTGATCAGCACATTTTCCGAACCCAGACCGCACCGCTGGATCATTGCTTCTGCGGTCGAGAACGCACAGGGAAAGACGGCCAGCTCGATGTCGGTAAGGTCGGAGGACACTTTGAGCGCATCGCGGGACGCCGCCACGGCGTATTCCGCAAAGCCTCCGTTGCATTCGGAGCCAAATGTGAATGTCACGACACTGCCATCCGACTTCGTGCGCGACTGCATGGTTCTTACCAGCACCCGCTCGCCAATTCGTCCGGCCTCCACGCCGGCTCCCACTGCAACGATCTGTCCGCAGCAATCAGCGCCCTGGATCAGCGGAAACGCCAACGGTTCGCCCGACCAGCTCCCCTCGGCTCCGGATTGCGAGTCGTCATAGCCTTGCGTGGCCCCGGAAGCCGTGTCTCCGCGAACGGCCTTGGAGTACCATCCGGTCCGGGTGTTGATATCCGTGTTGTTGACTGCCGCCGCCCCGACCTTGATCAGCACCTCACCGGCGCCCTGTTCCGGGACAGGAAGATCATCCCGCCATTCCAGCTTGTCCAGCCCGCCGTGCCCGGTAAGCACCATGCCGCGCATTGTCGCCTTTTCTGTCATATGGGTCTCCGGTTCCGATTCTCCGCGACCATCTCCGGCCTGTTCTACTCGTCGCGCACCTTGCCGCGGGTCTTCTTGATCCGGCCGCGCCCTGTCTTGGCCGCCAGCCTGCGCTCGACCGACCCGCGCGTCGGCCGGGTCTTGCGCCGTGGCGGCGGAGGCGGTGCTGAAGCCTTGTCCAGAAGTTCGGTCAGCCGCGCCCGCGCATCCGCGCGATTGCGTTCCTGGGTCCTGAATCGGTTGGCCTCAAGGATCAACACACCATCCTTGGACACCCGACTGCCACCGAGCCGGATGGCATTGTCCTTCACCCGGTCGGACAGCGATGGAGAGTTTGCAATGTCGAAGCTCAGCTGCACCGCGGTCGCCACCTTGTTGACGTTCTGACCGCCGGGTCCCGACGCACGAATGAAACTCTCTGTCAGCTCCCACCCGGCAATCACGATTCCGCGCGCAGCGTATAGGGGCTCACTGCTCATTCCACCACCTTCCAGAAGAGGATCTCGCTTTCGTCCTTGCGGCTGATGGCCGGGACACGCGCTCCCTCCGCTGCATGCCCGACAACCAGCAGGACCAGGGGTTTCTCATTCTCCGGCCGCCCGCATATCCGGTTGAGAAACGCCATCGGCGAGGGGGTGTGGGTCAAGGTGGCCAGACCGGCCGAATGCAGGCTCGCGATCAGCAGTCCGATTGCGATGGAGACCGATTCGGGAACGTAGTAATGTTTGACGCGTCCACCCTCATCGTTGAGGCCCCAACGCTGTGCGAACACGGCGATGAGCCACGGCGCTGTTTCGAGAAACGGCTTCTCGGCGTCGGTTCCCAGCGGCGACAGCGCGTCGAGCCACTCCTCTCCCGCCCGCTCCTCGTAGAAGCGGCGCTCCTCTTCCTCTGCGGCAATCCTGATTGCCCTTTTGGTCTCGGGGTCGCCGATGGCGACGAAACTCCAGGGCTGCTGGTTGGCGCCCGAAGGCGCCGTACCGGCGGTACGGACGGCCAGCCGGATCAGTTCCGGATCGACCGGATCGCATGAAAAGTCCCGTACGGTCCTGCGCGATCGCATCCGATCGAAGAAGGCTTGCGCCGCGTCCAGCATCTCCGCGTCGCTACGGCGCGGCGGCGAATAGGCAATGCTTGGGGCTGTGGCCATGAAACGATATTCCCTGTAGCGGATGCGCTCCGGCAGAAAATGCGCGAGCAGTGCGGCCGGGTCAATCACACGGAATGAAACTGTCGGCGTCGCTTCCCGGCGTCCTATTCGGCCGCTGCCCTGATGGCCGGTGCTGCGCTGAGCACGGATCCGTCGACATGTTCTTCGAACTTTTCGAAATTGTCGATGAACATGCCCACCAGCCGTTTGGCTGCTTCGTCATAGGCCGCCTTGTCGGACCACGTCGACCGCGGATCGAGAATGCTCGCATCCACATCGGTGACGTAGGTCGGCACCGCAAATCCAAAATTGGGGTCGGTGCGGTAGTCGGCGCCTTCGAGCGATCCGTCGAGCGCAGCCGTCAGCAGCGTTCGGGTGGCCCTGATCGGCATACGCCGGCCTTCGCCATAGGCGCCACCGGTCCAGCCGGTGTTGACCAGCCAGCAATTGACGTCGTGGTCATTGATGAGCCGGCGCAAGAGCGCTCCGTATTCGGACGGGTGGCGCGGCATGAACGGCGCCCCGAAGCAGGTCGAGAACGTCGCTTCCGGCTCGGTCACACCTTTCTCGGTGCCCGCGACCTTGGCCGTGTAGCCGGAAAGGAAGTGGTACATGGCCTGTTCCGGGCTCAGCTTGGCGATCGGCGGCATCACGCCGAAGGCATCGGCGGTAAGCATGATGATATTATGTGGATGGCCACCCCGGCCGGTGCTGCTGGCATTCGGGATGAAATGCAGCGGATAGGCGCAGCGGGTATTCTCTGTCAGCGACGCGTCGTCGAAATCCGGAACACGATGCTCGTCGAGCACGACATTTTCCAAAACGGTTCCGAAACGTTCCGTTGTTCCAAAAATCTCCGGTTCTGCTTCACGCGACAGGCGGATCGTTTTGGCATAGCACCCGCCCTCGAAATTGAACACGCCGTCCTCGCCCCAGCCATGTTCGTCATCGCCGATGAGCGTCCGGGCCGGGTCGGCCGACAGAGTGGTTTTGCCGGTGCCTGAAAGACCGAAGAACACGGCAGTGTCGCCTCTCGGACCGATATTGGCCGAGCAATGCATCGGCATGACTTTCTTGGCCGGAAGGAGGTAGTTGAGCGCGGTGAACACCGACTTCTTCATTTCGCCGGCGTAGGAAGTTCCGCCGATCAGGACCAGACCCCTGGTCAGATTGACCGCAATCACGGTCTCGCTGCGACATCCGTGCCTTTGCGGATTGGCGCGGAACGAGGGCAGGTTGATGATGGTGAGTTCAGGCAGAAAGCTCTCCAGATCCGCGCGCTCCGGCCTGATGAGAAGATTGCGAATGAAAAGGGCGTGCCAGGCATATTCGGTGACAACGCGGGAGTTCAGCGCGTGCGTCTCGTCGGCGCCGCCCACCAGATCCTGCACGAACAGATCCCGATCGCCGAGATGCGCAACCATGTCGGCGTAAAGGCGGTCAAAGGCCTCGGGATCCATCGGCTTGTTGTTGTCCCACCAGATCCGGTCGTCGGTGGAGGTGTCACGGACAACAAACTTGTCCTTGGCCGAGCGGCCGGTGTGTTGCCCTGTAAGCGCGCGGAGGGCTCCATGCGCAGTCAAGCTTGCCTCGCCGCGCGCAACCGCCAGCTCGATAAGCTCCGCCTCGCCCAGATTGTAGCGCACCACGCCGCTGGTCTCGATGTGGCCATGGCCGAGATCGGCGGATGGATTGCGCATTCCCAAATCCTTGCTCATGTCGGATTCCTTTTTCTTTCGGGCGCGGGGATCTTCAAATTTGTCGGGAACATAGAGAGGCTGATTTTAAAAAACAACATTCGAATCGTCGAATACTTAATGAAAACAAAGAATTAATCGATTTAAAAAAATTCGCCCAAGGTTCAATCGTTTCAATTGCCGCCAAAGGACCGGCTGGCGCCCAATCATGTCATGACATGGATCTCGATCTGTGCCACATTTTGTTCTCACTTTATCCTCATGGACGTGGGCACGGGAGTCGGCGGGATCAGACGGATGGTCTTGTCCGGTTCGCAGCGGGCACTTCCCAGAGGTTGCTAGACCATGACGGAGACGACCACCATGCAGACAATCGCGCTCGTCGACGACGACCGCAACATCCTTACCTCGGTTTCGATTGCGCTCGAAGCCGAAGGGTATCGTGTTGAAACCTACACCGACGGCGCCTCGGCGCTGGACGGGCTGCTGGCGCGACCGCCGCAGCTCGCGGTCTTCGATATCAAGATGCCGCGGATGGACGGTATGGAGCTTTTGCGGCGGCTGCGTCAGAAATCCGATGTGCCGGTGATCTTCCTGACATCCAAGGATGAGGAAATCGACGAACTGTTCGGCCTGAAGATGGGCGCCGACGATTTCATCACCAAACCGTTTTCGCAGCGGCTTCTGGTCGAGCGGGTCAAGGCGGTGATGCGCCGCGCCGCGAGCAGGGAAGCAGCGGCTGCCGCGCCCGGCCGCGCCGCGACGGCGCCGACCAAGTCCCTGGAACGCGGGAACCTGGTCATGGATCAGGAGCGTCATACCTGCACCTGGAAGAACGAGCCGGTGACGCTGACCGTGACCGAGTTCCTGATCCTGCAATCGCTCGCCCAGCGCCCCGGCGTGGTCAAGAGCCGCGATGCGCTGATGGACGCGGCCTATGACGAGCAGGTCTATGTGGACGACCGGACGATCGACAGCCACATCAAGCGGCTGCGCAAGAAGTTCAAGATGGTTGATGACGATTTCGATATGATCGAAACGCTCTACGGCGTCGGCTACCGTTTTCGCGAAGCTGCGTGATCCGGCCAGCACGCTGACATCCCGCTGCATGCGGCAAGAGTGACATGGCAATTGACACGGACAAAACGGAGCACGGCGAAGCGGAGACTTCAGCTCCACGCGGTCGGGAGAAGAACCGGATACATCCGGTGACGCTCGTGCGCCGGATGTTCGGCCATCTCATCTTCTCCAGCCTGACACGGCGCATCCTGTTTCTTAATCTTGCCGCGCTGATCGTGCTCGTCTCCGGCATTCTCTATCTCAATCAGTTCCGCGAGGGACTGATTGACGCACGGGTCGAAAGCCTTCTTACCCAGGGCGAGATCATCGCAGGCGCAGTTGCCGCATCCGCGACCGTGGAAACAAACTCGATCACCATCGATCCGGAGAAGCTGCTGGAGCTTCAGGCCGGCCAAACCATCTCGCCCACCAATTCCAATGAGAATCTGGAGTTTCCGATCAATCCGGAACGGGTGGCGCCCGTGCTCAGGCGCCTTATCTCGCCGACCAGGACGCGGGCCCGGATCTATGATGACGACGCCAGCCTGATCCTGGATTCGCGCTATCTGTATTCGAGCGGCCAGGTGCTGCGCTACGATCTCCCCTCCAACGACGCCCCCGATCGCAGCATCAGGGATATTGTGGCCGGCTGGTTCAACCGCATGTTCCAGCGCTCGGACCTGCCGCTGTACCGTGAACCACCCGGCGCCGACGGATCGATCTATCCTGAAGTCATGAACGCATTGGCCGGAGGGCGGGGCGCCGTTGTGCGCGTGACGACCGCGGGCGAGCTCATCGTTTCGGTTGCGGTTCCGGTCCAGCGTTTCAGGGCAGTACTGGGCGTATTGCTGTTGTCGACCCAGGCCGGCGACATCGACAAGATCGTTCATGCCGAGCGGCTGGCGATCTTTCGGGTGTTTGGCGTGGCGGCAATGGTGACGATTGTCCTCTCATTGTTGCTTGCCAGCACCATTGCGACGCCGCTCAGGCGGCTTTCGGCGGCCGCCGTCCGGGTTCGCCGGGGCGTCAAGGCGCGTGAGGAGATCCCGGATTTCTCCGACCGGCAGGACGAAATCGGCAATCTTTCGGTGGCTCTGCGTGACATGACCAACGCGCTCTATGACCGAATTGCCGCGATCGAGAGCTTCGCCGCCGATGTCAGCCACGAACTCAAGAATCCGCTTACATCATTGCGCAGCGCGGTTGAAACTCTGCCGCTGGCGCGCAACGAAGCTTCCCGCAAACGGCTTCTTGACGTGATCCAGCATGACGTGAGGCGCATGGACCGGCTGATCAGTGACATTTCCGACGCTTCCCGTCTTGACGCCGAACTGGCGCGTCAGGATGGGTCCACTGTCGACATGCGCAAGCTATTGAGCGAACTCGTCGACATTGCCCGCCAGGTCAGGGCCGGCGGCAAGGAAGTCGCCATAGACCTGCATGTCGATGAGCGCGGATCCGGCAAGTCCAGTTTCATCGTGCTCGGACATGATCTCCGGCTGGGCCAGGTGCTCACCAATCTTATAGAGAATGCGCGCTCCTTCGTTCCCGAAGAGGGTGGCCGCATTAGCGTGCGTTTGTCGCGCGTCCGTGGTTCGGTCCGGGTCCTCGTCGAGGACAACGGTCCCGGAATCCGGGCCGAGATCATAGAACGGGTGTTTGAACGGTTCTACACGGATCGACCCGATGGCGAGGACTTTGGACAGAATTCCGGCCTGGGCCTGTCCATCAGCCGCCAGATCATCGAGGCGCATGGTGGAACGCTGACCGCGCAGAACATCGAAACACCCGGCGATGGAAAATGGGCCGGCGCAAGGTTTATCATCAATCTTCCGGCGGAACGGCCGTGACCGCGTATCTGGGCGCCCCCTGTACGACGGACCATGCCACCGCAATCATTGTTGGTGAAACCGGCATTCTTTTTGTAGGCCCGTCGGGCGCGGGAAAGAGCGCCATGGCCTTCGCCTGTCTTTCAAGCGCGCAGAGGCTCGGGTGGAATGCAGCGTTGATCGCCGATGACCGCACGTGCCTGGAGACCCGGTCGGGCCGTTGCCTCGCCTCCTGTCCCGAACCGATCCGCAGCCTGATCGAACTTCGCGGCGGCGGCATCGCACAGTACCGCCGGGTCCCGCGCGGGATAATCCACCTCGTTGTCGCTCCGGGACCGGCGTCGGCGGACAGTCGCCTGCCCGAAAGCAATGAAATCTTTCCGTATGACGGCGCCGAGCTGCCACTTCAACGGCTGTGGCACGATGGCGCAGTTGATCCCCTGTCCGCTCTTCGCGCGCTTCGGCCTGACTGTTTTTCCGGCATTTGAGCCTTTCAGGTGATGCAATTGCAGGCACGCGGGTGTTTTTTGGCTTGAACTTCCGTTTCTTCTGTCCAAGATGAAATTTCGTGTTATTCGCAGGTGCGAAGAGATCGGCATGCGTTGGCTCGGCGGTGGGCGCAACACATGCTGTTGGAGGCAATATGATCGGATTGGTGCTTGTCACTCATGGCAAGCTCGCTGAAGAGTTCCGGCATGCCCTTGAGCATGTGGTCGGGCCGCAGACTGCACTTGAGACGGTGTGCATCGGACCGGAAGACGATATGGACCAGCGCCGCTTGGACATTGTCGGCGCCGTATCGCGGGTCGAATGCGGCAAGGGCGTGATCATTCTGACGGACATGTTCGGCGGTACTCCGTCCAATCTGTCGATTTCGGTCATGGATTCGGGCCACATCGAGGTCATTGCCGGCGTCAACCTGCCGATGTTGATCAAGCTTGCCGGCGTGCGCGGTTCAAGCGGAATCGAGAATGCACTCGCCCAGGCGCAGGATGCAGGCCGAAAATACATCAATGTCGCCAGCCGCCTGCTCGCCGGAAAATGAACACGGGCAATCCTGTGAATTCTCGGACTTTCCAGATTGTCAACAAACGCGGCCTGCATGCGCGTGCGTCCGCACGATTCGTCCAGACGGTGGAAAGGTACGACGCCAATGTCAGGGTGACCCGTGAGGGTTCGACGGTCGGCGGAACCTCGATCATGGGGCTGATGATGCTCGCGGCCAGTCCCGGATGCTCGATACAGGTCGAGGCTGAAGGCAAGGAGGCTTCTGAAGTGCTCGATGCGCTGGAGACGCTTGTTGCCGAACGGTTCGGCGAAGAAGCATGATCGCACGCACATAAAGACATCTTTATATCGCATTGCCACCATGGTTGATTCCTGCTATGGCAGCGCCCACGCAATCACACCGCGCCCGATGGGCCGGCAAATCCGTGGGAAAACCAACATGACCGCTTCGAATGATTATGTCGTCGCCGATATCGCGCTGGCCGATTATGGCCGCAAGGAGCTCGACATCGCTGAAACAGAAATGCCCGGCCTGATGTCGCTGCGCGAGGAATATGGTGCAAGCAAGCCGCTCAAGGGCGCACGCATCGTCGGTTCTTTGCACATGACCATCCAGACGGCTGTTCTGATCGAGACCCTGACCTCTCTCGGCGCCGACGTGCGCTGGGCGTCGTGCAACATTTTCTCCACCCAGGACCATGCTGCTGCCGCCATCGCAAAGAGCGGCGTCCCGGTTTTCGCCATCAAGGGACAGAGCCTTGAGGAGCACTGGGATTATCTCGACAAGTCCTTCCAGTTCGCTGACGGACCGAACCTGATCCTCGACGATGGCGGCGATGCAACGCTTTATGTGCTTCTGGGCGCGCGCGCCGAAGCCGGCGAGGACATCATTCCGGTTCCGTCCTCGGAAGAGGAAGAAGTGATCAAGGCGCAGATCAAGAAGCGGATGCAGGTTTCGCCCGGCTGGTTCACCAAGGTGCGTGACCAGATCAAGGGCGTCTCCGAGGAAACCACCACCGGCGTTCACCGCCTCTACGAACTCCACAAGAAGGGCCAGCTTCCCTTCCCGGCGATCAATGTCAACGATTCCGTCACCAAGTCGAAATTCGACAACAAGTATGGCTGCAAGGAAAGCCTGGTTGACGGCATTCGTCGCGCCACCGACACAATGATGGCCGGCAAGGTAGCGGTGGTCTGCGGCTACGGCGATGTCGGCAAGGGCTCGGCAGCCTCGCTGCGCGGCGCCGGCGCCCGCGTCAAGGTCACCGAAATCGATCCGATCTGCGCGCTTCAGGCGGCGATGGACGGCTTTGAGGTCGTAACCCTGGAAGACGTCGCTTCGACAGCCGACATTTTCATCACTACAACCGGCAACAAGGATGTCATTCGCATCGAGCACATGCGCGAGATGAAGGACATGGCGATCGTCGGCAACATTGGACATTTCGACAACGAGATCCAGGTCGCGGCGCTGAAGAACCACAAGTGGACCAACATCAAGGATCAGGTCGACATGATCGAGATGCCTTCCGGCAGCCGGATGATCCTGTTGAGCCAAGGCCGTCTTCTCAACCTCGGCAATGCCACCGGCCATCCGAGCTTCGTCATGTCGGCATCCTTCACCAACCAGGTGCTGGCCCAGATCGAACTCTGGACCAGAGGCGAACAGTATGAAAACCAGGTCTATGTCCTGCCAAAGCATCTTGATGAGAAGGTCGCAAGGCTGCATCTCGACAAGATCGGCGCGAAACTGACCGATCTGAAGCCAGAACAGGCCGACTACATCGGTGTGACTGTCGAAGGTCCCTTCAAGCCGGAACACTACAGGTACTGATTTTTCTGTCCGGTACCCACAAGATATTGATGCCGCGCCCTTGACAAAAATGGCGCGGTTTCTTTTTGCGCTCTCTCCTCTTCACCGTGATTCGCGAAGCCTGTATGTTTTAAGGTGATGATTCGATTTTCGTGTTCGGCGGCGCGAAAACGGATCGGCGATGTCTTGTCAAACAGGCGGCGAGGGGACCGAGACATGCCGGATATGGCGGATTCGAACGACGGATCACAGGATCAGGACAGCGGTTCCCGGTCCCGGCGCGGGTTGAAGGGTTGCTTCAGGCGCATTGGCGCACGGCTTCTTGCGGGCGCGGCGCTCTCGTTTGGCGCAACCGGTCTGCCGGTTTCTGCGGCGCTTGCGCAAGGCGCCGGAGGATTCCAGATCTCTTCACTCGAAGTGGTCAACTTCGCGATGGTCATCGGCGCGATCTCGGCTGCCATGATATCGGCCATCTGGCTGATTCGGGAACGCGCCAAGATTGATGCCGAAAACACTTCGCTGCGCGGCGCGCTTGCTGATTCGCACGCCCGGCTTTCGCGGTATCAGTCCCTCATCGTCGACCGGGACCGGCAGATCGTGGTGTGGGACGGTGTCGGTTTGCCTGCCGAGATCCTCGGCAATCTTTCACCGGAAACCGGCGCGCCCCAGGATTCCAAGGATTTTCTGGCTTTTGGAAGGTGGCTCGATCCCCGTTCGGCGGCCAGTCTCGACAAAGCCATCGATTGCCTGCGCGCCCAGGCGGACCGTTTCGACCTGATCGTCGAAACGGTTCGCGGACACGTCCTCGAAGCTCAGGGCCGGGTGTCCGGCGGCCGGGCTTTCGTCCGTTTCGTCGCACTTTCCAATGTCCGAGCCGAACTTGCCGAACTCAAGACCGAGCGTGACCGGTTGGCCACTTCGGTGGACACGTTTCAGACCCTGCTCGATGTGATCGACATGCCGGCATGGCTCCGGGGTCCGGACAACCGGCTTATGTGGGTCAACAACGCCTATGTTCGCGCCGTCGAGGGCGAGGACCGGAACGACGCGCTCGACCGGCGGATGGAATTGCTCGGCACGGCTGCGCGGGAAAAGATCCGCGCCTCAGTCACACCCGAGCGGCCGTTTCTCGATCGTGTTTCAACAGTGATCAAGGGTCATCGCCGATTTCTCGAAGTGGCGGACGTCAAGACCCAGGCCGGCAATGCAGGTCTGGCCCTGGACGTTTCAGTCGAGGAAGATCTGCGCGAGGAGCTGCGCCGCACCATCCAAAGCCACGCCGAGACGCTGGATCATCTGGCCACCCCGGTGGCGATCTTCGATCGCGATCAGCGCCTCCAGTTTCACAATCAGGCTTTCCAGCAGCTTTGGGAGCTTGACGCTCCGTTTCTGGCTCGCCGCCCCGACAATGGCGAGTTTCTCGAGCGCCTGCGTGCGGACGGAAAGCTGCCCGAACCGCATGCCTGGCGCGACTGGAAGGAAGAGATGCTCTCGGTCTACCGTTCGGTGGAGGCAACCCCGCATCTGTGGCACCTACCGGACGGGCAGACGCTCAAGGTCTTCGCCAATGCGCACCCGCAAGGCGGCGTGACCTGGGTATTCGAGAATCTCACGGAAAAGGTGGATCTTGAAGCCAAGTACAACACCTTGCTGCACGTGCAGGGTGAAACCATCGATCATCTGGCCGAAGGCGTCGGCGTGTTTGGTCCCGACGGACGAATCCGCCTGTCCAATCCGTCCTTCCGGGCCCTTTGGGGCCTGAACGAAGATCAGGTCGAGCCTGGTACGCACATCAGGGATATCGCCGCGGCCTGCGAGCCCTCCCATCACGAAGCAGACGGCTGGAAACTTTTCGCCCGCGAAATAACGTCGTTCAACGAGGAACGTCGCTCGCGCGAAGGCCGCATCGAACTCGCCACCGGCCTGATCCTGGACTATGCCGTGGTGCCCCTGCCGAACGGCCAGACCATGGTGGCCTTCGTCAATGTGACCGACAGCGTTGGCGCCGAACGCATGCTCACGGAAAAGAACGAAGCATTGCGAAAGGCCGACGCGCTGAAGAACGATTTCGTCAAACATGTTTCCTATGAGCTTCGATCACCGCTGACCAACATCATCGGCTTTACCGATCTCCTCAAGACGCCCGGTATCGGCGATCTCAACGAGCGCCAGGCGGAATATCTCGACCATATTTCCACGTCCTCTTCCGTCCTGCTTACGATCGTCAACGACATCCTCGATCTCGCCACGGTCGATGCGGGCATCATGCGGCTTGAAACCGATGTGGTGGACATCGCCAGCCTGTTCGACGAGGCCGCCGGCCAGATTGCAGACAGGTTCAGGGAGAACGACCTCCGCCTGGAGATCGACCTTGCTTCAGCACCGGTCGAGATGGTCGGCGACCGGAAACGGCTCAAGCAGATCCTGTTCAAGCTCCTGATGAATGCCGCCAATTTTGCACCGGACGGTTCCGTTGTCCGGCTTGGCTGCGTCAATGACGGAGACTTCATTGTCTTTTCGGTCGCCGATTCAGGTCCAGGCATCCCGGAAAACGCCCGCAAGGATGTCTTTGCCCGTTTCGAAACGCACGGTCCGGGCGGCCGACGCCGTGGCGCCGGCCTCGGGCTATCCATTGTCCAGAGCTTCGTCGCCCTTCATCAGGGCTCTGTCTCCATCGAGGGCGCGGAGGGAGACGGCGCGACCATCCTATGCCGCTTTCCAGCCGATCTGCCGCTGGCGCGCGACGCGGCCGAGTAGGCGACGGTGCGGACCGCGCCCCTGTCCATCGCCCTGCCCGATCTCGGCGCCACGACCGTTCTGGCCGAGGACCTGGCTCTGGCCCTGAGGCCCGGCGACTGTCTTTGTCTTTCCGGCGACCTCGGTTCGGGAAAGTCCACGCTTGCACGCGCGCTCATCCGGGCAGTCGCCGATGATCCGGATTTCGAGGTCCCAAGTCCCACATTCACCCTGGTCCAGAATTACGATCTTCGCCTTCAGATCGCACATTTCGATCTCTACCGCCTCGCGAGTGCCGATGAACTCGATGAGTTGGGTCTTGACGAAGCGCTGGAAGACGGTGTCGCACTGGTGGAATGGCCGGAGCGGGCGAGTGAACGCTTCGCAAGCGACGTGGTTGCGATTTCGCTCGAGGGGATCGAGGCTACCGCGAGGATCGCCAGAATACATGCGGGTCCGGAATTTCTCGAGCGGTTCAACCGCTCGCTCGCCTTGAGATCCTTTCTCGATATGGCTGGCATGAGTCACGCCGAACGGCGGTTCTTGCAGGGTGACGCCTCTTCGCGAACCTATGAGAGAATTCGCCCGGTAACGGGCAATCCATTGATTTTGATGAATGCGCCCCGCCATCCGGACGGACCGCCGATCCGTGACGGTCTGCCCTATTCCCGCATCGCCCATCTGGCCGAGGATGTCGTGCCTTTCGTCGCCATCGACGGCTGGCTCCGCGAGCATGGCTTTTCCGCCCCGGCCATCATGGCGCAGGATCTCGATGATGGCATTCTGCTGATCGAGGATCTGGGCTCCGATGGCCTCCTTGACCCAGAAGGCGCGCCGATTGCCGAACGCTACGAATTGGCTGTCGAGTGTCTGGCGGCGCTGCATCGAAAGCCGCCGCCAGAATGTCTGCAGGTCGAGGGCCGTGAATATCATGTGCCGGCTTACGATCCCCGTGCAATGCAGATCGAGATCGAGCTTTTGACCGACTGGTACCTGCCCTGGCGCACGGGTGCGCCGGTGAAGGATCGTGATCGTGCCGACTACATTGCGCTCTGGGCGGCGCTGTTCGCACAGCTTCAATCCGCCGAAAAGGCGCTGGTGCTGAGGGATTATCATTCACCCAACCTGATCTGGCGCGAGGAGCGGACCGGTCTCGACCGCCTCGGATTGATCGATTTCCAGGATGCCATGATCGGCCCTTCGGCCTATGATGTGGCGTCGCTGTGCCAAGATGCCCGTGTCACGATCGAGCCGGGACTCGCCCGGCGTCTTCTGGCTCGCTACATCGCCGTCCGGCAAGAAGATGATTCCGCATTTGACGAGGACGGCTTCCGCGAGGCCTATGCGATCATGGCGCTGCAGCGGGCATCGAAGATCCTCGGCATTTTTGTCCGCCTCGACCAGCGGGACGGAAAGCCCGGATACTTGCGGCATCTGCCGCGCATCGAGGGCTATGTCGCCCAATCGTTGCAGCATCCTGCGCTTCAGCCCTTGCGCAGCTGGTTCACACGGGTTGGTATCGTCAGCACCGAATCATAACCCGGGCCAGCCAATGCGCATCCATTCCGCCATGATCCTTGCCGCGGGCCTCGGCACCCGCATGCGGCCCATCACCGAAACCCTGCCGAAACCACTGGTCGAGGTGGCCGGCAAGCCGCTGATCGCCTACAGCCTGGAAGCGCTTCACGAGATCGGCA
The DNA here is from genome assembly GCA_040218025.1 of Hoeflea sp. Classification (GTDB taxonomy): domain Bacteria; phylum Pseudomonadota; class Alphaproteobacteria; order Rhizobiales; family Rhizobiaceae; genus Hoeflea. Next base: position 203,117 of record JAVJQD010000016.1, on the reverse strand, counting down.
TCACCAATATCGTTGCCAATGTGCATTATCTGGCGCCGGTCTTGCGCGACTGGCTGTCCCGTTGGCCGCTGGGCGAGGTCGCAATTTCCGATGAAAGCGAAGAGCTGCTTGATTCGGGCGGGGGTGTCGCAAAGGCCCTGCCGCTTCTGGGAAGTGACCCGTTTGTGGTCATGAACGCCGATACATTCTGGTGTGAGGATCCCGAAGCCGAACGCGGCAATCTTGCCCGGATGGTCGAAGACTTCGATCCCGCCCGCATGGACATTCTGATGCTGACAGCGCGGCTCGACCAGGCCACCGGACATACCGGCCGGGGTGACTTCATCATTGATGCGGACCGTCGCCTCAGCCGCTTCACCGGCGATGGCGAACCGGTGATTTATGCCGGCACGCTCATCCTGAGCCCCCGGATTCTCAAGTCCTTTTCCGAGCCCAGGTTCTCGCTCAACCGCTGCTTTGACTCCGCCATTTCTCAGGGTCGGTTGTTCGCCGCGCCGCTGACCGGTCACTGGCTGACCGTGGGCACGCCTGAGGCCATAGCTGAGGCCGAGGCGGCGATGGCGGATTATACCAGCGGTCGCCTGTCATGACCCCGGCTGCGCCACGGCTGGTCAGCATCCCGCCGGGCGCGCCGTTCCTGCGTGTTCTGGCCGACCGGATCTGTTCGGGTGCCCTGGTTGACGGCCTCAGCTTTCGAAAGGGGGATCCCCTGTCGCTTGCCCGCGCGACGGTCTTTGTGCCCACGCGGCGCGCGGCAAGGGTTCTGCGCTCGGAACTGACCGACAGGATCGGTCTCGGCTCGGCAATCCTGCCGGTTATCAGACCGCTCGGGGAAACCGATGACGACACCGGGTTCTTCGACCCGGCAGACCCCGAAACCCTGTCGCTTGATCCGCCGATCCCGCAAACGGCCGCCATGTTGCGCCTCGCTGATCTGGTGCTGGCCTGGAAAGAGGCGCTTCCGCGCGCGATTCTCGACCATCTGGGCGGTGAACCGTTGGTTGCCCCGGCAAACCCGGCAGACGCAATCTGGCTGGGGCGCAGCCTGTTCGATCTCATTCAGGCGGTCGAGACGGAGGAATGTGATTTCTCCGCCCTCGATACACTCATGACCGGGGACCTGCAGCAATGGTGGCAACTGACCCGGGAGTTCCTGACCATTGCCCGGAGCTTCTGGCCGGCATTGCTCCGGGAGATCTCGCGGTCCAGTCCGGCGCGCCATCACAATGCCATGCTCGACGTCTTCACACGAGCGCTTGCTGAGAAGCAGCATGACCGTCCGGTCATTGTGGCCGGTTCCACCGGAACGCGGCCTGCAACCGCGCGGCTTATCGCCAGGGTGGCGCATATGCCGAAGGGCGCGGTCGTCCTGCCGGGCCTTGATCATGCCATGCATGAGGCCCATTGGATCGAGCTCTCCCGGGCGGCGGCGGCGACCGATGCGCCGCAGTCGCCCTCGGCCTTCGATGCAGGCGTGCGCAGCCACCCGCAATATGGATTGCTTCGCCTCGTGGAGAGCTGTGGAGTCGATGTTCAAAGCCTCCGTGACATCCCCGATATCGCCGAACTGGGGATGCCCTTGAAAGTTCGGCGTGCGGCCGTCTCGGCGGCTCTGCTGCCCGCGGGAGCCACCGAGGCCTGGGGGCAACCCGGTTTCCTGCCGGATGCGGATCTGCTGCAGCCCGCCTTCGAACAGGTGTCGCTGATTGAGGCGGCGAATGAACGGGAGGAGGCGGCGGCTCTGGCTGCGGCCATGCGGCTTGCCCTTGAGCCGGGTTCGGCCACACCCGAACCGGTGGTCGCGCTGGTGACGCCGGATCGCAATCTCGCCCGCCGCGTGGTGGTCGAGCTCAGGCGCTATGGCATCGAGGCCGATGATTCGGGCGGTTCGCCCCTGATGTCGAGCCCCCAGGGAAGCCTCGCCCGTCTGACGGTGCAGGTGGCGTTTGCACCCGGCGATGCGGTGGCGCTGGCGGCGTTGATCAAGCACCCGCTCGCCCGCTTCGGGTTTGACAGATCATCGGCGATCCGGATGGCGGGGCAGGTGGAGCGCATTGCGCTCAGGGGCGGCAGCGGCGAGGCGGATGTCGATCAGCTCGAAGCCCTGGTGATCACGCGCTCCGCCACCCGCCAGGACCGCCATGCGCCCGGATGGCTTGGCCGCATTTCCGAAGACGAGGCAGATCAGGCGCGGGCGTTTGCGAAAAGGGTGTCGGAAGCGCTTTCGCCTCTGACTTCCATCCTGCTCGATGTTGCCGGACGAAAGCTGACCGACGCTGTCGCCATCGGTCGCCTCGCCGGACTGACCGCCGATGCGCTCGAACGCATCTGCGCTGACGAAACCGGTAACACGGGACTTCTTTGGGGGAACGAGGCGGGTGAGGATCTGGCCGGACTTCTGCTTGAGACCCGGGACAGCGGCGCAAGCCTTGCCATCACCGGCCATGAATGGATCGGCGCGCTTGAAGCGTTGATGGCGAGCCGCATGGTCAAGCCCCGCGCCGGCGGGCATCCCCGCGCATTCATATGGGGCGCGCTTGAGGCCCGGCTGCAGCATGTCGACACGATTCTGCTCGGCGGAATGAACGAAGGCGTGTGGCCTCAGGCCGGGCGTGACGATCCTTTCCTTTCCCGATCCATGAAGGCCGCCATCGGGTTGGAGCCGCCCGAACGGCGCATCGGCCAGGCGGCGCATGATTTCCAGATGGCGATGGGGGCTCCGAATGTGGTGCTGTCTCGGGCGCACCGCTCAGGCAAGGCGCCGACCGTTGCCTCGCGCTGGTTGCAAAGACTGGTTGCGGTCATCGGCCGTGACACCGGAAAGGCACTTGCCGGCAGGGGCGATGCCTTGCTCGAGCATGTCCGAAGTCTTGATGAGGGGACGCCAGCCCGGCCCGCCTCGCGGCCCGAGCCCAAGCCGCCCGCGGATTTGCAGCCCCGGAGCTATTCCTTTTCGGAAGTCGCGACGCTGCGCCGCGATCCCTACGCGATCTACGCCCGCCGTGTGTTGCGTCTCGACCCGCTGGACCCCTTTCTTGCCGATCCCGGCCCGCGGGAGCGCGGGACCCTCTACCATGCGATCCTCGAGGAGCTCGTTGGATCGCTTCCACCAGCCGAGCGCGACATGGAAGCGCTACGCGCCATTGCGGAAAGGCATTTTCAGGATGCCGCCCTGCCGGGCGCGACAGCGCTGGTCTGGCGGTCCCGTTTTGAGAAGGCGGCCAAGGCGATCGTGGAGTGGGAGGCGAAAAACGCCGGCGGCTGCTCGGCGTCCCGGGTGGAAGCCAGGGCAAGTCTCGAAATGCCCGCTGCCGGAATTCGCCTCACAGGCATGGCCGACCGCATTGACCTGCGCTCCGACGGCTCGGCCTGGATCGTCGATTACAAAACCGGTGGCGCTCCCACGCGCAAGCAGGCCCGCATCCTTCTCGATCCGCAACTGGCGCTGGAGGCCCACGCCTTGCGCCATGGCGGGTTCGCCGATCTGGGCCGTAAGCAGGCGTCGGCCCTGCTCTATCTGCGTCTGACCGGCAAGGATCCGTTCGCCGAACGGGTCGACACCGATCCGGAAAATCCCGGAAAGGCCGAGGTCTTGACGCCTTCGGATCTGGCGCAAAAGGCCGCCGACGAGCTGACGCGGCTCGTCATCCTCCTGAACAGCGGAGAACGCGGCTTCCTGTCCCGCGCAATCCCGCGCAGCGCAAGGGATTTCGCCGGAGACTATGACCACCTGGCGCGCGTGGCCGAATGGCAGACGGTGATCGATTCGGAGGCCGGCGATGAGTGAGGCCGGCGAAACCGACGTCATTTCCCAAACCACCCTTAAACAGAACCGGGCGGCAACCCCTTCACTGTCTGCGTGGGTGTCGGCCAATGCTGGGTCCGGCAAGACCCATGTTCTGGCCCGACGGGTAATCCGTCTTCTCTTGCGGGGCGCCCGCCCCTCCGCGATCCTGTGTCTCACCTATACCAAGGCCGCGGCGGCGGAGATGTCGAACCGCGTGTTCAAGACGCTCGCTGACTGGGTGCTGCTCGACGATTCGAAACTGACGGAACGGCTGGCCGAATTGGAGGGCACACAGCCGGAGGCCGGCCAGTTGGTCCGGGCACGCCGCCTGTTCGCAACGGCCCTCGAAACACCGGGCGGGCTGAAGATCCAGACGATCCACGCCTTTTGCGAGGCAGTGCTGCACCGATTTCCGCTTGAGGCCAACATACCCGGCCATTTCTCGGTGCTTGATGATGAAAAGGCCGCCGAACTTCTTGCCGAGGCGCGCCGTGAACTGATGTCGGCCCAATCCTTCGAAGCGGATGCCGAACTGGCCGATGCTGTCATGCCGGCGCTCGACATCGGAGGGGAGACCGGCTTCGACAAGCTTCTCGCCGGGCTGTACCACCGCAGGCGCGACTATCTGGCCTTCGATGCCGCCGCAGGAGATGCGAGCGGTGCTTCGGCTCTGATCCGTGCGGCGCTGGGGCTTGAGGAGAGTGAAACCGAAGCCGGCATTGTATCGCGAGCCTGGCCGCTTGATGCGCTTCCGGCAGATTATGTCCGGGAGGTCCACGAATTTGCCGCCACCGCCAAGTCAGCCTCGCGGGCGTTTGACTTCAGTTATGGCCTTCTTGCGGTTCATGCGCGCGCCGACGCGGATCCGGCGGAGCGCCTTGATCTGCTGCGGCAGGTGTTCTTCACCAAGGGTGGCGCTCCGTCACGACTGGGAAGCATCGCGTCCAAATCGGTTGCGGAACGATTCCCGGATTTTGGCGAGCGGGCGCAACAGGCACAGGAGCAGGTTGTTGCCGTTGTTGATCGTCTCGTCCGCCTGAAGGCCGCTGAGGCGTCCATGGTGGCCTATCGCCTGGCCCGCCGATATATCGGCGGCTTCGCGGGGCTGAAAACCCGTCAGGCGTTGCTTGATTATGATGATCTGATTGCTGCCACGGCGGGTCTGCTCGAGAAAAGCGGCGCGAGCGCCTGGGTTCACTACAAGCTGGATCAGGGGATTGATCACATTCTCGTCGATGAGGCGCAGGACACTGCGCCCCTGCAGTGGAATGTTATCGGAAAGCTCTCGGAGGAATTCTTTGCCGGCGAAGGAGCCCGGGCTTCAACCCGCACGATATTTGCCGTCGGCGATGAAAAACAGTCCATCTATTCCTTCCAGGGCGCCCGGCCCGAGCGCTTCGCCGAAGAACGCAGGAGCATCGAAGCGAAGGCCAGATCCGCTGAAGCGGAATTTGAGCATGTTCCGCTAAGGGTTTCATTCCGGTCGTCTTCGGAGGTCCTGAAACTGGTCGACCATGTCTTTGCGTCCAACGATGCTTTGCGCGGAATGGGGGAGGCCGGTGAGCCGGTGATTCATGAAACGGCGCGAAGCCGCGCGCCGGGACAGGCCGAACTGTGGCCGATAATCGCCAAGCAGAAGGCCGAGGCCGAGGAGGACTGGACCGCGCCTTTCGACGACATCCCGGAAACCGCGCCTCCGGCAGAATTGGCGCGCCGCATTTCCGGCGTTCTGGAGGCCTGGATCGGTCATGAACTGATCGAGGACCAGAAGACCGGGCAGTTGCGGCCGATAACTGCGGGCGATGTTCTGGTGCTGGTGCGCAAGCGTGACGGCTTTGTGCCCACGCTGTTGCGCACACTCAAGGCGCGAACCAACATACCCGTTGCCGGAGCCGACCGGCTGCGTCTGACCGATCACATTGCGGTTCAGGATCTGGCGGCGTTGGGACGGTTCGTGCTGCTCGAGGAAGACGATCTTTCCCTTGCAGCCTTGATCAAGAGCCCGCTGATTGATCTCGATGAGGATGCCTTGTTCGAGTTGACGGCCAAACGGCCGGAAAACTGCTCGGTCTGGCAACACCTTGGCGAGTTGTCCGGCACATCATCCCGGTTCGCCGCGGTCCATGAGCGACTGGTCCGTTGGCAGAACATGGCCGGCCGGCAGCAACCGCACGATTTTTATGCATCGGTTCTCGGACCGGACGGAGGGCGCCAGGCCTATCTGTCGCGCCTGGGACATGAAGCGGGCGACGTGCTCGACGAATTTCTCGGTCTTGCGCTGGATCATGAACAGGCCGGCGTTCCCGGCCTGCAGGCTTTCCTGGCCATGCTGGAAACCGATTCACCGGAAATCAAGCGTGAGATGGAGGCTGGCTCCGGCGCGGTCCGGATCATGACGGTGCATGCCGCCAAGGGTCTGGAGGCGCCGGTGGTGTTTCTGGTCGATTCCGGTGGCGAGGCGGTTCAAAGCAGTCACGAGCCGAACCTGTGGCTCATGCCTCGCAGTGGCGTCTCCGACCCCGGTGAGTCTGCGGTTCCCGTGTGGCTTCCGGACAAGAGTTACCACAACGGAGCCACCGAACCCCTGCGCGAGGCTGCGCGCCACCGGGCGGAGGAGGAATACCGACGGCTTCTTTATGTCGGGCTCACCCGCGCCGCAGACCGGTTGGTGGTGTGTGGATATCGTGGTGTCAGGGAAGCCAAATCGCCGACCTGGCACAGCCTCGTGGCCGCTGGTTTCGAGCGCGCCGCCCAATCGGGCGGGTACGAGGTCAGCGAGATCGAGCGCCTTGAAGAGGCGGTCCCCTACAAGGTCTTGCGCATGCAGCGAACCGGCGCGACGGATGCGACCGAAAGGAAACCCGTTGCGCAACCCGGCACCGGTGGCAAGCCGGTCGCGCCAGTGCCGCAGTCGCCGCTGGCGCCGCCGCGACGGTTGCCGCGTCCGCTTGCGCCCTCGGGCGTGAGTGCAGTCCTGGAGGACAGCGTCGAGCCGCCGGCGCGTTCGCCTTTTGCCGAGAAACCGTCCGGTTCGGGGCTGGCTTTGGAGCGCGGAAGCATGATTCACCGTTTGCTTCAGGTTCTGCCTTCGCTCGCCTCCGAGACTCGTCGGGAGGCCCTGGCCCGGTATCTCGAGCGTGCAATGCCCGGTGCAAGCAGCCCGGAGAGAGACCTCATCGCGCAACAGGTGCTCTCCGTGATCAACGATCCCGAATTTGCAGCGGTTTTCGCGTCGCCGGGCGAGGCGGAGGTCTCGGTGATGGGAACCCTGCGCATCAATGGCGAGGAACGGGCCGTTTCGGGCCGGATAGACCGGCTCGCGGTGATTGAGGACCGTGTCCTGATCGTGGATTACAAGACCGGTCATGCGCCGGAGCCCGGCGGGTCGGCGCCTGCAAGCCACGTCTCTCAGCTCGCGATCTACAGAGCGCTTCTCGCGCCGCTTTATCCCGAACGGCGCATCCAGGCGGCCCTGATCTATGTCTCCGGGCCGTTGCTCATGGAAATCCCCGATGCTGCGCTTGACGCGGCGATAGAGGCGATTGATAGCTGAGGGACTTCGATTGCCCTTGAATACCGACGCCCGAATCATCACATTGTCTGCATTCAAGACAGATCCCAAAGGAGTGCCGCTCATGGCAACCGTGAAAGTAGACAGCGCCAATTTTCAGAGCGAAGTTCTGGAATCAGACGTGCCGGTCGTCGTTGATTTCTGGGCCGAATGGTGCGGCCCCTGCAAGATGATCGCCCCAAGCCTGGAGGAAATCTCCAACGAGATGCAGGGCAAGGTGAAGGTCGCCAAGGTCAATATCGACGAAAATCCGCAGATCGCCACCCAGTTCGGCGTTCGCTCGATCCCGACGCTGGCCATGTTCAAGGGTGGATCGGTTGCCGACATCAAGGTCGGCGCCTCGCCCAAGACGGCTCTCTCGAGCTGGATCAGCGGCGCCGTCGCCTGATTCTGCGCAGACCCGCCCCCGGTTTTCCGGGACAAAGATCATGCCCGTCCGATCTCTCCGGACGGGTTTTTTCTTGGGTTTTGTATCAGGAAAGACAGTTGGTACGTCAGACCGGCGGCGTCCCGTTTTCCGCAAGCACATGGCCCAGCAGATAAAGTGACCCGCCGATAAGAATGCGGGGCGGCCTTTCAAGCCGGTTCCAATCTCGCGTAATCGCTGCGATTGCCGCCTCGACGCTGGGGGCGGATTCTGCCGTCAATCCGGCTTCATCGGCCGTATCGGCAAGATATTCCGGATCGACACCGGCATCCGAACCGGGAACCGGAACGGTGAACACGTGCCGCGCAATGCCCGAGAAGGCGTCGAAATAGCCGACCGGGTCCTTGGTGTTGATCATCCCTGTGATGAGGAACAGGGGCCTTGGGTCCCGTTCCTCAAGATTGGCCATGGCTTCGGCGATCACCTGTCCCGCACCCGGATTGTGGCCGCCGTCAATCCAGATCTCAACGTCCGTCAGGCTGGGTTGCAGGAGCCTTCCGTGCGGCAACCTTTCCAGGCGGCCGGGCCATGCAACCGACAGCAGAGCGTCCCCGACCGCCGTCTCATCAAGCTTGAAGCCGGCGGCTTTCAGCGCCCGGATCGCCGCTGCGGCATTCGATTGCTGGTGGCGGCCCGCCAGCCGTGGCATTGGCAGGTCGGCCAGTTCCTCGTCGTCCTGATAGGCGAGCCGGCCGTTCTCCTCCTGGGCGAAGTAATCCTGCCCATACACGTAAAGCGGACACCGGAGCCGTTCGGCGATGCTCACAAGCACGTCTCGCGCTGTCTCCTCGGGCTGCTGGCCGATCACGACCGGAACCCCGGGCTTGATGATGCCGCCCTTCTCCGCGGCAATCAGTTCGACCCGATCTCCAAGATAGGCCTGATGGTCGAGCGAGATCGACATGATGATCGAAACCGCCGGGTTTTCAATGACATTCGTCGCGTCGAAACGGCCGCCAAGTCCGACCTCGATGATCGCCGCATCGGCGGGATGCTCTGAAAACAGGACGAACATCACTGCCGTCAGGATCTCGAAAACCGTGATGGTCTCGCCGCGATTGGCCTCCGCAACCCGTCGTACTGCATCGGCGAGCACCTCGTCGGCCACCAGTCGCCCGCCACCCTCTTGGCCCAGCCGGTAACGCTCGTGCCAGTTGACGAGGTGCGGCGAAGTGTGAACGTGAACCGTGTGGCCGTGAGCTTCGAGAATGGCGCGGCAGAATGCGCTGGTCGACCCCTTGCCGTTGGTGCCGGCGATGTGAATCGCCGGCGGTAAACGCAGGTGCGGATCGCCCAGACGCCCCAAAAGCCGGGTGATGCGGCCCAGCGAGAGGTCAAACCCCTTGGGGTGAAGCGCCATCAGCGCTTCGATTTCCCGTTCGGCCTGAGACATTGCCGAGTCTTCCACGCTCATCGATCCTGTCTTGGCCACCGGTCCATGGCGCTGGGCGCGGTGTCGGGGTGGTAAGGCCTATTCCGCGGCCTCGGCGGAGACAGATTCGGACTTCGCTGTCTCTTCCGGGGCGGGTGCGGGCAGTGCCGCGGGCGCCGGAGCGTCCAGCTTGAGGAAGATACGAAGCAGACGGGAAACGGTTTCCGGCAGGTCATGGCGATGAACGACCATGTCCACCATGCCATGCTCCAGCAGGTATTCGGATGTCTGGAAACCCTCCGGCAGTTTCTCGCGAATGGTCTGCTCTATAACCCGTTTGCCGGCAAAGCAGATTTCCGCGCCCGGCTCGGCGAGGTGCACATCGCCGAGCATCGCATAGGAGGCTGAGACACCGCCCGTCGTCGGATTGGTCAGAACCACGATATAAGGTAGTCCGGCCTCCTTGAGCATTTCGACGGCCACGGTCGTGCGCGGCAATTGCATCAGAGAGAGAATTCCCTCCTGCATGCGCGCCCCGCCGGAGGCCGGGAACATGACCAGCGGACACTTGCGTTCGATGGCGGCCTCAAAAGCCTCGATGATCGCCTCGCCGGCAGCGATCCCGAGCGATCCGCCCATGAACGAGAAATCATGCACGCAGGCAATGATGTCGACGCCCCGCACCGCGCCATAGGCGGAGACCACGGAATCCTCGAGGCCGGTCTTGGTGCGATTGTCGCGCAGGCGGTCTGTATATTTCTTCGAATCACGGAACTTGAGCGGATCCTGCGGCACCTTCGGAGCCGGAAGCATCTCGTACTTCCCGCCGTCGAACATGTGCTTTAGCCGGGCTTCGGCCGACATCTTCATGTGGTAGCCCGAAGCGGGGATCACATAGTGGTTTTCCTCAAGGTCGTTATGGAACACCATTTCCCCGGTTTCGGGGCATTTGATCCAGAGATTCTCCGGCACCTCGCGGCGGCCGAGCATCGAATTGATCTTGGGCCTGACGTAATTGGTGATCCAGTTCACTTCAAAGTCTCCGGTTTGTCTCGGCCTGGCCGGTCTTCGCGGCGCCGAGTATAACATGTGGGTGTGTTATTCGGCCGGTGCAAGCCGCGCTTCGCGAACCCCGGTTGCAAGACCGCGCACCATGGTCGCAACGCTCTCCACCGTATCGCCCGTCGCCTGTCCCCCGGAAGTGAGCGTATTGGCGATCTGATTGACAATCGCGGTTCCGACCACCACGCCATCCGCCGATTTGCCGATCGCGCGCGCTTGCTCGGCAGTCTTGACCCCGAAGCCGACACAGACCGGCAGATCCGTGTGGCTCTTGATCCGGTCGACGGCCGTGTTGACCTTCGAGGTATCCGCAATCGCGGAGCCGGTGATGCCGGTCATCGACACGTAATAGACGAAGCCCGAGGTGTTGCTCAGCACCCGGGGCAACCGCTTGTCGTCGGTCGTGGGCGTGGCGAGGCGGATGAAGTTCAATCCCGCTTCGAGCGCGGGCAGGCAGAGTTCCTCGTCCATTTCCGGCGGCAGATCCACGATGATCAGACCGTCGATGCCCGCATCCCGCGCGTCCGAGAGAAAACGTTCGACGCCATAGATGTAGATCGGATTGTAGTAGCCCATCAGGACAATCGGCGTTTCACTGTCGCCCCTGCGGAAATCGCGCGCCAGGTCGAGCGTCCGGGACAAAGTCTGTCCGCCCTTGAGCGCGCGCTGGCCCGCCATCTGGATTGCCGGCCCGTCGGCCATCGGATCCGAGAACGGCATTCCAAGCTCGATCACGTCGGAGCCGGCGCCGGGCAGCGCCTGCATGATCTTCAGCGACGTGTCGTAGTCCGGATCGCCCCCCATGAAATAGGTGACCAGGGCCGGACGGCCTTCCGATTTGAGCTTCTCGAAGCGGGTATCGATACGCGTTGTCATGGTCAGAGCTCCACTCCGAGGATCTTGCCGACTGTGAAGATGTCCTTGTCGCCGCGGCCGCACAGGTTCATCACGATGGTCTGGTCCTTGCCCATCTTCGGGGCTCGCTTGATCACCTCGGCCAGGGCATGGGAGGGTTCGAGCGCCGGGATGATGCCCTCGAGCCTGGTCAGCAGCTGGAAGGCCTCGAGCGCCTCGTCATCCATGATCGGCACATATTCGACACGGCCCGATTCCTTGAGCCATGAGTGTTCCGGTCCGATGCCCGGATAGTCGAGACCGGCCGAGATTGAATGGCCTTCCTTGATCTGTCCGTCATTGTTCTGCAGCAGATAGGTGCGGTTGCCGTGCAGGACGCCTGGCGCGCCGGCGGTCAGCGAAGCGCAATGCTCTTCACCGTCCAGCCCCTTGCCGCCGGCTTCGACCCCGACAATCTGGACATCCTTGTCATCCAGGAATGGGTGGAACAGCCCGATGGCGTTCGAGCCGCCGCCGACGGCCGCAACCAGCATGTCGGGCAACCTGCCTTCGGCAGCGAGCATCTGCTCGCGGGTTTCCTCGCCGATCACCGACTGGAAGGTGCGGACCATCTCCGGATAGGGATGCGGACCGGCAGCGGTGCCGATCAGGTAGTAGGTGTCATCGACATTGGTCACCCAATCCCGCAGCGCCTCGTTCATCGCGTCCTTCAGCGTGCCGTGACCGGACGTCACAGGATTGACCTTGGCGCCGAGCAGCTTCATGCGGAACACGTTCGGCGCCTGCCGCTCGACATCCGTGGCCCCCATGTAGACTTCACAGGGATAGCCGAAGCGTGCCGCGACGGTCGCCGATGCCACGCCGTGCTGGCCCGCCCCGGTTTCGGCGATGATCCGGGTCTTGCCCATCCGCTTGGCGAGCAGGATCTGGCCGACGCAATTGTTGATCTTGTGCGAACCGGTATGGTTGAGCTCGTCGCGCTTGAAATAGACCTTGGCCCCGCCCAGATGCTCGGTCAGCCGTTCCGCAAAATAGATCGGCGACGGCCGTCCGGTATAATGGGTGTTGAGATGCTCGAGTTCCGCGCGGAACTCCGGATCAGCCTTGGCCTTGGCCCATTCCTCTTCCAGCTCGAGGATGAGCGGCATCAGCGTTTCGGCGACGAAACGGCCGCCAAAGATGCCGAACATGCCCTGCTCGTCGGGCCCGGTGCGGAAGGAATTCGGATTGGTTGGCTGGTTCACTGCATCTACTCCCAAGAACGTCACATCTGTGCGTCTGAAACTGCCCGTACAAAAGCATCCATCATCGCGGTGTCCTTGACGCCGGGCGCGCTTTCCACGCCCGAGGAGACATCCACGCCTGGCGCGCCGCTGCTCCTGAGCGCCTCTGCGACATTGTCTTTCGTCAACCCACCGGAAAGCATGTAACTAGCGGACCCGTCAAGCGAGGAAAGGTCAAGTCCGGCAAGCAGCCGCCAGTCGAAACTCACGCCATTGCCGCCGGGGAGATCGGAACCCTTTGGCGGTTTGGCGTCGAACAGCATCCTGTCGGCCACGCCCCTGAACGGCTCGATTGACTTGAGATCATCGGCCTCGCGGATCGAAAACGCCTTCATCGCCGGAAGGCCGTAACGGACCTTGAGTACGGAAAGCCGCTCGGGCGTTTCGCCGCCATGCAGTTGCAGCCAGTCCGGTTTCATGGTTGTGACGATCCTGTCGAGTGTTTCGTCATCCATGTTGACGGTTACCGCGACGGTCTTCAGCCCGCGTTCGCGGGCGAGGACTGCAAGCGCGGCGGCGGTCTCCACGGAGACGTTGCGCGGGCTCTTATCAAAAAAGATGAACCCCGCCATCTCGGCGTTAAGATCGGCGGCGCGATCGACAGCCTCCGGCGTGCTCAGGCCGCATATCTTGATCGGTATCGTCATGGCGGCTGACGTCGCATAAAACTGCGCGAGAGTCGAGACGGACGGGTCTTGCAGACCCGGACCGCCTAAAATGTGATTGCAAACAGCCGCGAGCCGTTCTGCTTGAGCCAGCGCTTGCCCTCGTCGGTGCGCGGGCAAAGCATGCGGCAGGTGGCCCAGAACTGGGGGCCGTGATTCATTTCCTTCAGATGCGCCACCTCGTGGGCGGCGAGATAGTCGATGACGAAATCCGGCGCCATCGCGATCCGCCAGGAAAACGACAGATTGCCTTCCGATGTGCATGACCCCCAGCGGCTCTTTGTATCTTTGTAGGAAATCGACCGGTACGGCTTGCCGAGCGTTGCCGCATGCTTTTGAACGAGTCGCTCCAGTTCCTGGCGCGCGGTCCGCTTCAAATGATCGGCCACACGCCGTCCGGCATGCTCCGGAAGACCCGAAACCATCAGGGTGGGGACGCCGTCGATGTCGCGCTCTTCCGCCAATCCCCTGAGCTTGCCTGTCAGTTCGATGCGGTGTTCGACCCCGCGTATGGAAACCTTGCCAATGTCAAGGAGCGGGCCCGCATCGTTCACCCGCGCAAGCCGTGTCATCAGCCAGCCGTGATGGCGGGTCAGAAAGGCATCGATCTCCCGTGAAGGAATGCCGCGCGGGATCGTCAGTTTCAGGGCCTGCCCGCCGGGCTCGATCCTGAGCGTCATCCGGGTGGCGCGGGCGTTTTCGCGAATGGTCAGCGGTAGCGCGCGGCCATTCACCGTGACGCTGTCAGGTCGCGGTGCAGCGGATCTCGAAAGGGTGCGGGCCAGTCCGAACATGCGAGTGGTTTATCCGATTCGCCGTCAGGACCGGCCTGTTTTCGATGCGGGGCGAGAAACAAAAAACGGCGCCCGAAATGGAGCGCCGTCCTGATTTCATCCGGAACTGTGAGGGTCAGCCGTCGATTTCGGGAACCGAACCGCTCTTCTTGTTCTTTTTCTGGCTCGCCTGACGGTCGGCCATGAACTGCTCGAACTCCTTGCGGTCGCGCGCCATACGCAAATCGCGCATGTGCTGGTCGAACTCATTGCGCATCTCGTCGAGCCTCTTGCGTTCCTCGTCGAGCCGCGCCAACTCGCTGTCGCGCCATTCATCGAAGGCAACGTTGCCGCTGCTTGCAGTCGCGCTGTAGCCGCCTTTCTTGCGGAAAGCGGAGGCGAACTCATCGGTCGCCCGGTTGACCTCGGTCTTGAAGGTGTCGAGCCGGTCGCCCCAGATGATATAGGCCAGCATGGCCAGGCCCAGCGGCCAGAAAACCATGAAGCCGATCACCATCAGGGCAATGGTTGCCGGCGTCCAGGCCGGGCGGATCAATGCGGTTTGTGTCATCGGGTATACCTCATCTCTCAGATGGGAAGCGGGGATCGTTTCCTAGTGAATCCGATGTGGTATGAACTCGAAGCCGATTCAAGAATTCTCCGGAAAGAAACCGGTAATTCATTGATTATAAATAAGAATATCGAACCGTTAAAATGCCGGACGATTTTCTTTTCAGCCGGCCTTGCTGCTCTTTACCAGCTTCGGGCGGCTCTTCCCCGCCCGGTTTGCCTTGCCGTGGGAGCGAATGAAATCGAGGATGCGCGGCGCGATTTCGGCGCGGTATCGCGAACCGTTGAACACGCCGTAGTGCCCGACCTTCGGCTGCACGTAATGGTGACGCATGTCATCGGGAATGTTGGTGCAGATTGTCTGCGCCGCTTCCGTCTGGCCAAGGCCTGAAATGTCGTCGTTTTCGCCCTCAATGGTGAGCAGCGCGACATTGCGGATCTTGCTGGTGTCGACCCGTTGGCCGCGATGCATCATCTCGCCTTTGGGCAATGAATGCTTGATGAAAACGGTATCGACTGTCTGCAGATAAAATTCCGCTGTCAGGTCCATCACCGCCAGGTACTCGTCGTAGAAATCCCGGTGACGCTCGGCGGAATCGCCGTCATTCTTGACCAGATGCAGGTAGAAATCCTTCTGTGCGATCATGTGGCGATCCAGGTTCATGGTCATGAACCCGGAGAGCTGCAGGAAGCCGGGATAGACCTGCCGGGTAAAGCCGGGCAGCGGCCATGGCACCTGCATGATGACGTTGTCCTCAAACCATTCCAGCGGCTTGTTCTGGGCCAGTTCGTTGACGCCGGTGGGGTTCTTGCGGGTGTCGATCGGCCCGCCCATCAGCGTCATGGTCGAAGGGGCATAGCGGTCGCCGTTCTCTTCCATCACGGCAACTGCGGCCAGCACCGGGACCGAAGGCTGGCAGACGGCCATGACATGGGTGTCCGGGCCGAGCGCATGCAGCATCGAGATCACGTAATCGATATAATCGTCGAGATCGAAGCGGCCTTCGGTGACCGGCACCATCCGCGCATCGGTCCAGTCGGTGATATAGACCTCTGCCTTGGGCAGCAGCGCTTCCACGGTTCCGCGCAGCAGCGTGGCGTAATGGCCCGACATCGGCGCGACGATCAGGATCTTGGGGTCCGGGCGGTGGCTGGATGGCAAAGAGCGCTCGAAATGGATGAGATTGCAGAACGGCCGCGACCAGACGATTCTCTCATGCACCGAAACGGGACCGGAGTTCAGTTTGGTGGTATCCAGGCCGAACTCGGGTTTGCCGTAGCGCCGGGTCGTCCGTTCGAACAGTTCGAAACCCGCTGCCACGGCGCGCCCGTAGGGCGTATGCGAGATCGGGTTGACCGGGTTTCGGAAGGTCAGCCGCATTGCATCCGCATAGGCCCGCATGGGCGCCATCGCCGCGTGGTTAAGCTCATACATCTGGTAGAACATCAAAATCGCCCCTGTATTCGGCAAGCTCACTGGCTGCCATCATACCCCCAGCTTCCTTGTACCAGTCTGACCGGTCTCGCCGAGCAAACAGGCGAGCAGCGTAGCATGGTTTTGCTGCATAGCAACAAAAACGCCGAACAAACCCGGTTCGTCGCATCGCATGAATAAGGAACGCAAAAAAATCAACGTGTTGCAGCCTCAATGGATGCCCGGTCGCGCACGTTTGTCTTTCAGATCTACGATAGCGCCGCTGGGTCAGGCCGCTCCGGCGGCGGCAATCCGGGAACCCAAATCATGCGGGTTTGATCGAAAATCCGGCCCGAGCGGCTGCCGCTCCGGCGCGCCCGGTTATCAATTGTCGCTATTCATCACCCTAATCTGGGCTTACCGCCGTTTGCTGTTCCTGATTAAGTCAACACGGAAACAGAACTCCGGAGCGAATCCATTGCAACCATTTCGCGGCAGCTTCACCCAACAGGAAGGACTTGGCGAGGAGGTCATTGAAGCGGCTGCCGCTGTGCTCCGTTCGGGACGTTTGCACCGCTACAACACTGCTCAGGACGAAATGTCCCAGGTCGCCCGACTGGAGGAGGCCTACGCCGTCTATCAGGGCGCCCGCTATTGCCTGGCCTGTGCCTCCGGCGGCTACGCGATGGCCATCGCGCTGCGGGCTGCGGGACTGAAATCCGGCGAGACCGTCCTGACCAATGGCTTCACCCTTGCGCCTGTCCCCGGCGCTATCGTTTCGGCGGGCGGCAAGCCGCTGCTGGTCGAAATCACCGACGATCTTGTCATCGACTTCGAGGATCTCGAGCGAAAGGCGCAGACTGGCAAGGCGCGTTTTCTGCTCCTGTCCAACATGCGCGGCCACCTGACCGACATGGAGCGAATGGATGAAATCGTCCGGAAACACGGCCTGATCCTGATAGAGGATTGCGCCCACACGATGGGAGCGTCCTGGAACGGCGTCAAAAGCGGCAATTTCGGGCTTGCAGGTTGCTTCTCCACCCAGACCTACAAGCACCTCAATTCGGGCGAGGGCGGATTGCTGACCTCGAACGATCCGGAATTCATGGCCCGCGCCATCATTCTTTCGGGCTCCTACATGTTCTACGAGCGCCATGGCGCGGCGCCGGAGCGGGAGGTTTTCGACCGGATTCGTCTCGAAACGCCGAACATGTCCGGTCGCATGGACAATCTGCGCGCCGCTGTCCTGCTGCCGCAGCTCGACCGCCTTGACGACTGCATCGCGCGCTGGAACCGGCGTTATTGCGTTGTCGAGGAAGGTCTGGCGGCAGTTCGAGGTCTCGTTCTCCGCCAACGTCCGCAAAAGGAGCATTTTGTCGGCAGTTCGATCCAGTTCCGGCTGCCGGGCCTCACCCCGGATCGGGCGCGGGCGTTCGTCGCCGATGCCGGAAGACTCGGGGTTGAATTGAAGTGGTTCGGCGCCGACGCGCCGGTTGGCTTTACCTCCAACCATCACAGCTGGCGCTACGTTGAGGCGCAGCACCTGCCCGGCACGGACGACATGCTTTCAAGCCTGTTCGACATGCGCCTGCCGTTGACATTTTCGCTTGAGGATTGCCGTCATATCGCCGCGATCATCGGCCATTGCGCCCAACAGCAGCTGCTCGCAATAGCCTCGTGAAAACTGGCACTGCCGAGCGGCCAAACTGGCCCTAGAGCCTTGCATTGCGGATGTGGATTGTAGCGCGCAATCAAGAGGAGTGTCTCATGCCCAGAATGACCACCGAGGAAGCCTTCGTCAAAGTGCTCCAGATGCATGGCATCGAACATGCATTCGGCATTATCGGTTCGGCCATGATGCCGGTTTCGGATCTTTTTCCAAAGGCGGGGATCACCTTCTGGGACTGCGCGCACGAGACCAATGCCGGCCTGATGTGTGACGGTTTCATCCGTTCGACGGGCAAGATGGCGATGGCCATTGCGCAGAACGGTCCCGGGGTCACCGGTTTTGTCACGCCGGTCAAGACGGCCTACTGGAACCACACCCCCATGCTGCTGATCACCCCGCAGGCGGCCAACAAGACCATTGGCCAGGGCGGTTTCCAGGAAATGGAGCAGATGCGGCTGTTTGCGGACTGCGTCTGCTATCAGGAAGAGGTCCGCGATCCCTCCCGCATTCCAGAGGTGCTGAACCGGGTGATCATGAAGGCATGGCGCGGCTCGGCGCCTGCCCAGATGAACATCCCGCGCGATATGTGGACACAGGTCATCGATGCCGAACTCCCGCAAGTGGTTCGCTTCGAGCGTCCCGGCGGTGGCGAGGAAGCCATTGGGAAGGCCGCTGACCTTCTCTCGAAGGCGCGTTTTCCGGTCATTCTCTCCGGCGCCGGCGTGGTGCTTTCGGGCGCGATCCCGGAACTCGTCAAGCTTGCCGAGCGGCTTGATGCCCCGGTCTGCTCGAACTACCAGCACAATGACAGCTTCCCCGGCTCGCATCGCCTGGCGGTGGGCCCCCTTGGCTACAACGGTTCCAAGGCCGCGATGGAATTGATCGCCAAGGCGGATGTGGTGCTGGCGCTCGGTACCAGGCTCAATCCGTTTTCCACGCTTCCGGGCTACGGAATAGATTACTGGCCGAAGGATGCAGAGGTCATTCAGGTCGATATCAATGCCGACCGCATCGGTCTCACCAAGAAGGTGACGGTGGGCATCGAAGGCGATGCCACAAAGGTCGCCCGGGCGATCCTTGCGCAACTGGCGGACACCGCCGGCGACGCGGATCGCGAGGAGCGCAAGAACCTTGTTTCGCTGACAAAGTCGCGCTGGGCCCAGGAACTCTCCTCGCTCGACCACGAAGAGGACGATCCGGGAACCGTCTGGAACGCTGAATCCCGTGAACGCGACGCCGATCTCATGTCGCCGCGCCAGGCATGGCGGGCCATTCAGTCGGCGCTTCCGAAGGACGCCATCATTTCCTCGGACATCGGCAACAATTGCGCCATCGGCAACGCCTATCCGACCTTCGAGCAAGGCCGGAAATATCTCGCTCCCGGCCTCTTCGGACCCTGCGGTTACGGATTTCCGTCGATTCTTGGCGCCAAGATCGGTCAGCCCGACGTCCCGGTGGTCGGCTTCGCCGGGGATGGCGCCTTCGGCATTTCCATGAACGAGATGACCGCCTGCGGCCGTGACGAGTGGCCGGCGATCACCATGGTGATCTTCCGCAACTATCAATGGGGCGCCGAAAAGCGCAACACCACGCTCTGGTACGACAACAATTTCGTCGGCACCGAGCTCGATCGCGATACCTCCTATGCGGCGATTGCGGAGGCCTGCGGCGCCACCGGGGTGGTTGTCGCCAGCCAGCAGGCGCTTACCGAGGAACTCGGCAAGGCTGTCGAGCGGCAGATGAAGGATGGCGAGACAACCTTCATCGAGGTCATCCTCAACCAGGAACTGGGCGAGCCGTTCCGCCGCGATGCGATGAAGAAGCCTGTCGTGGTCGCCGGCATCAACCGTGACGACATGCGTCCGCAACAGGGTGCTGCCTGATCCGGAGACCAACGGGCCGGAGCCTCCGAGCAATGCAGGCGCTCGCCCGGCCCGAAGCCGACGAATGATGACCGGCTCAGAGCCTTTCGATGGCGTCGGCGATGATGTCGATCCCGGCGGGGATTCTGGCGCTGTCGATGGAGGAATAGGCGATCCGGTAATGGCGGTTTCCGTCTTCCGGGTTGGCGAAGAAGAAATGGCCGGGCTCGATCAGCGCGCCGCGCTCCCGAACAGCGCTTGCCAAAGCGCGGGCGTCGGTGCTTTCGGGCGTCTGCATCCAGAAGCTTGAACCGCCCGATACGTCCGCGCCGGCGATCTGCAGGCCGCGCCGGTCGATGGCTTGCTGCATCACCTCGCGCCGCCGCCTGTAGGTTTGCCCCATGCGGGCGACCAGCGCATCGAAATGGCCGAGTGACAGGAAATTCGCAACCGTGCGCTGAAGATGGCCCGGCGGATGGCGAACGACCACCATTCTGAGCGCCCGCGCCTCGCGGATGAAGGTTTCCGACCCGACGATGTAGCCGAGCCTGAGGCCGGGAAACAGAGACTTCGAAAACGAGCCGACATAGATCACCCGGCCCTCTTCATCGAGCGATTTGAGCGCCGGCGCCGGCGGATGGAGAAACGACATTTCGAACTCGTAATCGTCCTCGACGATCAGGAAATCATGCCGCCCCGCCATCTCGAGCAATTCCTGACGCCGTTCGAGCGGCATCGTCACGCTTGTCGGACAGTGATGGCTTGGTGTGGTGAAAACGACGTCGGTCTCGGGCGGCAGCGAATCGAGACACATGCCGGAATGATCCACCGGTACGTTGACGACATTGCAGCGCGCCAGATTGAGCGCTGCGCGCAGTCCCGGATAACCGGGATTCTCCATGACAGCGGTGCGGCGCTGATTGAGCAGCACCTGCGCCGCCAGCCAGAGCGCGTTCTGGCCCCCCATGGTGATCAGGATCTGTTCCGGCTTGGCCTGGATACCGCGTCGGGGCAGCGTGTTGAGCGCGATGTATTTGATCAGCTCCGCATCGTCGCGTTCATAGCTGTCGGCGGTTACGGCCTCGAATTCGCGTTTGCCCAGAGCCTGTAGCGCACATTGCCGCCAGTTGCTGTGATCGAAGATCTTCTCGTCCGCCTGCCCGTAGATGAACGGATAGGGGTAGCTGCGCCAGTCCACCGGTTTCTCCACCAGCACCTGTCCGGAATAGCGCTGGGCGATGGCCCGGCCCCAATCCACCGAATCCGATGCCACCCCGGTCAGCGATTCAAACCGCGTCCTCTGCGGCGCCGTCGGCGAGACATAATATCCCGAGCGGCCCTTTGCGATCAGGTAGTCGTCAGAGACGAGTTCGCTGTAGGCGAGCGTCACCGTGATCCGGCTGATGCCGAGATGCGCGGCAAGCTTCCGGCTCGAGGGAAGCTTTGCTCCGGGATTGAAGCGCCCCGACAGAACGCCTTCGCTGATCATCCGCTGGATCTTCTGCTGCAGCGTGCCTTCGAATTTCGGGTCGAGAAAAAACGTGTCTATCGGGATCGACATAAAGACATCCAGCCGGTTTTGGCCAGCATATCCTTGAGCTTGCCGCTTAGGAAGAGCCGGGCGCACCACGCCGGCGGCCTTGCGGTCGACGGTGACGGTCTGGGAGATATGCGCCGCTGTCCTGCGGGTCAGCCGAACACCCGCTTAAGCGCCTGGTCGACGCTGTCGGTGATCCTGTCGATATCGTCGGCAGTGGCGATCAGCGCCGGGCTGAAGCACAGCGTGTTGTTGAAGCCGGGAAGCGACCGGTTGGTCGCCCCGATGATCACGCCCTGCGCCATGCAATCGGCCACCACCGCCTGAACCTTCTTTTCCTCGGCCGGTTCGCGGCTCTTGCGGTCCGATACCAGCTCCGCGCCGACGAAAAGCCCCTTGCCGCGCACGTCGCCGATAACTGCATGGCGCTCCTGCAGCGCGTGCAGGTTGTCGATCATCCGCGCGCCCATGGCCTGGGTGTTCCCGATCAGGTTTTCGTCTTCGACGATCCGCATGTTTTCAAGCGCTGCCGCCGGTCCGGCGGCACAGCCGCCGAAGGTCGAGATGTCCCGGAAATAGGACATCGGATCAGCCGGATCGTCCTTGAACTGCTCGAAGACCGCTTCGGTCGTCACCGTGCAGGAAATGGCGGCGTAGCCCGAGGCCACGCCCTTGGCCATGGTCACGAAATCCGGCTTGATCCCGTAATGCTGATAGCCGAACCATTCGCCGGTACGGCCGACACCACAAACCACTTCGTCGATATGCAGCAGTATATCGTACCTGCGGCAGATCTCCTGGACCCGTGGCCAGTAGCCTTCGGGCGGGGTTATGACGCCGCCGCCGGCGGTGATCGGTTCAAGGCAAAGCCCGCCCACCGTGTCGGGGCCTTCGCGAAGGATTACCTCCTCGATCGCGTTTGCGGCGGCCTCGCCGTAGCTCTCCGCATCCGGATACTGGTTGCGGTACTCAAGGCAATGGGGAACCATCACGAAACCCGGGGCCATCGGTCCGTACTGTTCGGCGCGCTGTGGCTGGCCACCGGCCGAAAGCGCCGCCAGCGTCGTGCCGTGATAGTCCCGGTCGCGATACAGGATCTTGTACTTGCGGCCGCCATGATGCCGATGCGAGATCTGGCGGATCATCTTGAACGCCTTCTCGTTGGCTTCTGAGCCGGAATTGGAATAGTAGACCCGGCTCATTCCGGGCATCTTCTCAATCAGTTTCTGTGCGAACAAAGCGCCGGGAATGGAGCCTGCGCTGTTGGCGAAGTAGTTCATTTTCACAAGCTGGTCGCGGACTGCATTGGCGATGCTTTCGCGCCCGTATCCGACATTGACCGTCCACACGCCGCCGGAGACTGCATCGAGATGCTCCTTGCCGGTTGCGTCCCAGACACGCATGCCGCGACCCTCGACCATAATGCGTGGATCGATGGTCTCGAACGGCTTGTGCTGGATGAGGTGATGCCACACGTGGCTCCGGTCGGCATCGATAATGGCCTGGATGTCGTTCGGCTGGATCTGGGACTGCATCGGAAAATTCATGGATGACCTCTTTCCTTGCGAGGGTGGCGGAACATACGCCCAACCAGACAATCACTTCGGTTCCGGTCAATCGGATAGGGCCAGTGATTTCCAACCGGTAGAGCCAGCGGCTATTGTGGTTCGAACGGTTGCAGCGCAGCGTTGAGTCTTGCCGCATGTGCGAACTGGTACAGTGGACTCTCCGGAATTGGCGCTATGGGTTTGCCCCATTGATTGTTCGACTTTGAAGCCTTGACGCCATAACCAAAGTTCAACAACGTCAAAGAAAAAACGGGAACAGGGCCGGGCGCGCAAGCGCTTACGGCAATTTGTGCAGCGCATGCCGGGCTATCCTGGCATTTGAAAGGGAGTGTCACATGAAACTCGCAACGAGAATGTCCTCATTGCTGGCCGGTATCGCGATGGTTGCGGCGGCATCGGCCGCCAAGGCCGAGGAGATCACCGTCGCCTACTTCCTGGAGTGGCCGATGCCGTTCCAGTACGCCAAAGCCAAGGGGCTTTATGACGAAGCCCTCGGCATGAAAGTCAACTGGAAGTCCTTCGACGCGGGAACCGCGATGTCGGCGGCGATGGCTTCCGGCGACGTGCATATTTCGGTCAGCCAGGGCGTGCCGCCCTTCGTCGTCGCCACATCCGCCGGTCAGGACCTTCAGGTCGCGGACATCGCCGTCGTCTACAACGACAACGACAACTGCGTCGTCAAGGCCGAGCTCGAGATCGACAAGGACAGCGCCAAGGAACTCGAGGGCAAGAAGGTCGGCGTGCCGATAGGCACTGCGGCCCATTACGGATTCCTCAAGCAGATGGAGTATTTCGAGGTCGATGTTTCCACCATGGAAATCGTCGACATGGCGCCGCCGGATGGCGCCGCCGCTTTCGCCCAGGGCAGCCTCGACATGGTGTGCGGCTGGGGCGGCTCGCTGCGGCGCATGATGGAGCATGGCAACGTGCTGTTGACTGGCGCCGAGAAGGACGAGATCGGGATCTCCGTCTATGACGTCACCTCGGTTCCCGCCTCGTTCGCTGCCGAGAACGGCGACATCCTCGCCAAGTTCCTCAAGGTCACCGCCGACATGAATGCCAAGTGGCTGACCGACAAGGAAGAGATGCTTCCCGTCATCGCCAACGACGCCGGCATGTCCGAAGAGGATGCCGCAGCGACGCTGGACGGCTTCCAGTTCCCCACCGTAGAAGCACAACTCTCCGAAAAGTGGCTCGGCAAGGCAACGCCCGAGTTCCTCAAGGGTGTGGGTGACTTCTTCAAGGAACAGGGCAATATCCCGTCGTCCCGCGACAGCTACGAAGGTGCGGTCAACACCGGCGCGCTCGAAGCCGCAGCGCAGATGTAAGCCGCTTCGGCTAAAAAGACCAAGAGACGGTCCGGCTTGGCGCCGGGCCGTCTGCCCGGCATTCCTATTCCCCGTGATTGGAGCAAAGATGGGCGATCTGGTAATCGACCAACTGTCCATGCGCTTCGATCTGCCCAATGGTGGATCGGTTCAGGCGCTCAAGGACGTATCCCTCGATCTTGCCAAGGGCGAACTGCTTTCGGTTCTCGGGCCTTCCGGCTGCGGCAAGACAACCCTCTTGAACATCGTGGCAGGTTTTCTTGCCCCCACCGGCGGCAAGGTCTCGCTCAACGGCAGGACTGTTACCGGCCCTGGCCCGGAGCGCGGCATGGTGTTCCAGCAGGGAGCGCTTTTCGAATGGATGAGCGTGCGTCGCAATATTGCTTTCGGTCCCGACATGGCCGGTAAGCCGGCCTCCGAGACCAGACCGATCGTCGACCGGCTTCTGCGCATCGTCGGCCTGCAGGACTTCGGTGACAAGATGATCTATGAATTGTCCGGCGGCATGCAGCAGCGCGTGGCGCTCGCCCGGTGCCTCGCCAACGATCCGGATGTGATCCTGATGGACGAGCCGCTGGGCGCGCTCGATGCGCTCACCCGTGAGAAGATGCAGGGACTTGTGCTCAAGCTCTGGAAGGAAACCGGCAAGACCATCATCCTGATCACCCATTCCGTGGAGGAAGCGTTGCTTCTGGGCGAGCGGCTCCTGGTAATGGCGCCCCGGCCGGGTCGGATACACAAGGAATATCGGCTTCCGTTTGCTGAAATGGGCGTCGGGCAGGACCTCAGAACAGTCAAGAAGGAACGCGAATTCGGCGAACGTCGCGAGGAAATCCTCGGCATGATCTGGGACATGGAAGAGGAGATCATGGGCCGGCAGGAGGAACCGGCATGATTGTCCTGCTCCTTTACCTTGCTCTTTTTGCGTTAGCCTATATCGGCTACCGCGCCTGGGACCGGTCGCGCGAGCACCTGCACGATTTCTCGAGCCTGAAGACAGTGACCTTTGGTGATGAGAGTGCCGTTTCGCCCAATCGCTTTGCTTCCATCGTCTCCGTGGTGGTCCTGTTCGCGATCTGGGGCGCTTTCACCGGGTCTGTGATCACGCCGTTGCATGTCCCCGGTCCGTTTGTGGGAGATTCGAGTTTCGAATACACGGCCCGAAACGCAGCCGGAGATACCGACGATGCGACCGTTGCAATCCGTGTCTACCGGGTGGGCGAGGAAGTTGCCCTGCCTGAAGTCGGCGAGACCGCAGATGGCTTTGCGGTCGACGATGCCATCAAGATAGGGGCCTGGCGCACCAGCTTGAGCCGTCCCAATGAAAACGATATCGGCGGTAATGAGGATGGTTATGCCGTTGTCGCCATCAACGGTCAGCCGATCGCGCCGGGCGAAACGGTTCCCTTCGCCGACGGCGAGGTGACCATGACCTCCAAGGGCAGCCTTTCCATCCGTCCGGAAACCGGCTGGCAGATGGAGCCGATCTGGCTGCCCGCTCCCGAGGCCGTGGTCTACCGGCTCGGCGAGATTGCCACCGAAGGCTACAAGAACTTTTCGCTCTGGGAACACCTCGGCTATTCGCTCGGTCGCGTGATCGCGGGCTTCCTGCTCGGTTCGATCATCGGCATCCCGCTTGGATATGCCATGGGCCTGTCCAACTGGTTCCGCGGCTGGTTCGATCCGATCGTCGAGTTCATGCGGCCGGTTCCGCCCCTTGCGCTCATCCCGCTGATCATCATCTGGTTCGGCATCGGCGAGGAAGGCAAGGTGATCCTGCTCTTCCTGGCGGCTTTGTGGATCATGACAATTGCCGCTCGTGCCGGCGTTTCCGGCGTGCGCATCTCCAAGGTGCATGCGGCCTATTCGCTGGGCGCTTCGAAATGGCAGATTCTCAGGCATGTGATCGTGCCCAACTCGCTTCCGGAAATCTTCACCGGCGCCCGCGTGGCCATGGGCGTGTGCTGGGGAACCGTCGTCGCGGCCGAACTGGTTGCGGCCGATCGCGGCGCGGGAATGATGATCGTCAACGCTTCGAAGTTCCAGCTCACCGACATCGTCATTCTGGGCATCATTCTGATCGGGATCATCGGCTACGGAATCGACATCCTGATGCGGATGGCGGAAAAATGGCTCGTGCCCTGGAAGGGTCGTGGCTGAAGCTCGCCCGCGATCTCCTGCAGACAAGAAAACCGCCGGTCAGCGCCGGCGGTTTTTTGTTTCCAACGGGAACTGGTTCCCTCACGAGAGCCCTGACCGACTCTCAGATATCGAGATTGGCCACCGACAGCGCATTGTCCTGGATGAATTCGCGACGCGGCTCCACCTCGTCGCCCATAAGGCGCGAGAACAGGCTGTCGGCATCCACCGCATCGCTGACCTTGACCTGAAGCAGCGAGCGCGCGTTCGGGTCCAGCGTGGTTTCCCACAACTGCTCCGCGTTCATCTCGCCAAGACCCTTGTAGCGCTGCAGGGCCAGGCCCTTGCGGCCAACCGAGAACACCGCCTCGAGCAGCTCGCGCGGTCCGGCGATGGTCAGACCGCCTTCCTTTCGCCTCAAGACGGGTGGCTCGGCATAGATCTCGCGCAGCTTGGTGTTCATCTGATCGATCAGGCGCGCGTCCTGGCTGCCGATCAGCGCGGCGTCGAGATGAACCGATTCCCTGACCCCGCGCACCATCCGTTCGAAGCGGAACCCGCCGTTCTCGGTCACCGTGCCGACCCATCCGCGCTCGGTGTCGTCGGACACCATGTCGAGCCGTCGCGCCACTTCCGCAGCCATGGCTTCTGATGTGGCGGGATCGCTCAGCCGGTCGGCATTGAGTGCGCCGGCAATCGCCGCCTGCTCGACCACGGTGTGGTTGTAGCGTGAGTGCAGACCCTCCAGCAGCATGCGCATCCGCAATGCGTCCGCGATGGTGTTTCTCAGGTCTGTCCCTGTGCGCACCTCGCCGGTCGAAAGCTCCAGCGAGGCTTCCTCCAGGCCGCTGCCGACCAGGTAGTCCTCCATGGCCTTCTCGTCCTTGAGGTACTGGCTCGATTTGCCGCGCGACACCTTGTAGAGCGGCGGCTGCGCGATGTAGAGGTGCCCGCGTTCGATCAGCATCGGCATCTGCCTGAAGAAGAATGTCAGAAGCAGGGTCCGAATGTGCGCGCCGTCCACATCGGCATCGGTCATGATGATGATCTTGTGGTAGCGCAGCTTGTCGGGATTGAACTCGTCCTTGCCGATGCCCGTTCCGAGCGCCGTGATCAGCGTGCCGATTTCCTGGCTCGAAAGCATCTTGTCGAAACGAGCGCGTTCGACATTGAGGATTTTGCCGCGCAACGGCAGGATCGCCTGGTTCTCGCGTGAACGCCCCTGTTTGGCCGACCCGCCGGCGGAATCGCCCTCCACCAGGAACAGTTCGGATTTCGCCGGATCGCGTTCCGAGCAATCGGCCAGCTTGCCGGGAAGAGAGGCGATGTCGAGCGCACCCTTGCGGCGGGTCAGTTCCCGCGCCTTGCGCGCCGCTTCGCGCGCGGCGGCGGCCTCGATCACCTTGCCGACAAGGATCTTGGCCTCGGCGGGGTGTTCCTCAAGCCAGGTGCTGAGCGTCGAATTGACCAGGTTCTCGACCACCGGGCGGACTTCCGAGGAGACCAGTTTGTCCTTGGTTTGCGAGGAAAACTTCGGATCGGGCACCTTGACCGACAGAACCGCGGTGAGGCCTTCCCGGCAATCATCGCCGGTGAGCGACACCTTTTCCTTCTTGGTCATGCCGGAGGTGTCGGCATAGGCCACAACCTGCCGGGTCAGTGCGGCGCGGAAACCGGCCATGTGTGTACCGCCATCGCGCTGCGGGATGTTGTTGGTGAAGCAAAGCACATTCTCGTGGTAGCTGTCGTTCCACCACATCGCCAGTTCGACGGTGATTCCATCCTTCTCGCCAAGCAGGGTCACGGGATCGTTGACCAGGGCCTTCTTCGACCGGTCGAGATACCGCACGAAAGCCTCAAGTCCGCCCTCGTAGAAAAGCTCGAGTTGCTTGACGTCGGAATGGCGCGCGTCTGTCAGCAAAATCCGGACGCCCGAATTGAGGAACGCCAACTCCCTGAGGCGATGCTCCAGTGTCCCGAAATCGAAATCGATCATCGTGAAGGTTTCGCTGCTCGGCATGAAGGTGAGTTCGGTGCCGGACTCGTCGCCCGCATCCCCGATCACTTCCAGCGGCTTGTCCGCCACGCCATGGGTGAACGAGATCTCATGCAGCTTGCCCTTGCGCTTGATCTTCAGCTTGAGCCACACCGAGAGCGCGTTCACCACAGACACGCCGACCCCGTGCAGGCCGCCAGAGACCTTGTAGGAGTTCTGGTCGAACTTGCCGCCGGCATGCAGCTGGGTCATGATCACTTCGGCTGCGGAGATGCCCTCGCCGGTGTGAATGTCTGTCGGAATGCCGCGGCCATTGTCGGTGACTGTGACCGACCCGTCGGGATTGAGTGTGACGGTGACCAGATCGGCATAACCGCCGAGCGCTTCATCGATGGCGTTGTCGACCACCTCATAAACCATGTGATGCAGGCCGGAACCGTCATCGGTGTCGCCGATATACATGCCGGGCCGCTTGCGTACGGCGTCCAGGCCCTTGAGAACCTTGATCGATTCGGCGCCATACTCGGCCTCGACGGTCGGGTTTGTCTCAGGCGTATCTGTCATCATGCGGGGTCTTTCGGTCCTGGGCGGCGCGGCCGGGAGGCATAAAGGGGAGTGCGGTGACGAATCACCGCATGTTCAATGCCGCACTATAGGCGTCTGCATGGGGAAAACCAAATCGCCACGGCCATGGAATTGTGGGTTTCAGAGTGCATATATGGGGATGAACCTGCTCTTTTACAAAGGGCCGGCGCCCAAGGAGAATCCATGCTCGACTCGCCCAGTCCGTTTGTGCCGCCGGCGCCGGTTCCGCGCAACAGGCCGCCTTCGCGCCTTGAAATCATCCGCACGGTCATGCGCAATCCCCTGGAGCTTTGGGGAGAACCGTCGTTTCAGCTCAAATGGATGAAGACCCGGTTCTTCAACGAGCGCACGCTGATTGCAAATCATCCCGGGCTTATCCGCCATGTGCTCGTCGACAATGCGCAGAACTACCGGATGGCGCGGATTCGCCAGCTCATCCTGAGGCCGATCCTGCGTGACGGTCTGCTGACAGCGGAAGGCGACATCTGGAAGCGCTCGCGCAAGGCCATGGCGCCGGTGTTTACCCCCCGGCACGCAAGGGGCTTCGCCGAACAGATGCTGGCGCAGTCGCTGGCCTTCAAGGCCCGATACGCGAAGGCCGCGGATAACGATGAGGTCTGCGACGTTGCCGTCGACATGACGGAACTGACTTTCGACATTCTTTCGGCAACCTTGTTCTCGGGCCATGTCGCCGGCAGCGAGGAGGAGTTCTCCGGCGATATCGACCGCCTGCTCTCCACCATGGGAAGGGTCGATCCGATGGACCTGCTCAAGGCGCCGCGCTGGATCCCGCGCGTGCGCAGGATGCTGGGGCAGGGCGTACTTGCCAAGTTCCGCAACATCGTCAAGCAGACCATGGAAAATCGCCAGACCCTGATGCGCGACGATCCGGGCAACGTGCCTGAGGATTTTCTGACTCTGCTGTTCCGCTTGCATGAACCCGGCGGACTTACGCTCGACGAGATCGAGGACAACATCATCACCTTCATCGGTGCGGGCCACGAGACCACGGCCCGCGCCCTTGGATGGACCCTGTACTGCCTTGCCAATTCGCCGGAGGACAGGGAAAAGGTGGAGGCCGAGATCGATGAGGTCGTCGCCCGGGAACCCGATCCGGTCGACTGGCTCGAAATGATGCCGTGGACGCGCGCGGCTTTCGAGGAGGCTATGCGGCTTTATCCGCCCGCGCCGTCCATCAACCGGGCGGCAATCCAGGAGGATTCCTGGCAGGATGAAACCGGCGAAACGGTCACCATCGAACCGGGCACCACGGTGCTGGTGATGCCCTGGACCCTTCACCGCCATACGCTTTTCTGGGACAGGCCGGAGGCCTTTATGCCATCTCGCTTCCTGCCGGAGAACCGTGGAAAAATCGATCGCTACCAGTACCTGCCATTCGGTGTCGGTCCCCGGATCTGCATTGGCGCCACTTTCGCCTTGCAGGAGGCGGTCATCGCCCTTGGCGCGCTGTTGTCGGAATTCCGCTTTGACTGCGTTGCCGAGACAAAGCCCTGGCCTGTCCAGAAGCTGACCACGCAGCCCGAAGGTGGATTGCCTATGCGCGTCAGCCGGAGATAAGGTCCGGAGACAAGGCAACGCAGGGGAAGGCGGGCGCCGGTTTCCCGTCCGGCGTTGCGATGAAGTCGACAATCCGGCAGCAGACGCGGGCACCGAATCGTGGGCGCCGAATATCGTACGCTTCGGCGCACAAGCCGATGGCGTGGCGTAAAAAACCCGAGTATGACGGCGATGGAACCGGCGGGGGCCGGATTGCGAGGGAGCAGGTCTCTTCTATGGCATCGCCTCTTTTTCTCGGCATCGACACGGGCGGCACCTACACCGATGCAGTGCTCTACAGCGAAAGCGAAGGGATTCTCGCCTCCGCGA
The DNA here is from genome assembly GCA_040218025.1 of Hoeflea sp. Lineage (GTDB taxonomy): Bacteria > Pseudomonadota > Alphaproteobacteria > Rhizobiales > Rhizobiaceae > Hoeflea. The sequence goes on along the minus strand of JAVJQD010000016.1, from coordinate 172,767 downwards.
AGGCGCTGACCACACGTCATGATCTTGCGGTCGGCGTCTCCGAGGCGGTTGAGACGGTGCTTGCCCGGTCAGGTGCGGCGTCGGCGCGGATATCCCTTGTTTCGCTATCGACCACGCTCGCCACAAATGCGCTGGTCGAGGGGCAGGGTGGCCGCGCCGCGCTGGTGATGATCGGCTTTTCCGAAGATGACCTAGATCGTGACGGTCTCGGGGAGGCCCTTGGCAATGATCCGGTGCTTTTCCTTCCGGGCGGGCACGACGTCCACGGGCGCGAAACGCCGCTCGATCTCGGTATGCTGGAAGAAAGGCTCGCCGTTCTGCCGGGCGAAGTCTCGGCCGTGGCGGTTGCAGGATACTTTGCGGTGCGCAATCCGGCCCATGAACTTGCAGCGCGGGATCTGATCCGTTCCCGCACCTCGCTGCCCGTCACCTGCAGCCATGACCTGTCCTCGCGCCTTGGCGGCCCGCGCCGCGCTCTCACCACCTTGCTCAATGCCCGTCTGATCTCGATGGTGGCCCGGCTGATCGACGCCACCGTCGGATACCTCAAACAGGCCGGTATCGGCGCCCCGCTCATGGTGGTTCGTGGCGACGGCGCGCTGATTTCGGCTTCGGAGGCTCTGCTCCGGCCCATCGAGACCATTCTGTCCGGACCGGCTGCAAGCCTTGTCGGCGCACGCCACCTGACCGGCCTTTCCGATGCCGTCGTCTCCGACATCGGCGGCACCACGACCGATGTGGCGGTGCTTGAAGGCGGCAGGCCGCGGCTCGATACGCAAGGCGCAACCGTCGGCCGCTATCGGACCATGGTCGAAGCCGTCGCGATGCATACCTTCGGCCTGGGCGGGGATTCGGAGGTCAGTCTGGAAGAGACGGGCCTCGACGCGCGGCTGAAGCTGGGCCCGCGGCGCCTCATGCCGCTGAGCCTTGCGGGACATCTTTGTCCGGATGGAGTCATGCAGGCGCTTGAGAGACAGTTGCGGGCGCCCTATGCCGGCCGCCTGGATGGCCGGTTTGCGCTCAGAACCGGTCTTCCCGATTCTTTGGCTGCCGGTCTCGCAGCACAGGAAAACGCGCTCTACGCCCGCGTCGGCGCAGATCCCCGCCCGCTCGACGCCGTCCTGACGGGGACCTCCCAGCGCGCCACGCTCGACCGGCTCGTGGCGCGGGGTCTGGTGCTGATCGCGGGCTTTACGCCATCCGACGCGATGCATGTGCTGGGCCGGCAGGCGCAATGGAACGTTGAGGCCGCCAGGCTTGGCGCCGAACTGTTCACCCGGCGCAAGACCGGCTCGGGCAACCAGATCGCCCAGTCGCCGGTCGATCTCGCTGAGATGATTTCACGGCGGTTAACGCGGCAGAGCGCCGAAGCCATTCTGACGGCATTGCTGGCGGATCAGGAAATCAACGGTGTCGACCCGGACCGTTCGGTTGCCATCGACCGGGCGCTTGAACGGACCCCGGGATTTGTGCGCTTCGCGCTTTCGCTTGACCGGCCGCTTGTCGCGCTGGGCGCTTCCGCGCCGGTCCATTATCCTGCCGTGGCCGAGATGTTGGACGTGGAAAGCTTCGTTCCGGTCCATGCCGGCGTTGCCAATGCCGTGGGCGCGGTCGTTGGCCAGGTCCGCAAGACCGCTGTCGCTTTCGTAACCGAGCCCGACGAGGGCCGGTTCTCCGTCAATGGCGTTGGGGAGGTGCGGATCGTCGCCAACCGCGAGGAGGCTTTCTCGCTGGCGCGCGAGATCGCGGCCGAGACGGCCCGGGCTTCTGCCCTTGGAAGCGGCGCCGAAAACCCTGTTGTCGAAAGCTTCGAGCAGGTGTCCATGCCCGTCATCGAGGGGCATGAAACCCTTGTCGAGGCACGATTTACGGCGATTGCATCGGGCAGACCGCGCATTGCCGGCAATTGATTTATTCCAAAAAGGATAAAATCATTTGCACCTTAGATGAATTGACAGGGCAATACCGTGCGGGTGAGGGTCCCGTCAAAACAACAATCAGATGGTGGTAGCCGGAATGGTGTGGTCAATCCGCAGCATATCGACCGAGACCCGCAACAGGGGAGACCGAACGTGGAAAGAATTGAGACCGATGGCCTGAAGATCAGCGCTGATCTGCATGAATTCGTTGTCAGCGAAGCCTTGCCGGGAACCGGCGTCGAAGCCGCTGATTTCTTCCGCGGGCTTGGCCGTGCGGTCAGCGAACTCGCACCGAAGAACGCGGCCCTTTTGGCAAGGCGTGACGAGATGCAGGACAAGATCGACGCATGGCACCGCGAGAACGGCGCCCCGGTGGATCTCGATGTCTACAAGGACTTCCTCCGGTCCATCGGCTACCTCCTGCCCGAGGGCGGCCCGGTGCAGGTGTCGACACAGAACGTTGATCCCGAGATCGCGCTGATTGCAGGGCCCCAGCTCGTGGTTCCGGTAATGAACGCCCGCTTTGCGCTCAATGCGGCCAATGCCCGCTGGGGCTCGCTCTACGATGCGCTCTATGGCACCGATGCGCTGGGCGACGCGCCCGCGGGTGGGGGGTATGACGATGAGCGCGGGGCACGAGTCATCGCCTGGTCCAAGTCCTTTCTCGATGACAGCATCCCGCTTGCAAGCGGCAAATGGGCAGATGCCAGCGGTTTCGATTTCGAGAACGGCGAACTGAAGATCGAGACCGCCTCTGGCGAGACCACGCTGGCCGATCCGAAGCAGTATGCCGGCTTCAAGCGCGAGAACGACAAGGCCTACCGGCTGTATTTCACCACCAACGGCCTGCACACGCTGGTCTTCGTCGACCCCGACAGCATGATCGGCAAGACCGATCCGGCGGGAATCGGCGATATCGCGCTGGAATCGGCGGTCACCGCCATCATGGACTGTGAGGATTCCATCGCCGCTGTCGATGCCGAGGACAAGGTTCTCGTCTACCGCAACTGGCTCGGCCTGATGAAGGGCGACCTCACCGAGGAAGTGACAAAGAACGGCAAGACCTTTACCCGGAAGCTCAGGGGCGATGCCGAGCTCGCCACGCCTGAGGGCAAGCCGACCTCGCTGAAAGGCCGCTCGTTGATGCTTGTGCGCAATGTCGGTCACCTGATGACCAACCCGGCAATTCTCGATGCGGACGGCAACGAGGTTCCCGAGGGCATTATGGATGCCTTCATGACGGGCCTGATCGCACTGCATGACATCGGACCGAAGGGCCGCCGCATGAATTCGGTCGAGGGTTCGCTGTATGTGGTCAAGCCGAAGATGCACGGCCCCGAGGAAGTTGCGTTCGCGGTCGAGATTTTCGACCGGGTAGAGAAGACGCTCGGAATGAAGCCCAACACCATCAAGATGGGCATCATGGACGAGGAGCGCCGCACCACGATCAATCTCAAGGAGTGCATCAGGGCTGCGTCGAGCCGCGTGGTGTTCATCAACACCGGCTTCCTCGATCGCACCGGCGACGAGATCCACACCTCGATGGAAGCCGGCCCGATGATTCGCAAGGGCGATATGAAACAGTCTGCCTGGATTGCCGCCTATGAGAACTGGAATGTCGATATCGGGCTTGAATGCGGCCTTGCCGGCCATGCCCAGATCGGCAAGGGCATGTGGGCGATGCCGGACATGATGGAAGCGATGCTCGAGCAGAAGATCGGTCATCCGAAATCCGGCGCCAACACGGCATGGGTTCCATCACCGACCGCCGCCACCCTGCATGCCACGCATTATCACAAGGTCAATGTCGCCGACATCCAGGCCAAGCTTCGCAGCCGCCCGCGCGCGAGCCTCGATGACATTCTCTCGGTCCCCGTTGCCTCCAATCCCAACTGGACACCCGAAGAGATCCAGCGCGAGATCGACAACAACGCCCAGGGCATTCTCGGCTATGTGGTTCGCTGGATCGACCAGGGCGTGGGCTGCTCCAAGGTCCCCGACATCAATGACGTCGGATTGATGGAGGACCGCGCCACGCTGCGTATTTCCGCCCAGCACATGGCCAACTGGCTGCACCACGGCGTCGTCAGCCGCGAGCAGATCGTCGAAACCATGAAGCGGATGGCAAAGGTGGTGGACGGTCAGAATGAAGGCGATCCGGCCTACCGTCCGATGGCAAGGGACTACGATGGGTCAGTGGCATTCCAGGCCGCACTGGAACTCGTTCTTTCCGGCCGCGAGCAGTCCAACGGATACACCGAGCCGGTGCTGCATCGCCGCCGTCTGGAGTTCAAGGCGAAGAACGCCTGAGACCCGCAAGTCTTCCAAGGCCGTTTGGGAACAAGAAAGCCCGCCGGAGACGATTGTCAGCGGCGGGCTTTCCTGATTCTTGTAGGTGTGTTCTCGGGTCTACTGCTTGACCACGACCTTGGCGTTGCGGCCCGGACGCACGCGATCGTAGAGGTCGATGATGTCCTGGTTCATCAGCCGGATGCAGCCCGATGAGGCGGCTGTCCCGATCGAGTTCCATTCCGGCGTGCCGTGCAGGCGAAAGAGCGTGTCTTCGCCGTCTTGGTTGAAGAGATAGAGAGCGCGGGCGCCGAGCGGATTGTTGAGGCCGGGTTTCATGCCGTCCTCGCCATAGCGCGCCAGTTCGGGCCTGCGCTGGATCATTTCCTTGGGCGGCGTCCACTTTGGCCACTGCTGCTTCCAGGCGACATAGGCTTCACCTTCCCATGCAAATCCGGCCTTGCCGACCCCGATGCCATAGCGAACGGCTTTCCGGCCGGGCAGCACGAAATAGAGATAACGCTTGGGTGTGTCGACGATAATCGTACCCGGTTTCTCCCGGGTGCTGTAATTGACGATCTGGCGATGATAGCGTTTGTCGACACGGCTGATCGGCACGGCCGGGATCGAGTATCCGGCATCCTTCACGCTGCCATACTCCGCCGTGAAGATCTGGGTGGTCGAACCCGAACCGCCGTCCTGCGAGCTTGAGCAGCCGGCAAGCGCGAGTGCGGCAATCATGCCGAAAACAGTGAGGAGAAAACGAGGTGTCATGGATATCTCTTGTGAAGCAGGGCGGTCGCGCCGGATTGAGTCGCGCGCAACCTGCCATGGGTTATTTTAAACAAGTCTTAACCATGCAACAAGAATTCCGGAAAACCATGCGGTCTGCTGCCGCTTTGTTTTCGTCATTGGCTTTTGTGCAACAAGGCTGCCACCCTGCGTTGCGGCGCGGAGCAACCTGTGGCAGCTACAGGTAATGCCGATTATCTCGCCCCACAATGAAAACCCGCTGGTTGACGGAAGGCAATCCGAGCGCGCGATGATGGTGCGCCGCGGCGTCCAGCGTCTGTTCACCGAGATGCGGCTGTCCCTCATGCCCGAACTGGTCCTCGCATCGGGCCGCCGCGCCGATCTGGTCGCGATCAATGACAAGGGCGACGTCTGGATCGTGGAAATCAAGACCTCGGTCGAGGATCTCCGCACCGACCGGAAGTGGCCCGAATACCGAAAGCACAGCGACCGGCTGTTCTTCGCCACGCATCCCGGTGTACCGATTGGCTTGTTTCCTGAGGATTGCGGTTTGATCGTTTCCGACGGTTGGTCCGCAGCGCTGGTTCGTGACGCGCCGGAACACCGGCTCGCAGCCGCGACGCGGAAGGCGGTGCTGTTGCGCTTTGCGCGCGCGGCGGCCGACCGGCTGCTGCAGGCGGAAATCAGCGCAAATTTTTTCCGGATTGAGTCAGGGGATCGCGATAGCGATCTCTGAAAAGCCCGAGAGCAGGGATTTTCCGGAACGGTCACACGCGCAGACGATGGTCGGAGGAACCCGAGTGGCGCGGCCGTCAGCGCGGCGCCCGCTTGGCCAGGATGCGTTGCAGTGTGCGCCGGTGCATGTTGAGCCGACGGGCCGTTTCAGAAACGTTGCGTTCGCACATTTCGTAAACCCGCTGGATGTGCTCCCACCGCACCCGATCGGCCGACATCGGATTCTCAGGCAGCTCGGCTCGTTCGCCCGGTTTGCGCGTCAGGGCCGCGAAAACCTCGTCCGCATCGGCCGGCTTGGCCAGGTAATCGATCGCGCCGAGCTTGACCGCGGTAACCGCGGTGGCGATGTTGCCGTAGCCCGTCAGCACGATGATCCGCGTGTCATCGCGCCGTTCCCGGATCGCCTCGATTACGTCAAGCCCGTTTCCGTCCTGCAGCCGCATGTCAATGACGGCGTATTTGGGGGTGTGCTGACGCGTCTTCGCAAGGCCTTCGGCGACGCTTTCGGCAATCTCCACGGTAAATCCACGGACTTCCATGGCGCGCGCCAGGCGCCGCAGGAACGGTCCGTCGTCATCAACAAGCAACAGTGATGCATCCGGCCCGATGGCCTGCATCTCTATGTCATTTGCGGGGTCAATGGTCATTTTCACCTCAGGGGCGTTACAGTCGTCGCCTATCCGATTTAATGCGTTTGCGAGATATATCCAGTTCCAACCTGTGTGTTCTGGCCTTCGACGGTGCCGAAAAGGTCCATTTTATCTCTCGGCCAGCTGACTTCCACGCTGGCGCCTGTGGCGGGAGCGGGCCGGTTGGCGAAATGGAGGCTCGCGCCGGAACGCTCAAGCAGCGTCTTTGCAATGAACAGTCCAAGCCCCAGACCCCCTGCCTTTTCACGGTCCATCCGGTTTCGACGGTTCATGAACGGCACGCCGATCTGGGCCAGAACGTCGGGCGCGAAACCCGGTCCGTCATCCTCGATCGCGATGGTGACCCTGTTTGCGTCATGCGACACTGTGACCGTGACCTTTCGACGGGCGAAATCGACGGCGTTCTCGATCAGATTGCCGAGTCCGAACATGATCCCGGGATTCCGACGCCCGACAGGTTCCTTGTGCTGGCTTCGCCGGCCGACCACCTCGATCGCGATTCCGAACTCGCGGTGTGGCGCGATTGTCTCCTCGATGAGCGAGCCCAAAGGCAGTCGCGCCATGTGGACCTCGCTTTCGGTGGAAAGCGTTGTCAGACGCCTCAGAATGTCGCGGCATCGCTCGCTCTGGCTTCTGAGCAGCATCAGGTCGTCGGCGAAGCGGGGATCGCTCGCCAGCGCCTTCTCCATCTCGCGCGCCACCACCGAAATCGTCGCCAGTGGGGTTCCAAGCTCGTGCGCCGCCGCCGCCGCCAGCCCGTCGAGCGCCGAAATGTGCTGTTCGCGCTGCAGCACCAGTTCCGTCGCCACCAGCGCGTCCGCGAGCTGGCTGGCCTCGGCCGAAACCTGATAGGCGTAGACCGCCGCAAACACGCTGGTCGACACGATGGCGATCCACGCTCCTGCTATGAGGAGAAACGGCACCTCGAAGTTGCTTTCGGGATACCATGGCAGCGGCAGCGAATAAAACGCCAGCAGCGTCACCGCGGCGACAGAGAGGATGCCGAGTCCGACAGTGTGGCGCACCGGCTGCGATGCCGAGGAAATGATGACCGGAACGCACAGAAGCACCGAGAACGGGTTGGCCAGTCCGCCGGTCATGAACAACAGCCCGAAGAGCTGGAGAACATCGAAGGAAAGCACCGCCATCGCCGCCAGCGGAGGCAGACGGTGGGCGGCTGGAAACCGGACCGAGAGAAAGATGTTCAGCCATGCCGAACAGGCAATCAGTGCAAAGCAGAGAGCTTCATGGAATTGGAACCCGAAACCGTGTGCGATCACCAGAACGGCGAGGCTCTGACCTGCGACCGCCAGCCATCTCAGCCGGGTAAGGGTTTGCAGACGCAGCCGGTGTCGGAGGGAATGGTCATCGAGAAAGGTCGGAAAAGCACTCATGGCATGATCTAACGCATAGCCCGGATCACCGGCAATCGGTTTTCAGGACCTGCGCGGTTTGGCCCTGCGTGTGGGATCGGCCCCGGCCGGGTTCTCGGGCCAGGGGTGGCGCGGATAGCGCCCGCGCATGTCGCTGCGCACATCCGCCCAGGAGCCTTTCCAGAAACCGGGCAGGTCGCGCGTGGTCTGGATCGGCCGGTGCGCCGGTGAAAGCAACTCCAGCGTCAACGGCAAGCGGCCGTCCGCGACGTTGGGATGCCTTGATTCGCCAAACAGTTCCTGCACCCGAATGGCGACAACCGGCCCGCTCTCCTCGTAGCGGATCGGCAGCCGCGAACCTGTTGGCGCTTCATAGTGCGTCGGGGCAAGCCTTTCGAGTTCCCGCTGCGCACTTGAGCCGCAGAGCGACATCAGCCCCTTGTTGAGGCCATCGCGATCAATCTGTTTCAACGCGGTTATGCCCGGCTGGAAGGGTACAAACCACGCTTCGAGGGTTTCGAGCAGAGCGCCATCCGACATGTCCGGCCAGGGCTCGCCGAGCGTTTTGTGCAGAAATCCGATCCGGTCGCGCAGTTGCGCTCCGGTCGGCGTGAACGGCAGGCATCCAATGCCGAGCTTGCGGATCCCCTTGCACAGCGCCGCCATCGCCGCATCATTATCCGTATGGGCGATTGGCGCCTCCGCAAGCGTGATCGCGCCGAGCCGGGTGATACGCCGCGCCCGCACCGAGCCTGCGGTCTCGTCGAAAACGCAATCCTCGGACGTGACCGCCCGCTCGGCGAGAAGTGTCTCGAGGTCCGTGCCGGAAAGTTCGGCGGCGGCAAGAATGCGCGCCGCCTGCGCCTTGCCGCTCAGATCGGCCACGACCAGAAACTCGGCACCGGCAAGACGTTCGCTCTCGTCGATTACCGCGCCGCGTCCGTTGGCGAGCACGAACCGGCCTCGTCCGCCTCTTTGCCGGGCGATCCGGTCCGGATAGGCTGTGGGCAGAAGACCTGCCGCAGCGGGGGTGATCGCTTCTTTGGATTGGTCTTGACCGCCCGCAAGCCGCTCGGCCAGCGCGCGGGCAGCTTTTGCGCGCGGGCTCCGATCATTCCGGAAGCGCTGCCAGCGTGCATCGAGATCGACATCCGGGCCGCCGAGGCCCTGTTCGGTCAGAAGAACGGCAAGCTCGGCAGCCGCAAGGCCGGAACCGGACTCCTGCCCGGCGACAAGCATCGCGGCGAGCCGGGGCGGCAGCGCCAGAGCCCGCATCCGGTCTCCGCGCCCGGTCAGCCTTCCGTCTTCGCCGAGTGCGCCAAGTTCGCCGAGCAGGTTGCGCGCTTCCTCGATCGCGGGACCTGTCGGGGGATCGATGAAGCGCAGGCGTCGGGGATCCGAAACCCCCCAGGCGATGCAGTCGAGCACCATTGCGGCGAGATCGCTGGCCAGAATCTGCGGCGTCGCAAAGGCCGGCAGCGCCTTGTGCTGCTCTTCCCGCCAGAGCCTGACGGCAACCCCGGGCTCCGTCCGACCGGCGCGACCGGCGCGCTGGTCGGCGGAAGCGCGGGACGCACGAATCGTTTCAAGCCGTGTTATTCCCGTTGAAGGCTCATAGACAGGCTGCCGCACCAGTCCGCTGTCGATGACGACCCGCACGCCGTCGATGGTGATGGAGCTCTCGGCCACCGGCGTCGCCAGCACAATTTTGCGCCGCCCTTCGGGCGAGGGACGGATGGCGGCATCCTGCTCGGCCGACCCCAGACCCCCGTAGAGCGGCTGCACGTCTGTCTGCTCGGGCATCCGGCCGGCAAGCCCATCCGCCACCCGGAGAATTTCCCCTTGGCCGGGAAGAAACGCCAGTATCGACCCTGGTTGCGAACGGTGCAGGTCCTCGATCACGCGGGTCATGCAGGTCTCGATCCGCTCGCCTGCGCGCCGGTCGCGGTACTCGATATCGACCGGATGGCTCCGCCCGAGGCTTTCGATCACCGGACAGTCGTCGATCAGGGCTGCGACCCGGGATGTATCGAGGGTCGCGGACATCACGAGGATGCGCAGATCCTCACGCAGACCGGACTGGATGTCGAGCGCAAGCGCCAGTCCGAAATCCGCTTCCAGCGCGCGCTCGTGAAACTCGTCGAATATCACGCAGCCAATCCCGTCGAGGTCCGGGGAGCCGAGCGCCATGCGGCTGAACACACCCTCCGTCACCACCTCGATTCGGGTGGTGGCGCCAACCCTTGTATCGAGCCGCATCCGGTAGCCGACCGTCGCTCCCACCTCCTCGCCCAGCATTGCGGCCATGCGCCGCGCCGCCGCCCGCGCGGCCAGCCGTCTTGGCTCGATGACGATGATCTTGCCCTTGAGCCAGGATTGTTGGGCCAGTGCCAGCGGAACCAGCGTGGTCTTGCCGGCGCCCGGCGGTGCGGCCAGCACAGCATTCGGCTGATCGGCGAGCGCCCCGCAAAGATCCGGCAACACATCGCTGACCGGGAGAGTGGGATGACGGTCCGCGATGCCGCTCATGGCTTCAGTCTTGCTCATGGTCGCCGACCTTGTGGACCGAACCGGCGGCGGCCTCCGCATCGGCCTCGTCATGGGTGACCAGGACCACCGGAAGACCTGCCTCGCGGGCCTTTGCGAACACCATCTGGCGGGTCTGTTCGCGCAGCCCTGCGTCAAGCTTGGAAAAGGGTTCATCCAGCAGCAGAAGCCGCGGTTGCGACAGCAGCACCCGTTGCAGCGCCACCCGTGCCTTCTGTCCGCCCGACAGCGTATCGGGGTCGCTGTCGCCATAGCCGGCAAGCCCAACATCGTCGAGTGCCGCCTCGGCCAAGTCGCGGCGCTTGCTTCGCCCCCGCACGGCCTGCGGGATGGCGATGGCGATATTGTCGGCGACACTGAGATGGGGAAACAGCAGCGGATCCTGAAACAGGATGCCGGCGCGGCGCTGCTCGGCTTCAAGCGCCGTCAGATCCACGCCATCGACCCGAACGGCTCCGCTGGCGTTGAAGGCCGGATCGAGAAAGCCGCCGAGATAGGCGAGAAGCGTTGACTTGCCGGAACCCGACGGACCCATCACGGTCAGTGTTTCGCCCCGGCCCACCCGCGCGCTGACTGCAACGAGTTCGCGGTCGCCGAGCGCGATCCGGACCCGTTCGAGAACCAGTCCGCGCTCATCGTCCATGTGTCATCGCCCGTGCCGCCATGTCTACACCCTCAATCCGCGCCGGTTGCGGAATATCAAGCCCGGCAGCCCCGTGGCAATGGCGAAGGCCAGAAACGGAAGCAGGGTCTGCATGAAAGCGTAAACCCCGATCACGCGCCGGTTCCCGCCCGCCGCGAGCGCAACCGCTTCCGTGGTCACCGTGGTCAGGCGTCCCGCGCCGATCAGCACCGTGGGCAGGTACTGGCCGACTGAAACCGAGAAGCCCACGGCGGCTGCCGTCAGGACGGCCCGGGTCAACATCGGAAGCCGGATGCGCAGGAGCGCCCGGCCGCGGCTGATACCCAGACCGGCGGCAATCTGGTCGTGGCGGCGATCCTGGGCCCGCCACGGGTCGCTCAGCGACAGAAAGACATAGGGAAGCACAAATACCAGATGCGACAGCACCAGCGCGCCGAAGCTGGCATCGACGCCGAGCCAGATCGACAGCACCTGCAGGCCGAACATGAACGAGATCTGCGGAACGATGAGGGGCAGATAGATCAGCAACAGCGCGCTGCGGCCGCGCCCACGCCCGGTCTCGTGTTCCCGCTCCAGGCACAGGATGGTCAGGAGCAGTGCGATCAGCGTGGACAGCAGCGCCACCAGAAGCGTGGTGACGAGCGGGTCCGCCATCTGTGGCAGTGCGCGCCGCCACGAACGCAGCGTAAAACCGGATGGCAGTGCGTCGGGAAACTGCCACAGGCCTGAAACCGACCACAGCGCCAGCACTGCGATGCCGCCAAACACCGCAAGCGCCGAGGCAAGCATGATGGTTCTGGCCATCAGCCTCAAAACCAGATCGCTCCGAAGTCTCAGGCCGCGATCGCGAACAAGTCCGGTGAGAAAACCACCCAGCCTTTCGATCAGCACCCAGACAAGCAGCGTCGCCAACGTCACGCCCAATTGCAGGACCGCGCCGGCCGACGCCAGAAACCGGGTCTCAAGCGCCGGATCGTTCATCCATTCGATCAGCCGGACCGGCAGGGGCGGAGGCAGGTGCGGACCCAGGATGAGGGCCACGTCGACGACCGACGTGGCATAGGCCACGACCGCAAACACCGCCAGCCTGATCTGCCGGTAAAGTGGCGGCCACAGGAAAAACACGAAGGTCGATATCCGGCCATAGCCGAAGGATCGTCCCAGCCGCATGGTGTCTGCGTGCCGTGTCTGCGGCAGAGCGGCGAGCGTGACCAGAAACAGGAAGGGAATTTCCTTGGCGATCAGCCCCGCCATCATCGACAGACCCATAGGATCGTTGATGATCAGCAAGTCCGGTGGTTGTTCGAGGCCCGTCGCCCACGGCGAAAACAGGCGCATGATCATGCCGGACGGCGCGATCAGAAAGGCCAGGCCGAATGCCGCCGCGGCATGCGGAACGGACAAAAGGGGCGAAATCAGCCGCCGCATCCTTGAAAACAGGTGTGTGCCGAGATCGCTGGCGACGAAGCCGGCCACGGCAGCGAGCGATATCAGCGTTGTCACGAGGCCGATCAGCATCGACAGCGCGGCCGAGTCGGCGATTCCCGGGACCGTGGTCAGCGTTCCGAAGTGTCCGGTTGTAAGCTGCGTGCCGCCCAGCTCCGGGAGATATCCGAAAGCCGGCAGGGCGGTTCCCGCCAACCCGAAGACCAGCGGGCCGAGCAGAATGGCCAGGGTCATCGGCGGCGCAAACCTCGCCAGGCGAACACTGCTCGATGTCACTGCCGGCAAACCCCGGATTGCATCCCGTCTCCATCACCGATGCGGCACAGGTCCGTTCGGGCTTTGGCGATCGACGCCCCGGCCCAAACCGCACTCAGCCGATGATCCGCCACGGGACCGGGGTTTGCCGCAATCAGTTGGCCGCACCGTAGCGCCGCAGCCATTCGCCCTCGATCCGCTCCATCCAATCAGGATGCGGTTCATCGAGTGCGGGACCGAGTTCATCGGGTTTCAGCGTCGCGACACCGAGATCGAGCGCGTCGAAGGCTGCCCTGTCCTCGGCTGACAGCTTGTCCATCGACAACACCGTCGGATCGCCCCAGATGGCAGGATCCTGCTTGCGGGCCTGAGCTTCCGGAGAGATCAGGAAATTTGCCAGAACCAGCGCGCCTGCCTTCGCAGCCGCATTGTAGGGAATGGCGACGAAATGCGTGTTGCCCAGGGTGCCACCGGAATAGGTGAAAGACCGCACCGTATCAGGCAATTCACCCGAAGCGATTCCCGCAGAGGCTTCCGACGGGTTGAAGGCGAAGATGATCTCCAGTTCGCCGTCGGCGAGCTTCTGCTTCATATCAGGGTAATTCTGCGGATAGGCCTTGCCGCTGCGCCAAAGATTCGGGTGCAGTTCGTCGAGATAGGCAAACAGCGGTGCGACATCCTCCTCGAAGCTCTCCGGGCTCACCGGCTGAGCGAGCTTGGCGGTATCGGCAATGACCTCGGAAAGCACCTGTTTGAGGAAGGACGAACCGATGAAATCGGGCGGTTGCGGATAGGAAAACAGGCCGGGGTTGGCCTTTGCCCATTCGAGCAGTTCGGCGGAGGATTTGGGCATGCTTTCGGGCGATGTGCGCGCCGTATCATGGAAGAAGACAAGTTTGGCGCCACCCCAGGGGCTTTCCAGGCCATCGGTCGGAATGGTGAAATCGGTCAGGATGGTCGGCTTGTTTTCGTGGTCGACATAGGCCCAGTTCGGAAGGCCTGTCGTCCAGTCCGGCGTCATCAGAAGATCCTGTCGCTTCATCGAGGCGAAGTTTTCGCCATTGATCCAGATGAGATCGACCGAACCGCCTTCATCCTTGCCCGATGCCTTCTCCGCCAGCACCTTGGCCACGGCATTCGCGGTGTCGTCGAGTTTCACGTGCACGACCTCGACGCCGTGGCGCTCCTCGAGCATGTCGCCGGCCCAGTCGATATAGGCATTGATGTTTTCCGAGCCGCCCCAGGCATTGAAGTAAACCGTCTGCCCCTTGGCTTCCTTGAGCACCGCATCCCACTGGCGGGGATCGGGGGTCTCGGCGCGGGCAGAGACGCTCAGCGCGATCGCCGCGACCATCGTCCCGGCAAGCAGTTTCAGAAACTTCGGCATCGGTCGGTCCTCTCACGTCTGCAAACCTTGCGATCAGACACCACAGGCCAGCAGGTGCGTCAATTGCGCTCGACAAGCGGTAGCGTCACAATTTGGTGAGTCCTACGTGTAGTCCGAAGCATCCGACGCGAATTCCATTGTGTGCGACGCGACGTCAGTGCGCCTCGTCCCAGTTCCTGGCCGCCCGGGCGTCCACCTTCAGCGGCACCGCCATGTTGATCGCCGGCATCGCCGCGTTTTCCATCACATCGACGATCACCGGTATCAGCTTGTCCGCATCGTCGTCCGCGGCTTCGAAAATCAGTTCGTCATGCACCTGAAGCAGCATCCGGGCGTTGAGGCCTGTCGCTGCGACGGCCGGCTCCATGCGCACCATGGCGCGGCGGATGATGTCGGCGGCGGATCCCTGGATCGGCGCGTTGATCGCCGCACGCTCGTTGAAGGCGCGAACTTGCGGGTTGGATGACTTGATTTCCGGATAATGGGCGCGCCGGCCGAAAATCGTGGTCACATAGCCCTTCTCCTTGGCTTCGGCCTTGGTGGCGTCCATGTAGTCCTTGATCCCCGGGAACCGCTCGAAATACTTGCGGATATAGTCTCCGGCTTCCGAGCGCTCGATGCTCAGCTGGTTGGCCAGGCCGAAGGCAGAGATGCCGTAGATGATGCCGAAATTGATTGCCTTGGCCCTGCGGCGCACTTCGGGCGGCATGCCCTCGATCGGCACGCCGAACATTTCCGACGCGGTCATGGCGTGAATGTCGATATTGTCCGCAAAGGCCTGCTTGAGTTGCGGGATATCGGCGACGTGGGCAAGCACCCTGAGCTCGATCTGGCTGTAATCGGCAGAGATCAGCACATTCCCCGGCTCTGCCACGAATGCAGTACGGATCTTGCGGCCCGCCGCGGTGCGCACCGGAATGTTCTGGATATTGGGATCTGACGAGGACAGCCGGCCGGTCGTCGTCGCGGCCATCGCAAATGAGGTGTGAACGCGCTTGGTCTCGGGATGGATGAAGCCCGGCAGTGCGTCCGTGTAGGTGGATTTGAGCTTCGTCAGCTGCCGCCAGTCGACGACGGTTCGCGGCAGCGGATGACCTTCCGCCGCAAGATCTTCCAGCACTTGCGCCGAGGTTGACCACTGTCCGGATTTTGTTTTCGAGCCGCCCGGCAATCCCATCCGGCCGAACAGAATTTCGCCGAGCTGCTTGGGCGAGCCCAGGTTAAAAGTCTCGCCGGCGAGCTCGTGCGCTTCGGCTTCCAGCGCGGCTGCACCCTGGGCCAGTTCACCCGAAAGCCGGGACAGGATCTGCCGGTCCACCTGGATGCCGCGCTGTTCCATCCGCATCAGCACCTGTGCGAGCGGCCGTTCAAGTCGCTCATACACGCTGCTCATGCCTTCAGCCGCAAGCCGCGGCTTGAGCACATGCCAGAGCCTCAGCGTGACGTCGGCGTCCTCTGCCGCATAGGCGGTTGCCTTGTCGATGGCCACCTGCGCGAAGGGGATCGCGGTCCGGCCGGAGCCGGTTACGTCCTTGTAGGCGATGGTGCTGTGACCGAGCCAGCGTTCGGCGAGCGCATCCATGCCGTGGCTGCCGCGGCCGGCGTCGAGCACATAGGACAGGAGCATTGTGTCGTCGAAGCTTTCGATGCCGATACCGTGCCGGGCCAGCACAAGCATGTCGTATTTCAGGTTCTGGCCGATTTTCAGCACGGCCGGATCCTCGAGCAGCCGCTTGATCTCGTCGAGCGCTGCGCGCATTTCCATCTGGCCCGGCTGCGTCCCTCCACCGCCCAGGAGATCGCCGTCGCCGTTACTGTGTGCGAGCGGCACATAGCAGGCCCTGACTTTGAGATCGCCGGTGTCCGGGGCAGCTTGGGGAAGCGCCAGTGAAAAGCCCACAAGGTCGGCCTGCATCGCGTCGAGCGACGTGGTTTCCGTATCGAAGGCGACCAGACCGGTTTCGCGGGCAGCTTCGCACCAGCGCTTCAGCGCGTCGATGTCACCCAGTGTCTCATAGGCATCGGTGTCGATCTTCGCGGCGACCGCCGCTTCCGCTCGCCGCTGCGCAAGTTTTTTCGGCGTGTCTTCTTCTTCCGAACCGCCGGGCGCCGCTTCGCCGGGATCGAGATCGGGACCGCGCGCCGCTTCGTTGTGGTCGACGGCGATCTTGGCCGCTTCCACTTCCGCAGTCTCGGTGTCGGTGGCTTCGGCGACCCGGCGCGTCAGCGATGTGAATTCCATCCCCTTCAGGAAAGCCACTAGCTTCGGTCCGTCGAGCGCATTGAGCACAAGTCCGTCGAGGCCGACAGGCGGATCCACATCGTCGCGAAGCCGCACCAGCTCGCGCGAAATGCGCGCCTTGTCGGCAAATTCGATGATGTTCTCGCGGCGCTTGTTCTGCTTGATCTCGCCGGCGCGCTCGAGGAGCGTGTCGAGATCGCCGAACTCCTCGATGAGCTGGGCTGCCGTTTTCGGTCCGATTCCCGGGATGCCCGGCACATTGTCGACCGAATCGCCGGTGAGAGCCTGCAGATCGATCATCTTCTCGGGCCGAACGCCCCATTTTTCGATTACCTCGGGAACGCCGATCTGGCGGTCCTTCATGGAATCATACATCGACACCTGCGGCCCGACGAGCTGCATCAGGTCCTTGTCCGACGAGATGACCGTGACGTCGGCGCCGGCTTCCCGCGCGAGCCGCGCATAGGTGGCGATCAGGTCGTCGGCCTCGAAACCCTCCATTTCGATGCAGGGAAGGTCGAAGGCCCTCGTCGCCTCCCGAATCACCGCAAACTGCGGCACCAGGTCCTCCGGCGGCGCCGAGCGGTTCGCCTTGTACTCGGGGTAGAGGTCGTTTCTAAAGGTTTTCGACGAGTAATCGAAGATCACCGCGAAATGGGTGGGAGTCACTCCCACAGAGGTATCGCGCGCATCCGAAACCAGCTTCCAGAGCATGTTGCAGAAGCCCGATACAGCGCCGACAGGAAGCCCGTCGGACTTGCGCGTCAGAGGCGGAAGTGCATGATAAGCCCGGAAAATATAGCCCGAGCCGTCCACGAGGAAGAGATGGTCACCTTTTTTCATGGGCAAGGATTAGCGCGGGGCCGCCGCAACGTCCATCACGGTTTTAAGCTTCGCCCTGAAAACCACCGGCGCTCATGCTCACGAAATGGTTACCGATTTGTAATCTTCGGAAATACTTCGTGTCCTTGAAAAGCCACATTCTCGGGACCAAATCCCAGTCATCGGCACTCAATAAGCCGTTGTCTGGAAATCCCGGCTCGTCCCCCGCCGTCTCCAGACCTTCAAGGACAAGGGCCTCCCCCGCCCCCTCTTATGGCCCTTGTCCGACCAATATGCCGCCATGGCCCTTCCCCTCCGGCCATGGCGGCTTTTCTTTTTGATCGACCCGGCCCTAAGATCGCCGCTTCTGATTCTGATCCGGAGCCCAGACTTAAACCATGACAGATCTCACCGCCGCACTTTCCGCAGCCGCCGCAAACATGGATGACAGCCTTGAGCGCCTTTTCGGGCTCTTGCGGATCCAGTCGATCTCGACCGATCCGACCTACGCGCCCGAATGCCGCCGCGCGGGACAATGGCTTGTTGATGAACTCGCAGGCCTGGGCTTTGATGCAAGCCTTCGGGATACGCCCGGACACCCGATGGTGGTTGCCCACCACGAAGGTGCAACGCCCGATGCGCCGCATTTCCTGTTCTACGGACACTACGATGTCCAGCCGGTGGATCCGCTGGAGCTGTGGACCGACCCTCCCTTCGAACCGTCGGTCAAGGAGATCGCGCCCGGCCGCAAGGCGATCACCGGGCGCGGCGCGGCCGATGACAAGGGACAACTGATGACCTTTGTGGAGGCCTGCCGTGCATGGAAGGCAGCCGCCGGTTCCCTGCCCTGCCGCATCACGATCCTGTTCGAGGGTGAGGAGGAATCGGGATCACCCTCGCTCAAGCCGTTCCTGAAAGCCAACGCCGAGGAACTCAAGGCCGATTGCGCGCTGGTCTGCGACACCGGGATGTGGGACGCGAAAACGCCTGCGATTTCGGTCGGTCTGCGCGGTCTCGTCGGCGAGGAGGTGACCATTCAGGCCGCCGACCGCGATCTCCATTCGGGTCTTTTCGGCGGCGCCGCTGCCAATCCCTTGCACATTCTTTCGAAAATTCTTGCCGACCTTCACGACGAAACCGGTCGCGTGACGCTTGAAGGCTTCTACGACGGCGTGACCGATACACCGGCTCAGGTGCTGGCGAGCTGGGAAAGCCTCGGCAAGACCGCCGAGATCTTCCTGGGCGAGGTGGGGCTGTCAGTGCCCTCCGGCGAGAAAGGCCGCTCGGTGCTGGAACAGACCTGGGCCCGGCCGACTGCCGAGGTCAACGGCATGTGGGGCGGCTACACCGGCGAAGGCTTCAAGACGGTCATTGCCGCCAAGGCTTCGGCAAAGGTGTCGTTCCGGCTGGTTGGCAAGCAGGATCCCGATCAGGTCCGCGCCGCCTTCCGCGCCCATGTCGAGGCCCGGCTTCCCGACGATTGCAGCGCCGGTTTCGCCCCGCACGGTGGATCCCCGGCGATCCAGCTTCCATTCGATTCGCCCGTCGTCACCAAGGCCCGCAACGCGCTGACCGACGAATGGCCGAATCCGGCCGTCATGATCGGAATGGGCGGATCGATTCCGATTGTCGGCGATTTCCAGAACATTCTCGGCTTGCAGTCCGTGCTTTGCGGCTTCGGCCTGACCGATGACCGGATCCACTCGCCCAATGAAAAATATGACCTGACCTCCTTCTCGGGCGGCATCCGCTCCTGGGTGCGAATTCTCGACGCGCTCTCGAAACGCTGATGCTTTCGGCGCTCGATCGGATTCAATCGAGCGCCCGTGCCTCCCGGCCCGGCTTCGGACCAATTTCCTTAACCACCCCTTAAACCGTCGCAATTAGGGTGTTTCGAACTGAGCTTGCAGTGTCTGCATGGGATTGCCTGTGCAGGCGCCACAGCCATATCGAATTCCGGATTTGCAGATCCGGAGAAACATCTGTCTGAAACAGCATCCGGACCTTTCATGCCGCGCAAGAAAGCCCCAGCAAGCCGTATCGAGCCGTCTTTCGAGAAGGGCCGGTCGAAACCGGCCGCGCGCGCCGTGGCCGACGAACGCGTGGCTGGAAAGTCGCCGGGACCGGCCAAGCGGCGCAGGAAGTCGTCGCCGAAAACCAGAAAAGCCAGGTCCCGGACCGGCCGCGGCAGATTTGGAACCGCTCTTCGCGGGCTGGTGTACTGGAGCTTTGTGCTGGCCATCTGGGGCGGCGTCGCGATCGCCGGCGTGGTTGCCTATTACGGCGCCCGCATGCCCAGTGCCGCGACCTGGTCGATCCCGGACCGGCCACCCAACGTCAAGATCGTGTCCGTGCGCGGCGACATCATGGCCAACCGCGGCGCGACCGGTGGCGAGGCGCTGCTTCTGGGCGACATGTCGCCTTACATCCCGGAAGCCGTGATCGCCATCGAGGACCGCAGGTTCTATTCCCATTTCGGGGTCGACCCGATCGGACTGGCGCGGGCCATGCTCGCCAATGTCATGGCCGGGCGGATGGTGCAGGGCGGATCCACCCTGACCCAGCAGCTGGCGAAGAACCTCTTCCTGTCACCCGAACGCACGATCGAGAGGAAGGTACAGGAAGTGCTGCTGGCGCTTTGGCTCGAACACAAGTTCGCCAAGGACCAGATCCTGGAAATGTACCTTAACCGCGTCTTCTTCGGCTCCGGCGCCTACGGCGTCGAGGCGGCGTCCCGCCGGTATTTCCGCAAGCCGGCCCGTGACGTGACGCTCGCCGAGGCCGCGCTTCTTGCCGGACTTCTCAAGGCGCCGTCGCGCCTTTCGCCGGCCCGCAATCCGAAGGGTGCCGAGGAGCGCGCCCAGCTCGTGCTCGCCGCCATGCGTGAGACCGGGTCGATCACCGACCGTGAAATCACCACGGCCCTTACCAGCCCGCAGGTGCGCGCCAAGAGCTATTGGACCGGGTCCGAAAATTATGTTGCCGATCTCGTCATGAAGCGGCTGCAGGATCTGATAGGCCCCGTGACCGAGGATCTGGTTGTCGACACCACTATCGACTTCCATCTTCAGCGCGAGGCGGAAAAGGCAATTCGCGCCAGTCTCGATGCGGATGGCGCAAAGCTCGATGTCAGTCAGGGCGCGCTCGTTTCCGTCGATGGAACCGGGGCTGTGCGCGCGCTTGTGGGAGGCCGCGAATATGCCACCAGCCAGTTTGACCGCGCCAGCGAGGCCCGGCGCCAGCCCGGTTCGGCGTTCAAGCCTTTCGTCTATGCCGCCGCGCTTGAACAGGGGCGGACCCCGCTTTCCGTCCGCAACGATGCGCCGGTGAAAATCGGAAAGTGGACGCCTGAAAACTATGACGGAAAATACCGCGGCGAGGTGACCCTGTCCGATGCGCTGACCCATTCGCTCAATACGGTCGCGGCCCAACTGGTCATGGAGGTTGGCCCCAAGACCGTGGTCAAGACCGCGCGGCGTCTCGGCATCGAGGCGGACATGAAGGCCAATGCGTCGATCGCGCTGGGAACGTCCGAAGTCACGCTGATGGAGCTGACCGCGGCCTACGCTCCTTTCATGAACGGCGGATACAAGGCCACGCCCCATGTCATCCGCCGCGTCTCCACCCAGGATGGCAAGGTGCTCTACGAAAACACCTACGACAATCCGCCAGGGGTGATCGACCCGTCGGTAGCCGCCATGATGAACCACATGCTGGTTCGCGTCGTCGAGGAAGGGACCGGCAGGAATGCCCGTCTCGACGGTTGGATGGCTGCGGGCAAGACCGGCACCAGCCAGTCCTTCCGCGATGCCCTTTTTGTCGGTTACACCGCCAATCTTGCAACCGGCGTCTGGTTTGGAAACGATGACGGGGCGCCGATGAAGAAAGTCACCGGCGGAGGTCTGCCGGCAAAAACATGGCACGGTTTCATGCAGGCCGCGCATGCCGGCCTTCCCGTCACCGGATTACCAGTGGCCGGCCCCCTGCCGCCGGTCTCTATCGAGGGTGTCTCGCAGCCCGACCCCGGCGGAACGGCCAATGATCCGATGGCTGATCTGGTCCGCGATCTCGTGCCGGTTCCGGTCTCCCGTGATGCAACCGGTGCGACCGGCACACGCAACGGCTCGTCGCCGGCGCCGCCTGCGGATGTCGGTGTGGCCACACCGCAGCCCGGCGCGCTGCCTGAGGCGGGCAAGCGCACCACGCTGCTCGACATCCTGATGGGCAACTGATGCGCTCCGGGCTGAACGGTTTGGAAGCGCGGCGATTGGTGACGGTCCGGTAGAACGAAGCATCCCGGGACCTGCCCGTGCCTGCGCGATATTGTGCGATCCGTGAATCGAGGCGGTGGCGGTTCCCCGTGAACCGGAGGACGATACGGAGGCGCAAAGTCGCGGCAATCCCCATCGCCACTGCCAAAAAACACGCCCGCGCCTTCAATCAGAAACCAGTGAGGCGCTTGCAGTCTCGAAGTGACATTCTTATATACGCCGCAACGCTTCCCGCATCGGTTCCATTTCAATGGTTTGATGCCGGAGCAGAGCAAACGGGCGGGAGCTCTCGTCCGGTTTTTTGGTATTGTCCCGTTAGGGGCTGTCAATGGAACGCCTGACCGGGTCCCGGCAGCTCGCTTCAAGGAGAAAGTAACATGGCGAAAGTAATCGGTATCGACCTCGGAACCACCAATTCCTGCGTCGCGGTGATGGATGGCAAGGATGCCCGCGTGATCGAGAACGCGGAAGGCGCCCGCACCACACCGTCGATGGTGGCCTTCAACGAGGATGGGGAACGTCTCGTGGGTCAGCCGGCCAAGCGGCAGGCCGTCACCAATCCGGAGAACACCCTTTTCGCGGTCAAGCGCCTCATCGGGCGCCGCTATGAAGACAAGGCGGTTGCCAAGGACAAGGAACTCGTTCCGTTCAAGATCAAGCGTGGCGACAACGGCGATGCCTGGGTAGAAGCCAATGGCGACAGCTATTCGCCGTCCCAGATTTCGGCCATGGTTCTTCAGAAAATGAAGGAAACCGCCGAATCCTATCTCGGCGAGACCGTCGACAAGGCCGTCATCACCGTTCCGGCCTACTTCAACGACGCCCAGCGTCAAGCCACCAAGGATGCCGGCAAGATCGCCGGGCTTGAGGTTCTCCGGATCATCAACGAGCCGACTGCGGCCGCCCTGGCCTATGGTCTCGACAAGACCGAAGGCAAGACGATTGCCGTCTATGACCTTGGCGGCGGCACCTTCGACGTCTCGATTCTTGAAATCGGCGACGGCGTCTTCGAGGTGAAGTCGACCAATGGCGATACCTTCCTGGGCGGCGAGGACTTCGACATGCGCCTGGTCGGCTATCTTGCCGACGAGTTCAAGAAAGAACAGGGCATCGACCTGAGGAAGGACAAGCTTGCCCTCCAGCGCCTCAAGGAAGCCGCGGAAAAGGCCAAGATCGAGCTGTCCTCTGCGTCGCAGACCGAAGTGAATCTTCCGTTCATCACTGCCGACGCATCCGGACCGAAGCACCTGACGATGAAGCTCAGCCGTTCGAAGTTCGAAAGTCTGGTTGACGATTTCGTCCAGCGCACCATCGCGCCCTGCAAGGCAGCCCTCAAGGATGCCGGTCTGCAGGCGGGCGAGATCGACGAGGTGGTTCTGGTCGGCGGCATGACACGCATGCCGAAGATCCAGGAAGTTGTGAAGAAGTTCTTCGGCAAGGACCCGCACAAGGGTGTCAACCCGGATGAAGTCGTCGCCATGGGCGCCGCCATCCAGGCCGGCGTGCTGCAGGGTGATGTCAAGGATGTGCTGCTTCTCGACGTGACGCCGCTGTCTCTCGGCATTGAAACGCTCGGCGGGGTCTTCACCAGGCTCATTGATCGCAACACCACGATCCCGACCAAGAAGTCCCAGGTCTTCTCGACCGCCGACGACAACCAGAATGCGGTCACGATTCGGGTCTTCCAGGGCGAACGTGAGATGGCTGCCGACAACAAGATGCTTGGTCAGTTCGACCTGGTCGGCATCCCGCCCGCGCCGCGCGGCGTGCCGCAGATCGAGGTGACCTTCGATATCGACGCCAACGGCATCGTCAACGTCTCTGCCAAGGACAAGGGCACCGGCAAGGAGCACCAGATCCGCATTCAGGCATCGGGCGGTCTTTCGGACGCCGACATCGAGCAGATGGTCAAGGACGCCGAAGCCAACTCGGAAGCCGACAAGAAGCGTCGCGCAACCGTGGAAGCCAAGAACCAGGGTGAAAGCCTGGTTCACTCTTCGGAACAGTCGCTCAAGGATTACGGCGACAAGGTCACTGAAGAGGAACGCACCGCGATTTCCGACGCGATCGCCGCGCTCAAGGCCTCGATCGAAGCCGAAGAGCCGGATGCGGAAGACATCCAGGCCAAGAGCCAGACCCTGATGGAAGTTTCGATGAAACTCGGCCAGGCGATGTACGAGCAGAGCCAGGCGGAAGCCGCGGCCTCGGAAGATGGCGGCGATGCGGACAGCGGCAATGACGAGAAAGTCGTCGATGCTGACTTCGAGGAAGTCAAGGATGACGACGATCAGAAGAAGTCGGCCTGACTTCTTCCATTTGTTGATCAAGACATGAAAAGGGCGCCCGGTCGGGCGCCCTTTTTGCGTTAAGCCTAACAACAAACAATCCGGCGCGTTAACTTGAATGTGATGCCGATGCTGTTTTTTGTTCCCGTCTTGGCGCATGGGGCCGGGGAAGGGTATAGCGGGATGAAACAGGACTATCGGTTGTTCGGCGCTTGGCGCCTTCTGGCGGCGATGCTGGTGATGGCCTATCACTTCTCGCACTCCGCCCCCGATGCAGAGCCGGTTATCGCCTGGTTCGAACATATGCTGCCGCTGCTCGACATGTTCTTCATCATGTCCGGATTTCTGATCTTCGAGCACTACGGGGCCATGAAGAACAACGGCGAGAGCTACATCCGCTTTCTGATCAAGCGCCTTGCGCGGCTGTACCCGCTGCATTTTATGACGCTGTCCGTGTTTGTCGCCTTCGCGATCCTTGTGCATATGGGCGTGCTGCATTCCCAGGCAGCGGACACACGCTATAATCTCATGTCCCTGCCGGCCAATCTGCTTCTGTTGCAGGCCTGGGGCGTGGAATCGGAACTCACCTTCAACTACGTCTCATGGTCGGTTTCCGGCGAGTGGTTTGCCTACCTGCTTTTTCCGCTCGTGCTCTTCGCCTTTGCCTTTAGGCGCGCCATTGGTCTGGCGGTCTTGCTGGCCATCTTCATCGTCATCCTCGAAGTTGTCGATTCCGGCGCCACTGACAAGTATGATCTCTGGTTCAACACGAAAGTCTGGTCGGCCTACCGTATCGCGGCTGATTTCGTGTTCGGGGCGCTGCTTTGCGTTCTCGCACGCGGTTTCAAGCCGCCGCGATTCAGCCAATTGCTCGCATGGACCGTGCTTTCACTCGTGTTCGTGGCCATGTTCGCCGATGCCAACATCTACCTGATCCTCGGTCTGTTCGGCATCGCAATCACCCTGGCTGCGCTGGCCGACAAGGAGGGCGGGTCCGATACCAGCTGGCTCAAGCCTTTCGCGCCGGTGACCGCCGTTTCCTTCGGCGTCTATCTTTGGCACCCGGTCATCGAGCTCTTCGCCTATTCGCTGGTCTGGAAACGGATCATCGCAATTGAAGACCCGTTCCTGTTCTGGCTCTACATGCCCATACCGGCGGCCCTGACGATCCTCCTGGCGATTTACTCGGCCCGTCGCCTCGAGCGCCCGCTCGGCAAGTGGCTCGAATCGACGCTGACAAATGCGTTCGAGCGCCGCCTGGCGAGTTCCCGTACCGCCTGAACCGGGTCACAAACCCGTTTTTATCTGGCCATCCGGTCACGGCCGGGGCTGGAATTTTTTCCGTCCAGTGACTACATGACGCAGTGGGCGGTGTTCTGCCCGGTCAAGTTCAGTCAGTAACCTCGAGTGTCTATAGTGTCCCCGTGACCTTCCGGTCCAGACGACGGGCGCTCCGGAAAAGAGATAACGGATAAAATGGCCAAGCCAGACTTCTACGAAACGCTTGGTGTGGCGCGCGGTGCCGACGAGAAGGAGCTCAAGAGCGCCTTCCGCAAGCTTGCCATGAAATATCACCCGGACAAGAATCCGGACGACAAGGAAGCCGAACGCCGGTTCAAGGAGATCAACGAGGCTTACGAGTTCTTGAAGGATCCGCAGAAACGTGCGGCTTATGACCGTTTTGGCCATGCCGCGTTCGAACAGGGCGGCCCCGGCGGTATGGGCGGCGGCGGATTTGGCGCTGGCGGCGGCGGCTTCTCCGATATTTTCGAGGATATTTTCGGCGAGATGATGGGCGGCGGCCGCGGCCGTCGTTCGGCCGGTGGTCGCGAGCGCGGAGCCGATCTGCGCTACAATATGGAAATTTCGCTTGAAGAGGCCTATTCCGGAAAGACGGCCCAGATCAGGGTGCCGACCTCCATCACCTGCGATGTGTGCACGGGATCGGGCGCCAAGCCCGGCACCCAGCCTTCGACCTGTTCCACCTGTGGCGGTTCAGGCCGGGTTCGGGCGGCACAGGGCTTCTTCTCGATTGAACGCACCTGCCCGACATGTCACGGGCGCGGTCAGACCATCACCGACCCGTGCACCAAGTGTGGCGGCCAGGGCCGTGTGACCGAGGAGCGGTCGCTTTCGGTCAATATCCCTTCAGGCATCGAGGACGGAACGCGAATCCGGCTGGCCGGCGAGGGCGAGGCCGGAATGCGCGGCGGGCCGACGGGGGACCTTTACATCTTTCTCTCGGTACGGCCGCACGCCGTTTTCCAGCGCGAGGGCGCGGATCTGTTCTGCACGGTGCCGATCTCGATGACCACCGCTGCGCTTGGCGGCAAGTTCGACATCACCACCATGGATGGCGCCCGCTCGCGCGTCACCGTTCCCGAAGGCACCCAGCCCGGCAAGGAACTCAGGCTGCGCGGCAAGGGGATGCCGGTCCTGCGTTCAGCCCAGTTCGGCGATCTATACATACGCATCACCATCGAGACCCCGCAAAAACTCTCAAAGCGCCAGCGCGAATTGCTGATGGAGTTTCATGAACTCTCGTCGAAGGAGAACAGTCCGGAATCGGCCGGTTTCTTCTCGCGGATGAAAGGGTTCTTCGACACGCTGACGGATTGATCTCCCAGGGCGAAGCGCCCCGGGGGCATCAAGGCGCGCGCTTCCGGAGAATTCTCCGGTCTCTCGCCTTTTTGGGAACCGGGTCGCCATTGGAGGACGCAGCGTTTGGAACTGAATTTTTCCCGCAGACTGACCCGGAGATTTGACGAGGAGCTTCGTTTCTTCAGGTCCTGGCTGGGTGGGCCGCGCCATGTCGGCGCCGTTCTGCCCACTTCGATGACTGCCGCGCGATCCATGGCGTCCGTCGTCAATCCGGGCTCCGGAATGCCGGTCCTTGAGCTCGGTCCCGGCACCGGTGTCATCACGCGGGCGATTCTGGCGCGTGGTCTCGATCCCGCCCATCTCGTTTCCGTCGAGTTCAGTCCCGAGTTTCATGCACGCCTGAAGCTCGATCATCCCTCGATCAATCTCATTCTCGGCGATGCCTTCGAACTGGAGGCAACGCTTGGCGAATTCGGCGCCTGGAAGTTCGATTGCGTCATCTCGGGCATACCGCTTCTCAATTTTCCGGTCGAGGACCGGGTGCGCCTGGTAGAGGATCTTCTCGACCGGGTACCGGCCGGACGCCCGGTGGTGCAGTTCTCCTACGGACTGACCTCTCCGGTGCCTGCCCGTTTGGCGGATTTCGAAGTGTCTCACCACGACTACGTGGTTCGCAATGTGCCGCCGGCGCGGCTCTGGCTCTATCGTCGCCCTGGTTGAAACGCCGAATGTGCTCTGAGTCATCCCGGTCCTGGCATTTACCGCCGTACGATCCCGTCTATATGAACCGGATGTTCCCGATCGTACATTGAACCGCAGATATGGAGATCCCATGCCCCCGAAAATTCTGGTTCTTCCCGGTTCCAACAGGACTGGTTCGTTCAATGCTGCGCTCGCCGCAGCCGTTGCAGTGGAGCTGGCGCAGCAGGGCGCCGATGTTTCGCGGATTTCGCTGATCGATTATCCGCTGCCCATCGTCGACGAGAATCTCAAGAATGAATCGGGAATCCCCGAAAACGCGATGAAGCTCGGCCGGCAGATTGCCGCTCATGACGGCGTCTTTCTGTGTTGCCCGGAGTACAATTCCTCCATCCCGCCGCTGCTCAAGAACATGATCGACTGGGTCAGCCTGATCTCGAAGGACGGCGACAAGCCTTTCAAGCCGTGGGCAGGGCGCTATGTTGCGCTGGGCTCGGCCTCCAATGGCAAGTTTGCGGGGATCCGGGGTCTCTATCATGTCCGGTCAGTGATGATGAATGTCGGCACCCAGGTGATCAGCGAGCAGTGTTCGATCGGCGCGGCCGCCAGCGCATATGATGAGTCCGGAAACCTGAAGGACGAGCGCAGCCAGGCTATCCTGTCCTCCACCTGCCGCTCTTTGATTGCGCATTGCGCCATGGCGACGTCGATGCGCGGCTGACGCACATCGCGGGCTCGCCGGCATTCGCTGCTCCAGCCTCCGGTCGTCAGTCGAACCGCTCCGCTCTTGCGGTCCTTGCGGCTTCATGCGAGGACCGGGAAAAACCGAAAGGATGCGCCATGCAGACCGCCGCGCCTGATAAGGGGATGTCCGCTTCGCCGCTCGCCGACCCGCGGCTGATCGTCGGCCTGGATGTTCCGACCGTTGCCGAGGCCGAGGCGCGTGTCGCGCAGATCGGCGACGAAGCGGTGTTTTTCAAGATAGGATATCAGCTTGCCTTTGCGGGCGGCCTCTCGCTGGCGCGCGACCTCAAGGCGTCCGGCCGCAAGGTGTTTCTCGACATGAAGCTGCTCGACATCGACAACACGGTAGCCAAGGGCGTCGAGAGCATTGTCGGGATGGGTGTGGACATGCTTACGCTTCATGCCTATCCGAAGGCCATGAGGGCCGCGGTCGAGGCTGCCAGGGGCAGTGACCTTTGCCTTCTGGGCGTAACCGTTCTGACCTCCATGGATGCCGGAGACCTTGAGGAGGCGGGATACGCGTCTTCGCCCGATCAGCTGGTTCTGCGCCGGGCTGCACAGGCCCGAAGCTGCGGAATGGGCGGTATAGTCTGCGCCGCCGCCGAGGCTGCCGCCGTCCGTCAGGCGGTGGGTCCGGAGATGGCCATTGTCACTCCCGGAATTCGGCCCGCCGGTGCGGATCACGGGGATCAGAAGCGCGTCATGACACCGGCGGATGCGCTTTCGGCGGGCGCCACCCACCTGGTGGTGGCCAGGCCCATCGTGGCCGCCGAGGATCCGGCTGCTGCGGCGCGGAAAATTCGCATGGAAATGCAGGCCGTTTGATTTCGGAAAGTTGAGGAGCAATCAGATCATGCCCAAGGGTTACTGGATCGGCCGCGTCGATGTACGCGACCCGGAAGCGTACAAGGCCTATGTCGAGACCGCGACGCCCGCCTATAGGGAATTCGGCGCAAGGTTTCTCGTCCGTGGCGGTGATTTCCACGCGGCCGAGGGGAATTCGCGCAGCAGAAACGTGGTGATCGAGTTTCCGAGTTTCGAAGCGGCCAGGGCCTGCTATGACTCGGAGACCTACCGGAAAGCACGGGCCATCCGCCAGGAGGTTTCCGAAGGCGAGATAATCATTATCGAAGGCTATGAAGGCTGATCCCTGTTCCCCACCGGCGATCTGCCCAAGTCAGACCGTGATTCGCACTTCACCTTGACGCGCTTTTTGACTATGAGCTTGGTAAATCACTTGTGCCGAGCCGATCGCCTGACATAGTCGGGCGGGGCAAAAGATCCTGCCAGGGAGTGCATCGATGTCGACGCTGAACCAACCCAAGCTCATTACCGTGTTCGGCGGGTCCGGTTTCGTGGGCCGTCATGTGGTGCGGGCGCTCGCCCGGCGCGGCTACCGGATCCGCGTGGCGGTTCGTCGTCCCGACCTTGCGGGTCACCTTCAGCCGCTGGGCGGTGTGGGCCAGATTGCGGCAGTGCAGGCCAACCTGAGAAACCGTGATTCGGTCGACCGTGCAGTCCGGGGAGCCGACCATGTGATCAATTGCGTCGGAATCCTGTTTGAATCCGGGCGCAATTCCTTTGACGCCGTTCAGGATTTCGGCGCGCGCGCCGTGGCTGAGGCGGCTCGCGCCGAGGGTGCCGGCCTTACGCATGTTTCGGCTATCGGCGCTGATGCGGACTCGGATTCGATCTACGCCCGCTCGAAAGCCCGTGCCGAAGCGGCCATCGCCAGGATCGCGCCAGACGCGGTGGTCATGCGACCCTCGATCATCTTCGGACCGGAAGACGATTTCTTCAACAAATTCGCTGAAATGGCGCGGCTTTCGCCGGCCCTGCCATTGATCGGCGGCGGTGAGACCAAGTTCCAGCCTGTTTATGTCGGCGACGTCGCCGAAGCCGTGGCGCGCAGCGTCGAAGGCAAACTCCAGCCCGGCGCCACCTACGAACTCGGCGGGCCGCGTGTCATGACCTTCAGGCAGTGCCTTGAGGAAGTTCTCGAAACCGTCCATCGCAAGCGCGTTCTGATGCCGCTGCCCTGGGGCCTGGCGACGCTTATCGGAAAGATCGCTTCCCTGGTTCCGTTGATCGACCCGCCGCTGACCTCCGACCAGGTGACCTTGCTCAAGACCGACAACGTGGTCTCTCAGGCCGCCGATGCGGACAACCGCACCCTTTCGGGTATGGGGATCCGTCCGACCACCATTGAAGCGGTGCTGCCGTCCTATCTCGGCCGCTACCGGCCGCATGGCCAGTATAGCGGCACGGGCAGCGAGGCCTGAGCGGCGCGTTCGAGATCCTTCTTGCGGCGCTGGCGCCGCAGGACATCGGCAACTGGGCAGCTCTGTCGCTGATAGCTGCGAGTTTCTTTACCTCGGCTCTGACGGCGTCCGCCGGCATTGGTGGCGGATTGGCGCTTCTCGCGCTGATGGGCTACCTCGTTCCCGTGACGGCCATCATCCCGCTTCATGGTGTGGTTCAATTGGGGTCCAACATTGGACGCGCGGCATTTCTTTACAGTCATATCTCATGGATCTGCCTGGCTGCGTTTCTGGCAGGCGCGTTCCCGGGGGCGTGGATTGGCGGCCTCGCCGTCGGCGCTCTGCCCGACAATCTCCTCAAGGCCGCTCTCGGAGTGTTCATACTGGTGATCACATGGGTCCGGTTGCCGCGGCTGGCCGCCATGACCCTTCCGGGCTTTGCCGCGACGGGAGCGATCACCACATTCCTGACCATGCTGTTTGGCGCAACCGGACCGTTGAATGCCGTGGTTCTGTCGAAGACGTTCCCCGAACGGCTTCGCTTCCAGGCCACAAGCGCCGCAATCATGAGTGCGCAGCATCTTGTGAAAACGCTCGCTTTCGCACTGTCCGGTTTTGTCTTCGCGCACTGGCTTCCGCTGATTGCAGCGATGATCCTGACCGGGCTGGCGGGCACCTGGGTGGGGACACACATCCTCCGGCGCATGCCGGAAAGCCGCTTCCGGCTGATATTCAGGATCTGCCTCACCATCCTTGCTTTGGACCTTGCCCGCCGGGGTGTTGCGGGAATGGCGCATGGTTAGCGAAGATTTAAGTTTCACCGGTTTTATTGACGAAACGGCCCATCGAGCTCTTGATCGGGGCGGATGGTCCGGCTACATCGCACCCGCTTCTGCAAATGCGGGCGCCTTCTCATGAACGCGGTGTGGACCGGTCTGCTCGATGGATCGTTCGTTGTTCCGTGTCCGGGGTGGGCAGGCTGCGTGGATTTCAGATCCCGCGCGGCATCTTTGTAACGACAAGCCGGGAACGATCCACATGGTGAAGACTGTTGTAACCGCCTTTTCCTTCGCGGTTGTTGTGATCTTGTCGGCTTCAGCCTTTGCACCCCGCAGTGTGGCTGATTCCAAGGGATGCGCGCCGGCCTATGGCGTGGATCCCTGCTCGGTTTACGCCAGCAACTGAACGGTTCGCCCACCGAGTCCGTACTGTTTGGCAGCCGCAGCGACTCACCGGTGCGAGCACTCCCTGAAAATGCATGCCGGGACGGCGAGCTTTCAACCGGGATTTTGCCTCCGGAGCTACAGCGCCCAGAGCCCGATCAGTCCGAGTGTTCCGACCACGATGCGCCACCAGGCGAAGGGCGCAAATCCGTGCCGTGAGACGAAGTCCAGCAGACTCCGCACCACAATCACGCCCGCGATGAATGCCATGATGAAGCCCACAATGATGGCTGTCACGTCATCGGAACCGAGTCTGTCGTAGTTCTTGTAGAGATCGTAGGCGAAGGCGCCGGCCATTGTCGGCATGGCGAGAAAGAAGGAAAACTCCGCGGCCGACCGCTTGTCGGCGCCAAGCAGAAGCGCGCCAACGATGGTCGCTCCCGAGCGCGATGTGCCCGGAATCATCGCAAGGCACTGAAACAGGCCGATCTTGAAGGCAAGTGACAGCGGATAGTCCATCACATTGTCATATTTCGGCCTGAGCGGCATCCGGTCGATGATCAGAAGCACGATCCCGCCGGCAATCAGCACAAGGCAGATCAGGGTTGTGGATTCGAACAGAACCGTCTTGATGAAACCGTGCGCCATAACGCCGATCACGGCGGCGGGCAGGAAGGCCAGCAGGATTGCGCCCACAAATCTCCGTGCAACTGCGCTGGTGGGAAGATCCATTGCAAGCTTCCAGAGCCGGGCGAAATAAACAGACAGGATGGCAAGAATGGCGCCGAGCTGGATCAGCACCTCGAAACTGTTGCCTGGCGACTTGAAGCCCAGAAAATGGCCTGCAAGCAGAAGATGTGCCGTCGATGATACCGGAACGAACTCCGTCAGCCCCTCGAGCAGCCCAAGCAGCGCCGCACCCACAAGTGTTGTCTCGTTCATGAAGGCCCGCCTTTGTTTTGCCTGCAAGCTGGGTTAAGGGTCTGGAATGTCCGTGTCGGCAGGAAATCACAAGGCCGGCTGGCGAATCGTGATTCGCTTGTCTTGGCGGAGCCCAATCCCTATAGCTCTATTTTCCGGAAACTGACCAGCCCCGCGCGCCAGCGCCAACCCGATCCCGTTTGCGTCATCATGCCCGTACTTTATCACCATCCGGTTTCTGCTCCGTCCCGTTTCATCCGGGTAAGTTTCGTGGAAATGGACTATCAGGCCGATTTGATCGAGGAACGGCCGTGGGAGAAGCGCTCGGAGTTCATTAAGCTCAATCCGGCGGGAACGCTTCCGGTCTGCGTCACCGACAATCTGCAGACCCTGTGCGGTCCGCACGTTATTGCCGAATGGCTTGACGAATCGTTCGGCGTCTTCAAGCGCGAGCGCAGACTGCTTGCCGAGGATCCCTTCCAGCGCGCCGAGATCCGGCGTCTTGTGGAATGGTTCCTGATCAAGTTCGAGAAGGATGTCGCCCACCCCCTCGTGCGCGAACGGGTCTTGAAGCTGCAATTGTCCTCCAGTGAGGGCGGTGGAGCGCCGGATCCCAAGATGCTCCGGGCCGGCCGCGCGAATATCCGGCAGCACATGAAATATCTCTCCTGGCTGGCCGCGTCCCGGGACTGGCTTGCGGGCGACCGGCTCAGCTATGCCGATCTGGCTGCCGCCGCCTCTGTTTCGGTGCTTGATTATCTCGGTGAAATCGATTGGAACGAATGCCCGCAGGCGAAGGACTGGTACCAGCGGATGAAGTCGCGGCCGTCCTTCAGGCCGATCCTGGCGGACCGGCTGCGCAACATTCCGCCGGTTTCCCACTACGCCGATCTCGATTTCTAGGCCCGTGATGTCGCAAGCCTCTCCCGGAACGGAAAGGGCGGGCGAAAACGCGGCGAATCCGGACCGCCTCAGGAGCTTTCTCGAACGGGAGGCTCGCGATCTGGGATTTTCGGATCTCGCGGTTGCGCCGGCCGATATCGGCCCCGAAGCCGCCGAGAGGCTGTCGCGCTTCGTCGAGCTCGGCCGTCACGGTTCCATGCAATGGATGGCGGACACGCTTGAGCGCCGTGCCTCGCCGCGCGGCCTCTGGCCGGAGGTGCGTTCCGTGATCGTGCTTGCCATGAACTATGGTCCGGACACCGACCCATTGAAATCTCTCGATCGCAAATCCAGCGGCTCGGTCTCGGTCTATGCCCGCAATCGCGACTATCATGACGTGATCAAGGGGAGGTTGAAGCAACTGGCCGGCAGGTTCGCCGCCCGCGCGGGCGGCGACGTCAAGGTTTTCGTCGACACGGCGCCGGTGATGGAAAAGCCGCTCGCCGAGGCGGCGGGGCTTGGCTGGATCGGCAAGCACACCAATCTGGTCAGCCGCAGCCACGGGTCCTGGCTTTTCCTGGGATCGATATTCACCACCGTCGAACTCGCGCCCGATCGTGCCGAGGCCGATCACTGTGGTTCATGCCGGGCCTGCCTGAACGCCTGTCCGACCGATGCCTTTCCCGCGCCCTACCAGATAGATGCGCGGCGCTGCATTTCCTATCTCACCATCGAGAACAAGGGCCCGATTCCGCGCGAGTTTCGTGAGCCGATGGGCAACCGCATCTATGGTTGCGATGATTGTCTGGCGGTTTGCCCCTGGAACAAATACGCGAGATCCGCCAGCGAGATCAAGCTTACCGCCCGGGACGATCTGACCGCGCCGCCGCTCGCTGACCTCCTCGCCCTCGATGATGCACGATTCAGGGCATTCTTTTCCGGCTCGCCCATAAAGCGGATCGGCCGCGACCGGTTCCTCCGCAATGCGCTGACGGCCGCCGGAAACAGTGGTGACCGGGACCTGGTTTCCGCTTGCGAAGCGCTTCTGCAGGACCAGTCATCGCTGGTGCGGGGCGCCGCGGTCTGGGCGCTGTCGCGGTTGACAGCGCCGGCGCGAATGCGCGAACTGGCGGAAGCACAAACGGTCGCAGGGTGGGGCGAGACGGACCCGGAAGTCCTTGCCGAGTGGGCGCTGGCGCTCGAACCCCAGGCTGAATGATACGACAGGGGATGTGATGCGATTGATGATTTTCGGCGCCGGGTTTTCCGGCCTCGCCATTGCCCGGGCGCTTGTCGGGAATTGCAGCTTTGCGGGTGGAACCACCCGCTCGCACGAGCGGTTTGCGAAGCTGGAGGCTGCCGGACTTAAGCCGTTCGTCTACCAGGGAGGCGTTCCGGAGGGAGACCTTGCCGCAGCGCTTGGAGATGTCACGCATCTGGTGATGTCGATCGCACCGGATTCCGATGGCGATCCGTTGCTCGATGCTCTCTCAGCGGAGCGATTGAAGCAGATCATGCCGCAGCTCGAATGGGCGGGTTACCTCTCGACGGTCGGGGTTTATGGTGACCACGATGGCGGCTGGGTCGACGAAAACACCGTCTGCAAACCGGTTTCCAAACGCTCCGTCGCCCGTGTTGCGGCGGAAAAGGGATGGATCGATCTCGCCGAACGGGCAGGGGTGCCTGCGGCCATCATCCGGCTTTCGGGCATTTACGGGCCGGGACGCAATGCCCTCAAGACCCTTGACGCCGGCAAGGCGCGCCGGCTGATCAAGCCTGGTCAGGTGTTCAACCGGATCCATGTATCCGATATCGGCGGCGCCACGGCGCTATTGGCGCGCGAGCGCCTGGGCGGGATCTTCAACGTGACTGACGATATGCCGGCCCCGCCGCAGGATGTGGTCGAGCACGCGGCCAGGCTGATGGGCGTCGAGCCGCCGCCGGAAACCGACTTTGAAACCGCAGACCTGTCGCCGATGGCGCGATCCTTCTATGGCGAGAACAAGCGCGTTTCCAATATCAGGATCAAGGCTGCGGGATATAGCTTTGCCTATCCCGACTACAAGGCGGGCCTCGGGGCGATGTGGCAGCAGGGTACCTGGAAAGGCTAGGTTCCGACGCTGCATGTGGCAATCTGCAACACTCGGCCACAAATCGTGATTTTGCCGGCCATGTTCGTGCCGCTTTCGGGCGTCACCACGCGGTTTCTCTTACCAAGGATCGCGACATGACTTCGATTTTCCCGAAAGCGCTAACCGGCGCTGCGCTTTTTCTCGCCGTTCTGGCCGCTCCGGGCGCCGCACATGCGGGCAATGCCTGCGGCCATGCCTCGTGGTATGCTCTGACGTCCATGACCGCATCGGGTGAACGCATGGACCCGGCGAAGCTGACCGCAGCACACCCCAGGTTGCGGTTCGGAACCAGGGTTGAAGTCGTCAACGCGAAGAACGGAAAATCCGTCATTGTCCGCATCAATGACCGCGGCCCGTTCATCAAGGGACGGATCATCGATGTTTCCAAGGCCGCAGCGCACGAGCTTGGCATGATCCGCTCGGGCGTTGCCAAGGTCTGCTATCGGATCCTTTCGTGAACGCGAACATCGGCCCGGTTTGATTAGCGCGCCATAATATACAAATTATCAAAGACTTAGGTGACAGGCTCTCCCGCCGTCATCCGACAATTCCGCTTGTCAGCCCCTGCCTTGCCGTTATGCTGCCTCCAAACTGAATGCTGGTTGGGAAGCGGGTGGCATCGATGGCGGCGGAGCAGGATACAGGTGCGCGGCAGGAGGCGCTGGCTGCCGCCATCGCGGCGCGGCGCGATGATCTTGTCGCTCTGACCCGGGATCTGATCCGCATTCCCACCATCAACCCGCCCGGAGAGTTCTACCGGGACATCTGCGACTATCTGGCCCGGAGGCTCGGTGGATCCGGCTTCGAGGTCAGTCTGCTCAGGGCCGAAGGCACGCCCGGGGACAGTGAGAAATACCCGCGCTGGAACGTGATTGCCCGCCGGGAAGGCGGGCGGCAAGGGTCGTGCGTCCACTTCAATTCCCACATCGACGTTGTCGAAACCGGATCCGGATGGACATTCGATCCCTTTGGCGGCGAGATCTCCAACGGACGGATTTACGGCCGGGGCTCCTGCGACATGAAGGGCGGACTTGCAGCCTCGATTGTTGCGGCCGAGGCCTTTGTCTCCCTGTGGCCCAGCTTCCCCGGTTCGATCGAGATTTCAGGCACCGCCGACGAGGAAACCGGTGGTTACGGCGGCGTCGCCTGGCTCGCGGAACAGGGGCATTTTTCGCCAGAGCGGGTTCAGCATGTGATCATCCCCGAACCGCTCAACAAGGACCGGATCTGTCTCGGGCATCGCGGTGTGATGTGGGCACGGATCACGACCCATGGCCGCATCGCCCACGGATCGATGCCCTTTCTCGGCGATTGCGCGGTTCGGCATATGGGTGCGGTGATTGCCGAGATGGAAACGTCCCTGTTTCCTGCACTCAGGCAGAAGCACACCGCAATGCCGGTTGTCCCGGATGGCGCGCGCCAGTCGACGATGAACATCAATTCGCTGCATGGCGGCCAGGCCGAGCCGGACCCGGATTTTACCGGGTTTCCTTCGGCCTGCGTGCCGGATCGTGCGCGCATGGTCATCGACCGGCGGTACCTGATCGAGGAAGAGGGGCAGGAAGTCCGCGAGGAGATCATTTCGCTTCTGGAGCGGGTCAAGTCCGAACGTCCGGGGTTCCACTACGATTTCGAGGAATTGTGGCAGGTGAGCCCTACCATGACGTCCGTGGAAGCTCCCGTGGTCAGGGCTGTCGAGCGCGGCATCCGGTCCGCACTCGCCTGTGAACCCGTGCATGTGGTGTCGCCGGGAACCTACGACCAGAAACATATTGACCGTATCGGCCGCTTGAAAGACTGTATTGCCTATGGCCCCGGCATTCTGGATCTGGCGCACCAGCCGGACGAATATGTCGGGATAGATGACATGGTCGATTCCGCGAAGGTGATGGCCTTTGCCCTGGATGATCTATTGCATGGCCGGACATGAACCGATCCGCCTCAACGGGAGAGAGACATCGCTATGACACCCTATTCGACTTCAAAGGCAGCCCTATCAATCCTCGCCCTCGGGATGGGTCTCGGGCTCGCCATGGGCAGTGTTCCGGCCAAGGCCGCCAATATGGATGCAACGATCGGCATGCAGCTCGAGCCGCCGAACCTTGACCCGACAGGAGGTGCTGCGGCAGCGATCGACGAGGTGGTGTATGCCAATGTGTTCGAAGGCCTGACCCGTTTTGGCGCCGACGGATCCATCCTGCCCGCACTCGCCGAAAGCTGGGACATTTCCGACGACGGTCTCACCTACACCTTCAGTCTTCGCGAAGGCGTGAAATTCCACGACGGAACGGATTTCGATGCAGAGGATGTCAAGTTCTCGCTCGACCGCGCCCGTGCCGATGATTCGACCAATGCACAGAAGGCGCTCTTTGCCGACATTTCCGACGTCGAAGTGGTGGACCCCTCTACCGCCAAGGTCACGCTGTCCAAGCCCAATGGCGCATTCCTGTTCAACATGGCCTGGGGCGATGCCGTCATCGTCGCGCCTGAATCCGCTGCCGAAAATGCCGCAAACCCGATCGGCACAGGCCCCTTCACCTTTGCCGAATGGGCCAAGGGCGACCGGGTGGACCTGAGCCGGAACCCGGACTACTGGGGCGAGGCGGTCAAACTCGACAAGGTCACCTTCAAGTTCATCTCCGACCCGACAGCCGCCTTCGCGGCGATGATGGCCGGCGACATCGATGCATTTCCGAATTTCCCGGCGCCGGAAAATCTTCCCCAGTTCGAGGCCGATCCCCGCTTTTCGGTGATTGTCGGCTCGACAGAGGGTGAAACCATCCTGGCGATGAACAACAAGCAGCCGCCGCTCGACAATATCAAGGTCCGCGAGGCGATCAGCCATGCGATTGACCGGCAGGCGATCATCGATGGCGCCATGTTCGGCTACGGAACGCCCATCGGCACGCACTTCGCTCCGCACAATCCGGCCTATGTCGATCTGACCGGCCAGTCGGCCCACGATCCCGAAAAAGCCAGGGCGCTTCTTGCGGAAGCGGGGGTGAGCGATCTCACCCTGTCGCTCAAGCTCCCTCCGCCGAGCTATGCGCGTCGCGGTGGCGAGATCATCGCGGCCCAGCTTCGCGATGCCGGCATCGATACCGAGATTACCAATGTCGAGTGGGCGCAATGGATCGAGGACGTGTTCAAGGGCAAGAATTTCGATCTGACCATCGTGTCGCACACCGAGCCGATGGATATCGGCATCTATGGCCGTGACGACTATTACTTCCAGTATGGTGACCCAGAGTTCAAGGCGATAATGGCCGATCTCGACAAGGCCACCGAACCTGCCGCGCGCACCGAACTGATGCAGGCCGCCCAGCGCAAGATCGCCGATGATTATGTCAATGGCTATCTGTTTCAGCTTGCGCGCACCGGCGTTGCCGATGCGAAGCTCAAGGGCATCTGGCCGAACTCGCCAACCCAGGCGAACGACATGACCGCGGTCTATTGGGAAGACTGAGCCCTGATCCAAGCCGGAGGACCGGGCAAAATCCGGGCCTTCGGGTCCTCACCGCGATGGATATCCGCTGATGACCGCCTACCTCCTGCGGCGCCTTGTTTCGCTTTCGCTGAGCCTGGTTGCGGCAAGCCTGGTGGTGTTTCTGATCATGGAAGTGGTGCCGGGCGACCCGGCATCCTTCATGATGGGCATCAATGCGGATCCGTCCGCTGTGGCCGCGTTGCGCACCCGGCTCGGCCTCGACGAACCTTTGCCGTGGCGTTATCTGGGTTGGGTGTGGGGCATGGTGCAAGGAGATTTCGGCATCTCCTACACCTACCGCGTACCGGTTTCCGAACTTGTGGCGGAACGGATCGCTATTTCTCTGCCTCTGACGCTCTATGCGCTGGCGCTTTCCACGCTGATTGCCTTTCCTGCCGGTATCATTGCGGCGGCGCGGCGCAATTCCGCAGCCGATCTGTCCGTCATGGGCGCCACCCAACTCGGCGTCGCCATCCCGAATTTCTGGTTCGCGATGATGCTGGTCCTCGTCTTTGCGATCAATCTGCGCTGGTTTTCTGCCGGCGGCTTTCCCGGCTGGGATGAAGGTTTCTGGCAGGCCATGAAGGCGCTCACCCTGCCGGCGATCGCATTGGCGCTGCCGCAGGCCTCGATTCTCGCCCGCGTGATGCGATCGTCGCTCATAGACACGCTTGACGAGGATTTCATGCGCACCGCCCGCGCCAAGGGTCTGACGCGCAGACAGGCGCTCTGGAGCCACGCCGTTCGAAACGCGCTGATCCCGGTCCTCACAATCATCGGGCTGCAATTCTCGTTCCTGCTCGCCGGCGGCATCATCATCGAGAACGTGTTCTATCTGCCCGGTCTCGGTCGTCTCGTCTTTCAGGCGATCACCCAGCGTGACCTGATCGTGGTGCGATCGGTGGTCATTCTTCTGGTCTTTGCAGTCATCGTCGTGACCTTCCTTGTCGATCTCGCCTATGCCGCGGCCGATCCGCGTCTCAGGAGACGCCGCTCATGACGATGGCAAACGCGCCTGAAGGGGGGGGTGTGCGTGCGGCCCTCGGCCACCCGGCATTCATCGCAGGCTTCGTGCTTTCCTTCTTCTTCGTGCTTCTGGCGCTCGTTTCCTTCCTGTGGACCCCGTTTGACCCGACCCGGCTCGACATCCCCCAGAAACTCCAGCCGCCATCTCTTGAACATTGGTTCGGTACGGATCA
The DNA here is from genome assembly GCA_040218025.1 of Hoeflea sp. GTDB lineage: Bacteria > Pseudomonadota > Alphaproteobacteria > Rhizobiales > Rhizobiaceae > Hoeflea. The sequence goes on along the minus strand of JAVJQD010000016.1, from coordinate 133,061 downwards.
TTTCGGTCGCGACATGTTCTCGATGATCATGGTGGGCGCGCGCGTGTCGATTGCGGTCGCTTTCGTTGCTGTCGGTGTCGGCATGGCGATAGGCGTTCCGCTCGGGCTTCATGCCGCTGCCCATCGCGGCAGCCTCATCGACGAGGTCGTCATGCGCGGCAACGACCTGGTCTTTGCCTTCCCCTCGCTGTTGCTCGCGATCATGATCACGGCGGTGTTCGGCCCGGGCGCGATCAATGCCATCATCGCCATCGGAATTTTCAACATTCCGGTCTTTGCGCGGCTTGCCCGCGGCGCGGCGCTGTCGTTGTGGACCCGGGACTACATCCTCGCCGCCCGTGTGGCCGGCAAGGGCAAGGCCCGCATCTCGGTTGAACATATCCTTCCCAATATCGCCAACCTTCTGATCGTTCAGGGCACGATCCAGTTCTCGCTTGCCATTCTGGCCGAGGCGGCGCTTGCCTATGTTGGGCTCGGCGCGCAACCGCCGTTGCCGAGTTGGGGCCGGATGCTTGCAGACGCCCAGACGTTGATTTCGCTGGCGCCGCACATGGCGTTGTTTCCCGGTTTCGCCATCATCATCACCGTTCTCGGCCTCAATCTGATGGGGGACGGGCTGCGCGACCTATTCGATCCGAAGCTTCGCCGGGGCCGGACATGAGCGCGCTGTCGGTCTCCGATCTGCGGGTGGATATCCACGAAAAAACCGTGTTGCATGACATCGATCTGGACCTCCAGCCTGGCGCCATTCTGGGCGTTGTCGGCGAATCCGGGTCCGGCAAGTCGATGACGGCGCTTTCGGTGATGCAACTCTTGCCGCGGGGCAGCAGATGGTCCGGCTCGATTACGGTCGCGGGCAACGATCTTGGCAGCCTTGACGAGGATGCACTGTGTCAAATGCGCGGCCGCGATGTCGGCATGGTGTTTCAGGAGCCCATGACGGCGCTCAATCCGGTGCGCACGATCGGCGATCAGGTGGCTGAAACCGTGACGGTGCACACATCTGCGGACCGGCGCGAGGCAAGGGCCGTCGCGCGGGCCATGCTCAATCGCGTCGGGCTCACGGAAGACCGCTTTCCGCTCGACCGTTATCCCCACGATCTTTCCGGAGGGCAGCGCCAGCGTGTGGTGATCGCCCAGGCGATAGCGTTGAGGCCGAAGATCCTGATCGCGGATGAACCGACCACGGCGCTTGATGTCACCACCCAGGCCCAGATTCTGGACCTGTTGAAACAACTGGTGCGCGAGGAGGGGATGGGACTTATGTTGATCACCCATGACCTCGCGGTGGTTGCGGGGCTTGCCGATCAGATCGCCATTCTCAAGGATGGCGCGGTGGTGGAGGCAGGCCCGACACGTGAGATTTTCCGGTCCATGCGCCACCCCTATACCCGCGCCCTCCTTTCCGCCTCTTCCCATGTGCCGCAACGGACGCGCCGCGCCGAACCCGCTGATACACCGGTGCTTTCGGTGACCGATGTGGTGCGTGACTATCCGCAGCCGCGGCGCAGCCTGTTCGACCGACCCCAGCCGTTCCGCGCGGTAGATCATGTCGGCTTCGAGATCTTTCATGGCGAGAACATCGGCCTGGTGGGAGAATCGGGATGCGGAAAATCCACCCTGGCGCGAGCCGTTCTTGCGCTCGATCCGCTGCAGGGCGGTGAGATTCGCCTCAATGGCCAGGTGTTCTCAAGCGCCGGCGACGGGCCGCACCCGGAATTGCGCGCCCGGATGCAGGTGGTCTTTCAGGATCCCTACGGCTCCTTCAATCCGCGGCACAAGGTCAGACGGTTGGTGGCCGAGCCGTTTCATCTGCTCAAGGAAAGGCCGCAGGGCGCCGAACTCGACAGGCGGATCGACAGGGCGCTGAACGAGGTCGGCCTCTCCTCCGGCGACGCCGACAAGTATATTCACGAATTTTCGGGAGGGCAGCGGCAACGCATAGCGATCGCTCGCGCCCTGATTATTGAGCCGGCTTTGATCGTGCTCGATGAGGCAGTGTCGGCCCTAGACGTGTCGATCCGCGCTCAAGTGCTGGATCTGCTTGCCGGATTGTCGGACCGGCTCGACATTTCCTATCTCTTCATCTCGCACGACCTGTCGGTCGTCCGGGCCATTACCGACCGGGTGCTGGTGATGAAGGACGGACGGATTGTCGAGCAGGGGGACACCGAAACGGTTTTCCGGAGCCCCGAACATCCCTATACCCGCTCCCTGGTCGCTGCGACACCGACATTGGACAAGGCTCTGGAGACGGAGAGGTAATGCCGGTACTGCGCCTGAAGACGATGACGCGATGCCGGCCGGATCCCGGTCCGGTTCGGTCATCGCAGGAGAGAAAGACATGAACACCACCAAGCTCGACGCCGGTTTCGACACGCGGCAATGCCTGATCGGGGGACGCTGGATCGCAACACGCAGCGGTCTGACATTGCCCGTGGAGGACCCCTCAACCGGTGGGGAGATCGGACGCATTGCCCGCGGCGCCGCCGACGATATCGACGCGGCGGTGATTGCCGCCCGGATGGCGCTTGCCGGCGAGTGGGGCCGGATGCCGGCCGTGGAGCGCGGCAGGCTGTTGTCGAAGATCGGTCGCGCGGTGGAAGATCATGTCGAATGGCTCGCCAATCTCGAGGCGCATGACGTCGGCAAGCCGCTCACCCAGGCGCGCGCCGATGCAAGGGCCCTTGCCCGTTATCTGGAATTCTACGGCGGGGCGGCAGACAAGCTGCATGGCGAGACGATCCCCTATCTCGATGACTACACCGTCTACACCTTGCGCGAACCGCATGGGGTGACAGGCCACATCATCCCGTGGAACTATCCGATGCAGATTCTCGGGCGATCGGTCGGGGCAGCGCTGGCCATGGGCAACGCCGCAGTTCTGAAGCCGGCTGAGGAAGCGTCGTTGACGGCTTTGGCCTTTGCCCGGATTGCTTGTGATTGCGGCCTGCCCGACGGTGCGCTCAACGTGGTGCCCGGTCTTGGCGAGGAAGCTGGCGCAGCCCTTTCGGGCCATGCGGATGTCAACCATGTTTCCTTCACCGGATCGTTCGAGGCCGGCCGCAAGGTGCAGCAGGCGGCGGGAGGAAATGTGGTCCCGGTGACCCTGGAACTGGGCGGAAAATCGCCGCAGATCGTCTTTGCGGACGCCGATCTCGAACGTGCGCTGCCATTTCTTGTCAATGCGGGCATTCAGAACTGCGGCCAGACCTGTTCCGCCTCCTCGCGCATACTGGTCGAGCAATCGCGTCATGCCGAGGTCGTGCGTCTGATGAGCGAGCGCTACAGGTCGCTCACGGTGGGGGCGGCAATCGAGGACCGGTCGGTCGGTCCTCTGATCTCCGAGCGGCAGAAATCGATCGTGCAGGGGTTTCTGGCCCGTGCCGACGAGGACGGTCTGGCGCCGGTTGCTGAAGGCCAGATGCCCAAATCAGCGCCGATGGGGGGCCATTATGTCCGCCCGACGCTTTATGGCGACGTCGATCCGGCCCATGAGTTGGCGCGTGACGAGATCTTCGGCCCGGTGCAGGTCATCATCCCGTTCCGAGACGAGGACGAAGCCATCGCCATCGCAAACGGCACGGATTATGGCCTGGTTGCAGGCGTCTGGACCGCCGATGGCGGGCGGCAGATGCGGCTCGCCCGCGCGATTCGCTCGGGCCAGGTATTCGTCAACAACTACGGCGCCGGCGGCGGCGTGGAATTGCCGTTCGGCGGGGTCGGCAAGTCCGGGCATGGCCGTGAAAAGGGGTTTGAGGCGCTTTACGGCTTCTCCGTTCTCAAGACGGTTGCCGTCTGGCATGGCCGATAGGGATCTCGCATGAAACGGGAGGGATCAGGAATGAGACTGAAAGGCAAGACCGCGCTGGTGACCGGGGGCGCATCGGGTTTCGGCGCCGGCATCGTCAGAAAATTTCTTGCCGAGGGGGCACGGGTTGCCATCGCCGATATCAATGGCGATGCGGCAACCGCCATGGCTGGTGAGCTGGGGACAGCGGCACTGCCCGTCACCGTCGATGTTTCCGACAACGGCAGCGTAGAGGCGATGGCCGAAACTGTGCTGGGTCAGTTCGGGGGGCTCGATATTCTGGTCAACAACGCCGGGGTAACACATTTGCCGACACCTCTGGAAGAAGTGAGCGAGGATGAGTTCGACCGCGTGCTGGCGGTCAATGTGAAGTCGGTATATCTCACTGCGCGCCATTTTGTTCCGGTGATGAAACAAAAGGGCGCAGGTGCGATCCTCAATGTGGCGTCCACGGCAGGCGTAAGCCCCAGGCCGCGGCTCAACTGGTACAATTGCTCGAAGGGCTGGATGATCACCGCGACCAAGACCATGGCGGTGGAACTGGCGCCGCACGGCGTTCGCGTCAATGCCATCAACCCGGTGGCCGGCGAAACACCGCTGCTCAAGTCCTTCATGGGGGAAGACACGCCCGAGATCCGGGCGAAGTTCCTGTCGACCATACCGCTCGGCCGGTTCTCGACGCCGGAGGATATGGGCAACGCCGCGTGTTTCCTCTGTTCCGACGAGGCGGCGATGATCACCGGTGTCGCCATGGAGGTCGATGGCGGCCGGTGCATCTGAGACGAAAGGCGCGGCGCTTGCCATGGGCCGGACAAGCCTGTAGCAGGGGCCAACCCCGGAGTTGAGCCCATGCGTCTAGGCGGTCGCCTGCAAGCAGCCATCGAAGTCCTGTCGGAAATTGAAGCCCGGCATCGCCCGGTGCCCGAAGCGCTCAAGGACTGGGGCCTGTCGCACCGTTTTGCCGGTTCGGGCGATCGCGCTGCCATATCCAATCTGGTCCATGATGCGCTCAGGATGAAGTTGTCACACGGCTTCATCATGGACGGCGACCGCCCCGAGGACTTGGCCATCGCCACACTGCTCAGACAATGGAAAATCAGCCCTATCGAGCTGGCTTCGGCACTGGATGGGGATCGTTTCGCCCCCGAAATTCCCGATGTCAGCAATATGCAGGCATGCCTCCAGCGTGATCTCGCGGAAGCGCCCGCATATGTCCGGGCCGATGTTCCCGAATGGCTCACAGGGTCATTCGAGCGGGCGTTCGGATCCGGATGGATTGAGGAAGCCTCGACGCTTGCCGCGCGCCCGCCGCTCGATCTTAGGGTCAATACGCTGGTGGCGAATCGCGAGCAGGTTCTGACAGCCTTTGAGGACCGGAAGGCCCATCCGGCTCGACTCGCGCCCCACGGAGTGAGGTTTGAAGCCGGCGAAGGACCGGAGCGGCAGATCGCTGCTGCAAGCGAGGTCAGCTTTGCCCGCGGCTGGTTCGAGATCCAGGATGAGGGTTCCCAGATCGCCGCCGGCCTGGTTGGCGCCCGTTCGGGCGAAACAATCCTGGATTATTGCGCAGGCGGCGGCGGCAAGTCCCTTGCCATTGCGGACGCGATGGCGAACGAGGGCCGCATCCTCGCCTATGACGCCGACCGTCGCCGGCTTGCACCGATGGTCGAGCGTATCCGCCGTTCCGGAGCCGAAATCATCGATATTTGCGAGCGTGCCGGACAACTCGACGGGTTCGAGGGCAAAGTTGACCGCGTGCTCATCGACGCCCCCTGCACGGGAACCGGAACCTGGCGCAGGCGGCCCGATGCCAAATGGCGGATTTCCGAAAAGAACATTGCCGATCGGATTTCCGATCAGGACAAGGTGCTCGATGCCGCCTCGGCATTCGTCCGTCCGGGCGGCGAACTCGCCTATGTAACCTGTTCGTTGTTGCCCGAGGAAAACACCGACCGGGTGAAGGCGTTTCTGGAACGCCATCCGGAGTTTGAACCTTTCGCGCTTGATCGGCGTTGGATCGAGACCGTTGCCGACCCGAAAGCGCCGCTGCCGCTCGCGGGCAATGGACCCGGCCTGTTGCTTTCGCCCGCACGAACAGGAACCGACGGATTTTATTTTGCCGGCTTCAGACGACGGGGCTGAAAGGGTGGTCCCGACTTCCTGTGGAGCCCTGGCCGCACCCCGGTTGACGGCTGGCCCGATCGACTTGCGAAAGGAACGACGATGAGCAGAACATACGCAGTGACCTTGTTGTTGTTCATCGTGGTGACCGTCGCCGGCGGCAGCCTGATCGGTTATTTTTCAATTCCCGGCCCCTGGTACACGGCGCTGGAGAAACCCTCCTTCAATCCGCCGAACTGGGTGTTCGGGCCGGTCTGGACGGTTCTTTACATCCTTATCGGCATCGCCGGCGCCAGGGTCTGGTTCAATGACCGGCACCGTGTGCTGTCTCGGCTCTGGTTCTTGCAGATCGCGCTCAATTACGCGTGGCCGTTGGTGTTCTTTGCCGCCAGGCGCCCGGATCTGGCGCTGCCTGTTCTTATCGGCATGTGGCTCGCGATCCTGGCCTTCATCGCAATTGCCTGGCGTCATGATCGGCCATCGGCCCTTCTGTTCGTTCCCTATGCGGTCTGGGTAAGTTTCGCCGGCCTTCTCAACGGCGCAATCTGGTGGCTCAACCCCGCCTGACCGGCTCGTATTGCGTGTTTCAACAAAGCTCTTGCGGTTTGATTGTGCACTTGGCACCTTCGCAGGTGCGAAAGGAATCCTGCGCATGGACGAAAGACCCGACGAGAATTTCCGTAGCCGCGTCGCCGCTAGCTTCGCCAAGCAGGAGGTCATGCGCACGATCGGTGCTGAACTCGCGAGGGTCGATTACGGCATCATCGAGATCGAGATGCCGTTTCGCGCCGATCTGACCCAGCAGCACGGGTTTCTGCATGCCGGCATTCTATCCACCGCACTCGATTCGGCGTGCGGCTATGCCGCGCTGTCGGTGATGCCGCACGATGCCGCTGTGCTGACGATCGAATTCAAGATCAACCTGCTTTCCCCGGGCAAGGGCAGCCGTTTTCTGTTTCGCGGCGAGGTGACCAAGCCCGGAAGCACCATCATCGTCAGCGACGGGCGCGCCTATGCGCTCACCGATGGACCGGCCAAGCTGATCGCCTCGATGACAGGCACGATGATGGTCGTGCGCGGGCGCGAAGGGATCGAGGGATGACAGTGGAACTCAAGCAAGCGGGCGACCGCAGCATCCTCTATGTCATGGCGGCCGAGGCCGAATACGGTCCGCACCTCCGGCAGCGTTTCTCGCCGCTCATCACCGGTGTCGGCCCGGTGGAGGCGGCTGTCATCGTTTCCGCAAGCCTCGCTTCCGCCGGGCGGCGTCCGGATTGCATCGTGTCGCTGGGCTCGGCGGGATCGCGCACGCTCGAACAGACCGGCATCTACCAGGCGTCTTCCGTCAGCTATCGCGACATGGATGCAAGCCCGCTGGGATTTGAGAAGGGACGCACGCCGTTTCTGGATCTGCCGGCGGTCCTGCCGCTGCCCTGCGTCAGCCAGGACATTCCGCGCGCAAGCCTTTCGACCGGGGCCAACATCGTCTCCGGCGCTGCTTATGACACGATCGATGCCGACATGGTGGACATGGAAACCTTCGCCGTGCTGCGCGCCGCCGCGCGATTCGAGGTGCCAGTGCTGGGGCTCCGCGGCATTTCCGACGGCAAGGCGGAACTCAACCACATCAATGACTGGACCGAATATCTCCACGTCATCGACGAAAAACTCGCCCACGCAGTGGATCGCCTCGAGCAGGCGATTGCATCCGGCGCGGCTTTGGCTTAATCGCTCGCCATGAACGACATCCTGCACACCACACATCCAGACGCCATCCTGATCATCGATTTCGGCAGTCAGGTCACGCAACTGATCGCGCGCCGCGTTCGCGAGGCCGGCGTCTATTGCGAAATCGTTCCCTTCCAGCTCGCCGATGAAGGCTTTGCCCGGATGCGGCCCAAGGGCGTGATCTTTTCGGGAGGACCCTCCTCGGTGCCGGATGCCGGCTCGCCGCGGGCGCCGCAGGCGGTGTTCGATTCCGGCGTGCCGATCCTGGCCATCTGCTACGGCCAGCAGACCCTGTGCCAGCAGCTTGGCGGCAATGTCGAAGGGGGTCACCACCGCGAGTTCGGCCGGGCCGATGTCGAGATCCTTAAGGAAAGCCCGCTGTTCGAAGGGTTCTGGGAGGTCGGAAAGAAATATCCCGTCTGGATGAGCCATGGCGACCGCGTGACACGGTTGCCCGAAGGCTTCGAGGTCATCGGCACCTCGCCCAATGCGCCTTTCGCGATCTCGGTCGACGAGACGCGGCGCTACTACACCACCATGTTCCATCCCGAAGTGGTGCATACGCCCGACGGGGCAAAGCTCCTGTCCAATTTCGTGCACAAGATCGTCGGCCTGAAATCCGACTGGAGCATGGCAGCCTACCGTGCTGAAATGGTGCAGAAGATCCGCGAGCAGGTTGGAGACGGCAGGGTGATCTGCGCGCTCTCGGGCGGCGTCGATTCCTCCGTCGCGGCCCTCCTGATCCACGAGGCGATCGGCGACCAGCTGACCTGCATACTGGTCGATCACGGCCTGATGCGCATGAACGAGGCGCGCGATGTCGTCGCCATGTTCCGGGAGCACTACAATCTCTCGCTCAAGCTCGTCGATGCTTCCGATCGCTTCATCTCCGCGCTGGAAGGCGAGGCCGATCCGGAAGTCAAGCGCAAGACCATCGGAAGGCTGTTCATTGAGGTTTTCGAGGAAGAGGCAAAGAGCATCGGTGGCGCGGATTTTCTTGCTCAGGGCACGCTTTATCCGGATGTCATTGAGAGCGTCTCCTTCTCGGGCGGCCCCTCGGTCACCATCAAGTCGCATCACAATGTCGGCGGCCTGCCAGAGCGCATGAACATGCAGCTTGTCGAGCCGCTTCGCGAACTTTTCAAGGACGAGGTGCGCGTTCTGGGCCGTGAGCTGGGCCTGCCCGACAGCTTCATCGGCCGTCATCCGTTCCCCGGACCCGGGCTCGCTATCCGTTGCCCGGGCGGGATCACCCGTGAAAAGCTCGAGATCCTGCGGCAGGCTGATGCCATCTATTTGGACGAGATCCGCAAGGCCGGCCTCTATGACACCATCTGGCAGGCCTTTGCCGTACTTTTGCCGGTACAGACGGTCGGCGTGATGGGCGACGGCCGGACCTACGAATTCGTCTGCGCGCTGCGTGCGGTGACTTCGGTTGACGGCATGACCGCCGATTTCTACCCTTATGACATGGATTTCCTGGGCAGGGCCGCAACGCGGATCATCAACGAGGTCAAGGGCATCAACCGCGTTGTTTACGACGTGACGTCGAAACCGCCCGGAACCATCGAGTGGGAATAGGCCACTTCATCAAGCGACGCTCTCGGAAAGACCGGACATGACTGTCACCATCTACGGCATCAAGAACTGCGATACGATGAAGAAGGCGCGGGCATGGCTTGCCGAGAATTCCATCGAGGCGGAATTCCACGATTATAAGGCGTCGGGGATCGACCGGGCGCATCTTGCGCGGTGGTGCGCGGAGGCCGGTTGGGAAACGGTGCTCAATCGGGCTGGAACCACCTTTCGCAAGCTCGACGAGTCCAGCAAGCAGGACCTCGACGCCGAAAAGGCCATCGCCCTGATGCTCGCGCAGCCTTCCATGATCAAGCGCCCGGTGCTTGAGGCCGACGGACGCATCCTGATTGGCTTCAAACCGGATCTCTACGAGCGCTTCCGCGGGTAGGATCGCGGCATGGCAAAAACCACCCGCGGCACACAGGCGCTCGGAAAACTCGGTGTCAGCTTCACCGTTCATGGTTATGATTACGACCCCGATGCAGACAGCGTCGGCCTTCAGGCCGCTGAGGCATTGGGGGAACCCCCGGCGCGCGTGCTCAAGACGCTGATGGCCGAACTCGACGGCAAGCCGGTCTGCGCAATCCTGCCCTCCGACCGTGAAGTCAGCATGAAGAAGCTGGCGGCCGCCCTTGGCGGGAAATCGGCGGAGATGATGAAACCTGCCGCAGCGGAACGGCTGACCGGCTATCATGTCGGCGGCATCAGCCCCTTCGGCCAGAAGAAGCGTGTTCCTGTGGTCTTGCAGCAAACGGCCCTTGAAGAACCCCATGTCTTCATCAATGCGGGCCAGCGCGGCTTTCAAATCCGGCTTTCGCCGGCAGATGCGGCTCGTGCGCTGGAGGCAGTGGTGGCCGACATTCTGGCCTGACGAAACATGGCCTTGGGGCGACTATCCGGCACCAGCCGGCGTGACGTGATCACCTCAGTGTGGTTCATTCCAATAGCTGTCTCTCACCGGCACTTGAAATCCTGATCCGGGCGGCCGAACCGGATTTGCAACGAAGTTGCGGCCGCGAAGGAAGCCTCATATGCCGACCCGCCGCCAATCGATCGCAGGACTCGCCGGTGTCGCTGCGTCGCTGTGTGCCCCTCCCTTGTCGGGACCACGGCAGATGCCCAGGACAAGGCGGACGCGGCCGCAGATGTTCTCGTCATCGGAGCGGGAATGGCAGGACTTGGCGCTGCCCGGGCGCTCCGGGCGCGGGGGATTTCCGTTTTCGTGCTTGAAGCCCGCGACCGGATCGGCGGACGCATCCATACCAGCCGTATGGTGCCCGGCTGGCCGATCGATCTCGGCGCAAGCTGGATCCATGGCGCGCGCGGGAACCCGCTCACGGGCCTCGCCGATGAGGCGGGCCTGAAGCGTGTTTCAACGCAATGGGAGCCGCGGCCGGTGTTTGCTCCGGGCGGGACACGGATCGAAACCGATGATGCGTGGGACCTGACCGAAAAGTTGCTCGACGAGGCGCGCGCGGGTGCAGAGACGCGGGAATCCGATGTTTCGCTCGCCGATGCCATTCGTGGTCTCGATGGCTGGCGCGAGCTCGGGGTGCGGGAACGCCGACTGGTGCGCTATCATCTCAACAGCGAGATCGAGCACGAATATGCCGCTGACTGGGACCAGCTTTCCACATGGTACTTCGATGATGTCGACGGGTTTCCGGGACCGGACCTGATCTTCCCGGACGGTTACGGGGCGCTTGCAGACCATCTTTCAAACGGTACTCCGATCCGGACCGGAACAGTTGTTGAACGCATTGAACGGCGGCGGGAGGGGGTGCGACTGCACACGCGCAGCGGCGAGACATTTTCTGCCCGGCATGCGCTCGTTACCGTTCCGCTCGGTGTGCTGAAGGCGGGAGATATCACCTTCACCCATCCGCTTTCGCGGGCCAGACAGGCGGCAATCGATTCCATCGGCATGGGTCTTATCAACAAGTGCTGCCTGCTGTTCGACCGGCCGTTCTGGCCGGATAATGCCGATGCGTTCGCCTATTTCGGAGAGACCGACGGGTATTGGGCGGAATGGCTCTCCCTGAGCCGGGCCACTGGCCAGCCCTCGTTGATTGGTTTCAATGCCGGAAGTGCGACAGATGAAATCGAGACGCTCGATGACCGGCAAACGACCGCCCGCGCCATGGATGTCTTGCGTTCCGTGTTCGGATCTTCGGCGCCTGCCCCTCAAGCCGTTCAGATCAGCCGATGGCGTTCGGACCCCTTCGCGCGCGGCTCCTACTCGTTCACGGCGGTCGGCAGCGACCGGGCGTCATGCCGCGCTCTTGCCGGTGCGGACTGGGACGGACGGCTCGTTTTTGCAGGGGAAGCCTGTCACGAAGACCACCCGGCAACGGTTCACGGCGCCTATATGTCCGGGCGCGACGCATCGGATCTGATACCCGGCTGAAGCCGCCTGGTCGCCGTCAACGAGTCTCACCATGTGCGGAATTGGCTTTCCCATACTCCGGAACGCCGAGCATCTCGACGGCCTTCCGCAAATCGGCTTCGAATTTCGCCATCTCCGCCTGCTTTTCGTCCTGATCGCGAAGCCGGAGCAGGAAGGAGGGATGCACCGTCAAAAGCACGGGCGTGCCATCATCCAGCATCTCGACCGTGCCGCGTCGTTCGAGCATCCGGCTGCCGTCGCCGGTCAGGGACTGAGCAGCCGTTCCGCCAAGCGCCAGGATCAGCTTCGGGTTCACCCGTTGCATTTCGGCGTGAAGCCACTGCTGGCAAAAGGCGATCTCGCGCGAATCGGGCCTTTGATGCAGCCGCCGCTTTCCCCGCGGGGTGAACTTGAAATGCTTGACCGCATTGGTGACGAAGGCCGCATTCCTGTCCAGGCCGGCAGATCTCGCGATTCTATCGAAGAGCTGCCCTGCCGGACCCACGAAAGGCAAACCGGCGAGGTCCTCCCGGTCGCCCGGCTGCTCGCCGACAATCATGAGTTCTGCATCGGCCGGACCGACTCCGGCAACGGCCTGGGTTGCGGTCAGGTGGAGCGGGCAGGCGGTGCAGGCCCGGATGGCATCGGCAAGATCGTCCCCCGGACCTTCCCAGGCCGATCTGTGTGCGGCGAGCTGGTTGCGCGCCTTCTCTGCGCGAAGCGGCGGCAGCGTCGGTTGCGCCTCGGCCATTGCGCGGGCGCGGGCTTGTGCCGTGTCGATGAGATCCGGAATGGTCACGGCTTCCGGCAGGTTCTTCCAGTATTTGCGCGGCATCTCCGATGTCATCGCCCTTACCTTCAGCCGCGCCGGATTGAAGATGTTGCGGAAATAGGTCAGCCAGAGCGCCTCACTGGCGTCTTCCGGAAATTCCGGCTTTGACGCTCCCGGGCCGAAGGACAGCTCGCCGCCCTCGAAGATCGCGGTCTTCTCCGGCGTGACGATGCGCCAGTCCATGTCCCCGAAGCGATGGGCGAAGAAGCTCGCCGTGGGCTCAAGCGTGTGATGCGTGGGCTCGAACCATGCCGCAAAGCTGCGCCGCCCGGCCTGCGGGTCAGCGAGCTCCCGGAAGCGAACGAATGCCTTCATCTTGTGCTGACAGCGGCGGACGGATTTTTCCATCCCGCGCAAATGCGCAAGATCCGGATCGGCCCGGTCTCCCATCAGGTGGGGGGTATCCTTGAGCCGCCAGAGAAAATCGTAGAGCCGGGCAAACCGGTCCGCATCCCGGTGCCAGCAGACGGTTTCAGCCAGGGCAACGAAACCGCGCGGCACGGTGACATGGACCGGGTTTGCCCGCCTGGGTGGCTCACTGTCGAACAGGCCCCGCTCGCTGTGCTCGCCGCCCCAGTTGATTTCGGACGGGGCAAGCCCCGCCTGCAGGCAGGAGCGGGCGAGTGACCGCCAGGCTTCGGCGGTTCCCGTGTCCGGAACGACGACATGGCGCATCAGAACAGGACCAGCTGTTCCGGTGGAGGGACAAAACGCGCCCGCAGGCCTGCCTCGTCGACAAGTCCGCCGGGAGACCATCCCTGTGCTGTAATGAAGCTCCGCGCCTTCTTCATCGAACCGCCCATGCGGACTACGTCCTCGTAGCGGATCCGGCGGTAACGCCGTGTGCTCAGGATCCGGTTGACTGTCTTGACGCCGAAGCCCGGCACCCGGAGCAGCAATTCCCGAACGGCGCGGTTGATATCGACGGGGAAGACCTCGCGATGCTGCAGCGCCCAGGCAAGCTTGGGGTCAAGTTCGAGGTCGAGGTTGCCGTCCCTGGAAGCACCGATGATTTCGCCGAGGTCGAAACCATAGAAGCGAAGCAGCCAGTCGGCCTGGTAAAGCCGGTGCTCGCGCGCCAGCGGCGGGGATATCAGCGGGAGCCGCGCAGTGCTGTCGGGAATCGGCGAAAACGCGGAATAATAGACCCGCTTGAGCTGATAGCTCGCATAAAGCCGGGTCGATTCTCCGAGTATGGCGGCATCGTTCGAACCGTCGGCGCCCACGATCATCTGCGTCGATTGGCCGGCAGGCGCAAATCGGGGCGGCTTCCGTCCGGTGTGAGTGGCTTCGCCCGCCGCCTGCTTGCGCAAGCGCACGTCGGCCATCGCGCGCCGGATCTGGGATGGGCTCTTTTCCGACGCGAAAGTCTTCATCCCGGCCTCGGTCGGCAGTTCGACGTTGATTGACAGCCGGTCGGCCAGCCTGCCCGCCTCGGCAATCAACTCGGGTGACGCATCGGGGATCGTCTTCAAGTGGATGTAGCCGCGGAAATTCTCTTCCTCGCGCAGTTTTCGGGCGATCTCCACCATGTCCGCCATGGTGGCATCGGGAGACCGGATGACGCCCGAGGACAGAAACAGCCCCTCGATATAGTTGCGCCGGTAAAAATCGATTGTCAGCCGCACGACCTCATCCACCGAGAACCGTGCCCGGGGCACTTTCGACGAGGCCCGGTTGATGCAGTAGGCGCAGTCATAGATGCAGAAATTCGTCATCAGGATCTTGAGCAGGCTTATGCAACGTCCATCCGGCGCATAGGCATGGCAGATCCCGGACCCCTGGTTCGAACCCAGCCCCTTGCCGTCCCGGCTGTCGCGCCGCGTCGATCCTGAGGAGGCGCAGGATGCATCGTACTTCGCGGCGTCGCTGAGAATGGCAAGTTTCGATTCGAGGGTTTTTCCGGTCATATGTTCCTTATATGTTCCATCCCCTGCCGCGGCAATGGCGAAGCACGGTTTCATTCGGGAAACAATGTCAGGCCATTGATGCCGCTGGTGATCCCGCGCGGGATAGGCGTTGATGTCTAAAACAGGCTGCCCTGTCCGGGTTCGGCTTTCGAGGATGACTTGGTGCTCTTCTGCCGTGCCGGTTTCCGGGGCGATTTCGCTGGCCCGCCGGTGCTGCTCACAAGGGCCGAAATCTCGCCGTCGGCAAATTCGATCCCGATCATCTCGCCCGATTGCGCCTGTTCGGCCCGGGACATCAGGCTGCGGTCCTGTGTCCGGATCACGGCGAAACCGCGCCCAAGCACGCTCTGGTAGGACAGCGATTTGAGCATGCGCTCCTGTGCCGAGAGCGCTCGCTTGTGCTGGGTGATCAATTGGCCAAGAGCGGTATCGCCGCGTCGGACCAGTTGCTCAAGCCGGCCTCTTGACTGGATCTGTGTCTCGGCAATCCGCCGTGGCACTGAGGCGAGGACCATCGCGTGACGGTCGAACCGCGTGCGGATGCGTTCGAACCGCCGCTCCAGCGCCCGCTCGGCGCGGACCGGCTTGTCGTTGAGGGTCTGGCGTTTCTCGCGGATCGCAGACACCAGCGCGATCGGCGTCACACGGCTCGCGTGGCGCTCGAAACCGCGCCTCAGATTGGAAGTATTGATCTGCAGCGCCTGGCCGAGCCCCTGTCCGGAGCGATCCAGCCGCTGACGTGGCAACGCCAGCACGCTGTCGAGTGTGGGAAGCGCGCGTGCAAGCCCGCGCACCGTTTCGCGCCGCCGGTCCAGAACCCGCGATTGCGCCGATTTGAGCCGTGCTCCGAGACCGGCAATCTGGGCTTCGAGATCGGCCTTGACCGGAACGGCCATCTCCGCGGCGCCCGTGGGTGTGGGCGCCCGGCGGTCGCTGGCGTGGTCGATCAGCGTCCAGTCGGTTTCGTGGCCGACCGCCGAAATCAGGGGGATGTCGGAAGCCGCCGCCGCCCGCACCACGGCTTCGTCGTTGAATCCCCACAGGTCTTCGAGGCTGCCGCCGCCGCGCGCGACGATGATCAGGTCCGGCCGCTTGATCGGGCCGCCGGCTCCCAGTGCGTTGAAACCTGAAATCGCGCGAGCCACCTCGTCGCCGCTGGTGTCACCCTGCACGCGCACGGGCCAGACGATGACATGGACGGGAAACCGGTCCTCGATCCGGTGCAGGATGTCGCGAATCACCGCGCCGGTGGGCGATGTCACCACGCCGATCACAGATGGCATGAACGGCAGAAGCTGCTTTCGGGCCTCGTCGAATAGCCCCTCGGCTGCAAGTTTGCGCCGCCGCTCCTCGATCAGGGCCATCAGCGCCCCTGCGCCGGCAGGTTCGATGGAGTCGATAACGATCTGGTATTTCGATGACCCGGCATAGGTGGTGATCCTGCCGGATGCGATCACCTCGAGTCCCTCTTCGGGCCTGTGCTTGAGCTTGGAGAACGTGCCTTTCCAGATCACCGCCTCGATGCGTGCACGATCGTCCTTGAGCGAAAAATAGGCATGTCCGGAGGAATGCGGACCGCGATAGCCCGAGATCTCCCCGCGCACGCGCACGTGACCGAAGGCATCCTCGACCGTGCGCCGGATCGAACCGGACAACTCGCTGACGGTGAATTCGGCGGCATTTGTGGGCGAATCATCGGGAAGCAGGGCCATGGCCGATTCGCCACAATGCCGGGCCCTCCGTCAAGTTCGCGAAGCTTCGAATCTGGCGCAGACGGGTCCGGGAACTTGCGGGAACGGGTCTTCATCCGCTATGCGCCATTGTGTGACCGGGATGTGCCGGTGGAGGATGAAATGCGGCAGGCGGAGAAAAAATCATGAAGCAAGCAGTGGTGATCGGCGGCGGTCACAATGGACTGGTCTGCGCCTGGTATCTTGCGGCAGCCGGTCATCGCGTCACGGTCCTCGAAAAACGCGAGGTGGTTGGCGGGGCTGCGGTCACCGAAGAGTTTCATCCCGGATTCAGGAATTCGGTCGCCTCCTACACGGTGTCGCTGCTCAACCCGAAGGTGATTGCCGACCTCGATCTTCATCGCCACGGCCTTGAGATCGTGGAACGGCGGATGAGCAATTTCTTCCCGATGCCTGACGGGAGGGCGCTCGAATCCGGGCCAGGCCGGACCAGGGCGTCGGTCGCGGGTTTCTCCGAGCGCGACGCCGAAGCGCTTGATGCCTTCGACAACATGCTTGCAACCGCCGCCGACGTGCTGCGCGACCTGCTTCTCCGGACTCCGCCGAATGTCACCGACGGCAATTGGTTTTCGGCGGTTCCGGAGCTCTTGAAGGCGGCGTCCCTCGGCCGGCAGTTCTCCACCCTGCCGATGGAAGCGCGCCGCGATGTGCTTGATCTCTTCACCTGCTCGGCGGCTGAAATTCTCGACCGGTGGTTCGAAAGCGACGAAGTCAAGGCGCTCTATGGTTTCGATGGTGTCGTCGGTTCATGGGTCAGTCCCGAGACGCCGGGAACCGCCTATGTTCTGCTTCATCACCATTTCGGCGAGGTCAATGGCAAGCGCGGGGTGTGGGGTCACGCCATCGGCGGCATGGGCGCCATCACTGAGGCGATGCGCCGGGCCTGTGAGGAAAAAGGCGTGACGATCAGGACCGGCATGCCGGTTGAACGGATCGAGGCACGTAACGGCCGGGCCTGTGCCGTCATTGCGGGCGGAGAACGTTTCGAAGCGGACATCGTCGCGTCCAACATTCATCCGCAGCTTCTGGTCGGCGATCTCCTTGAACAAGCCCCGCTGCCGGAGGATTTCCGTCGCCGCATCGGTTACTGGCAAAGCGGATCGGGCACGTTCCGGATGAATGTGGCGCTCGACCGCTTGCCGGATTTCACTGCCCGGCCCAACAGGGGCGGCGAGGTCGGCGATCATCTGACCGCCGGCATCATCATCGCGCCGACTCTGGCCTACATGGACCGCGCCTATCTCGATTCGCGCGAGCACGGATGGTCGCGCCAGCCGATCGTCGAGATGCTGATCCCCTCGACGCTGGACCAGACGCTTGCGCCCGAGGGCAAGCATGTGGCGAGCCTTTTCTGCCAGCATGTGGCGCCGCAACTGCCCGATGGGTTCCCCGGCGGCTCGTCCTGGGACGACCACCGGGATGAGGTTGCCGACCTGATGATCGCCACCGTCGATGCCCATGCGCCGGGCTTTGCCGACAGCGTTCTCGGCCGGCAAGTGCTTTCGCCACTCGATCTGGAGCGCAAGCTGTCGCTTGTGGGAGGGGACATCTTCCATGGCAAACTGAACCTCAACCAGTTGTTTTCCGCACGGCCGCTGCTTGGTTACGGCGCCTATAGGGGGCCGCTCAAGGGGCTTTACATGTGCGGGTCGTCCACCCACCCGGGCGGCGGCGTCACCGGTGTTCCCGGACACAATGCCGCGCGCGAGATACTCGGAGACATCCGCGCACGACGGGTGTAACGGTGGCATTCAAGGCTGGTTGTTCAGCATGTGGCCGGTCCGCAAAGCCGGTCTTTTCAAGCGAGGATTCATGAAGACCAAGATCGAAACCATCCCGGGAGAGACACCCGGCGTGTCCTATGAGCTGATTGTTCACCGGTTGGCGGGCACCGATTCGGAAGCGCCCCGTGTCTACATCCAGTCCGCGCTTCATGCCGACGAGCGACCGGGTGTGGCAGCGTTGCATTTCCTCATCCCGATGCTGGAGAGTGCAGAACGTGAAGGCCGGCTTCGCGGATCGGTAACATTGGTTCCGCACGCCAATCCGATAGGTGCTGCGCAGCATCTCTTCGGCACGCATATGGGACGTTTCTCAGGCGCCACACGGATCAATTTCAACCGCGATTTCCCGGTTCCGGACGCCGATGGCAACCGCGCGCTGGACGGTGCATCGTCGGCGACCTTTGCCGAGCGCAGGCTGAAGAGCCGTCTGCTTGAACTGGCGGACGACTGCCCGATCGTGCTCGATCTCCATTGCGACGACGAGGGCGTGCAATATCTCTACATTCCCGAAATGCTCTGGCCCGAAATGTCTGATCTCGCGGCATGCCTCGATGCAGAAGCGGCGCTTCTGTGGGACAAGGGCTCCGACCGCGCTTTCGAGGAGGCCGCATTCGAACAGATGCGCGCCAGGGCCGGCAACACAGATCTCTCGGGGCATTGCGTCACGACGGTCGAACTGCGCGGACAGGCGGACGTTTATGCCGGAAGCGCCCGCAAGGATGCCGAAGGCCTGTTCCGGTTCCTTGAGCTTCGCGGCGTCGTCACCGCTGAAGATCCGCAGGGCCCCGCGCTACGCGACGATTTCGTCGGGAAGCCGATCCGTCACGTCGACATGATCCACGCGCCCGCCGGCGGCACGATCCTCTATCACGCAAGACCCGGCGACCGGGTCGAGGCAGGTGCGCTGGTCGCTGAGATCATCGTGGATCCCGGCGTTGCGGGAGGCGCCGTTCAGGTCCGCGCGCCGCAGGCCGGCTTTGTTCTCACACGGCGCGGGCGGCGGTTTGTCCGCATGGGCGACGATCTCTTCAAGATCATCGGAGAGAATGCTTCCGTTGAATCCCATGCAGGCGCGCTGGAGGATTGAACCTGTCTGCCGATCTGCAAGTTCACCGGTGCCCGTAATAGAGTGAGACCGCGTGTTCGGCCTCGGAAAAGAACAGCCAGCGCTCGGCGAGTAGCCCGGCGATCATCGAGGCAGCCGCCAAAAGGTTCAAAAATGCAGGCGCCCCCGTCATGCCCACGAGCGTCAGGATGGCGACCGGAACCAGACAGCCGAGAACCAGCGCCACCAAACGCAGGATACGGGCATGCTTGCGTCCGATCCGGTGCACCATTTCGCGGGTGAGGTAATTCTCCCCGGTATGCGGGCGCTCAAGCAGACGCACCTTGCCGATGAAGCCCAGCCCCGTCGCCGTCTCGGGTGTCGAGCCGGCATCACCGAGTCGTGTCCGGGCCGCCCGCGCCCACCAGGCCCATTTCGCCGCCCAGGCAAGAACGACGAGCATGATGCCCCAGATTTCGGACGAATCGGAGTTGCCGAACGACGCCGCGATCAGCCAGCCGGAGGCGAGGGCGAAACCGAGATAGACCACTGGTGTGAGCCGGCTTTGCCATTGCGGCACGGTTTTCAGTTGGGCGTAGATCATCGAAGTGGTGAATACGCTCACCGCGGCCCCGGCAGCTGACAGGGCGCCAAGCAATGTGGACCGTTCTCCGGTCACCATCCAGATAAGCGCGTAGAAACCGAAGACGATCAGGGTGGCGATTGCGGCAATGCCTTCACGCGAAAGCCAGCTCGAACGCCACTGGCTCAGCGCCCGCCAGGCCCGTTCCGGGTGCCCGAGGTGGAATGTCGAGGACACAAGCCCCGCCACCGCCAACCCGCCGCCGATGAGCGACACGAAGAACGCACGGCCGGCGCCTCCGCCCACGGGAAACCCTGAGCCGAGAAGGAAGATCAGGCCGAAGCCCGCGCCCGAGGCGACAGTGAAGAAAATGACGGAAACGGCGGGATGCATCTGATTATCCGAGTTTTTCGAGGGCCGCGTCGAGCCAGCCGAGAAAACCGCCCTCTGCCTTTGGCATTTCAGCCTGCCGGGCGGCCGCCGAAGACGGACGCTCCGTGGTTTTCGGCCTTGGCGGAAGGTACTTGTTGACCGGACGCGTTCCCATCTCGGGCATGAGATCGATGCCGCCGCGTTCGGCAACCAGCCTCGATACGTTGGACTCCGGGTCGTTGAAATCGCCGAAATGCCGGGCGCTGGAGGGGCAGGTCCGTACGCAGGCCGGAATCCGGTCCTCTTCGGGAAGAGCGTCACTGTATATGCGGTCGACGCACAGGGTGCATTTTTTCATCACGTTCTCGACCGGATCCATCTCGCGGGCGCCATAAGGACATGCCCAGGCGCACAATCCGCAGCCGATGCAAAGGTCTTCCGTCACCAGCACGATGCCGTCTTCACCGCGCTTGTGGCTGGCCCCGGTCGGACATACCGTGACACAGGGCGCGTCGTCGCAATGCAGGCAGGATTTCGGAAAATGCACGATCTGCGCCGGCGCATCCCGAGGCGTCACCTCGAATGTGTGAATGCGGTTGAGCCATGCACCGGAGGCGTCGGCGCCATAGGCGTCGACATCGGACAGCGGCGAGGCGCCGGCGCCGGTGTTCCATTCCTTGCAATTGACCGCGCAGGCGTGACAGCCGACGCATGTGTCGAGATCGATGACGAGACCGAGCCGTTTTTCGGGCGGAGCGGGAAGCGATGTCATAGCGCTTTCTCCAAACCGAACCGCACCGTGTCGGGTCCGCTTGCGGCCGGACCCTCCTGGGCCGGTGTCTCAGGCAGACTTAGACCGGCCGACTGGTCCGGATCGCGGCGGATCGAGACCCTGAGGTCGAACCAGGCCGCCTGCCCCGTTATCGGATCGGAATTGGCCCAGCGGCGACCGTCGCCTTTCGCTGGCAGCAACTCATCGATCAGGTGATTGAGCAGGAAGCCACGCGTTGCCTCCGGCGCGTTCTTGTCGAGTGCCCAGGCGCCCGCGCGCTTGCCGATCGCGTTCCAGGTCCACAGCGTCGAGCCGTTGACCGCATCCATCCGTCGCACCTTTACCCGGATCCGGCCCGAGGGGGATGTGACGAGCGCCCAGTCGCCATCGTCAAGTTTCGCGTGATCGCACACCTCTCCGGGGACGTAGAGCGCGTTCTCGCCGTGGATCTGCCGCAACCACGCGTTCTGGGATCCCCAGGAATGGTACATTGCGGCCGGGCGCTGGGTAATGGCGTGCAGCGGATACTCGCTTTCCTCGAGGCTGTCTTCGCAAAACGGCGGATACCAGCAGGGCAGGGGTTCGAAGCAACGCCTGATCCGGTCGCGATGATGCTCCGGCGGAACGGGCTTGACCTTGCCTTCCGCGGCAAGCTGGAACTTTCGCAGCGGCTCCAGGTAAAGCTGGAAGATGTTCTCCACCGGCCCGTCCTGAAGCCCGTGGGCGATGGCCCAGTCGCTCCAGGCCCGGTTGGCATGTTTGAAGAACCGCGCCTCCTCCGGCACATGCACCATGGAGAAACCGCCGTTTTCGATGTAGCGCTGAAGCTGCTCCGGATTGGGCTCGCCCCGGCCGGTCTTGTCCCCTTTTTCGCCGCGCCATCCGGACAGCGGCCCGATCCCGGGCTTGCGCTGATGGTTGATCATGTAATCGGCGTAGTCCTTGTAGATCGCCTCGCCCGCCTCATCGACCATGCCGGGCAGTTTCAGCCGCGCGCCGAGATCGAGCAGCACACTCTGAAATCCGCGCACGTCGCGGTCCGGCTCGACCACCGGCCAGCGGATCGAATCGCACAGCGCCTCCGGCTCGCTGATCGGCCGGTCGAGCAGCGAAATGCAGTCATGGCGTTCGAGATAGGTCGTATCCGGCAGGATCAGGTCGGCAAAAGCCACCATCTCGGAGGAATAGGCGTCCGAATAGATGATCTTCGGGATCACATAGTCGCCGTTCTCGTCGGTGTCGGTGAGCATGTCCATCACCGAGGTGGTGTTCATCGATGAGTTCCAGGCCATGTTGGCCATGTAAAGAAACAGCACGTCTATGCCGTAGGGGTCCCGCGCATGGGCGTTGGAGATCACCATGTGCATCAGCCCGTGGGCAGAAAGCGGCGCATCCCAGGAGAACGCCTTGTCGATGCGCTCCGCTGTTTGCCCGTCGGCTTCGAGCAGAAGGTCTTCCGGTCCGCGCGGGTAACCCAGATGCGGGCCGGAAAGCGCGGTGTCGGCACAGGCGCCGCCATGCGGCCGCGGCTGGCCGGCCACCGGGCGGGGATAGGGCGGCTTGAAGCGAAATCCGCCCGGGCAGTCGATCGAGCCGACGAGAATCTGCAGCAGATGGAGAGCCCGGCAGGTCTGAAACCCGTTGGAATGGGCCGAAATTCCGCGCATGGCGTGAAAGGCGACCGGGCGTCCCACCATACGCTCGTGACGCTCGCCTTTCATGTCCGTCCAGGGCTGTTCGATCACCACCTCGCGCTCAAAGGCGGCTTCGGCGATCTCCGCGGCAATCCGGCGGATGGTCGCAGCCTCGATTCCGGAGCGGCCGGCCACGGCGTCCGGAGCGTATTGCTTGTCGAGATAGGTCTTTGCCAGGAGCTCGAACACCGGTGTCGCCTTGCGCCCGTCGGCAAGCGTGAACTGGCCCTTGAGGGCCGGCTTGACCCCCGGCAGCGATGAGGCCGAGACCATGCCTGTCTCGCGGTTGGCGACCATGGCCACGCCTTCCTCGTTCCGCGCGAAAAGCCCGTGATCAGCGGCATCGGGATCATCTATCACCAGCCACGGCGCGTTGGTGTACCGGATCAGGTAATCGAGATCGATCTTGCCCGCGCGTAGCAGTTCGTGGACCAAAGAAAGGATCAGGAGGCCGTCGGTGCCCGGTGTGATGCCCAACCACTCGTCGGCGATTGCATTGTAGCCCGTGCGAACGGGATTGACGCCGATCACCTTGACGCCGCGTTCCTTCAGCCGGCCAAGGCCCATCTTGATCGGGTTGGAATCATGGTCTTCCGCGACTCCGAAGATCATGAACAGCTCGGTTCGCTCCCAGTCCGGCGCGCCAAATTCCCAGAATGCGCCGCCCATCGTATAAATCCCGGCAGCGGCCATGTTGACCGAGCAAAAGCCGCCATGGGCTGCATAGTTTGGCGTTCCGAAATTTTGCGCCCACCATCCGGTCATCGATTGGCTCTGGTCTCGCCCGGTAAAGAACGCCAGTTTGCGCGGGTCGGTACTGCGCACCTTGCCGAGCCAGTCGGTGGCAAGGCCGAGCGCCTCGTCCCACTCGATTTCCCTGAACTTGCCTTCGCCGCGCTTTCCGGTCCTCAAGAGCGGCTTCTTCAGCCGTGCGGGCGAATAGTGCTGCATGATGCCGGCCGATCCCTTGGCGCAAAGCACACCCTTGTTGATCGGATGATCGCGGTTTCCCTCGATGTAATGAACCTTCTCGCCCTTCATGTGGACGTTGATGCCGCAACGGCAGGCGCACATGTAGCAGGTGGTCTTGCGGATTTCAGCCTTGCCGTCGGCGCCGCTCTCTGCCCGGCTGATCTGTTTCATGCGCTCACCTGCCTCCGCGCCGACCGGTTTGACGGTCCTGATGCGCAGCCTCCGAGTTCCGTTCCTCCCGGCCCCAGGGCTATGCCGGGACCACAATCAAACGGACCTTGCGGCCCGGGAAATGTCAAGGCCGCGCAATACAGCCAGTTCGACATCCGCTAAGGCCAGTTCAATCGCGAATCCGGCGTCTCCAAAAGGTCCGGCACGGTGCTTCGATGAAGAATTTCCCGGTGGAATCGGTCTTTCGGATCAGTGGTTTGCGGCCGCCGGCGCTTGGCAGTAGAGCCCGTGGAGCACCTCAAGAACGGCTGAGACTTCCTGGCCTTTGAGAGAATAATAAATGGTCTGCGCATCGCGGCGGGTGTTGACGAGGTTGGCCTCACGCAGTTTGCGCAGATGATGCGACATCGCCGGCTGCGACAGGCCGGCCATATCGGCCAGTCCGAGTACGCTTCTCTCGCCCTCGAGCAGAATGCAAAGGATACGAAGCCGCACGGGCTGCGAGAGCATCTCCATCAGTTTCGCGGCCTCGTTCATCCGTGGTTCGAGGTCCTGCATGTCCAGTGTATCAGCCATCAGGGGAAGGTCCCGTTCAAAATATATAATTGTTCTTATATAAGAGCTCCTGCAAGGAGCATCAACCCTCAAATGCGCGTGTGCTGTCGCGCGCGATCAGTTCCACATCCAGTATGCTCGGTTCGCAACTTTGGTCATCCCGGGCTTCAACGCGGCGAATCAGCATCTCGGCGGCAGCAAGGCCAAGTGCGGTCCGTGGCTGGTGGACCGTGGTGAGAGCGGGAATGAAGCGGCGTGCGATATCGATGTCGTCGAAACCGACCACCGAAACATCCTTTGGCGTCGACAGCCCGTGCCGCGCCAACTCCGAGATGAAGCCCAGCGCCATCTGATCCGATTGGCAGAACATGGCGGTCGGGCGATGCGCCAGAGCAAGCCAGAGATTGGCTGCTCTGGCGCCCGACTCGATCGAGAAATCGCCGTCAAAGGCATGGGCCGCGTCGAGGATCAAATTGCGGTCGGACATCTCGGCCTCTGCGCCGGTGCTGCGCGCCCCGGTGAGGACATTCGCCTGCGGACCCCGCACCATCCCGATCGTGCGGTGTCCGAGATCCGCCAGATGCGAGATCGCCAGCCTGGCGCCGCGTTCATTGTCCACCCGCACCGATGGAAAGCGGTCCGACGGCGTCCATTCGCAGGCAAAGATGATCGGTGGCGAATCGCTGTCGGAAAGAGTTGCCGACAACACGCCGTCAGGCAGCGACCCGTCGAGTGCGATGATGCCGTCCGCACGTGAGGCATGTAGATAGTTGGTGACCATGTGTGGCTTGATCCGTGCCTGTCTCGTGTCGACAACGAGCATGTTGAGATCGGCCTTGGCGAGCCCTTCCTCGATGCCTGACAGGATCCGGGAAAAGAAGGGGTTGCCCAGGTCCGGGACCAGGATGACAATGCCGCCGGTCCGCTGGCGACGCAGGTTCCGTGCCGAAAGATTGACCCGGTAGCCGCTTTCCCGCGCCGCAGCCAGGACCGCGTCGCGAGTGGATTCGGCAACGGTTTCCGGCTTGCTCAATGCCCGGCTGACCGTTGCCGTGGAGACGCCGGCAAGTCGCGCCACATCGGTGATTCTCGGCGTTTTGTATGACATGTGACGCAGCCATCCCCCCTGCCTCGCTTGCGACATGCTTCACGGCAGGCAATTATCACTTGACTCCAATTCCCATCGCGGTCAACCTCTATGTAATCGATTGCAATGCAACATGGAGTGAGGGTTGTAATCGATTGCAGAAATGCAGATGAATGACCGTGAGGACATCGGTTTCCCGGATAACTGCGCTGTCAAGGCGAAGCCCGGGCGGAGGAACAATCCTGGGAGGGAATGAAATGAAAGCTTACAAGACAATTCTCGCTGGCGCGTCGATGCTGGCTCTGACTGCTTCGGTACATGCAACCGAGCTTGAGGTCACCCACTGGTGGACATCGGGCGGCGAAGCCGCGGCGGTTGCAGAGCTCGCAAAGGCATTTGACGCGACAGGCAACAAGTGGGTCGACGGCGCTATCGCCGGCGGCGGCGGAACCGCCCGTCCCGTCATGATCTCCCGGATCACCGGCGGCGATCCGATGGCCGCAACCCAGTTCAACCACGGCCGTCAGGCCGAGGAGCTTGTCGAGGCCGGGCTTATGCTCGATCTCACGGAACTTGCCGAGAAGGAAGGCTGGAAAGACATCGTCAATCCGCCGAGCCTGCTCGACAGCTGCACGCTGGACGGACGCATCTACTGCGTGCCGGTCAACATCCATTCGCCGCAGTGGCTGTGGCTTTCCCACGATGCCTTCGACACGGCCGGCGTGCCTGTTCCGACCAACTGGGATGAATATGTCGCCGCCGCGCCGAAGCTGCGGGAAGCCGGCATCCAGCCGCTCGCCCTCGGTCAGCAGCCGTGGCAGTCGAACCTGCTGTTCGGCGCCGTGCAGATCGGCGTCGGTGGTCTCGATCTTTGGAAGAAGATCAACATCGAAAAGGACGTCGATGCTGCGGCCGGTCCTGAGATGGCGAAGGTTTTCCAGGCCATGGCCGATGCGCGCGAGATGGCGGCCGGCTCTAATGTCCAGGACTGGAACCAGGCAACCAACATGGTGATCACCGGCACCGCCGGCGGTCAGATCATGGGTGACTGGGCCCAGGGCGAATTCCAGGTCGCCAACCAGAAGGCTGGCGAGGATTACACCTGCCTCCCCGGTCTCGGCAATCACGAGTATCTCTCGACCGGTGGCGACGCATTCTACTTCCCCAAGCTGGACGATCCGGAAAAGGCTGCCGCACAGCTCGAGCTGGCTTCGATGATGATCTCGCAGGAAGCGCAGGTCGCCTTCAACCTGAAGAAGGGATCGCTGCCGATCCGGGGAGACATCGACCTTTCCGCCGCCAACGACTGCATGAAGAAGGGACTGGAAATTCTCGCGTCGGGAAATCTGCTGCCATCCGGCGACATGGTGTTTTCGGCTGACACCCAGACCCAGTTCAACGACCTTATGGTCGAGTTCATGAACGACAGCAGCATCTCCCCCGAGGATGCTCAGGAGCGTTACGTGGGCATTGTCGAGAACGCTGACTGATAGACGGCAAGATCCAGCCGCCGGCCCGCGTTTCGTGGGTCGGCGGTTTCAGTCCATCGGAGATCGGCGATGACTCTCACGGAAACGTCTTCGGACGTGCGGCGCCCCTCGCGCCTGCTTCGAAACATGGCGGCAAAAATCGCCGCGATACCCATGATCCTGACCGCGATGGTGGTGTTCACCGGTGGGTCCATCTGGACCGTGGTGTACTCCTTCACCGGGTCCAAGCTGCTTCCCAGGGAAAATTTCGTCGGGCTCGCCCAGTACGAGCGCCTCTGGTCCAGCTCCAAATGGATGATCGCGATCGAGAACCTGATCATCTACGGGATCTGTTCGCTGGTCTTCTCGCTGGTCATCGGTTTCGTCCTTGCCGCGCTTCTCGACCAGAAGATCCGGTTCGAGAACACCTTTCGGACGATTCTTCTTTATCCCTTTGCGCTGTCCTTCATCGTGACCGGTCTGGTCTGGCAGTGGATCCTCAATCCCGATTTCGGCATTCAGAGCGTGATCCGGTCAATCGGCTGGGAAAGCTTCAGCTTCGATCCGCTCAACAATCAGGAGATCGTCATTTTCGGGATTCTGATCGCCGGCCTCTGGCAGGGCACCGGGCTGATCATGTGTCTGATGCTCGCCGGGTTGCGCGGCATCGACGAGGACATCTGGAAGGCGTCGCGGGTCGACGGCATTCCCGCCTGGAAAACCTACATCTTCATTGTCATTCCGATGATGCGCCCGGTCTTCGTCACCACACTGGTGATCATCGCGTCGGGCATCGTCAGGCTCTACGACCTGGTGGTGGCGCAAACGTCGGGCGGTCCCGGGATCGCCTCTGAAGTCCCCGCAAAATACGTCTACGACGCGATGTTCCTGTCCCAGAACCTCGGTCAGGGCTTTGCCGGCTCCACGATGATGTTCCTCGCGGTTTTGATCGTTCTCATCCCGTGGGCCTTTATGGAATTCGGAGGTCGCAAGCGTGGTTGATACAAGCGCACCAACACTTGTCCCGCTGCACGAAGGCCCGCACGGCGCCAAGCCCAAGCGTGCCCTGTCCCGTCGCAACGTGTTCATCTACGGAACCCTTCTGCTGGTCTCCGTCTATTACCTGCTGCCGCTCTACGTGATGATCGTGACCTCGTTGAAAGGCATGCCCGAGATCCGCCTCGGAAACATTTTCGCGCCGCCGGTCGAGGTCACCTTCGAGCCCTGGGTCAAGGCCTGGGCCACGGCCTGCACCGGACTGAATTGCGACGGGCTGTCACGCGGCTTCTGGAACTCGGTGCAGATCACCATCCCTTCAACGTTCCTGTCGATCGCCATTGCGTCGGTGAACGGCTATGCGCTTGCCAACTGGCGCTTCAAGGGCGCTGACGTGTTCTTCACCATCCTGATCTTCGGCGCGTTCATCCCCTATCAGGTCATGCTCTATCCGATCGTGATCCTGCTGCGCGAACTGGGCATCTACGGCACGCTCACGGGCCTGGTTCTGGTGCACACGATCTTCGGGATGCCGATCCTGACGCTTCTGTTCCGCAACTACTTTACCACGGTTCCGGAAGAGTTGTTCAAGGCGGCGCGTGTCGACGGCGCCGGGTTCTGGGGGATCTATTTCAAGATCATGCTCCCGATGAGCCTGCCGATCTTTGTGGTCGCGATGATCATCCAGATCACCGGCATCTGGAACGACTTCCTGTTCGGGGTCGTCTACACGAAGCCCGACGTCTACCCGATGACGGTTCAGCTCAACAACATCGTCAACTCGGTCCAGGGCGTGAAGGAGTACAATGTGAACATGGCCGCGACCATCATCACAGGCCTCGTTCCCCTGATCATCTACTTCGTTTCCGGAAAACTGTTTGTACGCGGCATCGCAGCCGGTGCGGTGAAAGGCTGAGGCATGGAAAGCAGCATCTCGATCAAGAATCTCGATCTTTCCTTTGGCGCCGTGAAGGTGCTGCGGGATCTCAATCTCGATGTGGCCCGTGGCGAGTTCCTTGTGCTCCTGGGATCTTCAGGCTGCGGCAAGTCCACGCTTCTCAACTGCATTGCGGGTCTTCTTGACATTTCCGGCGGCCAGATCTTCATCAATGGCAAGAACGTCACGTGGTCGGAGCCCAGCGAACGCGGCATCGGAATGGTGTTTCAGTCCTACGCGCTGTATCCGCAGATGACGGTTGAGGGAAATCTGTCCTTCGGGCTGAAAAACGCACGCCTGCCGAAGGACGAGATTGCAACCCGCGTCGCCCGTGCCGCCGACGTGCTGCAGATCGAGCCGCTCCTCAAGCGCAAGCCGTCCCAGCTTTCCGGAGGCCAGCGCCAGCGCGTCGCCATCGGCCGCGCCCTGGTGCGCGATGTCGAGGTGTTCCTGTTCGACGAGCCGCTGTCCAACCTCGATGCCAAGCTCAGGGCCGAACTTCGCGTCGAGATCAAGCGCCTCCACCAGCGGCTCAAGAACACGATGATCTACGTGACCCACGATCAGATCGAGGCGCTGACGCTCGCAGACCGGATCGCGATCATGCGTGACGGCATCATCCAGCAACTTGCTGCGCCCAACGAGATCTACAACCGTCCGGTCAATCTCTATGTCGCCGGCTTCATGGGCTCGCCGGGAATGAACTTCATCAATGGCGAGATCCGCCAGGACGGCGCCTTTGCCTTTGACGGCGCCACCATCGCGCTCGACCGCTACCCGTTCGAAAGCGGCAGCCGGCCCGGACGTGCGATCTTCGGGATTCGCCCCGAGCACGTCATTTGCGGGGAAGCCGCGTCCGCGGAGCCCTTCAACACCGACGTCCAGGTCGAGGTTGTCGAACCGATGGGGTCCGACACGCTGGTGTGGTCGAGGCTTGAGGACGAGGAATTCCGCTTCCGGGTCGATGGCCAGAGCGAACTCAAACATGGCGATACAATCCGCATCGGCTTCGACCCGGCGCGCGCGTCCATCTTCGATACGGAAACAGAGCTTCGTCTCTGATCCGTAGGTTTTTCCAGAAAGGTCAATCAGAATGCAACTGTCGTTCCAGCTTTACAGTGCCCGCAATTTCCAACCCTGGCCGGAGCTTCTGGCCATGCTTGCGGAGGCTGGCTATGCGCAGGTCGAGGGTTTCGGGGGCGTTTACGAGGATCCTGCCGGCTTCCGCCGCCTGCTTGATGAGAATGGGCTTTCGATGCCGTCGGGCCACTTTTCGATGGATGCGCTTGAGAATGATTTCGAAGGTGCGATGAACACGGCCGCCGCCCTCGGAATCGAGCGTATATTCTGCCCCCACATCGATGCTGCTTCCCGGCCTGCCGACAGTGCCGGGTGGCGGGATTTTGCCGCGCGACTGAGCGCAATCGGCGAAAAGGTCCGCGCCAGCGGCCGCAGCTTCGGCTGGCACAACCATGATTTCGAGCTCCGGAAGCTTGAGGATGGCGGGGTCCCGATGCAAATCATGCTTGAAGCCGCGCTGGAGATCGACTGGGAGGCCGACATTGCATGGATCATCCGCGGCGGGGCGGATCCGGCCGACTGGATTACCCGTCACGGCTCGCGAATCACCGCCGTACATGTCAAGGACATCGCACCGGAAGGCGAGTTGAAGGACGAGGACGGCTGGGCCGACGTCGGACACGGAACCGTCGACTGGGCCGGGCTTTTCGCGCAGCTGAAGAGCGGGACGCCGGCCGCCCTCTACGTCATGGAACACGACAACCCCGCTGATGCGAAACGCTTCGCGACGCGCTCGATCAATTGGGTGAACAAGACCGTGGGGCAGCAGGCATGAGCGCGACACTCGGCGTCGGCATCATCGGATGCGGAAACATTTCGGCCGCCTATCTCGGTCTCGCGCCCACCTTCCGGGGAATCGAGGTCAGGGCCTGCGCCGACATCGATACGAAGGCCGCGGAAGCCCGGGCGAAGGAGTTCGGTGTTCGCGCCGAGACGGTCGAGGGGCTGCTCGCCGCCAGGGACATCGACATCGTCGTCAATCTGACGGTGCCGGCCGTTCACTACGAGGTGTCGGCAAAGGTGCTGGATGCCGGCAAGCATGTCTATTCCGAAAAACCCTTCGTCCTGTCACTGGACGAGGGGCGCGATCTGGCTGACCGCGCGGCAAAGCGCGGGCTCCAGGTAGGCTCTGCGCCTGATACGTTTCTGGGCGGCGCGCATCAGTTCGCCCGCCATGTCATCGAACAGGGGCTGGTCGGACGCATCACCGGCGGCACCTGCCATGTGCTGAGCCCCGGCATGGAACACTGGCATCCGAACCCGGACTTCTTCTTCAAACGGGGCGGCGGCCCGATCCTGGATCTGGGGCCCTACTACATCTCCAACCTCGTCCAGCTTATCGGTCCGGTCAAAAGGGTCGCGGCGATGTCTTCGGTCCCGAGCCCGCAGCGCAAGATCACGTCTCAGCCGCGCCACGGCGAGATGATCGATGTCGAAACGCCCACCACCATCCATGCGATCCTCGAGTTCGAAAACGGCGCGCTGATCACGCTCGGCGCGAGCTGGGACGTCAAGGCCCACGGTCACCGCCCGATGGAGCTCTACGGCACGGAGGCGAGCCTGATCGTTCCCGACCCGAACTTCTTCGGCGGCAAGGTCGAGCTGATCGGTCCCGGCGGCGAAGCGAAGGACCTGCCGGAATGGGAACACCCGCTGGGCATCCCGAATCAGGAACACGGGCAGGGCCGCATGGCCAATTACCGCACCGCCGGGCTGGCCGACATGGCGTTGGGCATCATGGACAATCGCCCCTACCGCTGTTCACTCGAATTGGCCCTTCATGTGGTTGACGTGATGACGGCCATCCTGCACTCCGGGGAAGAGGGTCAGTTCATCACGCTGACCACGAGCTGCGCGCAACCTGCCGCCCTTGGTGTGGATGAGGCTGCCGCGCTGCTTCAATCCTGAAGTTGCACCGAAAGGCAAAATTCCATGTGGACACCCGCGGACGATCGTTACGAGAAGATGGACTACAGGCGCACCGGCCGGTCCGGCCTCAAGCTGCCTGCCATCTCGCTCGGCCTGTGGCACAATTTCGGCGGTGACACGCCGCACGAGACCAAGCGCGAAATGTGCCGGACGGCCTTCGACCTCGGGATCACCCACTTCGATCTCGCCAACAATTACGGCCCTCCTCCCGGCTCCGCCGAATCGGCATTCGGCGAGATTCTCCGGACCGATTTCCATGGTCTGCGCGACGAATTGGTGATTTCGTCGAAGGCCGGCTACGGCATGTGGCCCGGACCCTATGGCGAATGGGGCAGCCGCAAGTATCTGGTCTCGAGTTGCGACCAGAGCCTTAGGCGGATGGGTCTCGACTATGTCGACATTTTCTATTCGCATCGCTTTGACCCGGATACGCCCCTCGAGGAAACCATGCAGGCGCTCGATTACATCGTGCGTTCGGGCCGCGCGCTCTATGCCGGCATATCGAGCTACAATTCCCAGCGAACCCGCGAGGCGGCCGAAATCCTCAGGCAACTGGGCACACCCTGCCTGATCCATCAGCCGAGCTATTCCATGATCAACCGCTGGGTCGAGGACGACGGGTTGCTTGACACACTGGAGAGCGAGGGGATCGGTTCGATCGTGTTCTCGCCGCTGGCCCAGGGCATGCTGACCGGCAAGTATCTTGGCGGCATTCCCGATGACAGCCGCGCCGCGCAGGACAAGTCGCTGCCCACGGGCTTCCTGAACGAGCGCAACCTGGCCAATATTCGCGGCCTGAACGAGATCGCCAAGCGACGTGGGCAGACCCTGGCGCAGATGGCGCTGGCCTGGGTGCTGCGCGGCGGCCGCGTGACCTCCGCGCTGATCGGCGCGAGCCGTCCCCAGCAGATTGTCGATTGCGTCGGTGCGCTCGATACGCCCGACTTCACCGAAGCCGAACTCAGCGAGATCGATGCATTTGCGCGCGATGCCGACATCAATCTCTGGGCGGCCTCGGCAGAGCGAGAGGGACCCAAAAGAAAATGATTCTCAATCCGATCCTGCCCGGCTTCAATCCCGACCCATCGATTTGCCGGGTGGGGCCGGACTACTACATCGCCACTTCCACCTTCGAATGGTATCCCGGTGTTCAGATTCATCACTCGACGGATCTGGTGAACTGGCGGCTCGTCACCCGGCCGCTCAACCGCGCGAGCCAGCTCGACATGCGAGGCAACCCGGATTCCTGCGGCATCTGGGCGCCCTGCCTTTCTTATGCGGACGGGCTGTTCTGGCTGGTCTACACCGACGTCAAGCGGCTCGACGGGAACTTCAAGGATGCGCACAACTACATTGTTACCGCACCCGACATCACCGGACCCTGGTCGGAACCGGTTTATGTCAATTCCACGGGCTTCGATCCTTCCTTGTTTCATGATGACGACGGCCGCAAGTGGTTCCTCAACATGGTGTGGAACCACCGCACCGAATCGATCGGCGGACGCCCCAAGCATCCGGCCTTTGCCGGCATCCTGATGCAGGAATATGACGCCGGGTCCGGCAAGCTGGTCGGCGAGGCCCGGAACATCTTTGCCGGCAGTCCGCATGGTCTTGTCGAGGGCGCGCACCTGTTCAAGCGCGACGGCTGGTACTACCTCACCGTGGCGGAGGGCGGCACCGGCTACGACCATGCGGTCACCATGGCGCGGTCACGCGACATTGCCGGACCTTACGAGCTCCATCCGGACACGTTCCTGATGACCTCGAAGGATGCCCCCGAAGCGGTTCTGCAACGCGCCGGCCACGGCCAGATCGTCGAGACGCCGGAGGGCGAGGTCTATCATACTCACCTCTGCTCCCGGCCGCTTCCCGGCCTGCGCAGGTCGCCGCTGGGGCGCGAGACGGGCATCCAGAAATGTGTCTGGGGTGACGACGGTTGGTTGCGCCTGGCTCAGGGCGGGCTGGCGCCGGACCTGGAGGTGTCGTCGCCAAATACGCAAAGCCGCAGGGAACCGCTCACCGCAATCCACCGGAGTCTCGCAGGCGACACCCTTCCCGAAGAATTCCAGTGGCTCAGGACTCCCCATCCGGAGCGCATTTTCGAGATGACCGGTGATGCCCTGCGGCTTCATGCGCGCGAATCGATCGGAAGCTGGTTCGAACAGTCGCTTGTCGCCCGCCGACAGGAGCATCTGCGGTTCCGCGCCGAAACCGCGCTGAGCTTTGCGCCCCGGAACTTTCAGCAGGCGGCCGGCCTCGTGCACTACTACAACCGCCACAAGTTCCATTTCCTGGCAGTCACCTGGCACGAAGGGGCCGGACGTTGCCTGACCATTCTGAGCTGCGCGGGCGACTGGCCGGACAACAGGTTGCAGTTTCCGCTCGAAAAATCGGTCGCTATTCCCGAAAGCGGTGAGGTCGGGCTTTCTGCGGCTGTCGACGGCGCCGAGCTCGTCTTCTCCTACAAGCTGAATGGGGGGGATTGGCAGCGCATCGGCCCGGTGCTCGACGCGAGCGTGATCTCCGATGAAGGCGGCCGTGGCGAACATGCGTCCTTCACGGGCGCCTTTATCGGCATGGCCGCATTCGATACCTCCGGCAGCGCCATTCCGGCGGATTTCAGGGAGTTTGTCTACACACCCGGCATGGCGTGATGTTCAGCACGCTTCAGATTTACGATCTTGCATCCGAAAGGGTGGCGGAACTGCTCTTCACTGAAAACCTGATCGAGGCCCCGAACTGGACACCCGATGGGGCCAGTCTGATCGTCAATGGGGACGGCGGGATGTACCGGGTGCCGCTTGAGGCGCCCGAGCTGATCCGCGTCGAGACCGGTGTTTGCATCACCTGCAACAATGATCACGGGATCTCGCCGGATGGTCAGAGCCTTGTCATCAGCGATTCGACCGAGACCGGTCAGTCCTGCATTTATTTGCTTCCCTTTTCCGGCGGATCCCCGCGGAAGGTGACGCGAAACGTGCCGTCATGGTGGCACGGCTGGTCTCCCGATGGTCGGACACTTGCCTATGTCGGCCGGCGTAACGGCGCCTTCGGCATCTACACGACGCCGGTTGAAGGGGGTGATGAACATTACCTTGTCGGCGGTGGCGGCCATTATGACGGTCCGGACTACTCCCATGACGGTGCCGATGTCTGGTTCAATTCCGACCGTGGCGGCAGCATGGAACTGTGGCGGATCCCGGCCAAGGGCGGAGAGCCCGAGCAAATGACCGACGATGATCGTGTGAATTGGTTTCCGCATCCGTCCCCCGATGGACGGTCGGTCCTTTACTTGAGCTACGAGCCCGGAACCGAGGGCCATCCGCGTGACCGGGATGTCGAACTGCGTCTGATCGATCTTGCGACCGGAAACGTGCGGATCCTGGTGGCCCTGTACGGGGGGCAGGGAACCATCAATGTGCCGAGCTGGTCTCCCGACGGGTCGCGTTTCGCTTTTGTGAGTTACAGGAGGCCCGAGACCGGCTGAGCATGTCCAAACCCGGAGTATGGTGCGCCCGCCTACCAGTGCGGTGGTTTCTGGCTTGCTGCCGGTGCTTCAACGCCCTCTTCCAGCTCTTCGAAACGGTCGCTGAGCCGCGCGAGTTCGCGCCGGAGCTTCTCACGTTCCTTCCAGGCATCGGTGAGTTGGCGTGACAGATCCTCGATCGCGGCCTGCTGGTGCGCGACAAGTTCCTCAAGCCGTACGAGGCGGCCCTCCTCTTCCGGGGTCATCGCGAGATCTCCGTGAGTTTGCTGCGCCATGTGTCCGGCAGCGCCGCCGGTCGCCGCGTCGAGGAATCGACATAGACATGCACAAAACGTCCGTCGGCGAAGGCAACCTCTTCGCCGTTGCGGAACAGGCCGATCTCGTAGGTCACGGAGGAGGTTCCAAGCCGCGCAACCGCGATGCCTGCCGTGACTTCGTCCGGAAAGGCGGCTTCGGCATGATAGCGGCACCCGGTCTCGACCACCAGGCCGATCACCGCGCCGCCGCGCGGGTCGAGAAGCCCGGCATCGATCAGCCACCGGTTGATGGCGGTATCGAAAAGCTTGTAATGCACGACATTGTTCATGTGCCCGTAGACATCATTGTCGGACCATCGGGTCTGCAGGCCCATGAAGGCCTGAAAGACGGATCGGTTGGGAGGCGGTTGGCGGCTCATGAAACTGTCCTCACCAGGCGGCCCGATAGATCGTCAGCGCATCGGCTTCCCCGACTTCGCGCGGATTGTTGACCAGCAATCGTGTCTGCTTCATCGCATCGGCCGCCATTACCGGCAGTGCGTCCTCTCCGATCCCGCAATCCCTGAGCCTCGGTGGAAGACCGAGCCGTTTCGCCAGGTCCGCAAGTTCCGCGACGAAGGCTTTCGCCTTGTCTGGCGAAGGCTGGTCCGTAAGCGCGGGGAAGGCCAGCGGCGCCAATTCCGAATAGTGCCGCCAGCAGCCATTGCCTTCCTCGGCGATATTGAAGTTGAGAACATGCGGCAGAACCAACGCATTTGAAAGCCCGTGCGGGATGTGAAACATGCCGCCGATCGGATAGGCCAGCGCGTGTACCGCGGCCACGGGCGAATTGCCGAAGGCCATTCCCGCCAGCATCGATCCCAGCAGCATGGACTGGCGGGCATCGCGGTTGCCGGGTTCTTCAACTACGGTCTCGATATTCGCGCCGAGCAGGACAAGCGCCTCGCGCGACAGCATGCTTGATACCGGATTGTTGTTGGCGCTTTTCGATGCATAGGCCTCGATGGCGTGAACCATGGCGTCGATGCCGGTTGCCGCGGTGATCGGCGCCGGCAGTCCGAGGGTGAGATCTGCATCCAGAACCGCAACATCCGGCAGCAGAAGCGGTGACGAAACGCCGCGTTTTTCGTTTTCGCCGACGGTGATGATCGACACCGGCGTGGCTTCGGATCCGGTGCCCGCTGTGGTGGGAACCAGAACCAGGGGCAGCCTTGGACCCTTCGCATTGCCGACGCCCCAGGCCTCGTCAATGTCTTCGCCGGAGCCGGCCAGAAGCGCTGTGAGCTTGGCGACATCCATGGAGGAGCCCCCGCCGAAACCGACAATTCCCGTTGCATTACAGGTTTTCGCGGCTTCGGTCGCCGCCTGCAGCGTTGCCAGCGAAGGATCGGCCTCAACCGCGTCAAATACCGTGACATTCGCTCCGGCCGCCTCCAGGCTGGCGATTGCCGGCTTTTCCAGCCCGATGGCCCTCAGTCCCTGGTCCGTGACAAACAGGACATTCGATCCAACCATGGCGCCGGCGTGACGGCCCATCTCGGCTGCGGAGCCGCTGGCGCAGACAAACCGCGCTGTGGTGTTGAAAACAAAAGGCTGCAAAGCGGTCTCCTCATTTGAATCTGGACTTTGCTCTCAGAACTGTCGAGACTAGGACAAAGGCCGCTTCCGCGACAGGGCCGGGCGCTGGCGAATGACAAAAATGACGAGGGCACATGAACGATATTGCCATTGAACTCAAGGGCATCAACAAGAGCTTCGGGCTCGTTCAGGCCAACAAGAACATCAATCTGAGCGTCCGCAAGGGCACCATTCACGGCATTATCGGCGAAAACGGAGCCGGCAAGTCGACCCTTATGTCGATCCTGTACGGATTCTACCAGGCCGACGGCGGCGATGTTTTCATCGACGGCCGGAAGACCGTGATCAAGGACCCGAACGCGGCCATCGCCTCCGGTATCGGCATGGTCCACCAGCATTTCATGCTGGTCGAAAATTTCACTGTTCTGGAAAACGTGATGCTGGGCGCGGAAGAGAGCCAGATCCTGACGGCCGGCATTTCCAAGGCGCGCAACGAACTTCGGCGGCTCGAGGAAGAGTATGAACTCGAGGTCAATCCTGATGCCATCATCGAGGAACTTCCCGTCGGACTTCAGCAGCGCGTCGAGATCCTGAAAGCGCTTTACCGAGGTGCGGAGATCCTGATTCTGGATGAACCCACAGGTGTGCTCACACCCGCAGAGGCCGACCATCTGTTCCGGATTCTCGAGCAGCTCAAGGCTGAGGGCAAGACCATCCTGCTGATCACGCACAAGCTGCGGGAAATCATGGCTGTCACAGACGAGGTCTCGGTCATGCGGCGCGGAGAAATGGTCGCGACCCGCCCGACGGCCGAGACCTCGGTCGAGGAACTGGCCGAGCTGATGGTGGGCCGCAGGGTGCTCCTGAGGGTCGACAAGGGCCCGGCCTCGCCCGGCGAGATCGCGCTTTCCGTGGAAGGCCTTACGGTACGCGATTCGCGCGGCGTCGATATGGTCAAGGATGTGTCGTTCGATGTCCGCGCCGGCGAGATCGTCGGCATTGCCGGGGTGGCGGGCAACGGACAGTCGGAGCTCTTGCAGGCCATCACCGGCATCCGGCGCGGGGTCAAGGGCAGGGTGCTGCTTCAGGGCGAACCGATTCAGGTGACCGGAGAGGCCGATCCGGCCGAACTGCGCCGCCGCAGCATGGCGCATGTCCCCGAGGACCGGCAGCACATGGGTTTGGTGCTCAAGTTTGACGAAAGCGAGAACTCGATTCTCGGCTATCACGGCGATCCGAAATATCTCAAAGGCGTGCTGCTCAACACCGACGCGATCCGTAGCGATGCCATAGAGAAGATCGAAAAATACGACATACGACCGCCCAATCCGCGCTTGAAGACCGCAAACTTCTCCGGCGGAAATCAGCAGAAGATCGTTCTTGCCCGTGAAATCGAGCGCGATCCGGCGGTTCTCGTCATCGGCCAACCGACGCGCGGCGTCGATGTTGGCGCCATCGAGTTCATCCACAAGCGCATTATCGAAATGCGGGACGCGGGCAAGGCCGTCCTTCTCGTGTCGGTGGAGCTTGACGAAATCCGCTCGCTGGCTGACCGGGTGCTGGTGATGTTCGACGGACGCATCGTCGGCGAAAGATCCGCGGATGCGACCGAAGGAGAGCTTGGCCTGCTGATGGCGGGTGTGGAAGATGACAGGGAGGCTGCGGAATGAGCGCGCCCTATGCAAAACTGCCGGCCTGGGTCGATTACGGCCTGATTCCCCTGATCAATCTGGTTGTCGCGTTCGCCGTCGCCGGTCTTGTCGTTCTCGCGGTCGGTGAAAGTCCATTGCGGGCTGCGTCCCTGCTCATCCAGGGCGCTTTCGGCTATGGCGAGGGCATCGGATTCACGCTCTACTACGCCACCAACTTCATCTTCACCGGATTGGCGGTGGCAGTTGCATTTCATTGCGGGCTGTTCAATATCGGCGGCGAGGGCCAGGCCTACGTCGCCGGCTTGGGCGTCGCACTGCCGGTCCTCTGGCTCGACCAGATCATGCCCTGGTATGTGGTGTTTCCGGTGGCGATCGCCGGCTCGGCCATTGCCGGTGCGGCCTGGGCCTTTATTCCCGGCTGGCTGCAGGCAAAGCGCGGCAGTCATGTGGTCATCACCACCATCATGTTCAATTTCATTGCCTCGAGCCTGATGGTCTATGTGCTTGTCGACGTGCTCAAGCCCGCGGGCTCAATGGCGCCGCAGACCCGGCCCTTCGCCGATGGCGGGCAGTTGCCGCGGCTCGATTGGCTCTTGTCACCCTTCGGGCTCGATATAGGCAACGCTCCATTCAACCTTTCCTTCCTGCTGGCGCTGGTCGTTGCATTTGTGGTCTGGGTGGTGATCTGGCGCACCAAGCTCGGCTACGAAATCCGCACAATGGGGCACAGTCCGCGCGCCGCGCGTTATGCCGGCATAAAGGAAAGCCGCATTATCATCATCACAATGCTGATGTCCGGTGGTCTGGCCGGAATGATGGCGCTCAACCCGATCATGGGCGACCAGCATCAGATGCAGCTCGATTTCGTCACCGGTGCGGGGTTTGTCGGCATCGCGGTGGCGCTGATGGGACGATCCCATCCCGTGGGCATCATTCCGGCCGCAATCCTGTTCGGCATGCTCTATCAGGGGGGCGCGGAGATCTCGTTTGAAATGCCGCAGATCTCGCGTGACATGATTACCATCATCCAGGGGCTGGTGATTCTTTTTGCCGGCGCGCTGGAAAACATGTTCCGCCCGGCCATAACCACATTTTTCGCCACCCTTGGCGCGGCACGCAGCGCTGATACGGCGCCGGCGGCGGAGTAAGATCACAATGGAATATTTCGACACTTTCATCGTCATTCTGCAGTCGACCATCCGGGTATCGGTGCCGCTGATCCTGGCCGCGCTCGCCGGGCTCTATTCGGAAAGGTCGGGCATTTTCGATATCGGTCTCGAGGGCAAGATGCTCGCGGCCGCCTTCGCCGGGGGCGCCGCCGCCGCGGTCACGGCATCGGCACTGATCGGTCTTGCCGCGGCAGTCTTTGTTTCGGTTTGCCTGGCCTTGGTTCATGCCTTTGCCTCGATCACCCAGCGCGGCAACCAGATCGTGTCCGGCGTCGCCATCAACTTCATTGCGCTGGGAGCCACCGTCATCCTTGGCCAGGCCTGGTTTCGCCAGGGTGGCCGGACCCCGCAGCTGGGCGAGGGCGCGCGATTCACCACTGTCGAATTGCCTTTCGCCGCTGAGCTGGCCGATGTGCCGGTTCTCGGTTCGATTTATGCGAACCTGCTGTCAGGCCATTTCCTGTTGACCTATTTCGCCTTTGCGATGGTGCCTCTGACCTGGTGGGTGCTCTACCGCACCCGCTTCGGGCTCCGCCTCCGCGCGGTCGGCGAGAACCCGGGCGCCGTGGACACGGCCGGTATTTCCGTGACATGGATGCGGTACCGGGCCGTCATATGTTGCGGGATCCTTTGCGGCATTGCGGGCGCCTATCTTTCGATGGCGATGACGGCGGGCTTCGTCAAGGGCATGACCGCCGGCAAGGGTTTCATCGCGCTGGCGGCCCTGATCTTTGCCAAGTGGAAGCCCGTCAACGTGATGTTCGCCTGTCTTCTGTTCGGTTTCCTTGACGCGATGTCGATCCGGATGCAGGGAAATGCGCTGCCGGTGATCGGCGAGGTCCCGGTTCAGCTCATGCAGGCCCTGCCCTATATCCTGACCGTGATCCTGCTCGCGGGCTTCATCGGCAAGGCGATCCCGCCGAAGGCTGGCGGAACCCCCTATGTCAAGGAACGATGAGATGTCGCAGGAGCTCTTCGAGGCCGCGCGCGCGGCGATGGCCAAATGCCATGCGCCCTATTCAAAGTTCCCCGTCGGCGCCGCAATCCTGGCCGATGACGGGAACATCTACGTGGGCGCGAACATAGAGGTGCTGTCCTTCCCTGAAGGATGGTGCGCCGAAACCACGGCCATCGGCCACATGGTCATGGCGGGTGCAAAGCGCATACGCGAGGTTGCGGTGATCGCCGAGAAGGTGGAACTCTGCCCGCCTTGCGGCGGCTGTCGTCAGAGGCTGGCCGAATTCGCCGATGCCGACGCGCTTATCCATCTGTGCGACGCCGACGGAGTGAGGCTGACTGTTCGGATGGATGAGCTGCTGCCCCATGGTTTCAAGACGGAGGCCATCGGATGAAATCGGTAACCGATGTGCTGACCGATCGCTTGCGCGGCTTGATGCCCCGTCATGCGGTGATTCTGGGCTCGGGATTGGGCCCGCTGGTGGAAACCGTCGCTGGTCCGGTTCGCATTCCCTATGGCGACCTGCCCGGCTTTCCTGAAAGCGGCGTCTCCGGGCATGCGGGCGAAGTGGTGGCGGGCAAGATCGGCAAATTGCCGGTGATCATGCTGTCCGGCCGCGTGCATTACTATGAGCATGGCCGGGCCGACGCCATGCGCGCGCCCATCGAAGCCCTGCAGGGTATTGGCGTTACCAATCTGATCCTGACGAATGCCGCAGGGTCGCTACGCGAGGATATGCCGCCCGGGTCAGTGATGCGAATCACTGATCACATCAATTTTTCGGGCTCGAACCCGCTGTTCGGAGAGCCCAGCGACGGCCGCTTCGTAGGGCTCACCAATGCTTATGACGCGGATTTCGGTGCCCGGATGAAGACCGCCGCGGAGGCCACAGGTACACCGCTGCATGAAGGCGTGTACATGTGGTTCTCGGGACCCAGTTTCGAAACGCCTGCCGAGATCAGGATGGCGCGCACTCTCGGTGCGGACGCCGTCGGCATGTCGACGGTTCCTGAAGTGATTCTGGCGCGATTTTTCGGCATGAAGGTTGCCGCGGCGTCGGTGATAACCAATTATGCGGCCGGAATGACCGGCGGGGAACTCTCCCACCAGGAAACCAAGGACATGGCGCCGGTCGGTGGCAAGCGGCTTGCCGCGATCCTGACCCGCGCGATTGGAGACATGGCATGAACGTCAAGACAGCCGCAGTGGCGGCAGGCGGCGATGCGGCCAAAGGCTCGCATCTCGTCACGGTGGCACAGGCCCACGAACGCAACATGGGCACGGAATTTCTGCCGGCAATGTTCGACAGCATGTCGGTCAATCTGGCTGCGGCGGAAAGACGGATCGCGACCCTGGGCGCGCGCCGCACCGTCAAGAAGGCGTTTCAGGCGGCCTGGTTGATCCGGGCCATCGAGTGCATTGATCTGACCACGCTCGCGGGGGACGACACGCCGGGCAAGGTCGAGCGGCTTTGCGCCAAGGCGCGCAATCCGCTGCGGGCCGATCTGCGCCAGGCTCTGGGGCTCGGCGACTACGATCTCAAGACCGGTGCGGTCTGCGTCTACCCGATGATGGTGGCCACCGCGGTGCGCGCTCTGGAGGGCTCGGGGATTCCCGTGGCGTCCGTGGCAACCGGATTTCCGGCCGGTCTGACCCCTATGAAGGACCGGCTGGCCGAAATTGCCTATGCGGTTGGGGAAGGCGCCGAGGAAATCGACATCGTTATTTCCAGGCGTCACGTGCTCACCGGCAATTGGGACGCGCTTTACGACGAGGTTCGCCGGATGCGCGAGGCCTGCGGCGATGCGCACATGAAGGCCATTCTGTCCACCGGCGAACTCAAGACACTGTCGAATGTCTACAAGGCTTCGATGGTTTCGATGATGGCGGGGGCCGATTTCGTCAAGACCTCGACCGGGATGGAAGGTGTCAATGCAACGCTGCCCGTAAGCCTGACCATGGTGCGGTCGGTTCGGGATTATCTCGATTTCACCGGCCAGATCTGCGGCTTCAAGCCCGCCGGCGGAATCAGGAGCGCCAAGGAGGCGATTGCCTGGCTGGTCCTGATGAAGGAGGAACTGGGCAACGACTGGTTAAAGCCGGATCTGTTCCGCTTCGGGGCCAGTTCCCTGCTCGGTGACATCGAGCGTCAGCTGGAACACAATGTGACGGGCCGTTACTCGGCATCCGACCGTCACGGCATGGCGTGAGGAGCGCTCCATGAACGAGATCAGGGACATTCTGAATACGATGGAATACGGACCCGCGCCGGAAGACGACAAGGACGTGCGCGCCTGGCTTACCAGGCACGGCGATGGTTTTGGCCACTTCATCGGAGGCGTTTTCACCAATCCCGGCAAAGACACGTTCGAGGTTTACAACCCCGCCAATGGCGAACCCCTGGCGCGCGTGGCCGCAGCCGGCGAGGCCGAGGTGAGCAAGGCTGTCGGCGAGGCCTCGAAGGCGCTCAAGAAATGGCAGGCGCTCTCGGGCAACGAGCGTGCCCGTCACATCTATGCACTGGCGCGCCATGTCCAGAAACATGCCCGGTTTCTGGCGGTGCTCGAAACGCTCGATAACGGCAAGACCATCCGCGAAACCCGCGACATCGACATCCCGCTTGTCGCGCGGCATTTCTACCACCATGCCGGATGGGCCGAACTCCGCGAAACCGAATTTCCGGGCTACGAGCCGGCGGGCGTTTGCGGCCAGATCATTCCGTGGAACTTTCCGCTGCTGATGCTGGCCTGGAAAGTCGCGCCGGCGCTGGCCGCAGGCTGCACCGTAGTTCTCAAATCGGCCGAACACACGCCGCTGACGGCGATCGCATTCGCCGAGATCTGCGCTGAGGCCGGTCTTCCGGCGGGCGTTTTCAATCTCGTCAATGGTGCTGGCGAAACCGGTGCGGCGCTTGCGGCCCATCCGGATGTGGCCAAGCTGGCCTTTACCGGATCGACCGAAGTTGGCCGCATCCTCCGGCGCCAGACCGCCGGATCCGGCAAGAAACTCTCACTGGAGCTTGGCGGCAAGTCGCCCTTCATCGTGTTCGGGAATGCCGATCTCGATGCCGCCGTCGAGGGCGTGGTCGATGCAATCTGGTTCAATCAGGGCGAAGTCTGCTGCGCAGGCTCCCGCGCTATCGTACAGGAAGGCATCGCCGAACGCTTTCACGAAAAGCTGCGCGCTCGCATGGAAAAGCTGCGTGTCGGCAATCCGCTCGACAAGTCCATGGACATGGGCGCCGTCGTTGCCCCGGTCCAGATCCGCGAGATCACCGCAAAGGTCGAGGCCGGGATCGCTGAGGGCGCACACATGTGGCAGCCGAGCTGGGCGAAGACCACCTCGAATGCGGACGGCTGCTTCTTCCCGCCGACCCTGTTCACCGGCGTTGCGCCGTCCTCGACGCTCGCCCAGGAAGAAATTTTCGGTCCTGTGCTGGCCTCGATGACCTTCCGCACAC
This sequence comes from Hoeflea sp., assembly GCA_040218025.1. Classification (GTDB taxonomy): domain Bacteria; phylum Pseudomonadota; class Alphaproteobacteria; order Rhizobiales; family Rhizobiaceae; genus Hoeflea. Next base: position 88,937 of record JAVJQD010000016.1, on the reverse strand, counting down.
CGGCAGAGGCGGTGCAACTTGCCAACAATTCACGCTACGGTCTTGCCGCTTCGGTCTGGTCGCAGAATCTGGACGAGGCCTTTGATGCCGCCCGTCAGATCAAATCGGGCATTGTCTGGATCAATTCCACCAACCTGTTCGACGCATCCGCCGGATTCGGCGGCTACAAGGAAAGCGGTTTTGGCCGCGAGGGCGGCCGCGAAGGCATGCGCGAGTATCTGGTCCCGTCATGGCTTGGCAAGGCCAAGTCGCTCCCCGAGAGTGAGCCGCTTCCGGCCCCGGAGCCTGCGCCCGGGAGTGGCAATCCAGGGCTTGACCGGACCGTCAAGATGTATATCGGCGGCAAGCAGGCGCGCCCGGACTCAGGCTACTCCTATCCGGTCAGCGGCAAGGGTGGACGGCATCTCGCCGAAGTTGGTCTTGGCAACCGCAAGGACATTCGCAATGCCGTCGAGGCGGCGCACAAGGCCACCGGCTGGAGTGGCATGACCGGACACCAGCGTGCCCAGGTTCTCTACTTTCTGGCCGAGAACCTGGAGCTTCGCAGCGCCGGGTTTACCGCCCGGCTTTCCGAAACCGGCATGTCTTCATCCGCTGCCCGGCGGGAGGTGGAGGCTTCGGTGGCGCGAATCATGTTCTATGCCGCCTGGGCCGACAAGTATGACGGCGCCGTGCGCGCGCCCGACAAGCGTATGTTGACACTGGCGCTCAACGAGCCCTGGGACGTGATGGGCATTTCCTGTCCGGATGAGGCCCCGCTTCTGGGCCTGGTCTCGCTGGTCATGCCGGCGATTGCCATGGGCAACAGGGTGGTTGTCACTCCCTCGCCGCGCCAGCCGCTTGCGGCCTGCGACTTCTACCAGGTGCTCGACACGTCGGATGTGCCGGGCGGTGTGGTCAACATCGTGACCGGCGACCGCGACACCCTTGCTGACACTCTGTCCAGGCATGATGACGTCTCGGCGCTCTGGTATTTCGGTTCTGAGGTCGGATCCGGCCATGTCGAGCGCGAATCGGCCGGCAATCTGAAGGCTGTCTGGGCGAACAACGGCAAGGCGCGCGACTGGTTCGACACGAGGCAGGGTCAAGGCGAGGAATTCCTGTTCCGCGCCGTCCGGATCAAGACCATCTGGACGCCCTTCGGCGTATAGGCTCAAAGATGCTTCCCCAGGAGATCATCCGGACCAAGCGCGACGGCGGTGAAATCGACCCGGAGCATATCGCAGCCTTCGTTGCGGGCCTGACGGATGGCAGCGTCACCGAGGGCCAGGTGGCGGCATTTGCCATGGCGATCTTCTTCAACGGCATGACACGCGCCGAAGCGGTGGCGTTGACTGTCTCGATGCGGGATTCGGGTAAGGTTCTGTCCTGGACCGGGAGTGACCGGCCCGTTGTCGACAAGCATTCGACCGGTGGCGTGGGCGACAATGTCTCGTTGATGCTGGCGCCGATCGCCGCGGCGTGCGGGCTCGCCGTGCCGATGATTTCGGGCCGGGGGCTCGGCCATACCGGGGGTACGCTTGATAAGATGGAAGCCATTCCGGGCTATCAGGCGATGCCCGAGAATGCCTTGTTCCGGAAGGTCGTGGCGGAAGCGGGATGCGCCATCATCGGCCAGACCGGGAAGCTCGCGCCCGCGGACAAGCGCTTCTATGCCATCCGTGACGTCACCGCCACGGTGGAATCGGTTCCGCTGATAACTGCGTCGATACTGTCCAAGAAACTCGCTGCGGGTCTCGGCGCGCTGGTTCTGGATGTCAAATGCGGCAATGGCGCCTTCATGGACAATCCGGCCCGCGCCAGCGAACTGGCGCGCTCGCTCGTCGAGGTCGCGGTTGGCGCCGGCATGCCGACAACTGCGCTGGTCACCGACATGAACCAGCCTCTGGCAAGTGCCGCTGGAAACGGGCTTGAGGTCCTCAATGCGGCCGATTTTCTCACTGGCAAGGCCCGCGATCCCCGTCTGGAAGAGGTGACCCTGTCGCTAGCAGCCGAAATGCTTGTTTCAGGCGGATTGGCCGAAACCGCGGAGATCGGCAAGGAAATGGCGCGGTCAGCGCTCGACGCAGGCCATGCGGTCGAACATTTCAATCGCATGGTGGCCGGGCTCGGCGGCCCCGGGGATTTCCTCGATTTGCCGGACAGGCATCTGGAACCGGCCCCGATTATTGTGGACTTCGTGCCCGCTGAGCCGGGATTTGTCGTGGGCTACGACACCCGCGGCGTCGGCCTTGCCGTTGTCGAACTCGGCGGTGGGCGGGTGAGACCCAGCGATCCCGTCGATCACGCTGTCGGACTGACGTCCCTTCTGCCGGTGGGCGCCCGGCTTGAGAAGGATACACCGGTCGCCCGTATCCATGCCCGCAACGAAGAACAGGTGGAGCGCGCCAAGGTCCGGTTGCGCCAGGCGATCCGGATCGGCGACACTGCACCCGAAACGACCCCTGTCATCATCGGACGGCAAGGCTGAAAATTTGTTGTTCCCGCTGGTTGCCGGAGCGTCAGTTGATCAGTTCGAGGCGATTGCCCTTGACGTGATAGGATTTGAGCTTCGACATGAAGCTCATGCCGATCAGTGTCTTGGAGAGTGCCTGGTCTGAAAGCACGAAGGCTTCGACATTTCGCACCGTGATCGAGCCCACTTCCATCCGGTCCAGCACGATGAGAGCTGCGGAAGTCTTGCCATTGGCGGTGGTGACTTGGTGCCGGAAATCCGAGTTCGTCAGGCCGAGACCCAGATTGCGGGCCGTCGAGACATTGAGTGCGACATAAGTCGCTCCGGTATCGATCAGTCCGTGAACGCTATGCCCGTTGACCCGGAAGTTCTCCGAGAAATGCCCGGCGCCATCCAGAGCGATACTCGCCGCGCGAACGCCGGTGGTGTAGTGGGCCTGAGACTGCGGCGCCGGCTTGGTTGCAGCCATGATTTTGGCTTCCGGCGCGGCGGTTTCATCGCGGTCCTCCAGGACCGACGAGATATCTTGAGCGTAATGCGGGAGCCCGGCAATGCCGAGCACTGCGCAGGAAACGAGAAAGATCTTCTTGAACATGCCTGGTCTCCGAGCTTTGGGAGGCATTCAACAGGATCATTCCTAACAAGGTATGTCTGAAACACCCGGCTCCCGCGCCAAGTGCGTAATTGGTTAAGAAAACGGAAAAAGCCGACGTGGCCGGGGCCGATGGAGCCCTGCCTACTTGGTTCCGTACATCCGGTCGCCCGCGTCGCCCAGTCCGGGAACGATGTAGCCCTTCTCGTTGAGATGGCTGTCAATTGATGCGGTGAAGATCGGTACGTCGGGGTGGGCTGCCTGGAAGTTTCGGATACCTTCCGGGGCGGCCAGCAGGCACAGGAAGCGGATGTTGTGGGCGCCGCGCTCCTTGAGCTTTTCAATCGAGGCGATCGAGGAGTTGCCGGTGGCGAGCATGGGATCGACCACGATCACAAGCCGGTTGCTCACGTCCTCGGGCGCCTTGAAGTAATATTCGATCGCTTCCAGCGTCTCGTGGTCGCGGTAGACGCCGATATGGGCGACCCTGGCTGAGGGGACCAGGTCGAGCATGCCTTCAAGAAGCCCGTTGCCCGCACGAAGGATGGAGGCGAACACGAGCTTCTTGCCTTCGAGCACCGGAGCCTCGATCTCGGTGAGCGGTGTTTCGATCCGCTCCATCGTGATTTCCAGATCACGGGTCACCTCGTAGCACAGAAGCGTGGAAATCTCCCTGAGCAGGCGCCGGAACCCGGCCGTGGAGGTTTCCTTCTTTCGCATGATGGTGAGCTTGTGCTGCACCAGAGGGTGATCGATGACCGTAACGCCGTCCATGTTGATGGTTCCCGTCCTGAAACTTCAAGCTGGCGTTGGCACGGGCTGGCTTCGGCTCATGCACTCAAACGACAGCGGTTCTTGTCGCGTCTGCACCGCCAGCGTCCTGCAAATGCCGCGTGGCCCGGTGCCGACCATGCTGGATTTAGACACGGATTGGCGCGCCGCGGCAAGCTTGCGGCTCGGTTTCAGTCAAGCTGTCCCAAGAGAATTGCCCGTGTTGGCTCGTCGACGAAGGCTGCTTCAATGGCTGTGCGCGTAAAACCGGTCAGCTTGACCGCATCATAACCCCACGCCTCCGCAGCCAGCCGGTATTCGTGACCGATCGAAGAGTGGAAATGCGGTGGATCATCCGAGTTCAAGGTGACCTTGACGCCAGCGCGATGCAGGCGGTCGAAAGGGTGGGTTGCCATGTCCGGGAAGATCCCGAGCTCGAGGTTCGATCCCGGGCACACCTCCAGCACAACGTCTTCGTCAGCCAGTCTCTGGACCAAGTCGGGGTCTTCCATGGCCCGCACGCCATGCCCGATCCGCGCTGGGCGCACGTGGTCGAGCGCATCTCGCACGCTGTCCGCTCCGTCGAGCTCGCCTGCATGAACGGTAATGCCGAGACCGGCATCGCGGGCGATGTCGAAGGCCCGCGCAAAATCGGCAACACGGCCGAACCGCTCTTCCCCCGCCATTCCGAATCCGGTGATCAGCGGATGCGGTCTGCCCGCTGCAAGTCGCGCCGCCGCTTCGACCTTCTCGACGCCGAGATGACGAATGCCGACCACAGTCATGCGGCATTCAATTCCGGTTGATGTCCGTGCCGCATCGATCCCGGACGCCAGGCCGTCGAAATAGGCTTCGGGCGTCAGCCCGGCGGCGACTGCGTGATCGGGTGAAACGAAGATTTCCGCATAGACAGCGTTCTCCGCGGCGATGCCCTCAAGATAGCTTTGCGCCAGGGAAGCATAGTCGTCCTCACTGCGAAACAGCGCCGCTGCGCCGTCATAGGCCGCCAGGAACTCGGTGAAATCCGACCAGACATATTGATCATCTGTGATGAAGGTGGAGACATCCGCGCCATACTTGGCCGCCTGCGCCTTTACAAGCTCGGGCGAGGCGGCGCCCTCGATATGGCAGTGCAACTCGGCTTTCTTCACACCCGTTTTCACAGGAAACTCCTTCCATTGGCCAGTGGCGAAAGCCCCAGATGTGCGGCAACCGTTGCGCCGATATCCGAGAACCCCTGCAGGATTCCGATATTGCGGGCGGCTATGCCGGGGCCAAAGCCTAAAACGGGCACCCGTTCACGTGTGTGATCTGTCCCCCTCCATGTCGGATCACAGCCATGATCCGCGGTCATGATCACCAGATCGCCCGGTTTGAGCAGTTTCGCGAATGCAGGCAAGCGGGCATCGAATTCCTCCAGCGCCGCCGCATAGCCCGGTACATCGCGACGGTGGCCGTAGAGCATGTCGAAATCCACGAAATTTGTGAACACCAGATCGCCGTCGCGCGCCTCTTGAGCCGCCTTCAGCGTGGCATCGAACAGTGCAGGATTGCCGCTGGCCTTGCGCAGCTTCGTGACCCCCTGATGCGCGAAGATGTCACCGATCTTGCCCACCGCAAATACCTGCTTGCCGCTGGATTCGACCTGATCGAGCAGGGTCGGTCCTGGAGGGAGGACGGAAAAATCCCTGCGGTTGCCGGTGCGGTCGAAGCCTTTTTCAGGGCTTCCCACAAAGGGCCGGGCGATGACGCGACCGATATTGAGCGGGTCGACCAGGCGCCGCACGATTTCACAAAGCTTGATCAGCCTGTCGAGCCCGAAGCTCTCCTCGTGGGCGGCGATCTGGAACACCGAGTCTGAGGAGGTGTAGCAGATCGGCTTGCCGGTTCGCATATGTTCGGCTCCGAGGCTTGCAATGATCTCGGTGCCGGATGCGTGGCAATTGCCCAGGATGCCGGGAACCTCGCCCTCGGATATGATCGCAGCAACCAGATCGTCGCTGAAGGCGGCGCCATCATCGGGGAAATAGCCCCAGTCAAACATCACCGGTTGGCCGGCAATCTCCCAATGGCCTGATGGCGTGTCCTTGCCGTGGGATGTTTCATCGGCCGCGCCGTGAAGGCCGCGCGGTCGGGAAGCAAGTTCCCAGCCTGACGGGATGTCGCCGGAAGCCGCAAGCGCTGCTTCTGCCAGTCCGAGGGATCGCATGTGCGGCAGCGCCAGCGGTCCTTCGCGAAGGCCGGTGCGGTCGGCAAGCCCGGCCGCGCACTGCTCGGCGATATGGCCAAGCGTGTCGGCGCCGAGATCGCCATAGGCCTCCGCATCCGGCGCGCCGCCGATGCCAAAGGAGTCGAGAACAAAAAGAAATGCGCGTGCCATTCATGTATCTCCAGAACAATCCGGAAGTTAGCCGGAAACCGCTTGGTCAGGAAGGGTCGTCTTTGGCCGCCAACACGATAGCAACCAGCGCGGGAAAAGCATGTCTGGGGTCAGACGGTACGAAGTACTCTTTGCTCGGGTGGTCTCTTTGCGATTGCAGACACTGAACTCAACCCAAGCCATTCTGGAACATCCCGGGTAAGGCTTGGCGGCCCGTCGACAAAAAGGCGACCCTCCTCTTGAGCCTGAGTGATGGAAAGCCAACCCATCCAGACGCTTGTGAAGTCCTTAACGCCAGCCTCAATGGACACATCGACGTCATGGCCGGGATCGATATAGCAAATGTCAATTTTGCCATTTTCATACACGAGCCAGTGATTGGTCTTTCCGTCTGGGCCATCAGGAAAATGGAAGTGCAGGACGAAGGGGCTGCTCAGGCTCTCGGGGAGCCGCAGGTTCCGACGCACATCCCACATCAGGAAATCGGTATCCACATCCTCTAGAGAGGGTTTGGTGTCGATCCATTCCTGACCCCACTCGGCAACACTGCGCACGATGGGCCCGAGCGATTGTCCTGCTTCGGTGAGGCGGTAGTGTGTTGGCTTTCCGGGGCCCTGAGCCTCTCGCGTGATCAGCCCTACGGCTTCAAGCTCCTTCAGGCGCTGCGAGAGCATGCTACGTGAAATGAGCGGTACACCACGCGCGATGTCGTTGAACTGTACCGAGCCTTCCAACAGCTCGCGAAGCAACAGCAGTGTCCAGCGAGTCCCGAGTATCTCCGCCGCCATCGAAAGCGGGCAATACTGTCCGTAGTGCGGTCGTTTCTGCATGTAGCGACCCCCAATAGGATATTCAGGATCATAACACCGCCATGCCGTGGAGCCAGTTCGAAAATCGGACTGGATGAAACGCCGTCTGATTCGCGAAGGTAGGACATGCGCCACCGGTGGTCGGTGGTCGTTCAGGAGGACGTCATGAAAAAATATGTGATTGAAAGAGATATTCCGGAAGCCGGCAAGATGACGGACGCCCAGGCTGCGGCCGCCGCTGAGAACTCCAATGCTGCATTGGCCCAGCTTGCCCCGGCTGTCCAATGGCAGCAAAGCCACGTGGCGGGTGACAAGATTTTCTGCGTCTACCTGGCCGATGGCGAGGCGGCGATCCGCAAGCACTCCGAAATAAGTGGTATCCCCATCACGGCGATTTACCCCGTTGATCGCGTGATGGACCCGTCCTCCGCGCAGTCGTGAGGCAAGTCATGGCTGATGTTTTTGGAATCTCTGTCGACGAAGAAGTCACGACGCAAAACTGTTTGCGCAAATACCGCAATCCACCGTCCCGCTTCGTGGCGAACAAGGTGATCGGCCATGTCGACGACCTGGCCCGTCGCTTCATCGCGGCATCACCCATGGTGGTGTTGGCGACACGGCGCAAGGATGGCGGTGTTGATATGACTCCACGGGGCGATCCACCGGGCTTTGTCCAAGTGTTGAACGACCGAGTGATCGCCGTCCCTGACAGGCTGGGCAACAATCGGGCGGATGCGTTCGAGAATATTCTGCTCGATCCGGGCATCGGCCTTTATTTCATCATCCCAGGCCATAATGACAGCTTGCGGATATCTGGACAGGCACAGATCGTGCGCGATACGAAGCTGATGACCCGAATGGACGTCCGCGGTCACGTTCCCGACCTTGCGATCCTGGTACGGGTCGATGCGCTACTCAGTCATTGTCCCAAGGCTTTCGTCAGGTCAGGAATGTGGGAACGCGATGGGTGGCCCGATCTTGGAAACGTGCCCTCCGCGGGAGAGTTCCTCAAGGCACATGGCAACCTCCCTGATCCGCTGTCGGACGTTGAGGGTATCGTTGAAAAAGACGGTCGGACTCGGCTCTACTGATCTGCGCCTGCCTTTGGCTGGCGTACTATCGGAAGCGGCATCGATGCGATGAACCAGAGCGTGTGCATCATCTTGGGTAACGTCTCAAAAACGGCCATTTCAGGTTCTGCGGGGTGCTCCGCAGGTTACGGGTTGCGGCTGGTAACCTTGTTTTCACCATCTTCGCACAATCCGGACGGGGCGTGATAAAACCTCGCCATGAATGTTACCAGGATCTTCAACACTGCAACCGGCTGGATGACGGCTTTGGCCGCTTCGATATCCGTGCTTGCGCGGATGTTGCTGACGGGCCTGCCACTCATCATGGGCGGCGGCGTGGCAGCGGCAGACTACCGCGAAACCGTGTCAGTGCTTCGGATCGGGATGATCGAGAACCATGCCGCCGCGGCCGATCCGTTGAAGCTCGAAGCGGTGCGGCAGGCCTTTTCGGATGCCCTTGGGATTTCGGTCGAGATCATCAGGATGAGCAGCTATGCGGCGCTGGTCGATGCCCATGCCAGCGGCCGTATCGGATATGCGATCCATTCAGCCAGATCCTATGCCGCCACGGATGCAGCCTGCGGATGCGTCGAGCCGCTCCGGGTACCGGTTGCTGCAGACGGCTCGACCGGTTTCAGATCGGTGCTCGCCGTGCGCGACGAGATCACGGGGCAGATCGGCGAACTCCGCATCGCCTATTCGACCGAGGAGTCCGTATCCGGTTGGCTGATCCCCCAGCGCGCGATGAGAGCCGGAAGCCTCGATCAGCCGCAACTGGTCCGTGCCGGCGACGTGATATCGGCACTGAAACTCTTCGAAGACATGCAGGTGGACGGCTTCTTCGGCTGGATACCCGACATTCCGGATTCTACGGGCCTGGATCCCGCGCAGTTGTTCGGCGGTTGGGCATCCCGTTCAGCCGGTATCGGCGGGACAACGCGGGTGATCTGGTCGTCGCAACCCATTCCCTACGGACCGCACGCGACGCATCGCTCGCTTCCCGACGACCTCGTTGAAGTGCTGGGCGAATTTCTCGACCGGATGCCTCAGGCGGCGCCGGGCCTGCTCGACATATTCGAACCTGTTTTCGCAGGCGGATATGCGGTCCCGGATCCGGGAGACTACGAGAATCTGCGCGATCTCGTCGTGGCCGGGCCGGCGGACACGAGCGGCTGAAACACCCTTGTCAGCAATTGGTGCAGGCGACCTCGGTCCCGAGACGCTGACGAAGATGATAGGTTTTCTTCATGCTCAGGGTCCGGATATCGACATCGCTGAGTCCGGGCAGCACCAGAAGAAGCTGATGGTCGAATTCCAGCTCGGTGCGGACAAGGAACGTGTTCGGAATCGCGAGGTCCGAGGGCAGCGTCTGGACCGAGCCGTCGGCATAGGGCTTGGTGCCGTCCTGCTGCCATGACCACGATGCGGTCGCCTGTCCGGCGCCATTGATGGAAATCCCGGTGACCTTGACCTCGATCCCGTCCGACCGAAAGGGTGTCATCACGCTTTCGGCCACATTGATCATGGATTCGAGATCGTCCTTGGTGACCGAATTCTCCTGGGTGATGAGATCGGCTACGGTGCTCGATGCGCGCGCCAGCTTCTTGTTGACCGACATCGCCACCGAGACCTCGAGAGATCCCATATAGAGCACGATCAGCACAGGAGCGATCAGGGCAAACTCGACCGCGCCGACACCCTCGCGGCTTCCGCGCAACCTGCGCGCCGTGCCCATCAAACCTGTCAGCACGCCCTTTGTCCGGCCGCCGCAGTTCCAGGGATCGGTGTTGTGTGCTGTGCGTTCACTCATGGATAGACCTCGTTGCGGAACGCAGCGGTGGCAACCATGAGGTAATCCCGCGGCATTTCCCCGTCCTTGCGGATGTTGGTGATGAACGGACGGACCAGATCGGTCATGACTTCCCAGCGGTAATAGGCGCGGACGATATTGATCGTTCCTGGTCCGCCCGGATCGTAGTCGAAATCCGTCGGATCGAGATCGGCGAATTTTTCGTCGCTCACGCGCGGAATGTACTTCGGCACATCGGCAAAATCCGCGAACTCCCGAACGTCGAGATACAGCTTCTGGTCATCCGGATCTTCGTCTTCCGCGCATTTGATCATCAGGCTGATTTCATCGCAGAACAGCGCCCGGAACTGTGCTTCCGTCTTGTCGGTCGGACGGCCCATATTGAACGTGATCTGTCCCGTCCGGACTTGCCGGCTCATCGTGTCGACTGCATTCTCCAGCAGTTGCTCGCCCGCAAACGCGATGAAGGCTTCGATGGTGGCGAAGATGAGGAGGAAGAAGGGGAATGCCAGCAACCCGAACTCGATTGCCGCCGATCCATCCTGGTTGCGCCGAAATCTGAAGGCGAGCCGGCGCGCGCCGCGTCGCGGTGCTTTTCGATCTTGCACATCAAGATTCATCTTGAGACTCCCGGACATTCGTTGTCGGGGATCGACCCTATGCCTAAGTGGTTGATCATTCGTAACAGGCGGCAAAACATCGCCGACTTGGTAAACGAAGAGTTACCTTCCAAAGCCGATCAACGCCGGCTTTGACGTATCAGGGCGCCGCGGCGCCCGGTGTGTGCTCTTCACAGGAAGGCGAGCAGGAAAACACCGAGCGGGAGGTTTGCTTGAACACCCTCAGCGTGTTCGCCTCGTCGACGGAGACGAGGATGCGTTCATCGACGATGGCTTCCCCGTCCCGATCGAGAATGACGAGATTGGTGGTGCCGTAGGATTTTCCGGTCAGCACGATGGTCCGCGGATCGGACACCGTCACATCGGCCACGCCGGCGTTGCCGATAATGACCTTGCTGACGGTCCGGTCGAGCTTGAGGATGCGGGCGTGGTCCATGAAGACACGGATCACGTCTTCTGCGGCTGTCGAGACCTGGGCCGAAACAGCGGCGAGAGCCAGACCGAGCGCGGCGACCGCCAGTCGCCGCCGAACAGAAGTGAGGTTGGTCATGCCGTATCCTTGGATCTTGGGTTCAGGCAACAAAATCGCGCGGAATGGTGAATGAAGCCTTAAGGCTGACCGGATCGCTGCCAAATTAGTTGCGGAAGCTTGTGTCCTGGCTTCAGAAAACCCCGGCAGCGGCGCAGGCAGCCGGAAAGGCTCCGTGCACCGGGCTGGTATATAAAGTGTCTCGATCAGGGTCGATTCTCGCTGGAAGCGGCGAATTTCGGACATCCCGGTGGCTCCGGGCATGTGAGAATCCCGGAAAGATTTCGCTAACCACGTCTCTTAAGCAGATCGAAAAGCTTGCACTCTAGGGTGGGATCATCTGATCAACGGCAACGGTTGACGGAGTGCTGAAAACACGATGTGGATTAAGGAGTATCCCATGAAGACCATTTTTGATCGTTTCGTCAAAGACGAATCCGGCGCGACTGCAATCGAGTACGGCCTGATCGCTGCACTTATCTCGGTCGCCCTCATCACCGGTGCGACGACGCTGGGCAACACCCTGAACGCCCAGTTCCAGGGTCTGTCGGACAAGATGAACGACGCCAAGAACGCTCAGGGCTCCTAAGCCTGAAAGCAGTCGAACGACTTTCCGCTCCAAGGCCGCCCCTTTCGAGGGGCGGCTTTACTTTTGCTTCGCCTGCCAGACCGCGATGGACGGGGCATGCTCTGTATCCGTCTCTCTTCTCTCTGCTCTCTCCGCAAGTCTGATACCGGGTGTTAACCATGAACGCCCCTGCCTGCGGCGGCAACCATTCGCTAACCCTTTTCCTTAAGCGCTTTGCAAAAAACTTTGCCTACAGTCTTCGCACCCGACCAGCCGAAGCAGCTGGCGGTGTGCTGAAACAAAAGTGGATGAAGGAACCGAACCATGAAGACCATTTTTGATCGTTTCGTCCAGGACGAATCCGGCGCCACCGCGATTGAGTACGGCCTCATCGCAGCGCTTATTTCAGTGGCCCTGATCACGGGCGCCACCACTCTGGGCAACACTCTGAACGCACAGTTCCAGAGCCTTTCCGACAAGATGAACGACGCCAAGAACGCCCAAGGCTCCTGATCGGGCCCAGCACACCGGTATCGTTCAGCCATGAGCCGCCTTTCGGGGCGGCTTTTGTTTTCGGCGACGCGTGATTCACGGGTTGCTGTTTCTTAAGGTCTTTTGTCTAGCCTTTCGGCTTGCAGGTCGCGGCTCGAGCCCACCGGTGTCCGCTTTCCGGCCGGACTTGCAGGCGACACCGGGACATCACCGCCCGGTTTCAGGCCAGACGATGTGCGCATCAAGGAGCAGCTCAATGGTTGAGGCAGCGATATTCATTGTACTTCCGCTGTGTCTGGCAATGGCCGCATTCTCCGACATACTGACCATGAAGATCCCGAACCGGGTGTCAATTGTTCTCGCTCTTTCGTTTTTTGTCGTTGCACCGCTGAGCGGGATGGATCTCGCAACGTTTGGCTGGTCGATTGTTGCGGCACTGGCGGTCTTTTCCGGTTGCTTTGCCCTGTTTGCCCTCAATGTCATGGGCGGGGGGGATGCCAAGATCCTTTCCGCGGCTGCTCTCTGGTATGGCTTCAATATCGATCTTGTGGCCTTTCTCGGCCTCACCGGAATCTATGGCGGCTTCCTGGCCCTGTTTGTCCTTCTGATCCGGGCCAACCAGAACATCCTCCTTGCCGCGCCCGTTCCGATTCCGATGCATTTTTTCAAGGATCGCGCCGGGATTCCCTATGGCGTGGCCATCGGCGCATCGGCATTCTCCACGTACCCGGAAAGCCGGATCTTCATAGACGCCATCAACCGGTTGTTCTGAGGACTGCCCGGATTCGGGGCGGGATCGGTACCGGGGCCTTTTCCAGATCGAAATCTTCCTTGGCGCCGCATCCGGCTCGGATACGGCAGCGGCTCCGTTTCGGTCGCGCCGTCCCGCATGGGACACTGCCGCGCGGGGTCCGCGACCGCGCCGCCGCGCGCAGGTGGTCGCATTGAGCCTCGCTCGGACAGCTTTCCGGCTCGATGGCCCCTTGAGATGAAACTTTCAATTAACCCTGTTTGCTAGCGCACCATTAACCATAATTACACGATTGCAAATGCATTCTGCGGCCAGCCTATCCAATCTACGGTGAGGAAACCGCATGAAACCCGCCCGCGTCGTCATCATGGCAGTGGCAGTCCTGGCTGCCGGACTAGCCGGATATCTCGCCATGAACCTGACCTCCCCAACGGTCCAGGTCAATGAGATCGCGGCCACGCCCGTGGTCGAGAAAATGCCGACCGTCGATGTGCTGGTTGTCAGTGCGAGCCTGCCCGTTGGCAGCCGCCTTAACGAGGAAACCATGGAGTGGAAGGGATGGCCCGAGGACGCGGTTGTCGAGGGGCTGATCAGCCGTGAGGCCCGACCGGAGGCGATCACGGAGATGACCGGCGCTATCGTCCGGCTGCCTGTTTTTGCCGGCGAACCTCTGCGGCCGGAGAAGATCGTCGATTCCTCCTCGCGCATCATGTCGTCGCTGCTTCCTGCGGGGAAGCGCGCGATCGCGACCGAAATCTCGGTCGCCACCAGCGCAGGCGGGTTCATCCTGCCCAACGACCGGGTCGACGTCATCATGGTGCGTCGCAAGACGGCCCAGGAAGGGTTTCTGACCGAGGTCATTCTCTCCAACATCCGGGTTCTCGCCATCGACCAGCGGATCGAGGAGGACGCGCAGGGAAACCGCACGGCGGTCGGCACAACGGCTACGCTTGAGCTGACCCCCGAGCAGTCGAAGATCATCACCGTCGCCCAGCAAATGGCTGACCGGCTGACACTCGCGCTCCGCAGTGTCGCCGACGTCCAGGAGCCGGACACGGCCGGTGCGAAACATCTCTTGAGCGGCGAAGACGGCTCCTCTGCCATCCAGCTGATCCGCTCCGGCGCAATCACCAATGTTGGCGCCACCAACTGAAGCGGAGAATGAACGTGCGTCACAATGTAAAAACGCTTTTGTCTTCGATCGCCGGCTCAGTGCTGGTTGGGACGGTTGTGGCAGCCGGTATCTTTGCGGATCCGTCTGCAGGCCTGCTTGTCTCCTCCGCTGAGGCATCGCAGAACATCATCAAGATCAAGCAAGCGGGGCCGGGCGTCTCCAAACGCGTCAAGCTGGGCCTGAACAAGGCGATCGTGATCGATCTGCCCACCGATGCCCATGACATCCTGGTCGCCGATCCGGCGCTGGCCGACGCGGTGACCCGCACCTCGCGCAGGCTCTACCTCTTCGGCAAGACCGTCGGTCAGACCAATATCTTCATCTTCGGCGCGAGCGGTGAAGAGATCGTCTCCATCGAGCTCGAGATCGAGCGTGATGTTGCCGGGCTGGAAGTTCATCTCGCCCGCTTCCTTCCCGATTCGAACATCAAAGTTGAGATCATCTCGGACAACATTGTTCTGACCGGTTCCGTGCGCACACCGCAGGACGCGGCGCAGGCCGCCAGTCTGGCCGAAATCTTCCTGACCGGTGGTGAAGCCACGACGCGTGTGACAACGGCGACCAGCGAGGGCGGCGACGCCGCCATCAACGCCGAGGCCCGTCAAAAGTCCAAGATCGTCAACCTGCTCAAGATTGACGGTGAGGATCAGGTGACGCTCAAGGTGACCATCGCCGAGGTCAGCCGCCAGGTGCTTAAGCAGCTCGGCTTCAACACGACATTGACCGGCGACGCTTCGGCCAGGTTCGGCAACAGCACCACATCCTGGCTCTCCGTGCCGGGCCTTGCCCAGCTCGGTTCTGCCGCCAGTACAATCTCCGGTGCCCGGATCTCCGCTGATATAAGTGCTCTTGAGCGTGCTGGTGTGCTTCGCACTCTGGCTGAGCCGAGCCTGACCGCCATTTCCGGCGAGGTCGCGCGCTTCAGTGTCGGCGGCCTGTTCAATGTGGAAGATGAACGCAGTGAAGACGGCACCATCTTCGCGGAGACCGAATACGGCATCAACCTCGAATTCACCCCGGTTGTTCTCGCTCCGGGCCGGATCTCGCTCAGGATCAAGACCGAGGTGTCCGAGCCCACTTTCGAGGGTCAGAGCCCGCTGCCATCGATCCAGAGGCGCGAAGCCGAGACGTCTGTCGAGCTGCCCTCCGGCGGTTCGATGGTGCTTGCCGGACTGGTCCGCGACAGTTACCGCCAGACCCTGTCGGGCATGCCGGGAGCCTCCAAGATCCCGGTGCTGGGAACGCTGTTCCGCTCCAAGGAGTTCATGCGCAACGAGACCGAGCTGGTCATCATCGCGACCCCCTATCTGGTCAAGCCTGTCGCGCGCAATGAGCTCGCCCGCCCGGACGACAACTTCAACGCGCCCAGCGACGGCGCCGGCTTCTTCCTCGGCCGCGTCAACCGTGTCTACGGTCAGATGGAAACCGGCCTGCCGCCCGGCCGCTACCACGGCGCTGTCGGCTTTATTTACAAGTGATCAGGAACCCAACAATGTCTTGCAAGATTTCAGTTCCCAACACTCCTGATCGTCCCCGGATCCGCCTTGCTGCTGTCACGGCGGTGGCAAGCCTGGCACTGCTCTCGGGCTGCGCGGGGTGGGGCGGCCGCAGCGTGGTCGTGGGCGCGGTTCCCGACGATTATCGCACCAGCCATCCCATTGTCGTGGCCGAACAGGAACGCACGGTCGACATACCGGTGGGCACCGGGGACCGCGAGTTGACAGTCTCGATGCGCGAGATCGTTCGTGGCGCCGCCAACAGCTACAAGTCGTCCGCTTCGGGCGCGGTGCGTATCATGGTTCCCAGCGGTTCGGCTAATGCCGGGGCTGCGTCGGTCGTGTCTGCCGAGGTGGCAGCCATTCTCCAGGACGAGGGAATTCCGCGCAATCGCATTCTCACCTCGCCATACAATGCCTCTTCGCCCAACGATGCGGCGCCG
The DNA here is from genome assembly GCA_040218025.1 of Hoeflea sp. Taxonomy (GTDB): domain Bacteria; phylum Pseudomonadota; class Alphaproteobacteria; order Rhizobiales; family Rhizobiaceae; genus Hoeflea. The sequence continues at coordinate 72,977 of JAVJQD010000016.1, read as the reverse complement.
ATCCGGATCGCCTATCTCGCCATCTCCGCTTCGACTGGTCCGTGCGGCCGTTGGCCGGATGACCTTGTTAACGATACGAGCGAGAACAAGCATTGGGCCAATTTCGGTTGCGCCTATCAGAACAATCTGGCTGCGCAGATCGCCAATCCCGGAGATCTCATCGCGCCGCGCGGCATGTCGCCGATTGATGCCGAGCGCCGCTCGGCGGTCATCCAGACCTATCGGGAAAGCGGTGCGGGCCTTGGCACCGATTGATGCATGATGACTGGCGCGCGACATCTGAAGCAGGACAACGGCAATGACAAACCTTGATTATGAGCTAGAGCAGTCCACGCCCGCCGATCCGGAGGCGGATACGTCTGCACGCGGAGATTTTGACCGGATCAGGCCCTTGCCGCGCATCTCGGTGCATGTCTTCTACGAGACCGAGGGGCTAGCGAAGACCATGGAGCGCTGCGGCGAGGACCGCCGCATGGCCAAGGTCAATCTGCGGGTGAACTCCGGCGGCGTTTCCGCAGCCACCAACATGTTCTCGTCTTCTCCGACGCCGAACCTTCTGATTCTCGAAACCCGCGCCGATGCCGAAACGCTGATCGGTGAGCTAGGCGAACTGGCCAACTACTGCGATCCGGACACCCGCGTTGTGGTGATCGGCCATGTCAACGATGTCTCGCTCTACCGCGAACTCGTTCGCAACGGCGTGTCGGAATACATCGTGGCGCCTGTGTCGATGGCGGATGTGATCGGCGTGATATCGACCATTTTCGTTGATCCCGATGCGGCCCCGCTCGGCAAGTCGATCGCCTTTGTCGGCGCCAAGGGGGGTGTCGGGTCCTCGACGCTGGCGCACAACTGTGCCTGGAGCATATCCAACCTGTTCTCGAGCGAGGTTATCCTCGCCGATCTCGATCTCGCCTTCGGCACCGCCAATCTCAACTTCGACAACGATCCTGCCCAGGGCATCGCCGAAGCAGTGTTCTCTCCCGACCGTCTCGACGAGGTGTTCCTCGACCGTCTTCTCGCCAAATGCTCGGAACATCTCTCCATGCTTGCGGCGCCGTCCATGCTTGATCGTACCTATGATTTCTCGAGCGACGCCTTCCTGCCAATTCTCGATATCGTGCAGCGCAACGCGCCGATTTCCGTTCTTGATGTGCCGCACGTCTGGTCCGACTGGTCGCGCAAGGTCCTGTGTGCAGCCGACGAGATCGTCATCACCGCGACACCGGACCTCGCAAATCTTCGCAACACGAAGAACCTGTTCGACACATTGCGCAAGCTCCGGCCCAATGATCACCCGCCCTACCTGATCCTCAACCAGGTCGGTTTGGCAAAACGCCCGGAGATCGCTCCCGATGTATTCTGCGATCCGTTGGAGGTCGAGCCGCTTGCCATCATTCCATTTGATGCGCCGCTGTTCGGCGAAGCTGCCAATTCGGGTCTGATGATTGCTGAATCGTCGGCGAAATCGCCCGTGGCCGAGTCCATGTCGCAAATTGCGCATGTGGTGACCGGACGGGCGGAAGTGAAGAAACGCAAGAAGGCCGGCCTTTCATCCCTCATGGGCCTGCTCGGCCGCAAGTAACAGGCAGACTGGAGTTCGCAACACCATGTTCGGCAAACGCAGCAATGACGGATCCGGTAAAACGCCTATGGCCCCGATGCCGAAGCCGCCGGCCGCAGCCGAGGCTCCTGCAGCGCCCCAGGTCAGCGACAGCACGCCGGTTTCCGCGCCATCTGCCCCCGCAATGGCGCCCGCACCGGAAACCGCTCCAAAACCCCAACCCGAGCCGGTTGCCGTGCAGCGGCGCGAGGAGCCGCCGGCCAAACGGAAATCGACCCGCAACGAGGCCTATTACGATACCAAGAGTCAGGTCTTCTCGGCGCTGATCGATACCATCGACCTGTCCCAGCTCGCCAAGCTCGACGCCGAGAGCGCGCGCGAGGAAATACGGGATATCGTCAACGATATCATCACGATCAAGAATTTCGCCCTGTCGATCGCCGAGCAGGAAGAACTGCTCGACGACATTTGCAATGACGTCCTGGGCTACGGTCCGCTCGAGCCGCTGCTGGCGCGTGACGACATCGCCGACATCATGGTCAACGGCTCGGGCAGGACCTACATCGAAGTCTCCGGCAAGGTGCAGGAGACGGATGTCCGGTTTCGCGACAATGGCCAGCTCCTGTCGATCTGCCAGCGCATCGTCAGCCAGGTTGGTCGCCGCGTCGATGAATCGAGCCCGATCTGTGATGCCCGTCTTCCCGACGGTTCGCGTGTCAACGTCATTGCGCCACCTCTGGCCATCGATGGCACCGCGCTTACCATTCGTAAGTTCAAGAAGGACAAGCTGACCCTCGACCAACTGGTCAAGTTCGGCGCAATCACTCCCGAAGGTGCGGTCATTCTGCAGATTATCGGCCGTGTCCGCTGCAACGTTGTGATTTCAGGCGGCACCGGCTCGGGCAAGACCACACTCCTGAACTGTCTGACCGCCTACATCGATTCCGATGAACGCATCATCACTTGCGAAGACTCTGCCGAACTGCAACTGCAGCAGCCCCATGTGGTGCGCCTGGAAACACGACCGCCCAACATCGAGGGTGAAGGCGAGATCACCATGCGCGATCTGGTCAAGAACTGCCTGCGTATGCGACCCGAACGCATCATCGTCGGCGAGGTTCGCGGACCCGAGGTGTTCGACCTTCTGCAGGCCATGAACACCGGCCATGACGGCTCCATGGGAACGATCCACGCCAACAGCCCGCGCGAATGCCTGAGCCGTATGGAATCGATGATCGCCATGGGCGGCTTCACCCTGCCCGCCAAAACCGTGCGCGAGATCATTGCCGGATCGGTCGATGTCGTTATTCAGGCCACGCGTCTGCGCGACGGTTCACGCCGGATCACCCACATCACCGAGGTTGTCGGCATGGAGGGCGATGTGCTCATCACCCAGGACCTCATGAAGTACGACATGACCGGCGAAGACGCCAATGGCCGGATTATCGGCGAACACCGCTCGACCGGCATCGGCCGGCCGCACTTCTGGGATCGGGCCCGTTACTACGGCGAGGACAAGCGTCTGGCCGCGGCGCTCGATGCCATGGAAAAGATCGCTTCTTAAGGAGACGCCCGCGTGTTTGGTCTGGATACAGTCGTTATCGCCATCATAGCTCTTGCCGCACTCTCGGCGGGCGCCCTTGGCTATGGCGTGCTTTACAGCCGGATCGAAGGCGACCGCCGGACCGAGAGCCGTGTCAAGCGCGTCAAGGCGGCCGAGACCGACAGGTCCAAGGCGTCCGCCGCGCGCGACCGCCTGGCTGAAGCCAACAAGCGCCGCAAGTCGGTCCAGGACTCGCTCAAGACCCTTGAAGAGAAGAACAAGGAAAACGACCGGCGAACCTCTCCGCCGCTGAAGGACAAGATCAGCCAGGCAGGCCTTTCGATCTCGATGAACCAGTTCATCCTGATTTCCGCCGTGTTCGGGCTGCTTGCCGGTTTCATGACCTTTGTTGCCTATGGCAGCCTCTTCGTCGGAATCGGGGTCGGGATCATTTTCGGCGCCGGAGTTCCGCGTTGGGTGATCGGCTATCTTCGCAGCCGGCGCTTGAAGGCGTTCCTCAACGAATTTCCCAATGCGCTGGACATCATGGTCCGCTCCATCAAGTCCGGACTGCCGCTCAACGATGCAATCCGGATGATTTCCGGCGAAGGCCAGGAGCCGGTGCGCACCGAGTTCAAGCGCATCGTCGAAGCGCAGCAGATGGGGATGAGCGTTCCGGAGTCGTGCGGCAGGCTTTACAGCCGGATTCCGCTCTCCGAAGCCAATTTCTTTGCCATCGTGATTGCGATCCAGGCGCAGGCCGGGGGCAATCTGTCGGAAGCGCTCGGCAATCTGTCGCGCGTCTTGCGCGACCGCAAGAAGATGAAGGCCAAGATCAATGCGCTTTCGATGGAGGCGAAGGCCTCGGCTGTCATCATCGGCGCGCTGCCATTCATCGTCGCATTGCTCGTCTATCTGACATCACCCGACTACATCATGATCCTCTTTACCGACAGCCGCGGGCACCTCATTCTCGGCGCCTCGGCGATCTGGATGTCGATCGGCATTCTGGTGATGCGCAACATGATCAACTTCGACATCTAGGGCGGGCGAACCATGCTTTCCGATATCGCATCTTCGCTCACCGATCCCGCCTATCTGGTTCCGATCCTCGTTTCCGTGGCCGTATTCGCGACTCTGTTCACGATTCTCGCGCCCTATTTCGAGCGCGGCGATCTTGATGCTCGAATGAAGTCGGCGGCGCTGGAGCGCGACGAGATCCGCGCCCGTGAACGCGCGCGCCTGCACGCGGAACAAACGCGTGGAGGTTCCAAGAGCGTTGGGCTCAGGTCTCACAACAATGCGTCTGTACGCGGCATCGTTGAACAACTCAATCTCAGGAAGGCGCTTGCCGACGATGCGACGGTGGCCAAATTGAGGGCCGCCGGCTACCGCACCCAGAATGCGCTCAACATGTTTCTGCTGGCGCGCTTCGTGCTGCCGTTCTTCTTTCTGATCGCCGCGGTGGTGTATGTTTTCGTGCTTGAAAACATGACTGACAAGCCGACCACGGTGCGGATGCTGACCTGCATCGTTGCCGCCTATGCCGGCTTCTACGCACCCAACATCTTTGTTTCCAACCAGTCCAAGAAGCGCCAGTTGTCGATCAAGCTGGCGTGGCCGGATGCGCTCGATCTTCTGCTGATCTGCGTCGAATCCGGGATTTCCATCGAGGCGGCGATGAAACGGGTGGCCGAGGAAATCGCCATTCAGTCGACCGCCCTGGCCGAGGAATTCGTTCTGACCACCGCCGAACTGTCCTACCTGCAGGACCGCCGCGTAGCTTTCGAAAATCTTGGCAGCCGCACCGGCCTTGAAGCGGTGAAATCGGTGACCCAGGCGCTGATCCAGTCGGAACGCTACGGCACGCCCATCGCTCAGGCGCTTCGGGTACTCGCACAGGAAAGCCGCGATGCACGCATGACCGAGGCGGAGAAAAAGGCCGCCGCGCTGCCGCCCAAGCTGACCGTGCCGATGATTCTGTTCTTCCTTCCGGTTCTGATCGGCGTCATTCTTGGCCCAGCCGCCATCCAGGTCATGGACAACTTCAACTGAGCCGGCTCCTGCAGCAAGGCACAATGGAAAAAGGGTAGCGATTGCTGGACTGGAAAGGCCGGCTCGACACAGAGATGGGATTGTCCGAGGGGTCCCCGCGCATTGTCGAAGCTCTAGCCGCCGGCGGTGTGGACAGATCCGAAGTCGAGGCCGGACTGGCGGGCGGATGCACAGAAGCTTTCGATGATATCTTCGACATCAAGGACGTGCTTGACCACTGACTGGCCGCTCTTTTTTCCCTGGATGCCGGGTGGAGGAGGATCGCCATCCCGCCGTTGCTTGGACGAAGTCACACAAAGCGGTCATCGTCCCGGGCAACCGACTCAAAGCCGAAATGACGGCACTAGAACGCAGCCATTTCCTCCATCTTCATGGTGTAGGCAAGGAGATGTCCGAGGGCCGTTCTCATGGGCAACACGCTGCATGCATGTTGCAGAAGGGAGACTTCAAAAAAACCTGATGTTGAATCAGTTGGTGTTTCGGCTGTCGTCGTTCTTGAGCTTGTTCCATGCGTTCTGTTGCGACAGCATACTGCGCAGGTAGCTCACATTGGCCTGTGCCTGCTCCGGGGAGAGTTCGGCGCTGGCGATCTTCTCGGCCTCGTCGAAACGGCCCTGAAGCCCCACAACCAGCGCAAGGTTTTGCCGAACCCTGCTGTCCGCGCCGGGTTGCCGGACCGCTGAGGACAGATAGGTCTCCGCTGTTCTCAGGTCTCCCTGGAGCACATAGGACATGCCGAGATTGGAAAGGATCGAGGGCTCGTTTGGCTGGAGATCGAGCGCCTTGCGATAGCGCTCGCGTGCGGCGGCGGGATCGCCCATCTGGTCGAGAATGGCGCCTTCTGCGGAGAGCAGCTGCCAGTCGGGCCGGTCGGGTGTCTGTGCCCGCCTGATGGCGTCGAGTGCCTTGTCGAACTGCCCCGCGCCGGCCAGCGCCTTACCGTAGGCAGCCAACACCGTTCGATCGGTCGGATTGTGAATGGCGACCTGCTGCATGACCGCAAGGGCCTGAGTGGATCGTCCGCCCATGGTCAGGACCGACGCGTATTTCATGCCAATGACGGGGTCTTTCGGGTTCCTGTCATAGGCCCGGCCGAATCGTTCCGACGCCGAATGCAGTTCGGCCGCGTTCATGGCCTCCAAAGGCTTGTTTGTCGCGGGTATCGAGCCGGTGGTCAGTTGCCCCTTGGAAGCGCAACCGGCGAGCGACACGCCAAGTGCTGCGATGCAGACTGCGGCCAGCAGGCGGCGGGAGGATTTGGAGCGGATACCTGGCTTGGACATGGATCTGATCCCCGTGTTGGGCGGGTTCTGCGTTGCTTTCGGCGCGGGATGCCTCGGTGAAGGGAAGCCGCGATACTCGCACAAGCAATAATCTGTTAACCCTAATCAACCGTTAACAAGCGATTCTTCGCCGGGACCGACGAAGCCATCGACCGCGCGCGAACCCCGATCGCCAACCCGAGTGGAGAAACCATGCCGCCGTTTGAGCTTATTGAAAGATCCTCGCCTTTTGCGCCTGTTTCGGGAGATTCGCTGCCTGTCTGGGCTGTGTCCGGCAAGGATCTGGAACGCGAGCAGATCGACCGCACGGCGCTCGATTGGGCTAAGGCCGCGGGCTTTACCGGGGCAGAGGGAAGCCTTCTGCTTGTCCCCGATCCTGATGGCAGACTGGCCGGGGCGCTGTTCGGGCTTGGGGACGCCGCGGACTGCCATCCCTTTATCGGCGGCAAGCTGGCCCGCCTGCTGCCGGAAGGCGACTGGCACATTGAAGCATCGCAGGTCCCCGGCGCCGACATGGCGCTGGCATTCGGATTGGGCGCCTACCGTTTCGAGAAATACAAGAAATCCGCGTCAGCCGGCCCGCGGCTGGCAATCCCGGCGGATGCGGATGCAGCCGCGATCACCCGCACCGTTGCGGGCGTGACGCTTGCCCGTGATCTCGTCAACACGCCCGCAAACGACATGGGTCCGGATGCCCTCGAAAAGGCGTTTCGTGGGCTTTCCGAACACTACCGGGCCGAGGCCGCGGTCGTGTCGGGGCATGATCTGCTCGACCAGGGCTTTCCCCTGATTCATGCGGTCGGCCGCGCGGCGGCCGAAGCGCCGCGCCTGCTGGAAATGCGCTGGGGCCAAAAGGGTGCGGCCAGGATTACACTGGTGGGCAAAGGGGTCTGCTTCGACACCGGCGGTCTCGACATCAAGCCGGCGTCCTCGATGCTTTTGATGAAGAAGGACATGGGCGGCGCCGCCAATGTGATGGGGCTGGCAATGATGATCATGGATGCGGGGCTTCCGGTCGACCTGCGTGTGCTGATCCCGGCGGTCGAGAATTCCATTTCGGCGTCGGCGTTCCGCCCAGGCGATGTGCTCGAGAGCCGAAAGGGTCTGACTGTCCAGATCGACAACACCGACGCCGAGGGCCGGCTCGTTCTGGCTGACGCGCTGAGCTATGCCTGCGAAGACAAGCCTGAGCTCGTCATCGACCTGGCGACCTTGACCGGCGCCGCTCGTGTGGCGCTCGGACCCGATCTGCCTCCTTTCTACACTGATGACGAAATGCTCGCCGACGAGATCTTCCAGGCATCGCGCGCGGTTTACGATCCGCTGTGGCGAATGCCGCTCCACAAGCCCTATGAGGCAGACGTCAAGGCGCGGATAGCCGACCTTACCAATGCGCCCGCGGGCGGCATGGCGGGTTCGATCACAGCGGCGTTGTTTCTCAAGCGGTTTGTCGAACCGGAGGTCAGCTGGGCACATTTCGACATCTTTGCATGGTCGCCGAAGGAGAAACCGCACGCACCTGTGGGCGGCGAGGCACAGGCAATCCGTGCGCTCTACGATGTGATCAGTCGACGCTTCCCAGGTTGAGGCGGATGGAGATGGTTCAAGAGGCCGGTGTTCGCCGCAATGCGGCTGGTCACCTTGCACAACACTGATGTTTCGTTCAATGTAATACGGTTCCGTAACGAATGAGGCGTGCGTCATGTCACTCGATCTCAGGCCCTCGGAAGCACTCGGCCTGTGGCATGCCGCCACACTTGAGCATGTGCGCGTCATCGGACCTGATCTGACGATCCGGCAGGTCGCGATCCTGCTGCACATCTATCTTGCCGCGCCCCCGCACACGGTGCGTGGTCTCGCAGCTCTTCTGGGTGTGACCAAGCCTGTGATCACGCGAGCGCTCGACACTATGGGGCATATGGGGCTCGTGCGCCGCGTCCGTGACGAGCGAGACCGCCGAAACGTGGTGATCAAACGCACAGTCGAGGGCGCGCTGTTCGTCGAGAAGCTTGGCGACATTATTATCTTGGAAGGCCGCAGGCTTGCAGCACCGGAGGATTCGCAGTCGTCATGACCGATTCTGAACCCCGGGCGCTCGACCGTCGTCTGAACGCCTTCAGGCCGGATCTGGCCGACATTCGGCTCAGCAAGACCGTGTCAGCTCAACGCTATGTCGAGGGGGCTACGGCGCAGGTGATCGCCCCGCTTGCCAAGCTGCACCCGCAGCCCGATCCTGCTTCGTCCATCGATACCGAAGCGCTCTTTGGCGAGACCTTGCGTGTGTTCGACCGCCAGGAAGGCTGGGCCTGGGTGCAGCTCGACGACGATGGGTATGTCGGCTATCTCCCGGAGCGATGTCTTTCAGCGACGACGACGGCCCCCACCCACTTGGTCTGCAAGCCCCGCAGCTTTGTCTACCCCGGTCCCGATTTGCGCTTTCCGCCGGTTCACGCGCTTTCGATGGCCAGCCGGGTGGAAGTGTCAGGCCGTACCGATACCCGAGGTACGGAATATGCGGTTCTGGCTGACGGTTCGGCGATGATTGCCGCCCATCTAATGCCTGTCGAAAGCGCACCGTTTGCGGATCCCTTGGCTGTTGCAGCCATGTTCCTCGAGACTCCTTATCTCTGGGGCGGCCGTTCGGGATTCGGGATCGATTGCTCCGGACTTGTGCAGATGGCTCTGGCCATGACAGGGCGGAAGGCGCCGCGGGATTCCGACCAGCAGGCAGCCGGCCTCGGCTACGCCATAGATCCGTTGGTTGATGGCCTGAGACGCGGCGATCTTGTGTTCTGGAAAGGTCATGTCGGGTTCCTCGAAGACGAGCATACACTGCTCCATGCCTCCGGTGGCACCATGACGGTCACGCGGGAACCGCTTGCCGCAGCCATCGACCGGATCGCGAGGCTGTACGGGCCGCCAACAGGCTATCGCCGGCCCTGAAGCCTGCGCACCTCTCCCACCAGGTTTCACGGTGCGGACAAAGTCCCCGGAATGCCGGCGGCATGTTTCCTTTCAATAGCCCGCCTTGCGGTCGACGAGGTTCGTGAGCGGCTCACCCCGGTCATGGGCGTCCATCTGCGCCACCATGGGTCCGATCAGCGAGGCCGGCATTGATGCCGCTGCGGAATGCGGTGTGATGGTCACCTTCGGATGGGTCCAGAACGGGCTGTCTGCGGGCAGAGGTTCCTGCTGGAAGACATCGAGCGTCACCGCCGACAACTGTCCGGTGTCGAGCGCGCTCAGGATGTCTGCTTCGTTCTGCAGGCCTCCACGGCCGGCATTGATCAGGATCGGCGCCCCGAGCGGTCCGCGTCCGGTCATTTTCGTGAACAGGTCCTTGTTGAGGATCTCGCGCGTGTCCGGGGTCAGCGGCAGCAGCACCACGATGATATCGGCCGTTGCGAGAAACGGGTCCAGACCTTCGCTTCCGGCGTGGCAGGTCACGCCTTCGACCGCCTTGGCGGTCCGCGACCACCCGGAAACCTTAAACCCCAGGCAGCGCAGTTTGATTGCCGCGTCGGTACCCAGTTCGCCAAGGCCCATGATGCCCACGGTAATCTCTGAAGCCGCAGGCTGGTTGCGATCTTCTTCCCAGACCCCGTCCACCTGCTGTTCCCGGTAGCGCGGGCCGAGACGATGATGATCGAGCACCTGCCAGACCACATACTCGCTCATGCGGGCGGTCAGGTCCGGCGAAACCACGCGAACGATGGGAACGTCGGGCAGGTCCGGATCAGAGAACACATGGTCCACACCGGCGCCGATCGAGAAGATGGCCTTGAGCCGGGGAAGCTTGCCGAGAGCCTTGGGTCTGGGCTTCCAGACCACTGCATACTCGATGCTCGGATCGGCCTCGCCCTCGGGTTCGAGCACCGTCGTCCGGTGCGGCGCGTTTTCAGCCAGCTGTTTCAGCCAGACATCGGGGTTCCAGCCGGTCAGGGACAAGAGAATTCGCCCGCGGTTGTTGGTTTGGCTCATAGGGGCTCCGGAGATCTATTCGCTCACGACACCGGTTGTGGTGGCTTCCAGGTTGAAGGCCGCTGCCATCAGCGCCCTCGTGTAATCGGTTTCCGGCCTGTCGAAGATCTTGTCGGCCGATCCAGCTTCCACCACCTTGCCGGCGCGCATGACGATCACGTCATTGGCCAGTGCACGGACCACCTTGAGGTCATGGGAGATGAAAAGATAGGCGAGTTCGTGCCTCGTCTGCAGATCGCGCAGCAGATCGACAACCTGTGCCTGAACGCTCATGTCGAGCGCCGAGGTCGGCTCGTCGAGCATGACGAAACGGGGCTTGAGCACCATGGCCCGGGCAATGGCAATTCTCTGGCGCTGCCCGCCGGAAAACTCATGCGGATAGCGCCAGCGCGTCGCTGCATCGAGCCCCACCTCTTCAAGGGCCGTCGCGACCTCGCGGTCACGTTCCTTCGCTGAAAGGCCACGCGCATGGATCGCAAGCCCTTCGCCGACAATGTCCGCGATCGACATGCGTGGGCTCAGCGATCCGAACGGGTCCTGGAACACCACCTGCATGGAACTTCTGAGCGGCCGCATCTCCTTGAAGGACCGCTCGTGCAGCGGCAGCCCGTTGAAATGGATCTCGCCCTGGCTGCGGATCAGCCGCATCAGCGCGAGGCCAAGCGTTGTCTTCCCCGATCCGGACTCGCCCACCACGCCGAGTGTCTGGCCCGCTCTGAGGTCGAGGGAAAGCCCGTCCACGGCCTTGATGTGGTCGACGGTGCGCCGAAGAAAGCCCCGCTTGACCGGGAACCAGACCTTCACGTCCCGAGCCTGCATCACCATCGGAGCGGTTTCCGCCCGTGGCGGAGGATTGCCTTTGGGTTCGGCGGAAAGCAAGTGCCTGGTGTATTCGTGCCGAGGGTTCTGGAAGATCTCCGCGGTGGGCCCGGTTTCGACGATCCGCCCCTTGGTCATCACACAGACCCTGTCGGCAAATTTCCGGACGATCCCCAGATCATGGGTGATGAACAGCATCGCCATGCCGTGCCGGGTCTTGAGTTCCCTGAGCAGTTCGAGGATCTGTGCCTGCACTGTGACGTCGAGCGCGGTCGTGGGTTCATCGGCAATCAGCAATTCGGGACGGTTGGCGAGCGCCATTGCGATCATCACCCGTTGACGCTGGCCGCCCGAAAGCTGGTGGGGATAGGAGGCAAGCCTTTGCCGAGGGTCCCGGATTCCGACCTGGTCGAGCAACTCGATGACTTGCCTGCGCGCCTCGTCGGCTGCAATCGGCTGGTGCAGATGGAGAATTTCGGAGACCTGCTTCTCAACCGTCTGGAGCGGGTTGAGCGAGGTCATCGGCTCCTGGAAGATCATTGTGACGGAGTTGCCGCGCACGTCGCGGATCTCCGGTTCTCTTGCCACCAGCAGATCCTGGCCCTTGAACAGCACCTGACCGCTGGGATGGCTGGCCGCCGGGTAGGGCAGGAGCTTGAGCACGGACAGCGCCGAAACCGACTTTCCGGAGCCTGACTCGCCCACCAGGGCGACTGTCTCGCCGCGCTTGATGTCAAACGATATCCTGTCGACGGCGAGCTGGCTGTTGCCTTCCTGATGAAACGCCACCGAAAGGTCGCGCACTGAAAGCAGCGGTTCCTGATTCTCGACAGCCGGACTCATCGGAACGTCTTTCGCGGATCGAAGGCGTCACGGGTCGCCTCGCCGATGAAGATCAGCAGCGACAGCATGATCGAAATTGTGAAGAACGCCGTCAGGCCAAGCCAGGGCGCCTGCAGGTTGCGCTTGCCCTGTGCGATCAGCTCGCCAAGCGAGGGTGATCCGGGTGGAAGTCCGAACCCGAGAAAATCAAGCGAGGTGAGCGTGGTGATCGATCCGGACAGGATGAAAGGCAGGAAGGTCAACGTTGCCACCATGGCGTTCGGCAGGAGATGGCGGAACATGATGGTGCTGTTGCCGACGCCCAGCGCCCGCGCCGCATTGACATATTCGAAGTTCCTCGCCCGGAGAAATTCCGCCCGGACCACGCCGACGAAGGCGACCCACGAAAACAGCAGCATGATGCCGAGCAGGATCCAGAACCCCGGAGGCAGCACGGCGGCTATGATCAGCAGGATGTAAAGCACCGGCATCGATGACCAGATCTCGATGAAGCGCTGCAACAGAAGATCGGTCCAGCCGCCGAAATATCCCTGCACGGCGCCTGCGGCCACGCCGATCACGGCCGAGAAGATCGTCAGTGTCAGCCCGAAGAGCACCGATATCCTGAAGCCGTAGATCATGCGCGCGGTCACATCGCGTGCCTGGTCATCGGTGCCGAGCCAGTTCATGTTGCCGAGGGTGCATCCGGGATCCTCGTTTCCGAGCGGATAGGCCTCGCAGCGGGTCTCTTCTTCCATCAGCCAGAACGGCGGAGTCGGCGCCGAGTGCGGAATGTAGGAATTGGCGGTGGTGTAGGAATAGCGGATCGGAGGCCACAGCATCCAGCCATTGGCCTCGATCTCTTCCTGGATGAAGGGATCGCGATAATCGGTCCTGGCAAGGAAACCGCCGAACTTCTCCTCTGGATAGTCGACGGCGACCGGATAGAGGATCTCGCCCTTGTAGGAGACCAGGATCGGCCGGTCATTGGCGATGAATTCGGCCAGCAGGCTGGCGATGAACAGGATCATGAAGATCCACAGGGACCAGTAGCCCCGGCGATTGGCCTTGAAATTGGCCCAGCGCCGCCGGTTGGTTGGCGAAAGCCAGCCCTTCGGCCTACCCTTTGAATCGTAGGCGTCATCCATGGTTGAAGAAGGCGCGTTCATCCGACGTCCCTCTTCTCGAAATCAATGCGCGGATCGACCCAGGTGTAGACCAGGTCCGAGATCAGACCGACCACGAGACCCATCAGAGAAAAGATGAACAGCGTTGCGAACACCACCGGATAATCTCGCCGGATGATCGATTCAAAGCCCAGACGCCCGAGTCCGTCGAGCGTGAAAATGGTTTCGATCAGCAGTGAACCGGAGAAGAAGGCCGAGATGAAAGCGCCCGGAAAGCCCGCAATGATGATCAGCATCGCATTCCTGAAGACATGCCGGTAAAGCACCTGCCGTTCGGTCAGGCCCTTGGCGCGCGCGGTGGTCACATACTGCTTGCGGATCTCGTCGATGAAGGAGTTCTTGGTCAACAGTGTCGTGGTCGCGAAAGCCGAGAGCGCAAGCGCGATAAGCGGCAGTGTCAAATGCCAGAAATAGTCGACAATCTTCCCGAACAGGCTCAGTTCGGAGAAATTGTCCGATGTCAGGCCTCTGAGCGGGAACCAGTCGAAGAACGACCCGCCCGCAAAGACGACGATCAGCATGATGCCGACCAGAAAACCCGGAACCGCGTAGGCGACGATGATCAGTCCGGATGTCCATACATCAAAGCGCGAACCGTCCGACACGGCTTTCTTGATGCCGAGCGGGATCGAGATCAGATAGGACAGCACCAGGATCCAGACGCCAAGCGATATGGACACGGGGAGCTTTTCCGCGATCAGGTCGATAACATCGATGCTTCGGAAGTAGCTCTCGCCAAAATCGAAGCGGATGTAATTCCACATCATCAGTCCGAAACGCTCGAGCGGCGGTTTGTCGAAGCCGAATTGCGCTTCCAGCTTGGCGATGAACTCCGGATCGAGGCCTTGCGCGCCGCGATACTGCGAGGTCACGTCATCGTTGAATTCCTGACCCTGAAAACCCTGGTTGTCGCCGCCGCTGCCGGAGATCCGGTCAGTCGCCGAATCGCCCTGACCCGTAAGCTGGGCGATCACCTGCTCGACAGGACCGCCCGGCGCGAACTGGATCACAGCGAACGAGATCGCCATGATGCCGATAATGGTCGGTATCATCAAAAGCAGGCGTCGGAGAATATAGGCGCCCATCAGGCGGCTCCCCGCGACAGGAGAGCCGGTCCGAACTGTGTTGTGGTGGCGCAGGCTGATCTGATCAAAAAGCGTCTTTCCTGGACAGCCGGACCCGGCGGCCGGTGTGATTCGCAATCACGCAATTGAGAATCGATTGTACCGGCCAACGCAAGTGCGGTTCGGGCGATAGGGCTACTCGTTGCCTTTAAACCACCAGACATCGGGAAAACCGAGACCATAGTAAGGCAATTCCTCAGGGTGGGTTATATGATCCCAATAGGCCAGCCGTGAATTCCTGAGCGTATAGGTTGGCACAACGAAATGGTGGGCGAGGAGCACCCGGTCGAGCGCCCTGACCGTGGCGATCAACATCTCGCGATCTTCGGCAAAGGCTACCTGCTTGACCAGCTGGTCGATCGCGGGATCGGCAATACCGCCATAATTGGCCGAGCCCTCGCGGTCCGCTGCGCCCGATCCCCAGTATTCGGCCTGTTCGTTGCCGGGCGACATGCTCTGGCTCCAGCCGAAATAGATCATATCGAAATCGCGTGATCTAAGGCGGTTCTGGTATTGCGAAGAGTCGCTGAGAACCCGGACACTCACATCGACACCGATCCGCTTGAGGTTCTCGGCATAGGGCAGCGCCACTTTCTCGATGATCGCGCCATTGAGCAGGATCTCGAATGTGAAGGGCTCTCCCGTCTTGGCATTGACCATGCGTCCGTCACGAAGCTCATAGCCGGCCTCCCGGAACAGGGAGATTGCCTCGCGCAAATTCGCGCGCATGTTTGCCTGCACGTCCCGCTCGTTGCCACCGACGGGGTTTTCGTAAGGTGTGGTAAAAACGCTCTCCGGGATCTGGCCGCGCAGGCTTTCGAGTATTTCGAGTTCCTTGCCTTCGGGAAGTCCGGATGAGGCAAACTCGGTGCCGTAGAAAAAGCTGTCGATCCGCTGGTACGCACCGAAGAACAGGTTCTTGTTCTGCTCCTCGAAGTTATAGGCGTAATTCAGTGCGCGCCGCACGCGCGGATCCGAAAACTTCTCGCGCCGCAAATTGGGAATGAAGCCGACCAGCACACCGGAAGAACGATAGAGATTTTCGGGTTCCTCACGGATGATCCTGCCTTCCGTGGCGGCAGGGAAATCGTAGGAATTGGCCCAGCGCTTGGCCTCGTTCTCCCGCCAAAAGTCCACGTCGCCCGCCTTGAAGGCCTCGAACTCGACATTGCGGTCGCCGAAATAGGTATAGGTTACGCGGTCAAAATTGTGACGACCGACATTGACGTTGAGATCCTTGCCCCAATAATCGTCGGCCTTCTCGTAGGTCATGCTCTCCCCGGGACGGATGTTGGCTATTCGGTAGGGGCCGGACCCCATCACTGGCAGGAGTGTCGTTTCGTCGATGGCCCGTGGCTCTCCCTCGGCATCTTCCCACCAGTGCTTGGGCAGGATGAGCAGTTCGCCGACGATCTTGGGAAGTTCCTTGTTGTTCTTCTCGTCGAAGGTGAAGGTGATTTCACGCGGGCCGGTTTTTTCGGCCTTGACCACATGCCGATAGTAGAACTCGCGCTGCGGATTGTGGGCTACCGTCTGTTCGAAGCTCCACACCACATCTTCGGCGGTGACGGCCTCGCCATCATGCCAGCGGGCATTTTCCCTGAGCCTGTAAGAAACCCACGAGTAGTCCTCCGGGAAGCGAACGGCCTCGGCCAGGAGCCCGTAATTGGCAGCGATCTCGTCTTCCGAGCTGGTCATGAGGGTTTCAAACACCAGCTCAAGCCCGACCGCCAGATCGCCCTTGGCGGGAATGGGATTGAGCGTGTCGAAGGAATCGGATGCTGACAGATTAAGCGTGCCGCCTTTCGGCGCATTCGGATTGACGTAGTCGAGGCGTTCGAAACCTTCGGCGTATTTCGGCTCTCCTACCAGCGCCGTGGCATGCCGCCATTCCGGTTCGGCACCCAGTCCGGGTGGGATGGCCAGCATCGTCATCGCCAGCACAGCCAGTGGCGGGAAGAGGCGAATGGTCATGTCGACGGGTCCTCCTTGGAAAAATTCATTCCCAAGAGAATAGGTCACTTCTCCGGCACTTGCAGGGCCTGATCAAAAAAACCCTGCGACAGCCACAAAAAAGCCGGGCGCGAGGCCCGGCTCCTTCAAGTCTGAGAGCAGAAAGCCTACTCGGTCGGCTCTTCCGCAGGAGCGGTCTCTTCTGCGGGAGCAGCTTCTTCGGCAGTTGCCTCGGGCAGCGGCGGAGGCGTGTCGGCGACCGTGCGCAGATAGGCCAGAATATCGGCGCGATCCTCGATTTTTTTCAGGCCGGCAAAGCCCATCGAGGTTCCGGGAATGTACTGCTTCGGCTCGGCAAGAAAGTTGTTGAGCCGCTCATAGGTCCATTCGACTTCACCGCCTTCGGAGTATTCGGTCAGGGCCGCGGAATAGTTGAAGTCGGCATGGGTCGCGACCGGCCGGTTGATAATGTTCCACAGGCCCGGCCCAACCTTGTTGGCATTCGAGGCGTCGTTGCTATGGCAGGCTGCGCATTTGCGGAAAACGCCTTCGCCCGAGGAAGCATCGGCACTGGCGAGCAGCGGCGCGAT
This sequence comes from Hoeflea sp., assembly GCA_040218025.1. Classification (GTDB taxonomy): domain Bacteria; phylum Pseudomonadota; class Alphaproteobacteria; order Rhizobiales; family Rhizobiaceae; genus Hoeflea. Next base: position 56,056 of record JAVJQD010000016.1, on the reverse strand, counting down.
GTCCTGCGGCGCCGCTTCTTCCTCTGGGGCGCTTTCCTCGGTGCTTGCTTCCGCGACTTCGATTGCAAAGCCTTCGGTTTCCGGCTCGGCAGCGTGATAAATGCCGTCCGAGACGATGGAAAGTGTCATCAGGACAAATATAATGCCCAGAAACGCGCCCGCAGCCGAATTGAAGTATGAGGAGTTCATGTTCCGTCGCTCCGTTTCGGTCCGGCTTTCCGCCCAGTGTCCTGCATTGTCCGAACCAGTCTTGAAATCGCGCGGAACCTATGTCTTTTGCAGTTTTGTTGCAACACTGTTTGTGGCAGCCGTTGTGAGACTTTTTGCCACCGTCCCTCAAGACCGCCGACCGGAGCCAACATGAAACAGGCCAACGAGCCAATGCTCGTCATCATTCCCGCCAGAATGGCCGCCCTGCGCCTGCCGGGAAAGCCGCTGGCCGACATCGGCGGCGTACCCATGGTGGTCCGCGTTGCGCGCCAGGCCGAAAAGGCCGGTGTCGGACGCGTCGCCGTCGCCACTGATTCGCGGCAGATCGCCGAAGTGGTCGAAGCCGCAGGGATCGAGGCGGTCATGACCCGGGATGATCACCAGTCGGGTTCGGACCGGGTTTACGAAGCGGCCACGAAGCTCGATCCGGAAGGCAGGACCGACGTCGTTCTGAATATTCAGGGAGATATTCCCGCTATCGAGCCCGAGACCATCCGGCGGTCCGCCCTGCCGCTCGCCACATCTCCGGCAGACCTCGCCACCATCGCGGTTGAGATTGCCGATGAGGCCGAGAAGACCAACCCGAGCATCGTCAAGGTGATAGGGACACCGATCGGCGACCGCATTTTGCGTGCCCTCTATTTCACGCGGGCGACGGCGCCCTACGGCGACGGTCCGTTGTACCATCATATCGGGCTCTATGCCTGGCGGCGCCCGGCACTTGAGCGCTTCGTCGCGCTGCCGCCGTCCACGCTTGAGAATCGGGAGAAACTCGAGCAGTTGCGGGCGCTGGAGGACGGGATGCGCATTGATGTGGCGATCGTTGACTCGGTTCCGCTCGGTGTCGATACTCCCGCCGATCTTGAGCGCGCACGCCATATTCTTGCCGGTCGATAATAGCGCTGCCTTCTGAACGGAACCATCCCATGACCACTTCCACCAACCGCATCGCCTTTCAGGGCGAGTTTGGCGCAAACTCCGACATGGCCTGTCGCGACATGTTTCCCGAAATGGATCCGTTGCCTTGCGCCACCTTCGAGGATGCGTTCAATGCGCTTGAACTGGGTGAGGCCGACCTGGCGATGATCCCGATCGAGAACACGATCGCCGGCCGGGTTGCCGATATCCATCACCTCTTGCCGGAATCGCAACTCCATATTGTCGGCGAGTATTTCATGCCGATCCACTTTCAGCTCATGGCGCTGCCCGGCGTGGCGCTTTCAAACATACGAACCGTCCACAGCCACATTCACGCCCTCGGCCAGTGCCGCAAGATCGTGCGCGCCAATGGCTGGAAACCCATTGTGGCGGGAGACACGGCAGGGGCCGCCAAACTGGTTTCTGGATCTGGCGACACGTCCATGGCCGCCTTTGCGCCCAGGCTCGCAGCCGACCTTTACGGCCTCAACATCCTGGCCGAGAATGTCGAGGACACCGAGACCAATGTCACCCGCTTCGTGGTTCTGTCGCGGGATGCCAGCATTCCGCCCCGCCCGGTCGCCGACGAGGTCATCGTCACCACGTTCGTCTTCAGGGTCCGCAACATACCGGCCGCCCTCTACAAGGCGATGGGCGGTTTTGCCACCAACGGCGTCAACATGACCAAGCTCGAGAGCTATCAGCTCGGCGGAAAGTTCTTCGCCACGCAGTTCTACGCCGATATTCAGGGCCATCCGGATGAAGCGCCTGTGGCGCGCGCCATGGAGGAACTGGCCTTTTTCTCAAGGGAACTTCGCATTTTGGGAGTCTATCCCGCCCATCCGTTCAGGCTGGCCGAAAATGGAGCCATCGAGGAAGAACAGGAAGGCTGACCTAGCGCTTCCAGTCCAGCCAGTCCCGCATCAGCCGGTGTGCAATTGCGCCCGGTGGCGGCGCGGATGCCTTGTCCTCCCCCAGGACATTGGCGAGCATGGCCTCGGTCTCGGCCCGGTCGAACCAGCGGCAATCCTCGAGTTCGGCGGTGTCGCGGTCGATCTCGAAACTTGTGGCCTCGGCGTAGACGCCGATCATCAGTGAGTGGGGCATAGGCCAGGGTTGGCTGGCGTGATAGCGCACACGGCCGATGCGTATGCCCGATTCCTCGAGCGTCTCGCGCCGGACCGCGTCCTCCATCGTTTCTCCCGGTTCGATGAAACCGGCAAGACAGGAATACATGCCCGGCGGAAAATGCGGGCTGCGCCCCAGCAGGCAGCGGTCGCGCGCCTCGTCGACAGCAAGCATGATCGCCACCGGATCGGTGCGCGGGAACACGGTGTGACCGCAGACTTGGCACTTGCGCCGGTAGCCCCCGGATTCGGGCGTCATCGGATTGCCGCAGGCCCCGCAGAACCGGTTCGCCAGCGCCCAGGCCACAAGGCTGGTGCCGAGCGCATAGGCGCCGAGCGTCTCCTCGTCGAGCAGGCCCTGACGGTAGACCGAGCGGGTATCGATCGCCTTGAAGGGTTCGGGCAGATCGTCGGCGGCCATTGCCAGCGGAACCGCAATTCGCGGGGCCTCGTCGCGGTCCCATCCGATCAGGATGGCATTCTCGTTCTGCGGCTCAAAATCTGCAAGGTCTTCGGCCCGAAGCAGGCCTTCGGGTGTCTCGCCATTGATCCGGACGGCGAGACGACCCTGGCTTATGCCGAAATATCGGGTCCGGGGATCCCGCAGGGCATTTCCCAGCTCGCTTTCATCCCGGTGTTCGGAGCGGCGGTCAAGACGATTGGAAGAGAACGCAACCAGGCGGCTCGCTTCGCCGTGCGGCGCATTATGATCGAAAAGGGAAACTGACATTAACGAGATCTACTGCATATTTTCCGGGACCGGAATCAGTTTCAGGAAAAAATCTGCCGCTTGACGCGTACGGGTTTCACAGCGCATCCAGAAGACGCGCGGTGAAATCGGTTTTGGCTGCTTCGTCCCACGGCCGGGCCTCGCCATGTCCCCAGACCGGCCCGGGCCAGGCCGGATCACCCTCGGATCTGGCAATCAGGTGCTGGTGAAACTGGCGAACCTGATTTCCGAGCGCGCCGACATTGATCTTGTCGCAGCCTGTGACCTCTTTGAGCGCCTTGGCGGTCATCGCTGTTTCGAAGGTCAACATCGTCTGGTCGAGCGGGGTCATGTCGAAAACCTCGCAGATGTCGTCGCGCTGTGGAACCAGCAGGATCCATGGCCAGCGGCTGTCATGCATCAGCCGCAATTGGCAAAGACCCATCGACGTAAGCAGGGTTGTGTCTCGGGCAAGCCGCTCATCAAGGTTGAAACTGGGCATTTTGATCCGGCCGATTGTTGGATTTGCCCGAACCTAGCAGAATTTTGGCGGGTTGGCTTGCATTTGGCCGGATGATTGACGATATGTTGCCCCGGGAGGTTGGTGGTGGACGAGCCACTCGCCAACCGGGTCAGGTCCGGAAGGAAGCAGCCCTAACGAGCCCGGCACGGGTCACCGTGCCAGCCTCCCACCCCATCGTCCGTTCCGGTTTGCGTTCGGCTGATTGCCCGGATGACATCTCACCCGATGTCGGGCGTTGTCCCCGCTGCGGGATATCGAGGGCCGTCACGTGTGTCGTGGACGATGAACCGGTTCCGGCAAACAGGATGGACAGCCGGCGGGAAAACCGGCCATGATCCGACCGGGCCCCGAAAGAGCGGGTTGCGGTGTGACCGGATGGAACCGGGACAGCAGGAGCGTGGCACAAGATCATGGACGAGATATCAGGCGTCAATCTGGAGCCGGCAGCCGAGCAGGGCCCTTACCGGGTTCTGGCGCGAAAGTACCGTCCGAAGGATTTCACCGACCTGATCGGCCAGGAGCCGATGGTCCGCACCCTGACCAACGCTTTCTCGTCCGGTCGAATCGCCCAAGCCTGGATGCTGACCGGGGTGCGCGGTGTCGGCAAGACCACGACGGCGCGCATTCTGGCGCGCGCGCTCAATTACAAGACAGATGAGACCGATCAGCCGAGCATCGACCTTGCTGTTCCCGGCGAGCATTGTCAGGCCATCATGGAAGGCCGGCATGTCGATGTGATCGAAATGGATGCCGCATCGCACACAGGCATCGACGACATTCGCGAGATCATCGAGCAGGTGCGTTACCGCCCTGTGTCGGCGCGTTACAAGGTCTATATTATCGACGAGGTTCACATGCTCTCGACGCAGGCCTTCAACGGCCTGCTGAAGACGCTGGAAGAGCCGCCGGCGCATGTGAAATTCATTTTCGCCACCACCGAAATCCGCAAGGTACCGATCACCGTGCTGTCGCGCTGCCAGCGATTTGACCTCCGCCGGATCGAGACCGGAACCCTGGTTTCGCATTTCCGGAGCGTGGCTGCGCAGGAAGGCATCGGCATCGATGACGAATCGCTTGCGATGATTGCGCGTGCCGCCGAAGGATCGGTGCGCGACGGCCTGTCCCTTCTCGACCAGGCGATCGCCCATGGCGGCGGCCAGGTGGATGCGGACGCCGTCCGCTCCATGCTCGGGCTTGCGGATCGCTCTCGCGTTGTTGAACTCTTTGGCTCCCTGATGTCAGGTGAGGTCGCCGCGGCGCTGACAAGCTTTCGCGATCAGTATGATTCGGGCGCCAGTCCGGCAGTCATCCTGACCGATCTTGCCGATTTCACCCATCTCGTGACGCGGCTCAAATTCGTTCCTGAAGCGGCCGACGATCCCTCGCTCACCGAAACCGAGCGTGAGCGCGGAGCGGACTATTCGGGTGGATTGTCGACCGCCATTCTCTCCCGGACCTGGCAGATGCTCCTCAAGGGCATTTCCGAGACCGATGAATCGAGTCGCCCGGCCGCAGCTGCAGAGATGGCGCTCATTCGCATCGCCCATGCGGCCAGCCTGCCATCGCCGGAAGATGCCCTGAAGGCATTTCGGGATGCTGATCGGATTGGCGGGACGGCCGGTGCTTCATCTGCCGGGCAGGCGGCCGGCGGCGGCGCGGCCGGTTCCTCCGCCGGTGGATTCGGCGGAGGTGGCGTCACGGCCCGCGCTGTTGGTGACAGGACCATGTCGCCGGGCAATGGTGGTCAGCCGTCCATGCGGCTTGCCCACTCCGCCGAACCGTCCGTCCCGGCCCCTCAAGCCGAGCCTGTTGAAAAGCTGGAAATCCAGACCCTCGAAGACATGATCGCACTGGCTGAAAAGCATCGCGACATTGCCATGAAGGTTCAAATCCGAACCGGAGTCCGGCTGGTCCGGATCGAGCCGCGCCGGCTTGAGATCAATCTCGCTCCCGATGCCAGCCCGAGCCTGCCGGGGGAACTGATCAAGAAGCTCAAGGACTGGACCGGGGCCAATTGGAGCGTGGCGCTGAGCCGCGAACAGGGTGCGCCGACCGTGGCCGAGCGCGAAGCCGCGAAACGTGACGCGCTGGTCAGCGACGCAAGGCAGGACCCCGACATCGCCGCCATCCTCTCGAAATTTCCCGGTGCGCGTATCACCGACGTGCGCATCTCAGCCACCGAAGAGGATCTGGCGACCGAGGCGCTTTCGCCGACAAGCGAGGATGGCGACATCCTTCCAGCCGAGACCGAACCGGACGATACATCGGACTGAGACCCAAACGGACAATTCGCAGTACCACCACCCTCGAACCACCAAGGAGACGCCGATGAAGGACATCATGGGCATGATGGGCAAGATCAAGGATATGCAGGCCAAGATGGAGGGCATGCAGGAGGAAATTGCCACGATGGAATGCGAAGGCGTATCCGGCGGCGGTATGGTGACCGTGCGGCTTTCGGGCAAGGGACAGATGCTGGGCCTGAAGATCGATCCGTCGATGTTCAAGGAAGACGATGTCGAGATTCTCGAGGATCTGATCGTCGCCGCCCACAATGACGCCAAGGCCAAGGCCGAAGCGATGATGGCAGAGCGCACCAAGGAGCTGACCGCGGGACTGCCGATCCCTCCCGGCATGAAGCTGCCTTTCTGAGCGGGGCGGCGGAGAGCTAGAAAGGCATGCAAAAGCGCGTCACCGGTCCTGAAATCGAAAAGCTGATCCAGCTGCTAGCCCGCGTTCCCGGACTGGGGCCGCGGTCGGCCCGGCGCGCAGCCCTGCATCTGATCAAGAAGAAGGATCAGTTGATGGGGCCGCTCGCAGCCGCCATAAACGAGGCGCATGACAAGGTGCGCATCTGCTCGACCTGCGGCAACGCCGATACTTCCGATCCCTGCACGGTCTGCACCGATCCGGCGCGTGACCAGGGTGTGATCATCGTTGTCGAGGATGTCGCCGATCTCTGGGCGCTCGAACGTGCCGCGGCGATGAATGCCGGCTACCATGTACTCGGCGGCACCTTGTCGCCGCTGGACGGGGTCGGCCCGGACGACCTCACCATTGCCGGACTTGTCGATCGTGTCGCTGCCGGCGGCGTGCGCGAGATCCTGATCGCGGTCAACGCAACGGTCGAAGGCCAGACCACGGCGCACTACATCACCGAGCAACTGTCCGGATTCGATCTCAAGGTCACCCGCCTGGCCCATGGCGTTCCGGTCGGCGGTGAACTCGACTATCTCGACGAGGGCACACTGGCCGCCGCGATCCGTGCCCGCACCGCATTCTGAGGGAACGCCATGACCGGGTTTCCGAACCCGGAAACCGCTGGACCGGCTCGCGATTGTGCAGCGTCAATTTCCTTGCGCGTCCACCCAAGGTAAGCTGCTTTCATGATTCGACCATTTGTCATCGCCTGTCTCACCTTTCTGGCTGCCTTCGGCATCGCAGCAGGGTCCGCCGGCGCCGCAACAAAGTCCGGCGTGGAGGCTCAGTTCCGACAGTGGCTTGAGGACGATCTCTGGCCGGACGCAAGGCGCGCCGGGGTTTCCAAGCCGGTTTTTGATCGCGCCTTTGATGGTATCCGGCTTAACTGGGATTTGCCGGATCTCACTCCTCCGGGATTTCCCAAGCCTGAAACACGGTCGCAAAGCCAGGCCGAATTCCGCAGCCCCGGCGCCTATTTTGATGAAGGGCGGATGCGAAGCCTTGCAGCCACCGGTCGTTCGCTGATGCAGAAGCACGGTTCTGTCCTTAATCGGATAGAAAGCCGCTATGACGTGCCGGCGGAGATCATAATTGCGATCTGGGGCCGCGAGTCCGGCTTTGGCCGCGCGAAGATCCCGCATTCCGCGGTGCAGGTGCTGGCGACCAAGGCCTTCATGTCCACGCGTCCGGACTTGTTTCGTACCGAGATTCTGGCAACGCTGAAAATCCTTGAGCGCGGCGACGTTCCGGCTTCTGCCATGAAAAGTTCCTGGGCCGGTGCGATGGGCCAGCCGCAGTTCCTGCCATCGAGCTATCTCGAGCATGCGGTCGATTTCGATGGCGACGGCAAGCGCGATATCTGGAACTCGGTGCCCGATTCGCTGGCCTCGATCGCCAGCTACCTCGCCAGTTCCGGCTGGGTGAGAGGACGGGACTGGGGCTTTGAAAGCGTGATCCCCCAAGGTGTGACATGCGCGCTCGAAGGGCCGGACCGGGCAAGACCGATCCGCGATCTGACGGCAATGGGCATCATCCGCATTTCAGGGCGTCCGTTTCCCGAGCATGAACGCGCAGCCCCCGGAATGGTGCTGGTGCCGGCCGGGGTCTACGGGCCGGAATTTGTGGTGACGCCGAATTTCTACGTGATCAAGGAATACAACAACTCGGATCTTTACGCGCTGTTCATCGGCAATCTTGCCGACCGCATCGCCTACGGCACAGGCCCTTTCGTGACGCCCTGGGGAGATGTCGGTAGCATGCTGCGATCGGATATCGCCAAGCTGCAGACCCTGCTTGAGCGTCAGGGATATGATGTCGGCGGCGCCGATGGCCTGCCTGGTTACAAGACCCGCCGTTCGATAGGTGAATGGCAAGCGAAGAACGGCGCCCGGCCGACGTGCTTTCCGACGCCCGCTTTGCTCAAAGGCATGCGGTAGGAAGAACCCGACGGCGCCTTGCGCCGCGTCCCCTCTCCTCCTGCCGGCGCACTTGTTTAACCGGCGCGCCTGTTGGCGCCGGTCAGTTTGCCGATCTGGTAGCTGAAGTAGTTGGAGACCATTCTGCCTTCGCCATACAGACGCTTTGTGAGGGCTCGTCCCCGGGCAGCCTCTTCAGCAACGGCGTCCGCTTCGGCCTCTCCTTTGCGGAAGATGATCCCGGTCGGCGCCACGATCCGCTCCGGAACAAGACCGGCCTGCGCGGCAGCGACAATGAGATTGTGATGATTGAAGCCCAGTAGATGGGCGAAATGCAGCGCCCCGAACCCCTTGTTCGGGTGCGCCTTGCCGAGATCCGGAACTTCGATGAAAACGAACCCGTCCGGCTTCGCCCAGGATGCCATTTGCCGCAGCGCTTCGACCGGGTTGTTCAGATGCTCCAGAACGTGAAAGCAGGTTACGAGGTCGAAGGGGCCGTCATAGGTAACCTCCTGCCAGCCCCGGACGCTGATCCGGTCGCCCATGAGAGATTTTGCATGGTTGCCATAGGTCTCCCCGGGCTCAAAACCGTGCGCATCATGGCCAAGCGCCAGCATGGCCGCCACGAATTCGCCGGAACCGCAACCGAAATCCAGCGTACGCGCCGTTTGCGGCAAGAGCCCCTCAATCTGCCGCTGTCGCATCGAGGCCTCCGCCACGCGTTTCTTGAGATGCTTCTCCTTCGGCGCCGTGTCGGCCGCCTGATAATCGAACCGGTAATAGTCCGAATAGTAGGTCGCAAGCTCTGCATCTGTCGGCATTGGATTGGTGTAGAGAAGGCCGCAGAGATCGCAGGACACCGTGGAAAGCCGCTTCAGCCGCCGGTCGATTCCCGCCACCGATGTGCATTTGTCATGACCGCAGCCCGGGCAGGCGACGTCATGTCCTTCATAGGGATACCCGGTAAACGGCAGGAAGAATGACAAGAGACTGTACTGCATGAAAAATGGCCCGGTCTTGTGCCCTGAACGCCTGTTGCAGGAGCTCATTTCTGAAGCTCCAATACGCCACTAAGGGGAATGTGGGAAGGCCACGGGTCGGATTAACGGCAGGCTCTGACAGTCGTTGGCCCGTTGAAAAGCCCTCTTGGGGACCACAAGTGAGTGTCGCAGGTGGAATCGAGGTTGCAATTCTCCCCTTTCCGCCCCTACAGATCTGGCAATCAGGTTTTCCGGCCCTTCCGGCCGGTCAAGCAATTTGGAGACATTCATGATCGAAAAACGCGAATTCTACATCAATGGTGAATGGGTGAGTCCGCTCGCAGGCCGCGATTGCGAGGTGATCGATCCGTCCAACGAGGAACCCTGCGCAGTAATTTCGCTTGGCGGAACCGAAGACACCAATGCGGCCGTTGCCGCCGCAAAGGCCGCTTTCGAAGACTGGTCGCAAACGGATCCGGAAGTCCGGCTCGCCTATGTTGAGAAGATCCGCGACATCTATGTCGAGCGTGCCGAGGACATGTCAAAGGCGATCAGTCTCGAGATGGGCGCCCCCATCGAGATGTCGCGCGCAAGTCAGACGACATCGGGTACCTGGCACATCGACAATTTCATCACCGCCTTCAAGAATTTTGAATTCCTTCGCCCGCTTGGGCCGCACGCCCCTGACAATCGTATCGCCATGGAGCCGATCGGCGTCGCTGGTCTGATCACGCCCTGGAACTGGCCGATGAACCAGGTGACACTGAAGGCAATTCCGGCGCTGCTCACGGGCTGCACCATGGTGCTCAAGCCCTCGGAAATCGCTCCGCTGTCGTCCATCGTCTTTGCCGAGATCGTTCATGCCGCCGGTGTTCCCGCCGGTGTTTTCAACCTGGTCAATGGTGATGGCGTCGGCGTGGGAACAGACCTGTCCACCCATCCGGACGTCGACATGATCAGCTTTACCGGCTCCGCCCGGGCCGGCGCGGCAATCTCCAAGGCGGCGGCCGACACCTTCAAGCGTGTATGCCTGGAACTTGGCGGCAAGGGCGCCAATGTGATCTTTGCCGATGCCGACGAGAAGGCTGTCGTCAGAGGTGCGCGTCACTGCTTCAACAACACCGGCCAGAGCTGCAACGCCCCGACCCGCATGCTTGTCGAGCGCTCGATCTACGATCAGGCGATCGAAACGGCGGTCAAGGTCGCCGAATCCACCAAGGTCGCCAGCGCCCATCTGGATGGCAATCATATCGGACCCGTGGTCTCCGCAGCTCAGTATGAGAAGATTCAGGGGTACATCCAGAAGGGCATCGATGAGGGTGCCCGCCTGGTCGCTGGCGGGGTTGGCCGTCCCGAAGGCCTCAACCGCGGCTACTTCGTACGCCCGACGGTGTTCGCCGATGTCTCCAACGACATGACGATCGCCCGTGAGGAAATCTTCGGTCCGGTGCTTTCAATCATGCCGTTCGATAACGAGGAAGAGGCGATCGCAATTGCCAATGACACAAATTACGGCCTGACCAATTATGTTCAGAGCCAGGACGGCGCCAAGCGCAATCGCCTGTCGCGCCGGCTGCGTTCGGGAATGGTTGAGATGAACGGCCAGTCCCGTGGCGCTGGCGCTCCGTTCGGGGGCACCAAGACCTCCGGTCGGGCCCGCGAAGGCGGGGTCTGGGGTCTTGAGGAATTTCTTGAGGTCAAGGCGATTTCTGGCTGGGATCCTGCCGCGGAATAATTGGGCCATACCGGCTCGCCGCATTCGGCCGCCCGCCTGCAATCCAGGCGTGCGGCCGTTTTTGCGACAGGCAATGGTTTGTCAGATCAGATCGTCAGAATGGCATTCCCCATGAGCTTGCCGCTCTCCACGGCCTCATGCGCTGACGCGGCATCACGAAGCGCGAATGTCCGATCGATCCGCGGCGTCAGGGTTCCTTGCGTGAGCATGTCGTTGATATCCGCGATTGCCTGTGCTTTCGCGACGCTCGACATCGAGTAGACGAACACCGGCTGCAGGCAGATGTTGCGGAAGGCAAGCGGGTAGAACGGAATCTGTGGGGTCATGTCGCTTGACGAGGCATAGGCGCCGACCGTTGCGTCGAAAGCGAGGATATTCGGATAGATGTTAACATGCGCAGCGAGATCGACCTCAACCACGTGGTCAATCGCGTTGCGCCCGACCTCCTCGCTGAGCCGTGCTTCCAGATCCTCGCTCTTGTAGTTCACCACCAGGTCCGCACCTGCGTCGCGGGCAATTTCCGCCTTTGCATTCGAACTGACAGTGGCGATGACCCGCGCGCCCTTGGCCTTGCCGATCTGAATGGCGGAATGGCCGACCGCGCCCGCACCGCCGGTTACCAGCAAGGTCTTCCCGGCAACGTCGCCCGCCCATGTAACGGCGCGATGCGCGGTCATCGCGGGAACGCCGAGGCAGGCGCCTGTCTCGAAACTTGCTTCGCCGGGCAGATGAGCCGCCAGATCTGCAGGCACGCAGGCGTATTCGGTGGCGGTGCCCGAAATGCCCTGGCTGAGACCGTCTGGCGAGCGATTGACATTGAAGAGCCACACACGCTCGCCGATGCGGGCCTGATTGACGCCCTTGCCCACCGCGTCGATCACCCCGGCGCCGTCATTATGAATGACGACCCGCTCGGCGACCATCGGGCCTTGCACGCCACTGCGCAGCTTGACATCGGAAGGATTGACCCCCGAGGAACGCATCTTGACGCGCACTTCACCCGGTCCGGGTTCGGGTGTTTCAACATCCTGAGCCTCCAGGACTTCGGTGGCGGACCCTCGGGCGATACAAAAAATGGCTTTCATGGATCTCGTTCTCCTGTGAGGGGTCTTTAGACACCTTTTGCAGCCCTCATATCAAGAGGGCGAACCCGGTCTGCGGTGCTGATCCGGTTCGGTCGGATTGCAGCTTGCGAAAACGGGATCGACCCGCACCGAATTGATGTATATCTCCGCTCGCGACTCATGGGCCGGGTTTTGGTTTGAAAGCCGGACACCTTGATATCCCGACCATCCGAACAGAAAGACATGACATGGCCTGGCTCTATCTTGCGATTGCCATTGCCGGCGAGGTAGCCGGAACCACAGCGCTCAAGGCCTCCAACGGGTTGACGCATCTCGGCTATACGGGCCTGTCCTTCGCGAGCTACGCATTTGCATTTTATTTTCTCGCAATTGTGCTTAAGACCGTCCCTGTCGGCATTGCCTATGGAATATGGTCGGGCGCCGGTGTCGCCCTTGTCACGCTGATTGGCGTCTTCGGGTTCGGGCAGAAGCTGGATTTCTTCGCCTATGTGGGAATAGGCCTGATCGTTTGCGGCGTGCTGGTTCTCAATATCGTCTCGAACGCCGGCCCGCATTGAATTTCCGCAAGGTTCAATCGCTCGGTCAGTTTCGGTCTCTGACAATATGAAAAGCGCCCGGAAGCCGTGCAGCGTCCGGGCGTCTGAATTTCATGGAGCGGCCGACTGGTCAGATCGCGAGATACTCCTCGCGCAGCTGCTTGTTGTCCAGGACCTCCTTCGCGGTTCCGTCAAAGACAACCGTTCCGGTGTCGAGAATGACAGCCCGGTCGGACAGTTCGAGCGCGCGAACCGCGTTCTGCTCGACCAGGATCGTCGTGATGCCCTGGGTCTTGATGATCTCCAGGGTCTTCTCGATCTCGTCAACGATGACCGGCGCAAGGCCTTCATAAGGTTCATCCAGAAGAAGCACCTTAATGTCGCGCGCCAGGGCCCGGGCGATCGACAGCATTTGCTGCTCGCCGCCGGAAAGCGTGACCCCTTCCTGCTGCCGCCGCTCACCAAGCCGCGGGAACAACTCGTATAGCCGTTCGATCGACCAGCCGATCGGCTCCACGATCTGCGCAAGCTGCAGGTTCTCCTCGACGGTCAGGCCCGGAATGATGCGGCGGTCTTCGGGCACCAGAACCAGGCCTTCGCGCGCTGCCTCATGGCTTGCCATGGTGTGCAGATGCTTGTGGTCGAGCCAGATCTCCCCATGGGTCAGCGTCGGGTTGCCGAGACGCGCCAGGGTCCTGAGCGTTGAGGTCTTCCCCGCACCATTGCGGCCAAGAAGCGCCAGGATCTCGCCTTCATGGACGTTGAAGGAGACGCCCTGAACAATATAGCTTTCGCCGTAATAGGCATGGATGTCATGCACCGAGAGAAAAGCCGGCGCCGTCGCCGCCTGGTTCCGGTGTTTCGAGAAATCCGGGCGCTCGCGTTCGTCGCGTTTGCCTGCTTCACCGACGACTTCGCTCATGCGGCTTCTCCCAGATATGCTTCCTTGACCTTCGGGTGCCCCTTGATGTTTTCCGGGGTGTCCTCGACCAGCGGCGTGCCCTGCGCAAGCACCGTTATCCGTTGGGCGAGCGAGAATACGACGTGCATGTCGTGTTCGATGATCACCATGGTGATATCGCGCTTGGTGTGAATTTCCTTGAGAAGCGCAATGGTGTTGTTGGTGTCCGCCCGCGACATGCCGGCTGTCGGCTCGTCGAGCAGCAGGAGTTTCGGCTCCTGAACAAGGCACATGGCCATTTCGAGGCGCCTCTTGTCGCCGCGCGAAAGCGATCCGGCGTGCATCTCGCGCTTTTCGAACATGTTGACTTCCTCGAGCATGGCCTCCGCCCTGGCGATGATCTCGCTCTCTGACGCCACGCTTTCGATCGCATGCATGCGGAATACCCCGTCGCGCTTGGCAAAGCACGGAATCAGCATGTTTTCCATCACCGTCAGGTCGCCGAAGATCTCGGGTGTCTGAAACACCCGGCTTATGCCCATCTGGTTGATTTTGTACGGCGTGCTGCCGAGTACGGACTGACCGTTGAATGTCACCGTACCGGTGTCCGGGATCAGCTTGCCGACAAGGCAGTTGAGCAGCGTCGATTTGCCGGCTCCGTTCGGTCCGATGATGGCATGAACCGATTTCTCGCTGATCGAAAGGTTCACATTCCCCAGTGCCTGAAGGCCGCCGAAGCGCTTGTTCACGTTACTGACTTCAAGAATACCCATTTCGCGAGATCTCCGGTCACGCCACATGCGGCGAGGGTTTGGGGTGATGTTCGGGATCCTTGCCCGATGTCGGCTTCTTCTTGCGGCTGAACACGCCCCGTATCCGTTGTCCGCCTTCGAGAAGGCCGCCGGGGAGGAAGATGACGACAAGCATGAACACGATGCCGAGCGTAAGATGCCAGCCCTTGCCGATGAAGGGGTGAATCATTGCCACCAGGAAATCCTGGAGTCCTTCGGGGAAAACGGAGAACCACTGGTACAGGATGCCGTCATTGATCTTGGAAATGATGTTTTCCATGTACTTGATCATGCCGGCGCCGAGCACGGGACCGATTAGCGTTCCGGCGCCGCCCAGGATGGTCATCAGCACCACTTCGCCCGAAGCGGTCCAGAACATGCGCTCCGGGCCCACCTGCGTATCCATCGCGACCATGAGCCCGCCTGCGAGACCGGCATACATGCCAGAGATCACGAACGCGGCAAGCGTGTAGGGTCGGGGGTTCAGGCCGGTGTAGTTCATCCTGGTCTGGTTGGTCTTGATCGCGCGCAACATCATCCCGAAAGGCGACCGGAAGATGCGGATTGCCATGTAGAAGGCAAGCAGCATGACCACGCCCGCGATGTAATAACCGGCATTGATGGTGAACAGCCAGCCGCCGACGGAGATCTCGTGGCTGGACTTCATCGTCAGGCCGAACAGATTGGCCGACGGGGTTGCGCCGTCCGCAAGCGCCGGATCAAAGATGCGCGGATCGTCGATCTTCGGCTGCAGTCCGGTCTCTCCGCCGGTGATCGGAGTGAGCACGGAATAGGCGAGCGCATAGGACATCTGGGCGAATGCCAGTGTAAGGATCGAGAAGTAGATGCCCGAGCGGCGCAGCGAGACCCATCCCACAAGCAGGGAGAACAGACCGGCCACGAGAACGGCAAGGATGATCGCCGGGATTACATTCATCGTCATCAGCTTCATCGACCACATGGCCGCGTAGCTTCCGACACCCAGGAATGCAGCGTGGCCGAAGCTCAGATACCCGGTCAGTCCGAACAGGATATTGAAGCCGATCGCAAAGATGCCGAAGATCACGAAACGCTGCATCAGGTCCGGGTAGCCGGCATTGAACTGCGCGAGCGCGGAGTTCACCGGGAACGGATTGAGAATAAACGGAGCGAAGATGATCAGAACCGCAACAAGCACGAGAAGTGCGAGGTCTTTTTTTCCGAGGCCAAGCATCGGTTACTCCTCCATAACGCCTTTGCGGCCCATAAGCCCGCGGGGGCGGGTGAGCAGAATGACGATCGCAACAAGATAGATGATGATCTGGTTGATGCCTGGAATGAGCGAGACAACTTGCGCCATCGATGCAAAACTTTCCAGGATGCCCAGCAGGAAGCCGGCCAGCACGGCGCCGGGCAGTGAGCCCATGCCGCCCACCACGACCACCACGAAGCTGAGCACGAGGAAGTCCATGCCCATGTGGTAGTTGGGCGAATTGATGGGGGTGTACATCACGCCCGCCAGGCCCGCGACAACGGCGGCAATTGCGAACATGATGGTGAAACGCTTGTCGATGTTGATGCCAAGAAGGCCGACTGTTTCCCGGTCCGCCATGCCGGCCCGGACAACCATGCCGAAGGTGGTAAAGCGCAGGAACGAGAACACCGCGGCGATGATCACGGCCGCAAATGCGAAATAAACCAGCCGCCAATAGGGATAGATGATCTGTCCCGCCTCAAGTCCGACCATTGCGCCGAAATCGAAGCTGCCGGCAAAAGCATCCGGCGCTGGCGTCGGAATGGGGTTTGCGCCGAAAAAGTATTTGATAATCTCCTGCAGAACGATTGCGAGGCCGAAGGTGACGAGGATCTGGTCCGCGTGTGGTCGCTTGTAGAAGTACTTGATCAGTCCGCGTTCCATCGCGAGGCCGACCAGGATCATCACCGGAATGGCGAAGAGGATCGACAACGGGACGGACCAGTTGATCAGCATGGCGCCGAAATCGGTTCCGAACCAGCTCTCTACATAAGGCGTCTCGACTTTAAGCGGGTTTCCGAGGAAATCCTTGCGGGTCGGGTCCTCCGCGATCGAGGACAGGGTCAGCAGCCGGCTGAACGTGACGGCACAGAACGCGCCGATCATGAACAGGGCGCCGTGGGCGAAGTTGACCACCCCCAGTGTTCCGAAGATGAGGGTCAGACCCAGGGCGATCAGCGCATAGGCGCTGCCCTTGTCCAGCCCGTTCAAAATCTGCAAAAGAATCGCTTCCATGGCCCATCCCACGTGAGCAGAGCTCACGCCGCTGTTGTGCGCCGGTTCACGCCGACGCTTGCTACTCTACAGTTTGATTCGGCCCGCATCCGGTCGGGATGCGGGCCGTAACTCGTCGATGAAGGACGATTATGCGCCCGGGTTGCAGGTGCCCAGATCACCGCCCGCGAACTGCGGGTGATCCGGAGCGTAGGTGACCTGATCGACCGGGGTGACCTCGACAACCTCGAGAAGGTCGAATTCCGAAGTCGGGTTCTCCTTACCGCGCACGACCAGCACGTCCTTGAAGCACTGGTGGTCTTCCGCGCGGTACAGGGTCGGGCCGTTGCCGAGACCGTCGAACTCGAAGTCCTCCAGGGCTTCGACGACCGAGCACGGGTTGAAAGATCCGCCACGAGCCACGGCATCTGCATAAAGCAGGGTCTGGACATAACAGGTGTGAGCAGCCTGCGACGGCGGGAAGCCGTACTTTTCGCCGAACGAACGCACGAAGGCCTGGCTGCCTTCGTCCTGCAGCGACCAGTGCCAGTTGGTCGAACCGAAGATGCCCTTCACGTTCTCGCCCGCACCCTTGGCCATCAGGCGGGAGTAAAGCGGAACGATGATTTCGAACTGCTTGCCATTGACCACGCGGTCACGCAGACCGAACTGCACGGCGTTGGTGAGCGAGTTGACCATGTTGCCGCCGTAGTGGTTGAGAACCAGCACGTCGGCATCCGACTGCAGCACCGGGGTGATGTAGGACGAGAAGTCTGTCTGCGTAAGCGGCGTCTTGACCGCTTCGACGGTTTCCCAGCCCATGGCTTCCGTCGAGGCGCGGATGGCTTCCTCGGTCGTATAACCCCAGTTGTAGTCGGCGGTCAGGTGATAGGCCTTTCGGTCCGCGCCGTAGGCATTCTTCAGCACCGGAGCCAGTGCGGCGCCCGACATGTAGGAGTTGAAGAAGTGGCGGAAGCCGTTGGCTTTCCTGTCCTTGCCGGTGGTGTCGTTGGAGTGGGTAAGACCGGCCATGAAGATCACGCCGGCTTCCTGGCAGAGCGCTTGCACGGCCACGGCCACGCCCGAGGACGAGCCGCCGGAAATCATCACGGCGCCGTCCTTTTCGATCATCGAACGGGCCGATGCGCGGGCAGCGTCGGACTTGGTCTGTGTGTCGCCGGTGACGAACTCGACCTTCTTGCCAAGGATGCCGTTGCCTTCCAGAACCTTCGAGGAGAAGGTGTTCATCATGCCGCCGTCGCCGCCGCCATTGAGGTGCTCGACAGCCAGTTCGAAGGCGCGGAGCTCGTCAGCACCCTCGTCTGCGTAGGGGCCGGACTGCGGGACGTTGAAACCCAGGGTGACGGTCGAGCCTGTGGGCTCGTTGGTGAATGCGTTGGCGCTGCGGGTGAAGATAGTCGGCATCGCAAGACCGGCGCCTACCATTGCGCCGGTCTTGATCAACCCTCGGCGTGAAATCGAGAACTTGCTCATAAAAAACCTCCCAGTGTGAGCACCGGCCAATCCTCTGTACAGCCGGCAAACGCCATAAGTGGCGGGACCTAAGGATTAAAAAGAACGGGCAACTTTACCATACTACTTTCGGTGCAAAGGACTCGGCGCGCCAAACGAACCATGATCCGGCCGCATGACTCTGAGGTGAGTCAGGCGTCTATGTTGGCATTCATCAATCAAGCCTTCGTAACTTGACGCTATTGTTCGGCACCCCAGAAACAAACCGAAGAAAGATTTCCCGAAGGGCAAATTTAATCAGTCAATAAGCTCTATATTACGTAAAAAATATCAAAATACACTTGAATTTCTGACCGTCGCAGAGAGTTCTTCAATAGGCTTGAATTCATTTATCTGGAAAAATGTTCGAAAGAATGTCGCACGCAATTATTGGCTCCGACCGGTGGATCGCCAGTAAAGACCGTGCTTGCCTGCCGCAAGGTCACAATTGTATTTCGGGGCGCGATGGCAAGTCCGGTGGCGGGAGTTCGCGGCTCTCCGGATTCCATCCCGTGGGGCTGGTTTCGGCAGGGCACTCAGGAGCTCAGGAGGGAAGCGAGAAAGCCGTTGCGGCTGATTGCGGCAGCACGAAGCGCCGGTTTGAGGGAACCCGGCCAACCTTGAGCGGACAGCCGAAGACTTCGGCAAGGGTTCCGTCGCCGAACACGGCGTCGGGCGTACCGGACGCCGCAACATGTCCGCCGGACATCAGCGTGATTCGGTCCGCATACATGGCTGTAAGGTTGAGATCATGCATGACGGCGATGACGCCGCCGCCGCGCCGCGCATAATCTGCCGCAAGGTCCATGATGACGAGTTGGTGGCGGATATCGAGGCTCGAGACCGGTTCATCCAGAAACAGCCACCGCGGACCTGATGCTCCCACCGGCTCCCAGATCTGGCAGAGCACGCGGGCGAGCTGCACCCTCTGTCTTTCGCCTCCGGACAGCGCATGCACGCTGCGAGCGGAAAAACCGGCAAGATCGACCGCCTCAAGCGCATCGGCGATACGCTGCCGGCGACCAGCCCCTGCCGGAAGCGGCGAACCGGCGGCTATTCCCAATGCCACGATCTCGGCCACCGTGAACGGAAAGGCAAACTGGGTTTCCTGCGCCAGCACAGCCCGTCTGGCCGCGAGCTCGTGCGGCTTGAACCGTTGAAGCGGAACATTGTCGATCTTCACATGGCCCGAGAACGGGACTTCCGCGGTCAGCGCCTTGAGCAAGGTCGTCTTGCCCGATCCGTTCGGACCGATAACCGCGGTGACTTCTCCCGGGCGGGCAGAAAAATCGATTCCGTGCAGGATTGTACGCTTGCCATAGGCGACGGACAGGTTCTTGGCGTCAAGCATGTCAGTTCATCATCAAAAGTCGGCCATGCCGCGGCGGCCGAGAAGTATCCACAAAAAGAAGGGTGCGCCGATCGCGGCGGTGACGATACCGATCGGGAGTTCTGCCGGCGCAACCACTGTCCGGCTGACGGCGTCCGCCAGGGTCAGAAAGGAAGCGCCGAGCAAGGCCGAACAGATCAGAAGATACCGATGGTCGGGACCGATGGTCAGGCGGAGCAGGTGCGGTATCACGATGCCGACGAAGCCGATGACACCCGAAGCGGCAACCGATGCGCCGGTCGCTGCCGCCACCACGGTGATTGCGAGAAGTTTCATGCGCTGAACCGGAATGCCCATGTGATGCGCTGCGGCCTCCCCAAGAGCAAGGGCGTTGAGGGCACGCGCCAGAAACGAGGAGACCGCCAATGCAAGCAGCACGAAGGGGGCGGTGGCAGCGACCTTTGTCCAGGTCGCACCGGCCAGCGATCCCAATCCCCAGAACGTGATGTCGCGCAATTGCGCGTCGTCGGCAATGTAGACAAGAAATCCGGTGACCGCGCCGGCCAGCGCGCCGAGCGCAATGCCGGCCAGGAGAAGCGTGGCGACCGAGGTCGTCCCGTTGCGGGTTGAAACCTGATAGAGAAGCCAGGTTGAAACCAGGCCGCCGCAAAATGCAGCCAACGGCAGCGAGTAGATTCCGATAAAGGGCAGCGATCCGCCGCCAAGAACGATCGCCGCCACGGCGCCGAGTCCCGCACCGGCCGAAACGCCGACGATTCCCGGGTCCGCCAGGGGGTTGCGGAACAGTCCCTGCATCAGCGCGCCCGAGACCGCAAGCCCGGCACCTATCAGCATGCCGAGAAACAGCCGGGGCAGGCGGATCTGCTCGACGATCAGATAATCGGTGGTCTGCAGTTCCGCGCCGTCGAAAAGCCCGATCCGGGCCATCAGTACCCTGTAGGCCGGCGTGTCCGCCGCCCCGAAGCCGATTGCTGCGACGGCGGTGGCAACGAGAGCAAGGAGGAGCAGCGCGGCAGTCATTCTTGCCTGCCGGCTGCGGTCTCCGTCATGATCTGTGTGCAGCTGCAGCCCTGCCGTGTTGTCAGTGCGCTGCAACACCTTCAATTGCTCCCGACCGGCGCATCGATGCCTGCGAGCTGTTCATTCAGATCACGAATGGCGTCTGCGGTCCGTGGACCGAAACCGAGCAGATAAAGCCCGTTCATTCGGATCATCCGGCGGTTCTTGCCCGCAGGAGTCGCCTGGATCGCCGGCAGGGCAAACAGCGCCTCTTCGGCGCCGCTGTGGTCGCCGCCGCGATCCATCATCAGCACAACGTCCGGCTGGGCCGTGATGACGGCCTCGTCCGTCACCTGCTTGTAGCCCGAAAACCCCGAAAGAGCGTTTTCGGCCCCTGCCATGCGGATAATGCCGTCGGCGTGGCTGTCGGCGCCGGCCGCCATGATGCGACCGTCCTGAAGCGCAAGGATGAACAGGATCCGAGTCGGGCTTCCGGCCGCCTTGGCTGCGGCTTCCGCCGCCGCGAGATCGGCCTCGACTTCGGCCGCCAGCTCCTCGCCCTTTTCGGGCGTACCCAGTGCGGCCGCGGTCGCGCGGATCTTGTCAACGATCGCCGCCCCGTCATAGCCTTCCGGGATCTCCGCTATGGGAATACCGGCTGCTAGAATGACGGATTTTGCTTCCGGCGGACCATAGCCCTCCATGGCAATCACGAGGTCGGGATTGGCCGAGAGAAGACCTTCCGGTGAAAGCCTCCGGATGTAGCCGACATCGGGGAGCTCTGTGGCCTCCGGCGGATAAATGCTCGTCTGGTCGCGCGCGATCAGCCGGTCCTGTTCCCCGAGCGCATAGATGATTTCGGTCACCGACCCGCCGATCGCGACAATCCTCTCGGCCTTTGCCGCATCTTCGGCCCGGGAACTCGTGGAGACGATAAGGCCAACGAGAATTGCCCCGCAGGCCAGTCCTGAAACAATGCGCCTCATGCCGCCCTCCGTCCGTCAACGCGCGGAAGGCTCTCCATGATCTCGCGCCACAACGGCCGCTCGTCCTGACCCTCGATCCGCTTGCCGAAGAACTGGATGATCAGTTCGCCGTCCGCGTCATAAGCCTCAAGCGAGGTGACGTAACCGGAGACCCCGTTGTTGTCGGTCGGCTTGCGTACGGCCCAGACTTCCGTGATGTGATCGGTCCGCAGGTGAAGATGGAAATCCGGATCCATGATGTTGAGCCATGGCCCCATGGGCTTCACATCCTTGACCGGTCCCGAGTGGATCTGGATGCAGGCGTGGTTGCCGACGAAACACATGATCGGTAGCGCCTCCTTCGCACACAGCCGCAGCATGGATTCCACAGCGGAGTTGTCGATCTTCCACGCATAGTCCTCGCCGACGGCGCGGATTGCGGAAAGCCGGTCAATGTCGAGCTTCTTGAGAAGGCCGACGAACTGGTGTGTGTCGGTCATGCGGCTCCATCGGTCGCGCAGTTCGGTGGTGTCGACCTCGTTGCGAACCGCCGTGGCGGGGGCTTCCGTCACCTCGATGCCGAAGGATTGATCTTCCGCTGTCAGGTCGGCGACGAGCGCGTTCCACCGATCGATATCGGTGGCTTCGCGGGTGTGGACCTTGTGGACGGCGTCTCCGTGAGCATCGAAGAACTGAAGGCTCCGCTTGACCGTGTCGCCATCACGGGTTTCGACGGCAAATCCGTGTGCCCAGCGGGCAGCGAACATGCGCATGTCGATCTTTTCGCCCAGCATCATTGCGGCATGTTTCCCGCCTATGAACTTGTCGTAGACGCCGATCTTCTCATGCACCGCGCTCTCGTTGCGGGTCAGCGCCATCACTTCGCCGACCTGCTCGAGCGGGCCGAAGATGCGGTCGAAATCGATATCGATCCGCCTGGCCGTCGTCCCGCAGCCCGCGGCTACCAACTCGCCTTCGCTGATCCCGAGTTTGGCGGCCAGATCGCGCGCACGCATTTTCGGATTGTCGTTCTGCGCCGCAATGATTGCCGCATGGTCGAGAGCTTGGGTCATGTCCCCTCCAGCCTTTCACTTGTTGAGAATGAGCTTTCCCTGACGGGTGATCTTCAGCCGGTAGAGGGAGCCATCGTGGAGGATGCCGATCTCGGTGCGTGATCCGAACAGCTTGCGGCTGTCGAGGATTTCTCCGTCTGCGGCCTGCCGGGCATAGGCGTTCGAGTCCGGGCTCATTGCGGAGCCGGTCTGCGATGCATGGTCTGCAGGGTGCGTCTTTGGCGTCATGCGGATTGCTGTTCCCTCGGCTCGCTGGGCTGGCGAAAGGCTGGCTGGGCGAGGGTCTGATTGGTCACGTTAATTGTTGACATCAATTATCATGTTTTATATCGGAAGCAATAGTGGAGACAAAAATTCATGTTTTGATGCTCCGCCGATGCCAGCAAGCCTGCCGCCAGCCAGCACCGTAGTTTTCAGTTAACAGGAGTGCGAAGATGAATATGGCGGGGGTGCGCATGATGCGCCTGATGAGTGGTGTTGCGGTTTGCTCGGTGCTGGGCGCCGCGCCACTGGCGGCGCAGGATGCAGGCCAGACGACCGTGCTCGAACAGATTGTTGTTCGCGGCGCTGGCGACGGAGAGACGGCAAGGGAAAAACTCGAAAAGGGTGCGGCCGACACGCCCCTGGCATCCGGGGTGACCGGCGAGGAGATCCGCCGCAACGAGATTAGCAGCATTTCCGATCTGGGGCGTTCTGAAGAGCCCGGCGTGATCTTCGACAAGGCGCGCGGCGGCCTCTTCATCCGTGGTCTCGGCGGCCCGCGCGTCAGCACCACGATCGACGGCATTCCGATCCCCTATCTCGAGGCCTCCGCGCGATCGGGCGGTCCGACCGGCGATACCAACGCCGATGGCGGTGGCGACAGTTTCGATTTCTCTTCGCTTTCAGCGCTGGATGTCCTGCGCGGTGCGGACTCGAGCCGGGCCGGTTCGGGTGCTCTTGCCGGCGGCCTCGTGTTGCAGACCCTTGAGCCGGAGGACCTGATCGAGGACGGACGCAATTGGGGAGCGTTGACCAAGACCACCTACGACGGATCCGACGGATCGATCTCGGGATCGGCTGCCGCCGCAATGCGCGCCGGGGCGACATCGGTCTTGTTCCAGGGCGGCTACAAGCGCGGCAACGAAACCGTCAATCAGGGCAATGTCGCGACACTCGGGCCAACCCGGACGGATGCAAATCCCGCTGACTATGATCAGAACAATCTGCTCTTCAAGCTGCGTCAGCAGATCGGCGGCGGACACACCATCGGGTTCACGGCCGAACGTTTCGACAGTCAGCGTGAGACGCAGCTGCTGACCAAGCGGGGCGCAACGAGCGGCTCCTCCCGGGCCTATCGAGGGCTGGTCGGTCATGATGACACGCGTCGCGAACGCGTCTCCCTCGATTACGTCTATGACCCGGCCGATACCGGCCAACTGATCAAGGGAGCCAGGGCGACTGCCTATTGGCAGCGACTGTCAAAAACGGCAGGCAATTCGGGTACGCGCCTGAATGTCGGCAGTCTCAGCCCGTTCCTCGGCGGCGTGGTGATCCCCGTAAGCCCGTGGCAGCGTAGCAACGAAATCGAGGATGCGCGTTTCGGGTTCACGGGCTCCCTGATCGCCGGCTTTGAGACCGGCGAACTCGATCATGAAGTCTCAATCGGTCTCGATGCCTCGACCGGCAAGCTCAAGCAGTTCGCAGGCGGTGTCGACGCCTGTACGCTCGGCATTCTGACCACCACCTTCTGCAACTTCCTGCACTCCAATCAGGCCGACATGCCGAATGTGAACACCAACCAGATCGGTTTTTACATCCAGGACAAGATCCGCATGGGCGACAGCCGTCTGTCGATAACGCCGGGCATTCGCTTCGACTGGTTCGACTATTCTCCGGAAGATTCTGCCACCTATGGCACCAATTCCGGATACGGAATCTTCGGTGTTCCGGTCGGCAAGAGCGACTACCAGTTCTCGCCGAAACTGCTCGCCGAGTACGAATTGAACGACACCACCGTTCTATTTGCCCAATGGGCAATGGCGTTCCGTGCACCCACGGCAGATGAGCTCTATCTCAATTTTGCGAACCCGGGTTCCGGCTACGGTGTTATCGGAAATCCGGCGCTTGAGCCGGAGACCGGACATGGCTTCGAGGTCGGCGCCACCTATGATGACGGCAGCCTCAGTGGAAAGGTCACCGGTTTCTACAACATCTACCGCAACTTCATCGACCAGCGGAATCTCACCCCTGCCCAGATCGCGGCGATTGGCATCAATCCGGCAACATTCCCGGCCTTCCTGCAGCAGTCCTACAACCGGGCGCGCGTGCATGTGTACGGTGTGGAACTGAGTGCGGAGAAGCGCTTCGAAAACGGCTTCAACCTTCACGGCGGCTTTGCCTATACCAACGGCTCCGATCAGGACACCGGCGAACATATCCGCACCATCGCGCCGTTCAAGCTTGTGGCGGGCGTCGGATATGAAGGCGACAACTGGGGTGTCGACGTCACCAACATCTTCAGCGCGGGGATGAAGAACGACAACAATCCGAACACCTTCGATGCTCCGGATTACTTCATCACCGACCTGACAGCCTGGTGGGAACCCACCCAGATCGAGGGGCTTCGTCTCCAGGCCGGCGTCTACAATCTGTTTGACGAGACCTACTACAACGCGGTCGCGCTGAACGATTACGACGCGGGCACGGCGCCTACCAACGGCAACTCGCTCCAGCCGATCGCCTTCTTCAGCGAACCCGGCCGGCACTTCAAGGTCTCGCTGACCAAGAAGTTCTAACGCACTGCCCACTCATGTGCCGGCGGCGTCTTGCAGCGCCGCCGGCCAGACACAGCGGAGATGTCATGCCCAGCAAAGCTAAAAAGGCCTGTCTGGCCGTCACCCTCGTTGCCGGTTTCCTGTCGTCCGGACAGGGGGCGGCCGCCCAGGACCAGCAGTCCGGCCGGATCGGCCTTGAGCTCAATCGTCTTGAGCAGAACGGTGAAGCCTGCCGGCTGACCTTTGTCGTCAGCAACAACCTTGGCTCCGACCTCGCCGGCTCGGGTTTCGAGATGGTGATCTTCGATGGAAACGGGCTCGTCAGGCTGATGACGGTTTTCGATTTCGGAGCGCTTCCGGACGGAAAGACGGTGGTCAATCGTTTTGAACTGCCCGACACCGGCTGCGAGAGCGTTTCCCGTATTCTCGTCAACAGCGCGGCCCGATGCAGCGGTCCCGGCACTGACGCAGCGCAATGTTCCGCAGCGCTGACCACCACCAATCGTACCGAAACCGATTTTGGCGCCTGAAAGCACGATGGCTATGACTTTCATTTCCGCATCGATCGAACAGTTTCTTGACTTCATCACCCTCGGCGGCCCGGTGGTCGCCATCCTGATGGCAGTGTCTGCCATCGCGCTTGCGGTGATCCTCCTCAAGCTCGTGCAATTCGCAAGCCGGCAGGTTGGCAATGGCGGAACTGCCCGCAAGGCGGTGTCGCTCTGGCTCGACGGACGCCCCCGCGAAGCATTTGATGCAGCGCGTGCGGGCCGCGCGGTATCGGCACAGGCGGTTGCCGAGGCAATCAGGCTTGCAGGCGACCGGAAGGCTGCCAAGGCCGATATCGAAGAACGGGTTGCCGCACTCGCGCTGACCAGGTTCCACGATTTGCAATCCGGCTTCCGCCAGCTCGATGCCATCGCCCAGGTCGCGCCGCTTCTTGGTCTGTTCGGAACGGTTCTGGGCATGATCGATGCCTTTCAGCAACTGCAGGCTGCCGGTAACTCCGTCGATCCGTCGATTCTTGCGGGCGGCATCTGGGTTGCCTTGCTGACGACGGCCGCCGGCCTCGCGGTCGCCATGCCTGTTTCCATGGTCCTGACCTGGCTCGAGACCCGCATCGAGACCGAGCGGGTCCTGGTCCAGACGCTCACGGCTGACATTCTCGGTCTCCCGCCCAAGGTGAACACGGTTTCCGATGTGGATTTCATCCAGGGAGACGCGGCAGTTGCACATTGAAGCCCCCCGGTTCGAGCGCCGGCGACTGGCGCTGACGCCGCTCATCGACATCATCTTTCTGCTGCTGCTGTTCTTCATGCTCTCCTCCACCTTTTCGCGCTTTACGGAGGTGCCGGTACAGGGAGGCGTGGCCGGAGCAGGTCGGGGCGAACGACCCGACGTCCTGATCTCGGTGTCATCGGGAAGCGTCCGTCTGAATGGCGTCGAGATCGCTGTCGAAGGCATTCATGGGCGGCTGGAAGAGCTGATACGTCTCGGGGCCGAGCGCGCGATGATCACCGTCGGCGGGGATGCCACGTCGCAGACGCTGGTTGATGTGCTCGATGCCGCGTCGGGCGCGAATATCGAGGTTTCCGTGGCTAGGAGCAACCAATGATCCGGTTTACGCGGCCGCCGGCCGGCAAGAAGCAGGAAAGCACGATTGCGCTGATCAACGTGGTGTTTCTCATGCTGATCTTCTTCCTTGTTGCGGGAAGCCTTGCCCCTCCGGGCGATCCTGATGTCCGTTTCATTTCCACGGAGCGGTCGTCCGCTGCCGCGCCGCCCGACATGCTCTTTGTCGCATCCGGCGGACAGACGTCGTGGCGCGGCGAACCCGTCGAAATCACGCGCGCCCTTCCGGTTTGGTCGGAAGAGTTCGGCGAGGGATCAGGGCGGGCCTTCCGCATCGCCGCCGACGAGGGCCTGCTGGCCACGGATCTCGTTGATCTGGTGGCCCGCCTCAGGGCCGGCGGAATTGGCGAGATCGTGCTGGTGGCCGAGAGGGTGGAGTGATGGGGTTCCGGCGCGGCCACATCCTTGCAGCGGTTGCGGCATCGGTCAGCCTGCACGTCGCTGTGGCGGGCTGGTTCGTACCTGCCGATCCCGAGATGCAGATTGCCGGTGGCAGTGCGGTTGACCTGATGATCGTCGGCAATGCCTTCGTCGATGCTGTCAGTGCAGGCGCACAATCCGATGAGATCAGCCCGGTGGAGCCGGTCGAGGCGGATGAAACCGTTGAGGCCGAGACCGCGGACGCGGCGGAAGTCGAATCCGGGACAGCCGAACCCGTTGCCGAGGAGACGTCGACGCCCGCCGAAACGGCCGCCGAAATGATGCCTGAACTGACCGAAACGGTTGATGCCGTACCTACGCAGCCGACGCTTGAGGTCGCGGCTGTGAACGAGCACGTGTTGCAGCCCGAACCACTCAGATCCATGGCGCCCGACGATGCCGTTGACGTTCCGGCAATCGAGCCTGTGGAAACGGACAGTATCGAAGCCGTCGAGGCCACTCCGGAGGAAAAGGTCGAAGAGGAGCTGGCAGCGCTTCGCGATATTCCGGTGCCTTCTCAACGTCCCCGGATAGAACCGAGGCCCGAACCCCGCCAAACGGTCGCAAAAAAGCCGAAACCTGCCGAGGCAAGGCAGAAACGGAAAGCCGCTCCCGGCAATGGCGGAACCCAGAAGGCCGACAGCAGCCGCTCGGCGAGCGGCGCGAAGGAAGCGCGCAAGCCAAGCCGCGCGGGAAACGCCGCGGTGTCGAACTATCCGGGCAAGGTCGCCTCGCAGCTGCGGCGGGGGCTGCGTTATCCGCGCGAAGCGCGCCGCGAGGGGATCAAGGGAACCGTGGTGGTGTCCTTCACCGTCGCCAGGAACGGATCCGTCCGTGGTGTCCGCATAGCCCGCAGCTCCGGTTCGGCGCTGCTTGACCGGGCGGCCCGGGACGCAGTGAACCGAGCCGCACCATTCCGGCCGATACCCGATGCCGCGGGGCGTTCGAGCTGGAGCTTCTCCGTTCCGCTCGCATTCACCCGCTGACGGGACGGGCAGACCTGCGGCTTCAGACCGATTCCCGCTCGATGAGCTGGCACTCGACCTTGAGCTGATCGTGATTGCTCCTGAGCCCGCCGGCGATGTCATTGATCATCTCGACGGCCATCGAGCCCATCTGCAGCAGGGGAAGGTGCAGCGTGGTCAGTGGCGGACGCGTGAACTGGGCGATGTCTCGGTTGTCGAAGCCGATGACCGAAACGTCTTCGGGAATCGAGATCCCACGCTCCTTCAGCGCCTCGATGCAGCCAAGCGCCATCAGGTCGTTGGCGCAAAAGATGCCGTCCGGCGGTTCGGGCAGATCCATCAGCGCATGGGTTTCCGAGTAACCGGACGAGGGCTCCCAGTTGCCCGACCGGACCAGACCCGGATCAAAAGTCAGGTCATTGCTGGCCAGGGCCTGCTTGTAACCGCGCAGACGGTCACGCGGATTGTCGAGCCCCTCCTGGCCGTTGATCACTCCGATCCTGCGCCGGCCCGCCTGGATCAACCGTTCCGTTGCGGCCCGGCCCGCCGCAACGTCTCCCGGCAGGATGGATGGCAGGCGCCTGGCCTGATCGTAGCAATTGACGAGCACGGACGGCATCTTGAAAAGGGCTGCCGGAGGCTCGATCTTCCGCGTAAGGATCGTTCCGAAGATGTAGCCGAGCAGCGGTTGCCGCTGGCACAGCGTGAAGACGTCCTCGTTCGGATCCTCGCCTGCCCGAAAAATGCCGAGCGTGACGATGATTCCCAGTTCAAGAGCTTTCTCGCGGGCGCCCTCGAAGGCCAGCGCCATCCAGGGATCGGTGGTCAACTCGTCGGTGACGAATGCAATCACCCGGCTTTCCGACGGGTCGGTGGCAATCGACCGGTTGGGAAGCCGGTAGCCAAGCTCGTTGACCGCATCCAGCACTTTCTTCCGCGTCGCTTCGCTGAACCGGGCGCCCGAGCTCCCATTGAGTATCAGCGACACCGTGGCTTGCGAGACACCGGCGCGGGCCGCGACATCCATCATTGTTGGTTTCAAGCCAGTCTCCATGATGATTGCCGCGGCGACCCCATCTTCACGTCAAGTTATTTGCGGAAATTTCGGAATCGATCGAATGCCACGGCAACGATAATGAATGTACCTATGAACATTCCCTGCCAGAAAGTCGAGATCCCAAGCAGAATGAGCGAGTTGCGGATGACCTCTATCAACAGCGCGCCAACGATGGCCCCGAGCGCGGTGCCTTCGCCGCCGGCAAGATTCGCGCCGCCGATCACGGCTGCCGCGATCACGGTGAGTTCCATCGCCTGACCAAGATTGGTCGTCACGCTGCCGAGCCAGCCCGCCATGAGGATGCCCGCTAGGCCCGCAGTGAAGGCGGAGAACATGTAGATGCTTACCTTCAACCGCTTGACCGGAATGCCGGTCAGCACGGCTGCGCTCTCGTTTCCGCCGATGGCAAACAGGTGCTGGCCCCACCGGGTCCACTTGAACACCAGCGTCATGATGACCGTCAGCGTCAGCACCACATAGAGCGGATGCGGAAGGCCGAATGTGGAGCCGCCCCCTACCCAGAGAAGAAGGTCGTGATCGGGACCGAACTCCCAGATCATCTTGTTGTCCGAAAGCACCATCGCCAGTGACCTGGCCGCCGAGAGGGTGCCGAGTGTGACCACGAAGGCGGGCATGCCCGCGTAGGCAACAAGGATGCCGTTTAGCAGCCCGACCGAGAGGGCAGCGCCCAGCGCCAGAATGGCAGAAAACCAGAACGGGTAGCCGCCGGACATGGCGACGCTGATCACCATCGCACTGAGCACGACGGACGAACCGACTGAAAGATCGATCCCGCCGGAGGCGATGACGGCAGTCATGCCGATTGCGATGATCGCCACGAAGGCAAAGTTCCGCGCCACGTTGAACAGGTTGCGATCGGTGGCGAAAGTGTCTGTGAGAAGTGTCAGCGCCAGGCAGGCGAGTACTGCGGCCGTGAAGACCCAGAACACCTGGTGGCTGCGAATTCGTGCGAACAGCCCGTCATCCTGAGACTTGCCAATGATGTCGTCGAGTGTGCTCATGTCGGTTTCCCCTTCAGGCTGTTGCGATGGCGCCGGTGATCAAGCCGGTCACTTCCTCGGGCGAGGACCGGTCTGCCTGTTTGCTGCATACGAGTTGCCCCCTGCGTAGAACGGCGATCTTGTCGGCTACGCTGAAAACGTCAGGCATCCGGTGGCTGATGAGAATGACGCTGATGCCGCGGTCGCTGAGCCGCCGGATGAGGTCAAGGACCTCCGCCACCTGTCGGACCGAAATTGCGGCCGTCGGTTCATCCATCATGACGATCTTCGGTTCGGAAAGCAGCGTTCGCGCGATCGCCACGGCCTGGCGCTGCCCCCCGGACATCTTGCGCACCTTGTCGCGGGGCCTGGTCTCCGACTTGAGCTGCTTGAAAAGGTCCGCGGATATGCGGTTCATGCTGCCATAGTCGATATAGGCGAACGGCCCAAAACGCTTCATGGGTTCGCGTCCCAGGAACACGTTTGAGGCGGCGCTCAGATTGTCGCTGAGAGCCAGGTCCTGGTAAACCATCTCGATTCCTTTGCGCTGGGCGTCCAGCGGCTTGTGGAAAACCACTTTTGTGTCGTCGATGGCGATCTGTCCCGTGGATGGCTGAAAGTTCCCGGCGATGATTTTGACCAGAGTGGATTTGCCGGCGCCGTTGTCGCCCATCAGACCCAGAACCTCACCCGGCTCGATCGAGAGCGACACTTTGGAAAGTGCCTGAATCGCCCCGAAGTTCTTGGATATTCCCGTAATCGAAAGTCTCGGCATCGTTCCTCCTCGCCGGCTTCTCCTTCAGTCGCAGCCTGGGCTCCTCCCCCGCCGCATACCGTCCGGTGCAGTATAGCACGATATCACTAATAGCTTGACTTAATATTATTAGTAAATATGGTGAAGCCATAAATTGAGTTGTTGGAGGGGTGAATGCGGCTTTTGGTGACCGGCGCGGCAGGCAAGGTGGGGGCGAGTCTGCTTCCTCAATTCCTGAACGATTTTCGGTTTGCCGACTGGGAGGTCGTGGCCCTGTGCCACAACCGGCTGATCCCGCGCCAAGATCGCGTGACCGTGATCAAGGGCACGCTTTCGGACGCCGATACTGTTGCAAGGGCGATGGAGGGGGTGACCCATGTGCTGCATCTCGCGGCGGTGAAGGAGTCCCCGGATCTTGCTTTCGACGTGGCGCTCAAGGGTATGTTTCTGCTGCTTGAGGAATTTCGCCGTTCCGATGCTGCCGAACAGTTCGTGCTGCTGAGCGGCGATTGCGTTGTCGGACATATATTCCAGCCCTTCGACGGACCGGTTACGGAGGCGACACCGCACAAGGCCTATCCGGGATGCTACGCGCTGACCAAGGTTCTGGAAGAGACCATGCTTGAGCAGTACGGCCACCAGTACGGCATAAACTGGTCGGCCCTGCGTGCGCCGTGGATCATGGAAAAGGATGATTTCCGCTTCGCGCTCGATTTTGGCGAGGACCAGTTCGGTGGACCGCCCTGGGAGGAGGTTCTCGATGAGGTTTCCCTGCAGCGGCTCAGGAACGGAAACCACGTTCCGGTTCTGCGGGACGCGGATGGCAACACACTGAAGCGAAACTTCGTCCACGTGGACGACCTCGTTTCCGCCATTCTGGCGACCATCGGGAATCCGCGGGCTCATGGCGAACTGTTCAACATCGCGATGAACGAGCCGGTCGATTACGGCGCTGTGGGGCGGCATCTCAAGGAACAGGAGAGCCTTGAGCCGATCGAGATCAGCACCCGGTTTTACAGCAATTGGCTCGACAATTCCAAAGCCCGGCACGTGCTGGGCTGGTCGCCCCGTGTGGGTCTGGCCGAGCTGATCGACCGCGCGTGGGAGTATCGCCGTAGGGACGATGACCCGCGGGTGGTTTGGTATCCCGGTTGAGGCAGGAGGCCTGGCCGGTTTTTGAGGAGGAGAGACAAATGAACATCAAGCTTATGGCAATGACCGCCATGTCGGTGGCGGTTCTTGCGGCAGGGTCTGCTGCCGCTCAGGACAAGAAAACCCTGGCGATTGTCGTCAAGGGTCTCGACAATCCCTTCTTCGAGCAGATCAATCTCGGCTGCAAGAAGTGGATGTCCGAAAATGCAGACAGTGAATACGAGTGCCTCTACACCGGTCCGGCTTCGTCTGCCGACGAGGCTGGCGAGGTCCAGATTGTCGACGACCTGCTGACCCGCGGCGTCGCGGCAATCGCGATCTCGCCGTCCAACGCGCCGGCAATGGCGAACCGTGTCCGTGCGATCGCACCTGAGGCCCCGGTCATGACCGTGGACGCGGATTTCCTTGAACAGGATCGTGACCTGCGCGTGACCTATCTGGGGACCGACAACTACCTGATGGGTGTGAAAATGGCCGAACAGGCGAGCATGCTCAAGCCCGATGGCGGTTCGGTCTGTCTCCAGCTTGGCAACGTCGCTGCGGACAATATCAATGCGCGGGCCCAGGGCTTCCGGGACACCATCGCCGGCGAAAAGAACGTGGACCGTCTCACCGGTCAGGCAGGCTGGACCGAGGTGGAAGGTTGCCCGGTCTACACCAATGACCAGGCCGACCTTGCCAATCAGCAGATGTCGGACGTCTTCACGGCCAATTCGGATCTTGATGCCTTCATCCTGATTGGCGGCTGGGCCCAGTTCGCGCCGCAGGCCTATGCCCAGGTTACCGATCAGGTGATGGACAAGCTCGAGAGCAAGGAGTTGATCATCATCGCCGGCGACACGCTGCCGCCCCAGACCAAGGCGTTCCGGGAAGGCCGCAGTCATGCTCAGGTGGGTCAGCGTCCGTTTGAAATGGGTTATCGCGCTCCGGACGTGATGATCCAGCTCATCAATGGAGAGACCGTCGAGGATCCGCTCTTCACAGGCCTCGATGTCTGCAATCAGGAAGATCCGGGCTTCTGCGCTGACAACTGATCTCCCGGGCGCGACGGGGCGGCGTCCATTGGCTGCCCCGTTGTATCGGCCGGATCACGAAGACCATTACTGAAACCGTCAACCGCATGCATCCGACAGCGTGCGAACAACCGCGACCGCGAAGGAACCGGGTCGCAGGGAGGAAGAAAAATGCCCAAACTCAAGTCAATCACAATCGCGATGGGTCTTGCGCTTGCCGCCACAACCGCAATCGCGGATGAAAAGCCTGCCCTCGCATTCGTGGTCAATGCGGCTTCCGATTTCTGGAAGCTTGCCGAGGCTGGTGTGAATGCCGCGCAGAAGGAACTGCCCGGCTACGACACCCAGTTTCGCTATCCCGCCCAGGGAACGGCTGCGCTTCAAAACGCGCTGATGGATGACCTTGTGGCCGCCGGCACCGATGCCATCATGATTTCCTCGGCGGACCCCAAGAACTCCATCGATGCCTTCAACCGGATTGCTGCCCAGGTGCCGCTTTTCACCACCGACAGCGATGCCCCGGACAGCGACCGCATCGCCTATCTTGGCTCGTCCAACACCGCCGCAGGCGTCCAGGCCGGTGAAATTGCTGTCGGGGCCATGCCGGATGGCGGCAAATGCATGGGCTTTGTCGGCTTTCTTGGCGCGGACAACGCCATTGAACGGATTGCGGGCTTTCGCGAGGCCGTCGAAGGATCGGGAATCGAACTGGTCGATGTGCGCGGCGACGATGTGGATTTTGCCCGCGCCCGCTCCAACGTGGATGACGTTCTGGCGGCAGATCCTGACATCAACTGCATGGTCGGCTTCTATTCCTACAATCCGCCGAAGATCTACGAGGCTCTGCAGGTTGCCGGCAAGCTCGGGGACGTAACGGTCATCGCCTTTGACGAGGACCCGATCACCTTGGGCGCGGTTCGCGAGGGAAGCTTCGCGGGAACCGTGGTGCAGGACCCCTACCAGTGGGGCTACCAGGGAATGAAACTTATGGCCTCCTATCTTGAGGGCGACAAGTCGGGTGTCCCCGATGATGGTCTGATCATCGTACCCACAAAGAAGATCGACAAGGACAATGTCGATGCGTTCGAGGCGGAGCTCAAAGCCCGTATCGGAGGCTAAGCAGGGTTCCTCCCGTTCCCTGCTCCCGGCTGCACGAGCTCCGCAAACGGCTCGTGCAGCCATCGGTTTTCATCGCGTGCTCCGGACCAATTCATGGCAGTGCATCACAAACAGCCGATCTCGCTTGAACTGAGCGGCATCACCAAGGTCTACCCCGGTGCGGTTGCGCTCAACGATGTGTCGCTTAGCATTCGCGGTGGCGAGGTCGTCGGGCTGATCGGCGAGAACGGTGCCGGAAAGTCGACCCTGATGAAGATTCTCACTGGCGCCGTGGCGCCTGACGAGGGCCGCATCGTCATTGATGGCGAAGATGTGTGCGATCTGACGCCCGCTCGCGTGAACAGGCGCGGCATTGCTCTTGTCCATCAGGAACTCAATCCTTTTGCAAATCTCGACGTGAGCGCAAACGTGTTGCTGGGCCGCGAGATCCGCAAGGGCCCGTTGGGCTTTCTGGACCGCAAGGCGATGGAGGAGAAGGTCGCACCGATTCTCGAGTTGCTCGACACACGATTCGGCCCTTCGAGCTCTGTGGCCGACCTGTCGCTGGCAGACCAGCAGCTCCTCGAAATCGCAAGGGCTCTGTCGATCGATCTGCGTCTGCTGATCCTGGATGAGCCGACCTCGAGCCTGACAATTTCCGAAACCCGACGTCTGCTGGAAGTGATCGGCAGGCTGCGCGACCAAGGGGTCGCGGTGCTTCTCATCACTCACCGGCTGGCTGAAATAGAATCCGTCGCCGATCGAGTGGTCGCCCTTCGCGATGGATGCAATGCAGGGGAGCTTGCTCGCGAGCAGATCGGCAAGGACGCCATGGTGCGTCTGATGATCGGCCGTGATGTCAGCCAGTTCTATGAACGGGGTGACCATGCCCCCGGCAAGCTGTTGCTCTCGCTGAAGGGGGTCAAGACGCAGGCCTATCCTGACCAGACGGTCGATCTCGATGTGCGCGGCGGGGAGATCTGCTGTCTTGCCGGGCTGGTCGGCGCCGGCCGTACGGAGCTTGCGCGTGCGATCTTCGGCATCGACCCCCTTGCCGGCGGCGCCATCGAGATCGACGGCGGAAAGCTCGAAGGCAGTTCTGTGCCCGAGGCAATCGCGGCCGGACTCTGCCTGGTGCCGGAGGACCGGAAGGTCGAGGGACTGTTTCTCGATTTCGCGATCACCGAGAACATCGTGATCCCGAGCCATTCATTGCTGTCGAAACGCGGTTTTGTCGATTCCCCCGCCGGCTCGGCATTGGCGGAAAAGTCACGCGTCCGCCTGAAGATCAAGGCGGCTGCGCTTGAGCGGGCAGTCGCTGAATTGTCAGGCGGAAACCAGCAGAAGGTCGTGCTCGCCAAATGGCTGGCGATGAACCCGAAGGTGATTATCCTCGACGAGCCCACCCGAGGGATCGACGTCGGCGCCAAGGCCGAGGTCTATCACCTCATGCAGGAACTTGCCTCGCGAGGCGTGGCGCTTCTCGTGATTTCCTCTGACATGGAGGAGGTCATCGGGGTCTCCGATCGCGTCGCGGTGATGAGCCGTGGCAGGATTACCGGAATTCTCCGCCGCGGAGTGCTAACCGAGGAAAACATTCTCAAGCTCGCGGTCGAATGAAGACAGGCCGGAAAAGGAAAACGATATCATGCACAAAAAGGACATCGGCCTTGCCACTCTCGTCATCGCAGTCGGCGGAATTGTGGCGATGGTCAACCCCAGGTTCCTGTCTCCAATCAATCTGGCCAATACGGCCAACCTGATCGGACTTTTCGGCCTTTTTTCAATTGCCCAGGCCTTTGTCATCGTGACGGCCGGGATCGAGCTGTCCGTCGGCTCGGTAATCGCCTTGATCGGGGTGATCTTTGTCGACCTCATCGCAAGCTTCGGTGTGCCCTGGCCGATTGCACTTGTCATCGTGCTGGCACTTTCGCTGGTCATCGGGCTCGTGCATGGCTGGCTGATCACCCGGCTCAAGCTTCAACCATTTGTGGTAACGCTGTGTGGACTGCTGATTTATCGCGGCGTTGCCCGCTTCTACACCAAGGATGGCACAGCCGGTTTCAGTTTCGGCTCGGATTTTCCGATGCTCGAATTCCTCGTCTCCGGAAGGACCGCGGGCATCCCTCATTCGGTGATGGCGTTTGCAATCGTTGGTGTCGCGGCGTGGTTCCTGCTTCACCGCACGGTCTTCGGTCGGCATCTTTACGCGGTCGGCAAGAATGTGGAGGCAGCGCGGTATTCGGGTATCAATACCGATCGGGTCATGATCCAGGCCTATGTCCTGTGTGCCTTCCTGACCGGAATCTCGGCGGTTTTCTTCGCCATGTACACACGCTCGGTCCAACCCTCTTCGCATGGCAATTTCTATGAACTCTATGCCATCGCAGCCGCGGTTTTGGGTGGCTTCTCGTTGCGTGGCGGCGAGGGGTCGATAATCGGCGTTGTGCTCGGCGTTGTGCTCTTGCAGGTGCTTCAGAATCTGGTCAATCTTTTGGGAATTCCCTCGTCGCTCAACTTTGCCGTGATGGGGAGCGTCATTCTTGTCGGCGTAATCGCGGACACCCAGTTCGCGCGCTATCGCGATGCGCGCCGTCAGATGCTCGCAATGGCGGCAATCGGAGACCAACCACGCGCCGCGGCCAAACAAGCGTGACCTTTGGCGTTCTGGCACGGAGGTTCCGGACTACTGGCGCTGATCGGGCCGGGTCCGGCTGGAAGATCGCCATTCGGCAAGTTCGATCTCCGCCTGCTCAAGCGAGTTGACGTTCAGCAGCTTCTTCAGAAGCGCGACCGAGATGGCCCGGGTCCGCAGATTGAATGTGGAGCTGTCCTCGCCAGTCTCGTCGGCCTTGTAGATGTCGAGCTTGTCATAGAGTTGCTGCAGCCGGTTCTGAACGCTGCGCAGCGAGAGCGACCGCCGCTTGGCGATCGCCCGGTCGGTCAGCCCGAGCGCGATGTCGATCAGCACTTCGTACTCGGATTCGGTGAACCCGGCCCGGTGACTGAAACTCTTCTGCTGGACACCTCTGACCTCGCGATCAATCACGCACTGTCCTTCGACGAATATCCCCCTCAGCGCCAGCTTCAGCCGCTGGTCGGAAGCTGTCTTGAGAACGTAGCCGTAGGCTGCGCCCTCCGGCACGATCCGCGAAACGCCGCGAACATAGGCCTCGTCGGCATAATTCGACCAGAACAGGATGCAGGTCTCGGGCCGTTCACGCCAGATGCTGCGTGCGGCCTCGATGCCGGTCCGCGTGCTCATCTGCAGGTCCATGACGATGTGCAATGCGTTGTGCTCGCGCGCCATCTGCTCACCCGCGAGGCCGTCGGAAGCCTCGATGATCTCTTGGCACTCGGGCAGTGACCCGGCGATGGCGTCGCGCAAATAGGCCCGGTGGAGCGGGTCGTCCTCGACGATCAGTGTCTTCATTGCGCAGCCTCCCGGATGCCTGTGTCGGCCTCTTCGGTCGGGCGGGGTACGCTGACGATGACCGAAGTTCCCGTTCCTTCGCGCCGCGTGCAGACCTCAAGTTCCGCGCCGATCAGGCGTGCCCGCGTTTCCATGTTGTCCAGTCCGCCGCTGCTGCGCAGACCGCTCTTGTCGAGGCCCCGACCGTCGTCGTCAACCCTCGCAACGATTGCGTCCTCATGTGCGCGAAGCTTCACCGAAACGAGTGTGCAGTGGGAGTGCAGCACCGCGTTGTTGATCGCTTCCTGTACGATTCTGAACAGCGCGATTCGAACTGTCGGTTCAAGTGCGTCGACCGCGCCTTGTGTTTCGTCGACAAGACTTGAGGTAATTTTCGATCCGGAGTCGATGACGGCGCGTTCGATGTGGGTCTCGACCGCCGAGGCAAAGCCGAAAAGCTGCAGCACTGATGGAGTGGCGTGTTCGATGATCCTGCGCAGTTCCTGCATGCATCGTTGCAGGCTCCGCGAGACCGGCTCGAGGCTCTGACCCTCGATCACCGGTTTCTCGGCAAGATGCTCGACCTGCCGTGTCAGCCGTGTCAGGTCCGCAAGCGTTTGGTCGTGCAGGTCCATTCCGATCCGTTGCCGTTCCCTCTCGAGAGCCTCTGTAAGATTGAGGGCGCCTTGCCGGAGGCCTTCCTCGCGGGCCCGCGCCTCGGCCTCCACGATCGCCGAGTGCTGCGCGAGTTGGGCAGCGCGAAGCGAAAAAAAGTAGGGCGCCAGCAGGTCGGCGATCGCCTCGGCATTGGTCACGTCTTCCAGGGTGTAGAGCCCGGGCTGGTGGGATGAACAGCTCAGGGCGCCGATGATTTCACCCTGCACCGTCATCGGAACGTGCAGGCGGCTGCAAAGGATCTGCTCGAATATCGGATTGTCGAAAGCGCCTTCGAAATGAAACCGCTCATCCTTGCTGGCATCGTCTGTCAGAATGTAGGGTGTTTCACCCCAAAGAAGGCTGCGAATCGGACTTTGCTCGATCGGCGCGGCATCGAGGCGGCCCCAGGCGGTGTCGAGCCCGGTCTCGTAGGCAGTATGGTACTTGCCGTCGATCATCACGATACAGGCGTCGATATGGTCGTGAGGAAGAAACTGGCCAATTTCAGCGGCTACGGCCTTGATTGCCGACGCGAAATCCAGCTGCCCCGCCAGAAGTCGCGAAATGCCGGCATAGTGCTTGAGAAGCTCTGCCGGACGAATCCGTCTTCGCATTGTTTCAATTCCTCCCGAAACCGAGCATAAACCCGATCAAATGCCTTTGCGAACGAAGATCCGCTCACCGGTTGCGTGATCCCGCACCTTGATGGCAGGATCCCGCAATCACGCTGCGCCGAGAAACCTATCTGGGGTATTGGCATGACGATAATGTCACTGTCGATCTTGCGCCGACAAGGCGTGAAAGGTCTCTGGTTGCCAGGAGGTGGCGGCCGCAAAGGGAGAGGAATATGAACATTCTTAAGATGCTCATGGCATCGGCTGCAGTGATTGCTGTTGCCATGCCGATGGCGGCAAATGCCGACACATCCGACAAGCGCATCGCGCTTTCCAACAATTATGCCGGGAATTCCTGGCGTCAGGCAATGCTCACCAGCTGGGAGACTGTGACCGGCAAGGCTGTCGAGGACGGCGTCGTCGCCGCCGCGGACGCCTTCACGACCGCCGAAAACCAGGCGACCGAGCAGGCCGCGCAGATTCAGAACCTGATCCTTCAGGGCTATGATGCAATTGTCCTCAATGCCGCATCGCCGACCGCGCTCAACGGCGCTGTCCGTGAGGCATGCGACGCGGGGGTAACCGTCGTCTCCTTTGACGGCATCGTCACCGAGCCTTGCGCATGGCGTATCGCGGTGGACTTCCAGGAGATGGGCCGCGTTCAGGTGGAGTATCTCTCCGGCCGTCTGCCCGATGGGGGCAACCTGCTTGAGATTCGCGGCCTTGCCGGCGTCTTCGTCGACGACGAGATTTCCGCCGGTATCCACAAGGGTGTTGACGAGTTCTCGCAGTTCGAAATCGTCGGCTCGGTTCATGGCGACTGGGCTCAGGACGTTGCGCAGCGCGCTGTTGCCGGCGTGCTTCCGAGCCTTCCCGAGATCGTCGGCGTGGTTACCCAGGGTGGTGACGGCTACGGCGCCGCTCAGGCTATCGCCGCCGCCGGTCGCGACATGCCGATCATCGTGATGGGCAACCGCCAGGACGAGCTTGCCTGGTGGAAGGAGCGCAAGGACGCGAGCGGATACGAAACCATGTCGGTTTCGATCGCCCCGGGCGTTTCGACCCTGGCCTTCTGGGTCGCCCAGCAGGTTCTGGACGGCAAGGAGGTGCCGAAGGATCTCGTGGTGCCCTTCCTGGAGATCAACCAGGACGAACTTGAAGAGGCGCTCGAAACCACGCCCCAGGGCGGTGTGGCGAATGTCGAGTACTCGCTCGAGGATGCTCAGGCGGTGATCGCCGAAGCCAAGTAACACTCCCGAGGAAGAGCGGCGCCTTGTCTTTGCGCATGGCGCCGTTCTTTGTTCTGGCAGTAGACGAATGCAGGCACTCTGGCGGGCGGGCATAGTTGAAAATGGACGTCAAAATGTCCGGTGAGCCGGTAATAGCGATAGCCGGCGCAAAAAAGGGTTTCGGGGCTGTCAAGGCGCTCGACGGAGTGGATTTCACCGTCACCCCGGGCGAATGTATCGGTCTTGTTGGTCACAACGGGGCCGGCAAATCGACACTCGTCAACATCATCAATGGCGGACTCAGCCTCGACGAAGGGGAGATTTGCCTGTCCGGCGGCAAGCCCGTGGACAGCTACTCCATCCGGGTGGCGCGCGCGCACGGAATCCGCTGCGTGTTCCAGGAACTGTCGATGTGCCCCAATCTCTCGGTTGTCGAGAATGTCCGCATCGCCCATGCCGGCATGAAGGGGTTTGGGTGGCGGTCCCGGGCGCGAATGGTCGTATCGGAATTGCTGGACGTGATTTTTCCCGGCCACGGCATAGACTGCCGCCGCGCGGTCGGCGATCTGACGATCGCCCAGCGCCAGATGGTGGAGATTGCCATTGCCTTTTCCAGCTACAACTCGACAACTTCGCTTGTCATCCTGGACGAGCCGACCTCGTCTTTGGATGCATCTCGCGCCGAACAGCTCATTGCCTATGTGAAGTCCTTCACCAGCGCCGGCGGCGCAGTGATCTTCATCTCCCACATCCTCGGAGAGATCCTTGATGCCGCCAGCCGTATCGTGGTGATGCGGGACGGTCAGGTCGTCAGCGACAAGCCGTCCGGCGAATTCACCGTCAACAGCCTCGTGCAGGCAATGGGCAGCGTGGCAGCGGCCAGCTCCGAACGGCGCGCCACCGTCGCGCGCTCCGACGGCGAGAAACCCGTCGCTTCATTCCCGCGTAGCCGGGATTCGGTCGAGTTCAAGGCCTACAAGGGCGAACTTGTTGGTCTGGCGGGTCTCAGCGGCCATGGCCAGACACAGTTGATTGTCGATCTGTACATGTCCGTGTCGGGTGATTGGAAATCCCGACGTGATCCGCAGGCAGCGTTCGTTGCCGGCGACCGTCTCAGCGATGGCGTGTTCCCGCTCTGGAGCATTCTTCGCAACATGACAATCGCAGTGCTCTCGGAGTGGCGACGCTTCGGTCTAACCGACCCCGCACGCGAGGCAGCCTTTGCGGAGGGCTGGCACGAAAAAATCGGCATCCGCACGAAGAATCTCGACAATCCGATCCTTTCCCTGTCCGGCGGGAACCAGCAGAAGGTGCTCTTTGCCCGCGCTCTCGGAACGTCGGCGCCCATCGTGCTGATGGACGATCCGATGCGTGGCGTCGATATCGGCACCAAGCAGGACGTCTACCTCATGCTCAGGGACGAAGCCGACGCGGGGCGAACCTTCATCTGGTACTCGACCGAAATGGACGAGGTCTGCGTCTGTGACCGGGTTTACGTCTTCCGGGAAGGCAGCATTGTGAGAGAACTGACCGGCGACGCCGTGACCGAAGAAAACATTCTGGCCGCATCCTTTGGGGAGCGCACATCGTGAAGACCCTCCTGTCGAACGACAATCTTCGAATTCTTGTGCCGGCGCTGTCGCTTGTGGCGCTGCTTTGCGCGGTGTTCTATCTCCAGCCGCGTACGATGAGCTACATGGGACTGAATCTCATGTTCAATCTCGCCGTGCCGATCGCGCTGGCCACGATCGCCCAAATGTTCATTCTGGCAGTAAACGACCTCGATCTGTCCATGGGCGCCTTTGTCAGCTTCTCGGCCTGCGTCGCGGCGACCTTCCTTGAGCAGTCGCCGCTGGTGGGCATTCTCATTCTCGCAGCCGCAATCGGGGTTTACGCGCTCATCGGGGTTGTCATCTACCTGCGGAACCTGCCTGCAATCGTGGTTACGCTTGGCATGAGCTTCGTCTGGTCCGGTTTCGCCGTGCTGCTTCTGCCTTCGCCCGGCGGAGCAGCGCCCGAATGGATCCGGGCGATCATGACCTCGCGTCCGCCGATGGTGCCGATGGCCATTGTCGCCTCGATCATAATTGCATTCGTCGCTCATCTCATCGTCATGCGGTCGTCCTTCGGGGTGGTCATGCGCGGGCTTGGCGGAAACAGCCGCTCCGTGGAACGCTCAGGCTGGTCGATCATCAGGATCCGGGCGATGACCTACGCGCTGGCGGGCCTGTTCGCCGTCATGGCCGGGATCGTGCTGGTGGGTCTGACGACCGCGGCCGATGCCAACATCGCGTTGCGCTATACGCTTCTTTCCATCGCAGGCGTCATTCTCGGCGGTGGGGAATTTGTTGGCGGTCGGGTTTCGCCCGTTGGCGCGGTCATCGGGGCGCTGACACTGACGCTCGCCGCCTCGTTCCTGTCCTTCCTGCGGATTTCGCCGGACTGGCAGATCGGGGCACAGGGAGCGATTCTCATCATCGTTCTTGCCATCAGGCTGATCCTCAATCGCCGGGAACGCAAGGAGAAGCGCACATGACCACAGGCTTCAACACGATCCTGCGCACCCGCTGGGTGTGGTCCTTCGTGGCGGCATCCGTGGTCTGGTTCATCACGATCATGTTCACCGGGGGATCGAGCCTGATCGAACTCACCCAGGTTGCGTTCACCTTTGCGTCCTTCTCGATCATTGTCGGCCTTGGACAAATGTTCGTCATCACGCTCGGGCCGGGCAACATCGATCTGTCGATCCCCGCCACCATGACGCTTTCCGGCACGATTGTGCTCAAGTTTGTCGGTGGAGACGCAAGTCTCATCATTCCGGGGTTTGTGCTTGCGATTGCCATCGGTGTTGGCGCCGGGCTTTCCAATTTCACCCTGATCAAGCTGCTGCGAATTCCGCCGATCATCGCGACGCTCGCCATGAGCTTCATTGTCCAGTCCGCGGCGATCTGGACGAACCGGGGCCTGCGCATTCGTCCACCCCAACCGCTGTCCGATTTCGCTGTCGGCTTTACGTTCGGCGTCCCCAATCTTGCCTGGGTCGCCCTCATCGTCTCGATACTCGGCTATGTCCTGCTCGAGAAAAGCGTCTTCGGCCGCTGGGTGGTGGCCATCGGTCAGAACATGCGGGCGGCGCGTCTCGCCGGCGTTCCGGTCGAGGGCGTGCGCTGCGCCACCTATGTGCTTTGCGCGGTCCTTGCCGGAATCTGCGGCTATTTCCTCGCCAGCTTTTCTGGCGGTGCTGCGCTTAACATGGGACAGGAGTATCTTCTGATGTCGATTGCGGTGGTTGTCATCGGCGGCACTTCGGTGGCTGGCGGTGATTCCAATGTGCCGGGGATCTGGGGCGCGTCGCTGTTCATGTTCCTTGTGGTTTCGATGCTCAATACCTACGGCTTCGACGCGGGTTTCAGGATGATCATGACCGGCATCATCATCATCGGCGTCATTATCGCGGCGAGCAGCCGGACCGTGCGGCTCTAGCTCTGAAGGCCAATCACATGCGACAGCAAAATCTCTATGATATTCGCGACGACAGGTTCTCCGATCTGTTGATCCTCAATGCCTTTCTTGAGGAGCTTTACTCGGACTGTCTTTGGGCGGAAGGACCGGTCTGGTGCGAGGACTGGGGGCATCTGATCTGGAGCGACATCCCCAACAACAGGATGATGCGCTGGTCGCCGCAGACCGGTGTGTCGGTTTTCCGGCAGCCGTCCGATTTCACCAATGGCAGCACGCGGGACTATCAGGGGCGGCTCGTCTCCTGCCAGCACGGGACGCGGCGCGTGGTCCGTACCGAGACCGACGGTACATTGACCGTGCTCGCGGACAGCTACCGTGGCGGCAAACTCAATTCGCCCAATGATGTCGTTATCCACGAAGACGGGTCGATCTGGTTCACGGACCCGACTTACGGCATCATTTCCGATTACGAGGGGTACAAGAGTGAGCCCGAGCAGCCGTGCCGGGGCGTCTATCGCATCGATCCTCAATCGGGTGAGGTCACTCTGGCCGTTGACGACTTTGTGCAGCCCAACGGTCTGGCTTTTTCGCCTGACCACGGCAAGCTTTATGTTGCCGATTCCGGGTTCAGCCACGATCCCTCGGCCCCGCACCATATCCGCGTTTTCGATGTTGCCGAAGACGGGCGGCTGTCAGGCGGGGACGTGTTTGCAGACATCGACACCGGCGTTCCCGATGGTTTCCGGCTCGATTGCGAGGGCCGCATCTGGTGCAGCGCCGGAGACGGAGTTCATTGTTTCGAACCCGATGGCGCCCTGCTTGGCAAGATCCTGATCCCGCAGACCGTTGCCAATGTCGTTTTCGGCGAGCGTCTGCGCAACCGCCTGTTCATCGCGGCATCACGATCGGTTTACGCGCTTCATGTGAACACCCGCGGTTGCCGGTAGAAGTCCGCGCCGCTGCCTGATCACCAGCCTGCCCGGCGTCACCGCAGCGGTTCGGGCTGAATTCGCTTTCTTTGTCGTTCGGCGGCCGGATACCCGAACCGGCCGCCTTTTCCGTGTTGATTGTCTCAGTGATTGTCGCGGGGCACGCCCTTTGTCTGCGCGATGCGCTGGTAGTTGACCGCCGGCTTCAGGACGGCGCCATCGCCGAGCTGGTCGACGATGGCGCGCTGGATTTCCTGCCAGGGTGTCTGGTGGTCGGGGAAGGGGTATCCGCCCTTGGCTTCGAACTCCGCCCTTCGACGCGACAGTTCCTCGTCATCGACAAGAATGTCGGCGGTACAGGTATTGAGGTCGATCCGTACCCGGTCGCCGGTCTGAAGCAGGGCAAGACCGCC
Source organism: Hoeflea sp. (assembly GCA_040218025.1). Classification (GTDB taxonomy): domain Bacteria; phylum Pseudomonadota; class Alphaproteobacteria; order Rhizobiales; family Rhizobiaceae; genus Hoeflea. Next base: position 11,234 of record JAVJQD010000016.1, on the reverse strand, counting down.
GCCAGCCGCAGCTTCCGGCGATGCGTTGAGCACCGAGGGCGAACCCGATGTGCCCGACTGCCGGCCGTCGCCGATGCAGGGCAGGGCGTGGATGCCGCGCTTGATCAGGTAATCCGGGGCCCGCATGTTCACGACCTCGGCAGCTCCGGGGTAACCGATCGGCCCGGCGCCGCGCATGAACAGAAGCGTCGTCTCGTCAATCTCGAGCGCCGGGTCGTCGATGCGGTCGTGATAGTCCTCCGGACCGTCGAACACCACGGCCTTGCCCTCGAACGCATTCGGGTCGTCGGCGTTGTTGAGGTAACGATCGCGGAATTCGGCGGAAATGACCGAGGTCTTCATGATGGCGCTGTCGAACAAATTGCCCTTGAGCACCAGGAAGCCGGCCTTTTCACGCATCGGCTTGTCGAAGGGCAGAATGACATCGTGATCGAGAACCGGAGTATCGCGGCAGTTCTCGCCGATGGTCTTGCCGTTGACGGTCATCGCGTTTTCGCGAATGAGGCTGTGCTTCATCAGTTCGTTGACCACTCCCGGCACACCGCCCGCCCGGTGGTAATCCTCGCCGAGATACTCGCCGGCTGGCTGCAGGTTGACCAGGAGAGGCACGTCGCGACCGTGGGTCTGCCACTCATCGATGCTCAGATCGACGCCCATGTGCCGGGCGATGGCGTTGATGTGGATTGGCGCATTGGTCGACCCGCCGATGGCGGAGTTGACGACGATGGCGTTGACGAAGCTGTCCTTGGTCATGATGTCGGACGGTTTGACGTCCTCAAGCGCCATCTCGACGATGCGTTTGCCGGTGCGCCATGCCGTTGCCGCGCGGTCCTTGTGCGGCGCCGGGATCGCCGCAGATCCGGGAAGCTGCATGCCCAGCGCCTCCGCGAGCGAATTCATCGTTGTGGCCGTGCCCATCGTGTTGCAGTAACCCACGGACGGAGCTGAACTGGCCACGAGTTCGATGAACTCCTCGTAGCCGATTTCGCCGGCGGCCATCATCTCGCGCGCCTTCCAGACGATGGTTCCGGAGCCGGTGCGCTCGCCCTTGTGCCAGCCGTTGAGCATCGGCCCGACCGACAGCGCGATTGCCGGAATATTGACCGTCGCCGCTCCCATCAGCATGGCGGGCGTGGTCTTGTCGCAGCCGATGGTCAGGACTACGCCATCAAGCGGGTAACCGTAGAGAACTTCCACAAGGCCCAGATAGGCAAGGTTCCGGTCAAGGCCCGCCGTCGGGCGCTTGCCGGTTTCCTGGATCGGATGAACCGGAAACTCGAAAGCAATTCCGCCAGCCTCCCGGATGCCTTCGCGGACCCGTTCCGCCAAAACAACGTGATGTCGGTTGCAGGGAGAGAGGTCCGAACCGGTCTGGGCGATTCCGATGATCGGCTTGTCCGATTGCAATTCCTCCCGTGTCAATCCGTAGTTCATGTAGCGCTCAAGATAGAGCGCCGTCATGTCCGGGTTGGACGGATTGTCGAACCAGGCGCGTGAACGCAGTTTCTTCATGTGTTTTCTCCAAATCCATTGGGCGAACCGGCTGCGGTTGCAGCGCGATTGGCCCGGGTGTCGCGAACGTAAATGATGAGACCCGAAACAACGATGATCGCCGCACCCGCAAGCATGAGCGGCCGCGGAAGGTCACCGAAAAACAGCCATCCCAGGAGGACCGCCCAGGGCAGGAGTGTGTACTGAAAGGGCGCGACGATGGTGGCATCGGCCAGTTTGACGGCACGGTTGACGCAGATATGCGCGACCATCGCTACAACCCCGAGGGCGCCCAGCAGAATCAGGTCTGGTCCTGAAGGATCGACCCAACCGAACGGTGCAAATGCGAGCCCCGCCACCAGCGCGCCGAGCAACTGAAAGAAAACCAGCGTCTTGTCGGGCGTTCCGCGCAGGGTGCGGCCGGTAATGACCATCAGCGCGAATGCAAACGTGCCGATGATGGCGACCACCAGTGCAAAAGGTTCCACTTCGCCGGAGGGCCGGAGCGCGATGATCACGCCGATGAAGCCCAGGCCGATGGCCGTCCAGCGCACTGGACCGACCTTCTCTCCCAGAAGAAAAGGCGAGAGCGCGGCGACATAGATAGGCGCCGCCAGCCAGAAAGTCATGACATCGGCGAGCGGCAGATAGACGACCGCCCAGTAGAAGCAGAAGACTTCCGCCGTCGAAAAAACCACCCGCGCAAGCTGGAGCCAGGGGCGTTCGACCACTGCGATGGAAGCCGCGCCTCTTTTCCAGAGAAACGGCATCAGGATCAGGAGCGCGACCGCTGACCGTATCAGCAGAACCTGGCCCACCGAATAGGTTGCGACCAGCCATTTTCCCATGGCGTCGTTGAGCGAAAACAGCGCCATGCCCAAAAGCATCACGAAAATGCCCGTCCGCGCGGGAGTCAAGGCGGCCGCTGGGGCGGTCGTGCTGGCCATGCTCACGCTTTCTCCTCCAAGGTTCGCCGGACGTGTACCCTGCGCCAATCTGGGGTCAGCTTCCGAAAAAGCTCCCCGCCGCCGCCATGTCCGCCTCAGATCGACCCGTCGATATTCTGCGCATTTCAGGAGCCCGGGATGGTTCACGGCTGTGCCTCTCCGGGCCATGCGATCTGGACAAGGAGTTAAATGATAGCGTATGTCATTGTCAACTGATCCCGCGGCGGCGGTGAAGTCGAGCCGGAGCTAATCTTGCCTAATAAAGAAAATAAATACAAGGTTGTAACCCTCAAGGATGTCGCGGCTTTCGCTGATGTTAGCGTTATCACGGCTTCCCGTGCGCTGCGAACGCCGGATATCGTCTCCGACAAGGTTCGGGCCCGCATACGCGAAGCGGTCGACACGCTTGGCTATGCTCCCAATCAGGCAGCGCGCGCACTTGCGTCTTCGTCAACATCGATTATCGGGGTGATCATCCCCTCGATCGCCAATCTCGTCTTTTCCGATGTCCTGCGCGGGGTTTATGATGCGGTGGAGGACACCCCCTTTGAGGTGCAGCTTGCCAATACACGCTACAACAGCCGCAAGGAGGAGGAGTTGCTGCGCGTCTTCGCTGCGCAACGTCCCGGCGGGTTGATTGTTTCGGGTATCGATCAGACCTCGGCGGCGCGGTCCGTTCTCGAAAGCCTCGGCTGTCCGGTCGTCCAGATCATGGACATCGGCCCGGATCCCGTCGACATGATGGTGGGGTTCGATCACCGCCAGGGCGGTCGCATGGCGGCTCGCCACCTGATCGAAAGCGGCTACAGGCGGATCGGCTTCATCGGGGCCCGGATGGATCCTCGTGCCCAGCGCCGTCTCGAAGGCTATTCGCATGCGCTCCAGGAGGCCGGCCTGTTCGACCCCTCTCTCATTCTCACCAGCCCGCACCCGACCTCGGTCATGCTCGGCAGCCGCATGCTGTCGGATTTCCTTGCGCTTGCCCCGGACGCGGATGCCGTGTTCTGCAACAATGACGACATGGCGCTCGGCGCGATGTTTGAATGCCAGCGTCGCGGAATAAGGATACCTGGGCAGTTCGGGATCATGGGTTACAATGATCTCGAATTTTCGGCTCACAGCACGCCCTCGCTCTCCTCGGTCCGTACTTTTCGCTATGACATGGGCCATCAGGCCGTCGGGATGGTTCTTGCAGCCTCAAAGGGTGAGCGGCCGGAACAGCCGGTGAGAGATCTGGGGACCGAACTCAAGGCGCGTCAAAGCACCGACCGCCAATCCGGAAACACACTCATCACGGGACAATGACATGAAAATAATGATCATCGGTGCGGCAGGCATGGTCGGCCGCAAACTGACAACCGCCCTCCTGGGAAAGGGAACCCTTGCGGGGCGTACAATCAATCGGCTTGACCTTGTCGACGTGATCGCACCCGAAGCACCGGTTGTTGCCGGATTTGAGGTCAACGCAACCGCTGCCGATATCTCCGATCCGGCAGTCGCCGAGAGGCTGATCGAAAGTCGACCGGACATGATCTTTCATCTTGCGGCCATCGTTTCAGGCGAAGCCGAACTAGATTTCGACAAGGGTTACGCAATCAATCTCGATGGCGCCCGGTACCTGTTCGATGCCATCCGCCATGCGAGCACTGAAGAACCCTATTGCCCGCGGGTCGTGTTTACGTCCTCGATAGCGGTGTTTGGGGCGCCGTTTCCGGACAGGATCGGTGACGAGTTCTTCCAGACCCCGCGAACGAGCTATGGGACCCAGAAGGCGATCGGGGAATTGCTGCTGTCAGATTTTTCGCGGCGCGGATTTCTCGATGGCGTGGGGATTCGTCTTCCCACCATCTGCATTCGGCCCGGAAAACCCAACAAGGCGGCGTCGGGCTTCTTTTCCTCGATTCTGCGCGAACCGCTGGTCGGCAAAGAGGCGGTTCTGCCGGTGGATACTGACGTTCGCCACTGGCATGCGAGCCCGAGATCTGCAGTTGGCTTCCTTATTCATGCCGCGGAAATGGACACCGCGGAGCTCGGATCACGGCGAAATCTCAACATGCCCGGGCTCTCGGCCACCGTCGCCGATCAGATCGAGGCGCTCAGGCGCGTCGCCGGCGACAAGGCGGTCGGTCTGATCCGTCATGAACCCGATCCGATGATCACCGAAATCGTCAGCGGCTGGGCCCGGGACTTTGACGCCTCCCGGGCGATTTCACTCGGGTTCAAGGCAGAGACCTCGTTTGACGACATTATTCGCATTCATATCGACGACGAACTTGGCGGTCGCCTGCCCGCATGAACCGGCAGGGACGCAATCCGGAAAATCAAGAGGAACTGGAGGACTGGAATGAGCAATTTTGAAGAGGGTGTTTATCTCGGACGTGTACAGCTTTCGACGGGCGGACACCCCCGCATCGTCACGCCGCGCGACGGGAAGGCAGTTGACATCACCGCGAAGGCCGCGCCGACGGTCCGCGATATCTGCGAGATGGAGGATCCCGCAGGCTATGTGCAGTCTGCTCCGGGCGAGGCACTGGCCGATCTCGATGCGCTGATCGAAGGTGCGGTTGAAGGCGTGAGGCTGCTGTCCCCCGTCGATCTCCAAGCTGTCAAGGCATCCGGCGTCACCTTCGTCGTCAGTCTGCTCGAACGTGTCATCGAGGAACAGGCCAAGGGGGATGCGAGCCAGGCCGACCGGCTGCGCGGAGAGATGCTCGACCTGATCGGCGACGATCTCTCGCAACTGGTGCCGGGTTCCGATGCGGCCATGGCAGTCAAGGCCAAGCTCATCGAAAAAGGCGTCTGGAGCCAGTATCTCGAGGTCGGTATAGGACCGGATGCCGAGATCTTCACCAAGTGCCAGCCCATGGCCAGCGTCGGTCACGGCGCCGAGGTCGGCCTGCATCCGGTTTCGACCTGGAACAATCCGGAGCCGGAGGTGGCGTTGATCGTGTCCTCGAGCGGCAACATTCTTGGCGCAACCCTCGGCAACGACGTCAACCTGCGCGATGTGGAGGGCCGTTCGGCGCTGCTTCTCGGCAAGGCCAAGGACAACAACGCTTCCGCAGCGCTCGGACCTTTCATTCGCCTGTTCGACGGGGACTTCACGATCGACTCCGTCAAAAATATGGAGGTGGCTTTGGAGGTCAAAGGCGAAGACGGATTCGTCATGACCGGCAATTCCTCGATGAGTCAGATTTCGCGCACACCGGAATCTCTCGTCGCAGCGGCCATCGGCAAGCATCACCAGTATCCCGACGGGTTGGTGCTGTATCTCGGCACGATGTTCGCCCCGGTTCAGGATCGTGATGGCGCGGGCAAGGGCTTTACCCACAAGCTGGGCGATGTGGTGACCATTTCCACACCCTCGCTCGGGGCGCTGGTCAACACCGTCCGGCTTTCGACGGAATGTGCGCCCTGGACCTATGGCGCGCGGGCGTTGATGCGCGATCTTGCGAAGTCCGGTCTCGTCTGAGGCATGGAGCCCGGGGGCGGCTGCTTCAAGTTGCAGCCGCTGCGCCGACATCCGACGCTGCGACCGATACCGTCTTGATGATGGCATGGGCGGTAGCGCCGCTTGAGAGTGCAAGCGTTTGCGCCGACCGGCGGGTGATCCGTGCCAGTACCCGTCCGGCCGGCGTGTCGAGTGCAACCAATGCGCCGGGTCCGTCCCCCGGCCTGACGGAATGCACCGTGCCGGGCAATATGTTGAGCGCCGACAGGCCTTCAGGCCTTTCCCGCGAGAGCATCACGTCATGGGCGGCGATCCGGATCCGAAGCCTGCTCCCGGGTGCTGCGTGGACCGTGGGCAGGAAAAGCGCGATCCCGCCGGCTTCCAGTTCGGTCAGTCCGTCGGGATGATGCGTTTTCACATGGGCGGTCAGCACCGCTCCAGCCTCGCGCGCTCCGGCCGGCAGGATCGCAGGATCTCCAAGAATCTCTGCCGCCGTTCCCTTGGCCACCACGCGTCCGGCCTCAAGCGCCACGACGGTTGTCGCCAGCCGGGCCACTTCGGAAGCTGAATGGCTGACATAAAGAATTGGCACCGAAATCTCGTCGCGCAACCTTTCGAAATAGGGCAGGATCTCCGCCTTTCGCTCCTCGTCCAGCGCGGCAAGCGGCTCATCCGCCAGAACAAGCTCCGGCGCGGACAAGAGCGCCCGGCCAATGGCGACGCGCTGCTTCTCCCCTCCCGACAGCGCGCCCGGACGCCGGTCGAGCAGATCGCCGATGGCCAGCATCTCAACGACCCGGCTCGCGTCTTGGCGCCCCGCGGGCGTTGGCGCAAACCAGGCCCCGTAGCCAAGGTTCTGACGGACGCTCAGATGCGGAAACAATCGCCCTTCCTGAAAGATGTAGCCGATGCGGCGCCGGTGCGGCTTCAGGTTGATGCGGTGATGCGTGTCGAGCATCACGGTTCCCCGCGATGCGATCCGTCCCTCATCCGGTGTGAGCAGGCCCGCGACGGCATTGATGATCGTGGTCTTGCCCGACCCCGATCGGCCGAACAGCGCCGTGACGCCGGATGGAGCGGTAAAGCCTGCATCGAGCGAAAAGCCCCCGAAGGCGTGTTTGATGGCGACTTCGAGCATCATCGACCTCCCACACGAGCGGCCACACGTCGTCCGATCACCTCGGAGAGGAGCAGCGCGCCCATCGCGACTATGACCGAGACGATGACCAGTTTCATGGCCGAAGCCTCACCGCCGGGGACTTGCAGGAAAGCGTAAATCGCGGAAGGGATTGTTCGCGTCTGGCCGGGAATGTTGGAGACGAAAGTGATCGTGGCGCCGAATTCGCCCATGGCCTTGGCAAAGGCCAGGATCGACCCTGCAACGATTCCCGGAAGCGTCATCGGCAATGTGATCGTGACGAAGACCCACAGCGGCGGCGCACCCATTGTCGAGGCAGCCTGTTCGAGCTTCGGATCCACCGCCTCGATGGAGAGCCTGATGGCCCTCACCATGAGGGGAAAGGCCATGATGGCCGCTGCGAGCGCTGCGCCGGTCCATCTGAACGCGAAAACGATGCCGTATTCCGCCAGCGCTCCGCCGACCGGCCCCCGCGTGCCGAACGTAAGCAGCAGCAGATAGCCGGTGACGACCGGGGGCAGGATCAACGGCAGATGCACCAGGCCGTTGAGGATCTGCTTTCCCGGAAATGTCCACCGTGCAAGGGCATAGGCGGTCATGATCCCCAGAGGCAGGCTGAAGAACGTGGCCCAGAAAGAAACCTTGAGCGAGAGCGCGACCGCTTTCCACTCTTCGGGGCCAAGCCAATCCATCACTCTTGCCGCACCGAAACGACAAAGCCCTGGCGCTCGAAGGCTGCGCGTGCTTCTGGACCGCGCAGGTAGTTGAGGAATTCCGCCTCTGCCGGGAAGTCGCGATTTGCCATATCTGCCGCGGGGTAGATGATTGGAGGATGGCTGTCGGCCGGAAATGTTCCAACGACGCTGACCTTATCCTCCGCGACCGCATCCGTTGCGTAGACGATGCCGTAGGGCGCCTCGCCGGTAGCCACAAAGGACAGTGCGGCGCGGACATTGTCGGCTTGGGCCACTTGCGTCTCGACACTATCCCACAGTCCGAGCTGCTCGAGCGACGCCTTTCCATAGATGCCGGCGGGGACGGAATCGACGAGCGCCATGGCAAGACGGCCTTCGCCAAGCAGCGCCCTGAGATCAAGTTCGGACTCGACCTCGCGAGGTGCCGCGTTTGCGCCGCTGGCAATCAGCACGATTGAATTCCGGAGCAGGTCGAAGCGCGTATCGTCTTCCACCAGGCCGTCGTTCTGCAGCGCATCCATCCAGTCCGGATTGGCCGAAATGAAGATATCCGCGGGCGCGCCCTGCTGGATCTGGCGTGCGAGCACCGAGGAACCGGCGAGCGAAACGATCAGATCATGGCCGGTGGCGGCCTCAAACCTTTCCTCGATCTCCGACAGCGCACCGGTCAGGCTGGCGGCGGCGAATACGATGATCTCCTCTGAACCGGCCTTCGATGGAACGGCGGTCGCAAGGCAGAGCGCCAGAGCTGCAACCCTATACACGCCGGTCGCATGAATCATGAGGACCTCCTGCCAATATGGTTGGCAGAACATATCGCAAGAGGCTTTGAGACTGGCAAGGGTTATCTTCCTTCGGACGGATACCGTAGCATCGACCGGATCGCGCCAATTCGGGCCGCGCCTGCCTCGGCAGTGATTTCCTCCAGCTTGCGGTAATGGGTGAGCACCGTAGAGCCGGCCGCGGTCAGGTGTGCTCCGCCGCCCCTTGCGCCGCCGCGCGTGGACTCGACCAAGGGCTCCCGGAACGCAAAATTCATCTCCTCAACCAGCATCCAGGCCCGTTTGTAGCTCATTGACATGGCCCGTCCGGCTGCGGCGATTGATCCAGTCTCGCCAATGCGCTCAAGCAGGTCTGCCTTGCCCGGACCAAGCATTGCGTCCTCGCCGAAAAGGATACGGATCCGCAAACTCGGATTGTCGGGCGCATTGCTGGGTTCATCTTCCATGACGGCCACTATGCGCGGAGAGCGATAGCTCCTGCAAGCCATATCGATAGCACGCAAACCTCGACCCTGCCGAGAAGCATCCGCTTAGCCATCCTGAACGCAGCAGGGTCGACCGGCCCTGATCTTGCGCGTTCGTGCAACGGCAGTCTTCATGCGATCTGGCACCTGCGGCAGATGCCGCGCAGTTCGATGGTTGTCTTCTTCAGCGCGAAGCTGGCGTCCTCCGCAAGGAGCTTGAGCCGCTTGGCAAGGGCGTTGTCGGTGAGTTCGTTCACCTGTCCGCAACGTTCGCAGATCATGAAGGTGATGGTGTCGTCGCCGTCGCAGCCCGGATGCCGGCAGGCGACAAAGGCGTTGAGGCTTTCGAGACGGTGCACCAGGCCGAATTCAACCAGCTTGTCGAGCGCGCGATAGACCTGGAGAGGCGCGCGAAACCCGTTGTCGCGAAGCTGATCGAGAATGGTGTAGGCGCTCAGGGGCTCTTTCGACCGTGTCAGGGCGCCCATAACCAGGGACTGGTTTTTGGTCAGATCCACTGCTCCGTGAACATGCTCATTCATGGCCGGGTTCCTTTCTGCGCTTCGCTTTCATGCCTTGCCGTTTCGATGGTGTTGATTGACCTGCGCGAAAACAAGGGGAAAAGCGACAGTATGAACAGGAACAGGGCCGCCACCACAATGCTCGGGCCGGCGGGCGTGTCCCATTCGAGCGATCCGAACAGGCCACCCACCACCGCAGCGCCACCGACGATCGCCGCCGTCAACGCCATCTGTTCGGGCCCCGATGAAAACCTGCGCGCGGTCGCCGCCGGAATGATCAGCATCGCCGTGATCAGAAGCACGCCGACGATTTTCATGGAAATGGCGATGACCGCTGCCATAAGGAGCATGAAAATGATGTTGACCCGCTCCGGGTTCATGCCTTCGGCTTCGGCGAGCTCCAGGTTCACGGTCGCTGCGAACAAGGGCCGCCAGATGGCGGCAAGGACCGCGAGCACAATTGCGCCGCCAAGCCAGATGATGGCAATGTCCATTCTGGAAACCGCCAGTATGTCGCCGAAAAGAAAGCCCATCAGATCCATGCGGATCCATGTCATGAAAGCGAGCGCCACCAGGCCGAGCGCAAGCGACGAATGGGCGAGCAGCCCCAGAAGCGCGTCCGATGACAGCGTGCCCTGTTTCTGCAGCAGCAGCAGCGCAATGGACACGAAGGCCGAAACAGCGAAGACGGCCAGCGTGATATTGATCTCGAGCAGAAAAGCCAGCGCCACGCCGAGCAGCGCCGCGTGCGAAAGCGTATCGCCGAAATAGGCGAGCCTGCGCCAGACGATAAAACAGCCGAGGGGACCCGCCACCAGAGCCACGCCGATGCCCGCCAGGAGTGCGCGGGTGAAAAAATCGTCAAGCATCGGACCGGTCCTCGCTTCCATGGTGATGGTGGTGACCGTCACCGGGATGGCAATGATCGGTGATCGTTCCGTCGCCATGCCTGACGCGCCCGTCCGGCAGATGGGTATGATCGTGATGATGCTTGTAGACCGCCAGTGTGGATGCTGCGCGGGCGCCGAACAACGCCTTGTACTCGGCGCTTGAGGCAACCATGGTTGGTGTGCCCGAGCAGCAGACATGGCCATTAAGACAGATCACCCGGTCGGTCGCAGCCATGACAACATGCAGATCATGGGAAATCAGCAGGATCCCACAATGCATTTCGTCGCGAATTCGCTTGATCAGGTCGTAGAGCGCGATTTCTCCCGAAAAATCGACCCCCTGGACAGGTTCGTCGAGCACCAGTAGGTCGGGCTTTCTGGCTACGGCGCGCGCCAGCATCACCCGCTGGAACTCGCCGCCGGACAGGGTGCGCACCTCCGCGTTCGCCAGATGTGCGACACCGGTGGATGCCATGGCGCTTTCGGCTTCGCCAACGCTGACGTGGCCGGTCAGGCGCATGAAGCGGTGAACCGTCAGCGGCAGCGTCCAGTCGATGGCCACCTTCTGCGGCACATAGGACACCTTGAGATCTGAGCGGCGCTGGACGCCGCCCTCATCCGGCTTGAGAATCCCGAGCGTCATTTTCGCGGTGGTCGACTTTCCCGACCCGTTGGGGCCGACCAGAGTGACGATCTCTCCGGGTTCAAGCGCAAGGCTCACGCCGCGCACCAGCCATCTGCCGGCTCGATGAATGCCGGCATTGTCCAGTGTGACGAGGGGGTGTTGTTTGTGCAGCATGATCGGATTGAAGGGCTTTCCGGGGGTTGTGACAAGAGGGTGTGACAAGGGGTTGC